>NZ_JANIIC010000059.1 GCF_024519315.1 Streptomyces malaysiensis subsp. samsunensis | reverse complement strand
GGGGGGGGGGGGGGGGGGGGGGGGGGGGGGGGGGGGGGGGGGGGGGGGGGGGGGGGGGGGGAGGGGGGGGGGGGCGGGGGGGGGGGGCGGGGGGGGGGGGGGGGGGGGGAAACGTACAGCGCGCCGCAGGCGCGATCGGCTGGAGGAGAGGGTATTTCATGGACCTGGTCATCCGGGACGCGCATGTCATCGACGGGACCGGACGGGCTCGCTACCGGGCGGACGTCGGCGTGGACGGCGGGCGGATCGCCGCCGTCGTGGCCGAGGGGAGCGGGGCACGGCCGACGGGCAGACGGGTCGTGGACGCCGATGGGCTCGTCCTCTCCCCCGGGTTCATCGACATGCACGCGCACAGCGACCTCGCGCTGCTCCGCGACCCCGACCACTCCGCGAAGGCCGCGCAGGGCGTGACCCTCGAGGTCATCGGCCAGGACGGGCTCTCGTACGCGCCCGTGGACGACCGCACCCTCGCCCAGATCCGTACCGCCATCACCGGCTGGAACGGCGGTGGGCCCGGAAGCACCGACATCGACTTCAGCTGGCGCACCGTCGGCGAGTTCCTGGACCGTCTCGACCACGGCTTCGACGGCCAGGGCATCGCGGTCAACGCCGCGTACCTCATCCCCCAGGGCACCGTCCGCATGCTCGTCCTCGGCTGGGAGGACCGCGACGCGACGCCCGCCGAGGTCGGGCGGATGAAGGCGCTGGTGGCGGAGGGGCTGGAGCAGGGGGCCGTCGGGCTGTCCTCCGGGCTCACCTACACCCCCGGGATGTACGCCTCCGACGCCGAACTCACCGAGCTGTGCCGGGTCGTGGCCGCGTATGGCGGCTACTACTGCCCGCACCACCGCTCGTACGGCGCCGGTGCCCTGCGCGCCTACGAGGAGATGGTGACCCTCAGCCGGGAGTCCGGCTGTGCGCTCCATCTCGCCCACGCCACCATGAACTTCGACGTCAACAAGGGCCGCGCCCCCGAACTGCTCACCCTCCTCGACGCGGCGATCGCCGACGGCGCCGACATCACCCTCGACACCTACCCCTACCTCCCCGGCTGCACCACGCTCGCCGCGATGCTGCCGAGCTGGGCGGCCGAGGGCGGCCCCGACGCGGCCCTCGCACGGCTGCGCGACGACGCCGAAGCGGAGCGCATCCGGCACGTCATGGAGGTGGACGGCGCGGACGGCTGCCACGGGGTGCCCATCGACTGGGACACGATCGAGATCTCCGGTGTGAGCGACCCGACCCTGAGCCGCTACGTCGGCAAAACGGTCGCCGCCGGCGCCCGCGAGCACGGCGAGGCCCCCTGGGTCACCGCCCGCCGCCTGCTCCTGGACGACCACCTGGGCCCGACGATCCTCCAGCACGTCGGGCATGAGGAGAACGTCCAGGCGATCATGAAGCATCCGGCCCACACCGGCGGCAGCGACGGCATCCTGCACGGCGCCAAGCCGCACCCCCGTGCGTACGGCACCTTCCCCCAGTACCTGGGCCGCTACGTCCGTGAGCTGGGCGTCCTCACCCTGGAGGAGTGCGTGGCCCATCTCACCGCCCGCCCCGCGGCCCGCCTCCGCCTCCCCGACCGCGGGCAGATCCGCGAGGGCTACCGCGCGGACCTCGTGCTCTTCGATCCGGAGACGGTGGCGGCGGGCTCGACGTTCGAGGCCCCGCGCACCCTCCCGACCGGCATTCCGCACGTCCTCATCGACGGCCGTTTCGTCATCGAGGACGGGCGGCGGACGGACGTCCTCGCGGGGCGCGCGATCCGCCGCGCCTAGAACGGTCGCGGGGGCCGGGCCCGGCGGCCCAGCCCCCCTTCCCCACGAGCTTTCAGCGATCGGATCGTGCGGAGACGAGCCCTACCGCGCACGCTTCGAGCAGCCCCTTGAGGCGCGGGCCGAAGTCGAGCGCGACATGGCCCCACCTCGGCTCCTGCTTCGGTGGTGCCCCGAAGGGGCGCGGGGCCGCGATCGATGTGCGGCTCCGCCGCGCGGGCGCGGGCGGCCACGACGGCGCCGCGGACGATCGACGGCGGCTCAGGGCGCTTCCAGGCGGAGCGCTCAGGCCGCCGTGCCCCGCAGCTCCGCGTCCACGAAGCGCCGCAGATGGCGCCGGGCGTCGGCCACGGTCAGCGCGGGCACCTGGCGGAGGCGGCGCAGGGCGAGGCCGTCGGCCAGGGCGGAGAAGCGGAGGGCGAAGTCGGCCGGGTCCTCGCAGTGGAACTCGCCCTCGACACGGCCCCGTTCCACCAGGGCCCGGATCTCCTCGTGCCAGCGCTCGTACCGTTCGGCCTGGCCACGGGCGAACGTCTGGTCCCGTTCGCCCGCGTTCCAGTAGTCGAACCACATCCGCCAGTGCCGGTCCGTATCGTCCGTGAAGAGCGCGTCGATGAGCAGCCGCAGCCCCTCCGGCCCGCTGGTGGCCTTCGCGGCGGCCTCGCTGAGCGCGGCGTAGTAGCGCTCTATGTGCAGCACCATCGCCTCGGAGAGGACTTCCTGCACGCTCTCGAAGTGGTACGTGACCGTGCCGACCGACACCCCCGCCGCGGCCGCCACCTCGCGCACCCCCACCGCCGCGGTGCCGCGCTCGGCGATGAGCGGCACCGCGGCCTCCACGATCAGCCGGCGGCGCACCTCGGTGGGCTGCCGGGTGCGGGCGGAGGCCGCGACGGCGCGGCGCGGCGGGCGGCGTTCGGAACGGGACGTCACGCGGACGTCCTCGGCGTGGTGCGATGCCATGCGCGCGTGACCACTGTCTCTCCGTTCGCCCGAGCCTCGATGCTGCTGTCCATGATGAATTCCTCCGCCGTGGCACGCAGTTCCACGGCGGTGACGACCTCCGCGTCCCAGTCCCCGCGCCGCAGCCGGATGGTCCACCGAGAGCTTGCCACGGCCGACAGCGGATCGCCGGATCGGATGCGGTAGGTCTCGCGGGCGCTCTCCTCGTAGCGCAGTCCGTCGGGATACGTGCGCGAACCCCCGTAGTTGGGGTCCACGTCCAGCACCCACTCCCCCGTCGCGACGTCATGGGTGACGAGGCGCTCGGGGCGGGCCCCGACGGGCGGGTCCACGGTCACCGCGAGCGGCGGGGCCTGCTCGGGCGGCTCGAAGACGATGGGCGGACGGCCCGCGTCGGCGCCCGGATCCCGTACGGGCAGCAGCAGCGCGCTCCGGCCGGGCCGTACGGTCAGCCGGCCGCGTTCGCCGTGCGGCCAGACCCACGGCCAGTACGTGTCGGAGACGGCGACCCTGATGCGGTGGCCGGGCGGGAAGGCGTACCCCGTGGCGTTCAGCTCGAACTCCACGTCCTCGTACGTCCCCGGCTCCCACTCCACCGCCCGCTCCCGCCCCTCGCGGGACAGCAGATTGAGCACCCCACGGGTGACCAGGGTCGAGGAGCCGTCGGGCGCCACGTCGCAGACCCGGGCGATGACATGGGCGCGCGGGGTGGCGCTGTCCAGCCGCAGCCGCACCCGCGCCCGGCCGAGGATCTCCACCCTCCCGGTCAGCGGCGCCGAGTCGAAGCAGACCGAACGGCCGTCCTCCTCCCGCTGGTCGGGCGGCAGATCGGTGGCGTTGCCGAAGGGGAAGAAACGGCCCGCGTCCAGCCCGGTGTGCAGCGGCGAGCATACGATCGCCGGCTCGTCGTCCGGGCCGCCGAGCGGGCGTTCGTCCCAGGTGACGGACGGCGACGGCCAGGCGTCCTCGCCGACCCAGCGGCCGGGCATGGTCGGGTACGAGGTGGCGGGCGGCACCGGGTCGTTGATCCAGGCGCGGAGCATCGGCTCGTCCAGCACACCGGTCGGCTCGTCCTTGAGCCAGTGGTCCCACCAGCGCAACGTCTCCTGGAGGAAACCGATCGCCGGGCCCGGCGGCAGCCCCCGGTCCGGGTACTGATGCGACCAGGGGCCGACGAGCCCGCGCACCGGCGCGTCGAGGTGCTCCAGCAGGCGCAGCACGGTGTCCCGGTACGGATCGGCCCAGCCGCCGACCGCGAGCACGGCGGCCTCGATCGCGCCGTAGTCCTCGCAGACGCTGCCGTGCCGCCAGTAGTCGTCCCGCTCCTGGTGGGCGAGCCAGGTGTGCAGATACGGCTCGAGCGCGTCGAGCCGCTCCCGCCACATCGGCAGCCAGCGGTCCTCGCCGACCGTGGCCGGGTGCGGGGGGCGGGCGGTGAACGCGAGCATCGTCCCGGCCCAGGCGAGCATGTCGATGCCCAGGACGGCGCCGCCGGTGTAGTGGACGTCGTTGTCGTAACGGTCGTCCGTGGAACAGACCGTGACGATCGCCTTCAGCGGCTCCGGGCGCAGGGCGGCGATCTGGAGCGAGTTGAACCCGCCCCAGGAGATCCCGAACATCCCCACCTTGCCGGTGCACCACGGCTGTCGCGCCAGCCAATTGACGACATCCACGCCGTCGGCGAGCTCGGTCGCGGTGTACTCGTCGAGCATCACGCCCTCGGAGTCCCCGCTGCCGCGCAGATCGACCCGTACGGAGGCGTAGCCGTGCCCCGCGTACCAGGGGTGACGCTGCGCGTCGCGCGGGGCCGTCCAGTCGCTCTTGCGGTACGGAAGGTATTCCAGCAGGGCGGGGACGGGGGCGGTCTCCGCGTCTGTCGGCCGCCAGATGCGGGCGTGCAGCCGCGTCTTCCCGTCCCGGGTGGGGATCCATACGTCCTCGACGTGGACCTCGCGGTCGAAGGTTTCGCGGTACTTCACGTATCTCCTCTGCCTGGTGTGTTGTCCACGGCCGGTGCACGCCTCCGGCGACAAGCCCCCACCCCGCCCCTCCCCGAAACCATGGGCCCAGCCCCTGCACCCCGCTCCTCAAGCGCCGGAGGGGCTCGAGCCACGCCCCGCGGCTCGATCGCGAGCCGGAGGCTCCGCCGGGCAAGGCTCCGGGCACACACCTGCGGCGGGCCTTGCCCCACCCCGCCCCTCCCCGAAACCAAGGGCCCCGCCCCAGAACCCCGCCCCTCAAACGCCGGAGACGCTTGTCGGTTGTGGGCAATCATCCCGCGGAGGGGGCACCTCCCAGCAGTAGCTGGCGGAGGGACGGACAGGCACAACCCGCCCACCGGCCCGCACCCGGCGACGAAGCCCTGGGCTTCACCCTGCGGGGGCCGGGGCGGGGCCCCGGTTCGGGAAGGGGCGGGGTGGGGGCTAACCATCCGCCGACCGCCAGCGCCGCACCCGATGCCCCCCCCCCAGCTCAACCCAGACCCCCCCCGGCCCCGCCGCGTCCTCCCACCCCTCAACCGCCACCGCAGCCCTCTCCGCCCCCACCCCCGGCTCCGGCTCCAACGCCGCCGCCATCAACTCCCGCGTATACGGGTGACCGGGATCCGCGAAGACCACATCCGTCGGCCCCTCCTCCACCACCACCCCGTGCCGCAGCACCACCACCCGGTCGGCGATCCCCCGCACCACCGCCAGGTCATGGCTGATGAACAGGCACGCCAACTCCCGCTCCCGCCGCAGATCGTCCAGCAGCCGCAACACCTCGGCCTGCACGGACACATCCAGCCCCGTCGTGATCTCGTCCGCGATCAGCACCTCCGGCTCCCCGGCCAGCGCCCGCGCGATCCCGATCCGCTGTCGCTGGCCGCCGGACAGCTGCGCGGGCAGCCGGTCGGCGAAGTCGGGGTCGAGGCGGACGTCGGCGATCAGCTGCCGGGCCCGCGACGCCGCCTCGCCCCTCGACCCCGCCGTACCGAAGAAGCGCAGGGGCCGCCGTACCGCGTCGCCCACCGAACGCCGCGGATTGAGCGAGGTGTCGGCGTTCTGGAAGACGAGCTGAACGGTGCGGCGCAGAGCGAGCGGGCGCCGCCGCGCGGGCACCCCCAGATCCCCATCGCCGCCGGGCGAGGCGCCGGACGGAGCGCCGGACCGGCCGCCGGACGAGGCCCCGGACCAGGCGCCGGCCGAGCCGCCGGGCGAGAGGCCAGCCGAGCGGTCGGACGCAGCACCGGACAAGTCGGCAGAGGGGCCGCCGGAAGCACCACCGGACGAACCATCCGACGAGCCGCCGGCCACAGCGCCCGCCGAGCCCCCTGCCGACCCCCCAGCCGCACCACCCCGCAAACCCCCCGCCACCGCCCTCATCCGCCCGCCCGAAGGCACCCGCAGCCCCGCCAACGCCCACGCGATCGTCGACTTACCGCTTCCCGACTCGCCCACCAGGGCCAGCACTTCCCCGCGCCGCACGCTGAAGGAGACCCCGTCCACAGCCCGCGAGGCGGTGCCGTAGTCGATCGTCACGTGCCGTACGGACACCGCCTCCGCCGCGTCCGCGGGCACCTCCGCCCTGGGGCGGATCTCGCGTGTGCCGTCCTCGCCGACCAGCGCGAGTCCGGCGTCCGTGACGCGGGGGACGCTGGACAGCAGACGGCGGGTGTACGGGGCGGCGGGGGCGGTGAAGAGGCGGCGGGTGGGGGCGGCTTCGACCACGCGCCCGGCGTGCATCACACACACCTCGTCGGCCATGTGCGCGACCACGCCGAGGTCATGGCTGACCAGCACCGCGGCGAGGCCGAGTTCTTCGCGCAGGGCGCCGATCAGGTCGAGCACCCCGCGCTGGGTGATCACGTCGAGGCCGGTGGTGGGCTCGTCCAGGACGAGCACCTTGGGCCGGGCCGCGATGGCCATCGCGATGGCGACGCGCTGCTGCTGTCCGCCGGAGAGTTCGTGCGGGTAGCGGCGGGCGAGCTCGCGGGGGCGCGGCAGCCGGACCTGTTCCAGGAGCTCCGTGACGGGCACTTCGCCGCCCGCCTCCGCGATCTGCCGTCCGATCCGCATGGACGGCGTCAGCGCGTGGCCCGCGTTCTGGGCGACCATGGCGACCGTACCGCCGCGCAGCCGCCGCAACTCCCGCGCGGAGAGTGCGAAGACATCGCGGCCGTCCACGGCGACCCGCCCGCCCGTGATCCGCGATCCATGCCGCAGATGCCCCAGCAGCGTCGCGGCGACCGTCGATTTGCCGCTGCCCGACTCGCCGACCAGGGCCAGCGTCCGGCCTGGGCTCACCGCCAGCGACACCTCGTGGACGACGGGCACCTCGCGCCCGCCGGAGCGGTAGGCGACGGACAGCTCGTCCACGGAAACGATGGGGGCCGGAAGCGATGTCATCACGCGCCCTCCCTGATCCGGTCCACGCCCCACGCCTTGGACAGGCCGTCGGCCGCGAGATTGAGCCCGACCACCATCGTGGCCAGGGCGATGATGGGCGCGAGGCTGGCCATCGGGACGACGGTGATGGCGGTGCGGTTCTCCGAGACCATCAGCCCCCAGTCGGGGGTGGGCGGATCGGCGCCGAAGCCGAGGAAGGACAGCGAGGAGATCAGCAGCACCACCCAGGAGGCCCGCATCGCGAATTCGACGCACACCACGTCGGTGATGTTGGGCAGCACCTCGCGCCGCAGGATCGCCCAGGTGGACTCGCCACGGGCGCGCGCCGCGGTGACGTAGTCCTGGGGGACGACGGCGAGCGCGGCGCCGCGCACGACCCGCACCACCTGGGGTACGCAGACGACGGCGATGGCCAGCACGATGACCGAGGATCCGGTGCCCAGCGCGGTGACGATCACCAGCAGGACGAGGATCGCGGGGAGGGACAGCACCGCGTCCAGGACGCGCATCAGCAGATCGTCCAGCCAGCCGCCGCGCAGCGCGGCCGCGCAGCCGAGGACGGCGCCGAGGGCGATGGTGAGGACGGTCGCGGTGACGGAGACGCCGAGCGCGTACCGCCCGCCGTACAGCACCCGGGTCAGCACATCGCGCCCGTACTGGTCGGTGCCCGCCCAGTGGTCGGCGCTCGGCCCGAGCAGCGCGTGCGAGGCGTCGCCGGTGGTGGGGTGGTACGGGGTGAGCAGCGGCGCGAGCAGCGCGACCACCACATGGACGGCGACAATCGCGAGCCCGATGGCGGCAGGGCGGGAGGAGCGCACGGTGCGCCAGGTGCGGGCGGCGAAACCGGGCCGCACGGGCGCGGGCGGCGGGACGGCGGCGGGGGCAACGCCCGCGGATGCCTTCAGGAAGCTCATCGGATCCTCCCTCCTCGGGTGCGGAGCCTGGGGTTGAGGGCCATGGAGCCGATGTCGGCGGCGAGATTGCAGACGACGTAGACGACGGCGCTGATGAGCGCGATGGCCTGGATGACGGGCAGATCCCGGTTCTGGACGGAGGTGAGCAGCAGCTTGCCGATGCCGGGGTAGTTGAAGACGTTCTCGACCACGGCGACCCCGCCGACCAGCCAGGCCACATTGAGCGCGATGACGTGGAGCGTGGGCAGCAGGGCGCTGGGCAGCGCGTGCCGGGTGACCACCCGCCAGGTGGACAGCCCCTTGAGCCGGGCGGTGGTGACGTATTCGCTCGCCATGACGTCGATCACCGAGGTGCGGGCCATCCGCACGATGTACGCGGCCATGACGATCGCGAGCGAGGCGGCGGGCAGCCAGACCGCCGGGAGCAGCTGTCCGACCCCGGCCCCCGGTCCGTACAGCACCACGGCGGGTAGCACCGGCACGGTGACGGAGAAGGCGAGCACCAGCACGGTGGCCACGACGAATTCGGGGACGCTCATCCCGATCAGGCTGACCGTGGAGATCAGGTGGTCGGGCCAGCGGTCGCGGTAGAGCCCGGCGAGGATGCCGAGGACGAGGGAGCCGGTCACCGCGAAGAGGACGGTGACGACGGCGATCAGGGCGGAGTTGCCGAGGTGCTGGGCGACCTCGCCGCCCACCGGTTTGGTGGTGACCAGCGAGGTGCCGAAGTCGCCGTGCAGCGCGCCCTTGATCCACTCCGCGTACCGCTCCCAGGCGGGCTGGTCCAGCCCCATCTGCTTGCGCAGCGCGGCGACCGCGTCGGGGGTGGCGTCCCTGCCGAGCACCTGGGTGGCCACATCGCCGGGCAGCGCCTGGACGGCCAGGAAGACCAGGACCGAGGAGAGCAGCAGGGTGCCGAGCGCGGCGACCACCCGGCGGACGAGGAAGGTGAGCATGCCCCTCATGCCCCCTTCAGGCCGATGTGGAGGTAGTCGAACTCGAAGCCGTGCTCGGCGTAGCCGCGCACCTTCCGGGAGATCCCGACGAGCCGGTCGGCGAACATCGGGGTGATCGCCCCGCCCCGCTCGATCACGAGCGTCTGCGCCTGTCCGTACAGCTCACGCCTGCGGTGCTCGTCGATCTCCCGGCGGGCCCGGTCGAGCAGCGCGTCGAACTCCTTGTCGGACCAGGCGGTCTCGTTGTACGAGGAGCCGCCGCGGAAGACCTGGTTGAGCAACTGGTCGATGGGGCGCCCGGTGTACCAGTAGGTGGCCATGAGCGGCTTCTTCATCCAGATCTGGGTGTAGTACGAGTCGGCGGCCGCCGTCCTGACCCGGATCCGGATGCCCGCGCGCCCGGCCGACTCCTGGTAGGCGAGGGCCATGGGCGTGAAGATCGGGTCGTACGCGGAGGTGTAGAGGTCAACCGCAAGCCGCTCGTACCCGGCCTTCTTCAGCAGATGGCGGGCCTGCTCGGGGTCGTGGGCGGGGTGGGCCGCGAGGTGGGCGGGGTCGTTCGGCGGGACGGGGTTGTCCCAGCCGGCCGTGCCCGCGCCCTGGAGGGCGGCCTTCAGGATGTGCGCCGGGTCGTAGGCGAGCTTCATCGCCTGCCGCACCCGCACATCGGTGAAGGGCTTCTCGGTGGTGAGCATCGGCAGCACGTACCACTGGGCGTTCTCGGCGCGGGCGATGGTGGCGCGGTCGGAGGCGGCGATGACCCGGGCGGTGGCGAAGTCCAGATTGGTCTGGGAGAGCAGATCGACCTGCCCGGCGAGCAGGGCGCCCGAGCGGGCCTGCATATCGGCCACGGTGTAGAAGTCGATGGCGTCCAGCACCGGGCGCCCGGCCCAGTGGTCGGCGTAGGCGGTGACCCGGCCGGGCCCGGCGGCGGTGAAGGAGGCGAGCCGGAAGGGGCCGGTGCCGATGCCGGTGCGGCCGATGGAGCGCGCGCTGCCCTCGGGGACGACATAACAGTTGTAGTGGGTCAGCAGGCTGGGGAACTCGGCGTGCGGGCTCTTCAGCGGAACGATCAGGGTGTGGGCGTCGGGGGTGCGCAGCCGGGCCGGGTCGACCAGCGGGGACAGCACGGGGGCCTGTGGGGAGGCGGTCGCTTTGTCGAGGATGTGGCGCAGCGTGTAGGCGGCATCGGCCGAGGTGAAGGCGCGGCCGTCGTGGAAGGTGACACCGCGGCGCAGCCGGAAGGTCCAGGTGGTGGCCTTGGCATCGGGCTCCCAGGACTCGGCGAGGTCGGGGGCGACGGCCCCGTCGGACCCGATCCGGACCAGGCGGTTGTAGAGCGCGCCGAGGTATTCGTACGCGGACAGGGCGCTCGCCGGGTCGAGGGTCTCGGCATCGGAGGCGGGCGGCCGGGCGATGCGCAGCGTGCCGCCGCGGTCGGGGCGCCCGGCCGGGCCGCGGGTGGGCACGGCCCTGGACGGGGACGCGGAGGCGGCTCCCGAGCAGCCGGTCAGAAGGGCGGAGCCGCCGAGCGCGCCGCCGGCCGCCGCGGCGGTGAGGACCGACCGCCGCGGTATCCCGGCCGCGGCGTGGGCTGTTCGGTGGGAGATCTCGGACATCAACGGGGACATGAACGGGGGTACCCTTCCCTTACTCGTTCAGCCGAACGATTGGGTGAAGTGCGTGAACGATAACCACGCAACCCGTTCGGGCCAACCCTTCTTTCGCGGAAATTAACGCCGGAAACAGACTCGTTATCCGCACGAGTCATCCGCGCGAGGCGCCGCTCCGGGGCGGCGCACGGGGTCGTGGCCGCCACCGCCCGGCGCCCCCGTACACGGTCCACGTGGCGAAAAACACCGAGCGGCCCCGGATGCTCCGCCGTAAGGTGGCCGACATGCAGGTGATCCAGTCCACAAAGCTCGCCAACGTCTGCTACGAAATCCGTGGCCCGGTGCTCGAGGAGGCGATGCGACTCGAGGCGGCAGGACACCGCATCCTCAAGCTCAACACCGGCAATCCGGCGACCTTCGGCTTCGAATGCCCCCCGGAGATCCTCGAGGACATGCTCCGCAACCTCGGCGACGCCCATGGCTACGGCGACGCCAAGGGGCTGCTGACCGCGCGGCGCGCGGTGATGCAGCACTACCAGACCCAGGGCATCGACCTCGACGTCGAGGACATCTTCCTCGGCAACGGCGTCTCCGAGCTGATCCAGATGTCGATGCAGGGACTGCTGGACGACGGCGACGAGGTCCTCGTCCCCGCCCCCGACTACCCGCTGTGGACCGCCGCGGTCTCACTCGCCGGCGGCACCGCCGTCCACTACCGCTGCGACGAGCAGTCGGACTGGCTGCCGGACCTCGCCGATATCGAGCGCAAGGTCACCGACCGCACCAAGGCGCTCGTCATCATCAACCCCAACAACCCCACGGGCGCCGTCTACGGCGAGGAGACGCTGCGCGGCCTCACCGATATCGCCCGCCGCCACCGGCTGATCGTCTGCTCCGACGAGATCTACGACAAGATCCTCTACGACGGGGCCACCCACACCCCGACCGCCGCCGTCGCCCCCGATCTGCTGACCCTCACCTTCAACGGGCTCTCCAAGGCGTACCGGGTGGCGGGCTACCGCAGCGGCTGGCTCGCGGTCTGCGGCCCCAAGGCGCACGCCGCCAGCTATCTGGAGGGGCTCACGATCCTGGCCAATATGCGGCTGTGCGCCAATATGCCGGCGCAGCACGCGGTGGCCACGGCGCTCGGCGGCCGTCAGTCGATCAACGACCTGGTGCTCCCCGGCGGCCGGCTGCTGGAGCAGCGGGACACGGCGTACGATCTGCTGACCCAGATCCCGGGCGTGACCTGCGTGAAGCCCAAGGGCGCGCTGTACGCGTTCCCCAAGCTGGACCCCAAGGTCTACAAGATCAAGGACGACCGGCAGATGGTCCTTGATCTGCTGCGGGCCGAGAAGATCATGATCGTGCACGGCACCGGGTTCAACTGGCCCGAGCCGGATCACTTCCGTATCGTCACGCTCCCCGCCAAGAAGGATCTCGCCGACGCGGTGACCCGGATCGGAAACTTCCTGGACGGCTACGGCCAGCCCTGAGCATTTGGCTCCTGATCTTTCTGGCTCCTGATCTTTTAGCCGCCGCTCAACTTTAGACAGCGTCTAAGTTAGGATGGCCTCCTGACCCCTTGGAGGCCATCCATGTACGAGCCGATCCGCACCAAATCGGTCCACAGCATGGCCGAGCTCAAGCCCGACTTCCCGCATCGCTCCCGCGAGGAAGAGCTGGACATCCGGCTGGCCGGACATCTGACCGCGCTGCTCACCGTGACGGACGAGCTGCGCGCCCTCACCCCGGACCCCGGCCTCGACGACGCCGCCGAGCGGCTCGCCGACCAGGCCGCCCGGCTGCGCGACGGCCACGCCCCACTGCGCGCCGCGCCCTCCGCCACGGAATCGGACCCGGCGCATGTCGCCGCCCTCCACCAGCGCGCCCACACCCTGGCCGGATGGGCCCTGGTCGTGGCCACGTCACGCGAGGACGCGACGGTCACGGAGCTGGCGGCCGAGCGGCTGCGGTCCCATGCGAGCGCGCTGGGGCTGGCGGCGTGAGGACGGCGGCGAGCACGGCCGTATGAGCGCACGCATGAGCGCGGCATGACATGAGCATGGACTGGGGCCCGCGTATGAGCATGGGGCGGGGCCCGCGCGAGAGAATGGGCTGGGCCCGCGCACGAGCGCGGGCCCCGTCCCGTTGAGCGGCGCGGTACGGCTCAGCCCAGGCGCTTCACCAGCGCGTGGTACTCGTCCCACATCTCCTTGGGCGTGTGGTCACCGAAGGTGTTGAGGTGATCGGGCACCAGCGCCGCCTCCTCGCGCCAGACGTCCTTGTCGACCGTGAGCAGCAGTTCGAGCGAGGCATCGTCGAGGTCCAGACCGTCGGTGTCCAGCGCCCCGGGCGCCGGCAGCACCCCGATCGGGGACTCCACGCCCTCGGCCGTGCCGTTCAGGCGGTCGACGATCCACTTCAGCACCCGGCTGTTCTCACCGAAGCCCGGCCACACGAAGCGCCCGCCGGCGTCCTTGCGGAACCAGTTGACGTAGTAGATCTTCGGCAGCTTGGCGGCGTCGGCGTTCTTGCCGACCTTCACCCAGTGGGCCATGTAGTCGCCCATGTTGTAGCCGCAGAACGGCAGCATGGCGAACGGGTCGCGGCGCAGCTCGCCGACCTTGCCCTCGGCCGCGGCGGTCTTCTCGCTCGCCACGTTGGCGCCGAGGAAGACACCGTGCTGCCAGTCGAAGGACTCCGTCACCAGCGGAACGGCGCTGGCCCGGCGGCCGCCGAAGAGGATCGCCGAGATCGGCACGCCCTTGGGGTCCTCCCACTCGGGGGCGATGATCGGGCACTGACCGGCCGGCACGGTGAAACGGGCGTTGGGGTGGGCCGCGGGCGTCTCGCTCGCCGGGGTCCAGTCGTTGCCCTTCCAGTCGGTCAGATGGGCGGGCGGCTCCTCGGTCATGCCCTCCCACCACACATCGCCGTCGTCGGTGAGCGCCACATTGGTGAAGACCGAGTTCCCCCACAGGGTCTTCATCGCGTTGGCGTTGGTGTGCTCACCGGTGCCGGGCGCGACACCGAAGAAGCCCGCCTCGGGGTTGATCGCGTAGAGCCTGCCGTCCTCGCCGAACCGCATCCAGGCGATGTCGTCGCCGATCGTCTCGACCGTCCAGCCCCGGACGGTCGGCTCCAGCATCGCGAGGTTGGTCTTGCCACAGGCGCTCGGGAACGCCGCGGCCACGTACTTGGCCTCCCCGCGCGGCGGGGTGAGCTTGAGGATCAGCATGTGCTCGGCGAGCCAGCCCTCGTCCCGCGCCATCACCGAGGCGATACGCAGGGCGTAGCACTTCTTGCCGAGCAGGGCGTTGCCGCCGTAGCCGGAGCCGTACGACCAGATCTCCCGCGTCTCCGGGAAGTGCGAGATGTACTTGGTCGAGTTGCACGGCCAGGGGACGTCGGCCTGGCCCGGCTCCAGCGGGGCACCGAGGGAGTGGACGGCCTTGACGAAGAAGCCCTCGTCCCCGAGGACGTCGAGGACGTCCTGCCCCATGCGGGTCATGGTGCGCATGGAGACGGCCACATAGGCGGAGTCGGTGATCTCGACGCCGATCGCGGACAGCGGCGAGCCGAGCGGGCCCATGCAGAAGGGCACGACGTACATGGTCCGGCCGCGCATCGAACCCCGGAAGATGCCCTGCTCCCCTGCAAAGATCTCGCGCATCTCCGCGGGGTGTTTCCAGTGGTTGGTCGGGCCGGCGTCCGCCTCCTTCTCGGAGCATATGAACGTACGGTCCTCGACGCGCGCCACATCGCTCGGATCGGAGGCGGCGTAGTACGAGTTGGGGCGCTTGATCGAGTCAAGGCGCTTGAAGGTGCCCTTCTCGACGAGTTCCGCGCACAGGCGGTCGTACTCCGCCTCCGAGCCATCGCACCACACCACTTGGTCGGGCTCGGTGAGGGCGGCGATCTCGCCGACCCAGGAGACGAGCTCCTGGTGGCTCGTGGGGCTCGGGGTGGTGAGGGAGGAAGCCACATTGCTGGGCGCCACGATCGCTCCATCCCGCCGGAGCCGCACTCGCTCCGGCGTCTTGATTGAGGGTTTTGGACGGATATGTGCACTCATATCCGATTATGGAGACAGCTACCCCTTGGGGGCTGCGACCCGGATGCTCAGCTCATCCGGTGCCAACCGCGCTCATTTGATCATCCGACTGTGTAGGCCATCTGTCCAGTGGGCGCCTTGGTGACCATCACCACTCGACATGGATCGGTAACTTACGGTGGCGTAGGTAGCATGAGCGCCATGACTGCCGCCGCGCCCGATGCCGCCGTTGAGAACCCCCCAGGGCCCAAAGCGGCCCCGCCGCTCCCCCTGAAGCCGATGCTGCGCGGCTGGCTGCACGCCGGCATGTTTCCCGCGGCCCTGATCTCGGGTGTGGTGCTGACAGCCCTCGCCGACAGTCCGCGCGGGCGGCTGGCCTGTGCCATCTACACGCTCACCGCATGTGCGCTGTTCGGCACCAGCGCCCTTTACCACCGCGGCAATTGGGGCCCGCGCACCGCCGCGGTGCTGCGGCGGCTGGACCACGCCAATATCTTCCTGATCATCGCGGGCACCTACACGCCCTTCACGCTGCTGCTTCTGCCACACGGCAAGAAGCAATTGCTGCTGTGGCTGGTGTGGGCCGGAGCGCTCGCCGGAATCGCCTTCCGGGTCTTCTGGGTCGGCGCCCCGCGCTGGCTGTACACCCCGTGCTATATCGCGCTGGGCTGGGCGGCCATCTTCTTCCTGCCCGACTTCCTGCGCACCGGCGGCATCGCCGTGATGACGCTGATCGTGGTCGGCGGGCTGCTCTACAGCGTGGGCGCGGTGATCTACGGCACCAAGCGCCCCAACCCCTCACCCCGCTGGTTCGGCTTCCACGAGGTGTTCCACAGCTTCACGCTGGCCGCCTTCGTCGTGCACTACGTCGGCATCTCCTTGGTGGCGTACCAGCACCCCTGATGCCCAAGGCCACCACCCCCCAGCCCGAACGCGGGCCCGGCCCCGGGCTGCGCGAACGGAAGAAGATCAAAACCCGGCAGGCGATCCGGCGCGCCGCCCTCCGGCTCTTCGCGGAGCAGGGCTACGAGGCCACTCCGGTGGACCGGATCGCACGCGCCGCCGATGTCTCGTCCAGCACCGTCTTCCGGTACTTCCCGACCAAGGAGGACATCGTCCTCACCGACGAGTACGACGCGCTCATGGCGGAGGCGATCCGCGAGCGCCCGCGGGACGAACCCCCGACCGCCTCCCTGCGCCATGCCGTCGCCGAGCTGCTGGGCCCCTCGGCGGGCGCGGAACGCGAGGAACTGCTGGCCCGGCTGGCCCTCGTCCGGCAGGTCCCGGCGCTGCGCGCTCGGATGAGCGGCTGCCTGGCCGACAGCGGCGCCCTGCTGGGCGAGGCTCTGGCCGAGCGCAGCGGCCGGGCCCCGGACGACTTCGAGGTGCGGGTCGCGGTGGGCGCCGTCCTCGGCGCCCTGCGGGAGGCCGTCTTCCACTGCCTGGACCACGGTCTGGCCTGCGGCCTGGACGAGAGCCTGGGCGATGGCCTGGATGGAAACCCGGACGACGGCCTGGACGGGAGCCTGGACAACGGCCTGGACGGGAGCCTGGGCAACGGCCTGGATGAAAGCCCGGACGACGGCCTGGATGAAAGCCTGGGCAACGGCCTGGACGGGAGCCTGGGCAACGGCCTGGACGAAAGCCTGGCCGACGGGCCGACGGGAACGGCGGGAACGAAGGAACCGAAGACACCGGGAACGCCGGGAACTCCGGGAACGCCGGGAAGCCCGTCGGGCGCCCCCAGGGCCGCCAGGCGAGGCGCCGACGACCTGGCGACGGCCATCGACCGAGCCCTGGACCTGCTCAGCCGAGGCGTACCGCTGTGATCTGCCCGGGGAACGCCCCTGCCTCTGCGCCCTGCCATCGGCCCCCGGGCTGACCCGGGGGCCCACCGGAGCTGGCCCTGGGGTTGGTCGGGGGCTCGACTGGGGCTGGCCCGGGGTAGTCGGGACTCGGCTGGGCTAGCCGGGGGCGGTCCGGACATCGACCGAAGCCGGCCCGAAGCTGGCCCGGAACCGGCCCGAAGCTGACCCGGAACCAGCCCGAGGCCGGCCAGCGACCGGCCGAGCTGAACCGGAGCTCGGCCAGGGCTCAGCCGAGGGCCGGACCGGCATCAGCCAAGGCTGCCCCGCAACCGGCCCGAGGCAAGCCAGGCCGGACCGAGACCAGCCACAGGCTGCCCAGGTACCGGCCAGGCCGGACCGGGGCCGGCCCGGGGCCGGCCCGACCGCCCGACCAGAGCCAGGGCGAGCGGCCGCCGCCCCCCTTCGCTCAACCCCCCAGCTTGGCCGTCAGCGCCTCGACGTCGGCCGTGGGCGCGTCGCAGGTGAAGCCGCGGCAGACGTATGCCGCCGGGCGTCCTTCCAGCAGGGGGCGGTCCTGGAGCAGCGGGACCTCCCCGGAGCCGGGCTCGCCGACCGCGACGACCGCTCCGGGGGCGGTGGCCAGGAGCGCGGCGCGGTGCAGGGCGCGGGTCGCCGGGTCGTCGCCGGGGCCGACCACGGCCACCTCGCGCGGCCCGTCGAGCCGGGCCTCGGCCACCGCCAGGCCCCAGCCGATGAAGCGGGGCACCCGGGGGCCGAGGGCGCGCACCACGGCGAGGGCGCGCTCGGCGGCCTCACGGTGGCCGGTGCTGCCGGTGATGGCGGCATAGGACAGCAGGGCCCCGGCGGCGGCCGTCCAGCCGGAGGGCGCCGCGTTGTCCGTCGGGTCCTGGGGGCGGCGGATGAGCGCCTCGGCGTCGTCGGCGGTGTCGAACAGCGTGCCGTCCTCGGCGGTGAACCGGCTCAGCACGGTGTCCAGGAGCAGCCCGGCGAAGTCCACCCACGCACCGTCGCCGGTGACGGCGGCGAGAGCGAGGAAGCCCTCGGCCACATCACCGTAGTCCTCCAGCACGCCCGCGTGGCCGCCCGCGATGCCGTCGAGCGAGGTACGGGCCAGCCGCCCGCGCTGGTCCATGTGGATGCGCACCAACAGCTCGGCGGTCTCGGTCGCGGCGTCCACCAGGTCGGGGCGGTCGAAATAGGCACCGGTCTCGGCGAGAGCCGCCACGGCCAGCCCGTTCCAGGCGGCGACGATCTTGTCGTCGCGGCCGGGGCGGGCCCGGAGCCCCCTGGCGGCCAGCAGCCGCTCCCGTACGGAGGCGACCCGGGACGCGTCCGTCAGCCGCTCCCCGTCGGGCAGCTGGAGCACGGAGGCGCCCTCCTCGAAGGTGCCCTCCTCCGTGACCCCGAAATACCCGGCGGCGAACTCCGCGTCGGCCTCCCCCAGCACCTCGCGCAGCTGCTCGGGCGTCCACGCGTAGTACGCGCCCTCGACATGCCTGCCGGTGCCGTCGTCGCTGTCGGCGTCCAGCGCGGAGGCGAAGCCGCCCTGTGCGGTGCGCAGCTCGCGGACCATGAAGTCCGCCGTCTCCAGGGCGACACGGCGGGCGAGGTCCGAGCCGGTGGCCCGCCACAGATGGGCGTAGACCCGGCACAGCAGCGCATTGTCGTACAGCATCTTCTCGAAGTGCGGCACGGTCCAGGCGGCGTCGACGGCATAGCGGGCGAAACCGCCGCCGAGCTGGTCGTAGACACCGCCGCGGGCCATCGCCTCGCAGGTGGCCGCCACCATCTGCAACGCGCCCTCGGAGCCGGTGCGGGCGTGGTGGCGCAGCAGGAACTCCAGCGCCATGGACGGCGGGAACTTCGGCGCACCGCCGAAACCGCCGCGCGTGGCGTCGAATTCGCGGGTCAGGGCCATGAGCGCGGTGTGCAGATCCTCCGCGCCGGGCGGCTGGGGCGCCCCCGGGCCCAGGGCGATGTCGCTGCGCCGGGCCAGGTCCTCCACGATCCGGCCGGCGACGTCCCGCACCTCCTCGCGGCGCTCCTCCCAGGCGGCGCCCACCCCCTCCAGCACCTGCCGGAAGGACGGCATTCCGGGCCGGGGCCGGGGCGGGAAGTAGGTGCCGAAGTAGAACGGCTGGGCCTCGGGGGTCAGAAAGACCGTCATGGGCCAGCCGCCCTGGCCGGTCGCGGCCTGCACCGCCTCCATGTACACCGCGTCGACGTCCGGCCGCTCCTCGCGGTCGACCTTCACGGAGACGAAGTGGGCGTTGAGGTAGTCGGCCGTCGCCTTGTCCTCGAACGACTCGTGCGCCATGACATGGCACCAGTGGCAGCTCGAATAGCCGACGCTCAGCAGCACGGGCACCCCGCGGCGCCGCGCTTCCTCGAACGCCTCGTCCGACCACGGCCACCAATCGACGGGGTTCTCGGCGTGTTGAAGCAGATAGGGGGACGTCTCATGCGCCAGACGGTTCGGCATGGCTCCATCCTCCCCCACCCGGCGAGACAGACGAAGTTATCCACAGGGGAGTTATCCACAGGACTGCCGGATAAGAGCCAGAAGCGGAAGACTGATGGCACTGCTGCGCAGGAGGGGGATCACATGCCGGGATCACTGGCGGTGCTGCGGGAAAGCCACCGGACCGAGGTCGAGCGGCTGCTGTCGCGCGCCGTGGAGGAGGAGGTGCGCCGCTCGGGCGGGCGCACCGACGGCGGAGTGCTGCTCGGCCGGGCGCGGGGCGCGCTGGACGAGATGGCCGCGGCCGCCGCGGAGGAGTACGGGGCGTATGTGCGCGCGCTGGACGAATCCGGCGCGGGCAGCAGACCGCTCTCTTCGCGCCTGTCGCGCGGGCAGCTGGGCACTCCGGCGCTGGCCGCGACGGTCGCCGCGGCAGCGGCCTTCGGCGCGGATCTCACCTACGGCACGTCGGCGGGCACGGCGCTGGGCGCGGGGGTGACGGCCGCGGTGGCCGGATCGGCGGCGGCCGTCGTCAAGCTCACCGCGAGCCACTGGCCCGCCGCCCACCGCCAGGCCGCGCTGCGCAACCAGCCCGGCGGGCCCGAGCAGCTGCGGCTCCAGTGGCTCACGGCGGTCGAGGTGCGGGGCATCCGGCCGTTCATCGATCAGCACCGGATGACCGCGGCCGCCACCCGCCAGGGCGGCGGTTCGGCGAAGCGCTCGGCCTCCGCCACCGGTCAGCTGCCGAAGCTGCGCGGCGCGGACCGCAGCCAGGCGGCCCGCAGGCGCACCGTGCTGGAGCAGTCCTTCGCCCATCTGCCCGAGGCGGACGGCCCGTTCGCCGGGCGGCATGCGCAGATCACCCAGATCGCGCAGTGGGTGCGGCAGGCCCGCGCGTCCACCGAGACCAAGCCCACGGTGGTGCTGCTGGAGGGCCCGCCGGGCTCCGGCCGCACCATGCTGGCGGTGCGGGCGGCCCACCATCTGCACGACGAGTTCCGCGGTGCGTGCCTGGTCGATCTGCGTGGCGACAGCCCCGAGCAGGCCCCGCTGCCGACCCGGGACGCGCTGCTGCATCTGCTGAACCGGCTCGGCGCACCCCGCGATCAGTTGCTCTTCCGGGAGCGGTCCTCGCAGGACCAGCACATCAGGCGGCTCACCGAGCTGTATCACCAGTATCTGACCGGGCTGCCGGTCACCATCGTGCTCGACGACGCCCGCGACGCCGAGCAGGTGCGCACGCTGATCCCCGAGCGGTCCGACAGCCTGGTCCTGATCACCTCGCGCACCCCGCTCAGCCTCCCGGACAACCTCGCCGCCCGGGTGCACCGGGTGGAGGTGGGCCCGCTGGACGAGCCGGGCGCCGAGGAGCTGCTGCGGGCCTCGGCCGAGGAGCCCACCGGCGCCGGGCCCTACGACGGGCAGTCCATGGAGCGGATCGCCGAGCTGTGCGGGCGGCTGCCGCTGGCGCTGCGGATCGCGGGCTCCTCGCTCGGCCCCCGCACCCCCGCCGCCCTGGTCACCGAGCTGGAGGCGTACGGCCCGGTGGGCGCGATCGAGCGCGCCCTGTGGCTGCGCTACACCGACCAGCAGGACGGCGCCCGGCGGCTGCTGCGCCGGCTGGCGCTGGCCGGGCGGGCCAGCCTGGGCGGCGCGGCCGCCGCGGCGCTGCTGGACGCCGATGAGCAGGAGGCCGGCCGCCATCTGAAGGCGCTCGGCCGGGCCGGGCTGATCCAGCATGTGCGCGGCAGCCGTTACCGCCTCCATGACCTGGTGCGCTCCTTCGCCCACGCCCGGCTGCTCGACGAGGAGCAGCCGGAGCAGCGCACCGCCGCGCAGGAGCGGCTGATCCGCAGCTACGCCGAGCTCGCGGACTCGGTGATCCGGCTGGTCGACGGCAAGACGTCCACCCGTGCCGACATCTTCGGCAAGGGCGCGGCGGGCGGCCATGGCTTCACCTCGCTGGACGCGGCGCTGCGCTGGCTGGACGACGAATCGAGCTTCATCACCGCCGCGCTGCGCCATGCGGAGGGTGTGGACCAGGCCGCGGTGCTCCATCTGCTGGGCGCGCTGTGCGACTACTGCCTGCTGCGCGGCGATCTCTATCGGCTGGGTGAGATCAGCGAGCTCACCCAGGCCGTCGACCAGGGGCTGCTGATGCGGTCCGTGCAGTGGCGCACCGGTATCGCGGCCCGCCAGCTCGGCGAGCTGGACCAGGCGCGCACCACACTGTCCTCGGTGGTGGACCTGTATTTCGAGGCGCAGCACCAGGCGGGCGCGGCCCGTGCGCTGTGCAGTCTGGGCATCACCCTGCACCACCAGGGCAATCTCGTGGAGGCCGCGGCGAAGCTGCGCGAGGCGCTGGAGCTCCAGCGGGCCGAGGAGCTGCGCGGCGACCGGGCCTGGACGATGCACGCCCTGGCGGCGGTGGAGCGCGACCGCGGCGGGCTGGCGGAGGCGCTGGAGCTGCTGGGCGAGGCCCTGGAGCTGCATCAGGAGAGCGAGAGCCTGCACGGCCAGGCGTGGGCCCACTTCCAGCTGGGCCAGGCATGTCTGCGGATGGGCGATGTGCCGCGCGCCGAGGCCGAGCTGCGGGGCGCGCTGGACGCCTATAGCCGCACCCATGACCAGCGCGGCGAGGCATGGGCGCTCACCCAGCTGGCCCGGGCCCAGCTGGTGGCCGGGGAGGCGTCGACGGCCGCCGACCAGCTGCGCCAGGCCCTCGCCCGCCACCGGGAGAACGAGGACGCGCGCGGTGAGGCATGGACGCTGTACTACCTGGGCCAGGCGCTGGAGGAGCGCGGCGACCACGACTCGGCGGTGCGTGAGCTGGAGCGGGCCCGCACGATGTTCAGCCGGATGCGGGATGTGTACGGGCTGGCGTGTGCCCGTCACCACTCCGCGCGGGTCACCCGCGATCTGCGGGCGGCGCAGACCGGTTCGCTGCGCAACAGCGGCTTCGCGAGGCAGCTGCTCCAGGACGCGCGGCAGGACTTCCGCCGGGTGGGCGTGGCCCATGGCGAGGCATGGTCCTGTATCGAGCTGGCGGTGATCGACGCGGGAAACGGCAAGGCGGCGCAGGCCCTGGAGCTGGTGGACGAGGCGGCGGTGCTGTTCGCCGGGTACGGGGACCGGCGCGGCCGCTCCTGGGCCCGGTTCCTGCGCTGCACCCTGCTGCCGTTCGCCTCCGCGGGCGGCTCGGTCATCGGCACGGCGGTGGCCCAGGAGGAGCTGGCGGAGCTGATGCGGGAGATGCGCGAGGACGGCACGGCGGGGGATTCCCGGCTGGAGGGGTGCGCGGAGGCGTTCGCGCTGGTGCTGGCGCGCGGCGTCGAGCCGGAGACGGGGTGGCAGGCATGGCAGCTCGGCATGGTGCCGAGCCGCCACTCGCGCGAGGTCATGGCCGTGCTGCCGGACCGGCCCCGCGCCTGAGCGCTCCGCAGGGAGTGCGCCGAGACGCCGTCGGGGTCCCGCTCGTGCTGCGGGGCACGCGGTCAGGGCTCAGGCCGTGCGCTCCTCGCTCTTGGTGCCTTCGGCGGAAGCCGCCGCCGGAGCTTTGCCCGGCTCCGGCGCCTCCTCGAAGTTCACCCGCTTCATGTGCTTGTTCATGGACTTCATCAGCAGCCACACCGCCGCGCCGATCACGGCGAAGACGATGAAACCGAGGACGCCCGGGGTCACCTTGTTCTCGTCCAGGTCCTTGGCGAGCGGGACGAGATGAGTCATGGCGAGGGTGCTGGTGGGGCTCATCATGGGCTCAATTGTTGCGGATGCCCGCGAAGAGGTCGTCCTCGGGGAGGGAGGTGTCCACGAGCGACTTGGCGAGCTCGTACTCCTCGGTGGGCCAGATCTCCTTCTGGATGTCCATCGGCACCCGGAACCAGCCGCCGTCGGGGTCGATCTGCGTACGGTGCGCGATCAGCGCCTTGTCGCGGATCTCGAAGAAGTCGGCGCAGGGCACATAGGTGGTCAGCGTGCGCTCGGGCCGGTCGAACGTCTTCCAGCGCTCCAGCCACTCCCCGTACGGCGAGTCCATCCCGCGGGCCAGCAGCGCCTCGTGCAGCGCGACGGTGCGCGCCCGGTTGAAGCCCTGGTTGTAGTAGACCTTCTGCGGCTGCCAGGGCTCCCCCGCCTCCGGGTACTTCCCGGGGTCACCAGCCGCCTCGAAGGCCACCATCGTGATCTTGTGGGTCATGATGTGGTCGGGGTGCGGATAACCGCCGTTCTCGTCATAGGTGGTGATCACCTGCGGCTTGAACGAGCGGATCAGCCTCACCAGCGGCTCCGCGGCCGCCTCGACGTCCTGGAGCGCGAAGCAGCCCTCGGGCAGTGGCGGCAGCGGATCGCCCTCGGGCAGTCCGGAGTCCACGAAGCCCAGCCACTCCTGCTTGACGCCGAGGATCTGGCGCGCCTCGTCCATCTCCTTGGCGCGGACCTCGTGGATGTGCTCCTCGATGTAGGGATCACCCTGGAGCTTGGGGTTCAGGATGGAGCCGCGCTCCCCGCCTGTGCAGGTGGCGACCAGCACGTCCACCCCCTCGGACACGTACTTGGCCATGGTGGCCGCGCCCTTGCTCGACTCGTCATCGGGATGCGCGTGCACGGCCATCAAACGCAGCTGCTCAGTCAAGTTCGATCCTCAGTGATTCGTCGTGGGAGACGGCTTCTATAGTGACCTAAACCGGGGACGAATAATTCCGATCTCTCCCCCAGCAGGAGGAACGCCCATGGCCGCGGTGCGCGAGGGTCTGCCCGACGGGCGTTACGGCCGGTCCGCGGACGCGCGTGCGGACCGTACGCTGAAGATCGTCGGCGCGGTGCTCGGTGCCGGGCTGCTGGCCCTGATCTCGTGGTTCGGGTACGACTACATCACCGGTCAGGACGTCAGCGGCCGGTTGACCGGTTTCAAGGTGGTCGCCGACGACGCCGTCGATGTGCGGCTGGAGGTCACCAAGGACAAGGGCGCCACCGGTGTCTGCACGGTGCGCACCCTGGACCAGTACCACGCCGAGGTGGGCCGGAAGGACTTCACCTTCGACCAGCGCCAGGACGACCTGGTCAAGGTGGTGACGGTGCGCACCACGGCCCGGGCGACCAGCGCCGAGCTGATCGGCTGCGAACCTGTTCGATAATCGAACTGGACGTGTCGGAGCAACGGACCCGATCTGACCAGCGCTGACGGGTTTCCTACGCATTACGCCCAGTTCCCTCCTCCCCGTTTCTTGCCGGAATTGTTAGGCTCGTGGTTTCGCCCGGCTTCGAAGGCGCACCCTTCTGAGTAGGGCGTTCATTTGTATTCCCAGCACCGACGAGGAGCACCTGTGACCCAGACCAGCGAGAACGTCACCTGGCTGACCCAGGAGGCGTACGACCAGCTCAAGGCCGAGCTGGAGTACCTGTCGGGTCCCGCACGTGTCGAGATCGCGAAGAAGATCGAGGCTGCCCGGGAGGAGGGTGACCTCCGGGAGAACGGGGGTTACCACGCCGCCAAGGAAGAGCAGGGCAAGCAGGAGCTCCGCGTCCGCCAGCTGACGCAGCTCCTCCAGCACGCGAAGGTCGGCGAGGCCCCCGCGGACACCGGCGTGGTCGCCCCCGGCATGGTCGTCACCATCGCCTTCGACGGCGACCCGGACGACACCCTGACCTTCCTGCTCGCCTCTCGTGAGTACGCGAGCGCGGGCGTCGAGACCTACTCGCCGCAGTCCCCGCTGGGCTCGGGTGTGAACGGCAAGAAGGTGGGCCAGGACGCGGAGTACGAGCTGCCCAACGGCCGTACCGCCTCGGTGCGGATCCTCGAGGCCAAGCCGTACCAGGGCTGAGCCGAACGCCTGGTGGGGAGCCCCGGCCGGACGGCCGGGGCTCCCCCTCGATCTCCGTGCTCCCGGAAGGGCCGCTCAGGCGGTCGCCGAGCGGTACTTGCGCACCGCCAGCGTCCGGAAGACCAGGATGATCAGCAGCGACCAGAGGATCGACGCCAGCGCCGGATGCCGCATCGGCCAGGCGTCCGAGACCACGCCCTCCGGATTGCCGAACAGCTGCCGGGACGCCTGCACCGTCGCGCTGAAGGGGTTCCAGTCGGCGATATGGCCCAGCGCGGCGGGCATCTTGCTGGACGGCACGAAGGCGTTCGAGATGAACGTCAGCGGGAACAGCCAGATCAGCCCGCCCGAGGTGGCCGCCTCCGGCGTCCGCACCGAGAGACCGATCAGCGCGCCGATCCACGAGAAGGCGTAGCCGAGCAGAAGCAGCAGCCCGAACGCGGCCAGCGCCTTCGGCACACCGTCATGGATCCGCCAGCCCACGATGACCGCGACGATCGCCAGCACCACCAGCGTCAGCGCCGTCTGGACGAGATCCGCGAGCGTACGGCCGGTGAGCACCGCACCGCGCGCCATCGGCAGCGAGCGGAAGCGGTCGATCAGCCCCTTGTGCATATCGTCGGCGATCCCCGCGCCCGCGCCCGCCGTGGCGAAGGTCACGGTCTGCGCGAAGATCCCGGCCATCAGGAACTCGCGATACACCGTGGCATCCGCGCCGGACTGCCCCGGAACCATGATCGCGCCGCCGAACACATAGCTGAACAGCACCACGAACATGATCGGCTGCACCAGGCCGAACACCACCATCTCCGGAATGCGCATCATCCGGATCAGATTGCGCTTGGCGACCACCAGCGAATCCCGGACGGACCGCAGCGGTCCGCCGCGCGGCCGGGGCGCCGCGGCGACGGCGGCACCGGTCTCCTCGACAACCGCCATCACTCGCCTCCCCCGCCCTCGGCCCCGCCGCCACCCCGGAGTCCGTCCTCGGTCCCGCCGCCACCCCGGAGTCCGTCCTCGGTCCCACGGCCGGTGAGCGAGATGAACACATCGTCCAGGGTCGGTCTGCGCAGCCCGATGTCGTCGATCTCGACACCGCGGCTGTCCAGTTCGCGGATCACCTCGGCGAGCAGCTTGGCGCCGCCCACGACCGGGACGGTGACCTTACGGGTGTGCTCCTGCACGGTCGTCTCGCCCTTGCCCAGGACCCGCAGCACCTCATCGGCGGCCGCGATGTGCTCGCGCTCATGCACCACGACCTCCACGCGCTCCCCGCCCGTACGGGCCTTGAGCTGGTCGGAGGTGCCGCGGGCGATGACCCGGCCGCGGTCGATCACGCAGATGTCATGCGCCAGATGGTCCGCCTCCTCCAGATACTGCGTGGTCAGCAGCAGCGTCGTACCGCCGGCCACCAGCTCCTGGATGACCTCCCACAGCGCCTGCCGGTTGCGCGGGTCCAGACCGGTGGTCGGCTCGTCCATGAACATCACAGGCGGCCTGACCACCAGCGCCGCGGCGAGGTCCAGCCTCCGCCGCATTCCGCCGGAGTACGTCTTGGCGGTGCGGTCGGCCGCCTCGGCGAGGCTGAACCGCTCCAGCAGCTCACTCGCGCGGGCCCTGGCCGCCCGCGCTCCCATCTGGTAGAGCTGGCCGACCATCCGGAGGTTCTCACGGCCGGTCAAGTACTCGTCCACGGCGGCGAATTGGCCGGACAGCCCGATGGAACGACGGACCTCGTCGGGGTTCTTCAGTACGTCCACACCCGCGACCACCGCCCTCCCGCTGTCCGGGCGCAGCAGCGTGGTGAGCACGCGCACCGCTGTGGTCTTGCCGGCGCCATTGGGGCCGAGCAGTCCTAGAACGGTTCCTTCCGGTACGTCGAGATCGACGCCGTCCAGAGCCCTTACGTCGCCGAAGGTCTTCACCAGACCCTCGGCGTGAATAGCGCCTGGCATGTTGGCACTCCCCGGGGTTGGGTCGGTTCCACTCAATCAAGGCATAAGTCCGCCCAAATAGGCAGCGCACGGCAGCAACTGGACGGCAAAGGTATCGGGGACGCGATACATCGCGATATATGTGAACCAAAGAAAGGGTGGCCTGCCGTCGATTCCTGGGCACACGTCGGCCCCCGAGCGGCCGTCGGCCCCGGGTGGGCATGGCGTCAGCTACGAGCGCCGAGCGCTGAGCCCCGAGCGCCAAGCGCCGAGGTGCGGGCCCCTCCCGTCGTCAGCCCGTTACGCGGGCCACCACGTCAGACCATCACGTCGGCCATCACCGTGTATCCAGCCCCGCGCAGCGCCTCCCGTACGTCCTCGCAGTGGTCCGTCCCCTTCGTCTCCAGGTGCAGCTCCACCTCGGCCTCGCTCAGCCCGAGCCGCGGATTGGTGCGTACATGGCTGACGTCGAGCACATTGGCGTCCAGCGTCGACAGCACGCCCAGCAGCGTGGCCAGCGCCCCCGGTCGGTCGGTGAGCCGCAGCCGCAGCGACAGATAGCGCCCCGCCGCGGCCATGCCGTGCCGCAGGATGCGCTGCATCAGCAGCGGATCGACGTTGCCGCCCGAGAGCACCGCGACCACCGGCCCCTCGAAGGACTTCGGATCCGACAGCAGCGCCGCCACCGGGCTCGCGCCCGCCGGCTCCACCACCAGCTTCGCCCGCTCCAGGCACAGCAGCAACGCGCTGGACAGCTCGTCCTCGGTGACCGTACGGACCTCGTCGACGAGTTCCTCGATGATCCGGAACGGCACCTCGCCCGGCCGCCCCACCTTGATGCCGTCCGCCATCGTCACGGGCGCGTCGATCGTGACCGGCCGCCCGGCCGCCAGCGACGGCGGATACGCCGCGGCACCCTCCGCCTGCACCCCCACCACCCGCACATCCGGCCGCAGCGCCTTCACCGCCACCGCGATCCCGGCGGCCAGCCCGCCCCCGCCGATGCCCACCACCACGGTGCGCACCTCGGGGCACTGCTCCAGGATCTCCAGCCCCACCGTGCCCTGCCCGGCGATGATGTCCGGGTGGTCGAAGGGGTGGATGAAGACCGCGCCCGTGCGCTCGGCGTACTCCTGCGCCGCCCGCATCGTCTCGTCCACGATCTGACCGCACAGCCGCACCTCGGCGCCGTAGTCCCGGGTGGCCGCGATCTTCGGCAGCGGTGCGCCCTCGGGCATGAAGACCGTCGAACGCACCCCCAGCAGCGAGGCCGCGAGGGCGACGCCCTGGGCGTGGTTCCCGGCGCTGGCCGCGACCACCCCGGCCGCCCGCTCCTCGGGGCTGAGCCCCGCGATCCGCACATAGCCGCCGCGCAGCTTGAACGACCCGGTGCGCTGGAGGTTCTCGCATTTGAAGTGGACCGGAGAGCCGACCAGACCGGACAGATAGCGGCTGCCCTCCAGGGCGGTGAGCCGGGAGATCCCCGAGAGCGTCTTCTGCGCGCTGCGGACATCGTCGAGAGTGACCGTCCGCGCTCCCTCGGAGGCGGAATCCTCCAGGGCGGAACCCTTCGGGGCGGGAGCAACGGGGCCGGAACCCTCCGAAGCGGAATCGGAAACGGAGCCTTCGGAGACCGCGCCCCCGGCAGCGGAAGCAGGGGCAGGGGAGGAGGTGAGGTGCGAGGCCGGGCCGGATCCGGAGCCGGGCCCGTCCTCGTCGCCGAGTCGTGCAGCCATGGTCCCCAGTCTGGCAGCTCACCCCTGGTAGGCCGCCGCGGGCCGCCGCGGGCCGAGCCGACGCGGTGCCGGTGCCGGTGCCGGTGCCGGTGCACGAGCGAGGGCCGGCCGGGGCCCGGGCGAGGCCCGGGTGGGTTCCGGACGTGGTCGGGTCGGTTCCGGACGTGGTCCGAGTCGGTTCCGGGCGTGGTCGGGTGGGTTCCGGGCGTGGAGCCCACCGGCCCGGCTATGGCAACAGGAAACGACTCAGAACGGCAGGTTGTGGCTCGGGGCCCGTCAGGTTTTTACAGCCCCCGTACGGGCGGGGCCCCAGCCGCGTACTCTGTGCCACATCCCACAGACCACCGCATGAAGTGAGCCCTAGGCCATGCCCACCCAATCGGACATGACGACTCAACTCGACACCGGCGTACTGGACACGCTCCAGCATCAGGTCGCCGTCTTCGCCCGCCGTGCGGAACAGACCCGGCTCGGCGGCGTCGGCCAGGCCCGCAACTCCATGGACCGAGCCGCGTATCTGCTGCTCAACCGGCTCGACCAAGAAGGCCCGATGGGGGTCAAAGCGCTTGCGGGGAGCATGGGCATCGACTCGTCCACCGTGACCCGCCAGGTCGCCCCGCTGGTCGACTCCGGCATGGTCAAGCGGACCTCGCACCCCGAGGACGGCCGTGCGGTCGTGCTCCAGCTCTCCCCGCGCGGCAAGGCCCGCCTGGAGGAGGTGCGCTCCTCACGGCGCGACCTGATGGCCCGCGTGACTGGGGACTGGACAGCGGAGGAGCGTGACATCTTCTGCGATCTGCTGACCCGTTTCAACGTCGCACTCTCCGCCGCGCACGCCACGGTGCCCCAGGCGGCGCCCGCCACCTGACCCCGTTGCAGACCTCTTGACCACTCGCCTGTGCCTGCCGTGTCCTAAAGGAACGGGAGGCGGAGGGCGTGGTGCGAGATCGGCGGGCAGCACGGGATGGCCGCCGGGCCCGGGAGTTCGAGGCATTCGTCGCGGGCGCGGGTGGCCGTTTGCTGCATGCCGCCGCACTGCTCACGGGGGAGCCGACGGGGGACACCGAAGCCGCCGAGCGCCTGCTGACCGCCGCGCTCGCGCGCACGTACGCCCGCTGGGACCGGCTGCGCGGCGAGGATCCGTACGACCACACCCGCCGGACGCTGGCCGCCCTCTTCGCCCACCGGGGCCACCGCTACCGGCACCCGCGCGGCGGCACCCTGGCCCGGCTCACCCCGCAGGAGCGGCTGGTGCTGGTGCTGCGGCTGTACGAGGGGGTCGCGGAGGAGCAGACGGCGGCGGCACTCGGGCTCCCGGCCGAGCGGGTCCGGGCGATCTGCACCCGCGCGGTCACGGCGATGCGGAGCGCCGCACCCCGGCGCGGCGCCACCGGAACGCCACCGTCCGCCGGAACGCCACCGTCCGCCGGAACGTCCCCATCCGCTGGAACGCCTTCGTCCACCGGTCGCCCGGCGGCCACCGGCGCGGCCGGAACCGGAGCCGCGGCCGGAACCGGATCAGGAGCCGAAGCCGGAGCCGGGGTCGCACCATGAGCTTCCCGGACCGCAAGGAGACCGAGGTCCGCCGGATGCTGGAGGGCCCGCATCCGGCGCTGCCGCCGGATCTGGCGGGCCGGGCGGCCGAGCGGGGGCGGCGGATGCTCCGCCGCCACCAGGTGGTGCGCACCGTCGGCTGGCTGCTGCTGCTCGCCGCGGTCGTCGCCTTCGCCGTCTGGGCGGCGATCGTCGAACCGTGGACCGCACCGCCGCCCACCGACACCACCCCTCCCCTCGAAGGATGGTGACGCCCCTCAAAACCCCGGACCGGACCGGCGATCCGGGCGCCAGCCCGGAGCCTGACCCACGGCGTCAACCCAGAACCTGGCCCAGAGCGGCACGAGCCCAACGCCCAACCCAAGGCACCAGCCCAGAGCCTGCCCCAGCGCCGCACGAGCCCAACGCCCAACCCAAGGCACCAGCCCAGAGCCTGCCCCAGCGCCGCACGAGCCCAACGCCCAACCCAAGGCACCAGCCCAGAGCCTGCCCCAGCGCCGCACGAGCCCAACGCCCAACCCAAGGCACCAGCCCAGAGCCTGCCCCAGCGCCGCGTCAGCCCAGCGCCTGGCCCAGATCCATCAGCAGATCGTCGACCGACTCGATGCCGACCGACAGCCGTACGAGATCGGCCGGCACCTCGAGCGCCGAGCCCGCCGCCGAGGCGTGCGTCATCCGCCCCGGGTGCTCGATCAGCGACTCGACGCCGCCGAGGGACTCCCCGAGCGTGAACAGCCGCGCCCGGTCGCACACCTCGACCGCCGCCTCCTCACCGCCCGCGACCTGGAAGGACACCATGCCGCCGAAGGCCCGCATCTGCTTGGCCGCGATCTCGTGCCCCGCGTGCTCCGGCAGCCCCGGGTAGTAGACCTGGGTCACCTTGGGGTGGGCGATGAGCATCTCCGCGATCCGCGTGGCGTTGGCACTGTGCCGGTCCATGCGCACGGCGAGGGTCTTGATGCCGCGCATCACCAGCCAGGCGTCGAAGGGCCCGGCGATGGCGCCCATCGCGTTCTGGTGGAAGGCGAGTTCGTCCCCGAGGCCGGTGTCGGAGACGATCAGCGCACCGCCGACGACGTCCGAGTGCCCGCCCATGTACTTGGTGGTGGAGTGCACCACGACGTCCGCGCCGAGCGCGAGCGGCTGCTGGAGGTAGGGGCTGGCGAAGGTGTTGTCCACCACCAGCCGGGCCCCCGCGGTGCGGGCGATGTCGGCGACGGCGGCGATGTCGGTGATGCCGAGCAGCGGGTTGCTCGGGGTCTCGACCCAGATCACCTTCGTACGGGGGCGGAGCGCGGCCCGTACCGCCGCCGGGTCGGAGGTGTCGGCGACCGACCACTCCACCCCCCAGCGCTCCACGACCTTGGCGAACAGGCGGAACGTACCGCCGTAGGCGTCGTCCGGGATGACGACGTGGTCGCCCGGCACCAGAAGCGTGCGCAGCAGGCAGTCCTCGGCGGCGAGGCCGGAGGCGAAGGCGAGGCCGCGGCGGCCGCCCTCCAGCGCCGCCAGGTTCTCCTCAAGCGCGGTGCGGGTGGGGTTGGCGGAACGGCTGTACTCATAGCCGCCCCGCAGACCGCCGACACCGTCCTGCTTATAGGTGGAGACCTGGTAGATCGGGGGGACGACGGCGCCGGTGAGGGAGTCCGCCTCCTGGCCCGCGTGGATCGCGAGCGTCTCGAAACTCTGAGGATGCCCCTGGGGGTGCTGGTGGCTCATGGGGCCGAGCGTAACGCCCGGCACGGCCCTGCTGGATTCACCGACCGCCGGGGCGCATGGGAACGACCGCCGGGGCGCATAGGCTGGACCACAAGCCGTTCTGGACCACAAGCCGTTACGGGACTTCCACACGGGGACACCTCATGGAGCTTCTGATCTTCCTCATCGCCATCGTCATGATCGGCGGGCTGATCGTCGTACCGGCCCTGCGGCGGTTGCGCGGAGGCCGCGGGGCCGTACAGGGCGCGATGCGCGCCTCGGATCCGCAGGAGTACGGCTTCGTACCGCGCGAACGGCTGGACGTACGGCTGCCCGGACCGGACCGGCAGCTGATCGACACGCTGGAGGAAGTCCAGGCCCGGCAGGACTGGCAGCCGGCCGCCCGTCTGCTCGCGCTCACCGAGGCCACCTCGGAGCTGCGCTGGCAGCGGGTGCAGACGCTGGCCGGGGCGGCGGCATTCGAGCTCGCCCAGGCGCCCGGCCAGGGCGGAATGTGGCTGCGCACCTGGCGGGTGGCGGCCCCGGAGGACCCGGGCGCGGCGGCGGTACAGGCGGAGTTCCTGGTCCGGCAGGCGCTGCTCGACCCATCCTCGCAGGACTTCCGGATGATCCTGGAGGAGGCCCGGGACGTCTGCCACGAGGCGGCCCGGCTGGCCCCGAAGGACCCGGTGCCGCACATCATCGAGCTCGGCGTGGCCCGCGGTATGGCCTACCGGCAGGCCGACTTCGAGGAGCTGTGGACCAAGGTCACCCAGCTCGCCCCGCACCATATGGGCGCCCACCTGGCCGCCCTCCACTACTGGTGCGAGAAGTGGCACGGCTCCCAGGACCTCGCCGACGCCTTCACCCACGCGGCCGCCGCCTCCGCCCCCGAGAAGAGCCTGCTGCCCGCCCTGCCCCTCTTCGGCGTCTTCGAGCACCTGCCGGAGGCCAATCTCGTGCGCACCCTCTACCGCAGCGAGGTGATCACGAAGGCCGTCGAGGGCGCCCTCTACGCCGTTCGCCAGGCCCCCGCCGACCACCCGGTACTGCCGCACGTCCGCCACCTGCTGGTCTTCTTCCTGGTCCGGTCGGAGCGGTACGCGGAGGCGCTGGAGCAGCTGCGCCATGTGGACGGCCATGTGGGCGCGGTCCCGTGGTCGTACGGAGTGGATCCGGCGGCCGAGTACACGGTCTACCGGGCGCTCGCGGTGGCGGGCTGGGAGGGCGGCGGCGGCACCCCGGCGACGCTGCCGCGCTGAACGCCTGCCGCGCTGAACGGCCCCCGCGCCGGCGGGGCCGGAATTCCCTCCGCCCCGTATCCGTTGTCGTGATAGCGCCGCGCACCCGTATACGACGAATGCCGCAGCCGCCGTACCCGTTACGCGAGGAGCCCGAAAATGCTGTTCAGCCGCCACAGGACCCACCTCCCCACCCCCGAGGAGGCGCTGAAGGGCCGCCCCGAACCGGGTTTCGCCGTCCCCGACCGCCACACGGTCCTCGGCAACCCCCTGACCGGCCCGTACCCGGAGGGCCTGGTCGTCGCCGACTTCGGCCTGGGCTGCTTCTGGGGCGCGGAGCGGAAGTTCTGGCAGGCCCCGGGCGTGTGGACCACGCTCGTCGGCTACCAGGGCGGCCACACCGAGAACCCCACCTACGAAGAGGTGTGCAGCGGCCTCACCGGCCACACCGAGGCCGTCCGCGTCGTCTTCGACCCGGCCGTCACCTCCTACGCCGCCCTCCTGAAGCTCTTCTGGGAGTCCCACGACCCCACCCAGGGCTTCCGCCAGGGCAACGACGTCGGCACCCAGTACCGCTCGGCGATCTACACCCACTCCCCCGAGCAGCAGTCCGAGGCCGAGTCCTCCCGCGCCGCCTACCAGTCCGTCCTGACCGGCTCCGGCTACGGCGAGATCACCACCGAAATCCTCCCCGCCGGCCCCTTCTACGCGGCCGAGGCATACCACCAGCAGTACCTGGACAAAAACCCAGCCGGCTACTGCGGCATCGGCGGCACGGGCGTCTCCTGCCCGATCGGGGTGGCCAAGGCGGAGGGCTGAGAACTCGCGAACGGCCCTTCCGCATGCTGGAGGCGCTGCATCTGTTCGGCGCGGCCCCCGCCCGCCTTGATCGGTGCGGCCGTCCTGGCGGCCTGCTCGATCTTCGCGCAGTAGGCCGCACGGGCTTCCTCGTCGATCCGCTTCTCGTGTTCGGCGCGCAACCCGGTCCGGCCGTCGAGGCCCTCGCGCAGGATATCGGCGTGCCCGGCATGCCGGATGGTCTCGCTGAGGACATGGAGCATGACGGCGAACAGGTTCGTGTTGGGAGAAGGCTCCGACCACCATGGCACGTGGCCGGGGGCGTCGAGGGGAAGCTCGTTGATCGTCGCGTCCGAGTGCTCCCACGTGCGCCGGTAGAACCCGATGATCTGATCGCGGGTCTCGTCCTCGGCCGCCCACTGATCGCTGCCGTCGGAGTCCTGCCACCGGCACAGTGGTTCCGGAGAAGGGCGGTCGAAGACCTCGCCGAAGTACCTGGCCTCCACGGTGGCCACATGTTTGACCAGGCCGAGGAGGTTGGTCCCGGTCGCTGTCAAAGGTCGGCGGGCGTCGTATTCGGACAAGCCGTCGAGTTTCCAGAGCAGCGCCTTGCGGTCCCGCCGCAGTCTCCCGTGCAAGTTGTCTTTCGCGAATTCATCGATCATGCGGAATGAGCCTGCCATGGGCTGCTCGTGGTCTCAAGATCCGGTACGTGGTCCGCAACGACCGGCAGAGCCGAGGCCAGGCCATGGCCGCCGCCCTGACCTGCTACAAGTAACTCGCGGAACTTGGGGCGCGGTGGAGCGTCGCGCCGACGGCTTGGCGCAAGAGCGGACGACAATCGGCGAACCGAATGTGCGCCATTGAGCGGGCCCGCCCGCGAGCTTCGCTTTCACCTGGGCGACGGGGCGGTACGCCTTCCTACTGGCTCGCACCGGGCCGCCGTATCGAGTTCTTGACTGTCTTCCGCAAAACTCGGATGCGCGAAGATCGACAGGTCCAGCGGCTCTGAGTCCAGAAGGAATGCGAGGGATCGCACGCCGCCGCAGTCCAGCTATCACGTCTCATTCGTGCCGCACGCCGCTTGACGCCCTCGCCTACCAGCCCTGGCCGACAACACGGATGCGACTGCGCGACGCCTTCATCGACCGGGCTACAGCGAGGGCGACCGGCCGACGCGGGTCAGTCGTTGTCGCCATGGCCGCCGCCATCGGCGGTCTTGGAGAAGCCGTCGTGCCAGGCGGCCTTCGCTCCGGAGTCGCCGATCCGGTACACGTCCACGACGGCGCCCGCGGCCACCACGACGGAGAGCACCACCGCAGCGACACGGACCACCAGCGCGGACCGGGGCATGCCCGCCCGGGTCCGCTCCCCGGGGGCCGCCTCCACCGACGCCGACCTGCGGGTCGTCCACCACACCGCCGTCGCCAGCACGAACAGACCCGCGGCCCAGGGAAGCAACCCATCGCCCAGTTCAGCGTGCCTGCGCACCAAGGCGTCGCTGTCGACGTGCCCCTCCAGCCACTCACCGGCGTTCGTCGCCACGGGCACGCTCGCCAGCGTCACAAGGGCCAGCAGCGGAAGCGCAATCCCCATCCGCCGGGCGGCACTCGGCCATATCGCGCCGACCACCACCGCCAGGGCGCTCAGCGGAACGAGCACGATGACGAAGTGCACGACCAGGACATGTACGGGCAGGCCGTTCACAACGGTGACGCTCATCAGGTTTTCCTCCAGAAGTGACCATGAGAAGTCGGCGCGCGCACGGGCGCCCCGTGTGCCGGCCTGTGCGGCGCGCCAGACTGCCACGCGAAGTTCTGAACTTCCTCTGAATCCGCTCACTCCCGGCAGCCCGCGCCGGACCCGAGAAGCTGCCCGATCCGCCACCGGAACGGCACACACCCCTTCGAGGGACCGCATGGCAACACACGCCCGCGGCACGGGCGTCAGTTGCCGTATGACACCCCTCAGCGGCGATCGAGGCTATGGAACGGAGCGTTCACCGTTCTCCAGGTACACGGGCCGCTGCTCGGCCAGGGCTCGGAGCGCATGGGCGGCCCGTTGGCGGGTGCGGGGCGGGAGCATGGTCAGGGCCTCGTCCGATGGGGAGAACTCGCAGGCCGAGAGCTCGTGATCGTGCGGGTACAAGCCGCTGATCTGGCCAGGTGAGAGGGTTCCGCCATCGAAGATGAACGCGAGTTGGTCGTCCCAGGGGCCATGAGGTGCGACCCAGTCGACGCACAGGAGTCCTCGTAGAGCGACGGCAAGGCCCAGCTCTTCGCTCAGTTCGCGTCGCGCCGCGTCCTCGGGTGACTCGTTCGCTTCGGCCATCCCGCCGGGCAGATCCCACGCCTCCTTGTACGTCGGCTTGACCACCAGCAGGCGCCCGGCGGCATCGCGCAGGAGAACGTCGGCCGATACACGTTTGCGTGCCTGCTTGGCGTTGCCCTCCGCCAGGTAGGCGTCCCATTCGGCTGTGCCCGGCCGGGGGTGGGTGGTCATATGACGGCACCTCCCGCGGCGATGGGCGTGGCGATCCCGGCCAGGAGGAGTGCCCGTTGCCGCCTCGTCTCGGCCAGGCAGTCCAGGAAGTCCCGCACGATCGGTTCGGCGCGGTAGCGAGCCAAGGCGTGTCCCAAAAGGTCGAGTTGCTGAGTGATGCGCAACGATCCGAGCGTCACACACTCACCGAGGAGCGCACGCCCGACCTCACACGCGGCCTCCGGCTCGCCGCGTCGCGTACGGATCAGTGCCAAGGTGATCTGGCTGAACACCCGGCTCCTCGCACGGTCGCCGGAGCGGAGGGCGATCGCTTCTTCGGCCGCTTCCACAGCAGCGGGCAAGTCGCCCGCGTCCTGCAAGGACAGCGCCGTCTCACTCGCCAATGCGGGCATGTCGAAGGAGCTGACCCATGGAGATGACGGGATATCCGACATCTTGGCGATCTCCTTCTGCGCCACAGTCAGTGCGCGGCGGGCCGTTTCGCCTTCCCCGAGCTGGGCGAGCGCTCGCGCCTCCATGGCATGGAGTCTCGCGATCAGCGTAGGGACGCGGGACCCACCGGTTACGTGGTCGCGTCCCGCCCTCGCCATGGATACGGCCTTGTCCAGGTGCCCCATCTGTAAGGCGAGATGACTCATGCTGGCCATGATGTTCGCACCCAGGGCCTGATCCTCTCCGGCCTTCGCCAGCGAAAGAGCCTTGGTGAAGTGGTCGCCGGCCCGCCGGTTTTGCCCGGTGTCATGAGCCATCCATCCGGCCATTTCCGTGAGCGCGGCGGCCGCCTGGAACGTCCGAGCGGAGTCACGGCCGGTCTCGCCGCCGAAGACCCGTGGCCCCAGCGTGTGGTGGAGGTAGTGGAGGACGGAGGCGTACAGATGGCCACCGCCCAGTTGCCGATCCGCCGCCCGAAAGGATTCCACCGCCGCCACGTCAGGGTTTGCTTTCGAGCACGGCATGGGCTGGCTGCGCCCTTCCCGAGCGGCCACAACACGCCGTACTGCGCGGCCCTCCCAAGGACGGGGAGCCAGCCGCATCAACCCACCAGGGACACGCAGCCCATCTGCGATCTGCTCCATCTTCTCCACGCTCGTCACCCGACCTTCGCCGCGTGCCAGCTTGCCGACGCGCTCAGGCTTCATGTCACAGGCATCGGCGATCCGCATGTAGCTGATGCCAGACCATTTGCGAGCGAGCGCGAAGAAAGCGCCGAAGTCGTGCCGCATCAGCGCCGCGCGCACGTCCTCGCGAGCGAACAGTCGTTCCGGGAGGACGTTGGGTGCGACGGACCCGGCCAAAGAGGCACCCCCAGTGTTGCGATCTTACTGAGCGTTGATCATCCCGCACCGAGTGTACCCGGCGCGGGATGCAGGTGACCGCTCCGACGACCCGGCGCTCGCCGTCTTCCAGCTCAGCCACTCGGAGACGCGCGCCGCGGAGGCTACCCACGATGGGGATAGCCACCGGCGGGAAGCCACCGTCGTTCCTCCGCAGCACAGTTGGCAGACACAAGAGACCCTCGCGACCGATGCGAGCGGCCCGGGGGCGTGATCAACGCCGCATAGGAGCGTCAACGTGCCAGACCATATCCCTCGATTCGTGCGCCGGCTGTGGCGACTACTGGCGCCCGGCGCCGGTCGTCATCGCGCCGATGAGACATGCGCTTCGGTGCCCTGTGCGAACGCACCGACCCTGCGACTTCCGCGTGTACATCAGGGGTCGGATCGGCGGCGGGAACGACGCAGGAAGGACGTGTCTCGCGTGGAGCTGTTGTGCGCGCCGCACGGGATGGTGATGGTCAGGTGAGTGCGCAACCGCGCTTGCTGCCATGGCCCGGCCCTGCCGGGAAGCCGTGCTACCTGGTGTCGGATACGGACGGTGCGGGGTACCTGTCGCGGCTGGCCGACGACATGGAAGCCGTTCAGCTCCAGATGGGCTCCGAACTCATCGGCCACGCCCGCCTACTGCTCCACGACCGGAAGGCGGCTGCCCAAGAGCTCCGCTACCTCTCGAACCGCCTGATCGAAGCGCTGCAAGACGCGCTCCGGATCGCCGAGAGTCGCGGCGGGCGTCTTCCTGGACCGGGCGAGTGCGAGAGCGACGGACCGGCTCAGACGGGTAAGGGGCCGAGTGAGTAGGGCGTCAGATGGCTGGCGGGTCGGTCCCGCACCGGGGTGCGGTCTACATCCTGGCAAAGACGGTCTGCTTGAGCTGCCGCTTCAAGTCCTCCGGCCGGGTCGCGCATCCCTGGCATCGATCACGAACCCCGGTGCCGATGGCACCGGGGCCCTCGTCGCTCTCCCGCTCGACACGACCCGGTCATAGAGGCTCGTCGGCGTGGAGACGGCTGGAGTGCGACTGTGTGCCGCTTCATACTTCAAGATCGTAATCCTGAGCGCCGCGCCCGGCAGTGCGGATGAGGCCAGGTTGAAGCACCTGATGGCGGCCGGAGCCACGGCCCTGAGCGGCGTCCGGGCGAGCCCCCGCCGGTAGTACGTCCCGTGCGGCCGTCCACGCCTGGGCTCGATGAGTTGGGCCTCCTCCGCGCCACGCGCTCCCCCGTCGCCGTGGCGACGGCCGATGCGGGCGCGCGGCCATGGACAGCGTGGACCGCCGTCGCGGAAGATCTGGCTCTACGACCTCCCGACCCCCGGAGGACCCCGGATGCGCCCTGATGACCTCACCGGCCCGGAACTCCGGCTCTGGGAGGCGTTCGCCGCGGGGGACGAAGTCGACCTGCGTCCGGGCGACACGGACGGCGGCGCTGACGGCGGCGCTGACGGCGAAACGGACGGCGGCGCTGACGGCGGCGCTGACGGCGAAACGGACGGCGGCGCTGACGGCGGGCCCGTGATGAACGGCCGCGGTTGGGGCCCGGAGCGGCAGGTGCGGGCCTCGGTGATCCGCTCGTTGCTGCTGGGCGCCGCCGACTCCGTCAGCGGTGAAACGCCCATGGTCCACCTGGTGGGCGCCCGGGTCTTGGGAAAGCTGCGCCTGGTCTTCGCCGAGGTGTGCTGTGTGCTGTGGCTGGAGAAGTGCTGGTTCGAGGAGGCGCCCCAGCTGTACGGGGCCAAACTGCGGGTGACCAGCTTCGGCGGCTCGTACTTACCGGGGCTCGGGATGGGCGCCACGACGGTCGACGGGAACCTCGACCTCATGAACTGCCGTGTCCAGGGCGGGGTCAGCGTGCACGACGCCCGTATCAGCGGGAGTCTGCTCCTCCAGGGCGCGCACCTCTCCCATGCCGACGGTGTGGCGCTGAACGCGACCCGTGTCGAGACGAAGGGCATCGTCGGAACCGAGGGGTTCCGCGCCGACGGGGAGTTGCGGCTGTTCCAGGCGCGCCTCGGTGAAGGGCTGCACCTGCGCGGGGCCACGCTGCGTCATCCTGGCGGTGAGGCCCTCTCCGCCACGGGCATCCAGGTCCCCACGGACATCGACTGCGGCGAGGGGTTCCGCGCGGCCGGAGCCATAACGCTGACCAGCGCCACCGTCGGCGGGACGGTCAGCTTCGACACGGCGTCCCTCACCCCCACCCGGGGAAACGCCCTCTCCTGCGCTCATCTCCAGGCCGGAGAGCTGCTTCTGCGACCGGCGCCGGCCTCGGGAGGTGTGGATCTGCGGCATGCCGCCATCGGTGTGCTCCGGCTCCATGACGACCCTCATGAGCAGCCGCCTCTGCGACTCGACGGGCTGGTCTACCGTTCGCTGGAACCGCACCACCCCGTCGACCACCACCTCGAGCTGCTGAGCCGTGATCCCGACGGGTACCGGCCCCAGCCGTACCAGCAACTCGCCACCGTCCATCAGTCCATCGGCCAGGACCGGGACGCCCGGACCGTGCTTCTGACCCGCCAGCGTCGCCGCCGTACGACCCTCCCCTGGTACGCCCGTGCCTGGGGGTATGTGCAGGATGCCACCGTCGGATACGGCTATCTGCCGGAACGTGCCGCGGTGTGGCTGCTGGCCCTGCTCGCCACGGGCGCCACCGTCTTCGGCCTGTACCGGCCCCACCCGCTGGGCGGTACGCCCCATCCGGTGTTCCATCCCGTCATGTACAGCCTGGACCTGCTCCTCCCCGTGGTCGACTTCGGCCAGGAGCGGGCGTTCCAGCCGATGGGGCCGCCCCAGTGGGTCGCCTGGCTCCTGATCGGCGCCGGGTGGCTGCTGGCCACGGCCCTCGCCGCGGGCGTCACCCGGGTGCTCTCCCGCCAGTAGCCAGAGGTTCATCGGAGGCATCCGCCAAGACCATGACGAGATGCATCGGCTGGGAGAGAATCACCGGCTATGGCCATCGATTACCGTAAGCGCCCCAAGGCACCCGCTCCCGCGATCAGTCTGGAAAAGGTCGCCGCCCAGGCTCCCGAGCTGGTCAGCCTCTACAAGACCGCTGCGGTCTCCCTGGCCAAACACAATGCCGGTGGGCAGCGGGCCGCGGTGTATCTGGTCCTGGACCGCTCCGGAAGCATGCGCAGGTACTACCGGAACGGCTCCGTGCAGCACTTGGCGGAGCAGACGCTCGCCCTCGCGGCGAACCTCGATGACGACGGGGTCGTGCCGGTCGTCTTCTTCTCCACGGGTATCGACGGCACCGCCGAGATCGGCCTCGATGCCTACCGGGACCGGATCAACCCCCTGCACGACTCGATGGGGCACATGGGCCGCACCGACTACCACGTCGCCATGCAGGCCGTCATCGACCACTACCAGTCGTCCGGGGCCGACGACCCGGCGTTCGTCGTCTTCCAGACCGATGGCTCCCCCACGTCCAAGGCCGCGGCTGAGCATGTGCTGTGCACGGCCGCGAGCCTGCCCATCTTCTGGCAGTTCGTAGGGTTCGGCGACGACGAGTTCCGCTTTCTGCACCGGCTCGACGACCTGCCGGTCCCGGACCGGCGCATCGTCGACAACGCCGGATTCTTCGCCGCCGGACCGACCCCGAAGGCCCTCTCCGACGCCGCCCTCTACGACCAGCTGCTCCAAGAGTTCCCACAGTGGCTCACCGCCGCCCGCTCCGCCGGGATCCTGAAAGACTGAGAGGTCATCCGCGGACCCTTGGTGTTGACCATCCGGGGACGCCGCCTGCCGGGGATGGTCACATCCGCGGTGGTCCCCGGCCTCGCGGCACCGTCCGATGCCCTCAGCGGCAACGGTTTCTCGCGCCCCCGGCCCGGCGAAGGCCGGGCCGCCTCACTCATTCGGGCGATGTGATCGATCCTGGACTCGATACGCTGCTCCCAGGGATCAGAATCTCGCCCATGGGAGCACCAATGACCACCTCCGGCGACGGGCAGCCACTCATCCCTCAGCCTCCTGCCACCGTCACGGCCCTCCGCCAAGCCGTCGCGCAGATCACCCCTGCCGCCCTGCCCGCCTTCACACGGGAACTGGATCTGGCCGCCGATCAGTCCCGTCAGGCTTCCGATCTTGCCCCCCTCCAGCGGTTCATCGCCCAGTGGGCTGTCCACGTCCACATCCAGCGGCAGCCGAATCTCGCGAAAGAGTTCCGCCGCTGGGAGGATGCCGCCGAGACCGGTGACGCGGCACAGGGCCGGCGCGCCGCTTCCGCCATCGGCCGGATCCTGGACGACGCGCATGCCGCGCTCGGCCTCGCGCCGCGGTGAGCTCCGACTGGCGCTGGGAGTACGACCCCGATCACGCTCACGTAACAGGCGGCATCCCCGCTCACGTGGTGGCCGAAGTGGAGCGTCTCGCAGGACAGTTGGTCGACCTGGCCGGAATGGGGGTCGATATCGGCACCGTAGGCAATGGCCCCCGGCCGGGCGGTCTGCGTCGCATGGACGCGGCAGGGGGATGGTTCTTCTTTCTGGTGACGCCGCGAGACAAACTGATCGTGGTCGTCCGCATCATGCCGCCGTTCCGAAGCGTCTAGGCGGACGTCCCCATCGAGCGGTGGCGCGCCGGTCGGTACGATCAGTACAGAACGGGAATTCGTCCCACGGGGAGCAGGTCATGGCTGAGTCGACCGTGTCCAGGTCCGTTTCCGCGGCCGGGTCCGCGGCCGGTCGGAGTGATTCGCCTGGTGTCGCGCTCGGTCCCATCGCGCTTGTTCTCGGTCTCTTCTCCGCCGTAGGCGCATGGGTGCCCGCGTTCGTGCTCGTCAGCCTTCCGTGGACGGTCATCGCCGGAGGGCTCGCCGTCGCGCTGGCGGCCATGGTCCGGTACATGCGCATAGGGGTATTGCCCTTCGTGCGATCAGTGCCGATCGGGCCGGTGGAAAAACGCGGTTTCAGTCACCGGGTACCGGCCATCGGCGAATTGGTGTTTCCGATCGCCCCGGTAGACCGTGATTCCTGATGAGCGGTTGCGCCGAGATTTCCCTAGTTTCCGGCAACCACAGGTCATCGCCTTGATCGAACGTAGTTTCACATAGAAAACGACCAACTCGGCAACCCCGTCTTTTGAGGTGCTTAACTCTTTGTTCACCGAGTGGCCGACGCCACCGGCGCGCTCGGCGCCGGGCCGGTGAGATGGCCAACGCCCGCCCGGAGGCGATGAGGGAGGTCGCCGAAGTCATCGTGTTTCTCGCCTCGGGCGCGGCCCGTTTCGGCATCGGGGAGAACATCGGCGGCAGCGGAGCCGGGATCGGGGCAGGGGAACGCGCCGGGGCACGGCGGAAACTGATCCGGATTCCAGTTCACATTTCCTGGAGAACATTGCCTGAACCCATGGAAATGCATCAGACCCGCCTGTCAAGATCTTCCCTCATGCCTTCCCCGTTCACTCAGGAATATCAGGGATTCTCGTGCGGAAAATAAATGCGGCCGCCACCGTGGCCGTCGCGGTGCTGGCTCTGGCGCTGACCGGCTGCGGCAAGGACGACGACAAGGGCGACCAGTCGTCCGGCACCTCCGACAGGACCGCGGCCGCCAAGCAGGCCGACGACGCGGAACGCGGCACCCCGTCCGCCACCCCCACCAGTGCGAGCCCCGGCCCGAGCCGTACGAAGCCCGCCGAGAAGAGCCCCGGTGCGAGCCCGAGCAGCCCCCGGGCCACCCGCACCGCCGACGGCACCACCCCGGCCCCCCGCCGCACGGCCCCCAGGACGCAGGCCCCCGCGCCGACCCGCGCGGGCGCCCCGGCCAGCGTTCAGGGCACGTGGTACTCCGAGGTGCGTGACCCGAACGGCAACGCGCTCGTCATGACCGTGACCGGCGGTTCCCTGACCGTGGGGTACCAGGGCAAGTCCTGCCCCGGGACCATCAGCGCCGGCATGGCCGTCACCATGACCTGCCAGGGCGAGACGATCTCCGGCGGCCAGGCCGTGGTCAGCGACGGCGGACAGCGCCTCACCGTCAACTGGCCCCAGGGCAAGCCCGACCGCTACGTCCGCCCGTAGGCCGACCGGCACGTCCGCCCCTGACCGGACCGCTACGTCCGCCCCTGGGCCAATCGCCACGTCCGCCCCTGGGCCCGCCCCGTACGTCCGCCCCGAGCCCCGCCCGGACGGCCGGGCTCAACCCTCCCCGCCCCGCGCCTCCGTACGCCGCCGCTGCTCCTCGATCCGGTGCAGCACCGAGTCCAGATGTGCCTCGGAGGCCGCGCGGGCCGCCTCCGGGTCGCGGGCCTCGATCGCCCGCAGGATGGCCTGGTGCTCCTCGATCGTGGCGCGGCGGCGGGCGGCGGACAGCGAGGTCTTGCGCCGCCCCGGCTCGCCGATCTCGTAGACCCGGTCCAGCAGCCGCAGCAGCAGCGGGTTGCGGGTGTACTGGGCGATGGCCCGGTGGAAGGTGCGGTCCAGCTCGGTGAACTCCTGGCGCGTGGGCTCCCGTCGCATCGCGTCCAGCAGGGCGTGCAGTTGGACGATGTCGGAGGGGGTGGCGCGCCGGGCGGCCCGCGCGGTCACCGAGGGCTCGATGCACGCGCGCACCTCCATGACCTGAAGCAGTTCCGCCGTGGCGTCGAGCCCCGAGGCCAGGATGTCGCCGCGCGGTGTGGCCCCCGGGTCGAGCACGACGGTGCCGGAGCCGGGGCGCCGGGCGACCAGTCCGCGTGCGGCGAGGGCGCGCAGCGCCTCTCGGACCGAGCCCCGGGAGACGCCGAGGCTCTCCGCGAGCTCCCGCTCCGGCGGGACGCGGGAACCGGGTGCCAGCTCTCCGCTCAGGATCAGCCGCTCCAGGCCGACGGCCAGGGCGTCCGGCCTCGACAGGGTGGAGTGCCGCAGTTGCCGCCAGTCCATCTCCTGGCTTTCCTCCGCCTTCTTCAGCTTTCCCGGGCCTTTCCCAGACTTTCCCGAGCTTCCCGGGCTTTCCTGTGGCCTTTTCCGTTCCCGCCGGTGGTCCAGAGTCTCATATCCGCCGAGCGGCTCCCCCGCCGTACTCCCGGCCGCCGGCGCGACCGGATTTAACCAGGTGGTGACGGGCGGGCAACCAGAGCCGCGGGCTCCTCCCACTAGCGGCTGCCGACATCAAGTTGGTCCGACCAGTGGACCAATCGCTGTCCCCTGCGCCATCCTGGCCGCACCGCAGCGCGCGCACCACGTCCCCAGCAGTGAGGCATCCCGCCATGCGCCAAAGAACGAGCGGACCCAGCGACCGGCCCCCACCACCCACCCGCCACCGACCGCGCGCCGCGGCCCTCGCCGCCCGGGGGCTGTGCGTGCTGATCGCCGGTGCCACCGCCGGCTGCGCCTCCCTGGCCTCCCCCGCGGCCGAGGTGGGCGCCGACCGGATGACCGACCCCCGGGCCGTCCGCGACGGCGGAACGCTCTCCATCGCCCTCAAATCGGACCCGGACAAGCTGGACCCCACCCTGGCCAGCACCGCCGTGGGCCGGACGGTGTTCGCCGCGATGTGCGAGAAGCTCTACGACGTCGACGCCCGGAACCGGTTCGTACCGCAGCTCGCCGCCGCCCCGCCCACGACGAGCGACGGGGGCCGCACCGTGACCATCAGGCTGCGGCACGGCGTCCGGTTCGCCGACGGCACCCGGATGGACGCGAAGGCGGTCAAGACCTCCCTCGACCGGCACCGCACGCTGACCGGATCCGTCCGCGCGAGCGAGCTGAAGCCCGTCACGGCCGTGGAGGCGGTCGGCGACGACACGGTGCGGCTGCGGCTGAAGAAGCCGTACGTCCCGCTGCTCGCGCTGCTCGCCGACCGCGCGGGCATGGTGATGTCCCCGACGGCGCTGAAGCGCTACGGCAACGGCTTCGCGAGCCACCCCACCTGCGTCGGCCCGTTCCGCTACGCCGAGCGTGTGGTGGGCGACCGCATCGTGCTGGACAAGGACCCGAACTACTACGACGCCGACGCCGTCCATCTGCGGCGCGTGATCTACCGCACCATCACCGACGGCAACGTACGGCTGGCGAATCTCCAGTCCGGTGACATCCAGGTGGGCGACCAGATGGACCCGGTGCAGGTGGGCAGGGCGCTCACCGAACCCGGGCTCCAGCTGTTCAACTCCCCCTCGCTGGGCTACTACGGACTGACCCTCAACATCGGCAACACCAAGGGCGCCGGGGCGCCGCCGGGCCGGATCGACACCCCGATCGCGCGGGAGGTGCGGGTGCGCGAGGCGTTCGACCTGTCCCTGGACCGCGACCTCATCAACACCATCGTCTTCCAGGACCGCTACCGGCCCACCTGCGGTCCGCTCCCCTCCGGCACCCCGTACGCCACCGGGGCCCACTGCCCGGCCCGCGATCCGGCCAGGGCCAGGCGGCTGCTCAAGGCCGCCAAGGTGGCCACCCCGGTCCGGGTGCGGCTCCAGATCAGCACCACTCCGGAGGACAACCGGCTGGGCCAGGTCATCCAGGCCATGGCCAAGGAGGCGGGGTTCGCGGTGAGCCTGGCGCCGACCGAGTTCGCCACCGGCCTGGAGCACTCCCGCGCGGGCGACTTCCAGGCCGCGACCACCAACTGGTCCGGACGGCTGGACCCGGCGGGCAACATCGACGTGTTCGCCGGCACCGGCGGCGCCCAGAACTACGGCGGCCTCTCCGACCCCGCCATCGACCGGCTGATCGCCGAGGGCGGCGCCACCGCGGACAAGGCCGCCCGCAAGAAGATCTACGCAGAGCTCGTCGAGCGCGTCCGCGCCCAGCACACCGTGCTCTATCTGATCCAGCCCACGAACTACGTGTCCGTGACGAAGAAGGTCGCCGGGCTGAAGGTCTTCGGCGACGGGCTGATCCGGGTGAAGGACGCCGGGTACGCGAAGGGAGGGAGCTGATGTCGTATCCGATCCGCCGTCTCGGCGAATCGCTGATCACCCTCTTCCTGGTCAGCGTCGTGGTCTTCGCCGGCGTACGGGCCCTGCCCGGCGACACCGCCACCGCACTGGCCGGGGAGGAGCCCACCCCCGAGGCGATCGCCCAGATCCGTGAGAGCTACGGGCTCGACGACAACATCGTGGTGCAGTACGTGCGCTATGTGCGGCACGCCGCCACCGGCGACCTCGGCGTCTCCTCCCGCACCGGGCTGCCCGTCCTCGACTCGGTCCTGGAGGCGCTGCCCGTCACCCTCGAACTGTCCGCGCTGGCCCTGCTGCTCGCGGTCGTGGTCGGCGTGGGCGCCGGGGTGGTGGCGGCGGTCCGGCGCGGCAGGCCCGAGGAGTGGCTGGTCAACGCGGTGGCGCTGCTGGGGCTCTCGGTGCCCGCCTTCTGGCTCGGCATCGTGCTCGTCCTCGCCTTCGCCATCGCCGTCCCGGTCTTCGCCGCCTCCGGTTTCGTGCGCCGACCCACGGGCTGCTCGGCGCGGTGCCGGTGCCCGGCCGGCGGCGGGCGGAGGGCGAGCGGGGGCGGCTCCGGGAGATCCCCGGACTGGTGCCGAGCCTCACCGAACAGCCCGACCGCTGCACCTTCCAGCCCCGCTGCTCCTACGCCGACGAACGGTGCGGCGCGCAGCGGCCCGCGCTGGGGCCGTTGCGGGAACGGCCGTTGCGGGAACGGCCGTTGCGGGAGCGGGGCGAACGTGCCGAGCAGGGTGAACCGGGTGCGCGAGGCGAGCCGCGTGGACGGGGTGAAGGGCACGAGCGGGGTGCAGGGCACGAGCGGCACGAGGCCGCATGCTGGTATCCGGTGCCGGTCCACCCCCGACAACCCGAACGTCCCGGACAGGAGGCCCGCTCATGACCGCCGCCATCGCGCCCCCGGAGGCGTCCCGGGATGACACCGTGCTCGACATCAGCGGCCTGGTCCGCCACTTCACCGGGCCCGCCGGCACCGTCAGGGCGGTCGACGGGGTCAGCCTCAGCATCGGCCGCGGCGAGATCGTCGGCCTGGTCGGGGAGTCCGGCAGCGGCAAGTCCACGGTGGGGCGGTGCGCCGTACGGCTGGACCGGCCGACCGCGGGCAGTGTGACGATCAACGGCCGCGATGTGACCCGTCTTTCGAAGCGGGCGCTGCGTCCGCTGCGCAAGGACTTCCACCTGGTCTTCCAGGACCCGTCCTCCTCGCTCGACCCCCGGATGACCGTGGGCGCCATCGTCGCCCAGCCGCTGCGGCTGCACCGCCTGGCGTCCGGCGACGCGCTGCGCGACCGGGTGGCCACGCTGCTGGCCCAGGTGGGGCTGCGGCCCGAACTGGCGCGGCGGCGGCCCCATGAACTCTCCGGCGGGCAGCGGCAGCGGGTCTCGATCGCCCGCGCGCTGTCGGTCGATCCCCAACTGCTGGTGGCCGACGAACCGACGTCGGCGCTGGACGTCTCCGTCCAGGCGTCCGTGCTCAATCTGCTGGTGGACCTCCAGCGGGAGCGGCACTTCGGCTGTCTGTTCATCACCCATGACCTGGCCGCCGTCGAATACCTCGCCGACCGGATCGCCGTGATGTATCTGGGACAGCTGGTGGAGCAGGCCCCGGCCGCCGAGCTGTTCGCCGACCCCAAGCATCCGTACACCCAGGCGCTGCTGTCCGCGGCCCCGGTGCCGAACCCGGCCGCGCAGCGGTCGCGCGCCAGGATCGTGCTCAGCGGGGAGCTGCCCAGCCCGCTGGATCCGCCCGGGGGCTGCCGCTTCCACACCCGCTGTCCGCTCGCCGTCGACCGCTGTCGCACGGAGCCGCCCGCGCTGCGGCGGCTTGCGGAGGGCGGCGGGCGGCAGGTGTCCTGCCATCTGGTGGCGGACGACGGCACCGCGCCGGACGCCGCGGCGCCCTGCCCCGTGACGATCAATCGGCCCTGAGGCTCCCTCGGCCTTCCTTGAGGGCGCCCTCCCGAGACGCTCCTTGAGGCCGCCCTCCCGAGACACCCGCCCGCACCCGCCCGCACCCCGTACGAGACCAGGAGCCCGCCGCATGTTCACCACCCGGCCCACCCTTCAGGGCACCCATGGCATGGTGTCCTCAACCCACTGGCTGGCCTCACAATCCGCCATGGCCGTCCTGGAGGACGGCGGCAACGCCTTCGACGCGGCCGTGGCTGCCGGGTTCGTCCTGCATGTGGTCGAACCCCATCTCAACGGGCCCGGCGGCGAGGTGCCGATCATCCTCGCCCCGGCGGGCGGCGAACCCACCGTGCTGTGCGGACAGGGCCCGGCCCCCGCCGGGGCCACGATCAACCACTACACCTCGCTCGGCCTCGACCTCGTCCCCGGCACCGGCCCGCTCGCGGCGGCGGTGCCCGGCGCGTTCGACGCCTGGATGGTGCTGCTGCGCGACCACGGGACCAAGCCGCTCGCCGAGGTGCTGCGGTACGCGATCGGCTACGCCGAGCACGGCCATCCCGCGGTCGAACGGATCGGCGAGACGGTCGAGACGGTGCGGGAGCTGTTCGAGACCGAGTGGACGACCTCGGCCGAGCTGTATCTGCCGGACGGGAAGTCCCCCGTCGCCGGACGGCTGCTCACCAACCCCGCGCTGGCCGCCACCTGGCGGCGGCTGGTCGCCGAGGCGGAGGCGGCCGGGCCGGGGCGCGAGACCCAGATCGAGGCGGCCCGCCGGGTCTGGCGCGAGGGCTTCATCGCGCAGGAGCTGGCCGACGCGGCGGCCCGGCCCGCGATGGACTCGTCCGGGCAGCGCAACGCCGGGACGCTCACCGGGGACGATCTGGCCGCCTTCGAGGCCACGTACGAACCGCCGGTCCGCCACTCCTGGAACGGCTGGACCGTGTGCAAGGCCGGGCCCTGGAGCCAGGGGCCGGTGCTGCTCCAGCAACTCGCGCTGCTGCCGGACGGACTGGGCGAGGACGACCTGGGCACACCCGAGTTCCTGCACACCCTCGTCGAGGGCGGCAAGCTGGCCATGGCCGACCGCGAGGCGTGGTACGGGGACGCCGCCGACGTACCGCTGACGGAGTTGCTCTCCCGCCCGTACAACGATGAGCGGCGGACGCTGATCGGCGAACGCGCCTCGTACGAGCTGCGCCCCGGGCAACCCGGGGGCCGTACACCGCGGTTGAGCAAGCAGGCGCTGGCCGCCGTGGCCCGCGCGGCCTCCGGGGAGAGCGGACCGGCCGCCGGGCCGGGCGGCGGGGAGCCGACGGTCGGCGGACCGGCCGCCGGGGAACCGGACGTCGGGCGGGACGGGGTGACGCGGGGCGACACCTGCCATCTCGACGTCGTGGACCGCTGGGGCAACATGATCGCGGCCACGCCCAGCGGCGGCTGGCTCCAGTCCAACCCCGCCATCCCCGCGCTGGGCTTCCCGCTCGGCACCCGGCTCCAGATGACCTGGCTGGACCCCGGGCTGCCGAACTCCCTCACCCCCGGCCGCCGTCCCCGCACCACGCTCACCCCCTCGCTCGCGCTGCGCGGCGACACCCCCGTCATGGCGTTCGGCACCCCGGGCGGCGATCAGCAGGACCAGTGGAGCACGCACTTCTTCCTCGGGGTCGCGCTGCGGGCCCCGGTGCGCTCCGGGCTGGACCTCCAGGGCGCCATCGACGCCCCCAACTGGCACCAGGAGTCCTTCCCCGGCTCCTTCCACCCACGGGCGATGACGGCGGGACGGGTAGTCGTGGAGTCCCGGATCGGCGAGGCCGCCATCGCGGAACTGCGCCGCCGCGGCCACGATGTGGTGATCGGCGCCCCCTGGTCGGAGGGACGCCTGTGCGCGGTCGCCCGCGACCCGGAGACGGGCGTGCTACTGGCCGCCGCGAATCCGCGGGGCGCGCAGGGGTACGCGGTGGGGCGGTGACCGCTGCGGGGTGGCGGGCGCGCCGGCCGGCCAAGGGTGCCCGACGGATCGTGACGCCTGCGGCGAGCTACTCCCCTCCCCGCCCCTTCCCACAACTGGTGCTCCGCCCCAGACCCCGACCGGACGCCCCGAATGTGCGCGGTCGCCCGCCAAGCCATCCACCGCGCCGACGTCCCACCCACGATCAGCCCACCGATCCAAGTGCTCACAACAGCGACGGCCAACTCACCACCCCCGGGGCCCAGAGGCGAAGCCCTTGGCAGCGGGAAGAGGACCAGCCCACCCAGCCATCCACCACACCAACGTCCCACCCACGATCAGCCCGCCGATCCAAGTGCTCACAACAGCGACGGCCAACTCACCACCCCCGGGGCCCAGAGGCGAAGCCCTTGGCAGCGGGAAGAGGACCAGCCCGCCAAGCCATCCACCACACCAACGTCCCGCCCACGATCAGCCCACCGATCCAAGTGCTCACAACAACGACGGCCAACCCGTCACCCCTCCGGGTCTGGGGCGGGGCCCCAGTTTCGGGAAGGGGCGGGGAGGGGACAGATCCGCCGGGCGGCGGGCGCTAGTGGGCGTAGCCGCTGGGGTCCGCGGACCGTAGCTTCTCGGCTCGCTTCAGCGGGTCGTACCCGGGGCCGACGCCGTCAGCCAGGATCACATCGCCCTGGATGTGATCGGTGCGCAGCGGCAGGATGTCCTGATAGGCGGGCGACGCGTACCAGGCGCGGGCGTCCGCCATCCCGCCCGGGAACTCGATCAGCACCACGCTGCCCGGCCACTCCCCCTCGACCACCTCCAGCCCGTCGCCATGGATGACGAAGCGGCCGTGGAAGGGGTCGAGGGTGGCCTGGATCCGCTCCAGGTACTCGATGACGTCGGGGTGCGGACTGCGGCCGTACAGATGCGCGAGCGCATAGGCGGCGGGCATGGCTCCTCCAGGTGCTCCGGGCAGATCGGCGGACACGGATCAGCCTGCCGGGCCCTGCCCAGGCCGTCGATTACCTGTGAGGTCATGGCCGCGCGGCCCCGGGCCTCAGTCGAAGATGCCCAGGTCCTCCCGCATGATCCGGCGCATCGCCGACAGCCGGGGCTCGGCCTCCTTCAGCTCCAGCAGCGCGTCCGCCGCCGTCTTGCCGTCGTTCTGGAGGCCCCGGTCGATCCGCTTGGCCAGGGCGTCGATCCCGGCGAGCACCGTATTGAGCTCACGGGACGCCTCCAGGACCCGCTCGGGGACGATCATCTGCGCCTCGGCGTAGCGGTCCCGGTAGTCGCGGCGGGCCTCCTCCAGCCGGACGCGGTCCTCGTCGGTGTACACATCGTCGCGGATCCGGTGCAGCGCGTCCTTGAGGAGCGTGTGGAACTGCCGGGAGGCGCGGTTCATCGCGGTGTACGCGGCCCGGCGCTCCTCGAAGCGGCGCCGCCGGTCCTCGGTCAGCGCGTCCTCGACCCGTTGACGTGCCGTCATGCGCTGCTGGAGGAGGGGCGCGAAGAGGGTCCCGAGGATGCCGACGACGGCGGTGATCATGGCGGCTATGACGGTGGACACCGGCCGAGCCTAAGCGCTCCGCTGGAAGTGGGCTGAGCTGCCGTCGATCGTCCGCGGCGCCGTCGTGGCCGGTCCCACGCGGCGGAGCCGCATATCGACACAGCCGCGGCGGAGCCGCACATCGGCCCGGCCCCGCGCCCCTTTGCGGCGCCTCGAACCGCAGCCGACGTCCGCCGATCCGCTGAGCCGCGTCCGCCCGTGCCCGCCCTCCTGTGATCTCCGCCTTTTCCACAGGTTTCCACAGGCCGGGCCGCGCACTTCGGAAACCCATGCGATCGGAACTAATGTGCTGTTTCATGCCCGCCTCGCCATCCGATGTGCGCGCCGACCGCGCGGACCGCGCTGACGACGTTCTCGCCCTCGCCCGGCTGGCCACCAGGCGCGGGGCGATACGGGACATACTCGGCTGGCTGACCTGGCGCACCGGCGGCCCGGCCGCGCTGGTCGGGGACACGGGCCGGGTGCTGGCCAGGCCGGGCGGGGAGAGCGACCCCTCGGTCGCGCGGCTCGCCGCCGAGGCCGCCGTGGAGCTGCACCGGCGCGGGGCGCCGTCCGCGGTGCTGGGCGGGGGCGAGGGGCCGCCGGTGCATCTGATCGCGCTCGACGCCGACCCGAGGACGTATCTGGTCGTCGTCGGTCCCGACGATCCGCGCTGCGGAATGCTGCTCGCCGACGCCGCCCGCACCCTCGGCCTGTGCTGGCGGCTGGAGCGGGCCGAGCGGGAGCGGCGGCGGATCGAGTCGGCCGAGGGCCACAGCCGGGAAGCGGTGCTGCATCTGCTGATGGTGGGCAGCGTGCCGGCGGCGCAGCGGATCGCCGGGGCGCTGCGGGCGGCGCTGCCCTCGGTGATCCAGGTGTATGTGATCGAGTGTCCGCAGCCCCGGCGGCGCGAGATCGCCCAGCGGATCGACCGTGAGGCCGGGGGCGGGGCGTGGATCGTGCCGTGTCCGGTACGCCCCAACCACCTCATAGCGCTCGTACCACCCGGAACGGCCCCGCCACCCGGAACCGCCTCGCCACCCGGCACGGCCCCGGCCGCCGTCGCCGGGCCGGTTACCGGAACGGGCCCGTCCCAGGAGCCACTGGACCTGCTGATCGTCCGGCTGGTGCCCGAGTGCCGGGTCGGGGTGAGCGCGGCGGTCGCGCTGCGGGACACTCCGACCGCCTATGAGCAGGCCATCCACGCGCTGGCGGTGGCCCGTAACGCGCCCGAGCACCGCGCCGGCTTCGGCGGCGACGTGGATGTGACCGTCCTGGCGGGCCCCGAGGGCTATCTGTGGGCGAGCGAACTCCTGGCGCCCTGTCTGCGGTACGCACCGGCCCGCCGCGCCGACCCCGGCCCGCAGGAGCTGCTGGGCACCCTCGGCTCATGGCTCAGCTTCGGCGGGGCGGCCAGCCGCCATCTGAAGATCCACCGCAATACGCTCGCCGCGCGGATACGCCATCTCGATGAGCTGCTGGGCGTGGAGGTCAGCCGCAGCCTGCCCGCGCAGTCGGCCGCCTGGCTCGCACTGCGGCTGCACACGGCACCCCAGGCCGCGGCCGCCCGCGCCCTGGCCCCGCCGGGGCGCACCGCCACGCTGGACGCGGTGCTGGGCACCTCCGCCGCCGGGACCTGGGCACGCGTCCAGCTGCGCCCGCTGGAGCAGGCCAGACCGACGGCCGCCCTGGAGACCGTACGGACCTGGCTGCGCGCCGACGCCCGGCTGCCCGCCGCGGCCGCCGCCCTGGGGATCTCGCTACCGGGTGCCCGCAAGCGGCTGACCAGGGCGGAGGACGTACTGGGACGCTCCCTGCTGACCGCGCCGAGCGCGAAGTACGAGCTGTGGCTGGCGATGCGGGCGCTGGGCTCGCTCTGAGACCGGAAGCCCCGCGGCCGAAGGGGTGCGCTCAACGGTCCCGCCGCTGCACCCACCATTCGCTTCCGTACTCACCGTTCACCAGAGCATTCACCGTTCGAACGGGAACCACGCGGCGCCCTCACTGTGCATATCGTTCCTCGCCGCCGCGGCCCCGCCCGCCTAATGTCCTTGACGAGCCGGGGTAGGCCGCCGCGCGACGACGGGGGTGTTGCGCGCGGCCCGCCCCTGTCCCCTGCCCCGAGTGGTCAGCCGATGACCTCGATCGCACAGCGCGCCAGGGTGCAGCGACTCAGCCTGGCGTCACCGGTGATCAGCGGAGCCCGGTACACCTCCGCCGCCGCGATGTACGCCGCGTCGTAGCCCGTCACCTGGCCTCGCAGCTCCCACATGCGTATCAGGAGCGGCTGGATGGCGATCACCTCGATCGACGCACCGGTCAACGCTGCAACAGCGTCCTCGGCACGAGCTTGGGTGATCTTCCCGCCGAGGAGCCGACCGCGTACCGCGTGGAAGGTCTCGACGACGAGATGGCCGGGCGCTGCCCAATGCGGGTCCTGGGCGAGGCGCGCACGGGCCACCTTCCCGGCGGCGGCGTCCCCGGTGAGCGCTTCGATGAGGACGCTCGCATCCACAATGATCACGCGGTCGCCCCCGGTTCTCCTGGCGAGAGGCCGAATTCGGCGGCGCGGTCCGCGCGGTCCGCGTCGAGCTCGCGCACCGTCTCGCCCATGGAGGTCCCGGCGCCGTCCGATCGCCCCTCGAACCGCTGCAAGAGCGCGATATTGCCCGCCCGCTCGGCCTCACTCCTGACCAGGTCCAGCAGATACCCCTGGAGGGACTGGCCCAGCTGTCTCGCCCGTTCGGCCAGTATGTCGCGTACCTCGTCCGGCACATCCCGAATCTGAAGAGCCACCATGCATGCATTTTCCATGCACGGCGGCTGCAAAGACAAGCCGATTGAGAACGCCGCCCGGGATCGCCGTCGGTCACGACCCCAGGATCGTCGTCAGGAACTCCCCGGTCCAGGCCAGCAGCTCCCGTCCCACCAGCGGCTTTCCGCCGATTCTGGCGGTGGCGGGGCGGGGTACCAGGACCTGCTTGGTGGCCGGCTTGATCACCGAACGCTGGTAGAGGCGCTTGAGGCGCAGCTCCTGGGATTCGCGGAGCTCCACCGGGGAGAAGCGGATGTTGGCGCCCTGGAGGGTGATGTCGGTGACGCCGCAGGCGCGGGCCAGCAGGCGCAGCCCGGCGACCAGGAGGAGGTTCTCCACGGGTTCGGGGAGCTTGCCGTAGCGGTCGGTGAGCTCCTCGCGGACGGCGCGGATGTCGTCCTCGCTGGTGGCGGTGGCGATGGCGCGGTACGCCTGGAGGCGCAGACGCTCGCCCGGGGCGTAGTCGTGCGGGACGTGCGCGTCGACCGGAAGCTCGATCTTGACCTCCAGCGGCGCCTCCGCGACCTCGCCGTCGCCCGCCTCGATCGAGGCGCGGTAGTCGGCGACGGCCTCGCCGACCATCCGTACGTAGAGGTCGAAGCCGACGCCCGCGATATGGCCGGACTGCTCACCGCCGAGCAGATTGCCCGCGCCGCGGATCTCCAGGTCCTTCATCGCCACATACATGCCCGCGCCCATCTCGGTGTGCTGGGCGATCGTGGCCAGCCGCTCATGGGCGGTCTCCGTAAGCGGCTTCTCGGGCGGGTAGAGGAAGTACGCGTAACCGCGCTCGCGGCCACGGCCGACCCGGCCGCGCAGCTGGTGCAGCTGGGAGAGGCCGAAGTTGTCGCCGCGCTCGACGATCAGGGTGTTGGCGTTGGAGATGTCGATACCGGATTCGACGATGGTCGTGGAGACCAGGACGTCGAACTTCTTCTCCCAGAAGTCGACCACGACCTGCTCCAGGGCGCTCTCCGACATCTGTCCGTGGGCGGTGGCGATCCGTGCCTCGGGGACGATCTCGCGCAGCCGGGCGGCCGCCCGGTCGATGGACTCCACCCGGTTGTGGATGTAGAAGACCTGGCCCTCGCGGAGCAGCTCACGCCGGATGGCGGCGCCGATCTGCTTCTGCTCGTACGGCCCGACGAAGGTCAGCACCGGATGGCGCTCCTCCGGCGGGGTGGTGATGGTGGACATCTCGCGGATGCCGGTGACCGCCATCTCCAGGGTGCGCGGGATGGGGGTGGCGGACATGGTCAGCACGTCCACATTGGCGCGGAGCTTCTTCAGCTGCTCCTTGTGCTCGACGCCGAAGCGCTGCTCCTCGTCCACGATGACCAGGCCCAGGTCCTTGAACTTGGTTTCGGAGGAGAAGAGCCGGTGGGTGCCGATGACGATGTCGACGGCCCCGTCCCGCAGCCCCTCCAGCACCGCCTTGGCCTCGGTGTCGGTCTGGAAGCGGGAGAGCGCCTTGACGTTGACCGGGAACTGGCCGTACCGCTCGCCGAAGGTGCCGAAGTGCTGCTGCACCAGCAGGGTCGTGGGCACGAGCACCGCGACCTGCTTGCCGTCCTGGACCGCCTTGAAGGCCGCGCGGACCGCGATCTCGGTCTTGCCGTAGCCGACGTCGCCGCAGATCAGCCGGTCCATCGGAACCGACTTCTCCATGTCCTCCTTGACCTCGGCGATGGTGGTGAGCTGGTCGGGGGTCTCCACATACGGGAAGGCGTCCTCCAGCTCCCGCTGCCAGGGGGTGTCCGCGCCGAAGGCATGGCCGGGCGCCGCCATCCGCGCCGAGTAGAGCTTGATCAGGTCGGCGGCGATCTCCTTGACGGCCTTCTTGGCGCGCGCCTTGGTCTTGGTCCAGTCGGCCCCGCCGAGCCGGTGCAGGGTCGGCGCCTCCCCGCCCACGTACTTGGTGACCTGCTCCAGCTGGTCGGTGGGGACGAAGAGCCGGTCGCCGGGCTGGCCGCGCTTGGCCGGGGCGTACTCGACCACCAGATACTCGCGGGTGGCGCCCTGGACGGTGCGCTGCACCATCTCGATGTAGCGCCCGACGCCGTGCTGCTCATGGACGATGAAGTCGCCCGCCTCGAGGGTGAGCGGATCGATGGTCTTACGGCGGCGCGCGGGCATCCGCGCCCCGTCCTTGCCCGCGGCCTTCTGCCCGGACAGATCCGTCTCGGTCAGCACGGCCAGCTTCAGGCCCGAGTCGACGAAGCCGTAGTCGATCGAACCGCAGGCCACATGCACCACGGACGGCTTGATCTCGGTGAGGTCGCCGTCCAGCCGGGCCGCGATCCCCTCGCCGCCGAGCACCTCGACGGTGCGGGAGGCGGGGCCGTGGCCCTCGGTCACATAGACCGTGCGCCAGCCCTCGGCGAGCCAGCCCTTGGTGTCGGCCAGCGCCCGGGCGGTGTCGCCACGGTAGCTCTCGGTGGCGTGCATCCCCAGCTTGACGGTGTCCTCGGCGAGCTCCTCATCGGCCGCGAAGGGGCTCACCGACCACCACATCATGCCCAGCTCACGGGCGCGGTCGCGAACGTCCGCGATGCTCCACAGGGAGGCCGCGCCGACGTCGATCGGGGCCTCCCCTCCCCCGGCGGTGGCCGCCCAGGACGCCCGGAGGAACTCCTGGCTGGTGGCCACCAGGTCCGCCGCCCGGGTACGCACCCGCTCCGGCTCGCAGACGACCGTCATACTGCCCGCCGGGAGGACGTCAAGCAGCAGCTCCATGTCGTCCACCAGCACCGGGGCCAGGGACTCCATGCCCTCGACCGCGATCCCCTCGGCGATCTTGCCGAGCAGTTCGCCCAGCTCGGGGTGGGCCTCGGCGAGGGCCGCGGCCCGCTCCCGCACCTCGTCGGTCAGCAGCAGCTCCCGGCAGGGCGGCGCCCACAGCCCGTGCTCGGCGACCTCCAGGGAGCGCTGGTCGGCCACCTTGAAGTAGCGGATCTCCTCGACGTCGTCGCCCCAGAACTCGATCCGGAGCGGATGCTCCTCGGTGGGCGGGAAGACGTCCAGGATGCCGCCGCGCACGGCGAACTCGCCGCGCTTCTCGACCAGCTCGACCCGGGAGTACGCGGCGGCCGCGAGCCCGTCCACGATCTCCTCCAGATCGGCGGTCCGCCCGGCCCGCAGACTCACAGGCTCCAGGTCCCCGAGCCCCTTGACCTGCGGCTGGAGCACGGACCGCACGGGCGCGACCACAACCGAGACGGGGCCGGCCGCCGGATCGTCCTGGCGCGGATGGGCCAGCCTGCGCAGCACCGCGAGGCGCCGCCCGACCGTGTCCGAGCGCGGCGAGAGCCGCTCATGCGGCAGCGTCTCCCAGGACGGGTACTCCACGATCCCGTCCGGGGGCAGCAGCGAGCGCAGCGCCGCCGCCAGATCCTCCGCCTCCCGGCCGGTGGCGGTCACGGCGAGCACGGGACGGCCCGCGGAGCGCGCCAGCGCGGCGATGGCGAACGGGCGGGCGGCCGGCGGGCCGACCAGATCGACGTGGGGACGACGGCCGTCGGCGGCACCGCGCACCGCCTCGGCGAGCGCGGGGTCCCTTACGACGACGTCGAGCAGACCGGTGAGGCTCATAAAGGGGTATTCCATCCCGGAGGCGGACAACGCGAACGACCCGACACGTGTCACGGGCCGGGGGTCTTCCAGAGTACGGCCACCCGCCGACAGCCCGCGCCGGGTCCGGCCGGGACACCGAAAAGCGCCGCCCGGGACACCCGAAGGCCCCCACACCTCACGCGCCCGCCCTCCATGCGTCCACCGCGTGAGTACGCCCTCGGGCCTCACTCATCCCGAACGCATCCCGGACGCCACGGCGGGCCGAGCCGACGAAGCCCCCGATCGCGGTGCGCTCCCCCGTGAGCGCACCGTGACCGGGGGCGTACCGCACAGCGTTCGGCGTCACGCCGTGCGGCGGATCTCCTTGATCTTGAGCATGCGGGTGATGACCTTGTCGAGCTCCTCGTCCTGGAAGACCTTCTTCCAGTCGTCCCGCACGATCGACTCCCGTCCGTAGTCCATCGCGATCAGGCAGGCGTCGGAGAACGGGTTGTCGCCCTTGAGGGTGTTGGCGAGGGCTACCTGGGTGTGGCCGAGGAGCATCGCACGGGCGGCCGGCTCCGGGACGCCCACCGTGTGGACGGTCTCGTGCAGGGCCTCCGTCAGCAGCGCGCCGACCATGCAGGCGATGGTCTCCACGAGGGTGGGCTCCAGCACGGCCAGCTGCTTCACGGTCACCCAGTGGACGTCCACGACCGGGGCGTACATCGTGCGGATCACGGTCTCGGTCAGCTCGCGCGCCGCCGCGTCCGCGGACTCGAACGCGGCGACGACCTCCTGCGGCGCGGCGATCCCGCCGAAGGTGTCGGCCCACTCCTCCTTGGTGGTGCGCTCCAGGAAGACCGACGGGTGGCAGGGGTGCGCACAGGCGTTGGCGACGTCGTCGCGCCGGGCGAGCAGCCCCGCGTACGCGGCGGCCGGGTCCAGGGTGAGGACGACCGAGCCGGGCTTCATCACCGGCACCAGCGCCTCGGACACCGCGCCGAGGACGCGGTCGGGGACGGCGAGGACGACCACGTCCGCCTCGGCCGCCGCCTTGGCGGAGTCGATGACCTCGCGGCCCAGCTCGGCCAGGACCTCCTGGCCCTTGGGGGAGTTCTCGCTGAACAGGACGCGGAAGTCGCTCTGCTCCAGGTTCGCCGAGACGCGCAGGCCCATCTTTCCGGCGGCGCCGATGACGGCGACGGTCGTGGGCTTTGTGGCGGGGGTGGCCATCAGGTGCTCCTCATCAGGGTGTTCAGGGTGCGGACACTGTGCTGTGTCCACTGGTCCTCGAGCCGGGCGGTCTCCTCGAAGCCGCCCTGCCACGGGAGCCAGTGCTCCACGATCTGGCTGACGCCCTTCTCCTCCGGGCCGACCGCGGCGATCATGCCGTCGTAGTCGAGCAGCCCCTCGCCGAGCGGGCAGCCGGCGAGGGTGAAGCCGACCCAGCCGTCCCGGCGGGTGAAGGCGAAGTCCTTGACGTGGATGTTGACCACGTACGGGGCGGTGCGGCCGATCACATCGGCCGGCCGCTCCAGGCGGGCCACGCTGTTGCCCGGGTCCAGGCAGACGCCGAGGTGCGGGCTGTCCACGCCGGTGACGACCGCCAGCAGGTCGTCCGTCGAGACTTGTTCATACGTCTCGAGACCGAGGGTGACGCCGCGCTCGGCGTAGGCGGGCACCGCCTCGCGCAGCAGCCCGACCGCCTCGCGGACGGCCGGCCGGTGGTCGGCGGTGTTCAGCATGGATCGGACGAAGCGGGCGCCCAGCTTCTCCGCGAGGTCCAGATAGGTCAGCAGATGCGCGGGGCGGACCCCGCGCGTGCCCAGCTCCAGCCGGATGCCGAGGGAGTCGGCGGTGGCGCGCACCTCCGCGAGCAGTTCGTCGGAGAAGGTCTCGATCAGCGGGTAGTCGCAGATCTGGAAGACGTCGGCGTCCAGCTCATGGGTGCGCCGGAGCATGTCCGCCAGCGTCAGCGGCCGGGGCGCCCCGGAGGAGATCTGCCAGAAGAAGGCGTAGGTGCTCAGTCCCAGGGCCATCTCACCCCACCCCCGCCACAGTCGTCCCGTGCAGGGCCACGGCCTCGTCCAGGACCGCCTCGAACGCGCCCGGGTCATGGGCGAAACGGCCCAGGAAGAGCCCGCCGACCTCGGGGCCGAGCCGGGTGAGCAGCCCCGGTCCGGCGCTGCCGCCGTAGACCACCCGGCTGCCCGCGAGTTCCGCCCGCTCCACCAGCCGGGTGCTCAGAGCGGTGCACACGGCGCGGATGTGCTCGGGCGAGGCGGGCTCGGGGGCGCCGATGGCCCACTGCGGCTCGTACGCCACGACCACCGGGCCGAGCACCCCGGCCCGTCCGGCCGCCGCGAGGGCGGACTCGACCTCGGCGGCGCAGCGCTCGGCCGCCCGCCCGGCGTCGGTGCGCTCCGGCTCACCGACGCACAGCACGGGGGTGAGGCCGTGGCGCAGCGCGGCGGCGGTCTTGGCCGCGACGATCGTCTCGTCCTCGTGGAAGAGCCGGCGCCGCTCGGCATGGCCCACCTCGGCGTAGGCACAGCCGATCTCCTTGAGCTGGGCGCCGCTCACCTCGCCGGTGAACGCGCCGGGTTCCTCGGCGCTCAGGTCCTGTGCGCCGATCCGGACCCCGGTCCCGGCGAGCAGCCCGGCGGCCGGGACCAGCGTCGGGAAGGAGGGCAGGACGAACGTCTCGGCGAGGCCGCCGGTGACGGCCGGGTGCCGCTCGGCGATCGCCGCGATGCGACGGCACCAGTTGAGCGTCCGATGGTGCCCGAAGTACATCTTCAGGCTGACGCCGATGGTGACGGACGGGAGATGCGGGGCGGACATCAGGCGGCCGTGCCCTCTTCGTAGGCACACATCAGCTCGACCTTGGCGGCCGAGGCCGAGGAGGTGTCGAAGCGGTAGGTGAGCCACTCCCGGGCGAGGCGGCGGGCGAGTTCGAGCCCCACGACGCGCTGGCCGAAGGTGAGCACCTGCGCGTTGTTGCTGAGGATGGCGCGTTCGACGGAGAAGCTGTCGTGGGCGGTGACGGCCCTGATGCCCTTGACCTTGTTGGCCGCGATGGCGACCCCGAGTCCGGTGCCGCACACCAGCAGCGCCCGGTCGGCCTCGCCCGCGGCCACGAGTTCGGCGGCGGCGATCGCGACCTTCGGGTAGGCGGTGTGCCCATCGGCGTCCACGCCCACGTCCGTCACGGCCGCGACGAGCTCGCTGGCCTCCAGGTCCCGCTTCAGAACCTCCTTGTAGTCGTATCCGGCGTCATCGGATCCGACGACGATACGGAGCTTGTCGTTCATCTCAGCCTTTCTTGGCGGTGGGCTGCGCCGCGGACGATCGACGGCGGGTCAGGGGCACTTCCGGCGGAGCGCTCAGGCGGTGGAACCGGAGAGGGCGCCGTGCACGGCGCGGACGATCAGGGCGAGGGACACCGCACCGGCGTCGGGGGTGCCCAGCGACTTCTCGGCGTGCGGCCGGGCACGGCCCAGCCGGGGCAGGAGCCCGGCGGTGGCCTCGGCGGCGGCGTCGGCGGCGGTGGCCGCGGTGTCCCAGGCGGCGGCCAGCGGCGCTCCCCCGCCGACCGCGTCGCTCAGCGCGTCGGCGAACGGGACCAGGGCGTCGACCATCGTCTTGTCGCCGGTCTCCGCCTTGCCGAGCCGCATCACCCCGTCGGCGGCGGCGTCCACGCCGACGCTGACGGCGTGCGCGTCGGGCCGTTCGGTGTCGCCGAGTGCCGTGCCGAGCGCCCGCAGGATGACCCCCCACAGCGCCCCGGAGGTGCCACCGGCCCGGTCGGCCCAGGCGTCGGCGGCGTGGTGCAGCAGGGTGCCCGCGCCCGCGCCCCGCTCCAGGGCCCCGCGTCCGGCCGCGTGCGCGGCCTCGGAGCCGCGCCGCATGCCGATGCCGTGGTCGCCGTCGCCCGCGACCGCGTCGATGCGGCCGAGCTCATCGGCGTGGGCCCGGACGGTCGCCTCGATGGCGCCGAGCGCCGCCAGCGCGGTGCGGGCCGCGGCGCGGGAGGGCTCGCTCGCCTCGGGGACTGCGGTGTTCTCAACGGGGTCCGGGTCCGCGGCCTCGGGTGCTTCGCCGGTCGTGGACGGTTCGTCGGCCGCGACCGGTGCGACCGTCCCCTTGCGGTACGCGGGGGCGTCGGCCGGGGCCGTCCACAGCGGCTCCAGCTCATCGGTCAGCCAGAAGAGGGTGAGCGAGACGCCCGCCATGTCGAAGCTGGTGACCAGCTCGCCCACCTCGGGGTCGACCGTTTCGACCCCCGCCTCGGCGAGCAGCCGCGCCACCTGGCGGTAGACGACGAACAACTCCTCGTACTTGACCGAGCCCAGACCGTTGAGGATCACGCCCGCCCGCTGTCCGCGGGGGCTTTCCACCCCCTCCGGCAGCTCGTGGAGCAGGGTGGAGACCAGCAGCTCGGCGGCCTCGTCGGCGCTGGGCACCGGGCGCTCGGCCAGCCCCGGTTCGCCGTGGATGCCCAGGCCCACCGCCATCCGGCCCGCCGGGACCGTGAACAGCGGGGCGTCCGCACCGGGCAGGGTGCAGCCGGAGAAGGCGATGCCGAACGAGCGGGTCCTGGCGTTGGCCAGCCTCGCGAGCCGGACCACCTCCGCCAGGGGCAGCCCCGCCTCGGCCGCCGCGGCGGCGGTCTTGAACACCGCGAGGTCGCCCGCGACCCCGCGCCGCTTCTGCGACTCCCCGGCCGCGGCGCTGGAGACGTCGTCGGTCACGGCGAGCGTCGCGCAGGGGACGCCCTCGGCGGTGAGGCGCTCCGCGGCCTGGCCGAAGTGCAGGACATCGCCCGCGTAGTTGCCGAAGGCCAGCAGCACCCCGCCGCCGGACTGCGCCGCCCTGGCCACCTGGTGCACCTGCTGGGCCGAGGGCGAGGCGAAGACATTGCCGACGGCGGCACCGTGCGCCAGGCCCTGCCCCACCAGACCGGAGAAGGCCGGGTAGTGGCCGGAACCGCCGCCGACGACCACGGCCACCTGGCCGGGGGCGGTGGCGGTGGCCCGGACGACGCCACCGGGGACGCGCCGGACCAGGCGCCGGTGGGCGGCGGCGAAGCCCTCCAGGGCCTCGTCCGCGAAGGCGGCTGGGTTGTTGAAGAGTCGTGTCATGACTGGCGGTCTCCCGGGGCCGCGGGGGGTGCTCGGTGCTGGGGCTGGACGGCGGGCGGGGGGTCAGTGCCCGGCGGTGATCAGCTCCTGTTCGGGGGCGGGGGCCGTGGGTCCGCGGCGGGCGGCGAGCAGCACCATCAGCACGGCGGACAGGAGCATGAAGCCGCCGACGAGGAACAGCGGCGCGTAGTAGGAGCCACTGAGGTCCCGCAGCCAGCCGGTGATGTAGCTCGCGGCGAAGCCCGCCACGTTCCCGGCGGTGTTGATCAGGGCGATACCGGCGGCCGCGGCGCCTCCGGTGAGGAACCGCGAGGGCAGCGACCAGAAGGCGGGCAGCGCCGCGAAGATCGAGCAGGCGGTGACGGTGATCACGGCGACGGTCGCGGTCGGCGAGCCCATGGACAGGGCCAGCGGGATGCTGACGCCGCCGACCACCGCGGGCCCGGCCACATGCCAGGCGCGCACCCCGTGCCGGGTGGCGTGCCGGGACCAGAAGAACAGGACGATCGCGGCGGGCAGATAGGGGATGGCGGTGATCAGCCCCTTGTCCATCACGCTGAAGTGGGTCCCGAACTGGTCCTCGAAGCCGCTGATGATGGTGGGCAGGAAGAACGCCAGGGCGTACAGGCCGTAGATGAAGCCGAAGTAGATGAGGGCGAGGACCCACACCCGGCCGCTGGCGAACGCGGCCTTCAGCCCCTCATGCCCGCCGTGGCCGGCCGTCTTCTCGCTCTCCTCCCGTGCCAGCGCGCCGGTCAGCCAGTTCTTCTCCTCGCCGGTGAGCCACTTGGCGTCGGCCGGGCGGTCGATCAGATAGAACCAGGCGATGACGCCGAGCAGGATCGCGGGCACCGAGACGCCGAGGAACATGAAGCGCCAGCCGTCGAGGCCGAGGAACGAGCCGTGCTGGTTGATCAGCAGCCCGGCCAGCGGCGCCCCGATCACCGTGGTGAGCGGCTGGGCGAGGTAGAACAGCGCCAGGATCCGGGTGCGGTGGCGGGCCGGCACCCACTGGCTGAGGAAGAGGATCGCACCGGGGAAGAACCCGGCCTCGGCGACACCCAGCAGGAAGCGCAGCGCATACAGCTGCTCGGTGGAGTTCACCCAGGTGAAAAGCAGAGAAACGATTCCCCAGGTGACCATGATCCGAGCCAGCCAGCGGCGGGCGCCGAACCGGTGCAGCGCCATGTTGCTGGGCACTTCCAGCAGGATGTAGCCGATGAAGAAGACGCCCGAGGCGAGCCCGAACTGAGCGGCGCTGAGGCCCAGGTCCTCGCCCATGCCGTTGGGCTCCGCGAAAGAGACCGCGGTTCGGTCGAGGAAGTTCACGAAGAACATCAGGGCGACGAACGGGACGAGTCGGATCGAGATCTTCCTGATCGCCGATCTTTCGACGTCCGTCGTGACCGGGGTGACAACAGGGGTGCCCATGGCGGCTCCTCACGGGGCGGGACGGCGTTGTCCGGTGGAGTGAGCCTCACGCTAGCCACTCGTCGAAAATTGGTCACCAATTAACCAAAGTGATGAGCGTCGCTTTTATCGCAGGCCAATGGCCTCTTGACAGACTCCCGCCGAGCGCTTAAGCGATAGCCGGGGATTTCCACTCCGGCCACTGGTGATGTACTGGTGTGTCCAGCCCAGACCGCTGAGGGGAACGCCACGTGAGCGCTGAGTCCGACCAGCCGAACTTCACCGCCCTGCTGCGCCCCGTCGTCCGGGAGTCGTCGGTGAGCGAGGTGGCCAAGCGGCTGCTCGACCATCTCTCCGAAGGTCATCTACAGCCCGGTATGCGGCTCCCCGCGGAGCGCCAGCTCGCCGAGGCGCTGAACGTGGCCCGGTCCAGCGTCCGTGGCGCGCTGTCCGCCCTCGACGTCCTCGGCATCATCGAGATCCGCCCCGGCTCCGGGTCGTACGTCCGGGCCGGCACCTCCGAGTTCCTGCCCCGCGCCATCAACTGGGGCCTGATGCTGGGGCAGCGCCGCACCCATGACCTGGTCGAGGTGCGCACCTTCATGGAGGGCATGTCCGCCCGCCTCGCCGCCGAACGCGCCGAACCAGCGGACGTGGACCGCCTCGAGGCCCATCTGGAGCACATGCGCGAGGCGGGCGGCGACGTCACGTCCTTCATCGACGCCGACATCGCCTTCCACCTGGAGACGGCGACCATCGCCCGCAACTCCGTGCTCAGCGACATCCTGCACAGCATCCGCTCGCTCCTCCAGGTCTGGATGGAGCGCGCTGGCGACATCGAGGGCACGGTGGCGGGCACGCTCAAGGAACACGCCGCGATCCTCCAGGCCATCCGCGACCGCGACCCGGAGGCCGCCGAGCGGGCCATGGCGGAGCATATGCACTGTGCGAGCGAGCGGCTGTGGTCCTCGCTGAGCACGGAGGAGCGGGATGAGGCGGAGGGGGCCTGAGCGCTCCGCCGGAAGTGCGCTGAGCTCGCCGGAACCTCTCCGAGCTGCCGTCGATCGTCCGCGGCACCGTCGTGGCCGGTCGCGCCCGCGCGGCGGAGCCGCATTTCGACACGGCCCCGCGCCCCTTCAGGGCGCCTCCGATCCCCGGCGGCAGCCGCCTGGCGGTCCCGCGTCCGGCCCATCCCGGCGGGCGGCCGGACACGTCCTGTGATCACCTGATGCACATGGCAGAGCGAGAACCGCGCCCGTCGGCCACCAGGACGAGTACCCGGCCCCGGCCGCCCAAGCCGGCCGAGGCCGCCCGGCGCGCGTGTGAACAGCTCGACTCGCTGCTCGTCCATGAGACCGAGGGCGTCAGCGGCGTGACCCGTCACGAGGACGGCTGGGTCGTCAGCGTGGACGTCCTCGAGGTCGCCCGGATCCCCGACACCACCAGCCTGCTGGCCACGTACGAGGTGCACATCGACCAGCGGGGCGAACTCCAGGAATACCGGAGGGTCCGCCGCTACCGGCGCGGTGCGGCCGACGACTGCTGAGACGACTGCCGAAAGGACGCCCCGCGATGCCCACTGGCACCTATACGGAAGAGGTCGTCCGCATCCAGCGGACCGGCACCCTCTACGACTGCCTGGAACTCATCCTCGACCGGGGCATGGTGATCGACGTCTTCATCCGGGTCTCCCTCGTGGGCATCGAGATCTTGAAGATCGACGCCCGCATCGTGGTGGCCAGCGTGGACACCTACCTCCGCTTCGCCGAAGCCTGCAACCGCATGGACCTCGAATTCGACCGCAGCAAGACCGTTCCCGAACTGCTGGGCGGGGTCGCGGGCGGCGGCGGGAGCCCGGCCGGGCAGATGGCCGCCGGCCTCGGCAAGAAGAAGGCCAAGAAGGCGGTGGCAGGGGTGGGAGAGAAGGTCAAGAGGGCCGTCGGGGCCGGTGACGACGACGAGGAGGAGGAAGAGGAGCAGGAGGCGCGGGAGGGCCGCTCCCGGCGGGGTACCGCGTCCACCGCCGCCCGCCCCCGCCGCCGTTCCGCTCCGCCCTCCGGCTCCGCTTCCGAGGAGGACTGATCCATGACCGCGCCCCGGAGCGTGTACGTCTACGGCGTCGTCCGCGCCTCCCACACGGTGTCGCCCGGCCATACCGGCGTGGGCGAGCGGCCCGCCCCGGTCCGTACCCTCCGGGCCGGAGCGCTGGCCGCGGTGATCAGCGACGCCCCGGCCCGGCTGCGCGCCAAGCGCCGCGACCTCCTCGCCCACCAGGACCTCGCCCTGACGCTGGGGAAGGACGGACCGGTGCTGCCGACGCGCTTCGGGATGGTCGCCCCCGACGAGGAGTCGGTGCGGCAGCAGCTGCTGTCCGCGCAGCACGACTGCCTGGCCGCGCTCGAACGCGTCGACGGCCGGGTCGAGATGAACCTCAAGGCCATGCCCACCGAGACCGGCCTGGGCTCGCTGGTACGGGAGGACCCCGAGGTGAGCCGGTTGCGCAGCGCCGCCCGCCGGGCCCCGGGGTACGAGGCGAGCGTGCGGCTGGGCGAGGCCGTGGCGCGCGGGCTCGAGCGCAGAGCGGCGGCCGCCGCGGCCACGGTGCTCGCGGAGCTCTCCGCCGTGGCGGACGCCGAGGTGCGCGGCCCGGAGGTCGAGGGGTGCGTGCTGAACGTCTCCTTCCTGCTGCACCGGCGCGAGGAGCGGCGGTTCCACGGTGTGGTGGAGCGCTTCGCGACCGGCCACCGCGACCGGGTGGAGCTGCTGCTCACCGGCCCGCTGCCCTGCTACAGCTTCACGGAAGGCCGAATCTGACATGGGCGTGCTGAGCCAGGTCGTGCTCTTCCCGCTGGCGCCGGTGCGAGGGGTGGCGTGGATCGCGGAGCGCATGAGGGACGTCGCCGAGGAGGAGCTGTGCCATCCGTCGGTGCTGCGCGCCCGGCTCGCCGCGCTGAACGAGGCGCTGGAGTCGGGGGCGATCGGCCCCGAAGAGTTCGACCGGGAGGAGGACCGGCTGCTGGACCTGCTGGAGCGATCCGGCGGCCGAGAAGGGAAGGCAAGGGTGAGACACCGTGATTGAACGCGAGCTGGCGTACCCCGCTCCCCCGGTCGCCGAGCGGCACCCCTCCGACCTCGCCGAGGTCCTGGAGCGTGTGCTGGACAAGGGCATCGTGATCGCCGGGGACATCAAGATCGACCTGCTGGACATCGAACTGCTCACCATCCGGCTGCGGTTGTTCGTCTCCTCCGTGGACACCGCCCGCAAGGCCGGAATCGACTGGTGGGAAACCGACCCAGCGCTCTCCTCGCGCGCCGCGCGGGACGCCCTCACCCAGGAGAACGCGGAACTGCGCGAGCGGCTCCACGCCCTGGAGTCGCGCATCGGCTCAGAGGAGCTGAGCGCGGTCGGCGCCACCGCGCAGGAGCGGAGCGACCGATGACCCCGTCCCAAGTCCCCACCCTCAGCTACGTCTTCGCGGTCTGCCGCGGCGGCGGGCCCACCGAATCGGCCGAACGGCCTGCGGAAAGGCTGGCAGAAGGTTTGGCGGAACTCCCCGGGCTCGGCACCGGCACCCCCGTCCGTACGCTCCCGGCGGGCCCGCTCACCGCCGTGGTCCAGGACGTGCCCGCGGCCGGGTTCGGCGAGGAGGCGCTGCGACGGCGGCTGTCCGACCGCGCCGAGCTGGAGCGCTGCGCCCGCGCCCACCACGCGGTGATCACGGCGGCATCGGTGCTCGCCCCCACCGTCCCGCTGCCCCTGGCCACCCTCTACCTCGACGACCGACGCGTCCAAGAGGCCCTGGACGAACGGCAGACGTCCTTCCTGACCGCCCTGGACCGGATCGCGGGCCGGGCCGAATGGGGCGTCAAGGTCTACGCGCCCACGGGACCGCCACCCGCGCCGGAGGCCCCGTCGACAGACAGCTCCGGCAGCGGCCGCACCTATCTGGACCGGGTCCGCACCCGCCGGCAGAGCCGCGAACAGCGCCACACCCAGACGCTGCGGGCCGCCGAGCGGGTGGACACCGCCGTCCGGGGCCTGGCCGTGGCCGCGCGACGGCTGCGCCCGCACGGCGTCGAGGTGACCGGGAAGCACCGTACGCATGTGCTGAACGCGGCCTACCTCCTCGACCTGGGCCGGGAGCGCGAACTGCGCGCCGCCCTCGCATCGCTGCGCCACGACGAGACGGACATCCAGATCGAGCTCTCCGGCCCATGGGCGCCCTACTCCTTCGCCGACGCCGGGACGACCCCATGACCGGAGCCTCCTGGGAAACCGCCCCGGCAAAAGCGCTGTGGGAAGCGGCCCCCGCCGCCACCGCCCGCAAGGCGGCTCCCGACTGGGGCACCACCCCCGCCGAATCCCTCGGACCGCTCGGCGTGCCCCTGGTGGACCTCCTCGACCGGGTGCTCGCCACGGGCGTCGTCATCACCGGCGACCTGGTCATCGCGATCGCCGAGGTCCCCCTCGTCCGCCTCTCCCTGCACGCCCTCCTCTCCTCCGTGAACGAACGGGTCCAGGCCCCATGGACCGACAGCGGCCCGCTATGACCCCCTCGGACCCCGCCGCCCCCGCGCCCCCGTCCCGCGTCGACATCGACCGCGACTCGGTCGGCCGCGACCTGGTAGCACTGGTGCTGACGGTCGTCGAACTCCTCCGCCAGCTGATGGAGCGCCAGGCCATCCGCCGCATCGACGCGGGCGGCCTGAGCGAGGACCAGATCGAGCGCATCGGCACCACGCTGATGCTGCTCGACCAGCGCATGGCGGAGCTGTGCGACCAGCACGGCCTGACCCCGGAGGACCTCAACCTGGACCTCGGCCCCCTGGGCACCCTGCTCCCCCGCGACTGACTCCACCCGACTTCCCCACGACCGCGACCGACTGAGGCCGGATCAGCCGTCGAGGGCCTCCGCCATGCGGTCGAGCTCGGCGTTGGACAGGCCCGGCCGCTGGTCGAGGAGTTCGAGGCAGGAGTACTGCGGCACCGTCGGACCGTGCTCGACCGCAGCTGGATCGCGCTACCGCTCCGCGCCCGCGCCGCGCATATCGGCCGTCGGCCATCGGCCGCCGCAGCCACGGCCGAAGAGCCGGTCCGCCCCCGTT
>NZ_JANIIC010000058.1 GCF_024519315.1 Streptomyces malaysiensis subsp. samsunensis | reverse complement strand
TAGGACTCCCTTCGGAATACCCCCATCAGCGCCACACGGGCGCAATTCACCTGCGTCACCAGCTTCATGGCCTCGGACCGTAGTACGACCGCCGCACGCAAGCCCGCCTTTACTCATCGATCACCATAACTGGTGACTCGCAGGGCGATGGTTCGATTCCCAGGCTCCGTCAACCGTTCGGGCGTTCGGGCGTTCGGTGCTGGACAGACAGCAGAGCGGCGACGCTCCGCAACGCCACTACGGGAGGCGATGAACTCCCCATCGCGAACACCAAGCAAGCGCTCCGGCGCATGACCCGGAGGACGTATGCGCCGCCGGATCGCTCGTGTGCTCCAGGGGCGCGAGGTGCTGGGGAGCGGGGACGCGGCTTCCGTGCTTCACTCCCGAGGCCGTCAGCCGACCACGCCCCCGGCCTGCTGCTGCTTCAACCCGCCCTCGCCGCTATAGGGGCGGAAGACACCGTCGCCCGCGGCCTTGAGGCGGTTGTGGGTCTGTGCGGAGACCTTCTTCTCGGTGATCCGCACGCCCTTGCCGCGCAGCTCGGCGGCCTGCTCGGCGGTGAGGTAGAGCCCGACCGGGCCGCTGCCCTTCTCGGGCACCTGCCGCCCCAGTTCGGTGCCGTCCGCTCCGGCGCGGAGCAGCAGCGGGATCTGCTCCTTCGTGACCTGGGCGGTCCATACGGACAGCCCCTCGCCGGCGGCGTCCGCCGGCGGTTGTGCGGTGGCCGCGGGTGCCGCGGCCAGTCCCCCCAGAAGCAACGCGGCCAGTGCAGCCACCGCGCCGCTCGATCTCACCGTCGGTCTGAGCTTCATGAGCCCCCCTGGCTGTCATGTGAACACGCGGGTGCGCAGCGCTCCAGACTTGTCAGGACACATGGTCATGTCAACAGCGGCGCGCGAACCGCCGGCACATGCCGCCTGGACGCACCACGTGGACGCACCGCGCCCCCGGATCGCTGGTGTGATCCGGGGGCGCGCGGTGTGCGGGGCGGGGTGTACGGCCCGCGGTGTCCGGGGCGCGGAGGGTGCGGGGCGCGACGTGCGGGGGGCTACGCGCTTCCGTGCCGCCTGCCGTTGGGCGCCGTCAGCCGACCATGCCCTCGGCCATCTCCTCGGTCAGGCTGGACTCGGTGCCGGGGATGCCCAGATCCTGGGCGCGCTTGTCGGCCATGGCCAGCAACCGGCGGATACGGCCCGCGACGGCGTCCTTGGTCAGCGGCGGGTCGGCGAGGGCGCCCAGCTCCTCCAGGGACGCCTGCTTGTGCTCCATGCGCAGCCGCCCGGCCGCGGCGAGGTGCTCGGGCACCTCGTCGCCCAGGATCTCCAGGGCGCGCTGCACCCGGGCCCCGGCGGCGACGGCGGCACGGGCCGAGCGGCGCAGATTGGCGTCGTCGAAGTTGGCGAGGCGGTTGGCGGTCGCCCGCACCTCGCGCCGCATCCGCCGCTCCTCCCAGGCGAGGACCGACTCGTGCGCGCCCAGCCGCGTCAACAGCGCGCCGATGGCGTCACCGTCCCGGACGACCACCCGGTCCACCCCGCGCACCTCGCGCGCCTTGGCGGCGATCTGGAGCCGGCGGGCGGCGCCGACCAACGCCAGCGCGGCCTCTGGGCCCGGGCAGGTCACCTCCAGGGAGGACGAGCGGCCGGGCTCGGTGAGCGAGCCATGGGCGAGGAAGGCCCCGCGCCAGGCGGCCTCGGCGTCGCAGGTGGCGCCGGAGACGACCTGCGGCGGCAGTCCGCGGATCGGCCGGCCGCGGCCGTCGACCAGGCCGGTCTGCCGTGCCAGCTGGTCACCGCCCGCCACCACCCGCACCACGTACCGGCTGCCGCGGCGCAGCCCGCCGGGGGCCATCACCACCAGATCCGAGGCGTGCCCGAAGATCTCCAGGATGTCCTTGCGCACCCTGCGGGCCGCGATCCCGGTGTCCAGCTCCGCCTCGATCACGATGCGCCCGCTGACCAGGTGCAGCCCGCCCGCGAACCGCAGGATCGCCGAGACCTCCGCTTTCCGGCAGCAGGTCCGGGTGACGGGGAGCCGGGAGATTTCGTCCTTCACCGCTGCCGTCATCGCCATGGGCCGATCCTTCCATGCATCCGAAAAATACGGTCGTACGCGGCCGCCAGAAGCTCCGGGTCATGCTTCGGGGCACCGTCGGTCGCGGCCACCGGCGCAAGCTCGACCGTGCCGCCCAGCCGCTTGGCGGCGTCGCACAGACTGCTCTGGTCGGGGACGGCGGCCTCGTCGGCAAGCACCACGTCGAAGGCGAGTTTAGGGGCGTGTCGGGCCAAAACCTCCAAATGACGCTGCGGGGAGAAGCCATCGGTTTCTCCGGGCTGAGGGGCGAGGTTCAGCGACAGCACCCGCCGGGCCTTGGTCTCGGTGAGCGCCTGGAGCAGATCGGGGACCAGCAGATGCGGGATCACGGAGGAGAACCAGGAGCCGGGCCCCAGCACCACCCAGTCGGCGTCCATGACCGCCGCGACGGCCTCGGGGACGGACGGTGGATCGTGCGGCACCAGATGGACCGACTGCACCTCACCGGGGGTGAGGGCCACGGTGGCCTGCCCGGCGACGATGGAGACCTCCTCCGGGCGCGCCGGGTCATGGCCCCGGACGTACGCCTGGAGCTCCAGGGGGACGGCCGACATGGGCAGCACCCGGCCGTGGGCGCCCAGCAGCTTGCCGACCAGGTCGAGCGCCTTCACATGGTCGCCCAGCTGCTCCCACAGGGCGACGATCAGCACATTGCCGACCGCGTGGCCGTGCAGATCGCCCTCGCTGGCGAAGCGGTGCTGGATGACCCGGGCCCAGGTCTGGCCCCAGTCGTCGTCGCCGCACAGCGCGGCCAGGGCCTTGCGCAGATCGCCGGGCGGCAGCACGCCCAGCTCGTCGCGGAGCCGTCCGCTGGAGCCCCCGTCGTCGGCCACGGTGACGACGGCGGTCAGATCGCCGGTGATCCGGCGCAGCGCGGCGAGCGACGCCGACAGGCCCATGCCGCCGCCGAGGGCGACGACCTTGGGCTGCGCGCCCCGGTTGGCCCGCGCCCCGACCAGCCGCCGCAACCGGTTGGTACGAACGGTCACTCGCGCCCCATGTCCCGGTGGACGATGACGGTCTCCACTCCCTCGGCGGCCAGCCTCGGGGCGAGCCGCTCGGACATCGCGACGCTGCGGTGCTTACCGCCGGTACAGCCGACGGCGATGGTCACATAGCGCTTGCCCTCGCGGCGGTAGCCCGCGGCGATCAGCTGGAGCAGCTCCGCGTAGCGGTCGAGGAACTCCTTGGCGCCGGGCTGGTTGAAGACGTAACTGGAGACCTCCTCGTTGAGCCCGGTGAAGGGGCGCAGCTCGGGGACCCAGTGCGGATTGGGCAGGAAGCGGCAGTCCACCACCAGATCGGCGTCGACCGGCAGACCGTACTTGTAGCCGAACGACATCACGGTGGCCCGCAGCTCGGGCTCCTCCTCGCCCGCGAACTGGGCGTCCATCTTGGCGCGCAGCTCATGGACGTTGAGGCTGGAGGTGTCGATCACCAGATCGGCGTCTCCGCGCAGCTCGCGCAGCAGATCGCGCTCGGCTGCGATACCGTCCACGATCCGGCCGTCGCCCTGGAGGGGGTGCGGACGGCGCACGGACTCGAAACGGCGCACGAGGGCGTCGTCGGACGCCTCCAGGAACAGCACGCGCCGCTTGACGTTCTTGGCGGCGAGGTCGGCGAGGGACTCGCGGAGGTTGTCGAAGAAGCGGCGGCCGCGGACGTCCACCACCACGGCGATCCGGGCCACATTGCCCTGGGAGCGGGCGCCCAGGTCGACCATGGTGGGGATCAGCGCGGGCGGCAGGTTGTCCACGACGAACCAGCCGAGGTCCTCCAGACACTTGGCGGCGGTGCTGCGCCCCGCACCCGACATTCCAGAGATGATCACCAGCTCGGGGATGGCCGCCGCCTCGGCGGGCTCGCCCGACGTGCCCGTATTCACCTGCGCTCCGTCTCCATGGTTCGCGTGCTCGGTCATGGTCTGGTCCCCCCGTTCGACGACGCCGCGCCGGCGGCCTCGTCCTCAATGATCTCTCCTGTTGCGGTGTTCACGGCGGGCGCGGCGGGGGCGGCCCCGGCGAGCGCCGCGGCGACCGTCTCGGCCGTCTTACGGCCGACGCCCGGCACCTCGCAGATCTGCTCGACCGTGGCGGCGCGCAGCCGCTTGACCGAGCCGAAGTGCTTCAGCAGGGCCTGCTTACGGCTGTCACCGAGGCCCGGAACGGCATCGAGCGGCCCGGCCTTCATCGACTTGGCGCGCTTGCTGCGCTGGTAGGTGATGGCGAAGCGGTGGGCCTCGTCGCGGACCCGCTGGAGGAGATAGAGCCCTTCGCTGCTGCGGGGCAGCACCACCGGGTCGTCCTCATCCGGCAGCCACACCTCCTCGAGGCGCTTGGCGAGGCCGCAGACGGCGACATCGTCGACGCCGAGCTCGTCCAGGGCCCGTTTGGCGGCGGCCACCTGCGGCTTTCCACCGTCGACCACGACGAGCTGGGGCGGGTAGGCGAACCGCTTGGGCCTGCCCTCCTCGTCGAGCGGCCCGGAGGACCCAGGGGCGGGCCCGTCGGCGTCCTGCCCGGCGGGGGCGGTGACGCCGGTGGGCCCGGTGACACCGGCGGATTCCGTGGCCCCGGCGGCCTCGGCAGGTTCCGTGGACCCGGGGGTCCCGGCAGGTTCTGTGGCCTCGGTGACCTCGGTGACCTTGGTGGTCTCCGGGGACCCGACCGTTCCCGGAGTCACGGCAGCCCCAGTGGCCCCAGTGGCTCCAGTGGCCCCAGTAGCCCCAGTAGCCCCAGTAGCCCCAGTAGCCCCAACAGGATCCGTGGACCCGGCGGCCTCCGTGGCCTCTTCCTCCCACTCCCCCGTCTTCTGCTTCTCGTGCAGATAGCGGCGGAAACGGCGGCTGACGACCTCGTGCATGGAGCGGACATCGTCCTGCCCGGCGAAGCTCTTGATCTGGAAACGGCGGTACTCACTCTTACGGGGGAGCCCGTCCTCGAAGACCACCATGGAGGCCACCACGTCATCGCCCTGGAGATGGGAGATGTCGAAGCACTCGACGCGCAGCGGAGCGGAGTCCAGCCCCAGGGCCTCGGCGATCTCCTCCAGCGCCCGGGAGCGGGTGGTGAGGTCGGAGGCGCGCTTGGTCTTGTGCAGCGCGAGCGCCTGCTGGGCGTTGCGCTGGACGGTCTCCATCAGGTCCTTCTTGTCGCCGCGCTGCGGAATGCGCAGATCGACCCGGGAGCCCCGGCGCCCGGTGAGCCACTCGGTGACCGGCTCGGCCGGGTCCGGCACGGCGGGTACCAGGACCTCCTTGGGGACGGCGTCGCCGCTCTCCTCCCCGTACAGCTGCTGGAGGGCGTGCTCGACCAGCCCGGCGGTGTCGACGGCCTCGACCTTGTCGGTGACCCAGCCGCGCTGACCGCGCACCCGGCCGCCGCGCACATGGAAGATCTGGACGGCGGCCTCCAGCTCGTCCTCGGCGACCGCTATCAGATCGGCGTCCGTGGCATCGGCGAGCACCACCGCGTTCTTCTCCATGGCGCGCTTGAGCGCCCCTATGTCGTCACGGAGCCGGGCCGCCTTCTCGTACTCCATCTCCTCGGCGGCCTCGTGCATCCGCTGCTCCAGGCGGCGCAGATAGGTGCCGGTGCGGCCGGCCATGAAGTCGCAGAACTCCTCGGCCAGTTGGCGGTGCTCCTCGGCGGTGACCCGGCCGACGCAGGGGGCCGAGCACTTGCCGATATAGCCGAGCAGACAGGGGCGGCCGATCTGGGCGGAGCGCTTGAACACCCCGGCGGAGCAGGTCCGGACGGGGAACACGCGCAGCATCAGGTCGACGGTCTCGCGGATGGCCCAGGCGTGGCCGTACGGGCCGAAGTAGCGCACGCCCTTCTTCTTGGCGCCACGCATCACCTGGACCCGGGGGAACTCCTCGTTGAGGGTCACGGCGAGGGAGGGGTAGCTCTTGTCGTCGCGGTACTTGACGTTGAACCGGGGGTCGAACTCCTTGATCCAGGAGTACTCGAGCTGAAGGGCCTCGACCTCGGTGGAGACCACGGTCCACTCCACGGCGGCCGCCGTGGTGACCATGGTGCGGGTGCGCGGATGGAGGTTCGCCAGGTCCTGGAAGTACGAGGAGAGCCGCTGACGCAGGCTCTTCGCCTTTCCGACGTAGATCACCCGGCCGTGTTCATCACGGAACTTGTAGACCCCCGGCGAGTCGGGGATCTGTCCCGGCTTGGGGCGGTAGCTGCTCGGGTCGGCCATGGTCACCACCCTACTTGCGGCAGGTGACACATCCGGCGGCCTCGGGACGCGGTTCGATGAGGTCCAGGGGATTTGGGGATTCCGCCGTCGCCCGGGCGCGCGCCGGGCGCCCGCTCAGGCGCCGGGCGCCCGCTCAGGCGTCGGTGGCCCGCCCAGGAGTCAGAGCCCGCTCAGGCGGCCAGAGTCCGCTCAGGCATCGGAGCCCGCTCAGGCGTCCGGGCCCGCGACCAGCCGTCCGCCCTTCGCGGTGACCGGGACCGACGGCAGCGGCTTCTCCGCGGGCCCCTGGAGGACCTTGCCGGTGCGGGCGTCGAACTGGCTGCCGTGGCAGGGGCAGTTGATCTTGCCGTCCTCGACGGTGTCGACGACGCATCCGGCGTGGGTGCACACCGCGCTGAACGCCGTGAACTCGCCCTTGGCGGTCTGGGCCACCACCACTCGCTGTTCGCGGTAGATCTTGGCGCCGCCGACCGGGACGCCACCGGCCGAGCCGAGGTCCACGGGGGCGGTGGGCGTCGAGGACGCCTTCTTGACCGATCCGCCCGGGGAGCAGGCCGCCGCCCCGAGCCCGGCGGCTCCGGCCAGCGCGGCGCAGCACAGCACGGTTCGACGGGAGGCGGGGTGGCTGGACATGTACGGCTCCTGGGGGTGTGGGGGCTCCTTGACCATACCGGCACAGATCCTTCCGTTCGCCGCCGCCTCCCTACGACGACGTAAGCGCTTGCGCAAACGTTTACGTCGGATCGAGGATGCGATACGTTACGTGCCCCCGGGGCCCCATAAGCCCGACGACCCCGACGAACACTCATGACCCCGGCGACCACACCATCGAGGAGCGCAGCGGATGGCAACCATGGTCGACGTCGCCCGCCGTGCCGGGGTGTCCGTGGCCACCGTCTCGCATGTGCTCAACGAGACCCGGCCGGTCCGCCCCGGCACCCGTAAGGCCGTGCTGGACGCCATCGACGACCTCGGGTACATCCCCAATACGCTCGCGCGCTCCCTGGTGACCGCGCGCACCCGCTCGATCGGCCTGGCCGTCTCGGCGATCAGCAATCCGTACTTCACCGAGATCCTCCAGGGCGTCGAGTCCTGCGCCCTGGAGCGGGGGTACGGTCTGCTGATCGCCGATCCGCACGACGATCCCGAGCATGAGCGCAAGGCCGTCGGGCTGCTCCATGAGCGGCGGGTGGACGGCGTGATCGTCGCCCCGTCGGCCGAGCCCGCCGGACTGCTGGAGTATCTGGCCCGCCGCGAGATCCCCGCCGTCTTCCTCGACCGGCTGGTCGGCGACGCCCATGACCAGGTGTGCGCCGAGAACGCCCGCCCCGTCGAACAGCTGGTGGACCATCTGGCCGGCCTCGGCCACATCCGCATCGGGCTGATCGCGGGGCTGCCGGGGCTGAGCACCACCACCGAGCGGATCGCGGGCTACCGGGCCGGGCTGGAGCGGCACGGGCTGCCGTTCCGCCCCGGGCTGCTGGCCGAGGGCCACTCCGAGGCACGGGGCGCGGAGGACGCCGTCCACCGGCTGCTGGCCTCCTCCGAGCCGCCCACCGCGATCATCACCGCGAACAATGTGATGACCATCGGCGCGCTGCGCGCCCTGCGCACGGCCGGCCTGGGCGTGCCGGACGATCTCGCGCTCGTCTGCTTCGACGACTTCTCCTGGGCGGATGTCTTCTCCCCCGGGCTCACCGCGATCTCCCAGCCAAGCCGGGAGGTCGGCGCCACAGCCGTCCGGCTGCTGCTCGACCGGCTGGAGGACCCGGCGCGGCCGCCGCGTACCGTCCGGCTGCCCTGCGACTTCGTCCACCGCACCTCCTGCGGCTGTGTGGCCGAAGCCCCCGACCGACCGCTCCCCGGAACACCCGGACTCCCCGGAAAGGACCCCGTCTCGTGATCGTCGTCGCCGGAGAAGCCCTGATCGACCTCGTGCCCGAGCGCACGTCGAACGCCGCATCGAGCGCCACGGCGGGCGAGCCGCTGCCCTCGCTGCGGCCGGCGCGCGGCGGCGGCCCGTACAACACCGCGCTGGCGCTGGGGCGGCTCGGCTCGCCCACCGCGTTCTGCTCACGCGTCTCCACGGACGGGTTCGGGGAGGCGCTGCTGGAGGGCTTGCGCAAGGACGGCGTGGACACCGCGCTGGTGCAGCGTGGCGAGGAGCCCACGACCCTGGCCGTCGCCTCCATCGGGGCCGATGGCTCGGCCGGGTACGGCTTCTATGTGCAGGGCACCGCGGACCGGCTCTTCACGCTGCCGCCGTCCCTTCCCGAGGGGGTGCGCGCGCTGTCGCTGGGCACCTGCTCGCTGGTGCTGGAGCCGGGCGCGAGCGCGTATGAGGAGCTGCTGCGGCGCGAGGCCGCACGCGGTGTCTTCACCACGCTGGACCCCAATATCCGCGCCGGACTGATCCCCGACGCCGATGCCTACCGGGCCCGCTTCCGCGGCTGGCTGCCCCATATCGGCCTGCTGAAGCTGTCCATAGAGGACGCCAGGTGGCTGGCCGACTCGGAGGACGCGGCGGATGTCGAGACGGCCCTGGACGAGTGGCTGGCGGCAGGTCCGGCGGCCGTGGTGCTCACCCATGGCGGTGAGGGCCTGAGCGTACGGCGCCAGGACGGCTCCGTGCTCTTTGTGCCGGGTGAGCGGGTGGACATCGTGGACACCATCGGGGCGGGCGACACCGTGAACGCCGCGCTGCTGCACCGGCTGGCGGAGCACCAGGCGCTGTCGGCGCCCGCGCTGGCCAAGCTGGACGAGGCGGCCTGGCGGGATGTGCTGGGCTTCGCCGCCCGCGCCGCCGCGATCACCTGCTCCCGAGCGGGCGCGGAGCCGCCCTACGCCTCCGAGTTGGTGTCAACTTCTCGGCCATGAACAGACCGAGCGTGTTGACTCAGTCGGCCACACCGATTCATGCTCTTTGCCCACGGCTGGTTGCCGTGGCGAAGTCACATCCACCGCAGGACTGCGGTGCGGGACCGTTGACGGGGCCCCACGCCGGGGCAGACCCGGCGACATCCGCCCGGTCAACGCCATCTGAGCCGTATCCCCGGCAAGCCGGTTCGTGCCTTGCAGGCTCGCGAACGGATACGTGGAGGTTACCGGACCGCCGAGCGGTCCGGTAACGAGAGATTCGATTCCTCCCGGGCGTGAACCGCCCGGGCCCGCATGCGCCGTGCCCGGCCGGACCGGGCACGGCGCACCAAGCGCGGGTGTGGCGGCGCGGGCACGGCACGCCAAACGCGGGCGCAACAGGCGCGGGCTACTTCGCGGACGCCCGCTTGGAGGCGGCCGTGCTCTTGGCCGCCGCCTTCTTGGCCACGGTCTTCTTCGCCGCGGTCTTCTTGGCCGCCGTGCTCTTGGCGGCGGCCTTCTTGGCGGGCGCCTTCTTATTGTTCGCGCCGCCCTTGCGCGCGGCGGGCACCGTCGCGTCGCTCACCCGGTCGCCCAGCATGTCCCGCAGGAACTTCCCGGTGTGGCTGGCCGGGACCGAGGCCACATCCTCCGGGGTGCCCTCGGCGATCACCAGACCACCGCCGCTGCCGCCCTCGGGGCCCATGTCCACGACCCAGTCGGCCGTCTTGATCACATCGAGGTTGTGCTCGATGACGATCACGGTGTTGCCCTTGTCGACCAGTCCGGAGAGCACGGTGATCAGCTTGCTGATGTCCTCGAAGTGCAGACCGGTGGTCGGCTCGTCCAGCACGTACACCGTGCGGCCGGTCGACCGCTTCTGGAGCTCGCTCGCCAGCTTGACGCGCTGGGCCTCACCGCCGGAGAGGGTCGGCGCGGGCTGCCCGAGCCGGACATAGCCCAGCCCGACCTCGTTGAGGGTGCGCAGATGACGGGCGATGGTGGGCACCGCCTCGAAGAAGTCCAGCGCCTCCTCGATGGGCATGTCCAGCACCTCGGCGATGGACTTGCCCTTGTAGTGCACCTCCAGGGTCTCCCGGTTGTAGCGCGCGCCGTGGCAGACCTCGCACGGCACATACACATCCGGCAGGAAGTTCATCTCGATCTTGATGGTGCCGTCACCGGAGCAGTTCTCACAGCGGCCGCCCTTGACGTTGAAGGAGAACCGGCCGGGCTGGTACCCGCGGACCTTGGCCTCCATCGTCTCCGCGAACAGCTTGCGCACATGGTCGAAGACGCCGGTGTACGTCGCCGGGTTGGAGCGCGGGGTGCGGCCGATGGGCGACTGGTCGACGTGCACCACCTTGTCGACGAGATCGTCGCCCGCGACCCGGGTGTGCCGCCCCGGGACCGCCCGCGCGCCGTTCAGCTCACGGGCCAGATGGGTGTAGAGGATGTCGTTGACCAGCGTGGACTTACCCGAGCCCGAGACACCGGTGACGGCGGTGAGCACCCCCAGCGGGAAGGACACATCGATGTCCTGGAGGTTGTTCTCCCGCGCGCCGTGGACGGTGAGATGCCGCTTGGGGTCCACGGAGCGGCGCGTCGACGGCAGCGGGATGGCCCTCTTGCCGGAGAGATAGTGCCCGGTCACCGACTCCTGGTTGACCAGCAGCTCGCTCAGCGGCCCGCTGTGCACCACCTTGCCGCCGTGCTCACCCGCGCCCGGACCGATGTCCACCACCCAGTCCGAGGTCTTGATGGTGTCCTCGTCGTGCTCCACGACGATCAGGGTGTTGCCGAGGTCGCGCAGCCGCACCAGCGTCTCGATCAGCCGGTGGTTGTCGCGCTGGTGCAGGCCGATGGACGGCTCGTCCAGGACGTAGAGCACACCGACCAGACCGGAGCCGATCTGGGTGGCCAGCCGGATGCGCTGGGCCTCGCCGCCGGAGAGGGTGCCCGCGGCCCGGTTGAGCGAGAGGTAGTCCAGGCCGACGTCGACCAGGAACCTCAGCCGCTCGTTGACCTCCTTGAGGACCCGCTCGGCGATGGTCTTCTCGCGCGGGCTGAGCCGCATGGCGCGCAGGAACTCGGCGCATTCGCTGATCGACATCGCCGAGACGTCCGCGATGGACTTGTCCTGCACGGTGACTGCCAGGACGATCGGCTTGAGGCGGGTGCCCTCACAGGTGGGGCAGGGCACCTCGCGCATATAGCCCTCGAACCGCTCCCGGCTGGTGTCGCTCTCCGCCTCCGAATGGCGCCGCTTCACATAGGGCACCGCGCCCTCGAAGGCCGTGGTGTACGCCCGCTGGCGGCCGTAGCGATTGCGGTAGCGGACCTCGATCTGGGTCCGGTGGCCGTTGAGCAGGGCCTTCTTGGCGCGCTGCGGAAGCCCGGCCCAGGGGATGTCCGTACGGAAGCCGAGGGCGTCGGCGAGCGCGCCGACCAGCCGCCCGAAGTAGTCCTTGGTGTGGCCGTGGGACCAGGGGTGGATGGCGCCCTCGTCGAGCGACTTCTCCTCGTCCGGGATGATCAGCTCCGGGTCGACCTCCATCCGGGTGCCGATACCGGTGCAGTCCGGGCAGGCGCCGAAGGGCGAGTTGAAGGAGAAGGTGCGCGGCTCCAGCTCCTCGAAGGACAGGTCGTCGTACGGGCAGTACAGATGCTCGGAGAACATCCGCTCCCGCTGCGGGTCGTCCTCGTCGAGGTCCACGAAGTCGAGGATCACCATGCCGCCGGAGAGGCCGAGCGCGGTCTCCACCGAGTCGGTCAGCCGGCGCTTGGCGCTCTCCTTGACGGTGAGGCGGTCCACGACCACCTCGATGGTGTGCTTCTCCTGCTTCTTCAGCTTCGGCGGATCGGCCAGGTGGACGGTGGTGCCGTCCACCCGGGCGCGGCTGTAGCCCTTGGTCTGGAGATCGGAGAAGAGGTCGACGAACTCCCCCTTGCGCTCGCGCACCAGCGGGGAGAGCACCTGGAAGCGGCTGCCCTCGGGGAGCTCCAGCACCCGGTCCACGATCGCCTGCGGCGACTGGCGGGCGATCGGACGGCCGCATTCGGGGCAGTGCGGCTTGCCGATACGGGCGAACAGCAGCCGGAGGTAGTCATAGACCTCGGTGATGGTGCCGACCGTCGAGCGCGGGTTGCGCGACGTCGACTTCTGGTCGATCGACACCGCCGGGGACAGGCCCTCGATGAAGTCCACATCGGGCTTGTCCATCTGCCCCAGGAACTGGCGGGCGTAGGAGGAGAGCGACTCGACGTAGCGGCGCTGCCCCTCGGCGAAGATCGTGTCGAACGCGAGGGACGACTTGCCCGACCCGGACAGCCCGGTGAAGACGATGAGCGAGTCGCGAGGAAGGTCGAGTGAGACGTTCTTGAGGTTGTGCTCGCGAGCGCCACGAACGATGAGACGGTCGGCCACGCCGGTCGGCACCTTTCTTGAGAGAGACGGGGTGCGCCGAGCCCGCTCACGGGGCGGCCCTGCCGGACGGAGCAGAGGCGGAGCGGAGCGAAACCCCCAACCCAGGGTATGGGGGCACGACGACGATGTCTTAAGGATGCAGCACACCGAGCCTATAGCACGCACATTCGATTTGCCGGGCGCGGGAGCCGACTTCACCCGATCGTGTGGTGCGCACTACGGTCGGGTCATGACCGACTACACCCGGGACGCCCTCGCCGTACAGCAGGCGACGGAACGGCTGCTGGCCGCCGTCGCCGCCCTCGACGACGCGACCCTCACCGGCGCTTCGGCGCTCCCCGGCTGGACCCGCGGCCATGTCCTGGCCCACCTCGCCCGTAACGCGGACGCCTTGGTGAACCTTCTCACCTGGGCCCGGACCGGTGAAGAGACACCGATGTACGCCGACGCGGAGACGCGCGACGCCGAGATCCGGCGCGATGCCGTCCGTCCGCTCGCCGTCCACCTGGACGATCTGCGCACGAGCGCCACCCGCTTCGACTCGGCGGTCGCCGCGCTGCCCCCGGAGCGCCTGCCGTACGAGGTGACCCTGCGCGGTGGTGTCCGGGAGCGGGCCGCCGGGCTGCCGCTGCGCCGGCTCGCCGAGGTCGAGCTGCACCATGTCGATCTCGGTATCGGCTACACCGTGGCAGATCTGCCCGCCACGTTCGTCGAGAGCCAGCTCACCGTGCTGCTCGGTACAAGGTTCGGCGGGCACCCGGATATTCCCCCGCTGCGGCTGGTCACCGGGTCCGGCGGAGAGGAGGTCCGGCACACCGGCCGCCCCGCGGCCCCCGGGGAGTCCCCGGTCACCGTCACCGGCTCCCCCGCCGCCCTGCTGGGCTGGCTCACCGGCCGTACGGACGGCGCCGAACTCTCCTGCCCCGGCGGTCCCCTGCCCGTCATCCCCGCACTAGGCTGAGGCCATGACCTACAGCGGAGTGGTGACGGTCGGCGGACCGGCGGACGTGCATGAACTGCCCGATCTCATGATCTCGAAGGTCGCGGTCGGCCCCATGTCGAACAACGCCTATCTGCTGCGCTGCCGGGCCACCGACGAACAGCTGCTGATCGACGCCGCGGCCGAGCCGCACACCCTGCTCTCCCTCATCGGCGACAGCGGGATCGCGTCCGTGGTCACCACCCACCGCCACCCCGACCACTGGGGCGCGCTGCGCGAGGTGATGGAGGCCACCGGCGCCCGCACCTACGCGGGCCGCTACGACGCGGAGGGCATCCCGGCGCGGACCGATGTGCTGGTCGAGGACGGCGACACGGTGCGGGTCGGCCGGGTCGAGCTGACCGCCCGCCATCTGGTCGGCCACACCCCGGGCAGCATCGCCCTGATCTACGACGATCCGCACGGCCATCCGCACGTGTTCACCGGCGACTGCCTCTTCCCGGGCGGCGTCGGCAACACCCGTAAGGATCCCAAGGCGTTCGAGAGCCTGCTCAACGACGTCGAGACCAAGCTCTTCGCCCGGCTTCCGGACGAGACCTGGGTCTACCCCGGCCACGGCGACGACACCACCCTCGGCGCCGAGCGCCCGCACCTCGGGGAGTGGCGCGAGCGCGGCTGGTAGCGGCGCGTAGCACCCCCCCCGGTGGTGCGCGCGGCCGATAGTGGCCCCAGCGTTGCGCGCGGCGACAGCGGCCCCCGTGGTGTGCGCGGCTGACAGCGACGCGCGTACGCCCCGGAGCGACGCGCGTCTCCGTACGCCCCGTGACCCCTGACGGGCCAGGGCGGTTGTCGCGTCATGCAGCATGACCGCTCTCCGTCCATGGCCCGCCTCGCCGCCGCGTCCCTGGCCGGCACCGCGATCGAGTTCTACGACTTCTTCGTCTACGGCACGGCCGCGGCCCTCGTCCTCGGCCCGCTGTTCTTCCCCACCTTCTCGCCGCTGGTCGGCACCCTCGCCGCCTTCGGCACCTTCGCCGCCGGCTTCGTCTCCCGGCCGCTGGGCTCGATGCTCTTCGGGCCCATCGGCGACCGCCATGGACGCCGGCCGGTGCTCATCGCCTCACTGCTGCTCACCGGCCTCGCGACCGTGGCCGTGGGCTTCGTCCCGACCTACGACTCGATCGGCGTCGCCGCCCCCGTCCTGCTGCTCGTGCTGCGCTTCCTCCAGGGGCTGGGGCTCGGCGGCGAATGGGGCGGCGCGGTGCTGCTGACCGCCGAGCACGCGCCCGCGGCGAAGCGCGGGCTGTGGTCGGGCTTTCCGCAGGTCGGCCCGTCCATCGGCTTTCTGCTGGCCAACGGCACGATGCTGGCCCTGTCGGCCACGCTGAGCGAGGGCGAGTTCCGGTCCTGGGGGTGGCGGGTGCCGTTCTGGGGCGCGGGGCTGCTGGCGGGCGCCGGGCTGCTGCTGCGGGCCCGGCTGACCGAGAGCCCGCGGTTCCGGGAGCTGGCCGAGCGCGGCGACCGGGCCGCCGCGCCGCTGGCCGAGGTGGTGCGCGGCCACTGGCGGCTGGTCCTGCTGACCGCGGGCGGGCTCGCGGTGGGCTATGCCGTCTTCTACGCGGTCACGACCTGGTCCCTGGCGTACGGCACCGAGCGGCTCGGCGTGGGGCGCACCACCCTGCTGGGCTGCGTCATGGCGGCCGTGGCGGTCACCGGCGCCGTGACGCCCCTGGCGGCCCACCTCGGCGACCGCTTCGGGCGGCGGCCGCTGTGCCTGGCGGGGTGTGTGGCCATCGTGGTGTGGATGTTTCCGCTGATCGCGCTGTTGCGCACCGGTGAGCCGCCGCTGATGTTCCTCGGCTTTCTGGGCGCGCTGCTCGCCTTCATCGCCATGTTCGCCGTGACCTCGGCCTATCTGCCGGAGCTGTTCGAGGCACGGGTGCGCTGTACGGGGGCGGCGCTCGGCTACAACCTCGCGGGCGTCCTCGGCGGGGCGCTCACGCCGATCGTCGCGACGGCGATGTCCCACGGCGACGGCCCGCCCTGGGGCGTCGCCGCGTATCTGACCGCCGTCGCGCTGCTGAGCCTGGGCTGCTTCGCGCTGCTGCCGGAGACACGGCCGACGGCCGACCGCCCGGATGGTGGACGGTCGGCCGTACGGCCTCTGGAGGCCGGGGAGGCGGCTGTGTGAGCCCGTCTCCCGGGTCCGGGACTCGGATGTCGCCGCGCGCCTTCCGACGCTGCCGGGCGCGTCAGGGCGGTGACGCCGCGGGCGCCGTCAGACGTCGACGCTGTCCTTGTCCCGGGCCCGGCCCTCCCCGCTCCCCGCCTCCGCCAGGGCCTGTTTCCTCGAGGCGTACAGACTGGTGGCCGTCGTGACGGCGAGCACCGCGCAGATGACGCCGAGCGAGACCGGGATGCTGATCTCCGGGACATGCACCCCGGACTCGTGCAGTGCGTGCAGCACCAGCTTGACGCCGATGAAGCCGAGGATGATCGACAGCCCGTAGGAGAGGTGGACCAGCTTCCTGAGCAGGCCGCCGATCAGGAAGTACAGCTGGCGCAGGCCCATCAGCGCGAAGGCGTTTGCGGTGAAGACGATGTACGGGTCCTGGGTGAGGCCGAAGATCGCGGGTATCGAGTCCAGCGCGAAGAGGACGTCGGTGGTGCCGATCGCCAGCATGACGATCAGCATCGGGGTCATCAGCCGCTTGCCGTTCTCCACGATGAGCAGCTTGGTGTCGTGGTACCGGTCGGTGGACGGGAACCGCTTCTCGACCGCCTTGAGCAGCCGGTTCTCCTCGAACTCCTCTTCCTCCTCATCGGCCCGCGCCTCCTGGATGAGCTTCCAGGCCGTCCAGATGAGGAACGCGCCGAAGATGTAGAAGACCCAGGCGAAGGTCGAGACGATCGCGGCGCCGGCGGCGATGAAGACCGCGCGCAGCACCAGGGCGATGAGCACGCCCACCATCAGGACGCGCTGCTGGTAGATCGTGGGCACGGCGAACTTCGCCATGATCAGGACGAAGACGAAGAGGTTGTCGACGCTCAGCGACTTCTCGGTGATGAAGCCCGCGAAGAACTCGCCGGAGGGCTTGCCGCCCGCGAAGACCAGCAGCCCGAGCCCGAAGAGCGTGGCGAGGGCGACCCAGACACCGGTCCAGATCGCGGCCTCCTTGATGGAGACCTCATGCGGTTTTCGGCCGCCTATGAAGAAGTCGACGGCGATGAGGGCGCAGAGGCCGACGATCGTCAGCCCCCACATGGTCACGGAAACGTCCACTGTTCCTCCGGCATTCGTACGGCAATCTCAGCGTCGTCGCTGCCGGAGGTCTCTTCCGCCCATGGACCGTGCCATGGACCGGTGCCCCGGGATTCCGTCCGGCCTCCTGGTGCCGGACGGAATCCGTGGTGACGGGAACACCGCTACAGGAGTACTCCCCTCCGCGTACAAGAGAGTACAGGAATTCCCATGGGAGAGTAAAGAGATGGGCAAAAGCCCTGGTCAACTGCCATACGACTGGCGGGCCCTCGCGGCCCTCCCCACCTCCCCCAGCACCTGGCCCAGCACCCGGCTGCCCGACGGCACCAGCGACGGCTCGTACATCCACGCATGGCCCACCCAGGGGTCGGCGAGGTGGTCGTCGGCCACCGGGGTGAGCCGCAGCAGCGACCGCCACAGCGGGTCCAGCACCGGGCCGTAGGCCCGTGCGTCCTCGCGGTCGGCGACCATCATCAGATGCACGCCCACCGAGGGCCCCTCGTCCGCCAGATAGCGCAGCTGGGTGACGGCCCGGTCGTCGAAGCCGTGCGGGAAGTCATGGACGATCAGCAGCTGCTCGGCGGTGTCCAGGTCGGGCGGCAGCGCGTCCGTGGCACCGCTGCGCACCGCCATCTGCACCAGGTCGACGCGCTGGGTCAGCGCGGCGAGCACCGAGGAGACCCCCTGGGCCCCGGCCGCCGGGGGCTCGGCCAGCGCGCCCGACTCCACCAGCGGGGCGAACGAGCCCGCGGCCGAACCCGCCGGGTCGATCACATGCACCGAGAACTCCCCCGCCGGATAGACGGCCAGCAGCCGTGCGGCGATCGCGACCGCCGCGTCCGCGGCCAGTCTGCGCAGCTCACCGGAGTCGACCGCCCCCTCGTCGTACGCGCCCGCACGGCCCGCGTCGATCCACAGCCCCCGCTCCAGCGGCAGCCGCACCAGCATGGGGATGCGCAGATCGGGGCGCTCCGGGAGGTGCAGATCGCCCAGGCGCACGGCCATCGGGATCTCCATCGGCACCTGGTACGCCTGCCAGACCGGGCTGTCCCAGCGGGCGTAGGCGGGCGGCAGCGCGGGCTCCACCACCTCGGCCTCGGCGGTGAGCTGCCGCAGATCGCGCTCCAGAGCCTCGCGGGCCTGCTCGACGAGGTCGGTGTACTTGTCCCGCGCCTCGGCGCGGGCGGAGTCGGCGGCCGGCCCCACCCGGGTGCGCGGATCGGAAAGCACCCGGTCCAGCTCCTGCTCCATCCGGGACTCCGCGAAGTCCACCGCGCTGCGGTAGGCCGCGGTGGTCCGGGCCAGGTCCTCGAACATCCCCCAGACCTGGTTGTAGAGCCGCTCGTCCATGGTCCAGCCGGAGGCGTCGCCCGCGACCGGCTGGGCGGGCTGCCCGGGCGCGGCGGGCGGTACGGCGGGCGGGGGCGTGGGCGGTGCGGCCGTACGGCGGCCCGGGTGCTGGTAGTCGATGGGCCCTCCGGCGGGGGGCGTGTCCTGCGACTGCTGCGGCGGGGTCGGTGGCGTGGCCGGCGGCTTGGCGGGGGCCGGGTCGGTGCCGCCGCCCGCGGCGGCCGTGCGCACCCGGCCGTCCCCCTCGGGGCGGGGCGGGGGCTGGGCGACCGAACGGGCCATGCCCCGCGCCACCGCCTCCTCGATCCGTGCCGCGAGGTCGGTGCCCTGTTCCAGCCCCTGGTCGTGCAGCATGGCGGCCAGCCCGCCCGCGTACCCCTGGCCGACGGCGCGCACCTTCCAGGCGCCCTGTCTGCGGTAGAGCTCCAGGGCGGCCACCGCGGACTCCGTGTCCAGATCGGTGACGGTGTAGCTGGCGATCTCGGTGCCGTCGAGGCCGGTGACGGCGACGAACGGCGCGGCCATGGCGCCGAACCGGGCCGGGCCGCCGACGCCGGTCGGCAGCGCGAGCAGCACGGTCACCCGGTGGATGTGCTCGGGCATCGCGTCGAGGTCGATGGCGAGCCGGTGGGCGGCCGCCGCCTGTTTGGGCACCTCGATCCCGGCCAGTTGGGGCGAGGCGGGATGCGCGACCCATTCGGCGCCGTGCACCGTGCCCCGCTCATCGCCGAGTGTCGCCCCGGCCACGATCGGATTGCCCGCAGAGATCCGGATCTCCAAACGGGTCTGGGGCAGGGGGTGGTTCTGCCCTCGGACCAGCTCGGCCGCCATGGCTGCGTCCCCTCGTTGTGTTTCCGCTGTGTGCCGTATGTGTGTGGTGGTGCGGTGAGCGCGTCGGCCCGGCGAGCTCTGCTCAACCGGGCCGACGCGCTCATCTGGGCGGTACGTCTTTACAGATGCGGCAGGATATGCGGCATCAGGTCCTGGAAGGTGCGGCCGTTGGCCGGCTCACCGACCGCCTTCATCTGCCAGGAGTTGCCCGCGCGCTGGACCGTGGCCATGATCTGGGCGGTGTACTGCCCGCCACCGGTGAGGGTGTAGCGGGCGAGCTCCTGGCCGTTGGTCTCGTCCACCAGCCGGCAGAACGCGTTCTGCACCTCGGCGAAGGTCTGGCCGGTGAAGGAGTTCACGGTGAAGACGATCTTGTCGATATGGACGGGCACCCGCTGGAGGTCGACCAGGATCGCCTCGTCGTCGCCGCCCTGCCCGGCGCCGCCCACGAGGTTGTCACCGGTGTGGCGGACCGAGCCGTCGTCGCTCACCAGGTGGCGGAAGAAGACGACATCGGTCGGCTGCTTGTCCGCGAAGAGAACGGCCGACGCGTCGAGGTCGATCTCCCGCGTACGGGACCCGAACAGCCCGCGGCGGGGCGCTGCCTGCCAGCCCAGCCCCATCCGCACCGCGGTCAGGGTGCCCCCGTCGGCCTTTTGCAGGCTGATGGCCTGTCCCTTGGACATGTTGACCGTCACGCGCTGTCCCTACTCTCGTCTCTCGATTCCCCGTGGCCGCCGCGGGTGTGCGGCCGTGGCCGCGCCGTGTGCACGGCCCTTCCGAAAACCCTATGCACTGCCGCCAGGGCTCCGGCCGGACGAGCGGGCTTTGTGTCGGTCTTGCAACACAGTGGGGGTGCCGGCCCCGCCCGGTGAAGGCGCGGGCGCCCCGGTGGAGAGCCGGGGCGCCCGGACGTCAGGAAACTCCGGCCTCCCTCATCTGCCGCAGCTCCTTCTTCAACTCCGCCACCTCGTCGCGCAGCCGTGCCGCCACCTCGAACTGGAGCTCCGCCGCCGCGGCCCGCATACGGTCGGTCATCTCCTCGATCTGCTCGGCGAGCTGGGCCGCGGGCCGGTCGGTCAGCACCGCCTCCTTGGCCTTGCCCTTGGCCCCCTTGCCGCCCTTGGCCGCCTTGCCGCCGGCCGCCGGCTCGGCCGCCTTCGCGGGCTTGCCGTCCTTCGTCTTGCGGTAGCCGGTGCCCAGCAGCTGCTCGGTGTCGACGTCCTCGCGGGCGATCTGGGCCACGATGTCGTTGATCTTCTTCCGCAGCGGCTGCGGATCGATGTTGTTGGCCTTGTTGAACGCGATCTGCTTCTCGCGGCGGCGGTTGGTCTCGTCGATGGCCTTCTCCATCGCCGGGGTGACCTTGTCGGCATACATATGCACCTGGCCCGATACGTTACGGGCGGCACGGCCGATGGTCTGGATCAGCGAGGTGCCCGAGCGCAGGAAGCCCTCCTTGTCGGCGTCGAGGATGGCGACCAGCGAGACCTCCGGGAGGTCGAGGCCCTCCCGCAGCAGGTTGATGCCCACCAGCACGTCGTACTCACCGGCGCGCAGCTCGCGCAGCAGCTCGACCCGGCGCAGGGTGTCCACATCGCTGTGCAGATAGCGCACCTGGATGCCCAGCTCGAGCATGTAGTCGGTGAGGTCCTCGGCCATCTTCTTGGTGAGGGTGGTGACCAGGACGCGCTCGTCCTTCTCGGTGCGCGTGCGGACCTCATGGATGAGATCGTCGATCTGACCCTCGGTCGGCTTGACGACGACCTCCGGGTCGACCAGGCCGGTCGGGCGGATGATCTGCTCCACGAAGCCATCGCCCCGGGAGCGCTCGTACGGCCCCGGGGTCGCGGAGAGATAGACGGTCTGATCGACGCGCTTCAAGAACTCCTCCCACTTCAGCGGGCGGTTGTCCAGGGCGGAGGGCAGCCGGAAGCCGTGCTCGATCAGGGTGCGCTTCCGGGAGGCGTCACCCTCGTACATCGCGCCGATCTGCGGCACCGTGACATGGGACTCGTCGATGACCAGGAGGAAGTCCTCCGGGAAGTAGTCCAGCAGGGTGTGCGGCGGGGAGCCGGGCTCACGGCCGTCGATATGCAGCGAGTAGTTCTCGATGCCGGAGCAGGTGCCGATCTGCCGCATCATCTCGATGTCGTAGGTGGTGCGCATCCGCAGCCGCTGGGCCTCCAGCAGCTTGCCCTGCTTCTCCAGCCGGTCCAGGGTCTCCGCGAGCTCGGCCTCGATCCCGGCGATGGCCCGCTCCATGCGCTCCGGCCCGGCCACATAGTGGCTGGCCGGGAAGACATAGAGCTCCTGGTCGTCACTGATCACCTCGCCCGTGAGCGGGTGGAGCGTGGAGAGCGCCTCGATCTCGTCGCCGAACATCTCGATGCGGACCGCGAGCTCCTCGTAGACCGGGAAGATCTCGATGGTGTCGCCGCGGACCCGGAAGGTGCCCCGGGTGAACGCCATGTCGTTACGGGTGTACTGAATATCGACAAAGCGGCGCAGCAGCTGATCGCGGTCGATCTCGTCGCCGATCTTGAGCGGCACCATGCGGTCCACGTACTCCTGCGGCGTGCCGAGGCCGTAGATACAGGAGACGGATGCCACCACGACCACGTCACGCCGGGTGAGCAGCGAATTCGTCGCCGAGTGACGCAGCCGCTCCACCTCCTCGTTGATCGAGGAGTCCTTCTCGATGTACGTGTCCGACTGCGGGACGTACGCCTCCGGCTGGTAGTAGTCGTAGTACGAGACGAAGTACTCGACCGCGTTGTTCGGCAGCAGCTCGCGGAACTCATTGGCCAGCTGGGCGGCCAGCGTCTTGTTCGGAGCCATGACCAGCGTGGGCCGCTGGAGCTTCTCGATCATCCACGCGGTGGTCGCGGACTTACCGGTGCCGGTCGCGCCGAGCAGCACGACATCCGTCTCACCTGCGCGGACGCGCCGGTCGAGGTCGGCGATGGCGGTGGGCTGGTCACCGCTGGGCTGATAGGGACTGACGACCTCGAAGGGCGCCACCTTGCGTTCGAGCTGAGTTACGGGCCGCATGAAACCAACGGTACGACTCGCCACCGACAACGGCGGGGCACTCCGGCTCGCCAGCCGCTCCACGCCCGCTCTCCGCCATCTCCGGCCGGATTCGGACGATCATGCGCACGATGTCGCCCGAGGCATGAATTTTCCGTCCATCCGATATCTATCCCCGGCTGGCACACATCTGGGACCCTCTGCCCGTCCATGAGTCAGACGAGAGTCAGACGATGCGAGGAGTCCGTATGCAGATCCGCCCGGCCGCCGCGTTATCCGGCGCGCTCATCGGGGTGTCCGCGCTCTTCCTCCCCACGGCCACAGCCACTGCCACGGCCCAGGCCACCGCCCAGACCCACCATCACACCGTCACCGTGGCCCATCGAGGGGCCTCGGCGTACGCCCCCGAGAACACCCTGGCCGCCGTCGACGCCGCCGACGACCTGGGGATCGACTGGGTGGAGAACGACGTCCAGCGCACCAAGGACGGCGAGCTGATCGTGATGCACGACACCACGCTGAGCCGGACCACCGATGTCGAGCAGGTCTTCCCGGACCGCGCGCCCTGGAACATCTCCGACTTCACCCTCGACGAGATCGAGAAGCTGGACGCCGGAAGCTGGTTCGGCCCGGAGTTCCAGGGCGAGACGGTGCCGACCCTGGAGGAGTACATGGACCGGGTTTCGGACAACCACCAAAAGCTCCTGCTGGAGCTCAAGGCCCCCGAGCTCTATCCCGGGATCGAACGCCAGACGCTGCGGGAGCTGCGAAGAGAGGGCTGGCTGGACCACCGGCACAAGCGCCGGCTGATCATCCAGAGCTTCAGCGCCGACTCCGTGCGGTCGGTCCACCGGCTGCGGCCGGACATCAAGACCGGCTTCCTGGGCACCCCGGCCGTCGCCGACCTGCCGGACTACGCCGAGTTCTCCGACCAGATCAACCCCAGCTACAAGACCATCGACGCAGGCTATGTGGCCGCGGTGCGGGCGGTGGACGGGGCGCACGGCAAGCCCCTGGAGGTCTACACCTGGACCGTGAACGACGGCCCGGCGGCGGTCTCGGTCGCCGGCATGGGCGTCGACGGCATCATCACCAACAAGCCCGATGTGATCAGGGACGCCCTCGACGACGCCTCGTGATCCGCGGCTCCCCGGACGAGGCGCCCCGCCGGCCGGCCGGCGGGGCGCTGTCGGTGGTGGGTTCTACGCTGAAGGCGTGATGAGCGCGGAGCGGCAGACACAGCGGGACCCTCGGCAGCGGCCGGAGCAGCCGGAGCGGCGGGACGCGCGCGCCTGGGCCTGGGCGGTCCGGGCCACGCCCATCGGCCCGCTGCTGCTCGCGGCCACGGACGAGGGGCTGGCCCAAGTGGTCTTCCACGCGGAGGAGAAGACGGCGGCCGAGGCCGTCGCCAGGCTCACACGCCGCCTCGGCGCCGAGCCCATCGCCGTGTCCAGCGCCGTGCCCAGCTCCGTGTCGTCCGCCGACTCCGGCACCGCGACCACCGCGGAGTCCGCGAACTCCGCAGACTCCGCGGACTCCGCACCGGCTCCTCGCTGCGCCGAGCATCTCGCCGAGGCGATCCGGCAGGTGGAGAGCTATTTCGCCGGGGACACCAAGGCGTTCACCCTCTCCCTGGACTGGTCCCTGACCGCCGGCTTCAACCGCAGGGTGCTGCGCGAGCTGGCCGCCCATGTCCCCTTCGGCACGGTCGTCGGCTATCAGGACCTCGCCGACCGGGTGGGCGAGCCGGGCGCGGCCCGTGCCGTCGGCGTGGCCATGGGGAGCAATCCGCTGCCGATCGTGGTGGCGTGCCACCGCGTGGTCGAGAGCGGAGGGGGCATCGGCGGCTTCGGCGGCGGGCTGGAGACCAAGCGCACCCTGCTGGCCCTGGAGGGCGTTCTTCCGCAGCCGCTCTTCTGAATCGTTTTCCCGGCCGGGACGGAAATATCTTGTTCCTGAATTCCTCGGCCGTCTTGTGGCGCCTGCCTATCACCCTTATCTTAGGAGCGCCCATCGCCCTGCCTTTCCGTCACCAGCCGGGCATGGGGCTCTCATTGCGTTCTGCCGTACGCACCGTACCGCGCGATAACGCTCTTCCGCTCTTCAGCTCTTCCCGTTCCGCCGATCTTCGGTTCCGCCTGCCCTTCCCGTCCTTCTCCGCTCTTCCCTGCCCTTCTCCGCTCTTCCCGCTCATCGGAAATTCATCGCTCAACTACGTCCCCACAAGTGATCGAATTGGAGAGCCATGTCCGGTGTTCTGCTCGCGGGCGGCGCGGCCGCGGCGTTATTCGCCTCGGCCCTTTCCACCCAGGGTGTTTCCTCGGCCCCTGATGGGCCGCCGGAAAAGATCCAGATCAGCGTGAAGACGGTGAACGGTTCGGGCTGCCCCAAGGGCACCACCGCCGTGGCCGTCGCCGCCGACAACTCGGCGTTCACCGTGACCTACAGCGACTATCTCGCCCGGGTCGGCCCCGACGCGGATCCAATCGACATCCGTAAGAACTGCCAGCTCAGCCTGGGCGTGCATGTACCGCAGGGGTTCACGTACGCCATCGCCCAGGTCGACTACCGGGGCTATGGCCATCTCGAAAAGGGCGCCAAGGGCACCGAGAAGGCGAGTTACTACTTCCAGGGGTCGGCGGACACCGCGTCGCGGACCCATGAATTCAGTGGTCCATACAACAACAACTGGCAGACCACCGACAGCACCGACTACAGCGCCCTGGTGTGGGCCCCCTGCGGCCAGGACCGCAACTTCAACGTCAACACCGAGCTGCGGGTCAGCGCCGGCACCTCGCCCGCGGGCACCACCAGCTTCATGGCCATGGACTCGACGGACGGCGGGGTCAACACGATTTACCACCTCGCCTGGAAGGAATGTCCTTCCGCCGTCCGGTAGTCCGAGAGTGCGGTAAATCCACCATCGAATGGAGAATCATGCCCGGTGTTCTGTACGCAGGCGGCGTGGTCGCGGCGTTATTCGCCTCGACGCTCACTTCCCAGGCATATGCACAACCCCCGTTCGACACCGTGCCGCCCGACAAGATCGTGATCACGGTCGCGACCGTGAATGGTTCGGGCTGTCCGGCGGGCACCGCGGCGATCGCCGTCTCCCCCGACAACACGGCCTTCACCGTGACCTACAGCGAGTATCTCGCCCAGGTGGGCAAGGGAGCCAAGCCGACGGACTTCAGAAAGAACTGTCAGCTGAGTCTGGTCATGCATGTGCCACAGGGCTTCTCCTATGCCATCGCCAGTGTCGACTACCGTGGTTTCGCCCATCTGGAAAAGGGCGCGTCGGCCACCCAGAAAGCCTCGTACTACTTCCAGGGGCAGTCGCAGACATCGTCCAACACGCATGAGTTCACGGGCGCCTACGACGACAACTGGCAGGCCACCGACACATCCGATATCGCGACCGTGGTGTGGTCGCCCTGCGGTGAACTCCGCAACTTCAACATCAACACCGAGTTGCGGGCCAACGCCGGAACGTCCGACACCAAGGAAACGACCAGCTTCATCGCCATGGACTCGACGGACGGCGATGTAAGCACCACCTATCACTTCGCCTGGAAGGAATGCCCGCCGGCCGAGAAGTGACCTCCTGGCACTTCTCCGGAGATGGCCTTCCGCGCACCGCCCGGAGCGCACCGCCCGGAAGCGTACCTCGGCTACCCCTCCCGGCGGTGCCATGCCGGATGCCGGGGATTGTCCATCCGCACCACCACATCGGCCGCCTCACCGGGCCCCACCTCGTCCTCGTAGCGTGCGAAGGCCGGCAGGGTCCAGCGGTCGTCCTCCCCGGTGCGGCGGGCGAGGGCGGCCGGGGAGAGCCGCAGATGCACCGACAGATCGAACGGGAACCAGTGTCCCAGCAGCAGCGGGCCGTGCAGCAACAGCACCCCGCCCCGCGGAAGTTCGGCGTACGGGCTGCGTGTGGCCCGGTCGACCACCGGATCCCACAGGTCGGGGAGGACCCGTCCGGTGCCGCCCGGCCCCGCTTCCAGCGGCCCGAACACCTCGCGCCACAGGGCGCCGGTGTCCAGCCAGCGGTCGTAGTACGCGTCGGGGTCCCGCTTCCCGTATTCGTAGCGCAGTGAGGCGGGCCGCCAGAAACCCGACGACGCGACCGCCAGCACCGGGCGCCCCCGGATCCGCAGCGCCTCCGACAGATCCCGGGCCAGTTCGGCGGTGGGCGCCGCCGGAGCCCCGTCGACCGCCACCCTCAGCCAGGGGCTGCCATCCGCCGACGTCAGCCCGGCGATGCGGTCGGCGGTCGCGTCGGTCAGCCGTTCCCAGGTGATCGCTTCGAGCCGCACGCCCCCCATCATGCCGTGGGCCTCCCGGCCCCGGCCTCGGGCCCCGGGCCCACGGTCCGGCGGGAGGTACTCTCCGGCCATGGCATCTCAGATAGCGCTGCTCCGCGGCATCAATGTGGGCGGGAACAGGAAGTTCCCCATGGCGCGGCAGCGTGAGCTGATGGCCGAGCTGGGCTTCGAGGACGTCACCGTCCACCTCCAGACCGGCAATATCGTCTTCGCCGACCCCGGCACCCCGCCCGAGCACACGGCCCGCACCCTCGAGGACCGCTTCGCCGCCGACCTCGGCTTTCCCGTGGACATCATGGTCCGTACCCGCGATGAGCTGGCGGCGGCGGTCGGGGCCAACCCCTATCCGGAGGCCGCGGCCGAGCCCAGGACCCTGCATGTGGTCTTCCTAGCGGCCGTGCCCGCGGACACGGTCGCGCTGGACGCGCTGGACCCGGCCGCCTACGCCCCGGACGAGTTCCGCCTCATCGGCCGCGAGATCTTCCTGCGCTGCCCGGACGGAATCGGCCGCTCCAAGCTGGCGGCGAAGGTCGCCAACGCCCGGCTCGGCGTGCCGGCCACCGCCCGCAACTGGAACACGGTCACCAAGCTGCTGGCGCTGGCCGACGGCTGAGACGTTTCCTCAACGCGAAGCGAGAAACACCTTCCCCGAGGCGCGTCTCCGCGGCGAGAGGCCGCTGTCTCCGGGCGCGCCCGCTCGGACTGCTCAGCTCCAGCCGTACCGCTGCCGCAGCCGCATCACGACCAGGTCGAAGCGCGGCCGGTCGAGCGCGCACGCCTCGCGCCGCATCCCGTCCGGATGCACCCGCAGCACCCGGTCCAGATCTATCCAAGACGCCCGGCCGGCCCGGTCCCACGGCCCGGAGCCGATCGCCACCCATTCGCGGTCGGCGTCATGGCGCTTGCTCGACAGCTGCACGGCGAGCAGTGTCCCGCCCCGCTCGCGCGCGACCACCAGCACCGGCCGGTCCTTGCCGCGGCCGTCGTTCTCCTCGTACGGCACCCATGTCCAGACGATCTCCCCGGGGTCCGGGTCCCCGTCCGGATCGGGTGCGTACTCCGTCCGTACCCGCCCGACCTGGCGCGGATGAGCCTCGACGGTGGCGGCGGGACCGCTGCTTCCGGGAAGCGCGGCGCCGTCCTCCGTCCCCTGCGTTCCGTTGAATGGCCTGATCACGCGCGACACGTTAACCCGTCCGCGAGGGACGATGACATGGCGGCCCCCTCGGCGTGGAAGAGGCAAGTACGTGCCCGATGTTCTCGACCCACTGGCGGAGCTGGTCAAACGGCGCCATGACCCGGTCGTCGTCCAGACAGTGCGCTCCACGGCAGCCGCGACCATCGCGTACGTCGTCGCCCTCAGGCTCAGCAAGGAACCGGCCCCGCTCACCGCCCCGCTCACCGCCCTCCTCGTCGTCCAGGTCACCCTCTACGCGACCCTCACCGCGAGCGTCCGCAGGGTCGAGGCCGTGATCGTGGGCGTCCTGATCGCCATCGCCTTCAGCGTGCTGGTGGGGCTGACCTGGTGGAGCCTGTGCATGATCATCCTCGCCGCCCAGACCGCCGGATATCTGACGCGGGTGGGCGACTGGGTCCAGGAGGTGGCGATCAGCGCCATGCTGGTCCTCGGCGTGGCGCAGGTGACCACCTACGCCTGGGACCGGGTGCTGGAGACCCTGATCGGGGCCGGGGTCGGGATGGCCTTCAACTTCTTCCTCGCCCCTCCGGTGTGGGTCGAGACGGCGGGCAAGTCCATCGAGGACCTGGCCCGCCGGATGCGTCAGCTGATGCTGCACATCGGCGAGGAGCTCGGCAGCCATATCGCCGTCGACCGCGCCGCCGCCCGGCTCTACGAGGCCCGCCGCCTGGACCACGACGTCGCCCAGGTCGACGCCGCCCTCCGCCAGGCGGAGGACAGTGTGCGGCTCAACCCCCGCGTCAAGGAGGGCCTCCTCTACCGCGTGGTGCTCCGCACCGGTCTGGACACGCTGGAGATCTGCACCGTCATCCTGCGCGTCATGACCCGCACCCTGACCGACCTCGCCAAGGCGCGGACGGACGAGCCCCTCTTCCCCGAGGACGTGGCGGATGCCCTCAAGGACCTCTTCACCCATCTCTCCGCCGCCGTCGAGAACTTCGCGATCCTGGTCACCACGCAGGTCAGCGCCAACGCCGAAGAGGCCGAATCGCGCCTCTCCAGCGAACTCGTCAAGGCCCACGTCAGCCGCGACCGCGCCGCCGACCGCCTGCTGCGCCGCGTCCAGGAGCACCCTCGTCAGTGGCAGCTGCACGGTGCCCTGCTCGCGGAGATCGACCGCATCCTCGACGAACTCGACATGGAGCAGCGCTCCAAGCGCCTCATGGAAGAGCTCGACCGCAGCACCCGCGAGAAGCACGAGCGCTTCCCCTACCTCCACAAGATCCAGCGCCGGCTCCGGCGTGGCCGCAAGGAGAGCTCCACGCCCTTCTGAGCGGGGCGCCGCCGCGGACCACACACGCCGTCCCCGGGGGCGCGGTCAGCCGAGCGGGTAACGGTCGCGGGGGAAGACCACGTCGTCGTAGGGCTCGTACGGCTCCACGGAGCGGTGGAACTCGGAGGCGAAGTCGTCGGCGAGTTCGGCGATCGTGCCGCGGCCCTCGATCCGGGCCAGCCAGGACGGCGGGAGGCGGAGGTCGCCGTGGTGGGCGCCGAGGAGATTGCCGCAGATCGAGCCCGTCGAGTCGCTGTCGCCCGAGTGGTTGACGGAGAGCAGCAGGGCCGCCTGGACGGGGGTGCGCGGAGGCGCCGGCTCATAGCTGATCTCGCCGCCGGGGCAGTAGTGGACCCGCTGGGCGGGGGTGTGGGCCAGGGCGCTGTAGACCGCGATGGCCAGCGCCTCCTCGGCGACCCAGCCGCCGCCGAGCCACTCGGCCTTCTCGGGGGTCGGATCGCCCTCGGCCGCCAGATCGACCGCCTTACGGAGGGCGGCGGTGGTCTCCTCGTGGCGGGGGTAGCGGGCCAGCAGCTCCAAGGCGCGCAGGGTCGCCCCTTCGAGGGACTCGCCGTCGAGCAGGCACGCGACCATGGCGGCCAGGGCACCGGCCGCGTAGTAGCCCGTCGGATGGCCATGGGTGATCTGGGCGCAGCGGGCGGCGAGTTCGAAGCAGTCGCGCGGGTCCAGCCCGGTGAGGCCGAACGGCGCCGAGCGCATCACGGTGCCGCAGCCCTTGGAGCCGGGGTTCACCGGGCCGGGAGTGCCGTCGAGAGGGTCCCGCGGGGCGGGGACATGCTCCTCGGTGAGGCCGGAGAGACAGGCGTTGCCGGGCGCGCGGCGGGCGTACAGCCAGGGCTGGGTGCGCAGCCAGCCGGTGCGGACCAGGTCAAGGTCCCCGGTGCCCTGGGCGGGCGGCGGGGCGGGGTGGTTCTGGGTGTCCAGCCAGCGCAGATAGGCATGGCGGACGGCGGCGGTCTCGGACCCTTCGACGCCCTCGGACGAGGATCTGGCGTGCGCCCGTATCAGCCCCTCCGCCGTGAAGAGCGTCATCTGGGTGTCATCGGTGACCAGGCCCGCGACCCCGCTGCCGTCCGGGACGAGGGTGGTGACGCCCTCGCCGCCATGGGTCTCGCGGATCGCCCCCAGGGAGAGGAACTCGATCGGATTGCCGAGGGCGTCGCCGATCGCCCCGCCCAGCAGGCAGCCGCGGATCCGGGCCCGCTTGGCGGCCGTTTCGTCCCATGACTGGCGGATCACTGGCAGCTCCTCATCGTCCTGGTCCCGCGCCGTCCCGTGTGGATGCTCACGACATGATCTCAGGTGTCGGGGAGCGCCCCTCGGCGGTAGATTCGAGGGGGCGGAAACGGGAGAAAGCGGTCGAAAACGGGAGATGCACTGTTATGCCGACGCGGCTGATCCGAACGGGTGATGAACCCCTGCACGCGCGCAGCCCACTGCGGATGCGGCTGGGGCTGGCCACGTGGGGACTGCTCTGGACGCTCGGCGGCGCGGTGGCCTTCGCGGTCGTGGGACGGCCGGGATGGGCGGCCGCGTGTGGAGCGCTCGCCGTCGTCACGCTGATCGACCTGGTCCTGGTCATCCGGCACATCCGGCAGGGACCGCACTACCAACCCGGCCGGGATGTGCCACCGTACGCACCCGTCGCCGAGCGCGGACGGAACCGCGGGCGGCGCCGAACATCATAAGGGCGCGGACACCAGAGGACGCGGGCACCATAGGGCGCGGACACCCTGTGGGGTCCGGACGCCCGTAAGGCGCGGACGCATCGCGGCGTCCGCGCCTCGCCCGTCCGTCCCTTCAGCCCTTGTCGCCGAACCGGGCCGCCTCGACGAAGTCCGGGCGCGGGTCGAGCGCCGCGGCCAGACGGAAGTGGCGGGTGGCCTCGGCCGGGCGGTTGGCCCGCTCCAGGGTGCGGGCCAGGGCGAAGTGGGCGAAGGCGTTGTCCGGCTCCCGCTCCAGGACGAGCTGGAACTCCAGCTCCGCCGCGCGCAACTGCGCCGCGAGGAAGAACGCGCGGGCACGGAGCAGCCGGGCCGCCGTGTTCTCCGGATGGGCGCTGATGACCGAGTCGAGCAGCTTCACGGCGCCCCGCGGGTCTCGGGCGGCGAGCAGCTGCTCCGCGGCGCGGTAGTCGATGACATGAGTCTCGGGCGTGGGCTCGGGCACAGCCGTTTCCTTCCCCGGGTACGTGCTCGGTGATGAGGCGGTGGATCGGGTGAGGGGATGGGATGAACCGTCACGGATGATCGTTCGCTACCGGGGCACAACAATCGCCCCGCACGCCGCATTCCCCGCCGCGGGCCCCCGCACGCTCCGCGCGGCGCCCCGGCTCGGCCCCGCCACGCTTTACGCGCAACGCGCGCCGGTCAGCTCCACCAGGCTCCGTGCCGCACCCGTACGGTCCGGGAAAGATCCACGGCGCGCCCGTACGCTCCGGGAAGGCTCCATGTCGCGTCCCCGGCCGGTCCCGGAAAGCTCAGCCCTCCGCGTCGGCCGCCCGTCGCACCAGATCCGTCCAGACCTTTCCGACCTGGGGCTCCAGCGCCTCGATCGGGCCATTGTTGTCGATCACGACATCGGCGATGGCCAGCCGCTCCGCGCGGGTGGCCTGCGCCGCCATACGGGCCCGCGCCTCGTCCTCGGCCATGCCGCGCAGCCGTACCAGCCGGTCGAGCTGGGTCTCGGGGGTGGCGTCCACGACCATGACCAGGTCATAGAGCGGGGCCAGGTTGTTCTCGGCCAGGAGCGGGACGTCATGGACGACGACGGCGTCGGGGGCGGCCGCCGACTGGAGCTCGGCGGAGCGGTCCCGGACCAGGGGGTGGACGATCGCGTTCAGCGCGCTCAGCCGCTCCGGGTCGTTGAAGACGATCGCGCCGAGCCTCGGCCGGTCCAGCCGGCCCTCGCCGGTCAGCACCTCGGGGCCGAACTCGGCGACGACGGCGGCCAGCCCCGGCGTGCCCGGTTCGACCACCTCGCGAGCGATCCGATCGGAATCGATCAGCACCGCTCCCAGGGAGGTCAGGATCCGTGAGACCTCGCTCTTGCCCGCGCCGATTCCGCCAGTGAGCCCCAGGTTCAGCATGGGGCCCACGCTATACGGCGTGTCGGCGGGGTCATCGCTCAGGCTCCGCCCTCGCCCTCCCGCTCGGCGAGGAACCTTTCGAACTCCGCCCCCAGTTCATCCGCCGAGGGCAGCTCGGTCGGCTCCGCCACGAGATTGCCGCGGCTCTCGGCCCCGGCCACCGCGTCGTACTGGTGCTCAAGGCCCCGCACGAGCGCGACCAGCTCCTCGTCGCCCTCCGAGATCTGCCGCTCGATCTCCTCCTGCGTCCTGAGGGCCTCGTTGCGCAGGACGTGTGTCGGCCCCGGCAGGACCAGACCGGTGGCCGCGGTGATGGCCTCCAGCGCGGTGAGCGCCGCGTCCGGATAGGCCGACCGGGCCAGATAGTGCGGCACATGCGTGGCGATGCCGAGCACATCGCGGCCCGCCTCGGCGAGCCGGTACTCGATCAGGGACTCCGCGCTGCCGGGCACTTGGGCCTCGTCGAAGTAGCCGCGGTGACCCGGCGTCAGGTCGGTGCGGTTGCCGTGCGGGGTGATGCCGACCGGCCGGGTGTGCGGCACGCCCATCGGGATGCCGTGGAAGTTCACCGCGAGCCGTACGCCCAGCCGCTCGACGATCTGGCTCACGGCCGCCGCGAACCGCTCCCACTCCACATCCGGCTCCGGGCCGGCGAGCAGCAGGAACGGGGCCGCGGTCGCGTCGCGCACCAGATACAGCTCGATCTTCGGGGTCTCGTACGCCGTCCACCGGTCGCGCTGGAAGGTGAGCAGGGGGCGGCGGGCCCGGTAGTCGACCAGCCGGTCATGGTCGAAGCGCGCGACGACCTTGCGTGGCAGGCCGTCGAGCAGCCGCTCGACGATCTGGTCCCCGGTCTCGCCGGCGTCGATATAGCCGTCGAAGTGGTACAGCAGCACCAGCCCGGCCGAGTCCCGCGAGGCTATCGCGTCGACCTCCGCCAGCCCGCTCGGTTCCCATGCGTACAACTCCTGCGGATCATGCACTGTGACCGCTCCTCCTTGTGTTCGCACCGAATAACACCGAATGGAGGCGGGGTCATTCCCCGAGCGGGATCCTGGCCGGCTCCGTGGCCGTGAAACGCGTTCCGGAGGGGCCCACTTGGGCGAACGGCACACGGCCCGATCTCGACGTCGGCGCACTTCGCGGGGTTGACGCGCATATGGGGCGCGCCTATCTTCGCGAGCCGTCAGCGGTTCATCATGTCATCCGGCGTTCACTGACCAGAATCCAGCGTTTCACCTCTGGCCACGGCACAGGAAGGCAGCCCCCTATGCACTCCCCCGGCCGCACCCCCACCCGATTACGGATCCTCGTCACCGCCACCGCCGCCGGGCTGATCGCCGCCGGTGGCCTGATCGCGGCGGGCACGACCGGACGGGACGCCCCCGCCACCGCCACCCCCGCCCCGATCCCCGTGCACGACGCGGACGGGCTCAGGAAGGCACTCGCCGGGGCCCGGCCCGGCGATACGATCCGGCTCGCCGATGGCGAGTACCGGGGCAGCTTCGAGATCAGCGCCTCCGGCACCTCCGGCTCGCGGATCACCCTCACCGGCTCGTCGAGGGCGATCCTCACCGCGAGCGGCGGCTATGGGCTGCGTCTGAACGGCGCCTCGTACTGGACCGTCAGGGGGATCACGGTCCGCGGCGGCAAGGAGGGCATCAGGATCGACGGTGCCCGGAACGTGATCGTGGACTCCGTTTCGGTCAGCGTGCGACGGCCCGGGCATGCGTAAGGCCCGCTCCCCAGGGGAGCGGGCCTTACCGGCTCAGCCGATGCCCGCTAGCGGCGGGTGGTCAGCTGGTCAGCTCTGGCCACCGGCCAGCTTCTCGCGAAGCGCGGCCAGCGCCTCGTCCGAGGCCAGGGCGCCGGAGTTGTCGGCCGACTCCGAGGAGTACGAACCGCCACCGGCCGCCTGCCCGCCGGGCGCCGGAGCGGCGCTGCCAGCCTCGGCAGCGGCCTGCTCGTCGGCCTCGCGGGACTTGATGACCTGCGCCTGGTGCTGCTCGAAGCGCTGCTGCGCCTCGGCGTACTGGCGCTCCCACTCCTCGCGCTGCTTCTCGTAGCCCTCGAGCCAGTCGTTGGCCTCGGGGTCGAAACCCTCGGGGTAGATGTAGTTGCCCTGGTCGTCGTAGGACGCGGCCATGCCGTACAGGGTCGGGTCGAACTCGACCGCGGACGGGTCGGCACCGAAGGACTCGTTGGCCTGCTTCAGCGAGAGGCTGATGCGGCGGCGCTCGAGGTCGATGTCGATGACCTTGACGAAGATCTCGTCGTTGACCTGGACGACCTGCTCCGGGATCTCCACGTGGCGCTCGGCCAGCTCGGAGATGTGGACCAGACCCTCGATGCCCTCGTCCACGCGGACGAACGCACCGAACGGAACGAGCTTGGTGACCTTACCCGGGACGACCTGACCGATCTGGTGGGTCCGGGCGAACTGCTGCCACGGGTCCTCCTGGGTCGCCTTGAGCGACAGGGAGACGCGCTCGCGGTCCATGTCGACGTCCAGGACCTCGACCGTGACCTCCTGGCCGACCTCGACAACCTCGGACGGGTGGTCGATGTGCTTCCAGGACAGCTCCGAGACGTGGACGAGACCGTCGACGCCGCCCAGGTCCACGAACGCACCGAAGTTGACGATCGAGGAGACGACGCCGGAGCGCACCTGGCCCTTCTGGAGGGTGGTGAGGAAGGTCTGGCGGACCTCGCTCTGGGTCTGCTCCAGCCAGGCGCGGCGGGACAGGACCACGTTGTTGCGGTTCTTGTCGAGCTCGATGATCTTCGCCTCGAGCTCCTTGCCCACGTAGGGCTGGAGGTCGCGGACGCGGCGCATCTCGACCAGGGAAGCCGGAAGGAAGCCACGGAGGCCGATGTCGAGGATGAGACCACCCTTGACGACCTCGATGACGGTACCGGTGACGATCCCGTCCTCTTCCTTGATCTTCTCGATGGTGCCCCAAGCGCGCTCGTACTGGGCGCGCTTCTTCGAGAGGATCAGTCGGCCTTCTTTATCCTCCTTCTGGAGAACGAGGGCCTCGATCTCGTCGCCGACCGCCACGACCTCATTCGGGTCGACGTCGTGCTTGATCGACAGTTCCCGTGAGGGGATGACGCCTTCGGTCTTGTAACCAATGTCGAGCAGGACCTCGTCCCGGTCGACCTTCACGATGACGCCGTCGACGATGTCGCCGTCGTTGAAGTACTTGATCGTCTCGTCGATCGCGGCGAGGAAGGCTTCCTCGGAACCGATGTCGTTGACCGCCACCTGCGGGGTGGTGCGGGTTGCCTCGGTGCTGCTCGTCATGTGGAAAAGGGCTCCGGTACGGACATGAAGTCGTAGGTACTGCTACGCCGGGAGCCCTTATCGCACTGCCGAAGCCGGACAGCCTTGGAGGCACCGAAACTTTCCGATTTCGAGGGATCGAAAAGCCCAAGCACCTCGACAACCGAGGGGACATACAACAGATGCGAGTGCGGCCTGCTCCGTCCGAGGCGCACAGGCCCGCAGCGCAACTTGTAGCATACGGGGGCAGCCGGGCATGGTCAATGCACGAAGAGCACACGCGGGGATTAACTCCCCGAACCCGGCAAATTGCATGGTCCGTACTGCGACGCGGCTCTCACCGCGCCCCGCAGCCACAGGTCGATACAGAGAGTACGACGACGCGCGCGATGGTCCAAGAACACGAGCCCGGCACCCCCGGGGAGGACACCGAGCCGACGGCCACCCGCCGGACAGCCGACGAGGCGGAGAGCAGCCGGGCCAGCCGGGGATGGTGGGACCGCAACGCGGACGAGTACCAGGAGGAGCACGGCGCCTTCCTGGGCGACGACCGGTTCATATGGGGCCCGGAAGGGCTGGACGAGGCGGAGGCCGGGCTGCTGGGCCCGGTGGAGGCGCTCAAGGGGCGCGATGTGCTGGAGGTGGGCGCGGGCGCCGCGCAGTGCGCCCGCTGGCTGGCCGCCCAGGGGGCGCGGCCGGTGGCGCTGGACCTCTCACACCGGCAGTTGCGGCACGCGCGGCGGATCGACGCGGCGGCGGCCGCGGCCGCCGCGTCCGGGGCCTCGGGGGCCTCGGGGGCTGCTGACGTGGCCGGCCTCCGGGCTTCGGGGGGCGGCGACGCGGCCGGGGTCGCGCTGGTGCAGGCCGACGCCACGGCCCTGCCCTTCCGGGACGGCTCGTTCGACCTCGCGTGCTCGGCGTACGGGGCGGTGCCGTTCGTGGCCGAGCCCGTGCGGGTGATGCGTGAGGTGCGCCGGGTGCTGCGGCCGGGCGGGCGATGGGTCTTCTCGGTGACGCATCCGATCCGCTGGGCCTTCCCCGACGAACCCGGGCCCGAGGGGCTGTCCATCTCCGCCTCCTACTTCGACCGCACGCCCTATGTGGAGCAGGACGAGTCGGGCCGGGCCGTCTATGTGGAGCACCACCGGACGCTGGGCGACCGGGTGCGGGACGTGGTGGCCGGGGGCTTCCGACTGGTCGACCTGGTCGAACCGGAATGGCCCGCGTGGAACCACCAGGAGTGGGGCGGCTGGTCCCCCGTGCGGGGGAACCTCATCCCGGGCACGGCGATCTTCGTATGCGAACGGGACTGAACGGACGAGCGGGCCAGCGGCACTGCCGAACCGCGGACAGCGGCACTGCGGGACTGCCGGACCGCGGGACTGCCGGACTGAACGGAACCGAGACGGAGGCGTTGACCATTTCCACGGACCCGCGCGCCGAGGCCCTCGACCGCCTTCCGGTACGCGAAGCCGTGCCGGAGTTGCTGCGCGCGCTCGACGACCGCGGGGTGGCCGTGCTGTGCGCGCCCCCGGGGACCGGTAAGACGACGCTGGTGCCGCTGGTGCTGGCCGGGCTGGTGGGCGGCGGCCCGGTGCGGCGGGTGCTGGTCGCCGAGCCGCGGCGGATCGCGGCACGGGCCGCCGCGCGCCGGATGGCATGGCTGCTGGGCGAGCGGCCGGGCGGAAAGGTCGGCTTCACCGTGCGCGGGGAGCGCCAGGCCGGCCGCGGGACCGTGGTCGAGGTGGTCACCACCGGAGTGCTGTTGCAGCGGCTGCAACGCGATCAGGAACTGGCCGGCGTCGATGTGGTCGTTCTCGACGAATGCCATGAGCGCCATCTGGACGCGGACACGGCCGCCGCCTTCCTGCTGGACGTCCGTGCCGCCCTGCGCCCCGATCTGTGGCTCATCGCCACCTCGGCGACCACGGACGCGGAAGGCTGGGCACGGCTGCTCGGCGACGGCGGGACGGACGGCAGCGGTTCCGAGTGCGGGGACGGCCGCCCCGGGAAGCCCGCGCCGGTCGTCTCGGCGCCGGGTGTGTCCCATCCGGTGGAGGTGGTGTGGGCGCCGCCCGAGCGCCCCGTAAGGCCGCCGCACGGGATGCGGGTGGACCCGGCCCTCCTCGACCATGTCGCAGCCGTCGTACGGCGGGCGCTGCGCGAGCGGGAGGGCGATGTGCTGTGCTTCCTGCCGGGCGTCGGGGAGATCGCCCGGGTGGCCGGGAAGCTGGGCGGGCTCGACGGGACGGAGGTCCTACAGGTGCACGGGCGGGCGCCCGCCGCCGTCCAGGAGGCGGTGCTCTCGGGCGCGGACGGCGGACGGCGGCGGGTGGTGCTGGCCACCTCGGTCGCCGAGTCGAGCCTGACCGTGCCGGGCGTGCGGATCGTCGTGGACTGCGGGCTGGCCCGTGAGCCCCGGATGGACCACGCACGCGGGCTGAGCGCGCTGACGACCGTAAGGGCGTCGCGGGCCGCCGCCCGGCAGCGCGCGGGCCGTGCGGGGCGCGAGGCACCCGGGGTGGTCTACCGCTGCTGGCCGGAGGCGGAGGACGCCCGGCTGCCGCGTTTCCCGTCCCCGGAGATCGCCGGTGCGGACCTTACGGCCTTCGCGCTCCAGACGGCGTGCTGGGGCGATCCGGACGCCTCGGGGCTGGCCCTGCTCGATCCGCCGCCCGCCGGGGCGATGACGGCCGCACGCGAGACGCTGACCGCGATCGGCGCCGTGGACACCGCCGGAAGGGCCACCGAACGCGGCACCCGGATGGCCCGCCTCGGCCTCCACCCCCGCCTCGCGCGGGCGCTCGTCGACGGCGCGAAGGAGGTCGGCGCACGCCGGGCGGCCGAGGTGGTGGCCCTGCTGAGCGAGGAGCCCCCGAGAGAGTACGGCGACGACCTGACCGCCGCCTGGCGCACCGCCCGCCACGGCGGAGACCCCTACGCCACCCGCTGGCGCCAAGAGGCCCGCCGACTCGAACGCGCCCTGACCCCCGAGGCAAGCGCCCGGCCGGACAGCGCCCGGGGCGGCGACGGCCCGGGACGGGGCGAGGACGGCTCGGCGCGCGGCGGTGGCGGTCCGGGACGCGGAGGCGACCTACGCGGTGGAGACGGCCCGGGGCGCGGCGGAGACGGCCTGGGGCGCGGAGGCGACCTACGCGGCGGAGACGGTCCGGCGCGCGGCGAAGACTGCCTGGGGCGCGGCGAAAACGGTCCGGCGCGCGGCGGTGGCGGTCCGGGACGCAGCGGCGACCTACGCGGCGGAGACGGTCCGGCGCGCCGCGGAGACGGTCCGAGGCGCGGCGAAGACGGCCCGGCGCGCGGCGGAGACGGTCCGGGACGCGGAGGCGATGATCCGGCACACAGCGGTGGCGGTCCGGCGCGCCGCGGAGACGGTCCAGGGCGCGGCAGCGATCTACGCGGAGACGGCCCGGCACATGGCAGTGGCGGCCCGTCACGCGGTGGTGACGGCCCGGGGCGCGGCGGAGATCCACGCGGCGGCGGTGGTCCGGCACGCCGCGGAGACGGCCCTCGCGGCGGCGACAACCTTCCGACACGAGGCAGCGATCTACGCGGCGGCGATGGTCCGGCGCGCGGCGGAGACGGCCCACACGACGGCGACAACGGTCCGGCACGCGGCGGCGGTCCGCACGGCGGCGACAGCCTTCCGGCACGCGGCAGTGGCGGTCCGCACGGCGACGATGCCGTGGCCGGGCTGATGGCCGCGTTGGCGTTTCCGGAACGGGTGGCCCGGCGGCGCGGCGAGCGGGCGTATCTCATGGCCGCCGGGACCGGCGCGGAGTTGGCCGACGGCTCGCGGCTGGGCGGGGCGCCATGGCTCGCGGTGGCCGTCGCGGACCGGCCGGTGGCCGCCGCGTCGGCGCGGGTGCGGCTCGCGGCGGTGACCGACGAGGGCACCGCCCGGGCGGCGGCCGCGGCACTGGCCTCGGAAGGTGAGGAGGTGCGTTGGGCCGACGGGGACGTCTTGGCGCACCAAGTGGCCCGGCTCGGCGCGATCGAGCTGGTCTCCCGGCCGCTGACCGACCCCGATCCGGAGCAGGTGCGGCGGGCGTTGCTGGAGGGGCTGCGCCGCGAGGGGACGGGGCTGCTGCGCTGGTCGGCGCAGGCCACGGCGGTCCGGCAGCGGATGGCGTTTCTCCACCGGGAGCTGGGCGGGGCCTGGCCGGACGTCTCGGACGCGGCGCTGCTGGACCGCGCGGACGAGTGGCTCGGGTCGGAGCTGGCGCGGGCCCGCGGGCGGGCCGATCTGGGGCGGGTGGACGCCGGGCAGGCACTGGCCCGGCTGCTGCCGTGGGCCACGGGCGAAGCCGCGCGGTTCGAGGAGCTGGCGCCGGAGCGGATCGAGGTGCCGAGCGGTTCGCGGGTGCGGCTGGACTACGGCGCGGACCGGCCCGTGCTGGCGGTGAAGCTCCAGGAGCTGTTCGGCTGGCAGGAGGCGCCCCGGATCGCGGGCGGGCGGGTGCCGCTGCTGGTGCATCTGCTGTCCCCGGCGGGCCGTCCGGCCGCGGTCACCGCCGATCTGGCGTCGTTCTGGAAGGACGGCTACCGCTCGGTGCGGGCCGAACTGCGCGGCCGCTATCCCAAGCATCCATGGCCGGAGGACCCGACGACGGCCGAGCCGACCCGGCGGACCAACACCCGCCGCGGCCGCTAAGCGCTCCGCTGGAGGTGCCCCGACCTGCCGTCGATCATCTGCGGCACCGTCGTGACCGGTTGCGCCCACGCGACGGAGGCGCACGTCGACGCAGCTCCGCGCCCCCTCGGGACGCCTCACCTTTCGAAACCGCGGCGACTTCCGCAAACCGCTCGGGCCGCTCGGCGGGCCGCACCGCGCAATGGGCCACGCCGCGCAGTGGGACGCCCCAGCAGTGAAACTCGTCGCTCAGTCGGGCACGCCGTGCAGTGGGACGCGTGACGCAGTGGCTCGGGCCGCTCAGCAAGCCGCGACGCGTAGTCGCCCACACCGCTCAGTGGACCGGGACGCTCAGAGAGCCACGCCGCTCAGTCGGCCACGACGCTCATCGGGATGCGTGACGCAGTGAGACGCGCCATTCGGTCGGCCACGACGCGCGGTGAACCACGACGCCCAGTCAGCCACGACGCTCAGTCGGGCGCGACGCCCATTGGCCACACCGCGCGGTGAACCACGCCACCCAGCCAGCCAACACCGCTCAGTCAGCCAGCTGCTCACTCGGGCGCGACGCCCATTGGGCACACCGCACGGTGAGCCACGCCACCCAGCCAGCCAACACCGCCCAGCGGGCCATGCCACCCACCCAGCCAGCCAGCCACACCACCCAGTCGGCCGCGACGCACATCGGAACGCGTACCGCAGCAGGCCACACCGTTCGGTCGGCCGCATGGCGGCAATCCGTCGCATGGCGGCAATCCGTCGCATGGCGGCAATCGGCTCTGCCGTGGGTCAATCGGCCCAGGCGCGTAGTCGGCGGGCGGTCTCGCCTAGGCGGAAGCCGGTGATCTCGCGTATGTCGCGGATCAGTTTGACCATGCCGCCCGGCGGGGGCGTGATCGGCTCTCCGGACTCCTCTATGTACATCTGCGCGCAGGCCGCGCCAATCGTGGCGTTGTAGTCGGAGAACGGCTCGAGAATCAGTGAGGTGTGCAGAAAGGTCGCGGCGCGGGCGGCGGCCTCCTCGTAATAGGGCTCGCCCGCGAATCGCTCATAGCGGTGGCGTTCGGTCATGCAGTGCAGGGCACCCCAGTCGCGGACCGGGGTGTTCACCGGGGAGACCTCGACCTGGACGTTCAGCACCCAGCCGGCATCGACGTACAGGATCACCGCATGCCGTGCGGGAACTCCCGCTCGAACTCAGCCTTGTACTCCAGGGCGAACTTCACAGCGCCCTCGACGAAGCGCTGCTTCTGACGCCGCCGCACCACGTCCTCGGTCAGTATGTCGTGCGCCAGCCGCTTGATCGCGACGCCCTTCTCCCTCGCCTCGGCACGCAGCTCGGCCAGCTCCTGCTCGGTGAACTCAATCGTGATGCCAGGCATGGGCGGAATGGTAGCCACGCCCTCACGCTGATCACTACCGGCTTGACCACCACGAGCGAATCGTGGGACGGAGGTTGACGCGACGGCGGTGCCGCTCAGCACTCCAGCCTCAGGGCGAACTGCTCCCCCGTCGGGAACGGCTCGTCCGACGGCTGCGGTCCGACCCATATGAGCGCCTGCTCAAAGGTCATATACGAGCCGTTGTCGACGCACTGGCCGACCACCACCGCATTGCCGCCGCAGCGCCACGCCGCGTAGTTCCACGGGTGGTCGCCCTTCTCGTCCCGCACCACGGTCTCCGGCTCGCCCAGGCGCTCGCCGAAGGCGTCCACCGCGGCGCGCCACCGGCCGTCGAAGGCGGAGCGACCGGCCTCGCGGTCGAAGACCCAGCCGGGCTCGCCGGAGTAGTACCCGGCGAGCCAGTCGACATTGCCGCTGAGCCCGTCGGCCTGCAACTCCGCGTCGAAGTCGTCCGGTTCGTAGTAGTAGCAGAACGGGATCATGCATTCGGTGTCCGCGTCGCCGGGCCCGCCGAACCACTCCGGGAGGACGTGGTGCCCGGTGGTGGTGGCGTACGAGGACGTGCGGGAGCCGTCGGGCACCCAGCCGAAGCGCTCGGCGGCGGCCGCCGTGGCGCCCGAGGTCCATTCCAGGCGCGCCAATTCGACGATGTGGCCGACGAGTTCGGGACCGGGGACGCAGCTGTTCACTGGCATGGTCATACGCTACGGCCCGCCACTGACAACGCGGTCGGCACCGCGGGGGCCGACGGCGGGCGCGCCGCGCGGCCGCGGGCCTCCAGCAGCAGCGCGAGGGCGAGCAGGCCCATCCCGAGGATCAGGAACGCCCACGGCAGATAGGCGGTGAGCAGCAGGACCAGCTGACGCTGCGACTTCACCAGGTCCACCGTGTGCCGGATGTAGTCCTCGCGCATCTTCACATGGCCGGCGAAGACCGTCACCCGGTCGCGGTCGCCCAGCAGCGTGCCGCCGCGCAGCTCCTCCTTGTGGATCTCCTGCCCGTTGACCGGGGCGCCCGTGGTGGGCTCGACCCAGAACATCCGCTTGGTGCTGTACCAGCGGGTGGTGCCGGCCTTGCGGACGGTCTCGGGGGTGATGCCCTCGACCGGCATGGTCTTCGGCAGCTTCACCTTCGTCCAGGGGATCGTCTGCTCGAAGTAGTAGACCTCCAGGCCGCGGAAGTTCTGAGTGCCCTTGTAGTGGATGGGGGCGGAGGTGCGGGTCTGGGCGTCGAAGTAGCGGTAGTCGCGCTTCTCGGTGAGGAACGGCCATTTGTACTCGATGCCGTCGCGGCGCACCGCGTCCCCGTCGACATGTTCCCCGCCCGCGTGCACCGGGTCCTGTGAGTGCGCGTCGAAGACATAGCGCTCGGGGATCTTGGAGACCATCTTGCCGTCGGGCCCGGCCACATAGGACAGGGCGTCCCAGACAACGACATCGCGCCCGGTCTCCTTCCCGACCTTCTCGGCGGCGGGCACATTGCCGCGCAGGGTCTGCACGATGCTGACCTTGGGGACGGTGCGGGGCTTCATGGTGCCGTAGTCGATCAGGGTGGCCGGACTGGCCTCCAGGACCGCCGTCTGGTACTCGCTGGGCGGGATCTTGGCCAGCCGGGGATAGGCGTACCAGCGCAGCAGCGGCGCGAGGGCGGCGAAGAAGACGGCGAAGGCCAGCAGCACCAGGCTTGCTCTGCGGCGCATGGCGGATGTCCCTCCCTCAGGGGTGCTTGGGGACGGTGGTGAGCAGGGGTTCCGGGGAGGTCTCACCGGCGGGGGCGCCGATGGCCGTCGCCGTGAGGACGATGGCGAGGGCGGCGGCGAGTCCGATCGCGGCGGCGGCGAGGGCGCGCATACGGGCCTCCTCGTGGTCCGGTACGAGGCGCTGTCTGACGCTTCGTCAGAGATGGGGCACCGTAGCAACGGGGGCCGCAGATGAGAACACGAAGGCGTGAAAGCGCCGCACCGCCCCTGAACCCGGTGGGCTCAGGGGCGGTGCGGCGAACGGCGTGATCCGCGGCGGTGTTCGGTTACGAGGCGGCCGGCTGGGTGACGGTCAGCTCGATGTCCAGGACGGCGCCGCCCTCGGCGGTGAGGCGGAGCAGGAAGGTGCCCGCGTAGTCATCGGTGAGGATCTTCGGCAGCGTGAACTGCCCGAGGGCGTTGGTCTTCAGGGCGGTCAGGGTGCGCACCGGCTTGCCCTCGTCGTCCAGGAAGTAGGGCCCCTTGTCATTGAGCTCGGGGTCCTTCGCCGTGGTGATCATGGTGGCGGTCATCGGCACACCCTCGGTGGCCTTGCCCTTGTTGGTGGCCGTGACGGTGAGCGGATCGGCGAAGGAGCCACCGGTCTCGGCCGTGAGCTTCTTGTCGTCGAGCCGGGCCAGCGCGTCGGCCTTCGGCACGGGACGGGCCTTGACGGTCGCGGTGAACTCGACCGGGGCCGCCTCCCGCCCCACGGCGGTGGCTCGCACGGTGAAGGCGCCGGTCTTCTCGCCCGCGAGCAGCTTCGGCGCGGTGGCGGTGCCGTCCAGGCCGGTCAGCACGGTGGCGGACTTGACGAGGCCGAGGAAGCGCGTGTCGGTCTCGCCGAGGATCTCGTACCGCACCCGCGCACCGGCCACCGGCTTGCCCGCGGTGTCCACGGCCTTGACGCGCGGCGACTGGGCGAAGCCGGTGCCCGCGGTGGTGGACAGCTCCTTCGCGCCGACGGTGGTGAGCTTGCTGGTGCCGCTCGGGGTGGACGGCGGAGTGGTGGGGGGCTTCGGGGTCGGGGAGCCTGGGCTCTCGTCCCCGGCCGGCGGGGTCGGGGTGGAGTTGTCCGGCTCGGGGTTGGGCTTGGGCAGGGTGTGGGCGTCCTGCTCCTCGCCCCTCCCGGTGTCCTTGCCGCCGCCCTTCCCCGGGTTCTTCCCCGAGTCCTTGCCCTTGTCGCGCGAGCCCGAGCCGCCCGAGCCGTCTCCCGAGGGCAGCACACCGGTGCCGTCGGGGACCTCATGGATGCCGCGCTTGTAGTACTCGAACCACGACAGGACGGTGTTCAGATACTCCTGCGAGTGGTTGTAGCCGAGGATCGCGCGGTCCAGATCGGCCTTGACCGACAGATCGCGGCCGTCCGCGCAGAGGTAGCTGCCCGCGGCGAGGGCGGCGTCATAGATGTTGTTGGGGTCCCTCTCGCCGTCACCATTGCCGTCCCGCCCCCAGCTGGCCCAGGTGGACGGGATGAACTGCATGGGGCCGACCGCCCGGTCGTGCGTGCTGTCGCCGTCGTAGGCACCGCCGTCGGTGTCCTTGATCAGGGCGAAGCCGTCGCCGTTGAGGACCGGGCCGAGGATGGGCGAGACGGTCGTGCCGTCGGCGTCCACATTGCCGCCGCCGGCCTGGCCGGACTCGACCTTGCCGATCGCGGCGAGCAGCTCCCAGGGCAGATTGCAGCCGGGGTTGGAATCCTTGAGGGCCGCTTCCGCCTTCTTGTAGGCGGCGAGGACGCTCGCGGGTAGGCCCGCCTCGGGCTTGGTGTTGCTCCCCCCGGGGAGCCCGGGCAGATCGATCGAGGAGCCCGGCTTGTCGGGGGTGACCAGGGGCGGCAGATCGGTGTGATACGACGAGCCACCGTCTATGGGGGTGTCCTCCGGCGCCGGTGCCTCCTCCGCCCGCTGCTCCCGGTTCCGGTCGCCATGGTCGGTTTTGGCGAACCCGGGCGCCTGGGACGCGGTGAGGGCGGCCATCGCGGCCGCCGCCACCGCCGTCGTGGCCGCCCCCTTGCGCAGTCGTCGGCCGATAAGCGGTGCCATCCGTGTGTCCCTCCCGTCGAACACGGCGCGCTCCCCCGGCGCGTCAACTCTGGTGACACTACGACAACTTATGGCCCGGAGCTACCGGTGCAAACACCGCATCGGGTGATCCCTCAGTGAGCCGCGGACTCCCAGTCGGCACCGGATCCTACCGATACGTCCAGCGGAGCGCTGAGTTGGAAGGCCCCCGTCATCTCCCGGCGCACCAGCTCCTCGACCCGCTCCCGCTCACCGGGCGCGATCTCCAGCACGATTTCGTCGTGGACCTGCAACAGCATCCGCGACGAGAGTTTCTCCCTCGTCAACGCCGCGTCCACCTTGAGCATCGCGATCTTCACGATGTCGGCGGCGGTGCCCTGGATCGGGGCGTTGAGCGCCATCCGCTCGGCCATCTCACGGCGCTGGCGGTTGTCGCTGGTGAGGTCCGGCAGATAGCGGCGGCGGCCGAGCATGGTCTCCGTATAGCCGGTGGCGCGCGCCTCCTCGACGACCCGCTGGAGATAGTCGCGCACCCCGCCGAACCGCTCGAAGAAGTTCTCCATCAGCTTGCGGGCCTCATCGGGGTTGATGCCCAGCTGCTGGGAGAGGCCGAACGCCGACAGGCCGTACGCCAGCCCGTAGGACATGGCCTTGATCTTGCGGCGCATCTCCGGGTCGACGGCCGACTTGTCGACGGCGAAAACCTGGGAGGCGACCGTGGTGTGCAGGTCCTCACCGGAGGTGAACGCCTCGATCAGGCCCTCGTCCTCGGAGAGATGGGCCATGACGCGCAGCTCGATCTGGCTGTAGTCGGCGGTCATCAGCGACTCGAAGCCCTCGCCGACGACGAAGCCGCGCCGGATCGCCCGGCCCTCGTCCGTGCGCACCGGGATGTTCTGGAGGTTGGGGTCGGTGGAGGAGAGCCGGCCGGTGGCCGCCACGGTCTGGTTGAAGGTGGTGTGGATGCGGCCGCCGGGGGCGACGGTCTTGATCAGACCCTCGACGGTGGAGCGCAGCCGCGCCTGCTCACGGTGGCGCAGCATGATCACCGGGAGTTCGTGGTCGGTCTGTGCGGCCAGCCAGGCCAGCGCGTCGGCGTCCGTGGTGTACCCGGTCTTGGTCTTCTTGGTCTTGGGCAGGCCCAGCTCGCCGAAGAGCACCTCCTGGAGCTGCTTGGGGGAGCCGAGGTTGAACTCATGGCCCACCGCGGCGTGGGCCTCCTTCACCGCGTGCTGCACGGCGGCCGCGAACTGCTGCTCCATGCGCTCCAGCCAGCCGCGGTCGGCGGCGATGCCCGACCGCTCCATCCGGGCCAGCAGCTCGGAGACGGGCAACTCCATGTCGTGCAGCAGCCCGGCCGCGCCCACGTCCTTCAGCCGGCCGCCGAACGCCTCGCCCAGGTCGAGGATGGTCCGTGCCTTGATCATCAGGGCGTCCCGCTCGGCCTCCTCATCGACGCCGAAGGCCAGCTGCCCGTCCGCGGCCGCCGCCGGGGAGAGCTCACGGCCCAGGTACTCCACCGACAGGGCGTCCAGCTCGAAGGAGCGGCGGCCGGGCTTGACCAGATAGGCGGCGAGGGCGGTGTCCATGGTGACGCCCGCGACGGACCAGCCGTGCTCGGCGAAGACCCGCATGGTCCCCTTGGCGTTGTGCAGCACCTTGGGGCGGTCCGGGCCCGCGATCCACTCGGCGAACGCCCGCTCGTCGGCCTCGTCCAGCTGCGCGGGGTCGAAGCACACGGCCGGGCCGGAGCCGGTGGCCAGCGCGATCTCGCTGACGCTGCCACTGCCCAGCGCCCAGGTGTCGACGGTGGCCAGGCCGAGCGGGGTGTCCCGGTGGCTCTCCAGCCAGGGGGCGAGCTCGCCCGCGCCCAGTGCCACTGCCTCGACGGCAACTCCCGGCTCCGCGGCCGCGGGCTCGTCCGCCGCCGCGCCCGGGTCGACGGCCATGATCCGGTCACGGAAGTTCTGGTGGCGGAACTCCAGCGCGTCCAGGATCACCGAGAGCGCCTCGCGGTCGTACGGCGCGCGCTCGAGCCCCTCGGGGCCCGCGGTGAGCTCCACGTCTCGCACCAGCTCGGTCAGCTGGCGGTTGAGCTTGACGGCCTCCAGGTGGTCGCGGAGCTTCTCGCCGACCTTCCCCTTGACCTCGTCGACCCGCTCCACCAGCTCCTTGAAGGAGCCGAACTGATTGATCCACTTCGCCGCGGTCTTCTCGCCGACGCCCGGGATACCGGGGAGGTTGTCCGACGGATCGCCGCGCAGGGCCGCGAAGTCGGGGTACTGGCTCGGGGTGAGGCCGTACTTCTCCTGCACCTTCTCGGGGGTGAACCGGGTCAGCTCGGAGACGCCCTTGGTGGGGTAGAGCACCGTGACATGCTCGGTGATCAGCTGGAAGGAATCCCGGTCGCCGGTGACGATCAGCACCTCGAAGCCCTGCCCCTCGGCCTGGGTGGCGAGGGTGGCGATCACGTCGTCGGCCTCGAAGCCGTCGATCGCGAAGCGCGTGATCTTCATGGCGTCGAGCAGCTCACCGATCAGCTCGACCTGCCCCTTGAACTCATCGGGGGCCTTGGAGCGATTCGCCTTGTACTCCGTGAACTGCTCGGAGCGCCAGGTCTTGCGCGAGACGTCGAACGCCACGGCGAGGTGCGTGGGCCGCTCATCACGGAGCGTGTTCGCCAGCATCGAGGTGAAGCCGTAGATCGCGTTGGTGGTCTGACCGGTGGTCGTGCTGAAGTTCTCCGCCGGCAGCGCGAAGAATGCCCGGTATGCCAGGGAATGCCCGTCCAGCAGGAGCAGGCGGGGACGGTCCTCCCCCGTGCGGTCGGGCGCGGGCGCTGCGGTCTTCTTCGATGCTTTCTCTGCCACGCCCCCGATCCTGCCACGCCCCACCGACAATGCCGCCCGCCCCGGCCATCGGACCGGACAGGACGGGGCCGAGCCGGGCCGGGCCGGACACAAGCCGAGCACAAGATCGGGCACGGCATCGGGCACCGCGTCGGGCACAAGATCGGACAGGCCGTACACCGGCCCCGGCCACCGGCGGCGGACCGGGCCGCCGCTCAGGGTGTCGGTGGCCCGTGACAGGATCGGCCCCAGAGGTCCATCACAGGTCCCGCACCGTTCGAGCCCAAGGGGAGCGACATGGCAGCCAAGCCGCCCGCAGGCGATCCGATCCAGGACGCCCCCGAGGTCACACCCCCACAACGTGCCGCCGCCGGGCTGCCGGCCGTGGGGCATTCGCTGCGCATCGCCCACCAGCAGATGGGTGTGCGCCGCACCGCGCTCACCCTGCTGCGCGTCAATCAGAAGGACGGCTTCGACTGCCCCGGCTGCGCCTGGCCCGAGCCGGACAAGCGCCACACGGCCGAGTTCTGTGAGAACGGCGCGAAGGCCGTCGCCGAGGAGGCCACCCTCCGCCGGGTCACCCCCGACTTCTTCGCCGCCCACCCGGTGGCCGACCTCGCCACCCGCAGTGGCTACTGGCTCGGTCAGCAGGGCCGGCTGACCCAGCCCATGTATCTGGCCGAGGGTGCCGAGCGGTACGAGCCGGTGTCCTGGGACCGGGCCTTCGACATCGTCGCCGACGAGCTGACCGCGCTCGACTCCCCCGACGAGGCGGTCTTCTACACCTCGGGCCGCACCAGCAACGAGGCGGCCTTCCTCTACCAGCTCTTCGTCCGCGAATTCGGCACCAACAACCTGCCCGACTGCTCCAACATGTGCCATGAGTCCTCCGGCTCGGCGCTCACCGAGACCCTCGGCGTCGGCAAGGGCAGCGTGCTGCTGGAGGACCTCTACAAGGCCGACCTGATCATCGTGGCCGGGCAGAACCCGGGCACCAACCACCCGCGCATGCTCTCCGCCCTGGAGAAGGCCAAGGCCGGCGGCGCGAAGATCATCTCCGTCAACCCGCTGCCCGAGGCCGGGCTGGAGCGGTTCAAGAACCCGCAGAACGCACGCGGCATCGCCGGCGGCGGCACCTCGCTCACCGATCTCTTCCTGCACATCCGGCTCGGCGGCGACCAGGCCCTCTTCCGCCTCCTCAACAAGCTCGTCCTGGAAGCGTCCGACAGCGCCTCCGGCGCGGGGGAAGGCGCCATCGACGAGGAGTTCATCCGGGAGCACACCCACGGCTTCGAGGAGTTCGCCGCCGCGGCCCGCGCCGCCGACTGGGACGAGACGCTGCGCGCCACCGGTCTCGACCGCGCCGACATCGACCGCGCGCTGGCCATGGTCCTCGCCTCGAAGCGCACCATCGTGTGCTGGGCGATGGGCCTGACCCAGCACAAGCACTCGGTGCCCACCATCCGTGAGGTCGTCAACTTCCTGCTGCTGCGCGGCAACATCGGCCGCCCCGGCGCCGGGGTCTGCCCGGTGCGCGGCCACAGCAATGTCCAGGGCGACCGCACCATGGGCATCTTCGAGCGCCCCGCGCCGGCCTTCCTCGACGCCCTGGAGCGCGAGTTCGGCTTCGCCCCGCCCCGTGAGCACGGCTTCGACGTCGTCCGGGCCATCCGTGCCCTGCGCGACGGCCGGGCCAAGGTCTTCTTCGCCATGGGCGGCAACTTCGTAGCGGCCTCGCCCGACACCGAGGTCACCGAGGCCGCGATGCGCGCCGCGCGGCTGACCGTCCATGTCTCCACCAAGCTCAACCGCTCCCACGCGGTCACCGGCACCCGGGCGCTGATCCTGCCCACCCTCGGCCGCACCGAGCGCGATCTCCAGGGCGACGGCCCGCAGTTCGTCACCGTCGAGGACTCCATGGGCATGGTGCACGCCTCCCGCGGGCGCCTGGAGCCCGCGAGCTCCCATCTGCTGTCCGAACCGGCCATCGTCTGCCGGCTGGCCCGCCGGGTGCTGGGGCCCGAGAGCCGCACCCCCTGGGAGGAGTTCGAGAAGGACTACGCGCGGATCCGCGACCGCATCGCGGCCGTCATCCCCGGCTTCGAGGACTTCAACGACCGGGTGAGCGACCCGGCCGGTTTCGCCCTGCCGCACGCCCCGCGCGACAGCCGCAGCTTCCCCACCGCCACCGGTAAGGCCAACTTCACCGCGGCCCCGGTCGGGTACCCAAAGGTGCCCGAGGGGCGGCTGCTGCTTCAGACCCTCCGCTCCCACGACCAGTACAACACCACCATCTACGGCCTGGACGACCGCTACCGCGGCATCAAGAACGGCCGCCGGGTGGTGCTGGTGCACCCCGAGGACGCCCAGGAGCTCGGGCTGGCCGACGGGAGCTACACCGACCTGGTCAGCGAGTGGACGGACGGCACCGAGCGGCGCGCCACCGGCTTCCGCGTGATCCACTACCCGACCGCGCGCGGCTGCGCCGCCTCGTACTACCCGGAGACCAACGTCCTGGTCCCGCTGGACGCCACCGCCGACACCAGCAACACCCCGGCGAGCAAGTCCGTGGTGGTCCGCCTGGAACAGACACCCCCCGCCTAAGCGTTTGTTCAGTTGCCTGCTAAGAAGGTGGCCACCACAAGCAACTGAACGGAGCCGGTCCCGATGGGCGAGCAGACCAGCGTGAAGTTCCCGCAAGAGGTACTCGACGAGTACGCGGCGCTCGGCGTGGATCTTCCCGCGCTGTTCTCCGCCGGGCACCTCGGCACCCGTATGGGCGTGCGGATCCTCGAAGCCTCTGCCGAGCGCGTCGTGGGCACCATGCCCGTGGAGGGCAACACCCAGCCGTACGGGCTGCTGCACGGCGGAGCCTCCGCCGTGCTGGCCGAGACCCTGGGTTCGGTGGGCTCGATGCTCCACGGCGGCAGCGGACGGATCGCGGTCGGCGTCGACCTCAACTGCACCCACCACCGGGGCGTCCGCTCGGGTGCGGTCACCGGCGTCGCCACCCCCGTCCACCGGGGCCGCTCCACCGCCACCTACGAGATCGTCATCAGCGATGAGCAGGACCGGCGAGTGTGCACCGCCCGCCTCACCTGCCTGCTGCGCGAGATCGACGGCGACGGCCGGGCCAAGACGGTCGCCGAGGTCACCGAGGCCAAGGAGCGCCACGAGGGCTGACTCACGGCGCCACCGAGCCGTTGTCCCCCCGGTGGGCCGGGTCTACCGTGACCGCCCATGGGGGCAACGACCCGGGCGGGTTCATGGCCCGCCGCCTATGGATGCGCTCTCGTACTCGCCGTGACACTGACCGGATGCGGCGGCTCCGGTTCCGGCGGACCCCATGACTCCGGCGGGCCCGGCCGTTCCAGCGACGGCTCCGCGCCCCACCGCCGCCCCAACAGCCCTGCGCCACGAACGCCTTCACCCGTGCGGATGTGTGCCGACCTCATCTCCTACTGGGCCGAACAGGACCTCGCGGGCAGCCACTGGGCCGGGCTCGACTGGGAGCAGAAGGGGCTCTCCAACGAGCAGTACGAGATCTACGACGAGATCGTCCAGGCCGCGCGCGCCGAGCGGAGGCGGCATGGCACCCCCGCCGCCAAAGCGCTGATCAAGCGCCTGACCGAGCGCCGCTGCGCGGCCGCGAACGGCGCCACGCACAGCTCCGAGAACTGGCGCCCGCCGACCTGAGCCGACCCGAGCCGCACCGGGCGTAACCCCGCCCGTGACGCCCGCCCAGGGCCCGGGCCGATGCCCGAACGGGCATGGGCGGCTGTAACACTCCGTAACACTGACGCAATATGAGATTGCGTTTTCGGCACCTGCGGCATCCCCGAATTTGATCCCTCCGTGCTCATCCACGCAGGGCACCCCGCGCATCTTTCACCGCTCCCCCGCACTCCTTAGCGGAACTGCACCTTCTCAGGATCCGGACTTAACGATTGGCCCGTATCCACCCTATTCGTCCCTTACATTCCGCTACACGGACATGCCGGGGTGACGCGCGTCATAACAAGACAGTCACATCATCGTCTAGACCTCTGCCCCCGGTCGCACCCCGCGCTTATAGTCACAGCCAGTCACGGCCCCGTGGGGTGTACGCCGCACCCGCACGGCAATCCAGGTTCATCCGGCGAGGACACGGCACCCCTTCAACGCCGGGTGCCGGGCCAGCGAAAGGATTCCTCGTGCGACACCGTTCCTTGCTCATCATGACGACCGCGATCACTGCGGGAGCCCTCACCCTCAGCGCCTGCGGGTCGAGGGACAACAAAGACGACAGTGGCGGCAAGGACAGCAAGACGACCGTGGTCATCGGTGTCGACGCTCCGCTCACCGGCTCGCTGTCCGCTCTCGGCCAGGGCATCAAGAACTCCGTCGACCTCGCGGCGAAGATAGCCAACAAGAACAACGAGGTCGACGGGGTCACCTTCAAGGTCAAGTCCTTCGACGACCAGGCGGTGCCCTCCTCCGGCAAGCAGAACGCGACCTCGATGGTCGACGACGAGGAGATCCTCGGGGCGGTCGGGCCGCTGAACTCGGGCGTCGCCCAGTCCATGCAGGGCGTCTTCGACAGAGCCGACCTCGCCCAGGTCTCCCCCGCCAATACCAACCCGGCCCTCAGCCAGGGCGACGACTGGGCCTCGGGCAAGAAGTCGCGCCCCTTCAAGACCTACTTCCGCACCGCGACCACGGACATCATCCAGGGCCGCTTCGCCGCGCAGTACTACTACAAAGACGCGAAGAAGCGGAAGGTCTTCGTCATCGACGACAAGCAGGCGTACGGCAACGGCCTCGCCACCATCTTCGCCCAGGAGTTCAAGCGCCTGGGCGGCAAGGTCGTCGGCCGGGACCACCTGACCGTCAAGGAGACCGACTTCTCCGGCATCTCCAACAAGGTCAAGTCCTCCGGCGCCGACTCGGTCTACTTCGGCGGTCAGTACCCCGAGGGCGGGCTGCTCTCCGACCAGGTCAAGCAGGCCGGCGCACAGGTCCCGATCATGGGCGGCGACGGCATCTACGACCCCGCCTTCATCAAGGCGTCGGGCACCAGCAACGACGGCGACCTCGCCACCTCCGTCGGCTACCCGGTGGAGCAGCTCGACTCCGCCAAGACGTTCGTGAAGAACTACGGTGACCAGCACTACAAGGACCCGTACGCGGCCTACGGCGGCTACTCCTACGACGCCGGCTGGGCCATCATCCAGGCCGTCAAGGCCGTCGTCGAGGACAACGACGGCAAGCTCCCGGACGACGCCCGCGCCAAGGTCACCGAGGCGCTCGGCAAGGTCTCCTTCGACGGCGTCACCGGCAAGGTCTCCTTCGACCAGTACGGCGACACCACCAACAAGCAGCTGACCGTCTACAAGGTCACCAAGGGCGCCTGGAAGTCCGTGAAGAGCGAAACCTTCAAGGACTGACCCCCGGCAGCGATCCATACCCACGAAACGAATCCGCGCGAGGGCGTACACCATCGCCCTCGCGCGGCGTCATATCCGACACGCTCATCGGAGGCCCTGCGGTGCACGAACTGCCGCAAACGCTGGTCAACGGCCTGACCCTTGGCGCCCTCTACGGCTTGATCGCCATCGGGTACACCATGGTCTACGGCATCGTCCAGCTCATCAACTTCGCCCATGGCGAGATCTTCATGATCGGGGGCTTCGGGGCCCTCACCATCTACATCTGGCTGCCAAGCGGCACCGCGCTCTCCCTCGCACTGCCCCTGATGCTCATCGGCGGCGTGATCGCCTCGGTCGCCATCGCCACCGCGGCGGAACGCTTCGCCTACCGGCCCCTGCGCGGCGGCCCCCGGCTGGCGCCCCTGATCACCGCGATCGGTCTGTCCATCGCGCTCCAGCAGGCGGTCTGGGCCTTCTACCCCGACGCCAAGAAGCCCCGCAGCTTCCCGCAGTTCGAAGGCTCCTCGTTCGAGATCTTCAGCAATCTCCAGATCCAGCGCGGCGATGCCTTCCTGCTCATAGCCGCCCCGCTGTGCATGCTCGCCCTCGGGCTGTTCGTCTCCAAGAGCCGTGCCGGCCGTGCCATGCAGGCCACCGCCCAGGACCCCGACACCGCCAAGCTCATGGGCATCAACACCGACCGCATCATCGTGATGGCCTTCGCCATCGGCGGTGCGTTCGCCGCCGTCGCCGCCCTCTCCCACGGGCTCAAGTACGGCCAGATCAACTTCGAGATGGGCTTCATCGCCGGTCTGAAGGCGTTCACCGCCGCCGTGCTCGGCGGTATCGGCAACATCTACGGCGCCATGCTCGGCGGCGTCGTCCTCGGCATCGTCGAGGCCCTGGCCATCAAGTACATCCAGGACATCCCCGGGATGGACCAGCTCGGCGGCGGCGCCTGGAAGGACGTATGGGCCTTTACCCTGCTCATCGTCGTCCTGCTGGTCAGGCCACAGGGTCTGCTCGGCGAACGCGTAGCGGACCGGGCCTGAGGGAGTGAACCGATGACCACCGACAAGACCCAGCCCACCGCCGTGAGCGAGGCCCAGGGCGGCGCCACCGCCCCGCGCACCACTCTGCTCCGCGTCCTCACCGCGGCCGGCGGCGCCGCCGCGGTCGCCTCCACCTTCCTCGCCTGGACCTGGACCGCGGAATTCCCCGGCGATCTGACCGTCTACGGCTACCCCGGCGGACTCCAGCTCCTCACCCTCGTCCTCGGAATCGCCACCGGCGTCTTCGCGCTGGCCGCCCTGGACCTGAAGGGCCTGCGCTGGCTGACCCCCAGCGGCTCCACCCAGGCCCTGCGGATGCTGGCCCTCGGCACCTTCGCCGTCACCTGGTTCACCGTCATCTCCATCGCCGTGGACCTGGACGGCCTGGTGAACCTCGAACCCGGCGGCTGGATCGCCGCCGTGGTGACCGCCGTCCCGGTGGCCACCACCTTTCTGCTCCCGGACGACAGCCGACAGCTGCGCCGTCCCAAGGAGCTGCCCTCCTGGGCCGAGATCCTGATCATCGCGGCGGTCTTCGCCCTCGGCCTCTACGTGGTCAACTACGGCATCCAGACCGACGCCGACCACCCCGAGCCGTTCATCGGCTATCTCATCGCCGTCGGGTTCGCCGCCGTGGCGCTCGTCAAGGCCGGGCTGGTCAGCCGGATCAGCGAGCTCACCAGCGCCTACCGCTCCACCACCCTGGTCGCGGCGCTGATCACCGCGATCGTCTTCCCGTTCTTCCAGGACAAGTCCAGCTTCACCGAACTCGGCGTCAACATCGCGATCTTCGCGACCGTCGCCCTCGGCCTGAACATCGTTGTCGGCCTCGCGGGCCTGCTCGACCTCGGTTATGTCGCCTTCCTCGGCGTCGGCGCCTACACCGCCGCCCTGGTCTCCGGTTCCACCGCCTCGACCCTCGACGTCAGGTTCCCCTTCTGGGCCGCCGTGATCACCGGCGGTGTGGTCTCCCTGATCTTCGGCGTGGTCATCGGCGCCCCCACCCTGCGGCTGCGCGGCGACTATCTCGCCATCGTCACCCTCGGGTTCGGGGAGATCTTCCGCCTCGCCATGCTGAACCTCGACGGCACCTCCGGTCCGTCGGTCACCAACGGCCCCGACGGCATCCCGAACATCCCCCCGCTGGAGATCTTCGGGTTCAACTTCAACGACGACCACAGCTTCGCCGGGCTCAGCCTCGACTCCAACGGCAACTACTACCTGCTGATGCTGCTGGTCACCATCCTCGTCGTGCTGATCTTCAGCCGTGCGGGCAACTCCCGTATCGGCCGCGCCTGGGTCGCCATCCGCGAGGACGAGACCGCCGCCACCGCCATGGGCATCAACGGATTCCGGGTCAAGCTCATCGCCTTCGCGCTCGGCGCCACCCTCGCCGGAGTCGCCGGCGCCGTATGGGCCCACTTCCAGTCCACCGTCGTGCCCGAGCAGTACGTCTTCGCCGGCCCCGTACCGCCCAACTCCACCTTCCTGGTCGCCGCCGTCATCCTCGGCGGCATGGGCACCATCGGCGGCCCGCTGCTCGGCGCCACCCTGCTCTACCTGATCCCCAAGAAACTGGAATTCCTCCAGGACTACCAGCTCCTCGCCTTCGGTATCGCGCTCATCCTGCTGATGCGCTTCCGCCCCGAGGGAATCGTCCCCAACCGGCGGCAGCAGCTCGAGTACCACGAGACCGGTCAGCTCGACGTCCCCGGCGCGACCGGACTCAAGGACGGTGCCGTCGGCGTCACCAAGGCGGAGGCATGACAGAGATGACCACCACCACGACCTCCCCCGTGCTCACCGCCACCGGCGTCACCATGCGCTTCGGCGGTCTCACGGCCGTACGCTCCGTCAATCTCGAAGTCCACCCCGGCGAGATCGTCGGCCTCATCGGGCCCAACGGCGCGGGCAAGACCACCTTCTTCAACTGCCTCACCGGTCTCTACGTGCCCACCGAGGGCAGCGTCGCCTACCGGGGCACCGTGCTGCCGCCCAAGCCCCACCTCGTCACCCAGGCCGGCATCGCCCGCACCTTCCAGAACATCCGGCTCTTCGCCAATATGACGGTCCTGGAGAACGTCCTCGTCGGCCGCCACACCCGCACCAAGGAGGGCCTGTGGTCGGCCCTCCTGCGCGGTCCCGGCTTCAAGCGCGCCGAGGCCGCCTCCAAGACCCGCGCCATGGAGCTCCTGGAGTTCATCGGCCTCGCCGACAAGGCCGACCACCTCTCCCGCAACCTCCCCTACGGCGAACAGCGCAAGCTGGAGATCGCACGCGCCCTCGCCAGCGACCCCGGGCTGCTGCTGCTCGACGAGCCCACCGCCGGAATGAACCCCCAGGAGACCCGCGCCACCGAGGAACTGGTCTTCGCCATCCGGGACCTGGGCACCGCCGTGCTCGTCATCGAGCACGACATGCGCTTCATCTTCAACCTCTGCGACCGGGTCGCCGTGCTCGTCCAGGGCGAGAAGCTCATCGAGGGCACCTCGGACGTCGTCCAGAGCGATGAACGCGTCGTCGCCGCCTACCTCGGCACCCCCTTCGAGGGCGCGCCGGGCGCGGAGGAGGCCGCCGAGGTCGAGGCCGCGGAGGCCGGGGCCACGACGGGGGCGACGCCGGACGAAGCCCAGCGGGGCACCACAGCACGTACGGAGGACGGACAGTGACCGCACTGCTCGAGGTCGAGGACCTCCGGGTCGCCTACGGCAAGATCGAGGCCGTCAAGGGAATCTCGTTCAGCGTCGAGGCCGGCCAGGTAGTCACCCTCATCGGTACCAACGGCGCGGGCAAGACCACCACACTGCGCACCCTGTCCGGTCTGCTCCAGCCGCTCGGCGGGGAGATCCGCTTCGACGGCAAACCGCTGACGGGCGTCCCCGCGCACAAGATCGTCGCCCTGGGCCTGGCCCACTCGCCCGAGGGGCGGCATATCTTCCCGCGGCTGTCGATCGCCGAGAACCTCCAGCTCGGAGCGTTTCTCCGAAAGGACGCGGACGGCATAGCCGCCGATATCCGCAAGGCGTACGACCTCTTCCCCATCCTCGGCGAACGCCGCAACCAGGCGGCCGGCACCCTCTCCGGCGGTGAGCAGCAGATGCTCGCGATGGGGCGGGCGCTGATGTCCCGTCCCAAGCTGCTGATGCTCGACGAGCCCTCGATGGGCCTCTCGCCGATCATGATGCAGAAGATCATGCACACCATCGCCGAGCTCAAGGCCGAAGGCACGACGATCCTGCTGGTCGAGCAGAACGCCCAGGCGGCCCTGTCGCTGGCCGACCAGGGCCATGTGATGGAGATCGGCAATATCGTGCTGTCCGGGACGGGCGAGGCGCTGCTGCACGACGAGTCGGTGCGGAAGGCGTACCTCGGCGAGGACTGAGGGCCGGGAACCGACGGCTTGGCCAATGGCTTACGCGAACGGAAGGGGCCCGTACCGCCGTCTCGGCGGTACGGGCCCCTTCGTTCCGTTACCTCTTCCTACTGCTCCTTGGCGGCCTTCTTCTCCGTCGCGTCCTCGATGACGGCCTCGGCCACCTGCTGCATCGACAGCCGGCGGTCCATCGAGGTCTTCTGGATCCAGCGGAACGCGGCGGGCTCGGTCAGCCCGTACTGCGTCTGGAGAATGCTCTTGGCCCGGTCGACCAGCTTGCGGGTCTCCAGCCGCTGGGAGAGGTCGGCGACCTCCAGCTCCAGGGTTTTCAGCTCGGTGAAGCGGGAGACGGCCATCTCGATGGCCGGGACCACATCGCTCTTGCTGAACGGCTTCACCAGATACGCCATCGCCCCGGCGTCCCGGGCCCGCTCGACCAGCTCACGCTGGGAGAAGGCGGTCAGCATCAGAACGGGGGCGATACGGTCGGCCGCGATCCGCTCGGCGGCGGAGATGCCGTCGAGAACCGGCATCTTCACATCGAGGATGACGAGGTCGGGGCGGTGCTCCTGGGCGAGCGCGACAGCCGTCTCACCATCGCCCGCCTCGCCGACGACGGAGTACCCCTCCTCTTCGAGCATCTCCTTCAGGTCGAGGCGGATGAGCGCCTCGTCCTCGGCGATGACGACGCGAGTGGTGTGCGGCGGAATGTGCGACTGCTCGTCGACGGGCTCGGTGGCGCTCACGGGGCTCCTCGTTCCTGGCAGGTGCTGCACACTGAGCCTACCTAGCTGCAACGCCCGGCGGTCACCCGGTACACTGCTGATCAGCAACCTCGCCGGGTTGGCGGAATGGCTTACGCGGATGTCTCAAACACATCTGTCCGAAAGGACATGCGGGTTCGAATCCCGCACCCGGCACAAATCACACTAAGCGGACTTCCATCTTCGCGTGGACCTTGGGCATTCGACTCCCTGACCGGATGCTGTAGCACAGAGTTATGCCATGCATACGCATGGCACTGAAGTCCAGCAGAAGGCAATCATGCTACTGCGGTCGGGGGTCAGGAACGCGGACGTTGCCCGAGAACTCGGCGTACCAGTAGGGACGATCGGCCACTGGCTCCATCTCAATCGTGCGCGACACGGCACGCTCCCCGGCAAAACCCACCGGCCATGTCCGCGCTGCGACGGCCGGGAACTCGATCACGCGGCCTACGCGTATCTACTCGGCTTATATCTCGGGGATGGCCACATCATCCAGTACTCCCAGCATCGCGCACCAAGCCTCATGATCGCGTGTAGCGAATCATGGCCAGGGCTCATAGATGAGTGCAAAGCAGCGATGCGTAGGGTCTTCCCTGACAACTCAGTCTGCCAGGCACGCAGACCAGGCTGCCGCAGTGTGAAGGTCTACTCCAAACACCTGTGGTGCGTGTTCCCGCAGCATGGACCGGGCAAAAAGCATGACCGCCTCATAGCGCTGGAGCCCTGGCAACAGTCGATCGTGGACGCACACCCGTGGAAGTTCATCCGTGGGCTCTTCCACTCTGACGGCTGCCGCATCACCAACTGGACCACCCGCCTCGTCGCGGGTGAGCGCAAGCGCTACGAGTACCCCAGGTACTTCTTCACCAACAAGTCCGACGACATCCGCAAGCTCTGCTCCGACACCCTCACCAAGGTCGGCGTCGAGTGGACGACCCTCGCCCGAGGCAGCGATCCGTTCAACATCTCGGTCGCCCGCCGCGCCTCCGTCGCCCTCATGGACAAGCACGTCGGGCCGAAGTACTGAGCCCAGTACTTCGGCCCCGAGGAGCGAGGCTCGGCTACCTCAGATCGTCCGCGCCGATGTGGTGGACGCGGACCAGGTTGGTGGAGCCGGAGACACCGGGCGGGGAGCCCGCGGTGATGATGACCAGGTCACCCTTGCGGCAGCGGCCGAGGCGCAGCAGTTCCTCGTCCACCTGGGCCACCATCTCGTCCGTGGAGTCGACCATCGGGCCGAGGAAGGTCTCCACGCCCCAGGTCAGATTGAGCTGGGAGCGGGTGCCCGGCTCCGGGGTGAAGGCCAGGAGCGGGATCGGGGAGCGGTAGCGGGAGAGGCGGCGCACGGTGTCGCCGGACTGGGTGAAGGCGACGAGGAACTTCGCGCCGAGGAAGTCGCCCATCTCGGCCGCCGCGCGGGCCACCGCGCCGCCCTGGGTGCGGGGCTTGCTGCGCTCGGTCAGCGGGGGCAGGCCCTTGGCGAGGATGTCCTCCTCGGCGGCGGCGACGATGCGGCCCATCGTCTTGACCGTCACGATCGGGTACTTGCCGACACTGGTCTCGCCCGAGAGCATCACCGCGTCCGTGCCGTCGATGACCGCGTTGGCGACGTCGGACGCCTCCGCCCGGGTGGGGCGGGAGTTCTCGATCATCGAGTCGAGCATCTGGGTCGCGACGATCACCGGCTTGGCGTTCCGCTTGGCCAGCTTGATCGCGCGCTTCTGGACGATCGGCACCTGCTCCAGCGGCATCTCCACGCCGAGGTCGCCGCGGGCGACCATGATGCCGTCGAAGGCGTCGACGATCCCTTCGAGGTTCTCCACCGCCTGCGGCTTCTCGATCTTGGCGATGACGGGGAGCCGGCGGTCCTCCTCGTCCATCACCCGGTGGACATCCACGATGTCGTTGCCGTTGCGGACGAAGGAGAGGGCGATGACATCGGCGCCGATGCGCAGCGCCCAGCGCAGGTCCTCGATGTCCTTCTTGGACATCGCGGGGACGGAGACGGCCACACCGGGGAGGTTGAGCCCCTTGTGGTCGGAGATCATCCCGCCCTCGATGGCGATGGTGTGCACCCGGGGACCGTCGATGTCGACGACCTCGAGGGTGACCCGGCCGTCGTCGACGAGGATCCGCTCACCCTTGCTGACGTCGCCGGCCAGCCCCTCGTAGGTGGTGCCACAGCGGAACCGGTCGCCCTCGATGGGCTCGACGGTGATGATGAACTCGTCCCCGCGTTCAAGGAGCACGGGACCTTCACGGAAACGGCCGAGCCGAATCTTCGGGCCTTGAAGGTCGGCGAGGATGCCGACGCTGCGGCCGGTTTCCAGCGAGGCTTTGCGCACTCGCCGATAACGCTCCTCGTGCTCGGCATAGGTGCCGTGGCTGAGGTTGAAGCGGGCCACATCCATTCCGGCCTCGATGAGTGCCTTGATCTGCTCGTACGAGTCGGTGGCGGGTCCCAAAGTACAGACGATTTTTGCTCGGCGCATGGTGTCGAGCCTATGACTTACCGGTGAGTAAAGAACCGAGAACTTCACACTCCTCCATGGCCTTTGGATGGCAAGTTATTGACAACTAATGAAACGTGCGCAGGGGTGCTCCGATGAGCGTTCCGGAGGGTGGCTTCAGGGCTCGAACGGAGGGCGTTTTCAGAGCTCGGGAGGGGTCATGGTGAAGCGCGCGTTGACATGCGCGTACACCGTCTGGCGCTGCGGTTCGAGGTCGAGCGCGGCGGGCTCCCGTTCGGCGGGACCGCCGTAACCGGACCGGGTGCGCGGGGCGGCGACGGCCACGGGCTGGAGCGGGCCCTGCTCGGCCTCGAGATCGGCGAGCTCGGTGAGCGCCACCAGCCGGGCGCCGAGCGCCCCGGCGTACTCCCGGGCCCGCTGCACCGCCTCGCGCACCGCCTGCTGCCGGGCCCTGCCGTAGGCGGGCGAGTCGGGGCGCAGCCCCCACCAGGGGCCGTCGACACGGGTGAGGTCGAGGTCGGCCAGGCAGCTGGTGAGCTCGCCCAGGGCGGTGAAGTCGCCGAGGGTCGCGGTGAGGTGCACCCGGCCGTGGTAGGCCCGTACGCGCTCGTGGCGGCCCTTGGGGCTGATCTCGGGGGTGACCGAGAAGGCGCCGGTCTCCAGCTTCTCGACCGCTTCGCCGTAGGGCTTCACCAGCGCGAGGACCTGGTTGTTACGGCGGGTGAGGTCGTCGAGCGCGGCGCGCCGGTCGACGCCGCGGGCGCTGACGGTGATGGTGAGCCGGGCGATCTCGGGGTCGACCTCCAGGACCGCCTCGCCCCGGACGGCGACGCGCGGGGTGTCGGGGGTGCCGTAGGGCACGGAGGCGGCGCCGGGCCACGGCGGCGGGCCGGGCTGGGCGGACTCGGCGGGCTGGGCGGACTCGGCGGGCTGGTCCATGGCGGCTCCTGGTCCGGATGTACGAGGGGTGGTGTTCGGAGCGTACGGCGCCCGGCCCCTCGGCGGGGTGGGATGACCCGGCCCTCAGCGGGGTGGGATGACCCGGCCGTGGGGCGGGCGCTCGGCGTCGAGGGCGAGCGCGGTGTCCACGAGCCGTGAGCGGTCGAGGTCGGCCATCCGGTCCAGCTCGATCCAGGCGGCCAGGTCGGTGGAGCCGTTCACCTCATGTCGCAGTTCGCCGCCGGTGACCCGGGCGGCGTAGACGATCCGCACCCCGTGGAAGTCCGCGTCGTGGGTCAGCCATCGCGGGTGGCGCTGGTGGAGGGTGTCGATGCCGAGCAGCTGTTCGATCTCGACGGTGTAGCCGGTCTCCTCCTCGACCTCGCGCACCGCCGCGTCGTACGGGTCCTCGCCGTGCTGGAGGCCGCCGCCGGGCAGCGTCCACTGCTTGCCCTCGCCCCCGGCCCAGCGGGCGAGGAGGATCTTTCCGTCCTCGACGCAGACGGCGTACGCGCCAACGCGCAGATGTCGTTTGACCATCCCTCAAGGATGCCGGGCAGGCGGCGGGTGGAGCCGGCCGGCAACCCGATCGCAACCTGCCGGGGGTGGTGCGGAGCGGTACGGCTGGGCCAGAATCTACGCGCGTTGTGCCCATTTCGCAGGTATCTCAGGGGAGATCAGCCATGCCGCTCAACCGTCGGAAGTTCCTCGGCCGCACCGCGGCGACCAGCGCGGGGGCCGCCCTCGCCGCCGCCGCGGCCACCGTCCCGGCCGAGGCGAGGGGCCATGAGCGCCCCCCGCGGCGGTACGCCTTCACCGTGATGGGCACCACCGATCTGCACGGCAACGTCTTCAACTGGGACTACTTCACCGACGCCGAGTTCGACGACTCGGCGCACAACGATGTGGGCCTGGCGAAGATCTCCACACTGGTCGACCAGGTCCGGAAGGAGAAGGGGCGCCGCAATACGCTGCTGATCGACGCGGGTGACACCATCCAGGGCACCCAGCTGTCGTACTACTACGCCAGGGTGGACCCGATCACCGGGGCGAACGGCCCGGTGCACCCGATGGCGCAGGCCATGAACGCGATCGGCTATGACGCTGCGGCGCTGGGCAACCACGAGTTCAACTACGGCATCCCGGTGCTGCGGAAGTTCGAGGAGCAGTGCGAATTCCCGCTGCTGGGGGCGAACGCGCTGGACGCCAGGACGCTGCGGCCCGCCTTCCCGCCGTACTGGATGACCCGGCTGCGCACCCCGTTCGGACGGGATGTGAAGGTGGCGGTGCTGGGGCTGACCAATCCGGGCATCGCGATCTGGGACAAGGTCAATGTGCAGGGGAAGATGACCTTCCCGGGCCTGGAGGAGCAGGCCGCGAAGTGGGTGCCGCGGCTGCGGTCGATGGGCGCGGACGTGGTGATCGTCTCGGCGCATTCGGGGACCAGCGGCACCTCCAGCTACGGCGACCAGGTGCCCCATGTGGAGAACGCGGCGGCGCTGGTGGCCGAGCAGGTGGCGGGGATCGACGCGATCCTGGTGGGCCACGCGCATCTGGAGATACCCGAGTCGCGGGTGGTCAACAAGGAGACCGGACGCGAGGTCGTGCTGTCCGAGCCGCTCAAGTGGGGTCAGCGGCTCACCCTCTTCGACTTCGAGCTGGAGTGGGAGCGGGGCCGCTGGCAGGTGGCGTCGGTGTCGGCGAAGGTGCTGAACTCCAGCACGGCCGAGGAGGACCCGCGGATCGTGCGGCTGCTCGGCGATGAGCACGAGAAGGTCGTCGGCTATGTGAACCAGGTGATCGGCACCTGCTCGGAGGCGATGGCGGCGACCGAGGCGCCCTACAAGGACGCGCCGATCGTCGACTTCATCAACCATGTGCAGTCGGAGACGGTGAAGGCGGCGCTGGCGGGGACGGAGTACGCGGCGCTGCCGGTGCTCTCGCAGGCGTCCTGCTTCTCCCGTACGGCGGCGATCCCGGCCGGGGAGGTCACGATCCGGCAGGTGGCGGGGTTGTATCCGTTCGAGAACACCCTGGAGGCGCGGGTGCTGACCGGCGCCCAGCTCAAGGACTATCTGGAGTTCTCGGCCCGCTACTACGTCCAGACCCCGGCGGGCGGCGATGTGGACCCGGCCAAGCTGACGAACGCCTCGGGCACCCCGGACTACAACTACGACGCGGTCGGCGGCCTCACCTACGAGATCGACATCGCGAAGGCGCCGGGGTCGCGGATCGTGGGGCTGAGCTTCGACGGCAAGCCGATCGACGAGAAGGCGCAGTTCGTGCTGGCGGTCAACAACTACCGGGCGAGCGGGGGCGGCAACTTCCCGCATGTGGCCACCGCGAAGCAGGTGTGGGCCAATTCGGAGGAGATCCGGAACACGATCATCGCCTGGGTGCAGGCGAAGGGGACGATCGATGTGTCGCGGTTCGGGACGGTGGACTGGAAGCTGACCCGCGACGGCGCTCCGGTGTTCCAGTTGTCCTAATTATTCCAGTTATTCTAGTTCCTTCCGGCGTTGAGGGGGGTGCGCTGGTCGGGGAGGTGCGGGCTGCCGATGACGCTCCCGCACCGCCCCGACGGCTGGAGGCCGAAGGCGGTGAACGCGGTGCGGGACGGCAGCGGGTAAGCGGGCTCCGCGAGCAGCGAGTTGAGGATGGTGGCGGAGCGCCAGGCGGCGAGGCCGAGGTCGGGGGCGCCGACGCCATGGGTGTGGCGCTCGGCGTTCTGGACGTACACCGCGCCCTTGATCATGGGGTCGAGGACCAGGCGGTGGTCGGCGTCGACGCGGGGGCGCTCGGAGGCGTCCCGGCGGATGTAGGGGTCGAGGGCGGCGAGGAGGGTGTCGACACGGCGCTCGCGGTAGCCGGTGGCGAGGACGACGGCCTCGGTGGTGTGCCGGGCCCGGGTGCCCTGCTCGATGTGTTCCAGGTGGAGTTCGAGGCGGGCGGCGGCGATACGGCCGGCGGTCCGGACGCTGACACCGGGGGTGAGAACGGCGCCGGGCCAGCCGTCGGAGTGGAGGGCGCGGCGGTAGAGCTCGTGGTGGATGGCGTCGAGGGTCTCGTGGGCGATGCCCTTGTAGAGCTGCCACTGGCGGGGCAGCAGCTGATCGCGGACGGGCTCGGACAGGGTGTGGAAGTAGCGGGTGTAGTCGGGGCTGAACTGCTCCAGGCCCAGCTTGCCGTACTCCATGGGCGCGAAGGCGGGGGTGCGGGCCAGCCAGTGGAGCCCTTCGGCGCCGAGGGGGCGATTGCGCAGCAGGTCCAGGAAGACCTCGGCGCCGGACTGGCCGGAGCCGATGACGGTGACATGGCCGGTGGCCAGGAGCCGCTCGCGGTGTTCGAGATAGTCGGAGGAGTGGAGGACGGGGACGTTGGGGGCGTCGGCCAAGGGGCGCAGAGGCTCGGGGACATACGGTTCGGTGCCGACGCCGAGGACGAGGTTGCGGGCGTAGGCGCGGCCGAGGGTCCGGCCCTCCTCGTCGGTCCCGGCGGTGGCGGGCGCGTGGGGGTGGGCATCGGCGGCCCCGGCCGGGCCGAGCCGGGTGAAGTCGATTTCGAACAGCTCGTATTCGTGGTCCCAGCGCACGGCGTCGACGCGGTGGTCGAAGTGGAGCCCGGGGAGCTGCTGGCTGACCCAGCGGCAGTAGGCGTCGTACTCGGCGCGCTCGATATGGAAGCGCTCGGCGACGTAGAAGGGGAAGAGCCGCTCATGGGCCTTGAGGTACTGGAGGAAGGTCCAGGGGCTGCCGGGGTCGGCGAGGGTCACCAGATCGGCGAGGAAGGGGACTTGGACGGTCGCGCCGTCGATGAGGAGGCCGGGGTGCCAGTGGAAGGCGGGTCGCTGTTCGTAGAAGGCGGTGCGCAGGGCGGGGACGCCGTGGGCGAGGGCGGCGAGGGAGAGGTTGAACGGGCCGACGCCGATACCGGCCAGGTCCGCGGGCCGGTCGGCGGCGGTGGCGGGCCCGGCGGCGGTGGGCTCCGCGTCGGGGGCGGACCCCGCGTCGAGAGCGGGATCGGCGGCGGGGCTGGGGGGTTGTGCGGTGCTCATGGGGTGGTGTTGCCTTCCACGAGTTCGAGCAGCCCGCGCAGATCGCCGGGCTGGATATGCGGGTTGAGAACGGTGGCCTTCAGCCACAGCCCCTCGGGGGTGGTGGCACGGCCGAGGACGGCCGCGCCGTGGTGGAGCAGGCGGCGGCGCAGCGCGGCCACGGCGGCGGGCCCTGCCCCGGTGGGGCGGAAGAGGACGGTGCTGAGGGTGGGGCGGGCGTAGAGCTGGAGCCCGGGGCGGGTCTCGATGAGATCGGCGAGGTGCTGGGCGGCCGCGCAGACATGGTCGACGAGGTCGCCGAGGCCGCGTCGGCCGAGCGCCCGCAGGGTCACGGCGATCTTGAAGATGTCGGGGCGACGGGAGGTGCGCAGGGAGCGGCCGAGCAGATCGGGCAGGCCCGCTTCGGTGTCGTCGTCGGCGTTGAGGTAGTCGGCCCGGTGGGCCAGAGGGGCGAGCGCGGCGCCGTCGGGGACGGCGAGGAGGCCCGCGGCGACCGGCTGCCAGCCGAGCTTGTGCAGATCGAGGGCGACGGTATGGGCGCGGTCGAGTCCGTGGAGCCGCTTGTGGAGGGTGTCGCTGAAGAGCAGAGGCGCGCCGTAGGCGGCGTCGATGTGGAGGGTGGCGGCGTGGTGGTCGCATACATCGGCAATCTCGGGGAGCGGGTCGATGGCTCCGGTGTCGGTGGTACCGGCGGTGGCGACGACGAGGGTGGGGGCGTCCGGCAGCCGGTCGAGGGCGGTGTGGAGCGCGGCCGGGTCGAGGACGCCGGTGGGGGTGGGGAGGGTGTGCGGCGCGGGGAGCCCGAGGAGCCAGGCGGCGCGGTGGATGCTGTGGTGGGCGTTGCCGCCACACACCACGCGCAGCGGCCCCGGCCCGCCCATACGCCGCGGCCCGGCCCCGCGTACGCCGGGGGCCGTCCCACGGGCGGCCGGGGCGGCGTCCGGAGCATGGGCCGTTTCACGGGCGGGGACGGTGTCGTGGGTGGGGGCGGTGTCGTGAGGGCGGGCCGTGTCGTGAGGGCGGGCGGTATCGCGGGCGCGGGCCTGTTCCCGGGCGAAGAGCAGGGCGAGATGGTTCGATTCGGTGCCGCCGGTGGTGACGAGGGCGTCGGGGGCGGGGCCGTGGGGGTGGACGAGCTCGGCCAGGGCGCGGCAGGTGAGCGCCTCCAGCGCACAGGCGGCCGGGGCCTGGTCCCAGGAGTCGAGTGAGGGGTTGAGGGCGGAGACCGCGAGGTCGGCGGCGGTGGCGACGGCGAGCGGCGGACAGTGCAGATGGGCGGTGCAGCGGGGGTCGGCGGGGTCGGCGGCGCCGTAGGCGAGGGCACGGACGAGGGTGCGCAGCGCGTGGTCGGGCCCCTCCCCCTCGTCGGGGATGAGCGGCCGGGCCGCATCGCGTATCCGCCGGGCCACCGCGGCCGGCCCCCCGGACGGGAGCGGCCCACCGCGGTCGGCGGCGCCGTGAGCGAGGGCGTCGAGGACGGTGTCGACCATCGGGCGGAGCGCCCCCGGTCCGCCATGGCCCCCGGCGAGGAGGCGGGCGGTTCCGGATGCGGGCACGGGCATGGGTGTGCCCCTAGGGGGTGTCTGGGAGTCGGGCAGGTGGAAGCGGTCGGGCGGCGGTCAGGGCTGCCTAAATTACTTCGCGCGCCAACCGTCGGATCCGGGGTCGGCGGGAAGTGCACCCATACGTGGTACAGCCCGGCCGCGCGGATTGATCCGCGGGGTCGGGCCGCCCCTCGCTCGCCGCCTCGTCCGGCCCGATCGGTTACTCGATGTGCCCCGTCTCGGGGTCCACCTGGCCGAGGAAGTCCCGTGCGGCCGCCTCCAGTTCCCGCGTGCTCAAGGAGTCGGCTCCGTGCACACCGGTGGTGAAGCCGTATCCGGGATCGGGCCCGGTGAGCCAGGTGAAGTCGTACGTCCCGGGTTCGCCGGGGCGCTCATGGACGTCGAACCCCTCCCCGTCAACCGTCAGTGTCCACCGGCGCGTTCCTCGTTCCATGCCCATCAGTCTGCGGCACGAGCCGACCACTCGTCCTGGCCATTCCGTGACGTAGCCTGCCGACCCGACCCGGGCCGCCGTTGCCCCGGTGTCGTCCGGGTCGCGTCGGTGGGCGGCCCGGACGACGGCGGGGTGGCGGGGCGAGCAGGCGCCCCGCCACCCCACGCCCGGGGTGGCTACTCCCCCTGCTTCTCCCGTACGCGCAGGGCGCGCCGCAGGTCGTCGATCTGGTCGGCGAGTCGGCGGCGGAGGGAGGGTACGGCGTCGGGGGAGGCGAGGCACTCCTCGCCCAGGCGCAGGGTTTCGGCGTCCACGGTGCTCGGGAAGCCGAAGCGGGCGACGGTGTCGGCGATGGCGGGGCCTCGACGGGCGCCCAGCGCGACGGCGGCCGGGAAGTAGCGCGGCACATAGTCGGCGAGGACGTCGTGGTGCTCGGGCTGCCAGAACCCGGCGACGGTCGCGGTGACCAGGTAGTTGGAGAGCTCGCCCGGCTGCTCCTCGCCCTCCCGGCCGTCCTCCTCGGCCTCGAAGAGGGTCCGCCAGGCGGCCTCCTTGGCGGCGGCGTCCGGCAGGGCGGCCCGGCAGCGGGCGGCGCCCTCCTGGCCGGTGGCGCTGGAGTCGCGGGCGAGTTCGGCGTCGATGTCGGCGGGGCCGACGGCGCCGAGGACGGCGAGGCGGCCGAGGATCTGCCAGCGCAGTTCGGGGTCGAGGGCGGGGCCGCCGGGGACGGTGTCGCCGTCGAGCCAGTCGCTGAGCTCGGCGGGCGCGGTGGCGCTGCCGATGAAGGTGCGTACGGCGGCGAGCCGCAGCCCGTCCCCGGAGCCGTCCTCGGTGCGGCGCAGCAGATCGCGGCAGGTGGCGCTGATGGTGGCCAGGGCGGCGGGGCGGCGCTCCGCGGGGAGGTAGTGGTCGGCGATCTGGGTGCGGGCGAAGGCGAGGACGCCCTGGACGATCGCTATGTCGGTCTCGTGCGGCAGATGGGCGCGGGCGGCGTCGAGGTAGTCGGTGGGCGGGAGGTCGCCGTCGCGCACCATGTCGCGGGCGGCGTTCCAGACCACGGCGCGGCCGACGGCGTCGGGGAGGCCGGACAGGGCGCGGTGGACGGCCTTCCAGGAGCCGGGGTCGAGCCGGATCTTGGTGTAGGTGAGGTCGCCGTCGTTGAGCAGCAGCAGATCGGGGCGGGGCCCGGTGAAGGAGAGGCTGAGGCCGGGTTCGGCGCCGTCGAGCTCGGCCTCGACGCGTTCGCGCAGGACCAGCTGGTGCGGGGCGGCGGGCGCGTGGTCGTAGAGGCCGATGGCGATGCGGTGCGGGCGCCGGGTGGGAGCGTCCCCGTCCGGGCCGCCGCCCTGGTGGCGGATCTCGACGCTCCAGCGGTCGCCGTTGGCGGTGACGACGGGGGCGAGGGTGTCGACGCCGGTGGTGCGCAGCCAGCGGTCGGCCCAGGCGTGGACGTCGCGGCCGGAGGAGCGGGCGAGGGAGTCGATGAAGTCGGCGAGGGTGGCGTTGCCGAAGCGGTGCCGGGTGAAGTGGTCGTTGATGCCGTCGAGGAAGGTCTTCTCACCGAGCCAGGTGACGAGCTGGCGCAGCGCGGAGGCGCCCTTGGCGTAGGAGATGCCGTCGAAGTTGAGGCGGGCGGCGGCGGTGTCGGGGACCAGCTCGGGCGCGGGGGCGACCGGGTGGGTGGAGGGGCGCTGGTCGGCGTCGTAGCCCCAGTTCTTGCGGCGGACGCCGAAGTCGGCCCAGGTGTCGGTGTAGCGGGTGGTCTCGGTGAGGATCTGGTAGCCCATGTACTCGGCGAAGGACTCGTTCAGCCAGATGTCGTCCCACCACTTCATGGTGACGAGGTCGCCGAACCACATATGGGCCATCTCATGCGCGATGACCATGGCGCGGGTCTGGCGCTCGGCGTCGGTGACGGCGGAGCGGAAGACGAATTCATCACGGAAGGTGACCAGGCCCGGGTTCTCCATGGCACCCGAGTTGAACTCGGGGACGAACGCCTGGTCGTAGGAGTCGAAGGGGTAGGGCTCCTCGAAGATCTCGTGGTAGCGGTCGAAACAGCGCCGGGTGATCTCGAAGAGCTCGTCGGCGTCGGCCTCCAGGTGGGGCGCGAGCGAGCGGCGGACATGCAGCCCGAAGGGGAGTCCGGCGTGCTCGGTGCGCACCGAGTGGTACGGGCCGGCGGCCAGGGCCATCAGATAGGTGCTGATGGGCGGGGTGGGCGCGAGCTGCCAGCGGCCCTCGGCGGGGGCGCCGACGCGGGTGGCGACGCCGTTGCCGAGGACGGTCCACTCGGGCGGGGCGGTGACGCGGACGTCGAAGACGGCCTTGAGGTCGGGCTGGTCGAACGCGGCGAAGACGTCGTTCGCGTCCGACATGCAGCACATGGTGTAGAGGTACGTCTCGCCGTCGGCGGGGTCGGTGAAGCGGTGCATGCCCTCACCGGTGTGGGAGTAGCGCATGTCCGTCTCGACGCGCAGCTCGTGCTCGCCCTCGTCGAGGCCGGTGAGCGGCAGCCGGCCGCCCGCGAGCGCCTCGGCGGTCTCGCCGGTGAGGTCGAGCTCACGGCCGTCGAGTACGGCGCGGTGGAGTGCGGCCGGCATGAGCTCGGCGAAGGTGTCCGCGCCCGCCTGGCGCGCGCTGAAGCGGATGGTCGTGGTGGAGCCGAAGAGCTCCTCCCCGCGGGTGAGGTCGAGGTCGATGGTGTAGCGGTGGACCTCGATCAGGCGGGCTCGGATCTGCGCTTCCTCGCGCGTCAGTACGGACATGGGGACATGCTGCCCTACGTGCGGTGGGCCGCACACGCGTGGGAAGTGGTTCCCCGGCGCGGACGGCCGCCCGGGCGCACTACCGGAGTCGTCGGGCGCACTACCGGAGTGCGCCCTCGGAGCCCTTGCCGGAGCGGGCGATGGTCTCGTGGTGCCGGATGACCTCGGCGATGATGAAGTTGAGCAGCTTCTCGGCGAAGCCGGGGTCCAGCTTGGCGCTCTCGGCGAGCTGCCGCAGCCGGGTGATCTGGCGCGCCTCCCGGGCCGGGTCGGCCGGGGGGAGCCGGTGGGCGGCCTTGAGGTGGCCGACCTGCTGGGTGCATTTGAAGCGCTCGGCAAGCATATGGACCACGGCCGCGTCGATGTTGTCGATGCTGTCGCGCAACCGGGTCAGCTCGTCGAGGACGGCCGGGTCGATGGCCTCGGTCTCTCCCGGCGTCACCGGCTGCCCGGCGGTGTGGTCACTCGTGCTGTGCGTCATGTCTCCCGAGAGTACTTTTCCCCGGCGCTCGGCTCCCCTCCGGGGCGCTTCGGCCCCGGGCCCCGGACCGCCCCGACCCCTGTGGGGGGTTTCGGATCCGGCCCTCGAGGGGCCGGAAGGGGGCGGGGCGGTCATGAGGGCCTGTCCCGGTACGGCGCCTCCACCGATGAGGAGTCGCCTGGGCGGGGGGAGGTTCCACTTCCGGTCCGGCTTTTCGGGGTTTCCGGCCCGGCCTTCAGCGCGGCTTCAGACCGGGCTTTGCCTCCGGCTTCCGGCCCGGTTCTTCCGACGGCATCGATATGCGGCTCCGCGGCATGCGGGGCTCCGCCGCGTGCGGGGCTCCGCCGCGTGCGGGGCTCCGCCGCGTG
>NZ_JANIIC010000057.1 GCF_024519315.1 Streptomyces malaysiensis subsp. samsunensis | reverse complement strand
CGCAGCAGGGACCAGCCCACTTCATCGGCGCTCACCCCGGGGTCGGCGTTCACCCGTGCCGCCAGTGCCCGCGCCTGGCCCCGTAACGCCTCTGCCCCGCGCGCGGACACCACCCACGGCACCGGCCCATCCACCGGCTCTACCGAGTCCGCCCGCTCTACCGGCTCTACCGGCTCCGCCGCGACAGCGACGACTGCCGTCGGCGGTTCCTCGGGCGCCTGCTCCACGATGACATGTGCGTTGGTTCCGCTGATGCCGAACGAAGAGATCCCCGCCCGGCGCGGATGCTCGCCGCGCGGCCATTCGCGCACCTCGGCCAGCAGTTGGACATCGCCCGCGCTCCAGTCCACGTGGGGCGTCGGCTCGTCGATGTGCAGCGATGCGGGCAGCACTTCATGCCGCATCGCCATCACCATCTTGATGACCCCGGCCACTCCGGAGGCGGCCTGGGTGTGGCCGATGTTGGACTTGATGGAGCCGAGCCACAGTGGATGTCCCTCGGGCCGTTCCCGCCCGTACGTGGCGAGCAGCGCCTGTGCCTCGATCGGGTCACCGAGCGTGGTCCCGGTGCCGTGTCCCTCCACCGCATCGACCTCTGCGGGCGACACCCGGGCGTTGGCGAGCGCCTGGCCGATCACTCGCTGCTGTGAGGGTCCGTTCGGCGCGGTGAGGCCGTTGCTGGTGCCGTCCTGGTTGACGGCGGAGCCTCGGATCACCGCCAGCACACGGTGGCCGTTGCGGTGTGCGTCCGACAGCCGTTCCAGCAGCAGGAGCCCGGCGCCCTCGCCCCAGCCGGTGCCGTCGGCGGCCGACGCGAACGGCTTGCACCGACCGTCGGCCGCCAGTCCGCGCTGGCGGGAGAACTCCACGAAGGTGGTCGGCGTGGCCATCACGGTGACGCCACCCGCCAGCGCCATCGTGCATTCACCCTGGCGCAGGGCCTGGGCCGCCAGATGCATCGCCACCAGGGAGGATGAGCACGCAGTGTCCACCGTGACCGCCGGGCCTTCGAGGCCGAACGCATACGCCACCCGGCCCGACATGACACTCGGCGTACCGCCCGCGAGCAGGTATCCCTCGACCTCCCGCGCCGAGGAGCTTCCGGAGGCGCCGTAGCCCTGATAGGTGCCGCCCGCGAAGACGCCGGTGTTGCTCCCGGCGAGTGTGTCCCGGTCCAGGCCCGCGCTCTCGAAGGTCTCCCAGGCGGTTTCCAGGAGCAGGCGCTGCTGGGGGTCCATGGCGAGCGCTTCGCGCGGGCTGATGCCGAAGAACGCCGCGTCGAATCCGGCGGCGTCGTGGAGGAAGCCGCCCTCACGCGCATAGCTGGTGCCCAGGCGCTCCGGGTCGGGATCGAAGAGCGTGTCCAGATCCCAGTCACGGTCGGTGGGCATCTCCCCGATGGCGTCCCGACCTGCGGCGACCAGCTTCCACAGCTCCTCCGGTGAGCGCACACCGCCCGGGTAGCGGCAGGCCATGCCGACGATCGCGATCGGCTCGTCATCGGTGGCCACGGACGACGTATGGGTGGCGACGGTGGCCCTCTGCCCCGTCAGTTCGGCGCCCAGATACGTGGCGAGGGCGTTCGGCGTCGGATGGTCGAAGACCAGCGCCGGGGCGAGCGAGAGTCCGGTGCCGGCGGCGAGCTGATTGCGCAGCTCAACGGCGGTGAGGGAGTCGAAGCCCAGCTCCTGGAAGGGCTGCCCCGGGGGAATCGCGTCCAGCCCGGGGTGGCCGAGGATCGTCGCGGCCAGGGTCTGGATATGGCGCACCAGTATCTGGTGCCGCTGAGCGGTGGGCGCCGCGCCGAGCTGCTGCCGCAGCGGATTGTCGTCGGCGGTGGTCGCGGGCGTGGTGGGCTCCGCGCTCGTCGGCAGCAGACGGGTGAGGAACGGACTCGGGCGCTGCGCGGTGAACGTACGGCCGAACGTCTCCCAGTCGACATCCGCGATCGTGACGGCGGTGTCGTCGTGTGTCAGGGCCTGGTGCAGTGACGCGATGGCGAGGTCGGTGGGGAGGGGCGAGAGACCGCGCCGCTTGAGATGGGAGAGCGTGTGCTGGTCGGCCGCCATGCCTGCCTCGCCCCACGGGCCCCAGGCGAGGCTGGTGGCGGGCAGGCCCCGGGCCCGGCGGTGTTCGGCGAGCGCGTCCAGGTAGGTGTTCGCGGCGGCGTAGGCGGCCTGTTGCCCGCTGCCCCAGGTCGCGGCGTTGGACGAGAAGAGCACGAAGGCCGCGAGATCGAGGTCCTGGGTGAGGTCGTGCAGATGAGCGGCGGCCAGGGCCTTCGACCGCAGAACGGACTGCAACCGCCCGGGGTCCAGCTCCCCGATCTGACCGAGTTCCATTGTCCCGGCGGTGTGGAAGACGGCGGTGAGGGGGTGTTCGGCGGGGACGGTGTCGATGAGCCGCTGGAGTGCGGCGCGGTCGGAGGCATCGCAGGCGCTGATGGTGATGTCCGTCCCCAGAGCGGTGAGCTCCTCACCGAGCTCGGACGCGCCGGGCGCATCGGGTCCGGAACGGCTGATGAGGTGGAGACGGGGTGCGCCCCGGTGGGCCAGCCAGCGGGCGATCTGGGCGCCGAGACCCCCGGTGCCGCCGGTGATGAGGGCGGTGCCGGACGGCTCCCAAGGGGCGGGGGCGGTGTCGGCGGCGGGCACACGGGCGAGGCGGCGTGAGTACGTCCCGGTGGTGCGGATGGCGACCTGGTCCTCGGGCTGCCCGGGTACGAGAAGCGCCGCCAGCCGACCCGCGGTGTGGTGGGTCATGGTGGCGGGCAGATCGATGAGGCCGCCCCAGCGCTGCGGATACTCCAGCGCGGCCACCCGGCCGAACCCCCAGATCTGCGATTGCCCGGGGCGGGGGAGAAGGTCGCCGCGGCCGGTGGCGACGGCGCCCTGGGTGAGGCACCACAGGGGCGTGCCGATTCCGGCGTCATCGAGAGCCTGAAGGAGCGCGGTGGTGGCGCCGAGCCCGGCGGGCACCGCGGAGTGGCCGATGAGCGGTTCCGTGTCGAGGGCGAGCAGGCTGATGACTCCGGCGGGCTGGAACTCCTCGGTGAGCCGGGCGAGGCGTTCGTGGAGCGCGGCGCGATCGATGTCATGAGCGTTGACCCCATGCCGGAGCGCCGTGGCGCCATGCGCCCGCAGCGCCTGGACGGTCACCTGGACCGTCGCGTGTTCCTCCTGCCCGGCGGGGACGACCACCAGCCAGGTGCCCGTGAGGGTCGGTGTGGGCGGGTCGGCGAGCTGCTGCCAAGTGGCCCGGTAGCGCCAGGAGTCGATGGTCGAACGCTCACGGTGCTGACGCCGCCAGGCGGACAGTACGGGGAGCGCGGGCAGCAGGGCGTCGATGCCGGGGCTGTCCTTCTCCAGCCGGAGTGTGCTGCTCAGGGCATCGACATCGAGTTCCTCGATGGCATGCCAGAGCTGCGCCTCGGCAGGGTCCCCGGCAGTCCCCTCGAAGCTCGTACGGGCGGCTGGCGGGGCCAGCCAGAAGCGCTGGTGCTGGAAGGCATACGTCGGCAACCCGACCACCCGGGGAACCGGGTCGGCGGGGAACCAGCTGGTCCAGTCGATTTCGACACCGGCCGTGTGGAGCCGGGCGAGGGCGTGGGTGAGGGCCCGCCGCTCGGGCTGTTTACGGGTGAGGGCGGATGTGATCAGCGGTGTCGGCTGGTTGGTGGGGTTTTTGGTGGTGTGGTGGTGGAGGGTGTGGTGGGTTGCGGTGGCGAGGACGGGGGCGGGGCCGAGTTCGAGGAACACGCCGGTTTCGGGCGCGACATGGGCGACGGCGGGGTGGAAGTGGACGGATTGGCGGATGTGCTGGGCCCAGTAGTCGGGGGTGGTGATGTGCTCATCCGCTGGTTGTCCGGTGAGGTTGCTGATGAGGGGGATGGCGGGTGGGTGGTAGGTCAGCCCGCTGATGGCCTCCTTGAAGGGTTCGAGGATGGGATCCATGAGCGGGGAGTGGAAGGCGTGGCTGACGGTCAGTGTCCTGGTCTTACGGCCTTTGGCCGCCCAGGTGGCGCTGATGTCGGTGACCAGGTCGGTCGGGCCGGAGATGACGGTGTTGGTGGGGGTGTTGAGGGCGGCGATGCTCACCTGGCCGTCGTGTTGGGCCAGGTCGTTGGCGAGTTCTTCGGGGGTGGCGGCGATGGTGGCCATGCTGCCGCCTTGGGGTAGTTGGCCCATGAGGGTGGCGCGGGTGGCGACGAGGTGGCAGGCGTCGGGGAGGTCGAAGATTCCGGCGATGTGGGCGGCGGCGATTTCGCCGATGGAGTGTCCGATGACGGTGTCGGGTCGTACGCCGAGCGAGTCGAGTAGTCGTGCCAGGGCGATGTGGAGGGCGAACAGCCCTGCTTGGGCGTAGGTGGTGTGGTCCAGCAACGCGGCCTGTTCGGGTTCGCGGCTGAAGACCAACTCCCGTAGCGGGTGCTCAAGATGTGGGTCGAGGAGGGCGCAGACTTCGTCGAAGGCTTCGGCGAAGATGGGGAAGCGGTCGTAGAGTTCGGTGCCCATGCCGGGGCGCTGGCTGCCCTGTCCGCTGAAGAGGAAGACCGTCTTGCCTGTGGTGTCGGCGGCCTTTCCGGGCTCCACCAGACTCGGATGTGGTTCTCCGGCGGCCAGTGCCTCCAGTCCCGCCACCAGTTCTTCGCGGTTCTGGCCGATGACCACGGCTCGGTGGTCGAAGAGGGTCCTGGAGCGCAGCAGGGACCAGCCCACTTCATCGGCGCTCACCCCGGGGTCGGCGTTCACCCGTGCCGCCAGTGCCCGCGCCTGGCCCCGTAACGCCTCTGCCCCGCGCGCGGACACCACCCACGGCACCGGCCCGCCCACCGGCTCTACCGAGTCCGCCCGCTCTACCGGCTCTACCGGCTCCGCCGCGACAGCGACGACTGCCGTCGGCGGTTCCTCGGGCGCCTGCTCCACGATGACATGTGCGTTGGTTCCGCTGATGCCGAACGAAGAGATCCCCGCCCGGCGTGGATGCTCGCCGCGTGGCCACTCCCGAGCCTCGGCGAGCAGATGGATATCGCCCGCGCTCCAGTCCACGTGGGGCGTCGGCTCATCGATATGCAGCGATGCGGGCAGCACTTCATGTCGCATCGCCATCACCATCTTGATGACCCCGGCCGCGCCCGCGGCCATCTGCGCATGTCCGATGTTGGACTTGATGGACCCCAGCCACAGCGGACGTCCCTCGGGCCGCTCCTGCCCGTACGTGGCGAGCAGCGCCTGTGCCTCGATCGGGTCGCCCAGAGTGGTTCCGGTGCCGTGTGCCTCGACGGCGTCCACGTCCGACGGAGACAGCCGGGCGTTGGCGAGCGCCTGCCGGATCACTCGCTGTTGCGAGGGCCCGTTCGGGGCCGTGAGGCCGTTGCTTGCGCCGTCCTGGTTGACCGCCGTGCCCCGGACCACGGCCAGCACCTGGTGGCCGTTGCGGCGCGCGTCCGCGAGCCGTTCCAGCAGCAGGACGCCCACACCCTCGGCCAGGGTCATGCCGTCGCTGTTCGCCGAGAACGCCTTGGACCTGCCGTCCGGTGCGAGCCCTCGCAACTCGCTGAAGCCGATGAACGGTGCCGTCGAGGACATCACGGCGACGCCCCCGGCCAGCGCCATATCGCATTCGCCCTGCCGGATCGCCTGACAGGCCAGATGCATGGCCACCAGGGAGGAGGAGCACGCGGTGTCCACCGTCACCGCGGCCCCCTCCAGACCGAGGGTGTACGCCACGCGGCCGGACACCACACTGGCGGAGTTGCCGATGGTGAAGTAGCCGGCCGAGCCCTCGGGCACCTGGGAGGCGTCGGAGCAGTAGTCCAGGTGGTCGCAGCCGATGAAGGTGCCGGTCCGGCTGCCACGCAGCGACTCCGGGTCGACACCGGCGTGCTCGATGGCCTCCCAGGACGCCTCGAGGGCCAGCCGCTGCTGGGGCGCCATCCCGAGGGCCTCGCGGGGGCTGATGCCGAAGAACGCGGCGTCGAATCCCGCGGGGTCGTCGATGAAGCCGCCCTCGCGCGTATAGCTCGTCCCCGGGTGCTCCGGATCGGGATGGAAGAGGTTCTCCACATCCCAATTGCGGTCCGTGGGGAGTTCCGAGATGGCGTCCCGCTCCGCGGCGACCAGTTCCCACAGCTCTTCGGGGGACCGTACGCCTCCGGGAAAACGGCAGGACATTCCCACGATCGCGACCGGCTCATACCCCGCGGACTCGACATCCTTGAGACGCCGCTGCGTCTGACGGAGATCCGCCGTGACCCGCTTCAGATAGTCGAGCAGCTTCTCTTCATTGCCCGCCATGGTCGGCCACCCCCACTTCCCTCGGTCCGGAACGCTGAACGCTATTGGCGGCGGCAGTCGTAACTGCCCTGCAAAGTACTTCCGTCGGGGAAGGTGAAGCTCGTGGTGTCCTTGAAATGTCCTGGGCCGAGCACCTGGTAGTCGTCCACGAGGTCCAGCTTCACGCCGGTTGTCTGCCCGGAACCATTCGGTGTGATCACCTGGGTGAGGGGACCCTTGAATATCAGGTGGCCGTCCTTCCAGCCGGACGAGGTGTAGTTTCCGGATGAACCCCAGTTGTCGTGGTACTGGTTGATGAATTTGCCGTCGACGGGATTCCAGCCCAAGGACGTACGGCCGACCACGCTGCCCGGCTCGAGCGTGGCGTCCGTGTAGAGGTAGTGCCCGCCCATCGCCCGCTTGGTGGTCAGCTTCAGCACCGCCGGCTTTCCGCCCGGCGGTGGGGTGTAGTCGCAGGTGTAGGAGCCGAGCAGAAAGTCGAGATCGCGGATCTGCGGGGGAGCGGGAAGGGGATTTTTGCCGTGCGGCGGTTTCGCTCTGGTATCGGGCTCGGCGTTCACCGGGGAGACGGCGAGCGCGACCAGGCTCACGGCTGCCACACCCACGACACCGGCCGGGATCCGGCGGCGCCACCTCCTCCGCCGGGCCGTGTCATAAGGTTCCCGTTCCTGTGACGTTTCGGTGCGCACACTCGACTCCCCACCGTCATTCGGGTGCTGACCTGCGGCTGAACCGCCGGTCAGGCGGCTTGTCCGGATACGGCGACCATCATTTGTGCCGTGGCCAAAGTGTGTCTAACGCCCGGCTTGGCCTGCTCATCGACGGCGGACCGGTACGAAATGGGGCTCCGCGAAAAGCGGCGCACTGGCATCGCGTTAGCCCAGCTTTAGCCCGCCCGTCGACCATGAATCCGGATCTTGGCGATGAGGAGGATGACGATGAGCGGCTGGCCGGAGCTGGAGAAGTACATCGATCGGGCACCCACGTCGAAGGAGATGATGGCCTGGATCGAACTGATCGTCAGCCAGGGGATTCGCCGGGCCGGTTATCCGGCCGACGGCTGGACCGAGGAGTGGGCCGCGGAGCAGTTCCGGGAGACCGGGCTGGCGGATGTGCGGCTTGAGCCGCTGGACACGCCCATCTGGCGGCCGAGGTCCGCGGCCTTCGAGATCTGGCCCGCAGGACGGCCCGATGAGGTCATCCGTTTCGAGGGGCTCGCCCAGCCGTACACCACCCCGACCGAGGGCACCGAGGGCCGGCTGGTGCGGATGGAGGACGGGGAGGTGCGCGGCTCCATCGCGGTCCAGGAGATCGGCTTCACCCGGCTGCCGCAGACCGAGGTGCAGGTCCGGGCCACCGGCTGCTACGACCCCGAGGGCGTGTTCCCCGACCTCGTCCAGACCGTGCCCTTCGACCTTCCCCATGTGCTGGACTTCGACATCGCCCGCAAGGACGGCGCCACGGCCTATGTCGGCCTGCTCACCGGACTGCCCTGGGAGACCAGCGACTTCTACTGGCCCTATGACGCCGAACGGCGCTCCATCCCCGGTATCTGGCTGAGTGGCAAGGACGGGCAGCGGGTCCGCGAGCTGATGGCGTCGGGGGAGTGCGAGGGCCGGATCGTCTCCGACGCCACCATCACCGAGGAGACCACCCACAATGTGGTGGGCACCCTGCCCGGCGCCTCCGACCACTGGGTGATCGTCGGCTCACACCACGACGGTCCCTGGGCGTCGGCGGTGGAGGACGCATCCGGGGTCGCGCTCGTCCTGGCGCAGGCCAAGTTCTGGGCGTCGGTGCCGCAGGAACTGCGGCCGCACAACATGCTGTTCGTGCTGACGTCCGGCCATATGGCGGGCGCAGCGGGCACACAGGCGTTCATCGCGGCGCACCCCGAGCTGTTTCCGCGGGTGGTCCTCGAAATGCATCTGGAACACGCCGCACGCCAGGCGGAGGTGGTCGACGGCGAGGTCGTGCCCACCGACGACCCAGAGGTGCGCTGGTGGTTCACCACCCAGGCCCCCCGGCTGGAGCAGCTGGTGGCCGAGTCACTCGCGGCGGAGGACCTGCGCCGCTCATGGATCCTGTCGCCGACCGCCTTCGCGCCGAACCCGGCCACCGACGGCGCCTACTTCTACTACACGGGTGTGCCGCTGGTGCAGATGATCACCACGCCCATGTACATCTTCGATCCGCGGGACACCCCGGACAAGGTGGACGAGCAGAGCCTGGTGCCGCTCACCAAGGGGGCGGCGCGGATCATCGCCGGTACGGCGGGCTGTGAGCCCGACACCCTCCGGGTGCCGATCCAGACCGCGACCGACGCGACGGACTAGGAGCGCCGAACGGGTACGGCCCACCGGGTGCCGGCGGGCCGTACCCGTCGCCCTACCGGCGACCCGACAGCCGGCACAGCGCCTTGGCGGTTCGGTGCGGATCGCTTTCCGAGCGGGCGGTGAGGACCACCGCGCCGTGCCGCTCGGCGCCCTTTTCCGCGGCCACGGCCACCTCGACATCCACCGATCCACCGGCCCTGGCGGTGGCGAGACGGTTGGGCAGCCAGGCGGACCAGCCCCGGCCGACGGCCTTCGCCGACAGCCGGTAGACATCCGAGTCCACCAAGGTGGCCGGAGTCGCGGCCCCACCGCCCGTGGCACGCCCGGTGTTGTCGAGGCCGAAGGTGCACACGGCCGGGGAGCGGGAGGCGTTCCCCTTGGACTCGCCCCGGTGGAGAGCCAGTCCGCGCCGCTGCGGTCCGGCGCCGTCGAGGGACTTCACGGCGATGGTGTACGAGAGCACTCCGGATCTGTCGCGCTTGAGGTCCAGTACGTAGAAGTGCAGCCGGTTGGCCTGGTCGATGTACTCGTACTGGCTGCCGGAGTCGGCCCCGGCGTGGAAGAGCGCATCGCTGAGCTGCCGGTAGTCGCCCATGGTGATCTTCTGGGTGGTGCCGTCCGGGCGCTCGAAGTCCACCATGCCGATGTCCTCGGGGTGGGCGTCGACCACCCAGGCGAACGGGGCCCGGTCCTTGTCCTTGGTCTTGGTGAGCAGCACCCCGTGGTCCGGGGTGAAGGAGTCCATGCCCATGCGGTCGACGACCTCGACGGTGTAGTTGTCGTAGCCGCCGCCGTCGCACAGGGGGTCGGTGGCGTTGTCGCAGGGCGCGGAGAGATCCTTGCCCATGGTGATGTTGACTCCGGCGAGCCCCTTCTCGCCCGGTGGCGCCGAACGTGCGGTGACCCGGGCGACGACGAGTCCGGAGCCCTTCAGGGCGTCGCGGTCCAGCCGTAACACGTTCTTCTCGTCGACGATGCCGAGCTTCAGCTTGTCGCGCAGCACATGCTGGGACCCCATCGAGCCCCCGGCCGTGGCGGGGATCTGCCAGCGGGTGTGCGGTCCGCCGGGGCCGTTGAAGGAGCCGCGGGAGAGCATGCTCCAGATTCCGGTGTACGCACGGCTGAGCGGGGTGCCGTACGGGTTGTTGTAGTTGTCCCCGATGCCCAGGATATGGCTCAGCTCATGGGCGTACACGGCCATGCCCGAGCTCTCGGCCTGCACCGAGGACCCGTCGGCGGCGTTGGGCCAGATACGGGCGGCGGCCTGCCAGGACGTCCACGGCACATAGCGGGTCCGTGCGGAGTTGTCGCCCGCGGTCATCGGCGGCCCCCAGGCGGCCGGTATGTCCCCGGCGCCCGGAAACTTCGTCTGGCCGAACTCCTGCCAGGTGGACGACTCGTCCTGGCCGGCCGTGAGATAGAAGACGAAGTCGAACGAGCCCGCCTCGTCGGCGCCGACATCGGCCACCCAGGCGGCCTTGCCGTCGGCCCGGATGTCCTTGCCGCAGGTGTCCCCGGCCGGGCAGGCGCCCGGGTTCATCGAGCTCTCGACGCCGTACTGATAGGACTTGCCCGGCATGCGGTACACACCGAAGGCGGTCAGATCGACACCGATGCGGCCGCCGGAGTCCTCCATCCAGTACTCGTTGATGGTGTGACCGTTGTTCAGCGGCCCCGGTGTGTTGAGGAAGTCCTGGTAGAAGCGCGGCAGTCGGTCGCGGGGGATATCCGAGGCGCTGGGCTGCGGATTGCCGAAGAGGGTGGATCCGGCGGGCCGGCTGACCGTGAACTCCTCGTCCGGATAGTCCAGGAGCACCAGTGCGCCCTTGAAGGTGCGCTGTGTGGGCTTGACCGAGGGGTCGGCCCAGTGCGTACCGGGGACCGCGCGGTAGTCGGCCCAGGTCATGTCGTCGGGGTTGCGCCATTGCTGCGGGTCGATGGGGCGCGCCAGTGGCGGCCGGGCGGGTCCGGCCGACGGTGTGCCGTCGGGGGTGGCCCGCGCGGGTCCGGCGGCGATGGCCGCCGCGGTGGCGAGGATGGTGGCGACGACGGTCAACCGGCCGACGGGTCTTCGGGGGAGGATCAAGGCTCACCTCGTGTCGGGCGTCTCGGAGCTCAGACATGACAAGCCGTGCGAGCGGTATGCCTACCGCTGCCCAAAGGTAGGACGGGGAAAGGGGGGACGCCAGAGCGCCTCGGGACACCAGGGCGTCCGGAGCGCCGGAGCGTCCGGGGTGCCGGAGCGCCTTGGAACGGCCGCGGCCGCCGCCCGCCGACTCCGCTCCGTCCCCCCCCCGGATGTGGCCCCGGCCCCGGTACCGGAGGACGGCTGCCGGGCCGGTGTGAAAGCGCGATAGCGTGTACAGGCCAACGGGAGCTGCCGCCGCCTGGGACTTCGTCAGCTACGACCGGGAACAGCCCACCCCGGAAGGCGAGGTGCGCCCGCGCCCCAGAGGTGCGCCCACGCTCGCCCGAGGCCGGGCACCGGCTCTCCCTCCCGTTCGGCGCGACTCGTGGATACCAGCACTAGGAGCCCTCTTGACCAGCCCAGAACAGCGCATGGCTGACCTGCTCAAGACCTTCGGTGAGCCTGCGGCGAATACCGCGTACCTGCTGTGCGACAGGCACCCGGACGACGCCGTCGCGTTCACGGTGGTGGGCAAGGACATGACCGGCCACGACATTACGTACGGCGAGCTTCGTGACCGTTCGTCACGGATGGCCGGTGCCCTGGCCGCCCAGGGTGTCGGAGCGGGCGACCGCGTCGCCACCTTGATGGGCAAATCCGCCGAACTGCTGGTCGCGAGCCTGGCGATCTGGCGGCTCGGGGCCGTCCAGGTGCCGCTGTTCACCGCGTTCGCCGCGTCGGCCATCGCGCTGCGGATCGTGGGCAACGACACCAAGGTCGTGATCACCGACGCCGACCAACGGCCCAAGCTGGACCCGCAGTCGGGCTCCCCCGGTGAGCGTCCCTGGCGGATCGTCACCACCGGCCCGGCCACCGGTGCCGATCTGTCCTTCGCGGAACTGGTCGAGGGACACGCCCCGCTGCCCGAGCCGGTGGCCGTGGGCGGCGACGGGCTCATCGTGGAGCTGTTCACCTCGGGTACCGCGGGCACTCCCAAGGCCGTCCCGATCCCGCTGCGAGCCGTCGCGGGCTTCGCCATGTACCAGCAGTTCGGCCTGGACCACCGGCCCACCGACGTCTTCTGGAACGGCGCCGACCCGGGCTGGGCGTACGGCCTGTACTTCGCGATCATCGGGCCCCTCGCCCTCGGACAGCGTGGCCTGCTGCTGAACGGCCTGTTCTCCGCGGAGTCCACCTGGGAGATGCTCTCCCGCTTCGGAGTCACCAACTTCGCCGCAGGGCCCACCGTCTACCGGAAGCTGCGCGCCTCCGGCCTCCCCGCACCCGGCGATCTGCGGCTGCGCTGCTGCTCCGCCGCGGGCGAGCCGCTGCCCCCGGACATCGTCGACTGGGCGCTGGACACACTCGGCGTCCCCGTGCGCGACCACTACGGCTCGACCGAACTGGGCATGGTGGTCGCCCATGCCTGGCACCCTGACCTGCGCGACGAGATCAAGCCCCGCTCCATGGGCCGTCCGCTGCCCGGCTGGAATGTCAAGGTGCTCCGCGAGGACACCAACTCGGCCCCGGCCCGTGCGAACGTCCCGGGCCGGGTCGTGGTGGACATCGCCGACAGCCCGCTGATGTGGTTCAAGGGCTACCGCGACGCGCCCGAGCAGACCGCCGAGAAGTTCAGCCCCGACGGGCGCTGGTTCTACACCGGTGACACCGCCGCCCGCGACGAGGAGGGCCATATGTTCTTCTCCGGGCGCGGCGACGACATCATCCTGATGGCGGGTTACCGCATTGGCCCCTTCGAGGTGGAGGCCGTGCTGCTGGAGCACGCCGCCGTGGCGGAGGCCGCCGTGGTCGGTGTGCCGGACGAGGAGTACGGCGAGGTCGTGGAGGCGTTCATCGTGCCGCGGCCCGGGACGGAGACGGACGACGCGCTCGCGGCCGAGCTTCAGCAACTGGTCAGGGAGCGGTACGCCAAGCACGCCTATCCGCGGAACGTCCACTTCGTGGCCGAGCTGCCGAAGACCTCCAGCGGTAAGACGCAGCGGTTCCTGCTGCGCCCGCAGCAGGCCCCTTCACAGCGCCGCTGAGCGGCCCCCGCGCCGAGGTGGCCCCGGCGCGGGCACCCTCGCACGCCCTGGCGCCGTCGCCGTATCGCGCACGCCCCGTACGCCCCGTGCCGCACATGGGGCACCGGGGCGTGCCCACCGGCCCACCGGCCCACCGGCCCTCAGACCATACGCGGGCCCATCGGCACCGAGGTCATCCGCGGGACCGGGACAGCGCCTCCCGCACCGCCTCCTCCGTGCGCCCCACCACCGCCGAACCGTCGTCGGCCGTGATGAGCGGCCGCTGGATGAGCTTGGGGTGCTCGGCCAGCGCCGCGATCCAGCGGTCCCGTGCGCTCTCCTCGCGCGGCCAGTCCTTCAGCCCCAGCTCCTTCGCGGCGGCCTCCTGGGTCCGGGTGATGTCCCACGGCTCCAGCCCGAGCCGCCCGAGCACCGCGCGGATCTCGTCCTGGCTCGGTACGTCTTCGAGGTAGCGGCGGACGGTGTAACCGGCACCCTCCGCGTCCAGCAGGGTGAGCGCGCCGCGGCACTTCGAGCATGCCGGATTGATCCAGATCTCCATGCCGCACACGGTACCGCGTGACCGCCTTGGAATGCGGTCTGACCAGGGGCCTTTGTCAGTGCCCGGCCGTAGAATAGAGGGAGTTGAAGGGAAGGTTTCCCGACCATCTCAGGAGGCTGCCGATGGCCGTTGCCGTACCCCCTCTTCACGATCTGCCGAGCTTTCCGACCCTGCCGAAGAAGCGGATGCCCGCCGGGCGCCCGCGTGAGTGGTACGAGTCCCACAACCGCCGTCTGAAGGCCATGCGTCTGGCCATCGCGCTGCTCAACTCGGGTGTCTACCGCCCGGAGCAGGCGCCCAACCGCAAGATACGCTCCACGGCCGCCCGGATCGGAGTGCATCCGCCCTCCGACATCACCTGCCGCATGGTGCGCTCCCTCATCCGCAACGATTCCACCGACCGCACCGACCGCACCGACCGCACCGACCGCACCGACCGCACCGACCGCACCGACCGACCCGTTCGCCGCTGACCGCCCGTCCCGCCGCGCCTCCTCGGGGCGCGGCGGGCCCGGCCCGGGTGGTGCGCGGCATCGCGGCGTCCGGGGCGCCCATGGAGAGCGGGGCGCCGGCCCGCGACAGCCGCCCGTAAGGTCCGGCCCCGCGTCTCCTTTCCGCTCGTCCGCTCGGTGGAAAGAAACCGGCCGCTTGCGTGAATCGCGCGGTGTCGGGTCCGGGCGGGAAATGAAGGGCGGAGAGTTCCGGGGAAATGTTTCGCGGACGGCCGCGCGGGCGTTCCGGATATCCGGCGCTGCGGGCCATCCGTGGGTGTTCCCGCACTCCCCCCGCGCCTCTCCCGTTGCGAGGGGGCGGACGCGGGCGCACGCTCTCCTTGACGGAGGGAGTCGGCGATGACCCAGCAACCGCCGTCGGAAGTGGTCGACCGTCCGGTCGTCGGCTCGTACCCGACCTATGCCGGTGCCCAGCGCGCGGTCGATTTCCTGGCCGACAGCAAGTTCCCGGTGGAGCACACGGCGATCATCGGCTCGGACCTCCGGATGGTCGAGACGGTGCTCGGGCGGATGACCAGGGGCCGTGCGGCGCTCGCGGGTGCCGGTACCGGAGCCTGGTTCGGGTTGCTGATCGGGCTGCTGCTGTCCGTGTTCGCCGCCGGGGCCCACAGTGTGATCCTGCTGCTGGTGAGCGGCCTCGTCTACGGCGCGGTGTTCGGCGCGATCTTCGGATTCATCGGGCATGCCATGACCCGGGGACAGCGCGACTTTTCGTCCCGCAGCCAGATCGTGGCCGCGCGCTATGACGTGGTCGCGGACGCTCAGGTCGCCGACGAGGCGAAGAACATGCTGGCCAGGATCGCGATGCGGGAGGGCTGAGCGGCTTCGGTGAGTCTTCCGGGGCCCGTGCACGTACTAATGGCATTAGCAGTAGTGTGTGACTCCGAAAGAGATCACGCCGACCCCCGAGGAGCGATGGTGAGCACCGGCAGGAGTATGCGCGCGGGCGGAGTCCTTCCGCGGCTCCTGCTTGTCGTCGTGCTCGCGCTCGGTGTCTTCGTCATGCACACCCTGGGCCATCCCGACGGCGGATCCGGTTCGGGCATGAGCCACTCGGCGCACCGTGCCTCCGCCGAGATGCGCCCCGCGCCGTACGGCGGCGACCACCGTGGCGGCACGGGCGGTATGGGCGGTGGCGGTATGGCCGCCACCGGCTCCGGGCCGCAGCGGGTGGCCCCCGCCCCGTACGCGGAGATCCCGTCCGCGGAGGCCCCCTCCGCGGCGGTCCCGTCCGCGGAGGCCCGGCATGCGTCGGACGCGCCCGAGACGAAGCCACGCGACCCCATGACCGGTATGGACATGGCCTCGCTGTGTGTCGCGGTGCTCGGTGTCTGGGTCCTCGGAGCGCTGCTGCGTGTGGTGTCGGCCCGCCGGAGCGGCCCGCCGCTGGGGCTCCCCGTGACGGCGGCCGCCACCGCACGGCTCGACCCTCCCTCATGCGGACCCGACCTCACTGCCTTGTCTGTTCTGCGGATATAGGCCGAACCGCGCGTAACGCGCCGGTACGCCCCAGGAACAGTCAACACTTGGCAAAAAGAGGTAAATCGACATGACCGCATTCACGCATGTCCCGCGTCGGTCGCTCCACCATCGCCCGCTCCACCGCCGTCTCGCGCTCGTGGGCGCCGTCGCAGCCGGAGGGCTGCTGCTCGTCGGCTGCGGCGGGAGCGATGACACGAAGGGCATGGACCACACGGGCGCGAAGGAGTCCACCGCTGCCTCCGAGGCGACCGCGAGCTCCACGGCGGGCACCTTCAACGACGCGGACGTCAGCTTCGCGCAGATGATGATCCCGCATCATGAGCAGGCCCTGGAGATGGCGCGACTGGCCGACGACCGGGCCTCGAACGCGCGGATCAAGAGCCTGGCGGGGCAGATCGAGAAGGCTCAGGATCCGGAGATCGTCACCCTGAAGTCCTGGCTCAAGGAGTGGGGTGAGCCGGAGAAGGCATCCGGGGCACCCTCGGACGGTATGCCCGGCATGGACCATGGCTCGGACGGTATGGACGGCATGAATGGAATGGACCACGGTTCGGGCGGTAAGAGCGGTATGGGCGGAATGATGTCCGAGCAGGACATGCGGGAGCTCGAGGCCGCCAAGGGGCCCGCCTTCGACCGCGCCTTCGCGAGCATGATGATCGACCATCACAAGGGCGCGATCGACATGGCGAAGGACGAGAAGAAGAACGGCCGTAACACCAAGGCCAAGAAGCTCGCCGACGACGTCGTGAAGAACCAGTCCACCGAGGTCACCACCCTGCGGACGCTTCTCGACCGGCTCTGATCCGCCGCACCCCCGCCGCCCCGGGTCCCGTGGTCCCTTCGCGTGGCCCGGGGCGGCCTCTGGGGCTGTGAGGTGCGCGCTACCCCATCCCGGGGGCGCAGCCGAGCAGAGGGGGCAGCAGCGGTAAGCCCGCCGCGACCGTCACCACCACACCGCACAGCGCCGGATGCGGACGCCGCCGGGCGTCCAGCATCCGCCGCAGCCGGACCACGGCTCCAGGCCCGCTGGCGGTGAGGGCCCCGCCGTGGGCGTGGCCCGTGCCGCCACCGGGAGCGTGACCCGCCGCCATCGTGTAGAGGGCGGAGGCGAGCGCCTGGCGCGGATGGCGGCGCAGTGCCCGGTCGTCCGCCGCCATCTCCAGCAGAAGTGCCGTCTGCGCCCTGGCCTCGCGCGCCAGCGGCAGCCACCGGAACACCCGGGCGAACGCCTCGGTGGCCGCAAGCGCCAGATGGTGTCGGCCCGCGATATGCGCGCGCTCATGCTCCAGCACGGACTCCAGTTGCGCGGGGGAGAGCAGCCGCAACGCGCCCGCGCTCACGACGATCCGCGGCCTGCGGCCCGGCAGGCAGTACGCCGCGGGCGTGTCGTGGTCGAGCACGGTGGCACGCAGCCGCGCCGAGTGCCGGCCGACCATGTCCAGGACGCCTCGGTGGCGGGCCCGGACGCGTCGGGCCCGCAGCAGTTCATGGCCGAATCGGGCGAGCGGAAGCAGCGCCACCGAGGCCGGTACGGCGACGGCCGGAACGCCGAGCGGGCCCGTACCCGGGATAGGGGCGTCGAACGTCAGCCCACAGAAGCGGAGCAAGCCGGACATTCCATTATGAAGATGCCAAGTTGGGGTGACGAGGTGATAAGTGGTCAGAGCCAGTGCGATGGTGAAGGAAAGGACCAACCCCTGCCAAACGGCAACCGCCACGGCGGGAGCGCGATACGGCCAGGCGCTGCGCACCAGCGCCTTCGGGGCGACCACGCCGACCGCGGCGGCATAACAGCCCAGGGCGAGGGCCGCAGTCACGCCCGGGTCCGCCGCCCCGCGGCCCGCAGCGCCTTGCGCAACGCGCTGACCTCCTCCGGACCCATCTGCTCGACGAAGTGGGTGAGGGCGGCGGAGCGGTCCTCGCTGGTGCCGAGCGCGTCCTCCATCAGGGCGGCGGTGTACTCCTCGCGGCTGCGCACCGGCGAGTACACCCACGCCCGCCCCTCCTTGGCGCGCAGCAGCCAGCCCTTGTTGTAGAGGATGGAGGCGACGGTCATCACCGTGGTGTAGGCGACCGGACGGTGCTCGTTGATGTCGTCCACGATCTCGCGCACCGTCGTCGGACGCTGCCAAGCCCAGAGGCGGTCCATGATCTCCGCCTCGAGCTCCCCCAACCGTCGCATGGGCGCTTCCTTCCGCCGTTAGTACGGAGGCCCATAGTAGAGACCCCTCGGCAGGGCACCGCACGCGGCTGTCGGATAATCCTCAACTCGCCCTGCCCGCGATAGGCTTGACGCCACGCGCATTCAACATCTGCACGGTTCCAGGGAAGGGAAGTCCGGGTGACTGGTCTGAACAAGGGGCTTCGGAAAATCGAGGTGGCGCTCAAGTGGGATCCGAGCCCCATCGGTGAGCCGGCCCATGATCTCGACATCGTGGCGGGGACGTACCGCGCCGCCGATCCGTACGGTGAGCCCGCGTACCTCGTCCACTTCGACAGCCGCTCACCGGACGGCACCATCAACCTCAACAGGGACAGCCGTACCGGTCAGGGCCTCGGCACCGACGAGTCCATGACGCTGGAGCTCGAACGGCTGTCGCCCGAATACGCGCGGGTGGTCGTCGGGATAACCATCCAGCAGGGTTCGGGGCGGAAGACGTTCGGGGATGTTCCGAACACCAGCGTCCGGATTCTCGAGGGATACACCGAACTCGTGAAGAGTGACTTCACCGGCGTCTCAGGAGCCACTTCCGCCACGGTCGCGGTATTCGCCCGGGACGACTCCGGGGAATGGGGAATTCAGAGCGCTATTCGGGGATTCGACGCGGAGCCGGAAGACTTTGGGCGGCTCATGGGCAAGGACTATTCCTGAGCGTCCTCGCCGCGGCTTCCCGCGCGTCCGGGCGGCCGGGGTCCGGCGTGGCGTGGGGCCCGCACCATCACGGTGCGGGCCCCAACGCCGATTCCGGATATCGGGTCAGATGTCGGACCCGGTGCCGATCGGCGGGCGCCCCGGGTGGCGCGGCCCCCGGGTGAGGGTGTAGCCGCCCACCCCGGCGAGCGCCGCCAGCGCCGCGCCGATCACGGTCCACACCCACCGGTCGGACCACCAGCCGGAGCCCCAGCCGTCCTCCGGCTCGGCGACCGCGTGCGGGACGTCCCCGCCCTTGTCGTCGTCCGGGGAAGCCGAGGAGGTGTCGTCCGGCGGCTCGGAGTCCGTGCCGGGTGCCGTTCCGGCCCGCAGTACCGGATTGAGCGGGGTCAGGTCCCCGCCGTCGGCGTGCGCCCCGCCCGCCTCGCCGGTGGACGCCTCGATCTCGGCGTCGATCGGCAGCCCGAGGTCCTGGGCGGGCAGATCGACGACGGTGAGCCGCACGTAGTACGCGCCCGGCAGCGGGTCGTTGGCCCAGCGCTCGGACCAGGACCGCACCTGGCGCAGGGTGCAGCTCACGGTGACCGACCGGTCCTGCTGGGCCGCCCTGCGCGTCGGCATGCCCGAGGCGCAGGGCTGGTGGCGGCGCAGACCGTCGTAGACGTCCAGCTGCCAGGTGGCGCCGCCGTGCCGGCTCGCCGCGTCGGGCAGCTTCAGCTCCGCCTCGACCTTGGGGATCCGCCCGGCGGCGGCCGGGAACGCCCAGTACAGATAGTCGCCGGTGGAGGCCGCCGCGGTGGCCTTCTGGCCGGGCTCGATCTCGGTGGCGGTACGGAAGTTCGTCCCCGCCTCGGTGGGCGTGTCCTTGCCGTCCTTACCGTCCGTGCCATCCGCGGCGGCCGGGGCGGCGGCGGTCAGCCAGGCGGCGGCGCACAGGGTGAGCGCGGTGCCCACGGTACGCAGGACTCGCATCAGTTGGACCTCCAGACGGTGACACGCCAGCGGGCCAGCCAGCCCCACAGCAACCCCACGAGCAGCCCGCCCACGGTGAGCACGCCCAGCAGCACCCAGCCGCGGCCCAGGCCGAAGGCGGCCAGATCGGCGGGCGGATCATCGTTGCCGACCACATCGACGGCGAACTCCACCGGAAGGCCCGGAGTGCGCTTGACGGAGGCCGGCGCGGAGAACGACTGGCTCAGCTCCAGGCACACGGTCCGCGCGGTCCTGTCCTCGTCGTCGTCCACATCGGCGATCGGATAGCGCAGCCCGCTGGAGATGACATCCGTACGGCCGCTGCCCGCCTCGCTGCCGCGCACCAGCTCCCGGCCGCCCGGGGTCACCGCCCGCAGCAGAACGCCGTAGTCCGGGTCGACGGTGCGGTCCACGGCCACGCTCGCCGAGGCCCGCAGCTCCTGACCGGGCGCCACCCGCATCCGGTACCAGCGGTGTTCCCCGAAGCTCTCCCGGTCGCTGTAGAGACCGGAGCCCAGGTACGGGGCCTTCGCGCACTCCGCGGCGCCCCGCACCGGCGTGGGCGTCTGCACGGGGGTGTCGGCGGAGCGCCGGACCAGCTGCTTGATACGGCTGGAGAGCTGGTCCCGGTGCTGGATCGCCGTATAGGTGCCGCCGGTGGCCTCGGCAATACAGCTGAGCTGCTCACGGACCTTGCGGTCCAGCGTCAGCCCGAGCGTGTCGACCACCAGGTGGGTTCCCTGGGCGGCCAGTTCACGGGCCACGTCACACGGGTCCGGCAGGCCGCAGGAGTCCTCGCCGTCCGTGATCAATACGATCCGGCGGGTCCCGTCGCCGCCGGAGAGGTCCTTGGAGGCCCCGCGCAGCGCGAGCCCGATGGGCGTCCAGCCGGTGGGGCGCAGCGTGGCGACGGCCGCCTTGGCCTCGGTGCGGTCCACTTGGCCCACCGGGTAGAGCCGCTCGCTGTCCAGGCAGCCGGCCTTGCGGTCCTTACCCGGGTAATTGGCACCGAGGGTGCGGATGCCCAGCCGTACCTCTTCCGGTGTGGCGTCCAGCACCTCGTTGAACGCCTGCTTCGCGGCCGCCATCCGGGAGTCGCCGTCGACGTCACGGGCCCGCATGGAGCCGCTGACGTCGAGCACCAGCTCGACCTTGGGGGAATCGGGAGCCGGTTCGTCGGCCATGGCGGCGGGAGGGGATATCAGGCCGCAGGCGAGGGCGGTGAGCAGCCCCAACGCGCCTGTCGCCAGACGTTTCTTTATGATCACCGGCGCATCCTATGGAGCGTCGACCGACTGATCCAAAAGCCGGCCGTCAAGCCCTGGGGCATACCGCGCCGGGTGTACGGGGGGTGTCCGGGTACTCCCCCGGGAGGGGACGAGAATCCGTCTGGTGTCAGCGCCGCCGTTCGCATCCTCCTTCTAGGGTTCAGCTATGGATCTCCGAAAGACCCGGCCGCGGGGCCGGCGCCTGGCCGCCGCCGTGGCCGCCGCGGCCGTCCTCGCGGGCGCCGGCACCTGGGCGGTCGCCGCCCCCGGCGACCGGCCGGCCGTGCACCGCCAGGACCGCGTGCTGGACATGCCGGGGGCGCGCATCGACACCTCGTACTTCACCGCGGGCGGCGGCCGCAGGCCCGCGGTCCTGCTCGCCCACGGCTTCGGCGGCAGCAAGGACGACGTACGCGACCAGGCCGAAGCGCTGGCCCGCGACGGATACGCCGTGCTGACCTGGTCGGCGCGCGGCTTCGGCACATCCACCGGGAAGATCGGGCTCAATGACCCGGACCACGAGGTGGCCGATGTGCGGCGGCTGATCGACTGGCTGGCCGAGCGTCCCGAGGTGCGCCTGGACCGTCAGGGCGACCCCCGGGTGGGTGTCGCCGGCGCCTCCTACGGTGGGGCGATCTCCCTGCTCGCCGCCGGATACGACCGCCGGGTGGACGCCATCGCGCCCGAGATCACCTACTGGAACCTCGCCGACGCGCTCTTCCCGAACGGTGTCTACAAGAAGCTCTGGGCCGGGCTGTTCTTCACCACCGGCTCGGCCGACCTCACCGGGGCCCAGGGCGGCCAGGGGGACACGAGCGGCGCCGGAGGCGCGAGCGGGGGAATGGGCCAGGGAGGTCCCGGCGGTCAGGGAGGAGCCAACGGCACCACGGGCCAGGGCGCCCAGGCGGGCCCGGGAGACACGAACGGCGGAGGAGACACGAACGGGGGGACTGCCGAGGGCGGTCTGGGCTGCGGCCGCTTCGAGAAGCAGCTGTGCGAGATGTACGAGCGGGTCGCGGTCGCCGGGAAGCCCGACGCCGCCGCCCGCCGGCTGCTCGAGGCCCGCAGCCCCTCCGCCGTCTCCGACCGGATCAAGACCCCCACGCTGATCCTCCAGGGGCAGGCCGACTCCCTCTTCCCCCTCGGCCAGGCCGACGCCATGGCCAAGGCGATCCGGGCCAACGGGGCGCCGGTCGCCGTCGACTGGACCGCCGGGGGACATGACGGCGGCGACCGCGAGACCTCGCGGGTGGCGGCGCGCACCCGCGCCTGGTTCGACCGCTATCTCAAGGGTGACAAGGGCACCGACACCGGGCCCGCCTTCCGCATCAGCCGAACCGGCGGTGTGGACACCACCAACGGCGCGATCCAGTTGCGTGGCGCCACCGGCGACCGCTACCCGGGCCTCGGCGACCGCACCCGGACGGTGGCGCTGCGCGGCCGCGAGCAGTCCTTCGCCAACCCGCCCGGGGCGGGGCCGCCGTCCATCTCCACTGTGCCGGGCATCGCCGCGCTGTCCCAGGCGTCCTCGCTCGGCGTCGGCCTCTCCCTCGACATCCCCGGCCAGTTCGCCCGGTTCGACTCGGCGCCGCTGGACCGGCCCCTGCGGATCACCGGCTCGCCCGAGGTGAAGGTGCGGGTCAAGGCCGACACCGAGGACGCCGTCCTCTTCGCCAAGGTCTACGACGTGGGGCCGGACGGACAGCGGGTGCTGCCCGAACAGCTGGTCGCGCCGCTCCGCGTCACCGGCGCCGAGCAGGGCCGCACCGTCACCGTCCGGCTGCCCGCCGTCGACCACGAGCTCATCGCGGGCCACCGGCTGCGGCTCGTCCTCTCCTCCACCGACCTCGGCTACGCCTCCCCGACCGAGCCCGCCACCTACACGGCCTCGCTGGTGGACGGCGGCCTGACGGTGCCCACCGCGGCCGGGGTGCGGACCCAGCCCGCCCCGCTGCCCGCATGGGTGTGGGGGCTGCCGCTCGGCGCGGCCGTGGTGGCGCTCGGGCTGCTGCTGACCGGCAGACGGCGTACGGCCACTCCCGCGCCCGACCCCGAACTGGCCGATGTGCCGCTCCAGATCACCGGTCTGAGCAAGCGCTACGCCAAGTCCGCCGACCGCTACGCGGTGCGCGAGCTGTCCTTCCGCGTGGAGAAGGGGCAGGTGCTCGGGCTCCTCGGGCCCAACGGCGCGGGCAAGACCACCACCTTGCGCATGCTGATGGGGCTGATCGCCCCCGACGACGGCGAGATCCGCGTCTTCGGCCAGGCCATCAGGCCCGGTGCGCCCGTGCTCTCCCGCGTCGGCGCCTTCGTCGAGGGTGCGGGCTTCCTGCCGCATCTGACCGGCAGCGCCAACCTCGAGCTGTACTGGCAGGCCACCGGCCGCCCCGCCACCGACGCCCATATCGAGGAGGCCCTGGAGATCGCGGGCCTGGGCAGTGCGCTGGAGCGCGCGGTGCGCACCTACTCCCAGGGCATGCGGCAGCGGCTCGCCATCGCCCAGGCCATGCTGGGCCTGCCCGATCTGCTGATCCTCGATGAACCGACCAACGGCCTGGACCCGCCGCAGATCCGCGAGATGCGCGAGGTGATGATCCGGTACGCCGCCGCGGGCCGTACGGTGATCGTTTCCAGCCATCTCCTGGCGGAGGTCGAGCAGTCCTGCACCCATCTGGTCGTCATGGACCGGGGGCGGCTGATCCAGGCGGGCCCGGTCGGTGAGATCACCGGCAGCGGCGGCAGTGTGCTGGTGAGCCATGACGGCGAGCTGAGCGAGGGTCTCATCGGCAAGGTGAGCGTGCTGCCCGGTGTCATCTCCGCCCGCCGTACCGCCGACGGACTGCTCGTCCAGCTCGACGGGACCGGCCCGGCACGGCTGCTCGCCGAGCTGGTGCGGCTGGAGATCCCGGTGACCAGCTTCGGGCCCAACCGGCGCCTGGAAGACGCCTTCTTGACGCTGATCGAAGGAGGATCCGCGTGAGCTCCGTGACCCAGGTCGCGCCCGGCTACCGGGCCCATCACACCCTGCCGCTGCGGGTCGAGGCGGTACGGCAGCTGCGCCGGCGCCGGACCCTGGTGATGGCGCTGGTGCTGGCGCTGCTGCCGTTCGTCCTCGTCGTCGCGTTCGCCATCGGCGGCACCCCCGAGGGGCGGGACGACCGGGTCACCCTGATGGCCACGGCCACCGCCTCCGGCGCCAACCTCGCCGCCACCGCGCTGTTCGTCTCGGCCGCCTTTCTGCTGGTGGTGCCAGTGGCGCTGTTCTGCGGCGACACCGTGGCCTCCGAGGCCAGCTGGTCCTCGCTGCGCTATCTGCTGGCCGCGCCCGTGCCCCGGGCCCGGCTGCTGGTGAGCAAGCTGACGGTGGCCCTGGTGTTCAGCGCGGCCGCCATGGTGCTGCTGCCACTGGTCGCGCTCGCGGTGGGCACCGTGGCGTACGGCTGGGGGCCGCTGCGGCTGCCCACGGGCGGTGAACTGCCCATCGGGGACGCCCTCGCCCGGCTCGCCCTCGTGGTGCTGTACATCTTCCTTTCCCAGCTGGTCACGGCCGCCCTGGCGTTCTGGCTCTCGACCGTCACCGACGCACCGCTGGGAGCGGTGGGCGGTGCGGTGGGGCTCACCATCGTGGGCAATGTGCTGGACGCGGTCACGGCGCTCGGCTCCTGGCGCGACTTTCTGCCCGCGCACTGGCAGTTCGCGTGGGCGGACGCACTCCAGCCCCACCTGGAGTGGGGCGGAATGGTGAAGGGCGTCTCGGTGTCCGTCGCCTACGCGCTGGTGCTCTTCGCGTTCGCCTTCCGTGGCTTCGGCCGCAAGGACGTGGTGTCCTGACCCGGGCGTGGTGTCCCGACTCGGGCGTGGTGTCCCGACCCGGGCGTGGTGTTCTGACCCGGCCCGGCCGTCCGGGCCGGGTCAGTAGTCCTTGAGGGTGTAGGAGTTGACCACCTCGTAGAAGCTGTCGCCGATATGGGTCGGGTTGGTGTCCGTCTCCTGCCCGGCCGAGGGCTCCTGGGCCTCCTGCCGGGCCTGGTTGTCCAGCGCGAGCTGCTGGTTGGCGGTCGCATAGCCACGCAGCTCGCGCTCGTAGGCGGCGAAGGCCGCGGTGTGGTCGCCGCCCGCGGCCTTGAGCTCGCCCGCCAGGACATACGCGCCGACCACGGCCATGCTGGTGCTCTGCCCCGACATCGGCGAGCCGCAGTACCCGGCGTCGCCGACCAGGGTCACCCGGCCCCTGGACCAGGAGTCCATATGGATCTGGGCGGTCGCGTCGAAGTGGAAGTCGGGCGCTCCCCACATGTACTCCAGCAGCCGTGGCATCTCCCAGCGCGCGTCCTTGTACCGCTCGGCCACCAGCCGCTTCTGGTCGGAGACGGACCGGGAGCCGAGGAAGGTGGCGGGCGGTTCGTCCGAGTGGACGCCGACGAAGACCCGGGCCTCGGTGTTGTCGCGGACACTCATCACCATGCCGCCCCAGACATCGCCGGGCATCTGGTAGATGACCTCCCAGCGGTCCAGACCCAGATAGTTCGGCACCGTCCACACACCCAGATAACCTCCGAGATGGCGAAGGAAGTTCTCCTCCGGGCCGAAGACCAGCGCCCGGGTGGAGGAGTGCACCCCGTCGGCCGCCACCACGATGTCGAAGGCGCGGGAATCGCCCCGGTGGAACGTGACCGCCACCTCATCCGTGCCCTGGGCGAGTGCGGCGATTGAATCGTTGTAGAGATACTCGATCCCGTCGCCGCCCGCGGTCAGGAGAACCGAGGACAGATCGTCCCGGAGAATTTCGATGTCGGTGCTGCTGAGACTTCCGCCACTCGCGGTGTGCTCGGTGGTGCTGAAGAGCTCCTTTCCGTTGTCGTCGACCATCGACATTCCGCGCAGCCCGGTACGGCGCGCCCGGATCTCCTCCAGCACACCCATGCGCTCGCACACCTCCAGCGCCGGACCTCGCACGTCGATCGCCTGTCCGCCCGGGCGCGGCCCCGGGGCGCGCTCCACGACCGTGACCCGGAAACCATAGAGATTCAGCCAGTAGGCGAGGGCGGGTCCGGCGATACTGGCCCCGGAAATCAGGACCCGTCGTGTATTCCGCATGGTGTTGTCCCTTCCGAATTCAATCACCGAATGTGGCGTCCCGGAAAAGCCTGGCCGGAGGCACCGACACCGCACCGACGCGACACCGACGCCGGATCCGGGCCCCGCCGACGCCCTGCCGACGCCACGCCGACAGAGCTCCGACACCCGGGTTCCGCAGGGGAGTTGGAGCCGGTTGAGCCCGGGGGCGGTCGGCCGGAGAGTGGCGGAACTCTCTCATTGGTTAATGAGAGTGTTACTTCCATGTGTTGTGTGGTTCTGTAGTGATCGATGAGACTGGGATTCTGACCGGTCAGCGCAAAAGATCGGTCGGCCCGCACTGGTTGACGTTCGGTCCGCCCCCCACGATCCGAACAGGATGGGACCTTATGCGCAATTCGCTGGAGCACCTTCGCGTGTGCCCCGCCGCCGTCGCCATCGTCTGCCCCAGACCGAGCCGGAGAGCTCACCTCTCCCCGCGCGGATCGGCCACGGTCGCGGCGTAGCCGCCTCTCTCCACTCACCGAACGGCGGATCGCCCCGGCCTTCCCGGCGACGCCGTCCTCCGGCCTGCCCGTAGGCGCATGCCCCCTGTGCGCATGCCCACGGGCCACGTGGTCTGCCTGGACCCGGGCCGGAACGTCGGCCTGCCCACGGCCCGTTCGGTGACGCACTTTTCCAGAAAGGAACCACGAAGGTGCTCACTTCGCACCACCCACGATCACGCGAATCCCAGCAACCCGTGCCAGCCGCTCGCGGCGGCCTGGCGGGACCGAGCGGGCATGTGCTGGCGGTCGGCACACCGGGCCCCGGACTGGACCGGCTGACCCGGACACTCGTCTCGACCGGGCATGAGGTGAGCCATGCGGCGCCCGGCGACGTCAGCCGTCAGATGCGGCACTCCCCACCGGACGCGATCGTCGCTCTGGACGACGCCCACGAGGGCCTGGAGGTGATACAAGAGGTCCGTGCCGTGCCCGCGGGACGTGCGGTCCCCCTGCTCATGGTCACCTCCGACCCCGGCCCCAGCGGCGTCGCCGACATGCTGCGCGGCGGCGCCGACGACTGTGTGCTGGAGAGCTCCGACCCCGTCGAGCTCTCCGCCCGGATCGAGGCCAAACTGCGCCGGGTCCCGGTCCCGGTCGAGAACCTGCTGCTCGACCCGCGCACCGGCCTGTACTCCCAGCCCCACTTCCTGGGCGAACTCGACCGGGAACTCAAGCGGGTCGACGACAGCCGCAGCGGTGGCGTCGTCGCCATGGTCGGCGTCGCCGAGATAGCGGCCCTCGAAGCCCGGCTGGGGCCGCGGGTGCGCCGTGAGGTCGCCGAACGTCTCGCGGGAGTGGCGGAGAAGCTGGGCGGCGTCTGTGACCGGCTCGGCTGGGACGACGACGGCCATCTGCTGATGCTGATGCCCGGAGTGGACGAGGACATCGCGCGCCGCGACCTGGAGAAGTTCGCCAACGCCGTGGCCGGGACCCGCTTCGTCGTCGCCGATGAGAACGTGCGGCTCACCCCGGCCATCGGCTGGACCCCGCTGGCCGACTGCGCGGACCGCGCCCAGGCCGTCGCCAACGCCCGGAACGCGGTCGACGAGTCGATCCGCCACCGGGATCTGCGGCCGGTGAAGTACGCGGCGTGGATGCGCGGCACCCACCGCCGGGGCCGTCGTACCCTCGCCGGTGCGCTCCGCGCCCTGCTGTCGGCGCTCTCGCCCGTCCTGGTGCTCCTCTTCGGGGTGGGCATCCCCTTCGTCTTCTATCAGCAGATGTACGAACTGGGCTGGGACGTCGGCTCGGCCGCGTACTGGGTCGTGGTGTCCGGCCTGGTGCTCTCCGCCGTGCTGATCGTGCTGGAGTGCCTCTTCTCGCTCGACGCCAAACCCCGGCCCGAGCGGCCCGCGCAGCCGTATCCACCGGCCAGCGCGGTCATCGCCGCCTATCTGCCCAATGAGGCCGCGACCATCGTCGACACCATCGAGTCCTTCCTGCGCCTGGACTACCCCAACGAGCTGGAGATCGTGCTCGCGTACAACACGCCGCACCCCATGCCCGTCGAGGAGACCCTGCGGGAGATGGCCCGCCGCGATCCGCGGCTGGTGCTGATGCCGGTGGCGGGCAGCACCTCCAAGGCACAGAACGTCAACGCCGCGGTCACCCGGGTGCGCGGTGAGTTCGTCGGCATCTTCGACGCCGACCACCACCCGGTGCCCGACGCCTTCCAGCACGCCTGGCACTGGCTCTCCAACGGCTATGACGTGGTTCAGGGCCACTGCGTGGTCCGCAACGGCGAGAGCTCATGGGTGTCCAAGCTGGTGGGCGTGGAGTTCGAGGCCATCTACGCCGTCAGCCACCCCGGCCGGACCCGGCTCTACACCTTCGGTGTCTTCGGCGGCTCCAACGGCTTCTGGCGCACCGATCTGCTCGCCCGGACCCGGATGCACGGCACCATGCTCACCGAGGACATCGACTCCTCGATGCGCGCCCTGCAAGAGGGCTCCCGGATCGCCACCGACCGCACGCTCATCTCGCGCGAACTGGCGCCCACCACCCTCAGGGCGCTGTGGAACCAGCGCTCGCGCTGGGCACAGGGCTGGCTCCAGGTGTCGCTGAAGTACCTGTGGCGCGGGCTGCGCTCCCCGGCCTTCACCACCCGCCAGAAGGCGGGGCTGCTGGTGCTGCTGGGCTGGCGGGAGATCCAGCCGTGGCTGACCCTCCAGATCCTGCCCGTGCTGCTGTACTCGGCGTGGCGCGCGGGCGGAGTGGACCAGCTCGACTGGGCGGTGCCGGTCTGCCTGCTGGCCACCCTGCTGACCCTGTCCGCCGGGCTGGTCCAGGCGATGTTCGCCTGGCGGCTCGCGGTCCCCGAACTGCGCCGCCGCAGGGCGTGGTTCTGGCGGTATCTGCTGGTGTCCACCTTCTTCTACAGCCACTTCAAGAACATCGTGGCCCGTCAGTCGCTCCTCAAGGAGGTGCTGCGGGACCGCCAGTGGCGGGTCACCCCCCGGCCCGGTGAGAAGGCGGTGAAGCGGACATGAGCACCCTGTCCACGACCATCACCTCCGCCTCCGCCTCCGCCTCCGCCACCGGACCTCGGCCGGCCAAGGCCACGCCCGCCAAGGGCGCGCCCGCACGGAACCGGATGAACGCGGAGATCCAGGGCTTCAGGGGAACGGCGGCGCTGCTCACGGTCGTCTTCCACGTCTGGCAGCAGTACTTCACCTACGACCGGGACGGCGCCCACTCACCGGTGCCCAACCGGTACGCGAACGCGCTGGTGTCGCTGGAGGTCATCGACTTCTTCTTCGTCCTGTCCGCGTATCTGCTGACGCTGTCCTACGCACGGGCGGCGATCGACGGGGGCTCGACCCGCCCCGGCCGGGTGTTCCTCTTCCGGCGGGCCATCCGGATCGTCCCGCTGTACTTCCTGGCGGTCACGTTCGTCTGGGCCACCCGCAACCCCACTCTGCCCGGCGAGTGGTCCGATCTGGTGCGCCACCTCACCTTCACCCAGGTCTTCGACCAGGAGCAGATCTTCTACACGATCGGCCCCACCTGGTCGCTGTCGCTGGAAATCATGTTCTATGTGGTGCTGGTGGCGCTCGGCCCCCTGGCCGCCCGCGCCTGCCGTCCGCTGCGCCGGAGGGCCTCGCGGGTGGCGGTGTGCGCCGTGGGATGTGCCCTGCTGTACATCGGGCCGTTCATCTGGATCGCGGTCGCCCGCTACGGGCTGGACATCCCGCACACCGAATGGCCGGTGTTCTTCGGTCCGCAGGCCCGCTTCGGCGGGTTCGCGGCGGGCATGGGCCTCGCGGTGCTGATGGTGGCCCTCGGCGACCGGGGACAGCTCCACGCGAAGGTGGCGATCCCGCTGCGGGTGGCCGCCGTCGTGGGGCTGTATCTGCTGTCCCTGTGCGGTACGGAGGCGGAGGACTTCCTCACCACCTTCTACCATCCGCTGTCCGCCCTGCTGTGGATGGTGCTGCTCTACAGCACCATCCATGTGCGGCGGCGGGGGCGGTGGCACCGGTGTCTCACGGTGCGCTGGCTCACCGGTGTGGGGCTGGCCAGCTACAGCCTCTTCGTCTGGCATGAGCCGATCATGCTGGCGCTGTACAACGCCGGGCTGCTGCCCCCCGACGGCCAGGAGGGCTTCCCGCTCGCCGTGGTCATCGTGATGGTGGTGGCCGTGGCCGGCGCCGCGGTGAGCTACTGGGTCATCGAGTACCCGGCGAGCCTGCTCGGCAAGCTCAAGGACGGTCGCGGCCGTCCCCGCGACTTCTATCCGGAGGCCGCGGGCCAGGGATGAACACACGTTCCCCGGTGTACGGGTGGCCGTACACCGGGGGACCGTGGTTATCATCTGGCTCGTTCTTTACTGTGTAACACGTGTGCGTCGGACGCCGGTTCCGCCGGGAACCGGACCTTCCGGAGCACTGCACCCAACCCATGCCATTACGGGGAGACCAGCGAAATGGGTCGACATAGCCGACCGACCGCCGCACAGCAGGCGCGTGCCACGACGCTCAAGGCGGCCACCGCCCTCGGAGTGGCCGGAACCATAGCCATCGGCCTCAACTCGACGGTCGGCGGTGACAAGTCCGTGGAGGCCCGCTCCGATGTGAACGCGCAGCAGGCCCAGGCGCCCGACATCGAGCCCACCGCCGATCACACGCCCGCGCGGAGCCATGTCTCGCCCAGCGAGTCCGCGAAGCCCAAGCTCATCTCCGACCACACGGACGCCGCCACCCCCGGTGGCGGGGGTACGGACCGGAGCGCCCAGCGGCCCACCACCCATGCCACCCCGGACGCGGCCCCCTCCAAGGCCGCGCCCACCGAGGCGGCCCCCACCCCGGCGCAGCGGGACGACCAGGTCCCCTCGGAGCGGCCCTCCGCACCGAGCGAGAGCGAGACGACCCCGAGCCCGGATCCGACCACTCCGTCGCAGCGGCCCGGCGAGCCGTCGCAGCCCCCCGGCCAGGGCGGTCACCACGGCAAGGGCCTGGTGGGCGGCCTGGTGGACGGTGTCGGGGACACCCTCGACGGTGTGCTCGGCGGAGTCGGCGGTGTGCTCGGCGGCTGAGCGCCGCCGCCTCACCCCGAGGCCAGCTCCCTGAGGCCCGCCAGGCTTCCGTTGAACCTGTTGTGGTCGCCCACCAGCGGCCCGCTGGAGGTGTACTGCCACAGGGTGTGGGTCTTCCACCCGGCCGGCAGGGGCCCGGGAGTGGCGGCGTACCGCGCCAGCCACAGCGGGTTCCGCTCGGCGAAGGCGGAGCTGTTGCCGGTGCACGTCTTCCACCAGCCGGTGGTCGTGTAGATCACCGGCTGACGTCCGGTGCGCTCCTTGACCCGCGCGGCGAAGTCGCCGATCCAGTTCACGATCTGCGAGGCGGTCAGGCCGTAGCAGGTTGCTCCGTACGGGTTGTACTCGAGGTCCAGGACGGGCGGCAGCGTCTTGCCGTCGTCCGACCAGTCGCCTCCGTTGGCGACGAAGAAGTCCGCCTGACGGGTGCCGCCGGAGCGATCCGGCAGGGCGAAGTGGTAGGCGCCGCGGAGCATGCCCTGCTCGAAGGAGCCGTTGTACTGCGAGGCGAACGAGGGGTTCTTGTACGTCGTGCTCTCGGTGGCCTTCACATAGGCGAATCGGACGTTGTCGTCCCAGAGGGCCGCCCAGTCGACCGAACCCTGATGGTCGCTGACGTCCACACCCTCCACCGAGGCGGCTCTGGTGGACCTGGGCAGGGCGTTGGGGTCGGTCCGCTCGTGGTGGGCGATGGTCGAGCCCATCCAGTCCCGCTCGGGGTGCGGAACGGACGATGCGGGGGCCGGGTCGGTGCCGGCGTCGTGGTCGGGGTCGGTCGTCGAGGCCGTGGCCGGTACGAGGGTGGCGAGGACGGCGGCGGTGACCACCACTCCCAGTCCGCCGATGGCGTAGGGCGAGCGCAGACGCGAAGGGGCCCGATGGGCGTTACCGGATTTCAGGGACATCTGTTCCTCCGATCCGTTCCGCATCGACGGTATGCGCGCCGAACGAAGAACGTGAAGCGGAAGAAGAAATTCTGTCCCTCCGTCAGCGGTCCCCGCACCCCTCTCCGACGGGTCCCGAAGACACGCCGTAGCCCGCCACCAGCGCCCGTGCGGCCCGGGTCGCACGGGTGGCGACCTCCTCGACCACATCATCCGGATCGCCGAACTTCCCTTCGAGCAATTGGGCGACATAGCCCCGGGCGAGCGCGTGCAGAGCGTCGAGCAGGGCCACGGCGGTCACCGCGGCGTCGCCCGGGGCGACCACCTCGAAGGCGCTCGGCAGCAGCAGATCGACGAACTCCCGGGTGCTGTCCCGTAGCTCCGGATGGGTGGCCCGCAGCCCCGGCGCGAAAAGGATGTCCAGCCCGCCGCGGTAGCGGGCGGCCGTCCGCACGAAGGTGCCCGCCACCGTCGCCAGCCGCTCCTGGGCCGACCCGACGTCGGCCGCGGTCTCGAGGTAGATGGCCCGCAGCCGCCGCGAGACCTCCAGCGCGGCGGCCGCGAGCAGCGCGTCACGGTCGGCGAAATGGCGGTACGGCGCACCGGGACTCACACAGGTGCGGCGCGCGGCCTCCGCCACGGAGAAGCCACGCACCCCGACCTCGTCGATGATTTCCAGGGTCGTCTGCACCAGCGCGGCGGCCAGGTCGCCGTGGTGGTAGGTGGCGCGTCCTTTCGGAGTGGGTGCCATTCGGGTGACCCTACCCGACCCGTGACTCCGGCTCACCCGCCCCTGGCCTGCGCTTTTCAGCGGACCGGGCCGCCTTCAGCGCCTCCCGCGAACGCTCGATGCGGATCGGCAGATCCCGTACCCGCTCGCCGGTCGCATGGTGGAAGGCGTTGCCGATGGCCGCCGCCGCGCCCACGAGGCCCAGTTCGCCGATACCCTTGGCGCCCACCGGGTTGGAGGTGTTGTCGCTCTCCTCCAGGCACACCACGTCCAGCCGCGGGACATCGGCGTGGGCGGCGATGTGATAGCCCGCGAAGTCATGGTTGGCGAAGTCGCCGAAGACCGGATCGACCTCGCCGATCTCCAGCAGCGCCATCGACAGACCCATCGTCATGGCCCCCAGGAACTGCGAGCGCGCGGTACGCGGATTGACGATCCGCCCGGCCGCGAACACCCCCAGCATCCGGTCCACCCGGATCTCACCGGTGTCGGAGTCCACCCGCACCTGGGCGAACTGCGCCCCGAAGGTGTGCCGCGACAGATCCGCCCGCCGCCCCACGTCCTCGGTGGTGTCGGCCACCACCTCAAGACCGCCTTCCGGGACCACACCCGCGTAGCCGTCCAGCTTCTTCAGCAGCGCACGGCACGCCTTGTCCACCGCCCAGCCCCAGGAGGCGGTGCCGAGCGAACCGCCCGCGAACGGCGCCATGCCCAGCGACGCACGGCCGATCTCCAGCCGCAGCCGCGACAGCGGAATGCCGAGCGCGTCCGCCGCCACCTGGGTGAGCGCGGTGCGGGCGCCCGTGCCGAGGTCGGCCGCGCCGATGCGCACCCGGTAGGTGCCGTCCTCCTCGGCGCGCGCCACCGCGGAGGAGGGGAAGGTGTAGTCCGGGTGGTGCGAGGCGGCCACACCGGTGCCGACCAGCCAGCGCCCCTCGCGCCGGATCCCCGGTGTCGGATCGCGGTGCTCCCAGCCGAAGCGCGCCGCGCCCTCGCGCAGACAGGCCACCAGGTTGCGGCTGCTGAACGGCTTGCCGCTCTCCGGGTCGAGCTCCGGCTCATTGCGGATCCGCAGCTCGATCGGGTCCATGCCCAGCGCCTCGGCCAGCTCGTCGACGGCCGATTCCAGCGCGAACATCCCCGGGGTGTGGCCGGGGGCCCGGAACCAGGCGGGTGTCATCACATCCAGCGGCGCCACCCTCACCGTCGTACGGGCGCTGGGCGCCGCGTACATCATCCGTGTCGAGGACACCGTCTGGTCGGCGAACGGCACCAGGGTCGAGCGCTGCTGCACCGACTCGTGCTGGATCACCGTCAGCCGGCCGTCGCGCTCGGCACCCAGCCGCACCCGCTGGATCGTGGGGGAGCGGTAGGGCACCAGCTGGAACATCTGCTGCCGGGTCAGGGCGATCTTCACCGGCCGTCCGACGTCCCGTGCGGCGAGCGCCGCGAGCACGGTCGGTGAGCGCGGAATGCCCTTGGACCCGAAGCCCCCGCCGATGTACTCGGCGACGACCTCCACCGCGCTCAGCTCGATCCCGAACAGCGCGGACAGCAGCTGCGCGCTCATATAGGGACCCTGGTCGGAGTTGAACAGCGTCAGCCGGTCCTCGTCCCACACCGCGATGGTGGCATGCGGCTCCATCGGGCTCGGATGCTCCACCGGAGTGGTGTACGTCCCGTCCACCCGCACCGGGGCGGCGGCCCAGGCCGCGTCGGCGTCACCGCGCTCGACCAACCCCGGGCTGCCGTCGGTCACCGTCTCGGCGATCTCCAGCCGCTCGTCGTCGGCGCGCAGCACCACATCGTGCGGCTCCCGCTCATAGCGCACCCGGACCGCCGCCGCGCCCTCGCGCGCCGCCTCCAGTGAGGTGGCCACCACGGCGGCCACGATCTGGCCGTGGTACGCCACCCGAGGGGACTGGAGCACGAACAGGTCCGCGCTCACCTCCGCCTCGGCGTTCAGCCGCGGGGCGTTGGTGTGGTCGAGCACCGTCAGCACACCGGGCAGGGCCAGCGCCGGGGCGGGATCGACCTCCGTCACCCGGCCACGGGCGACCGTTGCCTGCACCGGCCATACGTAGCCGACGTCCTGGGTGGGGAACTCATAGGCGTAGCGCGCCGCGCCGGTCACCTTGTCCAGGCCGTCGACCCGGGTCATCGGGGCGCCGATGCTCTGCTCGACGGTGGTCATGCGCGATCCTTCCTCGCGACGAGGTCGCGGACGCCCGCGACGATCAGATCAGTGGCCAGGTCGACCTTGAAGGCGTTGTCCGGCAGCGGCCGTGCCCCGGCCAGCTCGGCCCGCGCCGCTTCCCGCAGCGTCTTCTCATCGGGCCGGGCGCCGCGCAGCCGCTCCTCGGCGATCCGGGCGCGCCACGGCCGCGGCGCCACCCCGCCGAGCGCGATCCGTACATCATCGAGCGAGCCGTCCTCGGCCACCGACACCGCGGTGGCGACGCTCACCAGCGCGAAGGCGTACGACCAGCGGTCACGCACCTTGCGGTAGCGCATCCGGGCGGCCGGTGGCGGCGGGGGCAGCTCCACGGCGGTGATGAGGTCGCCGCGGTCCAGGACGGTCTCCCGGTGCGGGGTGTCGCCGGGCAGCACATACAGCTCGGCCACCGGGACGGTGCGGGTGCCGCCGTCCACCGACCGCAGATGCGCCACCGCGTCGAGCGCCACCAGCGCCACCGCCATATCGGAGGGATGGGAGGCCACGCAGTGGTCGGAGGTGCCCAGCACGGCCAGATCGCGGTGCGCCCCCTCGATCGCCGGACACCCGCTGCCCGGCTCGCGCTTGTTGCACGGCTTGGTGACGTCCTGGAAGTACCCGCAGCGGGTGCGCTGGAGCAGGTTGCCGCCCACCGTGGCGACCGTGCGCAACTGCCCGGAGGCCCCGGCCAGCAGCGCCTGGGACAGCAGCGGGAAGCGCTCGCGGATGCCCGGATCGCCCGCCAGAGCGCCGTTGCGCACGGTGGCGCCGATCAGCGCGGAGCCGTCGTCGCGGTGCTCGATCCGGTCGTACGGCAGCCGGGAGACGTCGATGAGCAGCCCGGGGCCGGTGACGCCGAGCTTCATCAGGTCCACCAGATTGGTGCCCCCGCCGATATAGGTGGCGTCGGGGCGCTCGGCCATCAGCGCGGCGGCCTCGGCGGCGTCGCCCGCGCGGGCGTAGGCGAACTCCTTCATCGGGCGCCTCCGGCACCGCTCGCGGCGGCCGTGGCCGGGTCCTGGGCGCCCGCGGCCTCCAGCACGGCCTCCACGATGCCGTTGTACGCGCCGCAGCGGCACAGATTGCCGCTCATGCGCTCACGCACCTCCCGCGCGTCCAGCGCCGAGGCATCGGCCACCCCCGCGGCGGTGTCCTCGGTGACATGGCTGGGCCAGCCGCGCCCGGCCTCGCCCAGCGCCCCGATGGCGGAGCAGATCTGGCCCGGGGTGCAGTAGCCGCACTGAAGCCCGTCGTGGTCGAGGAAGGCGCGCTGCACCGGGTGCGGTTCCCCGCCGTCCGACAGCGCCGATACGCCCTCGATGGAGACGATCTCGCGCCCCTCGGCGGTCACCGCGAACATCAGGCAGCTGTTCGCCCGCTCACCGTCGACCAGTACCGTGCAGGCCCCGCACTGACCGTGGTCACAGCCCTTCTTGGTGCCCGTGAGCCCGAGTCGTTCGCGCACCACATCGAGCAGGGTCGTCCGGTTGTCGATGGTCATGAAGTGGGACGTGCCGTTGATCCGCAAAGTGATGTCGCTGCTCGGTGAGTGATGTGAGAGGCTCATACATTGAATGTATCAACCTCTTACATGGACGCGCGAGGAGATTTGGATTCCATGCGAGACGTCGTAGCGCAGATGCACCGATGGTGGGGCGAGGGCGAGCCGTTCGCCCGTGCCACGGTGGTGGCGACCTGGCATTCCTCGCCGCTGCCGCCCGGGACGAGCATGCTGGTCGGGCCCGATGGCGCCGCGATCGGCAGCGTCTCCGGCGGCTGTGTCGAAGGCGCCGTCTACGAACTGGCCCAGGAGGTGACCGACAGCGGCAGTCCCGTGCTGGAGCGCTATGGCGTCAGCGATGACGACGCCTTCGCGGTCGGGCTGACCTGCGGCGGCATCATCGATGTCTTCGTGGAGCGGATCGACCCCGAGGGCTTCCCCGAACTGGGCGAGGTGGCCACGGCGGTCGCCGCCGGGGAACCGGTGGCCGAGGTGATCTGCGTGGCCGTCGACGGGTCCGACCCGGAGGGCCGGCTGGGCCGCCGGCTGGTCGTACGGCCCGAGGGCACCTCGGGGTCGCTCGGCTCCGGGCGGCTGGACGCGGCCGTCGCCCAGGACGCGCGCGCACTGCTGGCCGGCGGCCGCACCGAGACCCTGCGCTACGGCTACGACGGCACCCGCATGGACGAGGAACTCACCCTGTTCGTCTCGGTCCACGCCACCCCGCCGCGGATGCTGGTCTTCGGCGCCGTCGACTTCGCGGCGGCCATGGCCCGGATCGGCGGATACCTCGGCTACCACGTCACCGTGTGCGACGCCCGTCCGGTCTTCGCCACCGCGCGCCGCTTCCCCGAGGCCCACGAGGTGGTGACCGACTGGCCGCACCGCTATCTGCGTACCGAGGCGGAGGCGGGCCGGATCGACGAACGCACGGTGGTCTGTGTGCTCACCCACGACCCGAAGTTCGATGTGCCGCTGCTCGAGGTCGCCCTGCGCCTGCCGCTGGCCTACGTCGGCGCCATGGGCTCCCGCCGCACCCATGACGACCGGCTCCGGCGGCTGCGCGCCACCGGTCTCGGCGAGGAGTCGCTGGCCCGGCTCGCCTCGCCGATCGGCCTGGACCTCGGTGCCCGTACCCCCGAGGAGACCGCCGTCAGCATCGCGGCCGAGATCATCGCCGACCGCTGGGGCGCCAGCGGCACCCGGCTGACCTCCCTCAGCGGCAGCATCCACCGCCAGCAGTCGATGCGGCCCGCGGCCGGAGGCTGAGACGGGGCCACGGCCCGGGCCGGGGATCGTCACAATGGTTCCCGGCCCGAAGTGGATGTAGGAGGAATCGAACCAGCCGTGGAGACCGCTCGAAGCAGCGACGACGACATAGAACCCACCGCCCGCGGGAAGGACGCGGCCATCGGCGACGGGGACGGCGACCCCGCCCCGCCGCCCAGACCCGGCTGGCGCCGCTGGGTGATGGACACCCGGCCGCTGCGCCACCGTCCCTTCCGCCGGCTGTGGAGCTCCACCACCGTCACCGCCGTCGGCAGCCAGCTGACTGCCGTCGCCGTCCCCAAGCAGATCTACGACATCACCGGCTCATCGGCGTGGGTCGGCTACGCCAGCTTCGCGGGGCTCCTCCCGCTGGTGGTCTTCGCACTGTGGGGCGGGGTGATCGCCGACCGGATCGACCGGCGCACCACGATGCTCGTCACCAACGTGGGCATCGCCGTCACCTCGCTGCTGTTCTGGGCCCAGTCCTTCGCCGGGCTGGACTCGGTGGCGGTCCTCATGGTGCTGCTCGCCGCCCAGCAGGGCTTCTTCGGCATGAACTCCCCGGCCCGCAGCGCCTCCGTCGCCCGTCTCGTCCCGGCCGCCGAACTCCCCGCCGCGACCGCTCTCCAGTCCACCGTCGCCCAGACGGGCATGATCATCGGCCCGCTGCTCGCGGGCGCCCTGATCCCCGTCCTCGGCCTGCCCACGCTCTATCTCATCGACGCCGTGGCGCTGTGCGTCACCCTGTGGGCCGTCTGGAAACTGCCCGCGCTGCCGCCCCTCACCGAGGGCGCCGCGGGCGGTGGGCGGCGGGCCGGATGGCGCGATGTGGCCGACGGCTTCCGGTACATCGCCACCCACCGCATCCTGCTGATGTCCTTCCTCGCGGACATCATCGCCATGGTCTTCGGCATGCCCCGTGCGCTCTTCCCCCAGCTCGCCGCGCACACCTACGCGCCCTGGGGCGAGGGGTTCGCGCTCGGCCTGCTCTTCGCGGCGATCCCGCTCGGTGCGGTGGCCGGCGGTCTGCTGTCCGGCACCTTCTCGCGCGCCCGCCGCCACGGACTGATGGTCATCGCCGCGGTGGTGTCCTGGGGTGTGGCCATCACCGGCTTCGGCCTCAGCCCGAACCTGTGGTGGGCGGTGGCCTTCCTCGCCCTCGCGGGCGTCGCCGACATGGTCTCGATGGTCTTCCGAGGGACGATCCTCCAGTCGGCCGCCACCGACGATATGCGCGGCCGGATGCAGGGCGTGTTCACCGTGGTGGTGGCGGGCGGCCCACGCATCGCCGATCTGCTGCACGGCACCGCGGGCTCCCTCCTCGGGGCCCGCGCGGCGGTGGCCGCGGGCGGGGTGCTGGTGGCCGTCGGCACGCTGGGGCTGGCCGCCGCGGTGCCCGCCTTCCGCCGCTACACACCCTGACGGGCTCCACACCCTGACGGGCTACACGTGTCTGACGGCACGACGGCGCCCGTGGCCGCCGAACGGCACGACGGCCGCCGCCGTCAAGCGGTACACACGGCACGACGGCCGTGCCCCCCACCGGAACCCGAACCGGGGGCACGGCCGTCGCGGCCCACGGCTCAGGTCGTACGCTCGCTCCGGTCGGCGCCCCACAGCGTGTGGAACGAACCCTCGCGGTCCACCCGCCGGTAGGTGTGCGCGCCGAAGAAGTCCCGCTGCCCCTGGACCAGCGCGGCGGGCAGCCGCTCCGAGCGCAGCGCGTCGTAGTACGCCAGCGCCGCCGAGAAGCCAGGCGCCGGCACCCCCAGCTCGGCCGAGGTGGCCACCACCCGCCGCCATGCGTCCTGGGCCGCGCCGAGAGCCTCCGCGAAGTGGTCGTCGGTCAGCAGTGTGACGGGCTTGCGGTCCTTGGCGTACGCCTCGGTGATCCGGTTCAGGAACCGCGCCCGGATGATGCAGCCGCCGCGCCAGATCCTCGCGACCGCCCCCGGGTCGATGTCCCAGCCGTACTCCTGGCTGCCCGCCTCGATCTGGTGGATGCCCTGCGCGTACGCCACGATCTTCGAGGCGTAGAGCGCCTGCTCGACATCGTCGGCGAACCGCTCCGCGGCGGCGCCCGTGAGCCCCTTGCCGGACGGCCCCGGCAGCCCCTGCGAGGCGTCCCGCAGATCCGCGTGGCCGGACAGCGAACGGGCGAACACCGCCTCGGCGATCCCGCTCACCGGCACGCCCAGGTCCAGCGCGGTCTGCACGGTCCAGCGGCCGGTGCCCTTCTGCTCGGCCTGGTCCTGCACCACGTCCACGAACGGCTTGCCGGTGGCGGAGTCGGTGTGCCCGAGCACCTCGGCGGTGATCTCGATCAGATACGACTCCAGCCGGCCGCCGTTCCAGGTGCGGAACACCTCCGCGATCTCACCCGGCGTCATGCCAAGCGCCCGCCGCAGCAGGTCGTACGACTCGGCGATGAGCTGCATGTCCGCGTACTCGATGCCGTTGTGCACCATCTTCACGAAGTGGCCGGCGCCGTCCGGGCCGATGTGGGTGCAGCACGGCGTGCCGTCCACCTTGGCGGAGATGCTCTCCAGCAGCGGCCCGAGCGACTTGTAGGATTCAATCGATCCGCCGGGCATGATGCTGGGCCCGTTGAGGGCACCCTCCTCGCCGCCGGAGATGCCGGTGCCCACGAAGTGCAGCCCGCGCTCGCGCAGGGACTTCTCCCGGCGCCGGGTGTCCTCGAAGTGGGCGTTGCCCCCGTCGATGATCACGTCGCCCTCTTCGAGGAGGGGTGCGAACTCCTCGATGACGGCGTCGGTGGGCGCACCCGCCTTGACCATGATGATCAGCCGCCGGGGCCGCTGGAGCGCGGCGACGAACTCCTCGGCACTCTCGGCCGGCACGAAGCTCCCCTCGTGGCCGTGCTCCTCCATCAGCGCCTTGGTCTTGGCGAACGTGCGGTTGTGGAGAGCGACGGTGTGCCCGTGCCGGGCGAAGTTGCGGGCGAGGTTGCTACCCATGACGGCCAGCCCGGTGACGCCGATCTGGGCGGTGGGCTGGGCGGTGGAAGGGCTGGGCATACGGTGTTCCACTCCTGTCACGCGCGTCGAATCCTTATGCGAGGCAGCAACGCCGAGGGGAGCGAGGATCTTCCCCGTCGATCAGCCGGATATCGCCCGGCCATAGTTGCACGATGTGCGCGACGGCGGATGAGTGTCCGGAGAAAGCGGCGGGGGTGTGTCATTTTTCTCGCACCTGGGCGATGCGCGGGATTGTGGGATGTCCACAAGCGGAGTGGTGCCCCGCGTGACTGCGGGGCGCATGCCGAGCGCGGGTGTAGGGGGGGCGATGCGCGGGTGCGTCGCCAGGGGGCTCTGCGTGACCGCGGGGTGTGTGGGCGCCAGCGGCCCGCATCACTCCGCGATGGCGGTCCGGGCCGTCCAGCGGAAGACCGGGAGTTCTTCGCCGTCGACGGTCGCATAGTCGCCTTGGTGGACGAAGTGCTCGTAGCCGGAGCCGATGTGCTGGAAATCGGCCGGGCGATTCGCGTGGTGGCCGCCCCGCCGGCCAAACGCGTGCAGCGGCTCTACGAGCTGCTGTACCACCAGAGCAATCTGATGGGCGATGAGACCTCCTACGTGAACATGGGCTACTGGCCGCGCGAATCCATGACGATCGACGAGGCCAGTCAGGCGCTGGCCGACCTGGTGGCCGACGCGGGCGAGTTCGGCCCCGGCGACCGCATACTTGACGTCGGATTCGGTTACGGTGATCAGGACTTCCGGTGGCTGGAGACGTGCAAGCCGGAGAAGATCGTCGGAGTGAACGTCACCCCGGGGCAGGTGCGCGCGGCGCGGGAACGCGCCCGCGCGGAGTCCACGACGCGGCATCTCGAATTCCGGGAAGGGGTGGCGACCGCGCTCCCGTTCCCGGACGAGACTTTCGACAAGGTCGTCGCTCTGGAGTCGGCGTTCCACTTCTCCACTCGTGACCAGTTCTTCGCCCAGGCGTTCCGGGTGCTGCGTCCGGGCGGGTTGCTCGTGACTGCCGACGTCATTCCCTTCGAGGTCGAGGAGAAAGACTCCGCGGATCCGGAGAAGACCTCGGGAATCGTCCCCAAAGCCAATTGGTACACGCGCGACGTGTATGCGAGCGGACGTCGACCTCGTGGAACCTGGTCGTATTCCGCACCGTTCTCCGCCGCGGGCTGCGGGACGGTGACAAGCTGAAGAGCGAGCTGGCGAAAATCGACTATGTCGTCGCTGTGGCACGAAAGAAGGCGTGACAGAAAGGTGTGACCCGGTGAGATCGGGCAGGGCGCCCGAGGGCTGGGGGCAGTGGCGAGGGCGGACACTGGAATCCGGTGTCCGCCCTCGCCGCTGCCCCCAGCCCGCTGCGCGGACCGCTACGCGCCGTTCCCCGGCTGGGTTATCAGCTCCATGGCGACTTTGAGCGTGACCTCGGCGCGCTGCTCGGGTGCGATGCGCACCTCTTCCGGCATCGCTTCCTCACTCAGCAGGGACAGTGCGTCGTTGTTGCTCAGCAGGATCGCGAGCACGGCCAGCTGGGCCCTGAGCTGGTCCGCGAAGTCGGCTTGCGGATCGATGACGAGGGCGAACATCGACTGCACCCCCTGCTGGAGACGCTGGCCGGCCGGGTGTTCCCGCAGGGCCGCCTGATTCTCCTGTGAGAACAGCATCAGGTTGCGCATCTTGCCGCTGCTGACGAGCTGCGACAGCCGCTCGAGCAGCCCCTTGCGCATGTCGAGCGTCGTCGGCTGGGCCTGTCCCCACTCGGCGACCTCCTCCACCGACGACGCCAAGTCGTCCACCACGCTGGAGAGAATGTCGGCCTTGGTCTTGAAGTGGTAGTAGAGCGCGGCCGTGCTGACGTTCAGTCGGTCGGCGATCTCGCGCAGCGATGTCTTCTCGTAACCGTGTTGGGTGAACAGCTCCAAGGCGACCTGTTGGATCCGTTCGCGTGTGTCACCTCGAGCTTCAGCCATGGCCGTCACCATACCCGAAAGGAAGCAACTTGACGGACGACAAGTAAGTGGTAACTTACTGGACGTCCGACAAGTAGGCCCTGTGATGTGGTTCGGAGGAGGTATCGGATGACGGCGGTCCCTACCGTCCGTGGTCATGACCTGGAGACATCCGCCGGTCGTGGCCGCTGGTTCGGCTTAGCGGTGATCGTGCTGGCGCAGCTGCTGGTCGTGCTGGACTCGACCGTGCTTGCCGTCGCCCTCCCCTCGGCGCAGCAGGACCTCGGGTTCTCCGACGCCAGCAGACAGTGGGTGCTGACCGCTTACACCCTCGCCTTCGGGGGGCTGCTGCTGCTCGGCGGCAGGATCGCGGACCGGATCGGCCTCAAGAGGTGCTTGGCGCTGGGCGTGACCGGGTTCGGGGTCGTGTCGGCCATCGGTGGGGCCGCGAACAGCGGTGGGATGCTGATCGCCTGCCGTGCCGCCCAGGGGGTGTTCGCCGCACTGCTGGCGCCGTGCACGCTGGCCCTCATCAACGTGATCTTTCCGGACAAGAGGGAACGCGGCAAGGCGTTCGGCATCTACAGCGGAGTGCTCGTGGCCGGCGGCGCACTCGGACTGCTGATCGGCGGGAGCCTCACCGAGTACCTCTCGTGGCGCTGGTGCATGTACGTCAATGTGCCGGTGACCGCCGTGGCCCTGCTGGGCGCGCTGACGGTGCTGCCGCTCTTACCGGGTCACCACATCAAGCTGGACCTCTTCGGCGGGCTGGTCGGCTGCTCCGGACTGGTGGCCATGGTCTACGGCTTCGGCCACGTGGCCGAGCAGGGGTGGGACTCCGCACTGGTGATCGGGCTGCTGATCGCCTCGGTGCTGCTGCTGGGGCTGTTCACCGTCATCCAGTCCAAGCGGAGCAGTCCACTGTTGCCGTTGCGCATCGTGACGGACCGCAATCGTGCCGGGGCCTTCGCCACCATGGTCTTCTCCAGCATCGGCCTGTTCGGCATGTTGCTCTTCCTGACGTATCAGCTTCAGGAGGTCATGGGCTACTCGCCGTTGCGCACCGGCTTCGCCTTCCTGCCGCTGCTGGCCGCGAACGTGAGCGTCTCGGCGATGAGCGCCACGTTGCTACTGCCTCGGGTACGGCCGCGCTATCTGCTGGCGACGGGACTGACGATCGCCGCGTTCGGTCTGTTCCTGCTGACCCGGATGACGCCGGAGAGCTCGTACTGGGACGGCATTCTGCCCGGCGAGGTGGTTCTGGGGCTCGGGCTGGGCACTGTGATGGCGCCCTGTGCCGCCACCGCCACCAACGAAGTCGCCAAGAGCGACACGGGTGTCGCCTCGGCCTTCTTCAACACCTCCACTCAGATCGGCGCGTCGATCGGCACGGCGCTGCTCAACACCATCGCCGCCAACGCCACCAAGGTGTACCAGGGCGCTCATCCCGGGATCCGTGCCGTGCGGGCCACTGTGCACGGCTACGTGGTCGCCGGGAGATGGGCCGCGGGTCTGCTGCTGATGGCGGCCCTGATGGCGGCCCTGATGGCGGTGGTGCTCATCACCGCGGCGCCGTTCCGGCCTTCGGAGGACGACGAGTGGAGCGACACCGGAGCCGCGGGAGTGCCGGGATGACGTAGGGCGCGTGAGCAGAGGGCATCGGGAACCGCACCCGCACCAGGTCCGCGCCGCCGCAGGGTCTGCCGCACACAGCGATAGGGTGGCAGCGCTCCTCGATGCGAAGTGGGCACATCCGAATCGTTCGGCGCACGCGCACTTGCGGTGGCTGGCGAAGTCCAACGGGCTGCCCGCCCGCCGTGCGGACGAGGTGCTGGAGACGGTCGGGCTGACCGAGGTGGCGCGCCGCCGCGCGGGCGGCTTCTCCCTCGGGATGTTCCAGAGGCTGGGCATCGCGGCGGCCTTGTTGGGCGACCCGCAGCTGCTGCTGTTCGACGAGCCGGTCAACGGACTCGATCCGGAAGGGATCCTGTGGATCCGGCGGTTCATGCAGAGGCTGGCGGCCGAGGGGCGCACCGTGTTCGTCTCCAGCCATCTGCTGTCCGAGATGGCACTGACGGCCGAGAAACTGGTGGTCATCGGGCGCGGCAAGCTCATCGCCCAGTGCAGCACCGCGCACTTCGTCAGCCAGGCGAGCCGCAGCGCGGTCGTGGTGCGCAGCCCCGAGGCCGGGGTCCTGATGCCGGTCATCGAGGCGGCCGGGTACCGCGTCGAGTGCGGTGAGGACCCGACCCGGCTGGTGGTGTCAGGGGCGTCCACCGAGGAGATCGGCGAGATCGCCGCCGCGCATCGGATCACGCTGCACGAGCTGATGGAGCAGAACGGGTCGCTCGAAGAGGCGTTCATGGAGATCACCGGTGACGCGGTCGAGTATCACGCGGACATTCGGGGGTCCGTCGAGGAGCGGTCCCTCCTGGCTTCGATCGGAGGTGAAAGTTGACACTGCTGGCAGTCGAGCGGATCAAGCTCTTCAGCACCCGCTCGCCGACGTTCTCCATCCCGTTGGCCCTGGGCTTCGCGGTAGGGCTCGGGGCCATGTTCACATCGCAGTCGGATGACGAGAACCCCGCGACGGTGGGCGTCACGCAGATGGGATACAGCTCCGGTCTGATCGTCATGATGGCGATGGCGACGCTGTCGGTGACCACCGAGTACCGCTACAACACCATCAGGCTCACCTTCCAGGCCGTCCCCCGCCGCGCCGCGGTTCTGCTGGCCAAGACCGGTGTGGTGGTGCTCGTCTCCGCGGTGACGGGCCTCATCGGTGCCTTCGCGGCCTGGGGCCTCGGGCAGTTGGTGAAGTCGGACGCGGACCTCGCCCTCGACAGTGGCGGGGACTGGCGCGACGTGGCCGGTGTGGGCCTGGTGTACGCCGTGGCCGCCGTTCTGGCGGTGGCCGTCGGACTGCTGGTCCGGCACAGCGCCGCCGCCATCGCGGTCGTTCTGGTCTACACGCTTCTGCTGGAAACGGTCGTCACATCGATCCCGGCGCTGGGCGAGCATGTGCAACCCTGGCTGCCGTTCAAGGCGGCGAACTACTTCCTGACCGATGGCCAGCCCGACCGGGTCACGGAGGGGGTGTCCGGGAATACCGTCGATTATCCCTATGGCCCGTGGACCGGTCTCCTCTTTTTTGCGGGAATCACCGCGGCGATTTATGTCATCTCCTTGATCACAACGCAGAAGCGTGACGCGTGAGGCGATGTTTCGGCATTGTCGGCAGGCCCTTGCGGAAGTGACGAGCGGCCCCGCTCGGCAGGTCGCGATGGCAGGCGGTCAGTCGAATGGTGACCGGCTCCGGGCGCGGCGATCGCCGCCGGGGAGGCGGAGGTTGCCGAGTCACTCGAGGGCTGTGCCGGGGTGGGTGTCGCGGCGGTCAACAGCCCGTCCTCGGTGGTGGTGTCGGGGCGCACGGCGACGTCGGGGCGTCGGGAGTGGCGTTTGCGTGGGCCGGCTCGTCCAGGAGGGCGCCGAGTCCGGCGGTCCAGGCCGTTACGCCCGACGTGTTCGACGAAGCCATCGTTCGTGTGGAGGACGTGGCCGAGGAGAAGCCGGTCATGTAGCGGATTCGGCGAGAGACGCGTACAACCCCGGCGAATGGCTCGTTCGTACGTGTCCATGAAGGGCGCCGCGCATACGAGGCGCCGCGCATACGAGGCGCCGCATGGGCGAGGGTGCCGCGGATACGAGGGTGCCGTCCCATCCGGACGGCGCCCTCGTATCCGCGGCCCTTCCGGCCGTTTCCCCATGCCGGGGTGGTGTTATCTCGGCGTATCCGTCGCCGTGCCGTTCACCGTTCCAGTGGCCCTCGTGGGGCGCTCCAGGATGCCCCGGGTGTCGGGCGGGGTCGGTTCCGGCGTGCCGGTGGTGTGCTGGGAGCCCGTGGACTCGGTGGAGCCGCCGTTCGCGGTGCCGTTCTGCGGTTGCGACGATCCGTTGATCTTCTCGATCGCCTGCCGGGCCTGCTCACCGGGAGAGCGGGCCGCCAACGGGGGTGGGGTATGGGGCGCGGTGGCCGCGGGCTGGTGCCGTTCCCGCTCGGGCTTGGCGTGGACGCCGATGGGGTGGGTCCCGTGGCGCAGCCGGTGGCTGACCGCCTCGTCGAGGCTCACCGGCCGCTGCGCCTGGGCCGCCAGCCGGCCGGCCTCCTGGCCCAGGGCGGCGACCACTTCCCAGGGCAGCTGGAGCACCAGGCGGACTTCGGCGTCGCCATCCGGCAATGCCTGGATGGGCGGGTTGAACCGGTCATTCATGGACGGGGCCTCCGGTCTCGGTAGCGGCCTGTGCGGGCGCCGCGCGTCCCGGGACAGGACGCGCACAGAGTCATACGGAGAACACGCCCCTCATGTTCAGCTGACCGCCGGACGGCCGTCAGGTCATGCCCACGGCCAGTCAGTTTTGCCCACGGCTGTTAGGGCTTGCCCGACAGCCGTCACGTCATGCCCACGGCTGTTAGGGCTTGCCCGACGGCCGTCACGTCATGCCCACGCCTGTTAGGGCTTGCCCGACAGCCGTCAGGTGTTGCTGAGCAGGATCATGATCGTCGCCAGGATCGCCCCCAGCACCAGGAGGGCGACGCCGTAGACCAGCCGCTGCGACCGCAGCACGGGGAGGAACGCGTCGAGGGAGATCCGGCCGGCTCCGGACAGCGCGAGCCCGGCGGCGCCGAGGCCGATGAGCACCGGGAACTCCACGCCGCCGAAGTAGCCGAGCGGCGTGGAGGAGGCGATGGCGTTGGCCATGGTGGCCGCGACGGCCGCACCCGCGAGCGGGGTGAGCAGCCCCACGACGAGGGCGAGACCGCCGAAGGTCTCGACGAGCCCGGCGATCACGGCCATGGCCTTGGGCGCCGGATAGCCGAATTGCGCGAACAGCACCGCCGTCTTGTCGATGCCCAGACCGCCCCACCAGCCGAAGAGGTGCTGTGCGCCGCGTCCGGCGACGGCCAGCCCGACGCCGATGCGGATGACCAGCAGACCGACGTCATGGGCGAGGAGCACATGTGCCGCGGATCTGGGCGAGGCCGGGGCCGGGGCCGGTGCGGAGGCGTTCTCGTGGTGGGAGTAAGACATGGCGCCCTCGTCTGGCCGGGCTCGGCGCGGATCGCCGAGCCGATATCCGAAATGCACCTTAAGTAATTTTTATTCCACCGGGATGGGAGGTTCAACCCGGACACCCATCAGTGCGGGAGTGGCCTCCGCAGGAGCCGCCGGGTCGTCTCCGGGTCAGAACCAGGAGCGCGGCCCCGGCCAGACAGCAGCCTCCGGCCGCCATCAGGGCCGCGGCGACCGCAGCGGTACTCCGTGCCTCGGCGGCGGGCCCGGACAGGGCCACCCCCAGCCCCGCCGCGGTGGTGATGACCGTCTTGGTCACCCCCGACGCCTCCCCGGCGCGCTCGGGCCGCACCACCGCCTGGGTCGCGATGAGCGTCAGGGCGCCCGCGATCCCGAGCGCGGCCCCGCACCCCGTGACCGCGACGAGGAAGACCGGCAGGCTCGTCGCCATGGCGGCGGCGCCGAGCGCGGCCGCCCCCAGCACCAGGGCCGCGGCCATCACCCGCACCGCGTCCGCCGTGCGGATCCGCCCCGCCACCGGCCCGGCCAGCGCCATCGCCGCCGCCGGGGCCAGGAAGGCCGCCCCCGCGCCCGTCGCCGACAGCCGCCACGGCCCCTGGAGCGCCAGGGGTACCACGAACAGGAGCACCACGGTCGCGGCATTGGCCGCCGCCCCGGCAGCCGTGAGCGCCACAAAGGGCCGGTTGCCGAACAGGGCCAGGTCCACCAGCGGATTCGCCACCGCCCGCTCATGCCGTACGAAGACGCACCCGAGCGTGACGGCCAGCGCCAGGGCCGTCGCCGAACGGCCGGAGGCCCAGCCCCACGGCTGCCCCCGGTCGACCAGGACCGCGAGCGCCGCGAGCGCGCCGGTGGCCGTGACCAGCCCCGCCATGTCCACGGACGGCGGCACGGTGGTGTCGCGCGACTCCCCGGACCGTGCCGCACACCCCACGGCGACCAGCGCGACCGGCACATTCAGCCAGAACACCGCCCGCCAGGACACGGCCTCGGTGAGCACCCCACCGGCGTACGGCCCGCATACGGTGGCCACGCCCCCGATGCCCAGCGCCCGCCCCATGACCCGCGCACGCGCCCTGGGCGGGCAGGCGTTCGTCAGCAGGGCCAGGCCGACCGGCATGGCCACCGCCCCGCCCGCGCCCTGCACTACCCGCGCGCCCACCAGCACCGGAAGCGACGGGGCCAGCGCGCACACCAGCGACGCACCCCCGAACACCGCCAGTCCCGCCGTCAGCAACCGGCGGCGGCCGTACAGATCGCCCAGCCGCCCCGCGCCCGCCATCAGCGTGCCGGCCGCGAGCAGATACCCGCTCACCACCCACTGGAGGCCGCCTCCCGCCGCGCCCAGATCCCGCCCGATCCCGGGCAGGGCCAGATTCAGCGCGAAGGCGTCCAACTGGACACAGAACACGGTCGCCGACACCGCCGCCAGCGCCCATCGCCACGCCGGTCCACCACTTTCCACCGTCATCACCCACTCCTCGGCACCCGATAAGGACAGGTCGGAAACCGGGGCTGAAAAGAGAGACGAGCGATACGGAAGGAAACGGGCGCGGCCATCACACCCGGGGGAACGGCGATCGGTCAGCGGCGGGGCGGCAGCCGGTGCAGCTCCACGGCGGTCAGCCGCCCGGCCTCGATCGTGGCCGTCATGAATGTACAGTACGGCTGCCGGCGCCGATCGGTGGGGGAGCCGGGGTTGAGCAGTCGCAGCCGCCCCTCGGCCATGGAGTCCCACGGGATATGGCTGTGGCCGAACACCAGCACATCGAGGCCGGGGAACCGCTCGGCGCAACGCCCCTCCCGGCCCCGCGCCGGTCCGGTCTCGTGCACCACGCCCAGCCGCACCCCCGCCAGCTCGGTCTGGGCCACCTCCGGCAGCCGCGCCCGCAGCTCGGGCCCGTCGTTGTTGCCGTACACCCCGATCAGCCGCCGTGAGCGCTCCTGGAGCAGATCGAGGGTGGCGAGGTCGACCCAGTCGCCCGCGTGGACCACGACGTCGGCGTCCGGCAGCCGCTCCAGCAGCTCATCGGGGAGCCGCTTGGCGCGCCGGGGGAGATGGGTGTCGGACATCAGCAGAAGACGCACATGGCCGACCGTACCGCCGCCGATCCCTTGACGAGGGCATCGACGGAAGAAATAGTGTGCCAAGCGGCACTGTTGACCGGGAGGCTCCCAGGGGGTGGACATGGCAGCGCGGCCACAGGCGCGGACGGCGGAGGAAGCGGCGCGGGACCGCTATCCGCGGCCGGTGGTGTCGACGGCGGAGGCCGAGTGGATCTGGCGGCAGCTGTCGGTGCAGGCCATGGAGGACGGCGCGAGGCCGGAGACCGTACGGCTCGCCGTGGTGGTGGGCCTGGCGCGGGCCAGCGGGGCCCGGTACGGCGGTCTGCTGCGCTGCACCCTGTCGGCGCTTGACCTGGACTCGGGGTGGGTGACCATCGAGCACGGCAAGCACCGCGCCCCGCGTCGGCACGGCCTGGACCGCGGCACCGTGCTGGTGCTGCGCCGCTGGCTGCGGGTGCGCCAGGAGCTCTGCGCCGAGCTGGAGGGATCGGTGCCGGACGCACTGCTGCTGACGGTGCACCACACCCATGACAACGGCGTGACCGTGGCCGCCGGGCTGCCCATCACCCGGCAGGGTCTTGTGCTCTCCTGGCGCCGGTTCGTCCACCGTACGAACGCCCGGCACGCCGCTCGCCGCCCCCCGCTGCCCACCCGTTTCGAACAGGTCCGCCGCGTCTGGGACGCGTGAGCCGGGCGGGGCCGGGCGACCTGAGCCGGGCGAGGGCGAGTGAGCTGAGCCGGGTGGGGGGCGGGCGACCAGAGCCCGGTGGGGGCGGGGCGGCTCGTGCGCCCCGCCCCCACCGGCCCGGTTAGGCCGCGGGCGCCGCGGCCGCAGCCGTGACGGCGAACCGCGCCTGTGCGGTGGCGCCGTTCACGCTCACCGCGAGGGTGGCCGTACCCGGGCGCAGCGCGGTCAGCCTGCCGGTCGCCGGGTCGTACGCCGCCACATCGCGGCGCCCGGCGTCGTCCGGATCGCCGATGTGGACGTTGGGCGAGCCGCTCCAGTCCGCGCTCAGCGGGAAGCCGACCGGCACCCGGCGGGCGTCGGTCCCCTCGCCCTGGAGGACGGTCGCCGTGACGTCGGCGGTCTGCCCGGTGCGCAGTTCGGCCGGGGCGGTGGCGGTCAGCCCGTCCACATGGGCGCGGGTCTGTACGGACACCCAGTCCGGGCCGCCCTTCCACGGGGCGTGGCGCGCGGCCGCCTGTTCCCCGGCCGAGACGCGGTCCACGCCGACCATCGACCAGCCGGTGAAGCCGCCCTGGCCGGGCGGGGTGGCGGGGTTCTTGCCCGAGTTGCCGTTGATCAGATACGGGACGCCGTCCACCCGTGAGGCGTGGAAGGTGCCGACGTGGCTGCCGATGAACCCCGCGCCCTTGCCGGTCGTACGGCGGAAGTCGGCCAGCCAGTTCTCCAGCAGCGCCGCCTCCTTGCGGTCGCTCAGCTGGCTGCCCTGCTGCGGGGTGGGGTCGCGCGGCGGCACATGCTCGATCACCATGACGGAGCCGACGTCCGGGTCCTTCGCGGCCGCGTCCAGCTGGGCGCGCAACTCCTTGATCTGGTCGAAGCCGCCGGCGCGCAGCCCCAGACGTGAGGTGTCCAGGGTGAGGAAGCGGGTGCCGCGGTGGTCGAAGGTGCGGTGGGCGGGGCCGAATTCGGTGGTGAAGTTGTCGATGGAGCCGCCCATCACCTCATGGTTGCCGGGCACGTAGTACCAGGGCAGCGCATCGCCCAGCTCCTCCTTCAGCACGGTGCGGGCGAAGGCCAGATCGGCGGGGGAGCCCTCGTCCACCAAGTCCCCGTTGATCACGAGGAAGTCGGGCTTGGCCGCCTTGATCTCCCGCAGGGTGCGGCGGGCCTGGGCGACGATCGGGCTGCCCGGGTCGCGGGCGACGAACTGCGCGTCGGACATCACCGCGAACCGCCAGTCGCGTCCCTGTGTCCGGGCGGCGGTGGAGATCAGCGGATCGGGGCGCACGCTCTCCGTGGGCAGTTCGACGGAGGGCGGTACCCGCGCCGTGAGGTCGTCGATGACCACACTGCCGGTGTACTGGCGGGTGGCGGAGGTCTCGGCGAGGTAGAAGCGGTTGACCTTCAGTGGATAGGCGACCCCGGCCGGGACGGCGAAGTCGACATGTCGCCATCCGCTCCAGGTCACATAGGGCCCGCGGAGCAACTGGTCGGAGCCCGCCGCGTCCTTGAGGTGCAGGGTGGGCCAGGCCCCGTTGCCATCGCCCTTGATCCACAGGCCGAAGGACTGCGGCTGCCCGTCCACCTCGATCTGCTGGGGCGGGGTGACATAGGCGGCGCGGGTGGCCGTGGACTGGGTGAAGTCGTAGTCCAGCTTCAGCCCGGTGCCGGTGTGGCCTTCGGGTGTGGCCGCCGCGGAACCGGAGGCGCGGGCCTGGCTGAAGGTCCAGCGATCGGCGTCGTCGAAGGACGCCTCCTGCCGCTCGGTCAGGCCGACGGTGACGGCGAGCACCGTGGTGGCGCCGCCGACGCCGACCCTGACCTGCCCCGCGGCCTGGTCGTGCCGTGCCTTGACGGTGAAGGTGCCGGTCCGGGGATCCGGGGCGATGTCGAACAGCGCGTGGTCGTAGGAGAGGCGCATATCGGACGGTTCGACGGGGGCGCTGGTGCCGTGCGCGTCCAGGCCGACGATGCCGAACCGGCCCGTGGCCCCGGCGTCGGCCAGGCCGACCAGCCGGGTGGTGGGCTGGATCCGGTCCAGCCGGTCCAGGACGGTGAGGCCGGTCTCGCCGTGTGCGGTGCCGCGTCGGGCGGTGACGGTGGTGTCGCCGCCGTGCCGGGCGGTGAAGGTGCCGTCGGCGCCGACCCGGCCGATGTGCTCATCGTCCGTCCGCCACTGCGGCTCGCCCTCGGCGGGGCCGTACGTCTCGTCGTAACCGGCGGCGGTGAGGCGGCGGGTGAGTCCGGGGAAGACCCGCTCGGGGTGGCCGCCCCGGACCTGATCGGCGGTGGGCGCGGACGCGCGGTCCATCGCGGTGTCCACCCAGAAGCCCTTGAGCCGGCCGCTGCCGTCGGGGGCGGTGAGGGCCAGACCGTTGGGGACGGTGCGCTCGGCGCCGTCGGACGGGCTGTTCTCGACCCGGGGGGTGTCGCTGCCGGGCTCACGGGCGACGAGCGTGGAGGAGCCGCCGCCGTCGAGGTTGAGGGCGCTGAAGGCGCCCGCGTCCTTCATCATCAGGCCCAGCTCGGTGAGGGTGACCCCGCCGCTGTCGGCCTGCCGTCCGTCCACGGTGAGGATCTGCATGGTGTGGCCGTCGCGGGAGAAGCCGACCGCGGTGCGCGGCGCGGTGGCGTTGTTGCCCTCGCCCTCGTGGCCGACCGCCTTGCCGTCCACGACCAGCAGCTCCCGGCCGCCGACGGCCGTGCGCGGTACATCGCCGCCGTCGGTGCGCGGCCGGTACTCCATCGACACCGGGTCGCCGGCGGCCAGTTCGGACAGCGCGTCGGCCCCGGCGTCCCGGCCGACCAGCACGGTCGCACCGGCCGGGATCGGGCCCTTGCCGGGCTCGGCGGCGGTCTTGGTGACCTTGCCGTCCACGACCGTGACCTCGGCCGTGCGCCGTGCGCCGTCCACGGTCTGGGCGCGGTCCGCCTCGCCCCACTGGGCGGTGTACGCCCCGATCCCGGCGGCCGGGACGTTGGCGGCGTTGAGCGCCGCGAGCGGATGGGGGCCGTCGGGGAGGGTCAGGGTGCCGTCGAAGTAGAGCTGGAGTACGCGGCCCGCGTCGGCCGGGCCGATGCCGACGGCGCGGGCGGGCCCGGCCGCGGAGGCGGAGTTGACGAGGCGGCTGTCGCCGATGCCGTTGCCCTCGGGGGCGCCGGTCTGGTTGATGTCGAAGAAGTCACCGTTGATCGCCGCGACCGTGCGGCGCCCAGGCCCGGGGTCGTGCTCGGCGGCCAGTTGGGAGACGGTCCGGCGCTCGGTGACCTTGTCGGGGTGGAGATAGTCGATCCTGGTGCCGCCGGCCAGGTCCACCGACAGTGCGTCGGCCCGCAGCCATTTGTCGGACTCGAGCCGGTCGTACGAGGTCAGCCGCACGCCCGGGGCGACCGGTCGGGTGGAGCGGGCGGTCTGGAGCCCGTCGCCGTCGGCCACGGAGCGGGTGCCCGTCGCGCCGCTGGCGGGCGGGGGCGCGACGGGCCGCAGCATTTCCGAGGACGACCTGGGCGCGGGCTCGGGTGCAGGGGCTGGGGTGTTGTCGGCGGTGGCCTGGCCGGCGGCGCCCAGCACGAGGGCGGACACCGCGGCCAGGGCCGCCAGGGGTCTGGCGAACGCGACAGGAGGCACGGCAACTCCATGGGGCCAGGGGACTCGCGTGGTTCACACGCACAGCGCCCCAGCATCGTCCCGGAGTTGACCGGGCACCAGAAGGCGTCGGCGACGACACGGGAAACAAATGACCAAGTCGGCGTGGGCCGTGGCCGGGTCGGCCGCCGTGGGCCGGGTTCAGTCGGCGGTCACGCCGTCGAGATAGACCCAGTCGCCCTCGTGGCGTACGAAGCGGCTGTTCTCGTGGAGCGAGCCCGCGCGCCCGCCCTGGGTGTAGTGGGCGCGGAACTCGACGGTGCCGGTGGTGTGGAACGCGCTGCCCTCGGTGGTGCCCAGGATCTCCAGGCGCACCCAGCGCGGCGCCGGGTCGAGTCCGGCACCTGACGGCCGGGTGGTGGGGTGCCAGGTGCGCAGCAGATACGCCTCGTCCCCGACGGCGAAGGCGCTGTAGCGCGAGCGCATCAGCTGCTCGGCGGTGGTCGCTCGGGCTTGGCCGCGGTGCAGCCGTCCGCAGCAGTCGGCATAGGCCGCGGGCAGCCCGCAGGGGCAGGAGGCCGGGGTGGGGTTGGTCGGCCGCGGGCGTCGGGTACGTCGGGACATGATCCCCATTGTGGCGGGTGGGACGGATGGGGTGCCGACAGGCCGCGGCCGCCGTACCGCCCGAGCCGCGCTCTGCCGCCAGGGCCGCGACCGCTCAGGGCTCGATGACGACCTTGAGCTGTGCGGGGTCGCAGAGCGCCGTCCGGAAGGCGTCCGCGGAACGTTCCAGGGGGAAGCGGGAGGTGATCAGCGACTCCAGGTCGACCCGCCCGGCGGCGGCCAGGGACACCGCCGCGGGGAACTCCCCGGCGTAGCGGAAGGCGGTGACCAGGCTGAGCTCCTGGCGTTGCATCCAGGCCAGCGGCAGGGTGGTCCGGGGCTGGGGCGGGTTGCCGACGGCGACCAGGGTGCCGCCGGGGCGTACCGCGTGGGCGGCGGCGGTCAGGGCGGCCTCGATGCCTGAGCAGTCGAGCGCGATGTCGAACAGCGGCTCCTGGGGGAGGGGTTCGCGGGAGGTGTCCAGGGTCCGGTCGGCGCCCAGGCGGTGGGCGTGGGCCAGCCGGCCGGGGTTGATGTCGGTCACCACGGTCTCGCCCGCGCCCACCGCGCGGGCGGCCTGGAGGACCAGCAGGCCGATCGGGCCTGCGCCGGTGACCAGCACCCGGTCCCCGGCGGCGACATTGCCGCGGCGTACGGCGTGCAGGGCGACCGCGAGGGGTTCGATGAGCGCTCCGGAGCCGAGGGGGAGGTCGCCGGGGAGCGGATGGGCGAACTCCGCGGGCACGGTGAGGTGTCCGGTCAGGGCGCCGTCGGTGGGCGGGGAGCCGAAGCAGCGGCCGTGGGGGCATTGGTTGTAGCGGCCCGCGCGGCAGGCGTGGCAGCGTCCGCACGGGATGGCGGGCTCGATCGCGACCCGGGTGCCCGCGGGCAGCGGGCCGCCGTCCCCCAGGACCGTTCCGGCCGCCTCGTGGCCGAGTGCGGTGGGGGAGCGGAGCACATTGGGGCCGTTCTCGCCGTGGGCGTAGTAGTGCAGATCGGAGCCGCACAGCCCGACCGCGCCGATCTCCACGAGGACCTCGCCGGGGGCGGGTTGGGGAATCGGGTGCCGCTCGATGCGCACATCCTTCGGGCCGTGCAGGATCGCGGCGGTGGCGTCGTTCATCGGGTGGTTCTCCTGGTGCGCGAAGATGTGAAGGGGGCTCAGTCGGTGGTCAGCCGCAGCGGTTCGACGCGCTTGATGACCAGGCCGTAGGTGAGGGCGCCGACCACGCACAGCGCGCCGGAGAGCATCAGGGGTGCGACGAAGGAGTGGTTGAAGAAGCCCAGCAGCAGGCCGGTGGTGGTCGAGCCGAGCACTCCGGCCAGGTTGGAGGCGAAGTTCTGGATGCCGCCGAGCGAGGCGACATGGCGCGGGGTGGGCGCCACGTCGGCGGGCAGGCTGGCCACCGAGGCGGCGGAGAAGGCCAGGCTCGCGTAGCTGACGGACAGCAGGGCCAGGGCCCACATGGCGCTGGGGACGAGTACGGCGAAGGCGATGACCGAGGAGAAGAGCATCCCGCACACCAGACAGGTCTTGCGGGCCCGGCTCACCGACCAGCCGCGGCGCAGCAGGGTGTCGCTGGTCCAGCCGCCGAGCAGGCTGCCGCCGATGGCGACGATGCCGGGCAGGGCGCCGTAGAAGCCCAGTTTGAGCAGGTCGAAGCCGCGGGCGTCGACGAGGTAGGTGGGGAACCAGGTGATGAAGAAGTAGATGACGTAGTTGAGGCAGAAGAAGCCGATCATCATGCCCCAGACGGTGCGGTGGCGGAACAGGTCGCGCCAGCGGACGGCGGGCTCCTCCGGCGCCGTGTCTCCGGCGGGGCTCTGCTCGGCGGGGTGCGCCTCGAGCCGGGCGCCGCCCGCCACGATGTAGGCGCGCTCCTCGGCGCTGAGCCCGCCGCGGGCGGAGGGTTCGCGGTACGCCTTGAGCCACAGCGCGACCCACAGCAGGGCCACGGCGCCGGTGACCCAGAACGCCATCCGCCAGCCCTGCCAGGCGATCAGCGCGGTCACGACGGGGGCGGCGACGGCGGTGCCGGCGCGGGCGCCGTTGTCCCAGACGCTGTTGGCCAGCGCCCGTTCGCGGACCGGGAACCAGCGGGAGACGGACTTGGCGCACGAGGGGTATGCCGGGGCCTCGCCCGCGCCGAGGGCGAGGCGGGCGAAGAGCAGGCTGCCGATGCCCCGGACGAATCCGGTGCCCACGGTGACCACGGACCAGATCAGCCCGCCGATGGCGAACATGCGCTTCTCGCCGTAGCGGTCGATCAGCGCTCCGGCGGGCAGTTGGCCCAGTGCGTAGGTCACGAAGAACATGCTGAGGATGACGCCCTGCCATTCGGGGCCGATGTGCAGGTCATCGGTCATATAGGGCAGGGAGATGGAGATGGTGGCGCGGTCGACGTAGTTGACGGTCATGCCCAGGAAGCAGAGGAAGACCATCAGCCAGCGGGTGTTGTGCCGCAGGCCGCGCGGGCGCGGTGGCCCGGTCGTGGCGTCGTCCTGGGGCGGTGTGCCGGTGGCGGGGACGGCTCTGGGGGTCTGCAAGGCGGCTCTCCTTTTGCGGGGACGGTGCGTGAGGTCAGCGCGGGGGCCGGGCGCCGGAGTCCAGCTCCGCCCGTACGGATGCGACGAGGGCGGTGTCGTCCGCGAGGTCCTCGGCGCCCAGCAGCCGCAGCAGCCGGCGCGGGGCCTCGGTGTGCGGGCCGTCCCAGGCGCGGCGCAACTCCTCGGCCCGTGGATCGTCCAGTGGGTGGTCGCGGGTGAGGCGGGCCCAGGCGGCGAGGGCGGTGGCCAGGAGGGGGGTGTCCCGTCCGGCGGCGCGCAGTTCGCGCAGCGGGGCCAGCCACCGTTCGGGGATCTTCTGGGATCCGTCCATGGCGATCTGCTGGACGCGGTGTTCCATCGCGGGGTTGGCGAAGCGGTCCACCAGGCTGTCGATGTAGGCGGGCAGGTCCAGCCCTTCGGTGGGCGGCAGGCTCTGTGCGGCCTCGGCGCAGTAGGCGCGTACGGTCTCCTCGCCCCATCCGGTGGCCAGGACGTCGGCGACGGTCCGGCGGCCGTTCGCGAGCCCGAGGCAGGCGATGAGCGAGTGGGAGCCGTTGAGCAGCCGGAGTTTGGCGAGCTGGTAGGGGGCGACATCGGCGACGAAGCGCACTCCGGCCTCCTCCCAGTGCGGGCGGTCGGCGGCGAAGATGTCCTGGAGCACCCACTGGGTGAACGGTTCGCCGGTCACCGCGCCCTCGTCGGCCACGGTCAGCGCGCGGGCGGCGGTCCGCCGGTCGGCGTCGGTGGTGGCGGGGACGATGCGGTCGACGACGGTGGCGGGGAAGGCGACCGAGCCGGTGATCCAGTCCAGTAGGCGGTCACGGTCGTCCCATGCGGTGGCGGCGATGAACTCCCGTACCAGGCGGCGCAGTACGGTCCCGTTGTCGGCCATGTTGTCGCAGGAGACCAGCGATACGGGGGCGCCGCCGGCCCGCAGCCGGGCGCGCAGCCCCGCCGCGAGCTGCCCGGCCACGCTCGCGGGGGCGGGCCGTCCGGCCAGGTCGCCGCGGACGAGGGGGTCGTCCAGGGCGAGTCCGCCGGTGGTGGCGTCGCGCCGGTAGCCCTTCTCGGTGACGGTGAGGGTGACGACGGTGACCTCGGGGGAGGCGAGGAGCGTGCCGAGGCGGGTGCCGTCGTCGGTGGCGTGCAGTACCTCGGTCACGCTGCCGACCACACGGGTGGCGGGGCCGTCGGGGCGCCGCTCGGTGAACGAGTACAGCCCGTCCTGCGGGCGCAGCGCGTCCACGACGGACCGGCTGCGCTGGGTGACACCGGCGATGCCCCAGCCGCCGCCGTGCGCGGCCTCGGCGGTTTCTGTGCAGAGGGCCTGGTGGGCGCGGTGGAAGGCGCCGATGCCCAGATGCACGATCCGGGGGCGCAGGGCCCGCGGATCGATCGGCGGGCGGCTCTCGGCGGGGACGCGGGGCAGGGTGGCCAGGGACAGGCGCGGCGGGGAGGCGGCGCTCACCAGTCGTGCACCGTGCCGTCGGTGCGGCGGCTCACCGGAAGGTACTTCGGGTCGTACGGGAAGCGGGCGGCCGCCTCCTCGTCGAGTTCGATGCCGAGGCCGGGCTCCGCCGAGGGGTGCAGGGCGCCGTCGCGCAGTTGGTAGGTCGGCCGGAACACCTCGTGGGTGAGCGGATCGTGTGCCATGTACTCCTGGACGCCGAAGTTGGGCACGGTGACATCGAGGTGGACGGCGGCTGACATGCTCACCGGCGACAGGTCGGTGGCGCCGTGCGAGCCGGTGCGCACCTGGTACAGCTCGGCGAGGTGGAAGATCCGCCGCAGATGGGTGATGCCACCGGCGTGTACGACCGAGGCGCGGATGTAGTCGATGAGCCGTTCGGTGATGAGCTGCTGGCAGTCCCAGATGGAGTTGAAGACCTCGCCGACCGCGATCGGGGTGTCGGTGGCACGGCGGATCTGGCGGAAGGACTCCTGGAGTTCGGCGGGGGTGGGGTCCTCCATCCAGAACAGCCGCACCTCCTCCAGGACGCGGCCGAGCCGTCCGGCCTCGGTGGGGGTGAGCCGGTGGTGGACGTCGTGCAGCAGATGGAAGCCGAAGCCGAACCGCTCGCGGATCGCCTCCAGATAGCGGGGTGCGAAGTCCAGGTACGCCTCGGTCGACCAGGGCTGCTCCTCGGGCAGGGCGCCGGTGGCGGGCTCGTAGACGGTGGCGACCGTGCCGTGGCGGATGCCGTAGGTGCCGGGTGAGCCGGGGACGGCGGCCTGGGCGCGGATCGCGCGGTAGCCCATCTCCTGGAAGCGGGCCACGTCGTCCAGGAGTTCGGGGATGTCGCCGCCGCTGGCGTGGCCGTAGACCATGGCGCCCTCGCGGGCCTTGCCGCCCAGCAGGTCGTACACCGGAAGGCCCGCGACCTTGCCCTTGATGTCCCACAGCGCGGTGTCCACGGCGGAGATGGCGGTCATGGTCACCGGGCCGCGGCGCCAGTAGGCCCCCTTGTAGAGGTAGTGCCAGGTGTCCTCGATACGGGCGGGGTCGCGGCCGATCAGCAGCGGTACGAGGTGCTCCTCCAGATAGGAGGCGACCGCGAGCTCGCGGCCGTTGAGGGTCGCGTCACCGAGACCGGTCACGCCGTCGGAGGTGGTCACCTTCAGGGTCACGAAATTGCGACCCGGCGAGGTGACGATGACCTTGGCCTCCGTGATCGTGGCCATGTGCGTGGGCTCCTCACTGAGCGGGCTCCCGGGGTGGAGTCCGGGCTGTCGGTCGGCTACCATACAAGTACGTCAGCAAGTCGAGTCAAGGGTTCGGAAGGGGTCGGATGGCATCGGCGGAGGGACTGCACGCGGCACGCTCCCGGGGGCGCAACACCCGGCAACTGGTCCATGAAGTGCTGCGTTCGCGCATCGTCGGCCTGGAGCTGGAGCCCGGCTCCGCCGTCTCGGAGAACGATCTGGCGGCCGAGCTCGGGGTGAGCCGCACCCCCGTCCGCGAGTCGCTGATCCTGCTCGCCGACGAGGGCCTGGTCGACATCTACCCCCAGATGGGCACGTTCGTCTCGCGCATCCGGGAGCGCGATGTGGCCTCCGCCCAGTTCATCCGGGAGGCGCTGGAGTGCGCCGCGCTGCGGGAGGCCGTCGGCAAGGCCACCGCGCGCGATGTGGCGGAGCTGCGGGTGCTGCTCACCGCGCAGGAGGAGGCCGACCGCCAGTCCGATATGGAGGGCTTTTTCCAGCTGGACGAGGAGTTCCACGCCCGGCTGATGGCCGCCAGTGGACACGCCTCGGCCTGGCCGGTCGTCAGCCAGGCCAAGGCCCAGCTGGACCGGGCCCGCAGGCTGTCACTGCCGCTCACCCAGCAGATGTCCCTGCTCATCGGCCAGCACCGCGAGGTGGTCGACCTGCTGGAACAGGGCGATCTGGACCGGGCCGACGCGTCGCTCCGCTCCCATCTGCGGCTGGTCTTCAGCGATGTGGAGAAGATCCGCGCCAAGCACCCGGAGCTCTTCAGCGACGAGGACACCCCCCTCAAGCCCCGCCGCGACAGCGCCCGCCGCACCGCCTCGCGGGGCGACGGCTGACCCGGCCGTCTCGCGCGCGGCCGTGCCCTCGACCGGAGTCGCCCCGCTGGGCCGCGCGCTCGAACGTCGCGGCCTTGCCGCGCGCCCTCGACCGGCCGTCGGTGACGCGCACCGCGTCACTGACGGCCGAAGAACTCCACCTCGGCGATGGCCGTCCGCCGGTCCGACCGGGCGCCGTACGCCGCGTCGACCGTCAGCCGGATCCGCACCACGTCCGAGCCGCGCACATCGAAGCTCTGCTGACCTGGCTGGTCCTGGAGGTTGACGCCCTTCGTGGTGCGCTCGCCCTCCGAGTCGACGAGTGTGAGGGTGAGTTCGGAGGGGCGTGCCTGGGTCAGGAACTCATCCGCCTTCGCCGAGCGCCCCGAGGTGATCAGCAGCTTCCGCAGCCGTACCGGCCGGTCGAAGTCGGCCTCCAGATACTGGTCCGTGCCGGGGCCCGCGGCGGCCGGCGCCCAGTACCGGTTGTTGTAGCCGTCGAAGGCGGCCTGGGCCCGGTGGCCGGGCGCCTGGCTGGAGCCGCGCACCGCCGTGGGATGCAGCGCCTTCGGATCGCCGGTCCGGTCCTGGGTGAAGGTGAAGACCTCCGACAGCTGGGACCGGGCGAACCACGCGGCCGCTGCCAGCACCAGCACCAGGATCGGAAGGGTCAGCCGGGGCCGCGGCCAGGTCCGGCGCCTGGGCCTGCTGCCCGCGGCCAGCGGGCGCTGGGCGTCGCGCCGGAAGATCCGGCGCCACCAGGGCAGCGGACGCGGCGGACCGGGCAGCGGCGGCCCGGAGTCGAGCAGGGTGCCGCAGCGCACACAGAGCCTGCGGCCCGCGGGATTGTCGGCGCGGCACCGGGGACATGGGCGGCCGGGGCGGTGCGGTGGGGCGTCCGGCCTCGGGGGCGCGGCCGGGGGCGCGTCCGGCGCGTCCGGCCGGTGGTCGGGACCGGTGCCGGTGTCGTCCAGCGGGTCTCCGGGCCGCCGGGGCGCCGCCGCGGGCTCCTCCGGCCGCGCGGCGGGCGGGGGCACGGGGGCCGGAGTGGCGGGCGGGGTGGCGGCCGGGGTGGACGGTGCGGGGCGCGGGCCCTCGCCCGTACCGGAGACCGGCGGAGTGGCGGGTGGCGGAGCGGCGGGCTGTGGAGGGGCGGGCTGTGGAGGGGCGGTGGGCTGTGGAGTGGCGGGCGGCGCCGAGGGGCCCGGCCGCCGGTCCGGCTCCTCGTCCCAGGCCAGGAACGCCTCGCAGGAAGCGCAGAAGTGCGCCCCCGCCGCATTGCGGTGTCCGCATTCGGGGCAGATCATGGCGTCCCCGTCCCCTCTGCCGTGACCTCCACCCGGTAGACGACATGCGCCGGCACCTCCTCGGCGAGCAGCCTCTCCAGCCGCAGCCGGGTCGGCGCCACCGCATCGGCGTCCGGCACCGTGAGCCGCACCATCACCCATGGCCGTGGCGAGCCGGGCAGTGGTGAGCCCGGCTGGGTGGACCAGTCCGTGGCTCCGCTCTCGGTGATCTCCGGTTCGAGCCCGGTCTCCACGCGCACGGCCGCCGCCAGCCCCTGCCGGGTGCCCCGCTGCCGGTGGCGGATGACGGCGCTCGCCACCACCGCGCGCCGCTGGGTGACCGGGCGCTCCGCGTCCACCTCGACCGCCACCCATCCGGCCAGCCATGCGAGCAGATCCTCGGGCGCGGTGCGCGGATGCAGATGCGCGGGCAGATTGTCCAGGGTGAGCAGCACCGGTGCCAGCAGCTCGTCCAGCGCGCTCAGAAACCGCTCCAGGAACGGATGGTCGAGGTAGACGGCGGGAAGCTGATGGAGCAGGGGATGGGCCGTGGGCAGCCCGGGAAGTGTTCCGCGCACGTCATGCCTCCCGTACCCGCAGCTGGTGCTCATAGCTGAACACCAGCGCATGGCGGTCCAGTTCGATCTTCGTGGTGGCCTCCGCCCGCTGCCCCGTCATCGGGTCCGCCGGAAACAGCCGTACGTCCTCGACGAGATCCACCCCCGGCACCCGCTGGAGCACCGCGAACACCTCACCGGAGTGCACCGGCCGCCCGAACGGCCAGCCCTGCCCCTCCGGCCCGCCGGTCAGCGGGTTGAAGTAGCCGTACAGCGCGGTCAGCGCGGCCTCCCGCAGCCGCTCGACGGCCACCCCGCGCCCCGCCTGCACCGAGGCGACCACGGTGACGCCCTGGTAGTACGGCGGCTCCACCGACAGCCGGGTGCCGATCGGGCGCCGCTCGTCCAGATAGGCCGAGATCATGGCGAGGGTGTCCGGTGGCGGGATCAGCTCCTCGAACCGGATCCGGCCCCGTTCGTCGTCACGTCCGGCCGGGACGACCAGCAGCCGCACCCCGCCCGCCGGATCCTCCGCCTCGCCACCACCGGCAGTGCCACCGCCGTCGGCCTCGCCCGCCGGGACGCACGCCACCCGGGCCGCGTCGGGCGCCACCTCGCGGGCCAGCTGCTCGAAGTCGTGCGGCACCACCGCCCGGTGCAGGGTGCGCAGCGTCAGCGGGCCCCGCACCCGGGCGTTCTCCACCGTCTCGCCGTCCACCCCGCCCAGCGCCGGGCGCCGGTTCTCCACCCGCGCCACATACGGCAGCGAGCTGCGCAGCACCCGCAGCGCACCCCGCGCCACATTGCCCCGGTGCCCGCCGCCCGTACGGTAGGAGCGCACCCGCGCAGGGGAGCCCTTCGGGGGCACCGCCCCGAACAGCCGCAGGGTGCCGTCGGGTTCCCGCACCGCCGGGCCGAAGTCCACCTGTCCGGAGTTGGGATCCAGTGTGATGTGCCGGTCGTACGGTGTGGAGTGCGCGAAGTTGTCCACCCGCGTCCACTCCACCCAGCCGTGGCCCTCGGCCACCTCCACCACGAACGGCTCCTCGCCCGCCACCACCGGCGGCCGCGCCACCCGGAAACCCTGCCCCGGCACCCCCTCCGACAGGCCCAGGACCTCCTCGACCACGTTCTCGGCGTGTGCGGCCTCCACCGTGCCGCCGATGGTGAACGCACTGGCCTGACGCACCGTCGGGGAGGCCACATAGGTGGGCTGGTCCGCCGCCGCCTCCAGCAGCCGGCAGCGCAGCCACCCCCCGGACTCGCGCACCAGCACCGAGGCGGTGTGGGTGGCCGGCACATGCAGGATGACCTCGCCGGCCTTGTTGAACCCGCCCGTGTCGTCCTTCTCCACCTCGCAGGAGACCCAGGCGTCGCCGTCCCACGCCTCCCACAGCAGCGGCGGGCGGCGCGGATCCACGCCCACGCCGTCCACCCGGCAGTCCAGCCGCAGCACCACCGCACAGCCCGGAACCGGCTGGGAGAGGCCCAGGTAGAGACAGTCCCCGGGGGTGGGCGTACGGCCGAAACACGGCACATCGCGGCCCAGCCCCAGCTCCTCCGAGCGGTTGGCGGCATCGCCGGTGGCGGGCCAGGTGGCCAGGTGGTTCAGCTCGCACGGCACCACCGACAGATCCCGGCCGGTGGTGAAGACCACCGCCTCCTCGGTCTCGGTGCGCACCGTGGCCACTTCCGTGCCCGCCTGGATCCGCACCGGCTCCGGCTGCGGTGCCGACAGCCAGAACGTGGCCTCGGTGCGCGCCGCCGTCGGTGGGTACAGCCGCACCCCGATCAGGTCGAGGAAGGCCAGATAGTTCTTGTCCGGCACCCGGTTGAGGCGGTAGACGAGTTGGTCGACCATGGTGGCGAACGCCTCGATGAGCGTGACGCCCGGATCGGAGACATTGTGGTCGGTCCACTCCGGACAGCGCTGCTGCACCAGCCGCTTGGCCTCGTCCACCAAACCCTGGAACCTCCGGTCGTCCAGGTTCGGGCTGGGGAGCGTCATCCGCCCTCCTCGCTGTGCGGGATCACATAGAACGGGAACACGAGGTTGCGCGGGTCGTTGGAGCCGCGCACCGCGTAGCTGATGTCGATGTAGAGCACCCCGTTGTCCGCCTCGTCGAAGCGGACGGCGACGTCCGCCACCTCGATCCGCGGCTCCCACCGCTCCAGGGCCAGCCGCACCTCGTAGGCCAGCTGCCCGGCCGTACCGGCGTCCGCGGGCGCGAACACATAGTCGCCGAGCGCGCAGCCGAACTCGGGGCGCATCGGACGCTCACCGGGCGAGGTGGCCAGGATCAGCCGGATCGACTCCTCGATCTCCCGCTCCTCCCGGACCAGGGCGATCGATCCGGTGGCGTCCGTACGCGGCGGAAAGGCCCAGCCCGCGCCGATGAACTGCCGTCCCATCCCTACCCTCCGATCCACACGCTCGGGCACCCTGACGTGATCGGCGAGCCGCACCCCGCGGTGTCGCCGACCCGCGCCGCCGGCCGGCCGCCGATGAGCACCGTGGAGCTGCCCGGCGGGCCGATGGCCGACGGGCCGTGCGCGGCAGGTGAACCGCACTGGTGGGCGGTGCCCACGGTGGCCGCGGGCCGCCCGCCGATCAGCACGGTGGGCTCCCCGGGCGGGCCGATCACCCCGGGGTGGCCGGTGGGATCGCCGACGCGTGCGGCTGCTGGCATGTGCTGTGCCCCCTGCCCGGTCGCTTCTCTCTTCGCTGATCACTTCGGCTGTCTCTTCGCTGTCGTATCTGCTGTCGTGTGCGGTGTCGTGTGAGGTGCCTCGTGCCGTGTCAGTTGATGCGCACCATGGGCGCGTTGACGGAGAGCGAGTCCCCGCCCTTGAGCTCGGTGCGGGTGGTGCTGCCGACCGCCACCTGGTTGCCGCGCACCTCCACGGAGCCGCCGGTGGACAGCTTCACCTGGCCGTTGCCGCCGTCCACCTCCACACCGCCGCGGGCGGTCAGCTTCACCGTGGCGCCGCCCAGCTCCAGCGTGCCGTCGCCCGCGTCCAGGGACACCCCGCTGCCCGCCTTGATGGACACCTGCTCCTTGGCCTCGATCTCCACCGTGCCGTCGCTGTGCACCACGATGGCCGTGCCCTTGCGGTCGAGGTTGATCCTGAGCTTTCCGTCGCCGGTCACCAGCCGTACGCCCTGTGGGCCGTTGGCCGCGTCGAGCAGCTCCAGCTTGTTGCCGCCACGGGAGCCGAAGGCGCGCTTGTTGACCGCACCGCTGGTGGGGTCGACCGCCTGCGCCTCCTGGCCGTCGCCCTGGCCCTGCTGGGGACCGAGACCCTGCCCCTGCCCCGAAGCGGCCTGCCCCTGCCCCGGTTTGTCCTTGCCGTTGTAGAGACCGGCGAGCACATACGGGCGGTCCAGATGTCCCTGCTCGAAACCGATCAGCACCTCGTCGCCCACCTCGGGGATGAACGCCTCCCCGCCACCGGTCCCGCCCGCCTGGGCGGTGCGCGCCCAGTCGCTCGCGTACTCGTCGGACAGCCAGGGGAACCGCACCTTGACCCGGCCGAGCCCGTCGGGGTCCTTGGTGTCGGTGACCGTGCCGTTGGCCAGCCCCGAACACCGGGAGGGGGTCTCCGCGCCGCCACCGGATCCGCCGCCGGTCAGCCCGAACAGCGAACGCTCCTGCTGCCCGGACACCGTCACCCACGTCTCATAGCCACGCACCGGGTCGAACACATGCCGCGAGGAGGTGACGGTGTAGCGTCCCTCGAAGGGTTTGCCGACCCCGGCCAGGGTGACCGCGCCCCCCGCCCGCACCTCCGGATTGCCCCGGATCACCGCCTCCAGCTCGGCGAACGACCCCGCGATCCGCGCCGCGAGGGCCTTCGCGGCCTGGTCCACCTGCGCCTGCTGCCCGTACGGCGCGTCGGACACCACAAAGCTGGCCTCGCCGAACGTCCGCGACACCTCCGCCGCCGTCACCCCCAGGTCCAGCGTCGCGGCCTTGCCGGCATCCGCGCGGCCCACCAGCGGCTGCTTGGTCTTGACGTCCCAGCCCCGCACCTCGACCGTGGACACCTGCTCGGCCGCCGACACCCCGGCCCGGCAGCGCAGCAGATTGTCCCCCATCTCCAGCACCAGGGGATCGCGGGCGGCACGCGCCGAGGTGTCCGGGGCGCCACCCGCCTCGGTGGGCCTGGCGACATGCAGCTTTCCATCCGTCACATACACCTGGGCGCCCGCCTCCTCGGCGAGCCCGCGGAGGAACTCCCAGTCGCTGATGTTCGGCTGCGCCACATGCTCCAGCACCGGGCCCGCCACATCGACCTTGCCCGGCTTCAGCCCCGCCCGCCGCGCCACCCGGACACAGATGTCGGCGAGGGTCATGTTCTGGTAGCTGGCCACCTGGCGGCCCCGGAAGAGCCGGTGCGACTCGTCCAGACCGCGCACCACCGTGAAGGTGCCGGTGTCGTCGATCTCCACCTCCAGCGCGGTGACGCTCCCGGTCAGCAGCGGACGCGGTGAGGGCCCGCCGCCCGCACCGGCCAGCAGCCGCACCTCGGTACCGATCTCCACCCCCGCTTTCTCCAGCAGCACCCGGCTGGGGTCGCGAAAGCGCAGCACAAACAGATCGGGCAGCGTACGGCTGTCGTCCACATACCCCTCGACCAGCGTGTTCGCCAGTGTGGGGGACAGCGGACGGCCGCCGAACTCCACCACCAGCGCCTTGGCGACGCTCTGCCCGGCCATCGCTCACCGCCCCCCGCCGTGGCCGTCGCCGTGGGCCGCGGCCCCCTCGTCGCGGTCCAGCTCGTCCGGTGCCGGAAGCAGCAACTCCAGGCCGCCCGGCAGCCGCATCGGATCGTCGATCCCGTTGGCCTCCGCGATGACCCGCCACGCGGCCGGATCGCCGTACTCGCGCCAGGCCAGCAGCGGCAGTGTGTCGCCGGTGCGCACCCGGTGCACCCGGCGTGCGTGCAGTGTGCCCGACGTCGGATTCTGCCCCGGGGTCTCCCCGGTGATCTCCTCCATCGTCACCTGGCACACCGCCCGGATCGGCACACCGGAGGTGGTGAACAGGGTGTACTTCGCCTGCACTTGGCTGACATAGCCGGGGAACCCGGTGAGCCCGCCCCAGTGGAACACCACCCATGGCGGCGAGGCCCGCTGCTGCTGCCGGGTCTCGCTGGTCGGCACACAGCAGGTGAACAGCCGCTCCACCGAGGTCACCACGCTGGTGTCGTGGGTGTCGCTGGCGTCGAAGAACATCTCGACGGTCAGCTTGCTGGGCTGCGGCCCCTGGTACTCGGGCGGCCCCGCGCTCTTCGCCCCCTTGGCCGGGGTGCGCTTCCAGGCCGCCGCCTTGGTCAGGCTCAGCTCCTTGGGGTTGAACTGGAAGTCGATCCGCCCGCACGGCCCGCCCGGCGTCAGACCGCCCCCCGGCGGAGGGGTGCGCAGCTCCAGATAGGCGTGCTCCAGCTTGGGCCGGGCCCCGCCGCCTCCCCTGCCCGCGGCGGCCCCGCCGCCCGCCGCGCTGAACGCCACGGGTGAGCTCATGGGTCAGCCCTCCATCACATAGCCGTGGTGGGCGATCTCGATGGTCTCCATGGCCACCTTGGGCGACTCCGGATTGAACGACGGCCCGGTCCAGCGCACCGGCACCACCTCCAGCAGACCCCACTGGGCCACCTTGTGGCCGTCGCCCGTCCGCGCCTCGATATGCGCGGTGCGGCGGGCGATCCCGGTGGTCATGCTCGCGAACCACTTGGCCACCTTCTCGGTGTCACGGGTCAGTGGCCGGGACAGCTTGATGTTGGGGTACTTCAGCCGGGTGGGCAGCTGCCACAGATGGCCGTTGTTGCCGCCCTCCTCCCGCTGTTCGAGCACCACTTCGCAGCCGAGGCCCTCACAGGTGTTGAACGAGCCGAGTTCGATGCCGTCGACCGTGACGACGAAACAGACGCTGACCGCCGGGTCATCGGTAACGGGCATGCCGTGTCCCTTCTCTCCGCACTTGTCAGTGCCTGGTGTTGATCAGATGTCCGGCCCGTTCGCGCTCCAGCCGCAGCTCCGCCTTCAGCAGCCGGCTCAAGGGGCCGTACAGCGCACGGACCAGCTCGTCGTCCACCTTGGGCGCCCCGCCCTTGCCCCCCTCCCCGTGTCCCCCCGGCCCTCCGGGGCCGCCGTCATGGGGCGCGCCCCCGGGGGACGGGCCGGGAGCGGGCCCGGAGGACGGGCCGGACGGCGGCGGCTCGGGCGGCTCGGGTGGATCGGGCGGCTGAGGGGGCTCGGGCGGATCAGGGATGTCGGGGATCTCCGGGGTCTCGGCATCGCGCTGTACGGGTGGGAGAAACCGCGCCCGCTGTATCCCCCGCGGGGAAGGGGCGGGCGGAACGCCTGGTGGCTGGAACACCACGGAGCCGTCTGCCATGCGCTGGGCCACCCCCGAGGCCACCGCCACCGAACCCGCGTCGACCAGCGGACGGGCCGGGCGCGGTGGCGCGGTGGCCGGTGCCAGGGGCCTGGCGGCCGGGGATGGGGGAGTGGTGGCCCCCGGCGCCACTGAGCGCTGGGCGGTGGGCGCCGCCGAGCGATGTGTGGTCGGCGGCCTGCCGGTGGCGGTCACCCCCGGCCTCGCGGGGGACGGGCCATCGGCGGCCGACCACCGCAGCGGTACGACCGGCGGCTCGGGTGCGGAGCCGCTGGGTGTGGGGGGTACCGCGTGCGTACCCGAGAACAGCGGCACCGACCGCTGTGCCACCAGCGGCACCACGGGCCCCGCCGCCGGGGCGGGTTCGGCCCCGATCGGTGTCCCGGTGGCGGTGGCCCGTTGCAGCGGGACGGGCATGGCCGCGGATGCGGGCGCGGCCGTCGGTTCGGGTGCCGCAGCGGTGTCCGCCGTACGTACCACCAGCGGGTCGTCGGGGAGCAGCGGCCTGGACGGGGCGTCGCCGCGCGGCGGTTCCGGCGGCGCGGCTCCCGGTTCCTCGGGCGTCAGGGCTCCGGTGCTCGCCGCGGGCCTGCGCTGGGCGGTCGGCGGCAACTCGCTCAGTGGCTCGCCCAGTCCGAAGGCGGCGGACCGCTGGACCGGTGGCGAGGGCGGGGAGGGAGACGTTGTGGGCGGTGTGTCGCTCGCCTCCGTACGGGCCCGTGGCGCCGTGAGGGGAAGCGCGGTCAGTTGACGGATCCGTCTCTCCGGAGGGCGGGCGGAGATCAGTGGCTCGACCACCTCCGGCGTGTCCGGGGTGATGGCACCCTCCACCTCCCGTGCGTCCGGGGTGACGGCACCTTCCGCCGCCCGCTGTACGGGCGCGCTCCGGGGCGTGGCGAACTCCCGCGCCGCGACGGGACCGACCGCACGGCTCACCGTCGGCGGTGTGCCGCGGGTCGGGACCGGCGTATCGGCAGGCGGCGGTGCGGGCGGCGTGGCCAGACCGTGTCCCACGCCTGACGGAGCCTCCGGGCTCACCAGATGGCCGAGCGTCCCGAGGAACGACGCGTTCTGCCATGTCCCCAGCCCCGCGCGGAAACCGGCGGGATCGGTCACCAGTTCGGGCGCCGCCACCGTCCGCTGCAACGGCGGCACCTCCCGCCACCCCGGTGTGGTGGGAGGCGCCTGGGGGCTCGCGATCGTCTCCGTTCCGGTGTGTGCCGTGTTCCCCGTACCGCTCTGCCGTCGTCCGGCCAGCCAGGACAGCAATCCCATCTCACATCACCGCTCGTTCAGCCGGGCGATGTGATCCACGTACCGCAACCGGTCGGTGTGCTCGAGGTCGAGGATCTCGTCGAGGGACCAGTGGAAGTGGTAGGCGAGGTACGCGACCTCCTGATGGATCCGGTCGGCCGCGTACGTCACGATTCCCCCAGGCGACCACCACCGGACAGATCCACCGCGAAGCTCTCCTGGCACGAGGGGCAGGTGACTGCGGCCCGGGTGTGCCCCTCGGCGTTGATCCTGCGGTAGAAGTCCTGGAGAAAGGCGAGGTCGGAGGCGAACAGGTCCTCGACGACGCCCGGATGGATGTCCTCGACCGAGCCGAGCCGGGTGATCACCCGGGAGATCAGCACCACCGACAGATAGGCGGAGTTCTCCCGCACCCGGTCGTCCCGCAGCGGGACCAGCTCATCCCGGGCGGTGGCCAGCCGCATGACGCCGTCGCGGTGCACCGTTCCGGATTCGTCCACGTACCCGCGCGGCAGCTCGAAGGGGAATTCGGTCCGCAGGGTCTCGGTCTGCCGGTCCGGGTCCGCCCGCTCGGGGGATGCCGCGATGGTGCGCCGCATCAGTCGACTTCCACGCTCTCGTAGGTGATGGCCAGCTTCTCGGTGAGCACGGAGGTGTCACCGGCCTTGAGCGTGCTGATCTCCAGGGATTTGGGCCAGGCGTTGATGAGCTTGTACCGCTTGATCGGAATGCCCTCGTAGTCGTAGACGATGATGGAGCCGTTGCGCCGGGCGTTGGTCATCTTCCCGAACCGGGAATCCTTGATCCACTGCTCGAAGCTGTTGTCCTCGGTCAGACCGCGGGAGACGGTGACCTCACCGGCCTTGGGACGGCCCGGCAGCTTCTTGATCGCATACTTTCCATCGGCGGTGTTCTGCTTCAGCTCGATCACGTCCTGCTCCATCTTCAGACCACTGACCTCGGTGATCTGCCTGATGAGCACACTGTCGAATTCCAGCCCGAAGGAATGCCCTACGGAACTGTCGAGTTCGGGGAGCGGCATACCAGCCTCCTAGGATCGGTCGGTCGTGCTGGTCATCACTCGTCAACCGCTCCCGTGCCCGCGGAGAGCTGGGCGAGCCGGAACACCACGAACTCCGCGGGCTTCACCGGAGCCACCCCGACCTCACAGATGACCTGCCCGGCGTCGATGGACTCCGGCGGATTGGTCTCGCGGTCGCATTTCACATAGAAGGCTTCGTCGGGGGTCAGCCCGAAGAGTGCGCCCTTGCGCCATTCATTGACCAGGAACGCCGAGATGGTGCGCCGGACACGGGCCCACAGGGCGTCGTCGTTGGGCTCGAAGACCACCCACTGGGTGCCCGCCAGGATCGACTCCTCCAGGTAGTTGAAGAGCCGCCGCACATTGAGATAACGCCAGGACGTGTCATCGGCGAGGGTACGTGCGCCCCATACCCGGATGCCGCGGCCGGGGAAGGCACGGATGCAGTTGAGCCCGATGGGGTTGAGGAGGTCGTGCTCACCCTTGGTGATCTGCGTCTGAAGCGCGACGGCGCCCCGTACCACCTCGTTCGCGGGGGCCTTGTGCACCCCGCGCGTCTCGTCGTTCCGCGCCCACACCCCCGCGATATGCCCGCTCGGCGGCATGAAGGCGTCCCGGCCCACGGCCGGGTCGAACACCTTGATCCACGGGTAGTAGAGGGTGGCGTACTTGGAGTCGAATCCGGTCGTCTCCTCCCGCCAGGTCTTGACCTGGCGCGGGCTCAGGGCGGGCGGCGGATCGAGGATGGCGATCCGGTCGCCCATCGCCTCGCAGTGGGTGATCAGACCGCGTTGCACCGTGATCACCGTCTCGAGGTCCACCGCACCCCGCTGGTAGGCGCTCATCAGGTCCGGTGCGGCCACCATGGTGACCTCCTCGACCGCCTCCAGACCGCCGAATCCGGTCCGCCGGTCGGGATCCCCCACGTAGGAATCGGCCGACAGCGTGTCCGGCACCACCGCCGCCCCGGCCCCCGGGCCGGCCCCGGGTGAGGCGGCGAGCGTCACCACCTGCGCCTCGGGCCGCGCGGGCGCCGCGCCCTTACCCGGCTCCTCCAGCCTGATCAGCTGGGAGCGGGCCCTGACCTGCGTGGCCACGTTCTCCTTGCTGCGCTTGGTGGTCACGGCCGGGTAGGTCTCCGCGACCACTCCGTCCCGCTTGACCACCAGCGCGAAGACGTCCTGCGGCGGGTCGTCGCCCTCGGGGTCGGCCACCTCGACGGTGATCTCCCCGGTGACACCCGGCAGGGTGCGTACGACATACGGCCCGAGCTGGGCCGAAGGCCCCGCGGCGACCTCCTTCGCCGTGCCCGCGCGCCCCTCGCCCGGCTCCGCCTCCTCCGCGTCGCCGATGCGCACGACATAGCAGATGCCACCACCGTTGGCGAAGAAGCCGTAGACGGAGGAGGCGAGGTAGGTGCCCTCGACGAAGTCCCCGAAAACGGTGGTGAACTGCGTCCAGTTGGTGATGAGCGTCGGCTCGTGGAACGGTCCCTTCTGCGCGAACCCGATGAAGGCGGCGACCGAGGTCCCGACCCCCTCGATCGGCCGCGACCCGGATTCCACCTCTTCGACGTAGACACCCGGGGACAAGTACGACGGCATGCCACTCTCCTCGACCGGGGAAACGAGATCGATTATTCCCGGGAAAAGGATCAACGGGAACGGGCTTTCGGCCGCCCCCGCGTACAGAGCGCCCTGCCCGAGAGGCAGCCGATTTCCTTTCCCTATCGGGCAGACATTCTTGCCCCCATCACTACCCGGCCTTCCCCGGGCTCGGAGCGTGCCGACCCAGCACCCTGACAGACATGTCGCGGACGTATCGCCGGACGGCCGGTGACCGGATGTTGCGATGAAGTCTGCCTCGGAGAGGTCAGGGAAGCCGGCCGCGGCCGCGAGGGCCGGGCCGAAGGAGCGCCCGGTGCCGCCCCCGGTCGCGCCCCCGGTCGCGGATCCGGCCTCGGCTTCGGTCTCGGCCTTGGAGCAGACGGCTGCTCTCACCCCCACCCCCACCCCCACCCCCACCCCTGCCCCGGTCCCTCCGTCCCCCGCTCCCGGTCTGGCCCCCCGTCACCTCCAGCGCCTACAGACCGCGGCCGGGAACTCGGCGGTCTCGCGTCTGGTCGCCCAGCGCTACGCGGCGCCGGTGAAGCCCCCACCGTCCCAGGCCCCCGGCTTCCGCAAGGTCCAGTCGGATGTGGCGGCGAAGAAGCGGAAGCTGGCCCAGCACAACCCCGCGGCCGCGGAGTCCCGGTCCGCCCAGGACGCGGCGGTGGCCCCGCCGGACGACAAAGAGGCACAGGGCAAGGCGGCCAACGCGGAGAAGATGAACGCCGCCAAACCGGGGGAGTTCGACAAGGCGGGCTTTATCGCGGCGGTGAACGAGGCGATCGCCGCGCAGGCGCCCAAGAACCTCGACGAGGCCGACAAGTTCGCCGACTCCGGCAAGGCCGACAAGATCAAGGGCGAGGTCGACGGCAAGGTCACCGACGGCAAGAACGCGTCGTCGAAGGACATCGAGACCACCACCAAAGCCGCCCCGGACACCTCGCAGGCCAAGGAAAAAGAAGTCACCCCGATGAAGCCGGACCAGCCTCCGGCCAACCCGGGCGCACCGAACGCGGCGGACGCGACCCCGCAGCAACAGCCGCCCGAGGTCACGGACTTCTCCGAGGGCCCGAAGAAGACCGACCAGCAGATGGCGGACGCGGACGTCACCGAGGAGCAACTGGCCAAGAGCAACGAACCGGAGTTCACCGCCGCCCTCGGCGAGAAGAAGAAGGCCGAACAGCACTCAGCGACGGCCCCCGGGCAGGCCCGCGCGGGCGAGAAACAGCAGCTCGCCACCGCGAAATCACACGCCGCCGGGGCTGGCACCCAGGCCATGTCCGCCCTGACCGCCGCCCGCGCGGGCGCGGGCAAGCAGGTCGACGGCGGCAAGGGCGAGACCAAGTCGAAGGACGAGCAGAAGCGGGAGGAGGTCACCGCAAAGCTCCAAAAGGTCTTCGACGCCGCGAAGAAGGACGTCGAGGGCATCCTCGAGGGCCTTGACGGCAAGGTCGACAAACAGTTCGAGGAGGGCGAGAAGAAGGCCCGGGACGCCTTCAACAAAGACCAGAAGCGCCGGATGAAGGAGTACAAGGACAAGCGCTACGGCGGCTTCTGGGGCCCGGCCAAATGGGCCAAGGACAAGATCGCCGGTATGCCGGAGGAGGCCAATCAGCTCTTCCAGGAGTCCCGCAAGCTCTACGTCAACCAGATGCAGGGCGTCATCTCCTCCATCGCCGACACGATCGGCACCGAACTGGGCAAGGCGAAAACCCGTATCGCCAAGGGCCGCGCCGAACTGAAGGCGGAGGTCGACAAGCTCCCCGCTGATCTGAAGAAGTACGGCCAGGACGCGGCGAAGGACTTCGCCGGAAAGTTCGACGACCTCGAATCGGAGGTCAACGACAAATCGAAGGAACTGGTCCAGACCCTGGCCCAGAAGTACACCCAGGCCCTCAACGCGGTCGACGAGGAGATCAAGAAACTCCAGGAGGCGAACAAGGGGCTGGTCCAGAAGGCCGTGGACGCGGTCGTCGGTGTCATCAAGACGATCAACGATCTCAAGAACCTCCTGATGGGCATCCTGGCCAAGGCCGCCAGCGCCATCATGAAGATCATCAAGGACCCGATCGGCTTCCTGGGCAACCTGGTCCGCTCCGTCGGCGCCGGCCTCCAGCAGTTCATGTCCAACATCGGCACCCACCTCCAATCGGGCCTGGTGTCCTGGCTGTTGGGCACGAGCGTCAAAGCCGGAATAGAGATTCCCGCAAAGTTCGACCTAAAAGGCATAATCCAGCTGATCGCCTCCCTGCTGGGCCTGACCTGGGCGAACATCCGCTCCCGCATCACCCGCAAGGGCGTCCCCGACCAGGCCATGAGCAAGGCCGAACAATCGGTCCCGGTCGCGAAGGCGCTGGCGACGGAGGGCCCGGCAGGCGCGGCAAAGGAAATCACCGCCGAAACCGGCGACCTGAAGTCCACCATCCTCGAAGAGCTCAAGTCCTACCTGATCCCCACGGTCATCATCGCGGGCATCACCTGGATCCTCTCCCTCCTCAACCCCGCCTCCGCCTTCGTTCGAGCGGCCAAGGCCATCATCGACATCGTCTCCTTCGTCGTGAACCAGGGCGCCCAGGTCGTCGACTTCGTCAACGCGGTCCTGGACGCGGTCATAGCCATAGCCAACGGCGGCGCAGCCGGCGTCCCCAAAACAATCGAAACCGCCCTGGCGGCCAGCATCCCCCTCCTCATCGGCCTCCTCGCGTCCTTGCTCGGCATCGGCGGCTTGGCCAACAAAATCAAACAGGTCTTCCAAAAAGTCTCCCGCCCGGTCAACCGAGCCATAGACAAAATCGTCACCAAAATCGCCCAGGCAGGCAAAAAGCTCTGGAGGAAGATTAGAAAGAATTCTCGTGACGTTCGCAAGAAAATCAGGAAACGAAAGAATGCGGGTGGACTTGTTAATAATTCGGATTCTCCGCAAGGGGTAGGCGGGGGTGGGAGTCATGCGAAACCAACCCGAGATGGGCGAGTCGATGTCAAGCGTGAGGCGCGTAACATGCTCCGCGCTCCAACGTCGAAGCCCTTGCCGGATCGAGAGCGCCTGGACTCACTTATCCGAGAAGTGTTGGGTAGATTGCGGCCGCATGGGCTAAAGTCCTTGCGAGCGGAATTTTCGGAGAAATCCGATAGGTTTGAGATTGTTGCAAAAGCCAGCCCAGAGGAGCTTGTGGCTGGCGGGAGTATCGAACTCAGTAGCGCCAATTACAAGGAGATTCTGCGCATTGCCGTCCCGAGCGCGAAAGGTGAAAAGGGTATTGTCGCCTTCCTTAAGAAGATCGCAGGCGGCGGGCATGAGTCGGTGGAATGGGGTGGTAGGCACTACAAAGTAGATATGGAATTCTTTGGTAAGGCGTGGAATAAGCCTCCGCTCGGAGAGGCTCGAGAATTCGTCAAGGATAGGTTCCGTGGTGCGGTGGATGGCCATCATGAGTGGATTCCTAGTGATCGGATTTTGGAAATAATAAAGCGTGAGCAAGATGCGGTGGATGGCGCTCGGTGGATTGATCTTCAGCACGAGTTGCGTAGTTATACGGCATATCTGGTATTTCATAATCTTTCGGACGCGCCTCCTCGTGCGGAAGAGTACGAGGTTGATGGGCAGCGAAAGAAATACACTGTCCCGAGCGGCCATGTTGGGGCCGTGTACGTGGCTGGGAAGCCGAAGACGAAGGGGACGAAGAAATTTCATGATGGGCTGAGGAATGTGCTGTCCGCAGCTCAGACAATCAGGGATGCTGCGGCAAACGCGGAGATTCACATGCGGACGTGGATTTGGGATGGAGTGCGTGATTTTCCGCTCGAAATTCACCCGCTGGCCGTGGATAAAGACCAGAACGAAGTGGCCAAGGTGAATCAGCAGGACAATTTTAAGCAGGTGGAAAAGAACTTCTCTGATTGGACCTAAGTGTGGATGGAACCTCGCATGGCGACCGAGTTGATTCGACGGGCCGTTATTCTGACGCATTGAGCTGGGTATCTAATTCATCGCTTGATAGTGGCGATGTGGAAGCACTGAGGAGGTTCGTTCACAGATTTCCGTCCCTGGTATTTGTCAAGGGCCATAGCGGTCTGATTGATGGCCTCGAATCCAGGGATGGGATTCATCTTCCAGTATGGCTTCGTCAAACCCTAATGACACTCTCTTTTGTGCACCCACCTGCGCTGGCGAGATTTGACGGCTACGACTATGAGTGCACACTTGCTGACTCGGACGTGGTGAAGTGGTTCGAGATCGCCCTCGGGAATGTGGATGAGGAGGAGATGGAATTTTTAGTCGGGGAAGCTGGCGTGTATCCGATCGGGTCGTGGTATGGTGCGGATCACTATATTGCGATCAACCTGGCACACTCCTCCGACAGGCGGATTTATGAATTTTCACTAGAGGATCTGTGGGACGACTCTTACAACGGGGATCCGCTTGAAGGGTCCATCGAACCGGCTTTTCTGTCCTACGCGCACATGTTGTCTCATGTGGCGGAACTCAAATTCCCCGATGGTTCAACATTGATGGAAGAGTAAAACCCCACACTTTGCCCGGCTCACGATTCAGGCGCGCTGCTTGGGTCGCGGTGGAGTCAGTCCATCGGCAGTGGCAGCTCGAACCACACGAACTTGCCGATGATGCTCTGAGGGCTTACACCCCACTTCGTTGCAAGGGCGTCCACGAGCAGTAGGCCACGGCCGCGCTCGTCGTTGTTATCCACTGCGCGTTGCTCCGGCTGTTCGTCCGAGGCGTCGGCGACTTCGACGCGCAGGTGACTGTTGGACAGCTCGTAGCTCACTTCGATCTCTCGGCCCGGCAGGACGTGCGCGTGCTGTACCGCGTTGGTGACCAGCTCTGACAGAAGCAGTTCCGCTGTCGCCAGCATGTCGGTTGAGATCCGCCTTGCCGTCAGTTCCTGCCGAAGTCGCTGACGTGCGCGTCCAACGCTGCGTGGATGGCGTGGGAGGCGCCAATGCTCGGATGGGCTGCCGATTGGTAGAGGGCGTGACGTCATGGCTACTCCTCATGTCGAGCGGTGGCATGCAGGTCGGAGCTGTCAAAGAGCAATCTGCGACGTTCATGAGAAGCTTGCCATTGGAGTTCAATGAATGGTCTTCGTCTCTGTGTAGTTCATTCATGTGAGTGACTGCTTGCGATGCAGCCTCGAACGAATGCGTCTGAGCCGTACGCTCGGCGCGTTGATGAGTAGTTCGTCAGGCACAGTTGCCTGGCTGGTGGAGGGAGTTGAGGCATGACCGCAACGCTGACGGGGCCTGCTGGGCGTATGCAGATCGCCCGTGGGCTGATCGCTTTGCGGGAGCGTTGCGGCCTGACGCAGGCCCAGGTGGCAGAGCGCGCCGGAGTCAGCAAGGCGACGGTCAGCCGTTATGAGATGTGGCAGGACCGGGCACGTATCCGCTGGGCCACGGTCAAGGCGCTGGCCGATGCCTGTGACGCGTCCGCTGGAGAGCGGGACGCGCTCGTCAAGGTGGCCAAGTCGCAAACCGATGGCTGGTGGGTGGGCAACAGCGCTGTGCCGGAGTGGATGGACCCGCTGGTGTCCTTCGAACATGAGGCGGCGTACGAACACGTCTACGCCAACACGGTCGTCCCCGGCCTGCTCCAGACGCGCCTGTACGCTCTGGCGATCCACCAGGCACGGGAGATGCGTAGTTCCAACGGAGAGATCGAGCGCATGGTGGACGCGCGGATCCAGCGGCAAGAAATCCTGCGCCGGGACCCGACCTTGCATCTGTGGGTGGTTCTCGATGAGGCCGTGCTGCGGCGCGACGTCGGCGGGCGGGCTGTCATGGCTGAGCAGATGGCCCATCTGCATGAGATGGCCCAGACTCCGAACGTCGACATTCAGGTTTTGCCGTTCACGGCTGGCGCCCATGCGGCGGGTACGGGTCACTTCGTGGTCTTGGGGCGAGACGACGAGCGGAACCCGCTCAACTCCATGGCCGTGGTCTATATCGAGATGCGCCGTCGTGGCCTGTATCTGGACGAGGCAGAGGACGTGCGGTCCTATAAATTGACCTTCGACTACCTTCGATCGCAGGCAGCCGACCCCTCAGCGTCTCTGCGGCTGCTGGCCAAAGTCCGACAGGAGCTGTCCCCGTGACGGAGCGCGCCCCTTCCGCTGGTCCGATAGCAGCGGTTTGGTTCAAGAGCAGCTACAGCGGTGGAGAGGGCAATGAGTGCCTTGAGGTCGCGGATCTGAGGGTGAAGGTTGAGGTGCGCGACTCCAAGTCGCCTGATAGGCCCGCTCTGTCTCTTTCCGTTGATGCATGGGTCGGCTTTGTGAGCAGCGTCAAGGCTGGCGGGTTTGGCGGCTGAGCAGGCACTGCGGGAGTTCAACGGCGAGGCCGACCACGTCCACCCTGCGTGCGCTCATCGGCGTTACGGGGAGGGCGGATGCGCGGTGGCGTCGTCTCGTCATGGCGGCGACACTGGTCCAGTGGGCGGGTGGTACGTACCGGGTCAGCTGCGGTGGCTCAGTACATTGATTACGCGGCCGTTGGGGTCGCGGACGAAGAAGCGGCGGACGCCCCATTCCTCGTCCCGCAGGGAGTGCACGATCTCGGCACCGCTGGCGCACATCGCCGTGTAGGCCGCGTCCACGTCGTCCACCTCGACGCTCACATCGGGGACCACCGGGGCGGTCTCGTCGTGGGTCATCACACTGATCTGGGCGGTGGGGTTGGTGGTGGAGGCGAGTGTCATGATCCAGCCTTGGTTCATCGCCTCCTCGAAGCCGAGGAGACCGTAGAACTCCCGGTTCTCCCGCATCGCTTCGGACCGGACGTTGGGTACGACACGGCGGACGGTCATCGCGGGCTCCCCGGGGCGTGAGTCAGCTGGTGGCGGTGGCGGTGGCGGTGGCGGTGGCGGTGGCGGTGGCGTTGTGTT
>NZ_JANIIC010000056.1 GCF_024519315.1 Streptomyces malaysiensis subsp. samsunensis | reverse complement strand
GCCCCTTCCCGAAACTGGGGCTCTGTCCCAGACCCCGGTCCGGCGTTCTGCCCCAGGCCCCAGGCCCAGGCCCCAGGCCCCTGGCTCCGGGCTCCGGGTCCCGGGCGCCAGGCCCCAGGCCCCAGGCCCCGGGGTCCAGGGGCGGAGCCCCAGCCACGCGGTGGAGCCGCGTATCGATGCTTTCTCCTCCCCGCTACCAGGGGCTCTGCCCCAGACCCCTGGGCCCGGGGTCACCCGGGGTCTGGGGCAGAGCCCCAAGAGGGGAACAGCCCGCGGCGGCACCGTCACGGGAACGTCCTGTGGATGGAGATCAGCAATCGCCAGACCTGCCGCGAGAGCGCGTCGGGCGCCGCGTCGATCAGTCCGTGGAGCCAGTCGGCGAACAGGCCCGTGAACGTGGCCGCCACGGCCGAGTCCGCGGCTTCGGAGTGGCGCAATCCGGCGCGTTCCCGCTCCAGCCGGGAGCGCGCCCGGAGTTCGCGGTGCAGCAGCTCTCCGAGGGGCCCGCTGCCGCCCGCCTGGAGCAGGCCCCGGTACAGGTCGGCGTGGGGCGTCACCGAGGTGAAGAACTCCGCGAGCGCGGCCGGGGGCGCTTCGGGGTCGGGGATGCCGTCGAAGGCGTGCACCGCTTCCACGGCGTCCCGGACCACCTCCGCGCACGCGTCGACGGCCAGCGCCTGGAGGTCCTCGTAGTGCAGATAGAACGTGGCGCGGCCGACCTCGGCACGGCGGACCACCGCCGAGACGCTCACCTTTTCCAGTGGCTGGGAGGCGCATTCGGCGAGCAGGGCGGCACGCAGCCGCCCACGGGTCCGTACGGTGCGCGGGTCCTGGCCCGCCGTCAGATCGTCAGTCACCCGGCGATGATGACAGCCGCCAGAGCGAGCGCGCCCGGAGTGAGCTGTGAGAACAGGATCTTTCGGTTCGATGTGCTGGCCGCCCCGTAGGCACCGGCGACCACGACACAGACGAGGAAGAAGACCTGCGCCTGGAAGCCCACCGGGTCGGCCGCGATCAGGCCCCATATGAGACCGGCCGCCAGAAAGCCGTTGTACAGGCCCTGGTTGGCGGCGAGCGGCGCGGTGATGCGGGCCGTCTCCTCATCCATGCCGAAGGCCGCCCGGCCGCGTGGCCGCTGCCAGAAGACCATCTCCAGCACCATGATGTACGCGTGCAGCACCGCGACCGCACCGACCAGAACTTCCGCCAGAATGCGCACGCCGAGCCATCCTTTTCGCACGTCAAGGCCGGCGTGCTGATGCCGCCAACTCCTGGACAACTGTACAGGAGTTGGTGATGCGAACGGGCCGCCGGCTCCCTGCGAGGGAAGCCGACGGCCCGTTTCACCATCGATCCGCGCGGCCCGCCGCCAGGCGTCAGTGGCCGCCCGGGGCGCCCGCCGTGGCGGGCGGGAGGTCGGCCTGGACGCCCGGGTCGCCCGCGTCCGCGGTGTAGTCGGCGGGGGAGGTCTCGTCCACGCCGTCGGGGGCCTTGACCGCCCGCAGCACCAGCGTCAGGACGACCGTGACCACGATGTTGAGGACGAAGGCGGTGAGACCGATGTAGCCGATCTCGCCGATGCCCGGGATCTCCTTCGAGCTGCCACCGAAGTGCTTCTGGGTGGGGCTGGCCACGCCGTATGCCGCGACCGTGCCGTAGATCATGCCGACCGCCCAGCCGCCGATCAGCGCCCAGCGGTGGAACCACCGGGTGAACAGGCCGCCGACCATGGCCGGGAAGGTCTGGAGGATCCAGATGCCGCCCAGCAGCTGGAAGTTGATCGCGACGGTCTTGTCCATGCCCAGCACGAAGATCAGCGCGCCGACCTTCACCAGCAGCGACACCAGCTTGGAGACCTTGGTCTCCTGCTCCGGTGTGGCGTCCGGGCGCAGGAAGTCCTTGTAGATGTTGCGGGTGAAGAGGTTCGCCGCGGCGATCGACATGATGGCCGCCGGGACGAGCGCGCCGATGCCGATCGCGGCGAAGGCGACGCCCGCGAACCAGTCGGGGAACATGTCCTCGAAGAGCTGCGGAATGGCGAGCTGACCGTTGTCGACCTTCACCCCGGCCGCGATGGCCATGAAGCCGAGCAGCGCCAGTAGCCCCAGCATCAGCGAGTACAGCGGCAGGATCGTGGTGTTGCGGCGGATCACCTCACGGCTGCGGCTGGAGAGCGTCGCGGTGATCGAGTGCGGATACATGAAGAGCGCGAGCGCCGAGCCGAGTGCGAGGGTCGCGTAGGCCCATTGGTTCTTCTCGCCGCTCGCCAGCTCGCCCTTGGGTTTGCCGGTCGCCGGATTCACCTGTGACAGGGCGTGGCCCGCCTTGGCGAAGATGTCGTCGAAGCCACCCAGTTTGATCGGGATGTAGATGATCGCCACCGCGATGACGATGTAGATCAGGGTGTCCTTGACGAAGGCGATCAGCGCGGGCGCGCGCAGCCCCGAGGAGTAGGTGTACGCCGCGAGCACCGCGAAGGCGATCAGCAGCGGCAGGTCCTTGATGAACCAGTTGGTGTCCTCCCCGCCGCCGACGCCCATCACGTCCAGCACCGCCTGGATGCCCACCAGCTGGAGGGCGATGTACGGCATGGTGGCGAGGATGCCGGTGATCGCGACGGCCAGCGAGAGCCCCTTGGAGCCGAAGCGGCCGCGGACGAAGTCCGAGGTGGTGACGTACCCGTGCTTATGGGACACCGACCAGAGCCTGGGCAGGAAGGTGAAGATCAGCGGGTAGACCAGGATGGTGTACGGGACCGCGAAGAAACCGGCCGCGCCCGTCGCGTAGATCGCGGCCGGGACGGCGACGAAGGTGTACGCGGTGTAGAGGTCGCCGCCGAGCAGGAACCAGGTGATCCAGGTGCCGAAGCTGCGGCCGCCCAGCCCCCATTCGTCGAGGTTGTTGGCGTTCTCCGCGGCGCGCCAGCGCGCGGCCAGGAACCCCATGACCGTGACGGCCAGGAAGAAGAAGATGAAGACGCCGAGCGCGACGCCGTTCACACCGTCCTTCATGCGGAGTCACCCCCCTTGCGCGCCCGCTCCTCACGGCGGACCAGGATGTAGGCGACCGAGGTCAGCGCGGCCGAGACCGGCACCCAGAGCATCTGGTACCAGTAGAAGAACGGGATCCCGATGAGGGTCGGCTCGACCTTGGCGTACGAGCCGATCCAGAGCATCCCGACAAAGGGTGCGATCAGGCACAGAGCGGCCACGACGCGCGCGGGCGTCACAACCGGTCTCCTGCCGGGTGAAGCGGACGTGTCTGACATGTGGCGGCTCCAGTCCCCTCGGCTCATCACCTGCGTCACTGATCAGTTGGGTCACAGCTGATCATTTGGGTAATGCGCAGGAAATCTAAGCCCGGGGCCGGGCGGCAGTCACTACCCGTCCGTATATCGGTATGAGAAAGATAGCCGGTCAGTGGTACCGCGGTCGGCGGTAGCCGAGCCCGGCGGAGCCGCCGCGCGGCTCAGTCGTTCGGCCGCTGGAGCCGGGCCACGAACTTGTAGCGGTCCCCGCGGTAGACCGACCGCACCCACTCCACCGGCTCTCCGGCCGCGTCCCGTGAATGGCGCGAGAGCATCAGCATCGGCAGCCCCACATCGGTGCCCAGCAGCCCCGCCTCGCGCGGGGTGGCCAGCGAGGTCTCGATGGTCTCCTCGGCCTCGGCGAGCCGCACGTCGTACACCTCGGCCAGCGCCGTGTAGAGGGAGGTGTACTTGACCAGGCTGCGGCGCAGCGCGGGGAAGCGCTTGGCGGACAGATGGGTGGTCTCGATCGCCATCGGCTCACCGCTGGCCAGCCGCAGCCGCTCGATGCGCAGCACCCGGCCGCCGGCGGCGATGTCCAGCAGCCCGGAGAGCCGGTCGTCGGCGGTGACATAGCCGATGTCCAGCAGCTGGGAGGTGGGCTCCAGGCCCTGGGCCTTCATGTCCTCGGTGTACGAGGTGAGTTGCAGCGCCTGGGAGACCTTGGGCTTGGCCACGAAGGTGCCCTTGCCCTGGATCCGCTCCAGACGACCCTCGACCACCAGCTCCTGGAGCGCCTGGCGCACGGTGGTGCGCGAGGTGTCGAACTCCGCGGCCAGGGTGCGCTCCGGCGGGACCGGGGTGCCGGGTGGCAGCGTCTCGGTCATCTCCAGCAGATGGCGCTTGAGGCGGTAGTACTTCGGGATGCGCGCGGTGCGCGCCCCACCGGAGCCGTTGCCGTCGCTCTCGGCCGTCGTGGTGGCCGCCGCTGCCGCCGTTGCCCCCTCGGTCTCCATTGCGCCCTCTCCGACTCCTGGTCCGCTGCCGTCACCGGCGTCCGCCGCCGTCACCGGCCTCCTGATGAATCCAGCGCCTCACATCGTGGCACGGTCCCGGCTCCGGGCGGCCGGTCGGTCCGGATGTCGGGAAGTGTCGGTCCGGTAACGGAGCCTCCGATGACTCTTATACACCCTTGACACCCCAAAAGGTCTAGGCCAAGCTCTGGGACTGGTCTGGACCATTAAACCCCTGATCCGGCCTTGTGAGGAGAGTGCTGTGAAGCGTGGGCTCATAGCGGCGACGGGTGTCGCGGCAATGCTGGTATCCGTCGCGGCCTGTGGGTCCGACGGCGATGACGACAAGGCCGGAGCGGACGGTTTCAAGGGGGAGACGCTCACCGTGTGGGCGATGGACGGATCCACGCCGGACGGCTGGACGAAGGATGTCAAGGCCGCTTTCGAGAAGAAGACGGGCGCCAAGCTGAAGCTGGAGATCCAGCAGTGGAACGGCATTCAGCAGAAGGTGACCACGGCACTCTCGGAGTCCGACCCGCCGGATGTGCTGGAGATCGGCAACACCCAGACCCCCGCCTACGCGCAGACCGGCGGCCTGGCCGAACTCGATGACCTGAAGAAGTCGATCGGCGCCGACTGGTCGAAGTCGATGAACGACTCCGCGGTCTACGACGGCAAGCAGTACGCGGCGCCGTGGTACGTGGTCAACCGGGTCGTCCTCTACAACAAGAAGATCTGGGCCGAGGCCGGGATCAAGGACACCCCCAAGACCCGTACCGAGTTCTTCAAGGACCTCGACACCATCCAGAAGAAGACCGACGCCGAACCGATCTACCTCCCGGGCCAGAACTGGTACTTCTTCGACGGACTGACCATCGGCACCGGTGCCGACCTCGTCAAGAAGAACGGCGACAAGTGGGTCTCCAACCTCGCCGACCCCAAGGTCGGCAAGGCCATGGACATCTACAAGCAGTACCAGTCCTTCAGCAAGGCCCCCAAGGACAAGGACGAGGCCACCCCGCAGCAGGCCGAGGTCTTCGCCAAGGGCAAGACCGGCGCGTTCATCGGCATGGGCTGGGAGGCCGCTCTCTCGATCAAGGCCAACCCGAAGATCGAGAAGGACATCGGCTACTTCACCATCCCGGGTGAGACCGAGGGCAAGCCGGAGGGTGTCTTCCTCGGCGGCTCCAACCTCGCGATCGCCGCGGGCAGCGAGAAGCAGGAACTGGCCAAGGAGTTCCTGAAGATCGCGCTGAACGACACCTACGAGGGACAGCTCGCCAAGGAGGGCGGCGTCATCCCCAACAAGGAGTCGCTCCAGACGCAGCTCAAGGGCAACCCCGCCGCACAGGCGGCCGCCCCGGCCGCCGCGACCGGTGGCACCACCCCGCTGATCCCCGAATGGGCCGCGGTGGAGAACGCCCCGAACCCCGTCAAGACCTATATGACCGCCGTGCTCACCGGTAAGTCGCCCGCCGAGGCGGCCAAGTCGGTCGAGGACGAGCTGAACAAGCGCCTCAGCCAGGAGCGTTGAGCACGATGGCCGTAGCGACCGAACGCCAGGACCCCGGCCCGGCGGCGGCCGGGGTCCGCCGGGGCGGGGCGCCGCCGGGCCCCCGCCGCCGGGGTCCGGGCGCCCACGGGCGCGCACGGCTGATCGGCGCCGCCCCGTACCTCCTGCTGCTGCCCGCGCTGGCGGTGACCGCCGTACTGCTGGGCTGGCCGCTGATCAAGAACGGCCTGCTGTCGTTCCAGAACCTCAATATGCGGCAGCTGATCCAGCACCTCACCGAGTGGAACGGGGTCGACAACTACCGCGAGACGCTGACCAGCGAGGACTTCTGGCGGGTCACCCTGCGGTCGGTGATCTTCACCGCGGCCAACGTGGTGCTGATCATGGTGCTGGGCACTCTCGTCGGACTGCTGCTGGCCCGCCTCGGCAGCAAGATGCGGCTGCTGCTCTCGGTGGGTCTCGTGCTGTCCTGGGCCATGCCGCCCATCGCCGCCACCACCGTCTTCCAGTGGCTCTTCGCCACCCGCTTCGGCGTGGTCAACTGGGTCCTGGACGCGCTCGGCTGGCACTCCATGGCGCACTACAACTGGACCGGCGGCCAGTTCTCCACCTTCTTCGTCATCACCTTGCTGATCGTCTGGCAGTCGATCCCCTTCGTGGCGATCAACCTCTACGCCGCGACCACCACCATCCCCGGTGAGCTCTACGAGGCCGCCGCGCTCGACGGCGCCGGCACCTGGAAGAGCTTCGCCTCGGTGACCTTCCCCTTCCTCAAGCCGTTCCTGCTGGCCACGACGTTCCTCGAAGTCATCTGGGTCTTCAAGGCGTTCACCCAGGTCTTCGCGATCAACGAAGGCGGCCCAGAGAGGCTCACCGAAACCCTTCCCGTCTACGCCTTCGTCGAGGGCGTGGGCAATCAGCACTACGGCATGGGCGCCGCGATCTCGCTGCTCACCATCGTGGTCCTGCTGGCGCTGACCTCCTACTACCTCCGGATCGTGCTCAGGCAAGAGGAGGACGAGCTGTGAAGCGCTCGCCGCTCGCCCGGCTGTGGCCCAACGCGACCGCCGTCGTGCTCTTCATCGGCTTCGCGTTCCCCGTCTACTGGATGTTCACCACGGCCCTCAAGCCGAACTCGGACATCATCTCCGAGGACCCGGTGTGGTTCCCGACCGGAGCCACCCTCGAACACTTCCAGAAGGCCGTGAACGCGGAGAACTTCTGGACCCTGGTGGGCAACTCCCTCACCGTCACCCTCTCGGCGGTCGTCCTCTCCCTGCTGATCGCGCTGCTCGCCTCGTTCGCCCTCGCCCGGATGCGGTTCAAGGGGCGGCGCGGCTTTCTGCTGACCTTCATGATCGCGCAGATGGCGCCCTGGGAAGTCCTGGTCATCGCCATCTACATGCTGGTGCGCGACGGCGACATGCTGAACAGCCTGCTTCCGCTGACCCTTTTCTACATGGTGATGGTGCTGCCCTTCACCATCCTCACGCTCCGCTCCTACGTGGCCGCGATACCCAAGGAGCTGGAGGAGTCGGCGATGGTGGACGGCTGCACCCGTCCGCAGGCGTTCATCCGGGTGATCTTCCCGCTGCTGGCGCCCGGCCTGATGGCCACCTCGCTCTTCGGCTTCATCACGGCCTGGAACGAATTCCCCCTCGTCCTCATCCTGAACAAGGACCCGGAAGCCCAGACGCTTCCGCTGTGGCTCTCCAGGTTCCAGACCGCCTTCGGCGACGACTGGGGCGCCACCATGGCGGCCGCTTCGCTGTTCGCCATCCCGATCCTGCTTCTGTTCCTGTTTCTGCAACGCAAGGCGGTCGGTGGGCTCACTTCCGGCGCTGTGAAGGGATGATCCCGGTTTATGACGACCCTCGCACACGATTCCGCCACCCTCACCCGCGACGCTCTGACCGTTCTCCAGCCCGGCTTCACCGGAACCACCGCCCCCGACTGGGTGCTGCGCCGGCTCGGTGAGGGGCTCGCCTCCGTCGGCCTGTTCGGCCGGAACATCGCCACGCCCGAGCAGCTGGGCGCCCTCACCGCCCAGCTGCGCGCCGAACGTGACGACGTCCTGGTGGCCATCGACGAGGAGGGCGGCGACGTCACCCGGCTCGAGGTGCGCACCGGCTCCTCCTTCCCCGGCAACCTCGCGCTCGGCGCCGTCGACGACCCGGAGCTGACCCGCGCCGTCGCCCGTGAGATGGGCCGCCGCCTCGCCGAATGCGGCGTCAACCTCAACTGGGCGCCCTCCGCCGACGTCAACTCCAACCCCGACAACCCGGTCATCGGCGTGCGCTCCTTCGGCGCCGAGCCGGGCCTCGTCGCCCGCCACACCGCCGCGTACATCGAGGGCCTCCAGAGCGCCGGAGTCGCCGCCTGCACCAAGCACTTCCCCGGCCACGGCGACACCGCCGTCGACTCCCACCACGCCCTGCCCCGTATCGACGCCGGTCTTGACACCCTGACCGACCGTGAACTGGTGCCCTTCCGCGCCGCCGTCGCCGCCGGGACCAAGGCCGTGATGAGCGCGCACATCCTGCTGCCCGTGCTCGACTCCGACCTGCCCGCCACCCTCAGCCCCGCCGCGCTGCACGGGCTGCTGCGCCGGCCCGTGGCCGACGGCGGACTCGGCTTCGAGGGGCTGATCGTCACCGACGGCATGGAGATGCGGGCCATCGCCGACGCCTACGGCATCGAGAACGGCAGCGTCCTGGCCATCGCCGCGGGCGCCGACGCGATCTGCGTGGGCGGCGGACTCGCCGACGAGGACACCGTGCTGCGACTGCGCGACGCGCTGGTCACCGCCGTCAGCGAGGGGCGCCTGTCGGAGGCGCGGCTCGCCGAGGCGGCGGCGCGGGTGCGCGCCCTGGGGGAGTGGACCCGGCACTCCGCGGGACCGCGCGCGGCGCACGGCATCGAGCCCGCCGCGGGGGTGGGGCTCGCCGCCGCGCGGCGGGCGCTCAGGATCACCCCGGCCGGGGCCTCGTACGAACCCGTGACCGGACCCGCCTATGTGGCCACCTTCACCCCGGACGCCAACATCGCCGTCGGGGCGGAGACCTCCTGGGGCGTCGGCGGCGAACTGACCCTGCTGCGCCCCGGCACCGGGACCGCCACCTATGGGCGACAGGACGTCGAGGACCGGGGCGTCCCCGCCCTGATCGAAAATATGCTCGACACCGCGGCGGACCGTAGGATCGTCGCAGTGGTCCGCGATGTCCATCGCCACCCCTGGATGGCCGACGCGCTGGACGCCCTGCTCACCGCCCGGCCCAAGACGGTCGTCGTGGAGATGGGGGTGCCCCAGGCGCCGCCCGCCGGGGCGCTGCACATCGCGACCCACGGCGCCGCCCGGGTGTGTGGACTGGCGGCCGCCGAGGTGATCGCCGGCGTCGGCGCCGGTGACCGACCCGGGGACTGACCCCTCAGCTCCCCAGCTCAGCCGGCACAGAGCCACCTGGAGGCACCCAGCATGTCCGCCACGACGACGGCCCAGCGCAGCGACCAGCCGGGCCGGATCATGTCCGGCGAGATGGCCGAGCAGCCCGCCGTGCTGCGCCGCATCCTCGACCAGGGCGCCCCGAGGATCCGTGAGGTCGCGGAGCGGATCGCCGCCCGCAACCCGCGCTTCGTCCTCCTCACCGCCCGGGGCACCTCGGACAACGCGGCGCTGTACGCCAAGTACCTGCTCGAAGTGCTGCTCGGCAAGGCGTGCGGGCTGACCTCCATGTCCACCACCACCGCGTACGGCGCCCAGCCGGATCTCACCGATGTGCTGGTGATCACCGTCAGCCAGTCCGGCGGCTCCCCGGACCTGGTCGCCTCCACCGAGGCCGCCCGCGCGGCCGGGGCGATCACCCTCGCGGTGACCAACAACGCCGACTCGCCGCTCGCCGCCGTCTCCGAATTCCACATCGACGTCCTGGCCGGGCCGGAGAAGGCGCTGCCCGCCACCAAGACCTACACCGCCGAACTCCTCGCCCTCTACCTCTTCGTGGAGGGGCTGCGCGGCGGCGACGGCGCGGCCGCCAAGGCGCTGCCCGACCTCGCCCAGCAGATCCTCGACCGCCAGGACGAGGTCCGGCAGCTCGCGGGGCGCTACCGCTTCGCCGAGCGGATGGTCCTCACCTCCCGGGGCTATGGCTACCCGACCGCCAAGGAAGCCGCCCTGAAGCTGATGGAGACCAGCTACATCCCGGCGCTCTCCTACTCCGGCGCCGATCTGCTGCACGGTCCGCTCGCCATGGTCGACAACATCTCGCCGGTGATCGCCATCGTCACCGAGGGCAAGGGCGGCCAGGCGCTCCAGCCGGTCCTGGAGCGGCTGCGCGGCCGCGGCGCCGACCTCGTCGTCATCGGCAGCGCGTCGGAGGTGGAGCGGGCCTCGGCCGGGTTCGCGCTGCCGACGGACGGGGTCGCCGAGGAGGTCCAGCCGATCCTGGAGATCCTGCCGCTCCAGATGCTGGCGTACGAGGTGACGATCGCGCGCGGCCAGGACCCGGACGCGCCGAGGGCCCTGGCGAAGGTGACGGAGACGCGCTGAGACGCGGCGCGGAGACGCGCCGGGACGCGTGGCGGGGGCCCGCTGACATACGCGGCGGGCCCCGCTGAGGCATTCGGCCCCGCTGTGCGGCATACGGAAACGGCTCCCGCGGCCTTCGAGAGGCGCGGGAGCCGGGGTGTGACCCGCGGGCCGCGGCGCCAGGGCGGGACCCTCAACCCACCCGGCACCGCAGCCCGGAGTTGCATCGGCCGAGCGGCCGACCGTGAGGGCCCCGGGCGGTCAGGGCAGAGCGCTCCGGGCCCCTCTATCCGCCCTCCTGTGCGGGGAGAACGGAAGATCGCAGTGCTCGATATTCTGGACTAGACCACTGCTGTCTGTCCATGCTTATGCGCGAATAGGCTAATCCACGGGTGAGGGTAGGCTCGCAATGTGCCCTCCATGAACGACCTCGTCCGCCAGCACACCGCCCTCGACGACTCCGACCTCGAGTGGCTGCACCTGCTGGTCTCGGAGTGGCAGCTGCTCTCCGACCTCTCGTTCGCCGATCTGGTGCTGTGGGTCCCCACCAGCGACGGCACCCGGTACGTCTCCGTGGCGCAGATGCGGCCGAACACCGGGCCCACCTCCTACCAGGACGACATGGTCGGTCATCTCGTGCCCCGCGGCCGCCGCCCCATGCTCGACGCCGCCCTGGACGAGGGCCGGATCGTCCGGGAGGGCGACCCCGAGTGGCGCGAGGAGGTGCCGGTCCGGGTGGAGTCCATCCCGGTCCGGCGGGAGAGCCGGGTCCTCGGCGTGATCGCGCGGAACACCAATCTGCTGACCGTACGGACCCCCAGCCGGCTGGAGCTGACCTATCTCCAGAGCGCGTCCGACCTCGCCCAGATGATCGCCGCGGGATCGTTTCCGTTCCCCAACCAGCAGGTCGACATGGACGCCTCACCACGCGCGGGCGACGGGCTGATCCGGCTCGACGCGGACGGGGTGGTGCAGTACGCGAGCCCCAACGCGCTCTCCGCCTACCACCGCCTGGGCCTGGCCGCCGATCTCGTCGGCCACCACCTGGGCAGGACCACCGCCGAACTGGCCCCGGTGCGCGGCCCGGTGGACGAGGCGCTGGTCAAACTGGCCAGCGGCTGGGCGCCCCGGGAGTTCGAGGTCGAGGGCGGCGACGGGGTCATCCAGCTGCGGGCCATTCCGCTCAAGCCCAAGGGGCTGCACATCGGCTCGCTCGTCCTGCTGCGGGACGTCACCGAACTGCGCCGCCGTGAGCGCGAATTGATCACCAAGGACGCCACCATCCGGGAGATCCACCACCGGGTGAAGAACAACCTCCAGACGGTGGCCGCCCTGTTGCGGCTCCAGGCCCGCCGCATGGACTCGGTGCAGGGCCGGGAGGCGCTCGACGAGGCGGTGCGCAGGGTCGGCTCGATCGCCATCGTCCATGAGACCCTCTCCCAGAACCTCGATGAGCAGGTCGAGTTCGACGACATAGCCGACCGGGTGCTGGCCATGGTGGCCGAGATATCGCCCGGCAAGGTGACCGGCCGTCGCACCGGACGCTTCGGCATCCTCGACGCCGAGGTCGCCACCCCGCTGTCCATGGTCCTCACCGAGGTGCTCCAGAACGCGCTGGAGCACGGCTTCGGACCGGGGGAGCAGGGCACGGTCGAGGTTTCGGCGGTGCGCGGTGGCAGCGGTGAGGAGAGCCGGCTGGTGGTGGTCGTCCAGGACGACGGGCGCGGGCTGCCGGAGGGGTTCGACCCCCAGCGGGCCGGAAACCTGGGGCTCCAGATCGTCCGCACCCTGGTGGAGGGGGAGCTGGGCGGGACGTTCGGCATGGTGCCCGCCCCGGAGCGCGGCACCCGTGTGGTGCTGGACGTCCCGGTGCGTGCCGAGAAGCACTGAGCGCGTGATGAGTCCGAGAGCAACTCGTTATCGGAAAGCACTGAGCCCCGGACCCATCCGGTCCGGGGCTCAAAGCTCAATTTGCTGTGCGCATCGGGGGTTCTACGCGCTGCGGCTCGGGGGCCACGGGGTGCGGGCTTCAGGCGCTGGCGTTGCGTGCCCGGTTGCGAGCGGCACGGCGCTTCATGGCGCGGCGCTCGTCTTCGCTCATTCCACCCCAGACGCCGGAGTCCTGGCCGGACTCAAGCGCCCACTGCAGGCACTGCTCCATTACGGGGCAGCGGCGGCAGACGGCCTTGGCTTCCTCGATCTGCAGCAGCGCGGGACCGGTGTTGCCGATGGGGAAGAACAGCTCGGGGTCTTCCTCGCGACAAACGGCGTTGTGACGCCAGTCCATGGCTGCTCCATCTCCTCGTATTGCGGGCTCGTTGCTTGTGAATGTGAACGCTTTCACGAATCCCCCCGCAAGGGTAGGGCCGCCGAACCAGTTGGGGCTGGTGCGGCCCGTGGAATGAGGAGGGGGTTCGGGCTCTCAAGGGGGCCTTCTGGAGGCCGTCCCGATCGCCAAGAAGAGACTCGCAAACCTCGGCGGCGGATACAACCCCTTCCGGAAAGTTTTTTTTGATTCCTTGGTGTCGGCTCTGTCACAGCCGTACTTCCGGTGGGTGGAGCCCAGCCTAAACGTTCGACTGGAAGGACTTTTAGCGCTCTCACTCACACAATCACACGCAGTGCACGGCGTACGCCTGTGAACGTCACGCTCGTACGCAGTCCCAGATGGTCACCGTCCATCTGGAACGGCAGTGGCGCCTGGGATTGCAAGGTGAAGTCCGTCTGGTCGTGGAGCGCCACCACATGCTTGCCGCGGGGGCCGCGTTCGGGCGTCGACCTGAGCAGTTGGGTGGCGTAGCGGGTCATCGCCGACGCCGACAGCTTGGCGAGTCCCAGCACGTCGAGGGCGGTGTCGAAGGACGCCTGGGGCGCCGCGTAGACCGGGCGGTTGCCCAGAAAGGTCCACGGGGCGGTGTTGCAGACTATGGACAGCGCCAGTTCCTCGATCGGGTCCTCGCCCGGCCGCTCGAGGGTGATGGTGCCCTGCCGGCGGTGCGGCTCCCCGATGAACTGCCGCACCATCTGCCGTATATAGAGGGCGTGGGTGGACCGCTTGCCGCGCTCGCGCTGCTGCTCCACCCGGCCGATGACGCTCGCGTCGAAGCCGAGCCCGGCGCAGAAGGTGAACCAGCGGGCCGGGACCGCCTCGTCCCGGGTGCCCGGGGTGCCGGCCGCGAGCCCGAGGCCCACGGTGCGCTCGGTGCCGTCCCGCAGCGCGTCCAACAGGGCGCCGGTCGCCTCGACGGCGTCGTTGGGCAGCCCGAGCGCGCGGGCGAAGACATTGGTGGAGCCGCCCGGCACGACCGCGAGCCGGGGCAGTTCACGCGGCGCGGGGCCATGGTGGAGCAGTCCGTTGACGACCTCGTTGACGGTGCCGTCGCCGCCGAACGCCACCACCAGTTCATGAGTGCCGCCGTCGACCGCCCGCCGGGCCAGGTCGCGCGCATGCCCCCGGTACTCCGTGGTCGCCACATCGAGCTTCAGATCGCTGGCGAGCGCGTGGAAGAGAACATCACGGGTGCGGGCACTGGTGGTGGTTGCTGCCGGGTTGACCACGAGGAGTGCGCGCATGCGCGCCAGCCTACCCATCCGGGCCGACCGGCCGGAGGGGGGTAGGGCCCTGGCGGCCCGGGGGCGGCTAGGCTGCTGGGGTGAGCAGTAAGAAGTCCGCTACCGCGAAGAAGGCGCAGAGGGCCACGGCGCGGAAGGCGACCGAGCGGCAGGCCGCGGCACAGAAGGGCGCAGAGCCGAAGGGTACGGAGCCGAAGGGCACGGCCCGGCCGGACGCCGGGGCCGCCAAGGCGACCGCCACCGCCGATGCCGCGCCCACCGGGCCCCGCCCCGCCCGGCTGACGGCCGCCGCGGCGCTGGCCGCCGCCGAGGGCGTGGTGCTGCTGGGCTTCGGTATCTATGTACTGATCATGGGGCTGACCGGAGACCCGGAGAGCCCGCGGCAGGCGGAGATGCTCGGCGTCACCGTGCTCGCACTGGCCCTGCTGCCGCTGCTTGCGGCCCGCGGGCTGTGGCTGCGGCGCCGCTGGAGCCGCGGCCCCGCGATGATCACCCAGCTGATGGCGCTGCCGGTGGCCTGGACGCTGGTGCAGAACGGCGGCGGGCTGCTCGCCGCCGGAGTGGCCACCGCCATCGCGGCCCTCGCCGTCCTGGCGCTGCTGATCAATCCGACGGCGACCGAGGCGCTCGGCATCGGCCCCCGCGACGCCTAGCCGGTTTCCGCCTGCGGCGGGCTGTTCCCCTCCCCGCCCCTTCCCGAAACCGGGGCTCGCCCCAGACCCCGAAACCAGGGCTTCGCCCCAGACCGCGGGCCGGGGTTCCGCCCCTTCCCGCAGCATCGGTATGTGGTTCCGCCGCGTGGTGGGGCTTCGCCCCGGACCTGGGCGGGGCTGCCCTTGGTCCCGGGCTGGGGTCCGTGCCGGACCCCGGGCCGGGGTTCCACCTCTTCCCGCAGCATCGATTTGCGGTTCCGCCGCGTGGTGGGGCTCCGCCCCCGGACCCAGGGGTCCGGGGGCGGAGCCCCTGGTATCGGGAAGGGGCGGGGAGGGGAACAGCCCACCGGGCATCCCGTAGCGCTCCCTACTCCTCGACCAGCAACTTGTCGCGCAACTGCGCGAGCGTGCGGGCCAGCAGCCGGGAGACATGCATCTGGGAGATGCCCACCTCCTGCGCGATCTGCGACTGCGTCATATTGCCGAAGAACCGCAGCAGCAGGATCTTCTTCTCGCGCGGCGGCAGGTCCTCCAGCAGCGGTTTGAGCGATTCGCGGTACTCGACGCCTTCCAGCGCCTCGTCCTCCGCGCCGAGGGTGTCGGCGACCGCGGGGGACTCGTCATCCGTGTCCGGGACGTCCAGGGAGAGGGTGCTGTAGGCATTCGCGGACTCCAGACCCTCCAGCACCTCCTCCTCGGAGATGGACAGATGCTGGGCCAGCTCATGGACGGTCGGGGCGCGGCCATGGCGCTGGGAGAGCTCCGCGGTGGCCGTGGTCAGCGACAGCCGTAGCTCCTGCAACCGGCGCGGCACCCGCACAGCCCAGCCCTTGTCGCGGAAGTGGCGCTTGATCTCGCCGACGACCGTGGGCGTCGCATAGGTCGAGAACTCCACTCCGCGGTCCGGGTCGAACCGGTCCACGGACTTGATCAGCCCGATGGTGGCGACCTGGGTGAGGTCGTCCAGCGGCTCACCGCGGTTGCGGAAGCGCCGGGCCAGGTGCTCCACCAGCGGCAAATGCATACGCACGAGGTTGTTGCGCAGCTCGGCCCGCTCCGCGGAGCCCTCCGGCAGCCGTCGCAGCTCGGCGAACATCGCCCGCGCGCCGCTCCGGTCATGCGGATCGTGCTGCTGATGCACCTGCTCGTGCTGGTCCATGTGGTCCGCCCGCTCTGGTCGGTCTCCTGCCGCCTCCGAGTCCGCGGGATGCGGCCGGGCCGGCGGGTGCGGGATGGCCGGGGTACCCACTCCCCGCGATGATGCAGTGCTCACGGAGCCCCCTTGTTCCGTCACGGCTGTCCGGGGCCGGCGCCGCGCTCCTTGTACAGGCTGATGCTGACCGTTTGGTCCTCGGCCACCGTCGAATCCACCTTGCCCGCCAGTGCGGAGAGCACCGTCCAGGCGAAGGTGTCGCGCTCGGGGGCGCGGCCGTCGGTGGTGGGAGCCGAGACGGTGACCTGGAGTGCGTCGTCAATCAAGCGGAAGACGCAGCTCAGCACGGAGCCGGACACGGCTTGCTGAAGCAGGATCGCGCATGCCTCGTCAACGGCGATACGCAGATCCTCGATTTCGTCGAGGGTGAAGTCCAAGCGGGCTGCGAGGCCGGCCGTCGCCGTACGCAGCACCGACAGATAGGCACCCGCAGCGGGCAGCCGGACTTCCACGAAGTCCTGGGTCCCGGGCTCGCCTGCGATCTGGGACACCCTCACCTCCAAGGTGACACAAGCTGATTGAGCTGAGCTGATTGGAGCGTCGGCCCCGAACCCTTATGGTGGAGGGGGACCGGCGCTGTATGTACTTTGCCTGCGACGCTATCGCGATCTGCGGTTCGATGTCGCCCGGACGAAGCACGGCCCCCATCACGGGTGAACTCGGGCCCACAAAGCCGCGATATCACTCATAGTAAGCACATGAGTACGCAGCGTGGCTAGAGGGTTTGCGGTCTCAATTCGAAAGAGATGTCGCCTCACTCAGGGAATCGCTGGTCAGGGCGGTGCCCATGGCCTGAGCGGCCAGCGCTCGCAGAGGCTCTCCCGAAAGCCTCCGCACCGTCCATTCATCCATCGGCTCCGCGCCGATCGCGGCGTAGAAGCCGATCGCGGGCTCGTTCCAATCGAGCACCGACCATTCGAAGCGGGCATATCCCCGCTCCACGCAGATCCGGGCCAGCTCGGCGAGCAGTGCCTTGCCATGGCCGCCCCCGCGGGCCCGCGGGGTGATGTACAGGTCCTCCAGATACACGCCATGGGTGCCTGTCCAGGTGGAGAAGTTGCGGAACCACAGGGCGAACCCCACCGGCCGGGCGGGCTCTCCGGCGCCACCGGCCTCCTCGGCGATCAGCGCGAACACCGCGGGATGCGCCCCGAAGAGCGCCTCGTGCAGCTGCTCCTCGGTGGCCTTGGCCTCCCGCGGAGCCCGCTCGTAGGCCGCCAGCTCTCGGATCATCGCCTGGATCGCCGGGACGTCGGACGGCTTCGCGGATCGGATCATGTGGTGAAGGCTAGCGGGCCGCGCCGACAAACGCGGCGGCCGATCTCCGACATTGCGCGGAAAACGCCAAGCCGGGGCGTCCGCGGAACCGGCCCTACACGATGAGCTGATCCACGTAACACCAGCGCCAGTCCTCACCCTCCTCGAAGCTGCGCATCACCGGGTGCCCGGTCTCCTCGTAGTGGCGGGTGGTGTGCTGGTACGGCGAGGAGTCGCAGCAGCCCACATGGCCGCACACCAGGCACTTCCGCAGCTGGACGGGGTGGCTGCCGACCGCCAGGCACTCGGGGCAGGTGTCGGCCCGCGCCTCCGGCTCGGGGCGGGGCAGTGCGGGAACATGCGGACACTCGTTCATGATTGCCAGACTAAAACGCCGCGCGAGCGGAGCACATGGACGACCGTCGGGACGGCCGACGGAGACAGGGCCGGACGATGGACGTATTGCCGTTGTTGATGCTGGTCGCGGGCAGCGCGGCGGTCGCCGGCGTGGCCCGCCGCACCCCGGTGCCCGCGCCGCTGCTGCTGGTCGCGGTCGGGCTCGTCGTCTCCTACCTCCCGGGGGTCCCCGACTACACGCTGGACCCGCATATCGTGCTGCCCCTGGTGCTGCCGCCGCTGCTGCACAGCGCCGCGCTGGACAGCTCCTATCTGGACCTGCGCGCCAATATGCGGCCGATCGCGCTGCTCTCCGTCGGGTATGTGCTCTTCGCGACGGTCGCGGTCGGCGCGGTCGCCCATCTGCTGATCCCGGGGCTGCCGCTGACCGCCGCCCTCGTGCTGGGCGCGGTGGTCGCGCCGCCGGACGCCGTGGCCGCCACCGCCATCGCCCGCCGGATCGGGCTGCCCGCCCGGCTCACCACGCTCCTCCAGGGCGAGTCCCTGTTCAACGACGCGACCGCGATCACCGCCTACCGGGTGGCGCTGGCCGCCGCCGTGGGGGAGGGCGTCAGCTGGACCGAGGGGCTGCGGGAGTTCGCCTTCGCGGCCGTCGGCGGTGTCGTGGTCGGTCTGATCCTGATGGTGCCGCTGCACTGGCTGCGCACCCGGCTGCGGGACGCGCTGCTCCAGAACACCCTCTCGCTGCTCATCCCCTTCGTCGCCTACGCCGTCGCCGAGCAGTTCGGGGCGTCGGGTGTGCTGGCCGTCGTGGTGGTCGGGCTCTACCTCGGGCACCACTCCTGGCAGGTCGACTTCGCCACCCGGCTCCAGGAGGCGGCGGTCTGGCGGATGATCGACTTCGTACTGGAGTCGGCGGTGTTCGCGCTGATCGGGCTGCAACTGCGGGTCGTGGTGGGCGGCCTGGGGGAGTACAGCGCGGGCGAGTCCGCCTGGTACGCGGCCCTGGTCTTCCTGGCCGTGGTGGCCGCCCGCTACGTCTGGGTCTTTCCGTCGACCTTCGTGCCACGGATGCTCTTCCCCGGCATCCGCGAACGCGAGCCCGGCACCAACTGGACCGCGCCGGTCGTCGTCGGCTGGGCCGGGATGCGCGGGGTGGTCTCGCTGGCCATCGCCTTCTCCATCCCGGAGACCGTGCACGGCGGGGGGCCCTTCCCGGCCCGCAATCTGATCCTCTTCCTGACCTTCACGACCGTCATCGGCACCCTGGTGGTCCATGGGCTCACCCTGCCGTCGCTGATCCGGCTGCTCGGGCTGCCGGGCCGCGATCCACGGTCCGAGACGCTCGCCGAGGCACAGGCGCAGAACACGGCGTCGATGGCGGCCGAGCGGCGGCTGGCGGAACTGCTCGACGACGAGCGCAACGCCCTGCCCTCGCCGCTCGCCGACCGGCTGCGCACCGTGCTGGAGCAGCGCCGCAACGCCGTGTGGGAGCGGCTCGGGGCGGTCAACGAGGTGACCGGCGAATCGGCGGACGACACCTATCGCAGACTGGCCCGGGAGATGATCGAGGCCGAGCGGAAGGTGTTCGTGGACCTGCGGGACGCCCGGCGGATCGACGAGGAGATGCTGCGGTCGCTGCTGCGCCGGCTGGACCTGGAGGAGGCCGCGCTCTACCGGGAGGGTGCCACGGACGACGGGTCCTGAGACCGTGGCCCTCCGGTGCCGCCCGCCGTCCCTGTCCCTGTCCCTGTCCCTGTCCCTGTCCCTGTCCCCGTCCCTGTCCCTGTCCCCGGCGCCGGCGCCGGGGACGGCCGAGGGCGCTACTCGAGCCGCTCGTGGATCCGGTCGCGCATCTCGGCCATGGTGAAGCCGCGCGGATCCACCTTGCCCGGCTGCCATTCGAGATGGCCGATCACCGAGCGCTCGGTCCAGCCGTGATGGCGGCATACGGCCGCCGCCGCCCGCGCGATCGCGTCCAGCTGGGCCTCGGGCCACGGGTCCTCGCCGTCGCCGAGGTTCTCGCATTCGAAGCCGTAGAAGGCGCGGTTGCCGTCGGTGTTCGCCTCGTTGTCCGCCGGCAGGGCCTTCTCGGCGATCACCGCCCGCAGGACGTCGTCATCGCCGAGCCCGGCGTGGTTGGCGCGGCCGTAGCCCACCAGATGGAGCCCGCCGTCCTTGGCGACCATGCCGTGGCACAGCGGGCCGGGCAGCCCCTCGAAGCCGTCCCGGCAGATCTCCACCGTCTCCTGGGTGCCGGAGGTGACCGTGTGGTGGATCATCACCCCGTGCACCGGGCCCCACGGCCCCTTGTGGTTCCGGTTGTGGTGCCGCCAGTCCCCGACCTGCGTCACCCGCACGCCCTCGTTCGTCAGCGCCGCGAGGAAGTCCCCCGCGGACATGGGTGAGGCCATGCCGCCTCCGTTCTGGTCGTCCAGCGGGCCCCGGTCGAGGCCCGCCTCGTTCACCCGTTTGCTTACCCGCCGCACACTCATAAACACATGGGGTGATGAATGGCGAGGGGCACGTTATCGTGCGGACCGGTCGACCCGCTCGACATCGCACCACCCGAGATCGCGACAGGAGACGCCCGCACCATGGACTACCAGGCAGTGCTGGAGGAGGTCGCGGCCCATGTGAAGCCGCAGATCGGCCGGGGCCGGGTGGCCCAGTACATCCCGGCGCTCGCCTCGGTGGACGCGGACCGCTTCGGGATCGCCCTCGCCGATGTCGACGGCCGGGTGACCGGGGTCGGCGACTGGGAGCGGCCCTTCTCGGTGCAGTCCATCTCCAAGGCGTTCAGCCTCGGGCTCGTCCTCGCCGGCGACGGCGAGAAGCTGTGGCGGCGGGTCGGCCGGGAGCCCTCGGGCAACCCCTTCAACTCCCTGGTGCAGCTGGAGTACGAGAACGGCATCCCGCGCAACCCGTTCATCAACGCCGGGGCGCTCGTCGTCACCGACCGGCTGCACACCCTTACCGGCGACGCCAGCACCACCATGCTGGACTTCCTGCGCGCCGAGAGCGGCAATCCGGACCTCGCCTTCGACCAGGAGGTCGCCGCCTCCGAGTCCGCCCATGGCGACCGTAATGCCGCCCTCGCCCACTTCATGGCGAGCTACGGCAACCTCGACAACCCCGTGCCGACCGTCCTGGAGCACTACTTCTGGCAGTGCTCGATCGAGATGAGTTGCCGCGATCTCGCCCTGGCCGGCGGTTTTCTGGCCCGCCACGGGCTGCGCTCGGACGGCTCACGGCTGCTGTCGCGCAGCGAGGCGAAGCGGGTCAACGCGGTCATGCTCACCTGCGGTACGTACGACGCGGCGGGCGACTTCGCCTACCGGGTCGGACTGCCCGCCAAGAGCGGTGTCGGCGGCGGGATCGTCGCGGTGGTCCCCGGCCGCTGCACGCTGTGCGTCTGGAGCCCCGGCCTGGATGCCCGCGGCAACTCGGTGGCCGGGCTGGCGGCCCTGGACCACTTCACCACGCTGACCGACTGGTCCGTCTTTTAGGGCGCCCGGCGGGTCGTGCCGCCTGCGGCGGGCTGTTCCCCTCCCCGCCCCTTCCCGAAACTGGGGCTCCGCCCCAGGCCCCGGGTGAGTGTCGCGTGCGGCGGGCTGAGCATCGGTGTGCGGCTCCGCCGCGTGGTGGGGCTCCGCCCCAGGTTCCGGGTCCAGGGGCGGAGCCCCTGCCACCTGGTCCGCGGTTAGCGCGGGCGGCGCGTTGGTGAAGGTGGCGCGCCGCACGGCATGGCGGGAGCATGGAGGGTAGTGGTGGTGAGCAGGAGGTGTACCGCCATGCAGCACGAGATGCGCGCCGAATACGAGGAGGGCAGCTCCGGGCGGGTCGCGGGCGCGCCGGTCAAGATCTGGCACATGGTCCGCGGAAACGGAACGACCGCGATGTGCGGGCGGGAGCTGGACCCGGATTCCGAGACCCAGGCCGCCGACCTGTGGGCCACGGGTGACGCGGGGCCCTTCTGCCACTCCTGCGGTGCGATGTATCTGCGCGAGGTCCCTTGAGCGAGTACCACGAGCGGAGGGCGCTGATCGGCCGTGGCGCCGTGGTGTGGACGCGTACGGCCGGCACCGGGCCGCAGCGGGTGCTCCCGGACGGCTGCACGGATCTGATCTGGAGCGAGGCGGGGTCGGGGCCGGGCGGCGAGCTGCTGGTCGCCGGACCGGACACCCGTGCCCATCTGGCCCTCGGGCCGCCGGGCAGCCGCGCCGTGGGGCTGCGGTTCGCCCCCGGTACTGGCCCGGCCGTGCTGGGCGTACCGGCGCATGAACTCCGCGATACGAGGGTGCCGTTGGCCGCGCTCTGGCCCGGCGCGGAGGTCCGGCGGCTGGCCGAGCGGATCGCCACCGAGCGGGCGGCCGGGCGGCAGGCGGCCGCGAGCCGCCTGCTGGAGGAGGCCGCCGGGGACCGGCTGCGGACCGCGGAACCGCCCGATCCGCTGCTCGCCGCGATCGTCGCGGGGGTTTCGCGCGGGACGGGAGTGGCCGGGATCGCCGCGGCCGTGGGGCTGGGGGAGCGGCAGCTGCACCGCCGCTCCCTCGCGGCCTTCGGCTACGGCCCCAAGACGCTGGGCCGGGTGCTGCGGCTGAACCGGGCCCTGGACCTGGCGCGCGCCGGTGTCCCCTTCGCGGAGGTCGCGGCCACGGCGGGCTACGCCGACCAGGCCCATCTCGCCCGCGAGGTCAGGGCGCTGACGGGGGTCCCGCTGGGGCGGCTGCTGCGGGGGCCAGGAGGAGAGTAGGGGCTCAGGAGGGCAGCGGGGCGAAGAGGTCGATGCCATTGCCGTCCGGGTCGAGGACGACCGAGTAGCGCTGGCCCCAGGGCGCGTCCCACGGCTCCATCGTGCCGCGCACCCCGGCCGCCACGAGGTCCTGGTACGTCTTGTCCACATCGGCCGGGCCGTCGCAGGCGAAGGCCAGCGACACCTGGTGGGAGCCGCTCGGCGGGGTCCACTCCGGGTCGAAGGAGCGTGCCGTCTCGACGGTGTCCCACATCAGCCGCACCCCGCCGGGCAGGGCGGCCTCCGCGTGGGGCTGGGTGTCGGCGTCGGCGGGGATGTCGAGGCCGAGGCGGCGGTAGAAGGCGAGGGAAGCGGCCATGTCGGCGACGACCAGACCGATGGCGTTGAATCGTGCTGTCATACGGGCAGCGTAGGCAGCGCGTCCGCGGCCGGTCTTGAACGAATCGGACGTCCCGGCGGAGCGGCCGGGGGCGGCCGGGCTGGGGCGCCCCCGGCGGCGGGGCACCCTCAGGGGCGGGGTGCCCTCAGGGGCGGGGTGCCCCCAGCGGTGGGGTGCCCTCAGGGGCAGCGGATGACCTGCCCCGCGTACGACAGATTGCCGCCGAAGCCGAAGAGCAGCACCGGGGCGCCGGAGGGCACCTCCCCGCGCTCGACCAGCTTGGACAGGGCGAGCGGAACGCTGGCCGCCGAGGTGTTGCCGGACTCCACCACATCGCGGGCGATCACCGCGTTGACCGCGCCCAGCTTGCGGGCGACCGGCTCGATGATCCGCAGATTGGCCTGGTGCAGCACGACACCGGCCAGGTCCTCCGGGGTGATCCCGGCCCGTGCGCACACCTCCCGCGCGATCGGCGGCAGCTGGGTGGTGGCCCAGCGGTAGACGGTCTGGCCCTCCTGCGCGAAGCGCGGCGGTGTGCCCTCGATCCGGACCGCGCCGCCCATCTCCGGGACCGAGCCCCACACCACCGGTCCGATGCCCGGCCGCTCGGCGGCCACCACCACGGCCGCGCCCGCGCCGTCGCCGGTCAGGACGCAGGTGGAGCGGTCGGTCCAGTCGGTGGCCTCGCTGAACTTCTCCGCGCCGATCACCAGGGCCGCGCTGGCCGCCCCGGCCCGGATGGTGTGGTCGGCGGTGGCGAGGGCGTGGGTGAAGCCCGCGCACACCACATTGAGGTCCATGGTGGCGGGCTGGGCCAGCCCGAGCCGGGCGGCGACCCGGGCCGCCATATTGGGGCTGCGGTCGATCGCCGTGCAGGTGGCGACGAGCACGAGGTCGATGTCGGAGGGGGCAAGACCGCTGTGGGCCAGCGCCTTGGCGGCCGCCGCCGCGGCCATCTCGTCGACCGTCTCGTCGGGGCGGGCGAGATGCCGGGTGCGGATGCCCACCCGGCTGCGGATCCACTCGTCACTGGTGTCGACGAGGGCCGCGAGGTCGTCGTTGCCGAGCACCTTCGCGGGCTGGTAGTGGCCGAGCGCCAGTACGTGCGAGCCGGTCATCGGTCATCCCCTTCGCGCCAATATCGACGTATCCGCGCCCTTTGCGGAGATCTCGACGCACAGTCTGCGGTGTGTCCAGTCTTGAGCGGAGCAGACGTGCCGTGCGCTCGGGTCAGTCACCAATCTTGTGCGCCGAGATCTGGAGTTCCCGGCCTTTCCAGGGCGGTGGTCCGTGGTCGATGGCGAAGGGGATGACCTGACCGTGGCTCAGGACAGCCGGCCGTCGTAGTCCGGGAGCTTGAAGGACTTCTCGGCGTGGCCGCCGCTGATGTCGGTGGGGCTGTTGCCGATGTTGGCGATGATCGTGTAGCCGTTCTTCTCGATCTCCGCCCGCTTGGCGGTCTTGTACTCGGCCACATCCTGGAAGAGGTCCGGCAGGTGGCGTACGTACAGACCGGCGACCGAGTAGCCGACCTTCTCCAGGTTGTACTCGGTCGGCAGGGAGATGATGCCGGGGCGCGCGGTGACGAAGAAGATGGCCACGCCGCGGTCGTGCGCGTACTGGGCGAGCTTCAGGACCGGCTCGACGGCCGGCTGGGGGTAGCTGAAGCCGAAGTCGGTCTCCAGTGAGGTGTTGTCGATGTCCAGGACGATGGCCTGCTTCTCGCCCGAGGGGTTGGCGGTGCGCTCCTCGACGTAGGGGCGGGCCTGCTCGTCGATGATGGCGCGAACATCGCGCTGCCAGGTCTCGTAGTCGACCTCCTCGGCGGCGGTGGTGCCCGACGGCGCCGCCGAGGTGGCGGTGGTGCCGGGCGTGGCGGCGGTCGCCGTGGTGGCCGTTCCGCCGGTGCCGATGGCGAGGGCGACGACCACCGTCGTCATGCCGAGCCGCCGTGATCGCACGCGTCCTGCTGTCATCGGTCATATCCTTCGCGTCGAGGCGATTGCCGGGTGGCATGCTCACGGCTGACGGTGGACATGAGAAGACCTCTGCTTCACCGGGGAGTAACGGTTCGCGTCCGGGGGCCTTAATAGGCCAACGACACGTGCCACGCCGTTCGTTGACTGGTCAGCCGGTAGATGGGTATGTCACCTAATGAAGGGCCGGCCTGGACCCCGGCGATTGACCGGCGCGGCCGCGGGCTCCGGTGCCGCGCGCCTCCACCTGGTCAAGGAGGCTTGCATGTTCGATGATCGGCCCGCCTTCGGCGTCCGAGTCCACGCACTCGGCGGTGTCACCGTCGCCGAGATCGCGGGGGAGCTGGACATCTTCGCCGCGGGGCGGATCGTGGCGCGGCTCGATTCCCTCGTTCAGGCACGCTGTCCGGATCTGATCCTGGACCTACGGCCGGTCACCTTCCTGGACTGCGCCGGATTGTCCTTGCTGTGCCGCTTGCGCAATCGCGTGCTGGAGCGGGACGGGCGGCTGCGGCTCGTCATCGACGATCCGCGGTTCGTCCGGCTGCTGCGCATGGTGCGGCTGGATGACGCCTTCGAGGTACTGGAGGACTTGACTCCGGCGATCGCGGGAGTGGCGGATCCGGTGGCCGGAGGGAGCGGTGACGGCTTCGCTTAGGCCGTATCTGACCAAGTGTCAATAGTAAGAACCGAAATTCACTCGGACGAGCGGTCTTCACCGGCGGAATACTGCGTCCCTGCCTATGTAACCGGGGGTCCTCCCTTTACGCTCGCGGGACGTCGCCCAAGGGCCCGGCGGATTCGCACCCGATGCCCGACCCTGCCCGCTTCCGGGATTCTGACGAAGGTGAGAGGGGCAGTGTGCCGTTCCGAGGGGATATCGCGATGACGCAGCAAGGCGCTCCGCGTGATGCGCCGGTGCCGCTGGATCGCGGTGCCCGGGACGCCGCGCGGGGGCCCATGAGCGGGGATCCGGCCGACCAGGACGCCGACGCCGCGGAAGACGTCGCTCCGCGCGCCCGTACGCGCCGGGTCGGCGCATACACCGTCGTGGAGCTCCACGGCGAGATCGACATCGCCGGGGTGGGAAGCGTGGGGCCGGCGCTGGACGCGGCCACGGCCGGGGACGGACCCGCGGTGATCGTGGACTTACGGCCGACCGCCTTCTTCGACTGCTCGGGCCTGGGGCTGCTGTGCCGGGCCCATCGGCGTGTTCTGGAGCGGGGCGGGCGGATGCGGCTGGTCTGCGACGACGCGTTGATCCTCCGCACCCTGCGGGCGGGGAGGATGCTGGAGGTGCTCCGCCCGAACGCCACGCTGGAGGAGGCGCTGCGCGAGGAGGAGCGCGAGGAGGAGGACTGAGGCCCCCTTGGAGGGGCCGCTGTCGGCAGGGCCGCTGCCGGGCTCAGGTGCGGCGGTCCTGGGGCGGGGGCGCCTGATGGCCCCCGTGCTGCCGTCCGCGGCTCCAGGGGCGATGGCGGGGCCGTCCGCCGGCCGGGAGGCTGTCATGGCTCTCAGGGGACATCCGATTGCCGTTCTGGACATTGGTCCGGTGGATCAGCAGGGCGCCCACGGCGATCAGCGCGAGGATGACGACCACGGTGATCAGGGTCTCCATGGTGCTCACTCCCTGGGCCGGGCCCCGGATGGAGGGAGTCCGGCCGGTTTGTGCGAAATGCTCCTGGTGTCTCTATACGGTACCTCCGGCCGGTGGGGGCGTCGCCAGGTGCGGGCGCCGGACGGCGGCGCCCGCACACGCCGAGCGCCCGCACCCGGCGTCGGGAACCAGGTGCGGGCGGTCAGGCCCTGATCCGGCCGATCAGCCAATCAGCGGATCGGCGGATCAGTGGGTTCGGCGGACTCAGTGGCTCTTGGCCAGTTGCTTCTCGAGCTTGGCCAGGCCATTGGCCCAGAGCTGGTTGACGCGGCTGATCTCGGCCTGGTTCGGCTGCGAGTTGGTGCAGGACGTGCCGGGGCCGCCGCCGGACATCAGCTCGCTGCACGGACCCTCGTAGTGGTCCGGCAGGCCCAGCACATGGCCGGTCTCGTGGGCGGTGACCCGGGTCGAGTCGTACTGCTGGTTCTGGGCGTAGTCCAGGAAGACATAGCCGCTGCCGTGGCCGTCGGTGCTCGCGTACGAGCCCCGGGGGTCATTGCCCTCGCGGTAGGTGAAGTCCGGGTTGCTGCCCTCCTGGAGCTTCACGTTGCTCACCGCGGAGTTCCAGATCTGGGTGGAGCGGGATATCACCGACTGGAAGGTCGGGGCCTGGCTCGCGCTGTAGGTCACGGTGACGGCGGCGGCCGCGCTGGGCGCCTCGGCCCGCTTGGCCAGCGCCGACTTCATGACGGCCTTGATGAAGGCGTCGGTGTCGGCCCGCTCCTCGCCGCTCGCCGTGTAGGCGGCGGCCGCGGCGCCGCGCTGCGCCGTGGAGTGGTCGGGCGTGGCCGCGGAGGCGGGCATGGCGGACAGGGAGGCCGCCAGGCCGAGGCCGATGGTCGCGGACAGCGCCAGCTTGGGGAGTGACATGTGGGGGGCTCCTCATCGTCCTCGGGCCCCGGTCGCCGTGTGGGGTGGCGGCCGGGGCCGTGGGATGAACTCTTGGCTGACGCCGAGTCTTGAGGAGAACCGGCCCTGCGCGGAGATATCAACTGGTGATAGCAGGAAGGCATATCCCCCGGCGGGCTCTCGGGTCCCGCCCGACGGTGGGGGTTTGACGTCCCGTTGACCCGTGGTTGACCACTGATTGATCGATTCCGGTATGGGTTGGCGGGCTTTCAGAGTCTGGTGTGACCGACAAGTGCGCAGTTATGCTCCCGCCGTGGAGCTCGAGGTGAGGCACCTCCGTGCATTGTGCGCCATCGCCGACACCGGCAGCCTACGGAAGGCGGCGCGCCAACTGGGCATGACCCAGCCATCCTTGACGACCCAGCTCCGGCGCATCGAGAACACCATCGGCGGCCGGCTGTTCTCGCGCGAGGTCACCGGCAGCAGGCCGACCCCGCTGGGGCGGTCCGTGCTGTGCCGCGCCCGGCCGATCGTGGCCGAGATGAACGCCTTGGTCAGCGAGGTCCGGCTGGAGGCGGGGCAGACCGCCGACGCCCGGTTACGCATCGGCAGCACGGGCAGCCGGGCCGTGGTCGGCTGGCTGCGCAGGCTCCGCGCCCGCTACCCCGACGCGGACACCACCATCCACATCGACGTCTCCGCCAACGCGCTGCTTCAGATGGTCGCCGCCAACCAGCTCGACGTGGCCTTCGTCCACGAGGTCGAGGGCGCGCCGCTGAGGGTGCCCGAGGGCGTGGAGCGCCGCGTCCTCGTGGAGCGGGAGCCGCAGTTCGTGGCGCTGGCCGAAACCCATCCGGCCGCCCCGCGGCCCGCGGTACGGCTCGCCGACCTCGCCGCCGACCAGTGGATGGTCGACCCCAGCGTGGACGGCGAGGGGCCCGGTCTTCGCCGGGTTCTGGCCGCCGCGGGGCTCAATCCGAGAGTGGTGTACGGGGACTATCTGACCGCCGCCGACCTGGTCGCCTCGGGTGAGGTGGTCACCCCCTGCCAGCCCACCGCGCGGTCCCGCCAGGGCGTCGCGGTCCGTCCGCTGCACGGGGATCCGCTGACGGTCCGGCTCTTCCTGGCCTCACGGGCGGCCCCGGCGGCCCGTACCGCGGCCGACGGCCCCGTCCCGGGCACCGCGCCCGGCGCCCCCTTCGAGGTCGACGCGCTCTTCGGCGACCTCGCGGACGCGTACTTCGAGATCGCCTGGGCGAGCGCCGCGTACCGCCAGTGGCTGGTCCGCAACGAGAGCCCGCTGCTGCGCCTACAGGAGCCGCCGGCCCGTGACGCGGTCGACGTCCTGGGGCTGGCCGGGCCCGCCGAGGTCTCGTAGACCCCTTACAGCGGTGACGGGCGGCCGCGAGCGATGTCTTTCACTCCGCCGGGCGAGGTCTTTCGCGCCGCACGGCGATGACTTTCGCTCCGCCGGGCGGTCCAAGAAACGCGGTCCGGGAACACCGGACCGCACCGGACCGCCCCGCCAGGCAAGGAGTGAGCAGATGAGCACCGAGCACGATCCGCAGACCGCGCTGGACACCCGTTTCAGCAGCCCGGACGCCACCGCCACCGGATGGCCGGAGGGACGGGAGCGGCTGGCGGCCGCGGAGCTGTACTGGCTGTCCACCGTCCGCCGGGACGGCCGCCCCCACGTCACCCCGCTCATCGCCGTCTGGTTCGACGGCGCGCTCTGCTTCTGCACCGGCCCCACCGAGCAGAAGGCCCGGAACCTCGCCCACAATCCGCGCTGCGTCCTCACCACGGGTGCGGGCATGCTGCACGAGGGGCTGGACCTGGTGGTCGAGGGCGAGGCCGAGCCGGTGCGGGACGACGCCACGCTCCGGCGGATCGCGGCGGCGTACGTGGCGAAGTACGGCGCGGAGTGGACCTTCCAGGTGGCCGACGGCGCCTTCCACCACGATGGCCATGAGGCACTGGTCCACCGGGTCGCCCCGGCCACGGCGTTCGGCTTCCGCAAGGGCGAGTACGGCCAGACGCGCTGGCGCTTCTGACCCCGGCCGACCGGCCCCCCTCGCGATGTCCCGGCCGGGCCGTTCAGCCCAGGTCCGGCAGCCCGGCGGACAGCCCGACCGGAAGCGTCTGCTCCGACCAGATCGTCTTGCCCTCGGCGGTCTGCCGGCTCCCCCAGCGCTGGCTGAGCCGCGCGACCAGCAGCAGCCCGCGGCCGCCCTCGTCGAAGGTACGGGCGCGGCGCATATGCGGAGCGGTGCTGGAGGAGTCGGAGACCTCGCAGATCAGCGAGTGGTCATGGATCAGCCGCAGCTGGATGGGCGGGACGGCGTGCCGGATGGCGTTGGTGATCAGCTCGCTGACCACCAGCTCGGTGGTGAAGACGGCCTCGGCGAGCCCCCATTCGGTCAGCCGCTCCGTGACGTTCCGGCGGGACCGGGCCACCCATGCCGGGTCGGCGGGCACGTCCCAGGTGGCCACGTGCGCCGCGCCCAGGGTGCGGGTGCGGGCCAGCAGCAGCGCGACGTCGTCGAGCGCGCCCTCGCCGGGGAGGAGCGTCCGCAGCACGGAGTCGCAGGTGCGGTCCAGGGACCGGCCGGGGTGGGCCAGCGCGCCGGCCAGCAGCAGACGCCCCTCGTCCACATCGCGGTCCCATTCGCCCATCAGCCCGTTGGTGTAGAGGGCGAGCACGGCGTCCTCGGGCAGCTCGGTCTCCATCGTCTCGAAGGGCAGCCCGCCGACCCCCAGCGGCGGTCCGGTCGGCACCGGGAGGAACTCCACACCGCCGTCGGGCCTGGCCAGCGCCGGTGCGGGATGCCCGGCCGCGGCCAGCGAGCAGTGGTGCGAGACCGGGTCGTAGACCGCGTACAGACAGGTGGCCCCGACATCCCCGGTGGCCTCCTCGGCCCCGGTCTCCGCGGCCAGATGGATCACCAGGTCGTCGAGGTGGGTGAGCAGCTCGTCCGGTGGCAGATCGACGTCGGCGAGGGTGCGGACCGCCGTGCGCAGCCGGCCCATGGTGGCCGACGCCTGGATGCCGTGGCCGACCACATCGCCCACGACCAGCGCGACCCGTGCCCCGGAGAGCGGGATGACGTCGAACCAGTCCCCGCCCGCCCCCGCGTACGGGCCCGCGGGCAGATAGCGGGAGGCGACCTCGACCGCCGGGGGCTGGGGGAGGGTCCGCGGCAGCAGGCTGCGCTGAAGGGCCAGGGCGGTATCGCGCTCCCGGGTGAAGCGGCGGGCGTTGTCCACACAGACGGCGGCCCGGGTGGTGATCTCCTCGGCCAGCACCACATCGTCGTGGGTGAACGGCTCGGGGGTGTGGTGGCGGGCGAACACCGCCACCCCCAGCGTCGTCCCGCGCGCCCGGATCGGCACCGACATGATCGAGTGAACGCCGAACCGCCGGATCGTACGGGCGCGGGCGGGCTTCAGCGCGCCCCACTTGGCGATCGCGGGGTCGGTGGCCGCGTAGATCAGCGGCCGCTCCGCCACCAGGCATTCGACCATCGGCGAGATCTCCGGGTAGGAGTCCACCCTCCCCAGCGGCACCACGGACTCCGGGCATCCCCCGAAGACCGACTGCTGGGCGGCGCGGCGCAGCACCACCGGACCGCTGAGCGGCCCGGACGGCAGCTCCTCGTCCCGGGTCAGCCGGTCCAGCAGGTCGATGGAGACGTAGTCGCCCAGCCGCGGTACGCAGACGTCGGCGAGCTCCTGCGCGGTGCGGTCGATGTCGAGGGTGCTGCCGATCCGGTCGCCGGCCGTGCTCAGCAACAGCAGCCGCTGGCGGGCCAGATACTGATCGGTGATGTCGTGCGCCGCCATGCAGACCGCGTACACCTGGCCGTCGCTCGCCGTCAGCGGGGCGAACCGGGCCGACCAGGCGTGCTCCTTGCCCTCGCCGCCGGTGCGCGGATACGTCTCCACCTCGCGCGGCTCACCGGTGGTCAGCACCTGGTGCATCACCGCTTCGAGCCGCTCGCTCTGGAGCCTGCCCCCGACCTCCGACAGCCGCAGCCCGCGGATCTCCGCCTCCGGGAGGCCGATCACGTCGGCCATCTGGGCGTTCACCGTGCGCAGCCGCAGATCGGTGTCGTAGATCGCCATCGGGCAGGGCGACTGGGTGTAGGCCCACCGCATCAGCGCGTCGTTCCAGGAGTCGGGGGGCCGCTCCGCCCGGGGCACCGCGCTCACCAGCAGCCAGTCGCCCTCCGGCCGCCTGCGGTGGGCCAGCAGCGGCACCGGGACCTCATGGCCGTCCCGGTGGCGCAGCACCACCGTCCCGTGCCAGCGGGTCAGCCGGGTGCGGGCATGGTGGGCCTCGGCGGCCCACGTACGGTCCGGATCGGCCAGCAGCTCGGCGGCGGGCCGCCCCACGACCTCCGCGGGCCGATATCCGAGCAACCGGCGGGCACCCTCGTTCCAGCTGGTCAGCGTCCCGTCATCGCCGAGCGTGGCCCTCGCCGTATCCACTTCGTCGAAGCCGCCCCGCTCCCGCGCGGAGCCGCCGTCATGGCCCTTCATGCTCGCCCATCCCTCCGGGACGGCACCGGGTCCGTCCACCAGGGCTCTCTTCCAGCCTGGTCCACTCCGGTCCGGGCATCAACCGGGGCCGGGGCCGGAGCGGGCGCCGCTAAGCGCTCCGCGGGAAGTGCCGCGCGGTGCGGTCGTTCATCCGCGGCTGTGTCGTGGCTGGTCGCGCCCACGCGGCGGAGCCGCACATCGACACAGCCCCGCGCCCCTTCGGGGCGCACCCGAACCGCACCGGACTTCATCGAGGCCGCCCAGGGCGGCGGGTGGGCCGGACGGGCCGAGCGGATCGGACGGCCCGAGCGCGGGCAGGCGGCCTGAGCGGGGCAGGCGGATCAGGCGGGCCGGGCCGCCGCGGGCCCCAGATGCCGCCCGGCCCACTCGGCGAAGCCGGTGAGCGGGATGCCGAGGGCCTGGGCGAACGCGGGGCGGGCGGGCTGGTCGACCGCGTTCAGCCACACATGCCCGAGGCCCCACTGCGGCATCCCGGCGGCGAGCGCCTCGTCGGCGGTCATCGACGGGGCGGTCAGCTCGGCGCCGGTGACCTCGGAGAGGACCTCGGCGACCCGGGTCATCGTCATGTGGTCGCCCGCCAGTTCCAGCTCGACCTCGTGGAACCGCTCGGGGTCGGCGAAGGCCGCGGCGGCCGCCGTGCCGATGTCGGAGACGGCGATGAGGGGGAGTTCGGTGCCGGGCTCGAGGATGGTGGCGAGGCCGCCCTCGGGGCCGTTCGGCAGCAGGGACAGGAAGTTCTCCATGAAGAAGGCGGGCTTGAGGAGCGTCCAGTGGCGGAAGCCCGCCTCCCGGACCCGGTCCTGGAGGCCGGACTTGGTCGTGAAGTAGTGCTCCATCGCCGCCCAGCGGCCCTCGGCCCAGCCGGGAGCGGCCTGGTGCTGTCCGGCGCCGGATACGGAGGTGTGCACGAACTGCGCGACTCCCGCGTCCCGTGCCGCGTCGATCAGGTTGCGCCCCTGGACCCACTCGGAGTCGCCCTGGAGGTCGTTCAGATCGGGCATCTGGATCGAGAAGACGGCGCGCGCCCCCTCGGCGGCCCGCCGCACCGAGTCGAGGTCGAGGAGGTCGCCCTTGACCAGCTCGGCGCCGAGCGCCGCCACGGCCTCGGCCCGCTCGGTGGCCGGGTCGCGGACCAGGGCCCGTACGGGAACGCCCGCCGAGAGCAGGGCGCGGGCGGTGGCGCCGCCCTGCTGGCCGGTGGCGCCGGTGACCAGAACGGGAGCGGACGGGGCGGAGGTCGGGGATTGCGAAGGCATGCTGCTCCTCGGGGAGAAGGGTATCGACTCATCGGCAAGTCGACCGTGAAAGCTAAACGGCGGGCCCCGCCACTTATGACTCGGTACGATACGGAGGACCCCGCCACTTAGCAAACCCGGAGGTGACGCCATGCCCGCCGCCCAGCGCGCGGACGCCAGGCGCAACTACGCGCGCATCCTCGCCGTGGCCGAGGAGGAGGTCGCCGCGCACGGTGCCGACGCCTCCCTGGAGCAGATCGCCCGCACCGCCGGAGTCGGCTCGGCCACCGTGCGCCGTCACTTCCCCACCCGGGCGGCCCTGCTGGAAGCGGTCTTCCGCGAGCGCATCGAGGCCCTGGCCGCCCGCGCCCGCGAACTCGCCGGGGCGGAGGACGTACGGGCCGCCCTGCTGGAGTGGCTGGGCGCGCTCACCGACTACTCCGCCTCCGTGCAGGGCATGGCCACCGCGATGCTGCGCAACGGCGACCTCGCCCCGGAGCACGCCAACCCCTGTGTGGACCCGCTCGCCGAGGCGGGCGACCCGCTGCTACGGCGAGCCATGCGAGCCGGCGCGGTGCGGCCCGGTGTGACCGCGACCGACCTGGTCACCCTGATCGCCGGCATCGCCCTGGCCACCGAACACCACCCGGACCCCGCCGCCGAGGCCGACCGTCTCCTCGGTCTGGTCGTGGCGGGCATCTGTCCGCCGGGGTGAGGGAGGGGCTTCAACCCCCGCCCCCATCAATGGTGTTCCGCGCAAAGAAGACCGCACCGGGCCACTCGGGGCGGCTCGGGTGCGGTCTCGTGGTGCTATGGAAGGGCCGGGTCAGCCCTTTTTGGTCTCCCAGAAGATCTTGTCGACCTGGGCGATGTAGTCCAGAGCCTTCTGCCCCGTGGCCGGGTCGGTCGAGCCCTTGGCCGCGCTCAGGGCCTTGAGGGTGTCGTTGACCAGCTGGTGCAGCTCGGGGTACTTCTCGAAGTGCGGGGGCTTGAAGTAGTCGCTCCACAGCACCGAGATGTGGTGCTTGGCGAGCTCCGCGCGCTCCTCCTTGATGGTGGTGGCACGGGCGCGGAAGTGCGGGTCCTCGTTGGCCTGGTACTTCTCCTGAATGGCCTTGACGGACTCGGCTTCGATACGGGCCTGGGCCGGGTCGTACACGCCGCAGGGCAGATCGCAGTGGGCGCTGACCTGAACCTTGGGGGCGAACAGGCGGGAGAGCATAGAGCTGTCCTTCCATTCGTGATCGTCTTCTCAGGTGCGAGATTACTCCGTGGGGGAAGGCTTTTCTCGGGTGCCCCGGGGGGCTTAGGTCAAAAGTCCGGTGCCAGGCTGGGATGCCTGGGATCGTGATGGGTGCAGGGTGAGGACCGGAGGTGCCGTGATGCGGGAGCAGCTGGGCGATCGCGGGCAGGAGCGGGACCGCGACCGGCGCGGACTGCTGCGGATCGGGCTCGCGGAGGTGTACAACCCGTCGATGCAGCCGACGCTGTACCCCGGTGACCAGTTGGTGGTGCGTTACGGGGCGCCGGTGCGGCCGGGGGACGTGGTGGTGCTGCGTCATCCGTTCCGGCAGGACCTGCTGATCGTCAAGCGCGCGGTGGAGCGGCGCGAGGGCGGCTGGTGGGTCAAGGGTGACAACCCGTATGTGGAGAACGACAGCCGGGAGTTCGGCGTCGTACCGGACGAGCTGGTGGTGGCCCGGGCCTGGGTCCGGCTGCGGCCGCGGCGGGGCGCCGGGCGTGGGGGTCAGCGGTCCATGGCCGGGCTGGTCTCCTGGGCGGTGTCCGCCGTAAGGCCGGTGGGCCCGTGGTCCTGGCGCCGGCTGCGCTCGGCGGCGGCCGACCGCTCGGCGTCCCGGCGTTTGCGCGCACGGTAGGCGGCCACATTGGCGCGGGTCGCACAGCGGTCGGAGCAGTAGCGCCGGGATCGATTTGTCGATGTGTCGAGATAGGCGTTGCGGCAGGGTGACGCCTCGCAGATGCCCAGCCGGTCGGCGCCCAGCTCGGTGAGGTGGAAGGCCAGGCCCATCGAGGCGGTCGCGGCGTAACCGGCGCCCGCGTTGGCGGCGTAGTCCGCGATGTGCATATGCCAGTCGGGGCGGCCGTCCTCGTCGCGGGTCTCATGGCCGGAGATCTGCGGGCTCACCGGGAACTCGATGAGCAGCGCGTTCAGCAGGTCCACCGCCAGCACCTCGTCACCGCCCGCCGCCGCCTCGAAGACGGCGCGCAGCCGGGCCCTGACCGACCTCAGCCGGGTGACATCGGCGTCCGTGGTCCGCCGGGCCGCCTGCTGGCTCTCCCCGAAGAGCGCCCGCACGGCTTCCACCGAGGTCAGGGTGTCCGTGCCGCGGCTTGGCTCCTCGCTGTTGACCAGGCGCACGGCGAGATCCGAGTAATAAGCCAGTTCCACTTGTGGTCCTTACGACGGTCGGTCTAGAGTCACGTAAGAGGCGTTCTGCCTACGAGGGTATTACGGGCGGCTGCGCCCGATGACGACTGACGACGACGCATGTCGACGACATGTCGACGACGCATGGCTTGGAGGGGCGCGATGACGGACACCGTCGCCGTGGCGGACTGGCAGGCGTGGCAGCGGAGCTGGGACCGGCAGCAGGAGTGGTACCTCCCCGATCGTGAGGAACGGTTCCGGGTGATGCTCGACGCGGTCGAGGCCGTCGTCGGCCCGGAGCCGAGGATCCTGGACCTTGCGTGTGGCACGGGCAGTATCTCGGACCGGGCGCTGCGCCGGTTCCCTGGCGCCACCAGCACCGGTGTCGACCTCGACCCCGCGCTGCTCACGATCGCCCGCGGCCACTTCGCGGCCGAGCCGCGCGTGGAGTTCGTGACCGCCGATCTGCGCGACCCCGGCTGGACCGGGCGGCTGCCGCACGCCGCGTACGACGCCGTCCTGACCGCCACGGCCCTCCACTGGCTGCGCTCGGACGAGCTGCGGGTGCTGTACGGGCAGATCGCGGGCGTCGTACGGGAGGGCGGGGTGTTCCTCAACGCGGACCATATGCCCGATCCGGCCACGCCCCGGCTCAACGCCGCCGACCACGCGTACCAGAAGCGGCGGCAGGCTCGGGCCAGGGCCGAGGGCGTCCAGGACTGGGTGGAGTGGTGGCAGGACGCCGCACGGGACGAGGCGCTGGCGGGGCCGGTGGCCGAGCGGTTCACGATCTTCGGCAATCCGGCCAACGGCGACCACGCGGACGGTGAGACGCAGTCCGTCGCCTGGCATGCCGAGGCGCTGCGCGAGGGCGGCTTCGGCGAGGCGCGGGCCGTATGGTGCTCGCCCTCGGACGCGATGGTGCTCGGGCTGAAGTGACCCCGGGGCGGTACGGGCATCGGCTCGTACCGCCCTCGCGCATGTGCCGCGCCTCAGCGGATTGCCTCGGCGGATTGGCGGAAGTCGGCCGCGGTCCGGTGGTGCCCCGAAGGGGCGCGGGGCCGTGTCGAGGTGCGGCTCCGCCGCGCGGGCGCGACCGGCCAGGACGCTGCCGCGGACGATCGACGGCAGGTCAGGGCACTTCCAGCGGAGCGCTAGAGCACCTTGGACAGGAACGACTTCGTCCGCTCGTGCCGCGGATTGGTCAGCACCTCCCGGGGCTGCCCGGACTCCACCACCACGCCGTCGTCCATGAAGACGACCGAGTCCCCGACCTCGCGGGCGAAGCCCATCTCATGCGTGACGACGATCATCGTCATGCCCTCCTCGGCGAGCCCGCGCATCACATCGAGCACCTCGCCGACCAGCTCCGGGTCGAGCGCCGAGGTGGGCTCGTCGAAGAGCATCAGCTTCGGCTCCATCGCCAGCGCCCGCGCGATCGCCACCCGCTGCTGCTGGCCGCCGGAGAGCTGGGAGGGGTAGTTGCCCGCCTTGTCGCCGAGGCCCACCCGGTCCAGCAGCCTCAGCGCGCGCTCGCGCGCGACCGCCTTGGTCTCCCGCTTGACCTGGACCGGCGCCTCGATCACGTTCTCCAGCGCCGTCATATGCGGGAAGAGGTTGAAGCGCTGGAAGACCATGCCGATGTCGCGCCGCTTCTCGGCGACCTCGCGGTCCTTGAGCTCGTAGAGCTTGTCGCCCTTCTGGCGGTAGCCGACCAGGTCGCCGTCCACGTACAGCCGCCCGGAGTTGATCTTCTCCAGGTGGTTGATGCAGCGCAGGAAGGTGGACTTGCCGGAGCCGGACGGGCCGATCAGGCAGAACACCTCGCGCGGGGCGACCTCGAGGTCGATGCCCTTGAGGACCTGGACCGGGCCGAAGGACTTGTGGACGCCTTCGGCCTTCACCATGGCGGTCATGCGCCGACACCTCCGGAGCGGTTGCTGAAGGAGAGCAGATTGGCCCGGACCCGCTGGAGCGGGGTGGCCGGGAGGCTACGGCTCGAGCCGCGTGCGTAGTACCGCTCCAGGTAGTACTGGCCCACGCTCAGGACGGAGGTGAGGATCAGGTACCAGGCGGCCGCCAGGAAGAGCATCTCCGCCGTGGCGCCGGAGTTCTGACCGACCTCGGAGGTGGCCTGGAGCAGATCCCAGTACTGCACCGCGATCACCAGTGAGGTGGTCTTGAGCATGTTGATGAACTCATTGCCGGTGGGCGGCACGATCACCCGCATCGCCTGCGGCAGCACCACCCGGCGCAGCGTCTTGGCGTGGCTCATCCCGAGCGCCTGGGCGGCCTCGGACTGGCCCTCGTCGACCGACTGGATGCCGGCCCGGCAGATCTCGGCCATGTACGCGGCCTCGTTCAGGCCCAGACCCAGCAGGGCGGCCAGGAACGGGGTCATGAAGTCCGACCACTCGTCCTTGTAGATCGGCATGATGTTGATGTAGTCGAACACCAGGCCGAGATTGAACCAGACCAGCAGCTGTACGTAGACCGGGGTGCCGCGGAAGAACCAGATGTAGCCCCAGGCGATGGAGGCGGTCACCGGGTTCTTCGACAGCCGCATCACCGCGAGGACGATGCCGAGGGCCACGCCGAGCACCATCGACAGGATGGTGATCCAGACGGTGTTGCGGACGCCCTTGAGGACCTCACCGTCGAAGAAGTAGTCCGGAATGGCGCCCCAGTTGACATCGCCACGGGCGAAGGCGGAGATCAGGAGGGCGAGCAGGGCGATGGTGATGACCGCGGCGACCCAGCGGCCGTAGTGCCGCACCGGGATGGCCTTGATGTTCTCCGGCGCGGGCGGCGGGGTGCCGACCGGGCCCGCCTTTTCGATCTTAGTGGTCACGGATGGTGCCTTTCAGCGCGAGCGCGCGGACGGGGGAGGGCCGGATCACTTGCCGCCGTTGATGACGGCCTTGGTGACCGCGCCGTCCTTGACGCCCCACTTCGCGATGATCTTGTCGTATTCGCCGTTCGCGATGATCAGGGCGAGTGCCTGCTTGAGGGCGTCGCGCAGCTGGGTGTTCTTCTTGGCGACGGCGATGCCGTACGGGGCCGCCTCCACCTGGTCGCCCACGAGCTCGAAGTCATTGCCGCCGCCGGAGGTCTTCACCGCGTACGCCGCCACCGGGAAGTCGCTGGAGCCGGCGACGGCGCCGCCGCCGCGCAGCCGGGTCTGGGCCTCGGTGTCATTGCCGAACGCCTCGATCGAGATCTTGCCCTTCTTGTTCTTCAGGCAGGTCGCCGACTGGGACTTGGCCAGGTCGTGGGAGACGGTGCCGCGCTGCACGACGATCTTCTTGCCACACAGGTCGTCCCACGTCTTGATGCCCTTGGTGTCGCCCTTCTTGGTGTAGATCGAGACACCCGCGGTGAAGTAGTCGACGAAGTCGACGCCCTCGCCGGCCTTCTTGCCGGTGTCCGGGTCGACGCCCTCCTGGCGGCCCTTGTTGTCGGTCATGGCCGACATGGCGATGTCGTAGCGCTTGGAGCGCAGGCCGGAGAGCAGGGTGTCGAAGGTGCCGTTGTTGAACTCGAACTTCACCCCGAGCTGCTTGCCGAGGGCGTCGGCGATGTCCGGGTCGATCCCCATGACCTGGCCGTTCTTCTTGAACTCGACCGGCGGGTAGTTGATGTCCGAGCCCACCTCGATCACCTTGGCGCTCTGGATCTCCTTGGGCAGCTGGTTGAAGAGCGGGGCGGAGTTGGTGTTGGACCCGCCGGTGGCCTTGTCGGTCTGGTCGCCGCAGCCCGTCAGCAGCAAGGCACCTGCCACCGCTACCGCGCCGATGGAGGCCATCCGGGACTTCGGGGTGGCCCCACGGGGCGTGAAGCTGGCGGTCATGCTGGTTCCTCCGGCAGGGTGAGGGGGGTGAGATCCCGGGAACACGTTTGTGGGTGTCGCGATCTCGTGTGATTGGGGCATCTTGCCATCGGACGGGCTCGTACGGGCCTCTGGCCATGTCAAAATCGGATAACGGGCGATCCCCGTGGTGCACTACCGGACAGCGGCACCGGCCGGACAGCGGCGGCCGGAACCGCGGAGCGGGCTCATGATCACGCGGAGAACAGCGCGTGACGGTGACATGGACTTTCACTAGAGATTCGCCCGCCTTCAGGTGTAATGCCTGGTTTTCCGGCGTCATGGCACCAGAACTCGTTCGTCCCTCGACGCGCGCTTCGGGTAGAACAGACGGCTACACCCCTCACCCGGGGCTCAGGGCGCGTGTGCGACGCGCCCGGCGTTCGTACCCACCCCCATGCGGTGGTCTTCCGCTGAATGGGACGACGCGGTGCCCGCCCGCTCCGAACCTGGGGCGGATACCCTCGATAGAAAAACGACAAAGGGGTCAAAACAGTGGCAGCGGAGATGGTCGATCCTCGCAGCGACAGCACAACCGGCAGCGGCGAAGGAGCCGAAGGCGTGACCGACGGCGAGCCCTTCGATCCGGCCTTCGCCCTGCACCGCGGCGGCAAAATGGCCGTCCAGGCGACGGTGCCGGTGCGCGACCGGGACGATCTGTCCCTCGCGTACACGCCCGGTGTGGCCAAGGTGTGCAGCGCTATCGCCGAGAAGCCCGAGCTCGTCCATGACTACACCTGGAAGTCCCAGGTCGTGGCCGTGGTGACGGACGGCAGCGCGGTACTGGGGCTCGGGGACATCGGTCCGGAGGCGTCCCTCCCGGTCATGGAGGGCAAGGCGATCCTCTTCAAGCAGTTCGGCGGCGTGGACGCGGTGCCGATCGCGCTCGACTGCCGGGACGTGGACGAGATCGTGGAGACCGTCGCCCGCTTCGCGCCCTCGTTCGGCGGCGTCAATCTGGAGGACATCTCCGCGCCCCGCTGCTTCGAGATCGAGCGCAAGCTCCAGGAGCGCGTCGACATCCCGATCTTCCATGACGACCAGCACGGCACGGCGGTGGTCACCCTCGCCGCGCTGCGCAACGCCGCCAAGCTGACGGACCGCGCGCTGGGCCAGCTGCGCGCCGTGATCTCCGGTGCGGGCGCCGCCGGTGTGGCCATCGCCCGGATCCTCACCGAGGCGGGCATCGGCGATGTGGCCGTGTGCGACCGCAAGGGCGTCGTCTCCCAGGACCGCGAGGACCTCACCGACGTCAAGCGCGAGGTGGCCGGGTTCACCAACAAGGCCCAGCTCACCGGATCGCTGGAGGCCGCGCTGGACGGCGCCGACGTCTTCATCGGCGTCAGCGGCGGCACGGTGCCGGAGGACGCGGTGTCGAAGATGGCGCCGGGCGCCTTCATCTTCGCGATGGCCAACCCCAACCCGGAGATCCACCCGGACGTCGCCCACCGCTACGCGGCCGTGGTCGCCACCGGGCGCAGCGACTTCCCGAACCAGATCAACAACGTCCTCGCCTTCCCCGGCATCTTCGCGGGCGCCCTCCAGGTCCGGGCCTCCCGGATCACCGAGGGCATGAAGCTCGCGGCCGCCGAGGCGCTGGCCGCGGTGGTGGCCGATGAGCTGAGCGCGGACAAGGTCATCCCCTCGCCGTTCGACGACCGGGTCGCCCCCGCCGTGACCGCGGCCGTCGCCGCTGCCGCCCGCGCGGAGGGCGTCGCCCGCCGCTGACGCCCCGCCAGGTCCCAGGTGTGATCACGGGCCGCCCCTTCGGCCGGAGGGGCGGCCCGGCGCGTGCCGGGCGGTGTCCGGTGGGCGAGCGGGGTCACATCGTGGCGAGGTTCCGCAGGGTCCCCACGCGGCCTATGGTCGGGATCATGTTCGCTGCCTATGCCGCACGTATCGACCGTGACCAGCCGCTGAGCGGCCTCGAACTGGGGGAGCGCCCCGAGCCGGAGACACGGCCCGGCTGGACCACCGTGAACGTCAGGGCCGCCTCGCTCAACCACCACGATCTGTGGTCGCTGCGCGGTGTGGGCCTCGGTGAGGAGTCGCTTCCGATGATCCTCGGCTGTGACGCGGCCGGGGTCGATGAGGACGGCAACGAGGTCGTCCTCCACTCCGTCATCGGCCAGAGTGGACACGGTGTCGGTCCCAAGGAGCCCCGCTCCATCCTCACCGAGCGTTATCAGGGCACCTTCGCCGAGAAGGTGACCGTCCCCAGCTGGAATCTGCTGCCCAAGCCCAAGGAGCTCTCCTTCGAGGAGGCCGCCTGCCTGCCCACGGCCTGGCTGACCGCCTACCGGATGCTGTTCACCAACGCGGGGGTGCGCCCCGGCGACAGCGTGCTGGTCCAGGGCGCCGGCGGCGGTGTGGCCACCGCCGCGATCGTGCTGGGCGCGGCGGCCGGTCTTCGGGTGCTGGCCACCAGCCGTGACGAGGCCAAGCGGGCCCGCGCCGTCGAGCTGGGCGCCGAGGGCGCGTACGCACCGGGGGAGCGGCTGCCGCGCCGGGTGGACGCCGTGATCGAGACGGTGGGCGCCGCGACCTGGTCGCATTCGGTGAAGTCCCTCAAGCCGGGCGGCACCCTGGTGATTTCGGGCGCCACCAGCGGCCCCGACCCCAAGGCCACCGAGCTCAACCGGATCTTCTTCCTGGAGCTGAAGGTCGTCGGCTCCACGATGGGCGGGAAGGACGAGCTGGAGGACCTGCTGAGCTTCTGTGCCGCACGCGGTGTACGGCCGGTGATCGACTCGGTGCTGCCGCTGGACCGGGCCCGGGAGGGGTTCGAGAAGATGGCGGGCGGCGATCTGTTCGGCAAGGTCGTGCTGACGGTCTGAAATATTCCGTCGGCGTCCCCGGCCACAATGCGGGCCGGGGATTCGCGAAGGAATTCGATTTCACCCCGTGGATGCCGTCCGCTTACGCCCCGTGGATGCGGTCCGCGTCGAGAGGACGGAGACCGTGTCGGGCATATGCCGGGGGCGTAGTGCGAAAGCCGTACGGCGTTCTACCGGGCCTCGCGCTCCGGCGAATTCGCGGAATTCGGCGGTGCCTCCGACGGCCGTACGAAGCTCCGCCGGAAGCGATAGGAGCGGGCCGACGCGCCCACTCGTCCGGGGAAGTCGCGCACCCGGTCCCAGGCGGATGAGCCGCCGCGCGGCCCATCCGCCGCCAGGGCCGCCTCGTACGCCTCCGCACCGGTCCAGCGGGCGTAGTTGAGCACCCGGGCGCGGTCGGTGCGCAGATGGCGCTCGCCGTCGACGATCAGATGGAAGTCGGCGGTGAGCAGGCCCTGGTCGGGCTCGCTCTCCAGCGCCTCGATGACCAGGTCGACCCAGGACCGGCGGAGCCCGGGATCGGGGTCGTCGAAGTCGATCTCGACCACGACGATCAGCCCGGGGTCCTGGGCGCCGCCCTGGGCGGCCGGTGCCTGGAAGCCGCGGTAGTGGCGGTAGCGGGAGAGGCCGAGCCGCTCGATGCCCGGGACCGCGCTGTCGATCGCGTCGTTGCGCTCCTGGCGGTGGGTCCGGACGAAGGCGTGGTACGCCGCCTCGTCGGCCCACTGGGAATGGTGCATCAGCGTATCGCCGTCCGTACCCGCGTAGACGTTGTACGAAAGCAGCTCGGGTGCCGGCCAGGGGCGGCCGTCCCAGGCGGCGGCGATGGCGTCGACCGCGGCCCGCTGCCGTTCCGGTGTGCCCACGCTCCAGGTGCTGAAGAGCGCGGCGCCCACATCGGGCCGGGTGAGGTCGGGCAGCGGACCGGAGCTGGTCAGGGCGGACACGGCGGTCTCCTCGCGGTCGGGAGAATGCGGTGAGGACAAGGGGATCGGGGCCGGAGGGGCGCCCCCGTGGCGCGCCCCTCCGACCCCGATCCTGGAACTTCAACCGCGGTTGAGGTCAAGCGGACGACCGGGCCGGGCGCCGCGGACGATCGACGGCAGGTCGGGGCACTTCCGGCGGAGCGCCTCAGCGGATCGGCGGAAGTCGGCTGCGGTTCGGTGGCGCCCCGAAGGGGCGCGGGGCTGTGTCGATGTGCGGCTCCGCCGCGCGGGCGCGACCAGCCACGATGGCGCCGCGGACGATCGACGGCAGGTCGGGGCACTTCCGGCGGAGCCTAGCCGCGTTCGCCCCGCAGCAGCGCGGTGATCCGCGCCGCCGTCGCCCCCAGCTGACGGCGCGCCTCCGCCAGCTGGGCGTCGGTCACCCCGTGGTCGCGGGCCGCGTCGCGGATGTCGTCGCGGAGCCGGTCGAGCAGCCGCTCCAGATCGCGGGCTGGGGCGTCCGAGGGGGTGAAGTCCCTGGCCCACTCGGGCTCCCGTACCCCGGCCGGGCCGCTGCCGCCGGCCGGCTTCTGCTCCTCGTGGCCGCCCTCCGGCTTGGTCATGTCCACCCGTTCGACCGTGACCTCCGGCCCGCCCAGCACATCGTCCCAGCCCCAGTCCGAGCGCGAGGTGCCCTGCCGGGAGATCCGGCTCATACCGCGCGACACCTCGGCCAGGCCCTCGCGCACCGCCCGCTGCCAGTCGCCCGCCCGGATGTGATCCTGCGTCTGCTCCTGAACCCGCCGGGCTATCCGCTGGACCTCCTCGCGTGCGAAGTCCTGCGCGTCCTTGGCCTGCTTACGGGCGCGCTGGGCGTCCTGCCGGGCCCGCCGGCTCTCCTCCTTCGCCCGGCGCGCCTGCTCCTTCCACTCCTCCCGCGCGCGCCGCATCTCCTCCTTCGCCTGCCGCCAGGTCTCCTTGTCGCCCCACTGCCCCTCCCACGGGCCGTGCTTGTCCTGCTTGTCCCGGGCGCCGCCGGAGGTACGGGCCCGCTGGGCCGCCTCCCGCATCTCCCGCCGCAGATCGCTCGCGGAGCCGCGGACGTCCTCGCGGATCTCGGCGGCGAGTTCGGCGACCGACTCGCGGATCTCCAGCTCCAGATCGGCCAGTTCACCGCCGCGGTCGGCCAGCTCGGCGCGCCCGGCGTCGGTGATGGAGTAGACCTTGCGGCCGCCCTCGGTGGTGTGGGTGACCAGGCCCTCGGCCTCCAGCTTGGCCAGCCGCGGATAGACGGTGCCGGCCGAGGGCGCGTACAGCCCCTGGAACCGCTCCTCCAGCAGGCGGATGACCTCGTAGCCGTGGCGCGGCGCCTCGTCGAGCAGCTTGAGCAGATACAGACGCAGTCGGCCGTGGGCGAATACGGGGGGCATCAGAGGACCTTTCCCTGGGTGCCGTCGGCGGTGTCCGTGTCCTCCTCGGACGGTGGACGGCACAGCAGCGCGATGGCGCCCGAGACGGTGGTGGCCTTGAGACTGCCATTTCCCGCGCCGAGCCGGCCGGTGATCCTCTTGGCTCCCCACTGGCCGCTGACCCGCAGGTCCTCGAAGCCGTTGGAGACCGAGCCGCTGGCCGTGTTGGCCTCCACCTCGGCGTCGGCGGGGTGCGGCAGCCGGATGGCGATCTCGCCGGAGACGGTGGTGAGGCGGATGTCGGAGCACCGCGGGGCGGGGGCCAGGTCGAGCACCATGTCCCCGCTGACCGACTCGGCCCGTACCAGGGGCCCCGAGCCCTCGACGACGGTGAGGTCGCCGGAGACGGAGTGGAACCGCAGATCGCCGGTGACGGCCTGCGCCTCGACCCGGCCGGAGACGGTGTCGGCCTGGACCGGCCCGGTCAGCCCGAGCAGGGTGAAGTCGCCGGAGACACCGCGCAGTCCGGCACGGCCGGTCAGCCCGGAGACCACGGCGGAGCCCCCGACGACGCCGATCGTGGAGCTGGTGCCGGCGGGCACGGTGAGGGTCACATGGGCGGTGCGGTTCCACTGCCCGAGCCACTTGCGGAAGCCCTCCCAGGACAGGTCGTCGTAGCCGACGCTCAGGGTGCCGTCGGTGTGGCTGACCTTCAGCGGCGGGCCGTCGATCTCCGAGACCTCGAGGCGGGCGGGGCCGGGGGCCGCGCCGACCACATTGACCGTGCCGCCCACGATGCGTACGTCGAGAGTGGACACCGGGTCGTCGAAGGTGAGCTTCTGTGGCGCGGTGATCGACCACTGTGATCCGGCTGACATCCCTGGCCTCCCCTGGCTGGACGGCGCGCCCCTGGCTGGATGTGCGCGCGCCGCCCTTGACCGGACGTGCGTCCGCCATCTGGACGCAACATATCGTGTCTCCTGCTCAACACGATATATCGCGGCAGCGCGGAGTCAAGCCCGGTCCGGACCCTGAGCGGGTGCCGGGGGCCGGGATCCCGGAGCCGCGGTCGGTGATGGATCCGCTTCCACACCCCCGCGCACCTGCGCACAATCACGCGAGCGGGTGGCGGACGCGGCGACAGATGCATGGCACAGTCATCGTTTCCCGGCGGGTTGAATCGCCCTTCTTCAAGAAAGTGATCCACCGTGGGAATTTCCGCTAGAGCTTCGCTAGAGCCCTGGTAGAGCGTCATGGAGACATATGTTTGAGGCTGTTACCTTCGTGGCCTCAGAATCGGGAGGGGCCGTGGGGGGAATGACGTCACAACCCTGGAAAACCTCGGTACCAGAAGAAGGCGCGGAGCCGCCCTCGGTTGCCCGGTTGCTCTTGCGGGCCGCCCGTGACCACGCCCATTCCGGGGTGCGCTATCTGACCGGGCCCACGGCGAGTGAATCCGTGCGGCAGTCCTATCCGGAACTTCTGGAATCGGCCCTCGGGCTTCTCTCCGCACTCCGGGACCGCGGATTGCGGCCGCGGGACAAGGTGGCCCTGCTGCTGGACCGCCAGCCGGAATTCCTGACGGTCCTCTGGGCCTGTCTGCTGGGCGGCTTCGTGCCCTGCCCGATGGTGCCGATCACCGGCGACCCGGCCCGCTGGGCGACCCAACTCGCCCATGTCAACGGGCTGTTGGACGGCCCCCTGCTGGTCACCACCGAGACGATGCGGGCCGAGCTGCCGGAGGTTCCCGGGCTCGCGGTGGCCGCCGTGGAGGAGCTGCGGGAGGCCGGGGGCCCCTCCGGCGCCGAGCGCGACCGAGAACCCGCCGTGCACTCCGCGGCCCCGGAGGACCTCGCCCTGCTGGTGCTGACCTCCGGCTCCACCGGGAATTCCAAGGCGGTCATGCTCACCCATGGAAATATCCTGGCGTCCATGGCAGGAAAGGCGGGGAAACAGCGGCTCACCGCCGCCGACACCACCTTCAATTGGATTTCCTACGACCATGTGGCCGCGCTTTTGGAAGCGCATATGCTGCCGCTGTACGTGGGCGCCGAACAATTGCATGCGGAAGCCTCGGTCATTCTCGAGGAGCCGCTGCGGTTCCTCCGTATCATTTCCCGTCACAAGGTCACGATGACCTTTACGCCGAACTTCCTCCTCGGCCCGCTGAATTCCTCCGTGCAGGAGATCGCGGAGGAGATATCGGCGGGCGGCGAAGGGCTCGATCTCAGCGCGCTGCGCCATATCGTCAGCGGCGGAGAGGCGAATGTCGTGGCGACCGGCGAGGCATTCCTCGCCCATTACGCTCCGTACGGTCTGCGGGAGGGCGCGCTCTGGCCCGCCTTCGGGATGACCGAGACCTGCGCGGGCAGCATCTACAACCGCGCGTTCCCGGTCACCGACGTGGGCGAGGAGTTCGCCAACCTCGGCACCCCCGTCGAGGGGCTGCGGATCCGGGTCGCCGATGACGACCACCGGGCGCTGCCCGAGGGCGAGATCGGCGAGCTCCAGCTCAGCGGGCCGATGATCACCACCGGCTACTACAACAACGCGGAGGCCACCGAGGAAGCCTTCACCCCCGACGGCTGGTTCCGCAGCGGCGACCTGGGCCGGATCGACGAGGGCCGGCTGACCCTCGTCGGGCGCAGCAAGGACAGCGTCATCGTCAATGGCGTCAACTACTTCAGCCATGAGATAGAGGCCGCCCTGGAGCAGCTGGACGACGTCGTGAGCGGCTATGTCGCGGCGTTCCCGACCCGCCGCCCCGGCAGCGACACCGAGCAGCTGGTCATCGCCGTCAGCCCGGAGCCCGCGGACGACGACGAGGCCGGGCTGTACCGCATGATCACCGCGGTGCGCTCGACCGTCGTGATCCACTGGGGCTTCAGACCCTTCCTCATCCTGCCGCTGCCCAGGGACGCCTTCCCCAAGACCAGCCTCGGCAAGACGCTGCGCCGCAGGATGCGCCAGCGCCTGGAGTCCGGCGGCTACGACGATGTCATCGAGCGGGTCGCGGAGCTGACCACCCGCCGCCTCGGCCGCCACACCCCGCCCGAGGGCGAGACCGAGCGGGTCCTGGCGGAGATCTACGCCGAGATGTTCGACACCGTCCCCGAGCGGATCAGCGCCACCGCCGGCTTCTTCGACCTCGGCGGCACCTCGCTCGACATCCTGCGGCTGCGGCGCCAGGTCCACCGGCTCCTCGGGGTCGCGGACCTGCCGGTCATCACGGTGCTCACGGCGCCGTCGGTACGGCGGCTCGCCGCCCGGATCGCGGGCGGCGGCACACACCACGCCGCCGAGTACGACCCGGTCGTACCGCTCCAGACCGGCGGTGAGAAGACCCCGCTGTTCTGTGTCCACCCCGGCGTCGGCGAGGTCCTGGTCTTCGTCAACCTCGCCAAGTACTTCGTCGGCGACCGGCCGTTCTACGCACTGCGCGCCCGTGGCTTCAACGAGGGCGAGAAGCCCTTCACCAGCTTCGAGGAGATGGTGGAGTGCTATGTGGAGGCCATCCGCGCCCGCCAGCCGCACGGCCCCTACGCCATCGCCGGATACTCCTACGGCGGCGCCGTGGCCTTCGAGATCGCCAAGGCGCTCGAGGCCCAGGGCGAGCGGGTCGACTTCGCGGGCAGCTTCAACCTCCCGCCGCACATCAAGTACCGCATGGACGAGCTCGACTTCATCGAGACCGCGACCAACCTCGCCTTCTTCCTCGACCTGATCAACAAGAAGCAGTCGCTCGACCTCCCCGCCGAGCTGCGCCCGCTGCCCCGCGAGGAGCAGCTCGCGCATCTGCTGCGGATCGCCCCGCGGGGCCGGCTGGACGAACTCGACCTGGACCTCGGCAAGTTCACCGCCTGGGCGGAGCTGGCCCACGGCCTGACCGCGCTGGGCCGCGACTACCACCCCAGCGGCACCACCCGTTCCATGACGGTCTTCTACGCGATCCCGCTGCGCGGCACCAAGGAGGACTGGCTGGCGAACGAGTTGCGCAGGTGGGACGAGTTCACCACCGAGCCCAACCGGTATCTGGACGTCCCCGGTGAGCACTACACCCTGATGGGCCCGCGCCATGTCGCGGCCTTCCAGGCGGTGCTGCGCAGGGAACTCGACCGTGCGCTGGGCGACGCCGACCGCGCCCGGACAACGGGCCGGGCATAGGCCGCCCGGAGGGCCGGACACAGGCCCGGCAGGGCTGGAGCGCAGGCCCGAGCGGGGCCGGACACAGGCTCGCGAGGGCCAGGTACACAGGCCCCGCGCGGGCCGGGCACAAGGACCCATGATGGCCAGGCAAAGGGAGAAGAGCAGGGTGGAAGGCAAGAAGATCCTGGTCACCGGGGCCACCGGGCAGGTGGCCCGGCCGGTGGCCGAGGCGCTCGCCGGGCGCAACGAGGTGTGGTGCCTGGGCCGGTTCGGCACCCCCGGTGTCGAGAAGGAGCTGACCGACCAGGGGATCACCACATTCCACTGGGACATGAACGACCAGGGCCCGGCGGCGTACGAGGGGCTGCCGGACGACTTCACCCATGTCTTCCACTCGGCGGTGCGCCGCGGCGAGGACGGCGACGTCAACGCGGCCATCGAGGTCAACTCGGTGGCCACCGGCCGTCTGATGACCCACTGCCGGAGCGCCGAGGCGTTCCTCTTCGTCTCCACCGGGGCGCTCTACAAGCGGCAGACCCTCGACCACGCGTACTCCGAGGACGACCCCGTCGACGGAGTGGCCGACTGGCTGCCCGCCTACCCGGTGGGCAAGATCGCCGCGGAGGGCGCGGTACGGGCGTTCGCCCAGGTGCTGGATCTGCCGACGACCATCGCCCGGCTCAACATCGCCTACGGCCCCGGCGGTTACGGCGGGGTGCCGATGCTCTACTTCAAGCGGATGCTCGCGGGCGAGCCGATACCGGTGCCCATGGAGGGCCAGAACTGGTGCTCGCTCCTCCACACCGACGATCTGATCGCCCATGTCCCCCATCTGTGGCAGGCCGCCTCGACTCCGGCCACGCTGGTCAACTGGGGCGGGGACGAGGCGGTCGGGATGACCGACTGCGTGCGCCATCTGGAGGAGCTCACCGGGGTACGGGCCCGGCTCGTGCCCAGCGAGGTGACCCGCGAGACCTATCACTTCGACCCCACGAGGCGGCGCGAGATCACCGGCCCCTGCCGGGTGCCGTGGCGCGAGGGCGTACGGCGCACGCTCCAGGCGCTCCACCCCGAGCACCTTCCGTCCTAGCCGCGGCACACCGCCGTCCGAGGAGTGGCGAACACCATGGCATCACCGAACATCGAGGCCATCCGCGCCTCCTACGCCGGTTTCCGCGACCGCGACATCGAGGGGATCCTGTCCGGTATGCACCCCGGTGTGGAGTGGGTGCATCCGGAGGGGATGGCCAAGTACGGGCTCGGCGGCACCAAGCTGGGCCATGCGGGGATCAAGGAGTTCCTGGCCCATGTGCCCACCGTGCTGGGCGGGATGCGGCTCGAGCCGAAGGAGTTCATCGAACAGGGCGACCGGATCGTGGTGTTCGGCACCCGTGAGGTGACTTCGCGCCGCGGGACGACCGTGACCCTGGACTTCGTCCACTCGTGGACGATGCGCGACGGCAAGGCGGCGAGGATGGAGGACATCTTCGACACCGTGGCGTTCCATGAGCTGATCGAGAGCTGATCGAGAGCTGATCAAGAGCTGGGCGAGGGCCTCCGTACCGGCCCGCCCGTTTCCCCGCGCTTTCGGGCGCGGGGAAGCGGGCGGATACCGTTTCGCGGGCCGAGGTCTCAGGCCGGTTCTCGGACGGGTTCTCGGACCGGTTTTCAGACCGTACGGAAGACCTCGTCGTACTCCAGGCGCGGCAGCCGCCCCATCCAGGCGTCGGGGCCCGGCTTGCCGATGTTGACCACACAGACCGCCGTGTGCCGACCGTCCTCGAAGAACTCCTTGGAGACTGCCGCGTGGTCGAAGCCGATCATGGGCCCGGCGGCGAGCCCCGCGGCGCGCACGCCCAGGATGAAGTAGCCCACCTGGAGCGCCGTGTTGAATCGCGCCGACCCCTCCCGGACGTCGGGGTCGGCGAAGAACGCCTGCGGGTTCTCCATGAACGGCACCAGCCGCGGCAGCTCCTCATGGAAGTCCAGGTCCGCGGCGAGCACCGCCACCAGCGGCGCCTTGGCGGTCTTCTCCTGGTTCCGCCCCGTCATATGCGCCACCAGCCGGGCGCGCGCCTCCGCCGAGCGCACCAGGACCGCCCGCAGCGGCTGCTGGTTCATCGAGGTGGGCGCGTACTTGACCAACTCGTGGATCGCGCGGACCTGTTCCTCCGTGACCGGCTCGTCGGTGAAGGTGTTGGCCGTCCGGGCCTCCAGGAACAGCTGCCGCTGCGCCTCCGGCGCCAGGGTGAGAGGGCTCAGGGCCCCGCTGTTCTCCGGTGCGCTCATCGAGCTCTCCTTGTGAAGCGGTGATGGACCGATGAAAACGATGAAAACGACGAAAAGGGTGAAAACGGTGAAACAGGCATGATCCGCTGATGAATTAAATGGACTGGACGGGCTAGTCCACTGCGGTAAACGAAGGCTAGACTCACAAGTCCATCGAGGGCAAGACCGGCTCGGAGCGAGGAGGTTGGGCCGTTGCGGACGGACAGCGGTCCCCGGCGCAGCGCCGCGGGACGACCCGCGGGCCCCCAACCCGCCAAGCGGCAGGCGATCTTGGAGGCGGCCGTGGCCGTCTTCCTGCGCGAGGGATACAACCGGGCCAGTGTGGATGTCATCGCGGACGAGGCCCGTGTGTCCAAGCAGACCGTCTACAACCACTTCGGCGACAAGGAACGGTTGTTCATCGCCGCCGTCGAGGAGGAGCGGGAGCGGGTGGCGGCCGGTTTCGCCGCCGGTTCCCCGTACGTCCTCGGCCCGGACGGCGCCGCGAACGCCGAGGCGTACGACGGCGGCGACGCCCGCGCCGCGCTGATCGCCTTCGGCCACCGGGTGCTCGCCGTGCTCCTCGACGAACGGGCCTCCGCACTGCGCCGCCTGGTCATCGCCGAGGTCGCCCGCCACCCGTCGCTGCGCCCCGCGTGCGCGGAGGGCGAGCCCCAGCAGCTGGTGAAGTATCTCGCCGAGATGCTCGGCCGGCGCAGCAGCCGCGGCGAGCTGAGCGTGCCGGATCCGGCCGCCGCCGCCCACCAGTTCGTGGCCCTGGTCGTCCAGCAGGGCCTCTACCAGTCGATGTACGGTACCCGCCCGCTCGCCGACGACGAGGCCGCCGCCATCTACGAGAGCGCCGCCGACCTGCTCGTCCGCGCGTACCGCCCATGAAGCCCGAAGAGAGGTGCCACCCATGCGGGTGAGCGTGCTCGGACCGCTGACACTCGGCCTCGGCGCCCGCTCCGGGGTGCCCAGCGCGATGAAGCCGCGCAAGGTCCTGTCGCTGCTGCTGCTCAACGCCGGCCGGATGGTGCCGGTGCAGTCGCTGATGGCCGAGCTCTGGGGCGATCAGCCGCCGCGCACCGGGCTGACCACGCTCCAGACGTACATCCTGCATCTGCGCAAGCTGCTCGCCGAGATGCTGGGGATCCCCTCGGCCACCGTCACCCGGGATGTGCTCCAGACCCGGCCCGGGGGCTACGCCATGGTGGTGGAGCCCGGTGAGCTCGACGTCCACGAGTACCGCGACCTCGTCGCCGAGGGCGAATGCGCGCTGGAGGTCGGCGACGAGCGGACGGCCGACACCTCCTTCCGGCGGGCGCTGGCCCTCTGGCAGGGCCCGGCCCTGGTCGACGTCACCCCGCACGGCCGGCCGCTCCAGGCGGAGGTCGCCCGGCTCGAGCAGTCGCGGCTCACGGTCACCGAGCGCGGTATCGAGACCCGGCTGCGGCTCGGCAGCCATCTGGAGGTGCTCAGCGACCTCGCCTCGCTGGTCGTGGAGCACCGCTTCCACGAGGGCCTGCACGGGCAGTACATGCTCGCCCTCCACCGCTCCGGCCAGCGCACCCGTGCCCTGACGGTCTATCAGCGGCTGCGGACGGCGATGACGGAGGAGCTGGGTCTCGAGCCCTCGGCGAAGCTCCAGCGGCTCCAGCAGGCGGTGCTGGTGTCCGACCCCCGGCTGGACCACGAGGCGGGGGCGCCGGGGCGCGGTCCGGTGGTGGCCTGAGGGGCGGCCACCGGGGCCGCGGCGCCCGGACGTCCCCGCCCCGGGACTCGCGCCCTCGGCCGGGGACGCCCTCAGCCGTCAGATGTCGTCGTCTTCCTCGTCGAGCCGGGCCAGCCAGGTCGCCAGCCGCTCCACCGGGACCTCGAAGTCCGGGTTCAGGTCGACGAACGTCCGCAGTTGCTGGGCGAGCCACTCGAAGGTGAACTCCTCGTCGCCGCGCCGCTGCTCCAGTTCCTCGATACCGCGATCGGTGAAGTACAAGGGTCGCTCCGGAGGGGGTGGTGTGGATGTGCCAGCCCAGGATATGCGGCCGTACGACCCGGTGAGCGACCTGAGGGCCGCCGGGGTTGACGTTGACGCATGCGTCAATGTTTACGGTTCATCGGCATGACAGACATGACAGCCGCACACTTCCATGGCAAAGCGGTGATCGTCACCGGTGGGGGCACGGGGATCGGGCGGGCCACCGCGCGGACCTTCGCCGAGCAGGGCGCCCAGGTGCTGGTGGTGGGCCGTACGGCGGACAGGCTCGCCGAGACGGCCGCCGAGGCACCGGGCATCCAGCAGCTCGCGACCGACGTCTCGGCCCCCGGCGCCGCCGAGCTGATCGTGAACACCGCGCGGGAGGCGTTCGGCCGGATCGATGTGCTGGTCAACAACGCCGCCGTGGTCCGGCAGACGCCGCTCGGGGACGCCGAGCGGGAGGCCGCGGAGGAGATGCTCGCCGTCAACCTGCTCGCCCCGGTCCACCTCACCCAGGCCGCCCTTCCGCATCTGAGCGAGACCGCCGGGGTCGTGATCAACGTCAGTACGGCGATCGGCCAGCGCGGCTGGCCGTTCACCGGCGGAGAGCTGTACGCGGCGCTGAAGGCCGCGCTGGACACGCTGACTCGGAGCTGGGCGGTGTGGTTCGCCCCGAGCGGGGTGCGCGTGGTCGGGGTGGCCCCCGGCCCCATCGCCACCCCGATCGGACAGCACCAGGGGCTCGACGCCGAGCAGATCGAGGCCCTGCGGACGACGCTGATCGAGCATGTGCCGCTGCGGCGGGTCGGCCGGGCGGAGGAGGTCGCCTTCTGGATCGCCCAGCTCGCCAGGGCCGAGGCGGGCTACACCACCGGTGTCGTGCTGCCCGTGGACGGCGGGGCGCTGGTCGGCTGAGCGCTCCGCCGGAAGTGCGCTCCACCGGAAGTGCGCTCCACCGCGAGTGCGCCGAGCTTCCGTCGATCCATGGGTAGTGTCGCCGTATGCGGATAGGGGAGTTGGCGAAGGCCACCGGTGCCACCACCAGGGCCCTGCGGTTCTACGAGGAGCGCGGGCTGCTGAGCTCGGCCCGCGCGGTCAACGGCTACCGGATGTACGACGAGCGGGCGATCCGGCGCGTGGCCAACATCCGCTATCTGCTGGACGCCGGGCTCACGCTGGAGGACGTCGAGCACTTCCGCGCCTGCCTGGACGGCGATCTGCCGAACAGCCCGCCCTCCGAGGCCGGGCTGAACGTCGGGCGCCGCCGCCTGAGCGTGCTGGACGAGCGGATCGCCGCCCTCGCCCGGGTGCGCGACGAACTCGCCGAGCGGCTCGCCGTCGCCTCCGCCGCGCTGCCGCGCGCGGGGGAGGCGGCGGAGCGGACCGCGGTCATTCCGTCGTGCGGCTGAGCAGCCAGGACACCAGCGCTCGGACGGCGCCGGTGACCGCGGCGGCGGAGAGCGTGAGGACGGCGGAGCGGCGGCGGTTCGGCATCTTTGACCTGCTTTCGTGAAACCGGCGAAGGCGCCGGGGTACGTTTCACGATGTGCGGGCTCTGGGGTGTTGCGGCAGCCCGCACGCGTTGCAGTGCGGCCGCAACGGGGGAGGGGCGACCACCCATGGAGGACGGACCCGTCGGCGGGGAGCTGGTGCCGGAGCGGGGCGCGGCGCGGCGGATCGGGGATCTGAAGCCGATCCCCGAACAGGTGGGACCGGACTGCCGGGCGCTGGCCGAGAGCCTGCGGGAGCTGTTCGGGGCGGTCGGGGTGTCGCTGCGGGTCCTCGCCGTACGGCTGCACTACGACGCCGGGACCGTCTCGCGCTATCTCAACGGGACCGTGGTGCCCCCGGCCGAGTTCGTGGACCAGCTCTTCACCCACGCAGCCAAGGCCACCGGACGGCCGTCCTCCGCCGAGGTCGTGGCCCATGTGCACGCCCAGCAACGCAAGGCGTTGCGGGCCACCAACAAGGTCGGCTGGGAGCTCCAGAACCTGCGCGACCAGCTCGCCGACGCGGACCGTCTGCGCCAGCACGCCGAGGTGCGCGCCGAGGCGCTCCTGGAGGCGTTGCTGGTACGGAAACAGCGCATCGCCGACATGGAGGTCGAGCAGCGGCGCACCGCGATCACCGCGGCGGACCCCGCGGCCCCGAGCGCGGAGATGGCGGGGCTGCGCCAGGAGCGCGAGGACTTGACGGCCGAACGGGACCGGCTGCGCGCGGAAGTCGTCCGGCTCCAGGGCGCGTTGACGGAGGCCAAGCGGCAGGCGCTGGAGGCCGAGCGGCGGTGCGAGGCGCTGGAACACCAGCTCCAGACGGAGGAGGAGACGGCGGGCGAGAACGCGGAGAGCGCCGCCGACGAGGCCGTGGCCGACCGGCTGCGGTCCGCCCAGGAGCAGGCCATGGCCGCCGAGGAGCGGGCCCTGCGGCTGGCCTCGGAACTCGCCGAACTGCGCGCCCAGGGCACCGGTGCCCACCTCTGGCGCCATGACGACCCGGACGGGCCGCGCCCCGTCGCCGGGGGAACGCGCGAGCGCCGCGCCACGCCGTTCGAGGAGCGGGCGCCGGACGGCCCGGTTCCCGTCGACATCAGCTATGTGGCGGCGGACCGCTCCTGGGCGGAGTGGCTGGGCCGGACCCTGGAGACGTGGGGGCCGCGGGTCGCGCTGTGGCTCTGGGAACCCTCCTCCCCCGCGTCCGTACGCGACCTCCACCCCGACAACGGCCCGCACGTCCTGGTCGTCAGCGAGCACTTCCGCGCCGCGGGGCGGCACGCGGGCATCGACTGGGACGCGGCGATGCGCGAGCTGCGCCGCGAGGGTGTGCTGGCCGCCCTGGTCGACGACGTCCCGCTGCCCTTCGTCGGCGAGGTCGAGGCGCTGGAGCTGCGGGGCGTGAGCGAGGCCGAGGCCAGGAGCCGGCTGCTGACCCGATTCGACGGGCCCGCGCGGCCGGGGCCGCGCTTCCCGTCCGCGCTGCCCGCCGTCTGGGACGGTGTGCCGCGGCGCAACCCCCATCTCACCGGGCGCGCGGAGCCGCTGGCCGCGCTGCGGACGCGGCTGACCGCCGCACCGGCCGACACCGCCGTATGCGCCCTGCTCGGCCCGCCCGGTATCGGCAAGACACAGCTCGCGGCCGAGTACGCGCACCGGTTCGGGCCCGAGTACGACGTCGTGTGGTGGGCCCGCGCGGACGGCCGCACCGCCGTGCGCGAGCGCCTCGCCGAACTTGCCCCCGCCCTGGGCCTGAGCGGCGGCGGGTCCGGAGAGCGCGTCCGGGCGGTGCACGACGCCCTGCGCCGCGGGCGGCCGTACGCCCGCTGGCTGATCGTCCTGGACGGGGCGGACGACCCCGACGCGGTCGCGGACCTGCTGCCGTCCGGGCCCGGTCATGTGCTGATCACCTCGCGGAACCGGGCGTGGGGCACCCATTACGCCGAACTGCTGGATGTGCCGCCGCTGCGCCGCGAGGAGAGCGTCGCCCTCGTCCGGCGCCGCGCGCCCGGCCTCGACGGCGACGCGGCGGCGCTGCTCGCGGAGGCGGTGGAGGACCATCCGCTGTTACTCGATCAGACGGCCGGCTGGCTCGGCGAGTCGATCGTGCCGGTCGGCGACTACGTCGAGGCGCTGCGCGCGGGCAGGACCGAGGACCTGGGCCTCAAGCTGGCGGCCGCGTATCCGCTGTCGTACCCGGTGGCGCTGAGCATCCAGCTCAACCAGCTCAGGGAGACCGTGCCGGCCGCCATCGACCTGCTCCGGCTGTGCGCCCACTTCGCGCCCGGGCCCGTCCCGCTGGACCTGCTGCGGGCCGTGCCGCTGCGCGAGCTGTCCCTCCCGCTGGCCGAGTTGCTCGACGACGACCTGCGGTGGCATGCGACGGTCGGCGCGCTCGCGCAGTATTCGGTGGCGCGTCTGGAATCCGGTGCGCTGTGCCTGCCCCGCGCCCTCCAGCAGGCCGTACGGGCGTCGATCGCCGGCGACGAGCGCGAGTCGTACGCCCGGGTCGTCCGCCTGGCGCTGCGGGAAGCGGACCCCGGCACCCCGGACGACCCCGCCGCCTGGCCGCGCTACGCCCGGCTCGTGCCGAACCTGGAGCCCTCGGGCGCGCTGGACTCACCGGATCCCGTGTCGCGCAAGCTGGTCGTCGGATTCCTCACCTATCTGACGCTGAGCGGCGACTACGCGACGGGCATGCACATCGTGGATCGGGCGACGGGCAGCCACCCGGAGCTGGCCACCCGTCGTGCCGCGCTGCTGCGCGAGACCGGGGACTACGCCGCAGCGGAGGCGCTGGACCGGTCGGTGCTGGAGAGCCTGACCGAGACCGACGCACCGGGCCAACGCCTCGCCATGGCCAGGCTGGCCGCGGACCTCCGGGGCCTGGCCCGCTACGCCGAGGCGCACCAGCTGGCCTGCCGACAGCGTGACCTGTGCGCCGCGAGCTGCCCGGAGGACGGTGCGGAGGCGCGGAACGCCCAGCGCGGCCTGTCCCGCTCACTGCGCATGCTCGGCTCCTACACCGAGGCTGCGGAGCTGTCCCGGCAGGTGCTGGACAGCGCGCGGGCGGAGCTGGGCCCGACGGCGCTGGTGACGCTGGCCTGCGAGACGGAGCACGCGTACGACCTGCGGCTCTCCGGCCGTCACCAGGAGGCGCTGGCGCTCCAGGGGCCCAGTGCCGAGCGACAGCGCGAGGTGCTGGGCGCCGGGCATCCGCTGAGCCTGGCCGCCGAATACCACTTGTGGCTGTGCGACGGACACGGCGACGTCGACGACATCCACGGCCTGTTGCGACGCGCGGCGGACCTGCTGGGCGAGGGCGCACCCACGACGCTCATGATCGCGACCGGGGTCACCCGCGCCCTCCGGCGCGAGGGCCACCTGACCCGGGCCGGGGAGGCCGCCCTGGAGACCGTGAACCGTTACCGGGCCGCCCTGGGGGAGCGGCATCCCTACACCATCGGGGCCCGCGCGAACCACGCGCTCACGCTGCGTACGGACTTCGCGGTACGGCTTCTGGACACCGCGCTCATGGACATGGCCGCCGCCGTCGGCGAGCACCACCCCTGGACGCTGGGGATCGCGCTCAACACCGCCGCCACGTACCACGCGACGGGGCGGCACCAGGACGCCTGCGCGCTGAGCCGCGAAACCGGACTGCACGCCGCCGAGGCGCTGGGCGAGCGGCATCCGCTGACCCTGGAGGCCCATATCGGTCTGGCCGCGGACCTGCGGATGATCCGTGGCGGGCGCGACGAGGCGGACGTGATCGAGGAGGTGGCCCTCGGCGGTCTGGCCGCCGTCCTGGGTCCGGACCACCCCGAGACCGTGGCGGCCCGCGACCGCACCCGCCCCGTCCGGGACTTCGAGCCGCTGCCGGTCTGACGTGGCCTGACGGCCGGAAGGCCAGGCCCCTGGGGGGACCTGGCCTTCCGGGACGGACGGGGCGAATCAGATCTCGAAGACCTCGCTCACCAGCGCCCCCTGCTCCGACTGGTGCCGCTTGTTCGACCCCACCGCGGGCGAGGACGAGTGCGGGCGGGAGACCCGGGCCAGCCGCTCGGCGGCGGGGACGTCCGCGCCGACCGACAGCTCCAGGTGGTCGATCAGGTTGAGGGCGACGAACGGCCAGGCACCCTGGTTGGCCGGCTCCTCCTGCGCCCAGACGAACTTCTGGACGCCCGAGTACTTGGCGATCTCGGCCTGGAGCTCCGCGCCCGGCAGCGGGTACAGCCGCTCCAGGCGGATGATCGCCGTGTCGTGCGCACCGCGCTTGTCCCGCTCCGCGGCCAGGTCGTAGTAGACCTTGCCGGAGCAGAAGACCACCTTGCGCACCGCGGCCGGGTCGGCCGTCTCGTCGCCGATCACCGGGCGGAACGAGCCGCTCAGGAACTCCTCGGTGCTCGACGCCGCGGCCTTCAGACGCAGCATCGACTTCGGGGTGAAGACGACCAGCGGCTTGTGGTGCGGGTTGTGGACCTGCCAGCGCAGCAGGTGGAAGTAGTTCGACGGCAGCGTGGGCGCGGCGACCGTCATGTTGTTCTGCGCGCACAGCTGGAGGAAGCGCTCGATACGGGCCGAGGAGTGGTCCGGGCCCTGGCCCTCGTAGCCGTGCGGCAGCAGCAGGGTGACCCCGGAGGTCTGGCCCCACTTCTGCTCGGCCGAGGAGATGAACTCGTCGACGATGGTCTGCGCGCCGTTGACGAAGTCACCGAACTGCGCCTCCCACATGACCAGCGCGTCCGGGCGGGCCAGCGAGTAGCCGTACTCGAAGCCCATCGCCGCGTACTCGCTCAGCAGCGAGTCGTAGACGTTGTACCGCGCCTGGTCCTCGGTGAGGTACAGCAGCGGGGTGTAGTCGTCACCGGTCTCGCGGTCCACCAGCACCGCGTGGCGCTGGCCGAAGGTGCCGCGGCGGGAGTCCTGGCCGACGAGCCGGACCGGGGTGCCCTCCATCAGCAGCGAGCCGATGGCGAGGGTCTCGCCCATGCCCCAGTCGATCGAGTCGTCCTCGATCATCGCCGCGCGCCGCTGGAGCTGCGGGTACAGCCGCGGGTGGACGGTGATCCGGTCGGGGATGTTGACCTGGGACTCGGCGATCCGCTTGACGACCTCCTGGGAGACGGCCGTCTGGACGGTGACCGGGAACTCCGGCTGCGGCTCGGGGACATGGGCCGGGGCCGGGGCCGAGACCGCGTCGCGGACCTCGGTGAAGACCTTCTCCAGCTGGCCCTGGAAGTCCTGGAGCGCCTGCTCGGCCTCTTCCAGCGTGATGTCGCCGCGCCCGATCAGCGACTCGGTGTAGAGCTTGCGCACCGAGCGCTTCTTGTCGATCAGGTCGTACATCAGCGGTTGGGTGAAACCGGGGTTGTCGGTCTCGTTGTGGCCGCGGCGGCGGTAGCAGATCAGGTCGATGACCACGTCCTTGTTGAACGCCTGGCGGAACTCGAAGGCGAGCCGCGCCACGCGCACGACGGCCTCCGGGTCGTCGCCGTTGACGTGGAAGATCGGTGCCTCGATCATGCGCGCGACATCCGTGGCGTACATCGAGGAGCGGGACGCGGCCGGGGCGGCGGTGAAGCCGACCTGGTTGTTGATCACGATGTGCACGGTGCCGCCGGTGCGGTAGCCGCGCAGCTGCGACATGTTCAGCGTCTCGGCGACCACGCCCTGGCCCGCGAAGGCCGCGTCGCCGTGGAGGGCGACGGGCAGCACCGTGAAGTCGGTGCCGGCCTTGCCGATGATGTCCTGCTTGGCGCGGACGACGCCCTCCAGGACCGGGTCCACGGCCTCCAGGTGGGAGGGGTTCGCGGTCAGCGAGACCTTGATCTGCTCACCGTCCAGACCGGTGAAGGTGCCGTCGGCGCCCAGGTGGTACTTGACGTCGCCGGAGCCGTGCATGGACTTCGGGTCGAGGTTGCCCTCGAACTCGCGGAAGATCTGCGCGTACGACTTGCCGACGATGTTGGCGAGGACGTTGAGCCGGCCGCGGTGGGCCATGCCGACGACGACCTCGTCCAGGCGCGACTCGGCGGCCGCGTCCAGCACCGCGTCCAGCAGCGGAATGACGGACTCGCCGCCCTCCAGGGAGAACCGCTTCTGGCCGACGTACTTGGTCTGGAGGAAGGTCTCGAACGCCTCGGCCGCGTTCAGCCGGCGCAGGATGCGCAGCTGCTCCTCGCGCTCCGGCTTGTCATGGCTGCGCTCGACGCGGTCCTGGATCCACTTGCGCTGCTTGGGGTCCTGGATGTGCATGAACTCGATGCCGGTGGTGCGGCAGTACGAGTCGCGCAGCACGCCCAGGATGTCGCGCAGCTTCATCATGGTCTTGCCCGCGAAGCCGCCGACCGCGAACTCGCGCTCCAGGTCCCACAGGGTGAGCCCGTGCTCGATGATGTCCAGGTCGGGGTGCTTGCGCTGGCGGTACTCCAGCGGGTCGGTGTCGGCCATGACGTGGCCGCGGACCCGGTAGGAGTGGATCAGGTCGAAGACCCGCGCCGCCTTGGTGACATCGTCGTCGTGGCTGACGTCGATGTCCTTGAGCCAGCGGACCGGCTCGTACGGGATGCGCAGCGCCTTGAAGATCTCGTCGAAGAAGTCGTTCTCGCCGAGCAGCAGCTGGCTCATGATCCGCAGGAACTCGCCGGAGGCGGCGCCCTGGATCACCCGGTGGTCATAGGTGCTGGTCAGCGTCATGACCTTGGAGATGCCCAGCTTGTTCAGGGTGTCCTGGGAGGTGCCCTGGAACTCGGCCGGGTACTCCATGGCGCCGACGCCGACGATCAGGCCCTGGCCGGGCATCAGCCGCGGCACCGAGTGGACGGTGCCGATGCCGCCGGGGTTGGTCAGGGAGGCCGTGACGCCGGTGAAGTCATCCATCGTGAGCTTGCCGGCGCGGGCGCGGCGGACGATGTCCTCGTACGCCTGCCAGAACTCGAAGAAGTTGAGGGTCTCGGCCTTCTTGATCGCGGCCACCACGAGCTGACGGTCGCCGTTGGGCTTGACCAGGTCGATGGCGAGGCCGAGGTTGATGTGCTCGGGCTTGACCAGGGTCGGCTTGCCGTCCTTCTCGGCGAACGAGTGGTTCATCGAGGGCATCGCCTTCAGCGCCTGCACCATGGCGTAGCCGATCAGGTGCGTGAAGGACACCTTGCCGCCGCGGGCGCGCTTGAGGTGGTTGTTGATGACGATGCGGTTGTCGAACAGCAGCTTGACCGGGACGGCGCGCACCGAGGTGGCCGTCGGCAGCTCCAGCGACGCGTTCATGTTCTTCGCCACGGCGGCGGAGGGACCGCGCAGCGTGACGAACTCGGGCCCGGCGGAGGGCGCGGCGGGCTCCTTCTTGGAGACCGTCGGCTCGGCCGGGGTCGGCTTGACCGGGGCGGGCTTGGCCGGAGCCGCGGGGGCGGCCGGGGCGGCCTTCGCGGCGGGGGCCGCGGGCTGCGCCGCCGCGGGCTTCGGGGCAGCCGGAGCCGCGGCCGCGGGCTTGGCGGCCGGGACGGCGGGCTTTGCCTCCGCCGGCTGGGCCGCGGCGGGCTTGGCCGGGGCCGCCGGGGCGGCGCTCGCGGCTACTGCCTGTGGTGGCGCGGCCACCGCGGAGCCGGTGTCCTGACCCGGCTTGTAGTCGGCGAAGAAGTCCCACCAGGCTCGGTCGACCGAGTTCGGGTCCTGGAGGTACTGCTGGTAGATCTCGTCGACGAGCCACTCATTGGGGCCGAAGGCGGCGGCAGGGTTACTTCCCTGCCCGTCCTGTTCTTCGGTCGAGACGCTCGAGGTGTTGGGGGACTGTGGCGACACGGCGGCAACCGCCCTCTTCCGCTTCCTAAGGTGGTGGACAGCGGGAATAAAGGCTACGCCTTCTGGACCCTTACGTGCAGGTCGCACTGGTCATCGTCGTGCAAGTCACATTGATTGGCGGGTTTCAGTGCATGTCCGACCGGGAAACACACGGGGTTTCGTGTGTTTCCTCGGGCGCGGGGCAGCGCAGACGTGCACCCCTGCCGCTCGTATGTGCGCGACAGGTTCGATTTTACTTCAGCTTTGATCTCAGGGGGTGCCCGGTTCGGGTTCCGGTGCCGGTCCGGGGATGCTGACCTTGATCCGGCAGCCGCGCGGCGACTCCGCCACCCCTATCCGCCCGCCGTGCAGATCCACCGCCCAGCGCGCGATCGCCAGCCCCAGACCGGTGCCGCCGTCGCTGGCCGGGCCCGGCCGCCGCCGGCCGTCCGCCGAGCCGTCCGGGGAGAGCCCGCCCCGGTTGAACCGCTCGAAGACGCGGTGCCGCTCCGCCTCCGGGATGCCGGGGCCCTCGTCCAGCACCTCCAGCTCCAGGCTCTCCGGGCCCTCGCCGCGCCGGGCGCGCACGGTCACCCGGCCGTGCGCCGGGCTGTGCTTCACCGCGTTGTCGATCAGGTTCGCCATCACCTGGTGCAGCCGCTCGGCGTCGGCGTGGGCGGTCAGCTCGGGCGGGGAGACGTCCAGGTTGAGATGGACGTCCTTACGGGTGTGCGCGCCCGAATGGGACTCCGCGCCCTTGGCCATGCCGGCCTCCTTGAGGATCCCGGCCAGATACGGCCAGACCTCGAACCGCCGCGTGTGCAGCGGCACCACCCCGTTGTCGAGCCGGGAGAGGTCGAGCAGCTGATCCACCAGGCGGCCCAGGCGCTGGGTCTGCTTCAGTGCGACCCGCATGGTCTCCGGATCGGCGTCCGACACCCCGTCCACCACGTTCTCCAGCACCGCGCGCAGCGCCGCGATCGGGGTGCGCAGCTCATGCGAGACATTGGCCACCAGCTCCTTGCGGTGGGTGTCCACCGCCTCCAGGTCGGCCGCCATCCGGTTGAACGCGGACGCCAGGTCGCCGAACTCGTCCCGGCGCTGCGCCGCCCGCACCCGCCGGGTGTAGTCGCCGTTCGCCATCGCCCGGGTGACGGCGGTCATCTCGTCCAGCGGGGCGGTCAGCCCGTTCGCCACGAACTGGGTGATCAGCAGCGAGGCGATGATCGAGAAGATGGTGATGACGCGCAGCTCGGTGTCGGAGTGCATCGCCGCGAAGACCAGCAGCGTGGTGATGATCACCGAGCCGACGACCAGCGCCCCCAGCGCCGCCTTGACCGAGCGGTACGGGTCGAAGGGGCGCAGCGCCTTCCAGATCCGGGCCCAGGTGGCGCGGGACCACGCCCGGCGCCCCTTGGGGTCCCCGGGCATCCGGCAGACCTTGGGAACCCTGCGCGCCCAGCCCCCGGGAGCCCGGCGCGCCCAGCCCCCGGGAGCCCGGCGGGCCCAGCCCCTGGGCGCCCGGCGTGCGGCCTTGAGTGCCCAGCCCTTGCGTGCCCAGCGCTTGGGGGCCCGGCGCGCCCAGAGCTCGGTGACCCTGCGTGCCCAGAGGGCCCTCTTCATGCCGCCGGGGTCTCCAGGGCGTAGCCGACGCCGTGCACCGTACGGATCCGTTCCGCGCCGATCTTCCGGCGCAGCGCCTTGATGTGGCTGTCCACGGTGCGGGTGCCCGAGGCGTCCGCCCAGTCCCACACCTCGGCCAGCAGCTGCTCACGGGAGAGCACCGCGCGCGGGGTGTTCGCCAGACAGACCAGCAGATCGAACTCGGTCGGGGTGAGGTGCACATCCGAGCCGCGCACCCGCACCCGCCGCTGGGCGTGGTCGATCTCCAGCTCGCCCAGGCGCAGGATCCCGCTGCGCGGGGTGTGCGCGGCCAGCGCCGCCCGCTCGACCCGCCGGAGCAGCACATGCACCCGGGCGGCCAGCTCGCGCATGGAGAACGGCTTGGTCATGTAGTCGTCGGCGCCGACCCCGAGCCCCACCAGCATGTCGGTCTCGTCGTCGCGCGCGGTCAGCATCAGCACGGGCACCGGCCGCCGGGCCTGTACTCTGCGGCAGACCTCGAGACCGTCGAAGCCGGGCAGCATCACGTCGAGAACCAGCAGATCGGGCTGCCACGCCTCGGCCGTGTCGACCGCCGCCGGACCGTCTCCCGCCGTCTGGACCTGGAACCCCTCGGCACGCAGCCGGGCCGCGATGGCGTCCACTATGGTCGGATCGTCCTCGACGACGAGGACCCGGCGCTGTGCGCCAGGGGTGGTCGTGGCGGTCCCGTTGTGACCGTTGTGAGTCTGCTCCATACGCCCGCCCCTGCGTCTTCCGGTGAAACCCGCGGCTCGCGCCTGGTCATCGCTCAGCCGCGTTTGGTAGGCAAGCAAGCGTAAAGCCAGCGTACGCGGCTTTGCTACGCGCCCCGAACCGCGAGATGCACGACGTCGGGAACACCCCGGGCAACGCTGACCTCTTCCGTACGCACCCGCGTGAACCCGGCATTCCGGAGAGATCGCTCGAACGCGGGCGACGGCTGCGCCGACCAGACGGCCAGCACCCCGCCCGGTGCGAGGCGCGCCGCGCAGGCTGCGAGCCCCGTGGGGGAGTAGAGGCCGTCGTTGCCCTCGGTGACGGTCCAGTCGGGGCCGTTGTCGATGTCCAGGCACAGCGCGTCATAGGTCTCCGGGCCGGTCCGCAGCCACTCGACCAGATCCGTGTGGAGGATCTCGGTGCGCGGATCGGCCAGCGCCCCGGCGGATACGGCCGCCAGGGGGCCGTCGCGGTGCCAGTCGATCACCGCCGCCTCCCGCTCGACCACCGCGATCCGCCCCCACCGGGGCTCCGCCGCCGCCTCGACCAGCGAAAACCCCACGCCCAGCCCGCCGATGAGCAGTGCGGGGGAGGGGCGGTCGGCGGGCAGCGCGTCGAGGGCGGTGCGGATGAGCAGCCGCTCGGAGCGGCCGTCGGAGGTGTCCATGAGGAAGCACCCATTGGCGATGATCTCGAAGACGGCCTCGCCCGACGGCCCTCCGCCGCGCCGCCGCAGCACCACCTCGCCGTACGGGCCCTCCCGGCGGTCGACGGTCACCGGCCGGTCGTCGTCGGCGGGGTGGAGGTCGTACATCGGCTGCGGCTGCATAGGGGTGGGGTCCTCCCGGATGGTTCTGACGCCGCCATCCTCGCGCCGCCCCGCCCACCGGTCCAACCGATTCCACGGTCGCCCGGCGGGCGTGGCGTGGCGTCGTCCACATCACAGCTCGGGGGGAGGTGAGATGACTCACGGCACCCGGGTTGTTGTTCGAGCGTGGCGGAAATGCGCAGGGCAGGGGGAGCGGAGGCGGGAGTGAGGAAGGGGCGCGGACGTTGACGACATCGATACGGGGGACGGCCGTCCCGGGCGCGCGGGCGGCGGACGGGGGCGACGCGGACGAGGCCGGGGGTGCCGCCCTCGCGGTCCCGTGCGCCCGCGCGGCCGGTTGGCGGCTGGTGGCGAGCTGCGCCGGGCCCGCGGCCATCGGGGTCGGCACACCGCGGGTGCCGGCCGCCGGGGCGGGGCGCGGGCGCCGTACGGCGGCCATGGCGGCGCGGCTGCGGCGGCTCTCGCACACGCTCATCGCCGTGCCGTTCACCCTCGGCTACACGCTCGTCCTGCTCGGCACCGGGCTCTACACCCATCTCGGCGACCCCGGTACGGTGCGCGATCTGCTCGTGGGCTCCAGCACCGATGTGGCCCACCTCTCCCAGCGGCCGCTGCTGACACTGCTGGTCAGCGCATTGTGGGCGGTGGGCGGGATCACCTCCCCGTATCTGCTCGCCTTCCCCTTGGTGCTCGGCACGCTGGAGCGGCGCGTCGGCGCGGTGCGCACCGCAGGGGTGTTCCTGCTCGGCCATGTGCTGGCGACGCTGCTCACCGAGCTCCCGGTGGCCGCCTCCGTGGCCGTCGGGCATCTCCCGGCCAGTTCGCTGCGGCGCCTCGACTACGGGGTCAGCTACGGGCTGATCGCCTGCGCCGCCGCGCTCGCCGGGCTGCTGCCGCCCCGGCGGCGGTGGGCGCTGCTCGGCGGGATCGGCCTCGCGCTCGCCGCCGGGAGCGTCGTGGGCATCGATCCGCTCACCGGGTGGGGCCATGCCTTCGCCCTGCTGATCGGCGTCGTCTGCTGGCCGTACATCCGGCGAAACGCCAGGTGGCGGCCCTCCTCGAACGTCGGCGACGGCGCCGGACGCCGCTTCGCTCACAGCGAACGAGCCTCCGGGAACACCTGAGGCCCCTTCGCGCATTGAATGGGCATTGACTTATTGAGTCCTACTGACTCAACTTGCCTGCCGAAGGGGAGATCATGGCTTCGCTGTCCACACCGCTCACCCTGCCTGTGCTGCCTCTCGATGACGAGGTCGTGCTGCCCGGCATGGTGGTGCCGCTGGACCTTTCCGATACCGAGGTGCGCGCCGCGGTGGAGGCCGCCCAGGCCGCCGCCCGCTCCAGCGGGAGCGGAGGAGGCAAGCCGAAGGTGCTGCTGGTGCCGCGCGTCGACGGCACCTACGCCGGTATCGGCACGCTCGGCACCGTCGAGCAGGTGGGCCGGCTCTCCGATGGCGACCCGGGCGCGCTGATCCGCGGTGTGCGCCGTGTCCGCATCGGGGCCGGGACCACCGGACCCGGGGCGGCGTTGTGGGTGGAGGGGACCACGGTCGAGGAGATCGTGCCCGATCCGCTTCCCGGCTCCGTCACCGAATTGATCAAGGAGTACAAGGCGCTGGCCACCAGCTGGCTGCGCAAGCGCGGCGCCTGGCAGGTCGTGGACCGGGTGCAGCAGATCGACGATGTCTCACAGCTCGCCGACAACTCCGGCTACTCGCCGTTCCTGAGCGTGGCCCAGCGCGTCGAACTGCTGGAGACCGTCGACCCGGTGGCCCGGCTGAAGCTGGCCGTCACCTGGCTGAGCGACCACATCGCCGAGCAGGACGTGGCCGAGTCGATCGCCAAGGACGTCCAGGAGGGCGTCGACAAGCAGCAGCGCGAGTTCCTGCTGCGGCGCCAGCTCGAAGCGGTCCGTAAGGAGCTCGCGGAGCTGAACGGCGGAACCTGGTCCGAGGCTGACGAGCCCGACGACTACCGCGCCCGGGTGGAGGCGGCCGATCTGCCCGAGAAGGTCCGCGAGGCGGCCCTGAAGGAGGTCGACAAGCTGGAGCGGTCCAGCGACCAGAGCCCCGAGGGCAGCTGGATCCGCACCTGGCTGGACACCGTCCTGGAGCTGCCCTGGAACGAGCGCACCGAGGACGCCTACGACATCCAGGGCGCCAAGGCCGTGCTCGACGCCGACCACGCGGGCCTGGAGGACGTCAAGGAGCGGATCACCGAGTACCTGGCGGTGCGCAAGCGCCGTGCCGACCGGGGCCTCGGCATCGTCGGCGGCCGCCGCGGCGGCGCGGTGCTCGCCCTGGTGGGCCCGCCCGGCGTCGGCAAGACCAGCCTGGGCGAGAGCGTCGCCCGCGCGATGGGGCGGAAGTTCGTCCGGGTCGCGCTCGGCGGCGTCCGCGACGAGGCGGAGATCCGCGGCCACCGGCGCACCTACGTGGGCGCGCTGCCCGGCCGGGTCGTCCGGGCCATCAAGGAGGCGGGCTCCATGAACCCCGTCGTCCTCCTCGACGAGATCGACAAGGTGGGCTCCGACTTCCGCGGCGACCCGGCCGCGGCCCTGCTCGAGGTCCTGGACCCGGCGCAGAACCACACCTTCCGCGACCACTACCTGGAGGTCGAGCTCGACCTGAGCGATGTGGTCTTCCTCGCCACCGCCAACGTCCTGGAGGCCATCCCCGAGGCGCTCCTGGACCGGATGGAGCTGGTGCGCCTGGACGGCTACACCGAGGACGAGAAGGTCACCATCGCCCGTGACCACCTGCTGCCCCGCCAGCTGGAGCGGGCCGGTCTGGAGCCGGGCGAGGTCACCGTGGCGGACGAGGCGCTGCGCAAGCTGGCGGGCGAGTACACCCGCGAGGCGGGCGTACGGACCCTGGAGCGGTCCATCGCCCGGCTGCTGCGCAAGGTCGCGGCCCAGCACGAGCTCGGCGAGCGCGAACTCCCCTTCACCGTCGACGTGGCGGAGCTGCGCCCGCTGATCGGCCGGCCGCACCACACCCCCGAGTCCGCCCAGGACCCGGCCGAGCGCCGCACCGCCGTCCCCGGCGTGGCGACCGGGCTCGCGGTCACGGGCGCGGGCGGTGACGTGCTGTTCGTGGAGGCGTCGCTGGCCGACCCGGAGACGGGCGGCGCGGGGCTGAACCTCACCGGTCAGCTCGGCGACGTCATGAAGGAGTCCGCCCGGATCGCGCTCTCCTTCCTGCGCTCCCACGGCGCGGAGCTGGAGCTGCCGGTCGGCGACCTGAAGGAGCGCGGTGTCCACCTCCACGTCCCGGCGGGCGCGGTCCCCAAGGACGGCCCGAGCGCGGGTGTCACCATGACCACCGCCCTGGCCTCGCTGCTCTCCGGCCGCCAGGTGCGCCCGGACGTGGCGATGACGGGCGAGGTGTCCCTGACCGGGCGGGTGCTGCCCATCGGCGGCGTCAAGCAGAAGCTGCTGGCGGCGCACCGGGCCGGGGTGACCACCGTGATCATCCCCAAGCGCAATGAGCCCGACCTGGACGACGTCCCCGCGGAGGTGCTGGACAAGCTGGACGTCCACCCGGTCTCGGACGTCCGCAGGGTCCTGGAGCTGGCCCTCGAACCCGCCTCGACGGCCGCCGCCCCCGAGGTTCCGGCAGCGGCGTGACGGACGCTGTCGGTGGCGCCGTGGCCCGGGGCCCCGTGTCGAACGGGGTTCCGGGCCACGCGTGACCTCTCGGCCGTGCGTATCGTTGGACTAACCGGTCGCATACGTTCGGTGTGCGGCGGGGAGGAGCGGCACGGTGACCGTCATGGAGATTGACCGGATCGACACTGACAGGATCGAGATGGCCGACAGCAGCGACGAGCGGACCTTGGACGCGATGTTCGAGTGGCTCGAGAAGATGCCCGTCCCCGAGGGATTCAAGGTCGAGATTGTCGAGGGACACATCTTCATGTCGCCGCAGAGGAACACCCACTGGGACATCATCGCCGACATCTACGACCAGCTACGTGCGCAATTCCCGCGCACGCGGATCAAGTCGGATGTCCGTATCGACTACCCGGGCCATCTCAACGGCTTCGCGACCGATGTGACCCTGGTCGCCAAGGGTGCGGCTATGGATGCCAAGGGCTTGTGGCGCTATCAGGACGTTGAGTTCGTCGCCGAGGTGATCTCGAAGGGCACGGCCGCGAACGACTACGGCCCGAAGAAGGCGGCCTACGCGGAGGCTGGGGTTCCCGTCTACCTGATCGCGGACCCCTACACCGGCAAATGCCACCTGTTCACCGAGCCCAAGGAGGGCGACTACCTCAGTGAGCTGTCGATTCACTTCGGCCAGGATCTCGACCTGACGAACACCGCCGTCGACCTGACGCTCAAGACCGACGAGTTCCCCCGCGACTGACCCGCCGACGCCCCCGGCGTACAGACAGTCCTGTCCGTACGCCGGAGGGCACCGCCGAATGTGGGGGGTGACGAGCCGCGGGGCCCAACCGGAGCTCAGCGGGCTCGGCCGGCGCTCGGCTCGGCCGGGGCTTCGGGGGGCTCAACCGTTGGCGAGCGCCTGAAGCCGGTCCATGGCGCCGTTGAACTTGTTGTGATCGCCGACCGTCGGACCGGTGGAGGTGTACTGCCAGATGGTGTGGAAGCCCCAGCCGGCCGGAAGCTCACCGACGGACGAGCCGTAGCGCGGAATCCACAGCGGGTTGATGCCGCCGAAGGCGGCGGAGTTGCCCGTGCAGGTCTTCCACCAGCTGGTGGAGGTGTAGATCACCGGATCCCGACCGGTGCGCGACTTGTAGGTGCTGCTGAAGGACTTGATCCAGTTGACCATCGCACTGGCGCTCAGTCCGTAGCAGGTCGCGCCGTATGGGTTGTACTCCATGTCGAGCGCGCCGGGCAGCGTCTTGCCGTCCTTGGACCAGCCGCCGCCGTGGTCGACGAAGTAGTTGGCCTGCGCGGCGCCGGTCGAGTTGTTCGGCAGGGCGAAGTGGTACGAGCCACGGATCATGCCGACGTTGTACGAGCCGTTGTACTGCTGGGTGAAGTTCGGATTGGTGTAGCTGGTGCCCTCGGTCGCCTTGACATAGGCGAACCGGACACCGCTGCTCCACAGCGTCGCCCAGTTGACATTGCCCTGGTGGCTGCTGACGTCCACGCCTTCGACGGTGGCGAGCAGCCCCAGCGGCTGTTCACCGGTCGTGGATCCGCCCTCGTGCTTGAGTATCTGTGAACCCGCCCAGTCCTGCTCGGGGTGGGGGATGGCCTTGTCACCCTCGCCCTGGGCGGCGAACGCCGAGCCGGGCAGTGCGACGGTCATGGCGAGTAGAGCGGCGAGAACACCGATCAGCGCGCTGATGGCGCCTCGGGTCGAACCAGGTCTGTGCGCGGGCATGGCGTTACCTCCGAAGCCTCGGTGGGGGAGAGGGACGTCCGATTGGAATGACCATGTCAGGATCGACGCTACGGGCGTAGATAGGCGGACGGAAGGGGGAAGGTGTGATGCCGTTGGTCTAATCCTGCGAAATACTGGTGGAGCTGCGGTAACTGCTGCGCATGATAGAAACTTTCACCAAGTGAAAACCCGGAGAGGGCTCTGACGTGCACAACAATGGGGGACTGTCCCCTGGGCGGGGTGAGGGCGGCACCGCGGGCGGCATTGGTGTGGACCACGCATTCCTCGCTCTGGAGCGCGAATTGGCGGTTTTCCTCCGCAGGGCCCGCGCCGCCTCGGGGGAATTGGCCCGGGAGGTCCACCCCGAGCTCGAATCCGCCGCCTACGGGCTGCTGATGCGGCTGGAGGACGCCGGTCCACAGCGCGCCACCGACCTCGCGGCCTTCGTGGGCGTCGGAAAGGCCACGATGAGCCGTCAGCTGCGCGCCATCGAAGGGCTCGGCCTGGTGACGCGGACGCCCGATCCGGCCGACGGCCGGGCCTTCCTGGTGGAGTTGACCGAGGAGGGCCGCAGCCGCTTCCGCGCCGTGCGGGGCGCCCGGCGGGCGCGCTACGCCCGCCGGCTCGCCGCGTGGGAGCGCAGCGAGGTGGCCGAACTCGCCAGGCTGCTGCACCGGTTGAACGTGGAGCAGGAGGCCGACGACCCCGGTCAGGCGGCGCGCGCGGCGCAGGAGTAGGGCGCTCATACCCGCCAGGATCCGCGACCCCCGCGCATCCGGCGACGCGGACGTGGCAACCGCGCTACCCGGCCCCGGAGGGCTCGGCCGCCGGCCCGGTCAGGGCTCCACGAAGACCACGGCGGCGTCGTCGTGGGTCTTGCCCCGCGGAAAGGCCGTACCGTCCGGATCGGCGTGCTCGGCCGCCCGGACCCGGTCGATCAGCGCCTGCGGGCCCTCCTTGCGCAGCAGCGCGAAGCATTCGCTCCAGTCGCCCTCGCCGAACTTCTCCACCCAGCGCGACGCCCCGTCGGTGAGCGCCGCCAGCGCCCGCACCTCGCCGCGCGGGAACTCCCCGGTGACCGCCTTGCCGGCGACGCCGGGGTCGGCGGCGGCGGTGAAGAAGCCGTCCTCCGCGTTGCGCAGCGGGGCGAGCCGCCGGCCCTCGGCGCGGAGCCGGTCGATGCGGTCGTCCAGTACCGGGGTCACTCCGTCGTGGATCAGCTCGATGAGCAACACCGAGTCGGAGAGGACCAGATGCTCGATGCGCTCGCCGTCCCAGCGCGCCATGACGACGGTTGCCTGTGGGGTGAGGGGGTGAGAAAGGTCACACGTTGAACTGTGGAATGCGGCGGTTCGCCCGATCGCCTCGGCGAGGCACTGTGTCAGAGGCATATCCCGTCGCGAACCGGACAGTTCGAGCAGCGATCCGCCGAGCCGTGCGGTGAACCAGCTCACGCTGTGCACACATCCGTCGTCGCCCTCGGGTGGAGTCACCCCGTCCAGTACCACCAGCGCACCGCCGCTCCCCGAGGCCGGGAGGGCTACTGAGGCGTAGTCCTCATTGGGGTATTGCTGATCGCCGGGGGCGGTCGCGAGTTCGATGCGCATTCCATCAGTCTGCCGGACCGCCGACGATCACCGTCGGCGCGGGGGTCGCGGCGGGATTGGTCCGTACCAAATGCCGCGCCGGTTTCCGGGCTGTCTGATTGGGGCGGAAATTGACTCTTATGGGAAGCTGCGGGTGGGCATCTTTTCAGGGCATGGAGGTCTTTACCAATCCGCACAAGGTTGACGGGAGGGTATGGCCGCGAGTCGAAGTTGGTGGTCAACTACGCAATGCGGTTCACTCGTTCGGGTGGCCGGGTGGGTGATGTGTACCCGCCCCAGACCCGTCCTGAAAGGGTCGGAATCCCTACCAGGGGTGGGGAAACACAATTGTTGATCCGTCGTCACCTCTGGTCCAACATCAGCGGTCGGGCGAGAATGGATTGTGAGCACCGGTGCGGAAGAAACGGCTTCGGGGCACCACGCGCGATGCGGTAGACGAGCCACGCCAGGACGAGGTGACGCCACGACGGAACACCACACGCGTCCGCCGTCGGCTCACCACGTCCGTCGTCCTCGTCTCCGTCGCCGTCCTCGGGGCCGGAACCCCCGCCGTTCTGCTCGCCCTCGATGACACCACCGACGCCCAGCGGCTCGTCGACCTCGCGGAGACCGACCGCGGCGCGGTGACCCTCGCCCACGCCCTCGCCGACGAGCGCGACGCCATGACCCGGTTCGTCGCCGACGGGCGCACCACCGCCTCCGGCGGCGGGGTCTCCGAGGAGACCCGCGCCCGTGTCGACCTGCGGATCCGGGAGGTGCGCCGGCAGGTCCCGGCCTCGGTCCGGCGTCTCCTGGACGCCCTTCCCGAACTGCGGCAGGAGGCGCTAACCGGCAAGGGCTCGGCCCTCGACGTCTTCACCTCGTACACCCGGACCGTCCAGGCGCTGAACGGGGTCACCGACACCCTCGCCCACCGGCTCCCGGCCGACTCCGAGACCGCCGCCACCGCCGCGCTGGCCCCGCTCGGCCGCGCGGTGGAGGAGGCGTCCGCCACCCGCGGGCTGCTGCTGGCCGCGCTCGACGCGGGCGGCGGCCAGTCCACGCTGGTCTCCGCCGCCCAGCGGACCAACGTCCGCGAGCAGTCCGCGCTGGCCGACTTCGAGCAACTCGCCCCGGCCGCCATGCGCGAGGCATACGACCGCACCGTCAACGGCACCGAGGTCACCAACGCCGAGCACTACCTCGCCCGGCTCACCGACCAGGACCACTTCGCGGGCAATGACTTCTTCCTCAACGAGGACCGCGTCGAGGCCGGGCTGAACGCCAGGATCGACCGGATGCGCGGCGCCCAGTCCTCGCTGGCCTCCGGCGAGGCCGCCCAGCTCGCCCGGTTGCGGGACGACGAGGTCACCGCCCTCGAGCTGCGCATCGGCATCGTCGGCGCCGCCCTGCTGGTCGCCCTCGGCGCCGGAGTGCACAGCGCCCGCTCGATGACCCGGCCGCTGGCCGCGCTGCGGCTCGGCGCCCGGCGGGTCGCGGCCGATCCGCCGGCCGAGGAGCCGGTGGTCTTCAAGGGCCGCGACGACGAGTTCGCGGACGCCGTACGGGCCGTCAACGAGCTGCACGCCAAGGCCGCGCAGGCGTACGAGCGGGTCACCGAGCTCGAGACCGAGCGCACCCGGCTGGTCGGCGAGCGGCAGCGGCTGGCCGATGAGCGGGACGGGCTGCGCGCCGAGCGGGACGCGGTCGCCACCCGGCTGGAAGGGCTGCGGGCCCGGGTCCACGGCAGCTTCGTCAGCCTCGCGCTGCGCTCGCTCGGCCTGATCGAGCGCCAGCTCGCCATCATCGAGTCCCTGGAGGAGCGGGAGCAGGACCCCGACCGCCTCGAAACGCTCTTCCAGCTCGACCACCTGGCCACCGGGATGCGCCGCTACGGCGAGAACCTCCTGGTCATCGCGGGCTCCGAGAACAAGGCCACCCATCCGGGGCCGGTGCCGCTGCTGGATGTGCTGCGCGCCTCGATCAGTGAGGTCGAGCGCTACGACCGGGTGCAGATCCAGGCGCTGCCGCCGCATGCCCAGGTCGCCGGGTTCGCCGCGGACAGCGTCAGCCACCTGATCGCCGAGCTCCTGGAGAACGCGACATCGTTTTCACCGCCGGACGCCTCGGTCCAGGTCTCCGGCTGGCTCCTGGAGACCGGCGAGGTCATGCTCTCCGTCCAGGACGAGGGCATCGGGATGACGCCCGAGCGCTTCGTGGAGCTGAACAACCGGCTCGCCGACCCGGTGCCCGAGTACTGCCAGGGCCCCCAGCCGGAGGACCCGCTGGGCCTCGGGCTGTATGTGGTGACCCGGCTCGCCGCGCGCCACGGCATCCGGGTGCAGCTGCGCGAGCAGCAGCCGGGCGGGGTGGCGGCCGTGGTCGTCCTCCCGACGAAGATCCTCCCCTCCGGTCCGCCCGGTGCCGGGCTGCCGCCCGCCCCGCCGGTGGGCGTGGGCGCGACGTTCGGCGGCACCGGACCGGCGTCCTTCCTGGGCTTCCCGGGCTCCGAGGCCGAGGCGAACTCCAACACGCTTCCGGGGCAGACCCGTTCGGTCTCGCCCGACCAGGAGGGTGCGCCGCCGAGCGGTGCGGCGGGGGCCGGTGCCGAGCCGCCGGCCGAGCCGGCCGCGCCGCAAGCGGAGCCGGTCGCGCCCGCCGCGCCGCCCGCGGAGCTGCTCGCGGCGCTCTCGGCGTTCGCGGAGCGGGACCCGGCGCCCCGGGTCGCCGAGCCGGAGCCCGAGGACGAGCCGCGGCCCGGCCCTGAACTCGCGCCCCGCCCGGACCCCGCGCCCGCCGACGCCGCCACGTCCGTCGGGACGGCCGCGGATCCGGAGCGGACCGCCTCCTCCTGGGCCGTCTCCGGCGAGGGGTGGGGGCGGACCGTGGACACGGACCGCGACTACCCCATGGAGCCCACACCGCCGCGCGGCCATCCGGCCGCGGAAGACGCCGGTGCGCTGCCCGCCCTGCCCAAGCGCGTCCCCAAGCTGGCCCAGGCCGACGAGCGGGACGGCGCACGGCATGGCGCGGACGACCAGGCCCCGGCGCCCCAGGACGGGGAGCCCGAGGTCCCGGCCGTCGAGCAGACGATGGAGCTGACCCCCCGGCGCCTGCGCGAGGGCTATGGGGACCCCGAGGACCGCGATGGCCGCCCGGACCGTACAGACCGTACGGATCGCGCCGACCGCGAGAGCCGCACGGGCCGCGCGAGCGGACTCACGGGCCGTGAAAGCCGCGAGAGCCGTCAGGACCGCGAGGGTCGCGACGGACGTGAGGACGCCGCGGACCGCGCGGACCCCCACGACCACGCGGACCGCGAGTGGTATTTCGGCGGTCATGGCATACGCCCGGTCGGCGCGGCCGCCTGGGGCCCGGCCCATGGCGGTCCGGTATCGCGCGGCGGGCTGACGGACGGCGCCCTCGCGTCGCATGACGGCCCGGAGGACAGCGTCCCCTCGACGCCCGGCGGCGTTGCGGGGACGGGTGGTGAGCGGGCAGGCGGCGGTGAGCCGTCCGCCGATCCGTACGCCATCGGCCCCGACCAGCACGCCCGCCCGGCGGACGAGGCGGCGCGCACCGACAAGGGGCTTCCCAAGCGCACACCGCGGAACCTGGCGGTCCGGGAGCCCGATCCACGGGAGCGGACCGGTTCGGTGAACGCGGATGAGCTGCGGCGCCGACTCGGCGGCTTCCAGCGCGGCGCCCGTGAGGGACGCCGCGACGCCGCCGCCGAGATCGCCGCCCGCGGCGAGCCCGTGCGGCGGCGCGGGGAACCAGCAGGGCAAACGGGGGCGCAGATCGAGGGTGGCACGGTTGAGGAGGCACGCGGGTGAATGCGCCCAGTAGTACCTACGGGTTGAGTCGCGAGGCCCGTAATCTGCACTGGTTGCTGTCGAACCTCGTCGAGGAGGTGCCGGGCGTCCGCTCGGTTGTGGTCGTCTCGACCGACGGGCTGATGCTGCTCTCCTCCGACGCACGGCACCACGCCGCGACCGCGGCGGCCGATCCGGTGGCGCAGGACGGCCCCAAGGGGTCCAGTGCGGATCTCGCGACGATCGTCTCGGGGCTCGGAAGCCTCACGCTCGGCGCGGCGAAGCTGATGGACGGGGGCAGTGTCAAGCAGACGATGGTGGCGATGGACGAGGGAAGTCTGTTCGTCATGTCGATCAGCGACGGTTCGCTGCTGGGGGTGCACGCCACCCCCGACTGCGACATGACCGTCGTCGCCTATCACATGGCGTTGTTCGTGGGCCGGGCCGGACATGTGCTCACCCCCGAACTCCGCAATGAACTACGCAGGTCGCTGGAGCACGCGCAGTGACGACCGCCGGGTCCGGCCGACCCGCCCGTAAACCCGCTCGCGTACGTCCGTACTCGCTCACCGGTGGTCGCACCCGCTCCGGCCATGTGCTGCTGGTGGAGACCTTCGTGGCGGCGCTGGAGGCTCCGGACGGACGGCTCGACCTGGCCCCCAGCGGGTTGAACACCCGGATGCTGCCGGAGATCCGGGCGATCATCGAACTGTGCAGCAGGATGCGTTCCGTCGCGGAGGTCTCCGCGATGCTCAAGATCCCACTCGGTGTGGTGCGCGTCCTGCTCAGCGACCTGGCCGACCAGGGAAAGATCCGCGTCTACGGCACCGGGCGGGGCCCCGGCCAGCCGGAACGCGCGTTGCTCGAAAGGGTGCTCAGTGGACTTCGCAGGCTCTGAGACGATGACGGCGACACCGCCGGCGACGTCGGAGATACCCGGGGCCGGGATACCCGGGGCCGAGGAGGTGCTCCAGAGGTGGCAGACGGACCGCTCCCGCGCTCCGATCGCCACCAAGATAGTGATAGCGGGAGGCTTCGGGGTCGGCAAGACGACCTTCGTCGGCGCGGTTTCGGAGATCACTCCGCTCCAGACCGAGGCGCTGATGACGCGGGCCAGCGAGAGTGTGGACGATCTCGAGGCGACGCCCGAGAAGCTGACCACCACCGTCGCGATGGACTTCGGCCGGATCACGCTGGAGAACGATCTGGTCCTGTATCTCTTCGGCACCCCCGGTCAGCAGCGTTTCTGGTTCATGTGGGACGACCTGATGCGCGGGGCCATCGGCGCCGTGGTGATGGTCGACACCCGGCGCCTGGACGAGAGCTTCCCGGCGCTGGACTACTTCGAAAGCCTCGGTCTGCCGTATGTGGTGGCGGTCAACCACTTCGAGGGGACCCCGGTCTACCAGCCCGAGGACGTGCGTGACGCGCTCTCGGTGGCATCCTCGGTGCCCGTGGTGATGATGGACGCCCGGCGCCGGATCTCGGTCGTGGACGCGCTGCTGTCGCTGGTGAGGCACGCTGTTGACGTGTCACCCGAGTGACGTAACCTCGGCTTCTCCCGCGGAATGGAATGGCCCGTTCCCGCTTTTGGCCCGAGCCTGAGGGAGAGTCGACAGCCATGCGGAAGATACTCATCGTGGGCGCCGGCCAGTCCGGTCTCCAACTCGCTCTCGGCCTCCAGTCCAAGGGCTACGAGATCACGCTGATGTCCAACCGGACGGCTGATGAGATCCGCGGCGGCCGGGTGATGTCCACCCAGTGCATGTTCCCCACCGCGCTGGGCCACGAGCGCGATCTGGCGCTCAACTTCTGGGACGAGCCGGCGCCGCGGGTCGAGGGCCTTGGGCTCTCCGTCGCCGGGCCGCCGGCTCCCGGGGGCCATCCGCGGGCCGTCGACTGGGTCGGCCGGCTCCACGGCCATGCCCAGAACGTCGACCAGCGGATCAAGATGGCCGGCTGGATGGAGACGTTCGAGCAGCGCGGCGGCCAGGTGGTCATCCACGGCGCCGCCGTCTCCGACCTGGACGTCCTCGACCGGAAGTACGACCTGGCGCTGGTGGCCGCGGGCAAGGGCGAACTGGTCTCGCTCTTCGGCCGGGACGCCGCCCGCTCCCCGTACGACATCCCGCGGCGCGCCCTCGCGGTCGCCTATGTGCACGGCCTCGGCCCGCGCCCCGAGCACCCCGACTTCGACGCGGTGCGCTGCAATCTCGTGCCCGGCGTCGGCGAACTCTTCGTGATGCCCGCGCTCACCGCCACCGGCCGCGCCGACATCCTCTTCTGGGAGGGCGTCCCGGGCGGCCCGGCCGACGTCTTCCGGGGCATCACCGATCCCTCGGAGCACCTGGAGCGCGTCCTGGAGCTCATGGAGTGGTTCACGCCCTGGGAGTACGCGCGCGCCACCAAGGTCGAGCTGACCGACGCGGGCGGCACCCTGTCCGGGCGGTACGCGCCGACCGTACGCCACCCGATCGGGCGGCTGCCGGGCGGCGGGCTGGTCCTGGGCGTCGCCGATGTGGTGGTCGCCAACGACCCGATCACCGGCCAGGGCTCCAACTCCGCGGCCAAATGCGCCGCCACCTATCTGGCGAGCATCGTCGAGCACGGCGACCGGCCGTTCGACGAGGAGTGGATGCGGACGACCTTCGACCGCTACTGGCAGAGCGCGCGGCACGTCACCAAGTGGACCAACACCATGCTGGCCCCGCCGCCCGAGCACATCGTGAACCTCCTGGCGGCGGGGACCACCTTCCCCGCCGTCGCCCACCGCATCGCCAACGGCTTCGACGACCCCTCCGACTTCGAGCACTTCTTCTACGAACCGGAGAAGACGGCCGCCTATCTGGACGAGGTCAGGGAAGAGGCCGAGGCAGCAGCCGAGGCCGAGAGTGAAGCCGACGGAGGGGCCGAGGCCGACGGCGGGGCGGGGATCGACGGCGGGGCCGAGGCCATCCGGTCCGTCCGCTGACTCCGATCGGCCCCGGGGCCGTCAGCGCTTGGGCACCACGGCCGGACCCGGGCGCACCGCGCCGTGCAGCGGATTGGAGGCGAGCGGGGAGAGCTTCACCCGCTGGCCGGGGCGCGGCGCCTGGACCACCTGACCGTCGCCCGCGTACATCGCCACATGGCTGGCCCCCTTGTAGTAGATCACCAGATCGCCGGGGCGCAGCTTGTTGAGCGGCACCCGGGGCAGCTGGCGCCACTGCTCCTGGCTGGTGCGCGGGATGACCCGCCCGGCATACGCCCATGCGGAGGAGGTCAGCCCCGAGCAGTCGAAGGAGTTCGGCCCCTCGGCGCCCCAGACGTACGGCTTGCCGATCTGGTCCAGGGCGTAGGCGAGCGCCCGCTTCCCGGCCTCCGCGGATGCCGTTTTGGGGCCGGCGGCGGACGGGCGGGGGCGGGGCGCGGTGACGGTGGCCATCGGGGCGGGGGTGCCCGCCGCCGGGGTGTCCCGGCCGCCGTCGGGGGGCTTGGTGGCGCCGGTGCCCGCGCCGTTGCCCGGGGTGGGGGACGGGGCCGCGGCGCCCGGTGAGGCGCCGTTCGCGGTGCCGAGCGCTCCGGAGGCGAGCAGTTTGCGCTGCGCCTTCGCGGTCTCCTCGCGCTCGCGCTGCGCCACCTGGGCGATCTGCCGGGTGCTCAGCTCGGCGAGCAGCTTCTCGATGGAGCGCAGCTGCTTCTTCACCTTGTCCCGCTGTTTCTTCCGCTTCGCCGCCAGCGACAGCTGTTTGTCCAGCGCGCTCCTGGCCCGGGTGGCGACGGTGTCGGCGCGCCGCTCGCCCCTGGTCAGCCGCTGGATCAGGGCCGCCTCGCGACCGGCCGCCCGCTCCAGCTCACGAGCCTCGTCGGCGGCGTCCTCCGGATGGGGGGTGAGCAGGGTCAGCAGAAAGCCGTAGGAGGAGAGCGCGCTGTGGCCCTGGTACTGCTGACGGGCCAGCCGCCCCGCGTCGTCGTGGCTGTCGGCGAGCCGCGTACGGGCCTGGACGAGCTCGGCGGTGAGTTCCCTGGTCCTGGTGCGCTGCTTGCGCAGCTTCTCCTCGGTCCCGTTGTACGCCTCCGTCGCCTCCTCGGCCTTCCGGTACAGCGTCTTGAGCTGCGTCAGCAGCTGGGAGACGGACCGGTCGGCGGGGCGGGAGGGGGCGGCCGACGCCGTGGCCGCCGGAACGGCGGG
>NZ_JANIIC010000055.1 GCF_024519315.1 Streptomyces malaysiensis subsp. samsunensis | reverse complement strand
CCTTGACCCCGGATCCTGGACGCCGAGGCGCTTGGCCCTCGAGTCCAGGAGAACGGATGTCCCGTGATCAGGAAGGGCGAGGATGTGCGCATAGGAGGGGGTGATGGAAGCTCCAGCACCTCGTCACCGATGCTGAAGGCGGTCACGCCCTCGCCGACCTGGTCGACCACGCCGACCACGTCGGAGCCGAGACCGAACGCAGGGCCCCGCGTGGTCGCACCGCTCATACCTGCCTCCGTCACTGCTGTGCTCGGCTCTTCAGTCACTGACCTTGCTGCGGGACTGGTACAGCAGGTCCTGGTACTCCTGGTGCCGGCTGATCCAGCCCGCGAAGAAGGGACAGGTGGCCAGCACTCGCAGGTTCGCGGCGCGTGCCTCGTCAAGGGCGGTGCGGGCCAGCGCGGACCCGACTCCCGCGCCCTCGTACTCCGCCTCGACCTCGGTGTGCACGAACGCGACGAGTTCCGTCGTACGAATGTATTCCGCGACGCCCGCCACCTTGGACTCTCCATCGACGCGGGCCTCGTAGCGCTTCGCCTCGGGCACGTCGCTCACTTCGACCGTCATATGTCCTCCTCCTGGGCCTGATCCCGCTCAACTCGGCAGAATCCCGTCAGCCAGGACATCAGCCTAACCCCATCAGGTTGACGCATCAACTTAACCTTCGGCAAGCACGCTCGTACCGCAGAGCGAGCACCGACCTCATGGCCGGCAATTCCCTGTAGCTCGACCTGCGGGAGACGCGACTCGCACCACTCGCCCTTGACCCCGAACCGGACAGCTTCGGCACGTTCTTCACCCGTCCGACGGACACCGATCCCGGCGCCTCCCGGCTCGCGCACCAGGGCGGCGGGCCCTGAACCGAGGCGCCCCGGGGACGACGGACGCGGCCTCGCCGAGGGCGCATCGCCGCCACCACGAGTAGATGAGCTGTCAACGATTTCGTTAGACTTCCCCCATGGACGCACCGCCACGCTGGCTCAACCGGGAAGAGAAGGCCGCCTGGGACAGCTTCATCCGTATGCAGGAGACGCTCATCGGACGGCTGTCCCGCCGCATCCAGGCCGACTCCGGAATGTCTGCCTCCGACTACATCGTGCTCGTCAGTCTCACCGAAAGAGGGGGCGGGCGGATGCGCTTCTTGGATCTGGCCAAACTCGTGGAGTGGGAGAAGAGCCGAATGTCCCACCAGGTCACGCGGATGGCGAAACGCGGGCTCGTGGCCAGGGAGGAATGCCCCGACGACGGACGCGGAGCATTCATCGTCGCCACCCCGGCCGGCTACAAGGCGATCGAAGAGGCCGCACCCCAGCACGTCGAGCACGTCCGCCGCCTCTTCATCGATGCCCTGACCCCGAACCAGCTCAGCACACTCGGCCGGCTCTCCAAGCGTGTCCTGGACCACATGGAGAAGCAGCCGGACTGACCTGGCGGGGGACGCGACTGTCTGGACCACGAGAGGTCAGCCCTGCACCGGCCCAAAGGGACGTCCTGGTGCGCGGGGCCGCCAACGATGACGGCTTCCCCCCTCTCCGCCCACGCCAGGGCTGAAAGGGCCTGGCCACGGGCTTCAGGGCCCAGCCGTGGACGATGCCGTGGGTGAAGACCAGATCGCCCTGGGCGGCGATCCGCTGCGGCTCTCAAGTGCTCCGCGAATCAGAGGCCAGAACAGCCCGGAGGCCGGGTCGGGCCGCTGAGGCCGCTCGCCGAGGACCCGCGCGAAGAGCGCCTCCCGCAGGGCCACTTCACGAGGTTCGTCCCAAAGCCGGAAGCCAGTGCGGTTCATCGCGTACGCGAAGCCCGTACCGGTATTCGGGTCTGCGAAGGCGAATGACCCGCCCAGGCCCATCGTCCCGGAAGCCCGGTCCGATTCGGAGCCGAACCTGAACGCCGGGAACGGCTTGATGTACCCCAGGGAGAACCTCGTCTCGACGCGTAGCACCTCGTCGAACAGTCCGTTCGTCGGAGGTGGGGCAGCGACGCGCAACGCGTCCATCGTGGCATCGGTGAGACCCAGGGCGGCGCCGCCGGTCGCCACCTCGCCGTAGAGCTTGACGATCGACCGCACCTGGCCGACGCCGTTGGCCGCCGGAATCTCCGCGGCCTGCACATACGTTTTCCAGGGTCGATCCGGCTTATGAGCTCGCTCTCGTACCAGCCCAACGACTGGCCGTGGTAGCCGTGCCGGGTACCCGGCTCCCACGCCGACGCTGCTCGGCAAGAGCCGTGGCGAGGGTGCGGGAGCCAGTCAGGTCGCCGAGCCCGAGTGGCCGGTCGATCACCGCCAGCCCCGCCTGATGGGCGAGCAGCTGACGGACGGTGACGGCGCAGGCAGCGCCGATCTCGTTACGTACGGCGAAGTTCTCGCGGAAGGCGTCGGCCACTGCGCCATAGCCTTCATCCACGTCACCGCGAACCATGCGGCCTGGTACATCGAGCTTGAAGACCACTGCTTCCCCTTCATTTCGCGGCTCCCACCCTGGTGCGTGGGGTGACCCACTGGCGTGTGAAGCCGTGGTCGCGTCGCGTCAGCGGAAGAGGTCGGTTCGGCCGTTCGACGCGGTCAGACACCATCGACGGCGATGCGCGGCCGACCGGCGGCGTGCAGCTGCACCCGCCACGCCACGATCTAGTTGACATGTAAACCATAGAGCTGTCATGGTTTACATGTCAACTAGATCGGCGGAGGTGGTGGGCGCGGGACCTGACCGGCGGGGAACTCGCGCAGGTCACCCGGGACGGATGTCCCGCCCGGTCGTCACGAACCATGCACCGCCACACCCCGACGCAACGAAAGCGTTGAGCGAAGTGAACACGATGGATGTTTCGCAAATCGAGTTCGGTATCGACAGCTTCGGAGACCGGCCCCGAAACGACCAGGGCGTGATCGTCTCGCACGCGCAGGCGATCCGCGCCGCGGTGACCGAAGCGGTCCTTGCCGACCAGGTCGGTATCGACGTTGTTGCGTTGGGCGAGCACCACCGGCCCGAGTACGCGATCTCCAGCCCTGAGACAGTACTGGCGGGCATCGCGACAGCCACGAAGCGCATCCGGCTCGCCTCGGGCGTGACAGTGCTGTCCTCGGACGACCCGGTGCGAGTGTTCCAGCGGTTCGCCACGGTCGATGCGCTCTCCAACGGCCGCGCCGAGGTGATCCTCGGACGCGGTTCCTTCACCGAGTCGTTCCCCCTGTTCGGGTACGACCTCAAGGACTACGAGGTGCTGTTCGAGGAGAAGATCGACCTTTTCCATCGGCTCCTGGACGAGAGGCCGGTCACCTGGGAAGGCACCACTCGCGCCGCCCTGCACCATGCGGACGTGTACCCGAAGACGGATTCGGGACGTCTCAACACCTGGGTAGGGGTTGGCGGGACACCGCAGTCCGTGCTCCGCACCGCTCAATATGGCTTCCGGCTCATGCTGGCCATCATCGGCGGCGCCCCCGACCGGTTCGCTCCCTACGTGGATCTGTACCGGCGTGCCAGCCAGGAGTTCGGCACGACCGCACAGCCGATCGGGACGCATTCGCCCGGCTTCGTCGCCTCCACCGACGAAGAGGCCAAGGAGCTCTTCTACCCTGGGTACAAGGAGATCCGCGACCGGATCGGGGGGCAGCGCGGCTGGCCGCCGCTCCGCCGGGAGGAGTTCAACGCCGAAGTGGACCGCGGGTCCCTGTATGTCGGCTCGGTGGAGACGGTCGCGACCAAGATTGCTCGTGCCATCCGGGTACTGAACACGGGCCGGTTCGACTTGATCTACTCCGCCGCCGGCACCGTTTCAGCCTCCGCACGTCTACGCTCGGTCGAGCTGTACGGCACCCAAGTCATCCCTCGGATCCGCGAGCTTCTGGCCGAACAGCCCACGGCCACGGCGTGAGCGACGCGATGACCAAGCCTGTCACCACTATTCGTCGGCCAGAAGGGAAAGAAATCATGGGTTACATCACCGTCGGCACGGAGAACAGTACGCCGGTCGAGCTCTACTACGAGGATCAGGGTTCCGGGCAGCCGGTCGTCCTGATCCACGGCTACCCACTGAACGGGCACAGCTGGGAACGTCAGACGCGCGAGCTGTTGGCCCATGGCTATCGGGTCATCACCTATGACCGTCGTGGCTTCGGCCAGTCGTCGAAGGTGAACTCCGGTTACGACTACGACACCTTCGCCGCTGACCTGAACACGGTCCTTGAGACCCTCAACCTCCAGGATGTCGTTCTTGTCGGTTTCTCGATGGGCACCGGGGAACTCGCCCGCTACGTGAGTCGCTACGGTCATGAGCGTGTCGCGAAACTCGCCTTCCTCGCCTCGCTCGAGCCGTTTCTCGTGGCCCGCGACGACAACCCCGACGGGGTGCCGCAGGAGGTCTTCGACGGCATCGCCGCGACCGCGAAGGCGGATCGGTACGCCTGGTACAAGCAGTTCTACGCGGACTTCTACAACCTCGACGAGAACCTCGGCACGCGTATCAGCGAGGAGGTCGTGACCGGTAGCTGGAACGTCGCGATCCGCAGCGCTCCGGTGGCTGCTTACGCTGTGGTGCCGGCATGGATCGAGGACTTCCGCGCCGACGTCGAGGCGGTCCGCGCGAGCGGCAAGCCCGCACTGATCCTGCACGGAACGAAGGACAACATCCTCCCGATCGACGCCACGGGACGCCGATTCCACAAGGCGCTCCCCGAGGCCGACTACGTCGAGGTCGAAGGAGCGCCGCACGGCTTGCTCTGGACCCACGCCGACGAGGTCAACACCGCGCTGCGCGACTTCCTCTCGAAGTGACGGTGGACGACCGGCTGTTCCCCTGACGGCTTCTCATGACGCGGAACCGCGTCACCGCCGCCGACGAGGGGCGTATGTGGCGCCGAACTGATGTTGAGGCGGCATATACGCCCCTCGACCGCGGGAGGGATACGATCCGCGGCATCTCGGCTGTCCGAGGCCGACAGCTCGATGATTCACATCTACTGCTCCTTCAACCCGAGTCCGGAGTTATCGCCGGCGAGAACACTCTCTTCTACGTGCTCGCCGGGGCTGTGCTCGCGGACCTTGCCCTTCACGAATCCCCCGGGCCGACGAACGGGCCGCCGGAATCTCCGGCGGCCCGTTCTCGAAAGGCTGTTATTGGCCTCCGTCACTCGGCGGTGAGAGCTTCCGCGTAAGGGAAGATGAGCTTGCCGGAAGAAGATTCCGGTGGGAATACGACGATCTGCCTCGACCCATTCCGGAATTGACCGACCTCATGGCCGGACACTCCCTGGAACTGGACCTGCAACACACGCGGTTCCGACCACTCTCCCTTGGCTCCGAACCTGACATCGCCCATGACGGTCGGGAAGGTCGCCTCCCGTGCGTACGCCGCGAGGCTCGCGTCGTCGAAACCGTCTGTCGCTTCAACGGCTTGGGCGACCACCTGCATCTGCGCATAGGCGAGTGGAGCCATGTAGTGTCCCAGGAGGTCGACGCCAGCTTGGGCGGACTGTTCCTGGTAGGTGTTCAGCAATTCCTGAACGCCCGGGAACATCATTTTGGGCACCGGCGCCCAGTACTCGTAGTTGACGCCGAGGCCCATCAGCCGACGAAGAAGCGCTCCCGCTCCACTATCAACGGCATGGCCGGCAGCAGCGTATTGGTGCCGTATCCACCGATGACGAGATCCACGTCGTGCTCGCCGATCAGCCGCTCGTAGATCCTGGGAACGTTGTCGGCATTCCCTTCGTCGTCGTACCGGACGAACTCCACAGGGCGGCCGAGCAGGCCGCCCCGGCTGTTGACGTCCTGACGCCAGATTTCATGGGCCAGACGGGCCGACCGGCCGTTGTCCGCGAGGGAACCGGTTAACGACAGGCAGTACCCGATACGAATCGGTGCCGGGGCGGCGGCGATGTCAGGTCTCGTTTCCGGTGGGCGTGGCCAGGAGCTGCGTCTCCCAGGCATAGGCCACACCGCTGGCACCGCCGTGCTGCGCCAGGACCTCGACGATGCCCGGCACGGTCTTCTCACGGGCCCAGTCGCGCTGCCACTCGGACATCACGGCAATCCAGGTGATCGGGGTCACGCCCGCCTGGATCATGCGCCGCACCGCCATGTCATGGGCCTCCTTCGAGGCACCGCCCGACGCGTCGGTGACGACGAAGACTTCGAAGCCCTCGCCCGCCGCCTGTATCGCCGGCATGGCCACACAGACCTCCGTCCAGAGGCCGGCGATGATCAGCTTCTTGCGTCCTGTCGCCTTGACGGCATCCACGACGCGCTCGTCCTGCCAGGTGTTGACGAAGGTCCTGTTGATCGGCTTCTGCTCCGGGAACACATCCTGGAGACCCTGGAGAAGAAGGCCACCGCGCTCCTCCAGAACGGTGGTCAGAATGGTCGGGACGTCGAACACCTTGGCGGCCTTGGCGAGCCCGACGGCGTTGTTGATGACCATCGTCGGTTCGTGGCTGTGCAGGTTGGCGACCTGGAACGGCTGGTGGTCGATGAGGGCGAGCACGCTCTCCTCGGGCGTCAGCAGCGCGCCGAGTCCGGCCTTGTTCTCAGTACTCACGAGATTCCCCTTCTGGAACTTTGCGTCCGCGGGTCTCCGGCAGTGCACCGACATCTCGATGCCCCGCAGTGAGGCAGATACGGGATGGTCGGCCTGGCGACCCCAAACCATTTGGTTGACGCGTCATCTACGTTAGATGCCAGATGATTGACGCGTCAACTAGCGTCGGTCGTGGGCGTTCAGGCGAGCTGGTCAGGCGTGGCCATCGGCGTCCGTGAGGCGCAACTGGGCTGCGAGGTCGGGGCACTTCGGACCATCAGCCGTAACCCAGCCGGCCGTCCTTGTGATCCTGACCGCGCACGACAACCACCGGCAGAGCCGCAGCCCCAAGGTCTGCATCCTGCTCAGATCTGGTTCGTGCCACCGTCGACGTAGATGTTCGCGCCGACGACGTAGCTGCTCTGTTCCGAGGCCAGGAAGGCCACGACTGCGGCGGCCTCCTCGGGCTGACCCATGCGGCCCTTGGCCACGGTCGCGGCGACATTCTCCTTGACGGCCCGGGCGGTCTCCTCGTCACCGAAAGCGGCGGTGCCCCCGGGAGTCTCGATCCATGCCGGCGAGACCACGTTGACCCGGATGCCACGGTCCTTGAGCTCGTTGGACCACGTCCGCGCGAAGGACCGGACGGCCGCCTTCGACGCCGCGTACGCGCCGAACGCCTCTACTCCACGGTCGCCGGCCGTCGAACCGACCAGGACGATCGAGGCTCCGTCGTTGAGCAGCGGCAACGCCTTCTGCACGGTGAACAGCGTGCCTCGGACGTTGACCGCGAAGGTCTGGTCGAAGTGCTCCTCGGTGGTCTGTTCCAGCGTCACGAACGCACCGACCGCCGCGTTCGCCACGAGCACGTCCAAACCCTTGCCTCGCGCCTGGACCGCCTCGTAGAGCCGGTCCAGGTCCTCCGGCTTCGAGATGTCGCCGACGACCGCGGTGGCCCGGTCCGCTCCGATGGTCTTGACGGCGGCCTCCAGTTCGGCCTCGCGTCGGCCGGTGACGAACACATACGCGCCCTCGTCCGCCAGCCGTACGGCGGTGGCCAGACCGATACCGGTGCTGCCCCCGGTGACCACCGACGTCTTGCCTTCCAGCTGTCCCATGTGGGTGTCTCCATCACTTTCTCGATGCCGATCCGTTCGACGTCGAGAGTGCGACAGCTCGGGGACACTATCCACGATAGAGAGTCCGGCATCCTTTACGTATCGTCCAGGAGGTGTCGTCGGTGCTCGGCTTTCGGGATCCAGTGGCTGACGCGATCGGCCTGCTCAGGCCCCGCACGGTGATCGGGCCCAGCCTCCGGGCCGCGGGAGAGTGGGCTTTGCGCTTCGACACGTTCTTGCACGTGCGGATCGGGGGCCTCGTGCGCGGCACGTGCTGGTTGATCCTCGATGGGCATGAGCCGGTGCTTCTGCGGGAGGGTGACACCTTCATGCTGGGCAACCCCCCTCCTTACGTGCTGGCCAGCACGCTCGACGCAAGCCCGCGCCCCGCGGCGCCGGTGTGGGCCGGTGCCCAGGACGGGTTCGTGCGGATCGGCTCGGAGTCCGAGGAAGACCTCTACCTCTGCGTCGGGCACATCGCGTTCGACGACAGGAACGCGGCCCTCCTGACCGATCTTCTGCCGCCGCTCGTGATCGTCCGCGTGGGCGATCCTCATGGCGGGCGGCTCGCGCAGCTGATCGATCTCCTGGCCACCGAGGTCGGGGTCGCCGCCGCCGGCGGCCCGCTGGTGCAGAACCACCTCGCACAGATCCTGCTCGTGCACATGCTGCGTGCTCACGCCAGTCAGACAGACCGGCCCACCGGCTGGCTGGGCGCCCTGAACGAGGACGGCATCGGTGCCGCCCTGCGTGCGGTGCACGCGGACGTGGCCCACCCCTGGAACCTCAAGGAGCTCGCCGAGATCAGCCATATGTCGCGTTCGGCGTTCGCCCACTCCTTCAAGAACCACGTCGGGGTCCCGCCGTTGGAGTACCTGATCCAATGGCGCATGAGTCTCGCGCGCGATGCCCTCGCCCGCGACGCTCTGTCGATCTCCGAGCTCGCACGGGCCACGGGCTACCTGTCCGAGAGCGCGTTCAGCACCGCGTTCCGCCGTGTGGTCGGCTCATCGCCCGCACAGTTCCGGAACCAGGCACGGCAGCCACCACGCTCGGCCGCGAACGGAAGCTGAAGGAGGCGTCCTGTGCTCAGCCGCGCCGCTCACACTGGCGACGAAGTGTCGCCGTCGACGCGGACCGCGCCTCGATGGGAATCCCTGGAATGTGATGCTCGTTGTGGCGGACAGGTTGTCTGTCCCACCCGCAGGAGGCAAGCATGTACGGCGACGCGGAGACGGTCCGCAAGATCCTCACCGAGGTGGGCGACACCTGGGCCGTCGTGGGCCTGTCGTCCAACCAGCAGCGCGCGGCATACGGCGTCGCCGACGTCCTCCAGCGCTTCGGCAAGCGCATCGTGCCCGTGCACCCGAAGGCCGAGACGGTGCACGGCGAGCGGGGGTACGGCTCGCTCGCCGAGATCCCCTTCCCCGTCGATGTGGTCGATGTCTTCGTCAACAGCGACCTGGCGGGCCCGGTCGCGGACGAGGCCGTCGCCATCGGTGCCAAGGCCGTCTGGTTCCAGCTCGGCGTCATCGACCCGACCGCGTACGAGCGCACCCGCGCCGCCGGGCTCGACATGGTGATGGATCGCTGTCCGGCGATCGAGATCCCCCGGCTGGGCTGAGCCACCGCGCCGGGATCGGGAGCGCGGCCGGTTCAGGCGCCGAGACCCTCCAGGACGGCCGCGCCCGGCAGTCCGGCGAGCAGCTTGCCCGGGACGATGAGCTTGCCGCGCCGGCCGCCGCTGCCGATGAGCGCGTAGGGGATGTCGGCCACGGCGGCGTCCACCAGGAGCGGCCAGGCGGCGGGCAGGCCGATCGGGGTGATGCCGCCGAATTCCATGCCGCTCTCGCCCGTGGCCGTGTCCATCGGGGCGAACGACGCCTTGCGCGCGCCGAGGTGGCGGCGGACCACGCCGTTGACGTCCACGCGGGTGTGGGCCAGGACCAGACAGGCGGCCAGGGTGGTCTCACCGCCCCGTTTGCCCGCGACCACCACACAGTTGGCGGACTGCTCCAGCAGCCAGGAGCCGTAGTTCTCGACGAGTACGGCGGTGTCGGCCTTGTCCGGGTCCGTGTCCACGAACAGCACCCGCTCCACCGGCTCCGAGCCACGCCAGGTGCGCAGCGCGTCGGCGACGGGGGCGGTCAGCAGGTCAAGGCACTCGACGGCGGGACGGACCTCGTCGAAGGCATCCATCGGCGTACTCATGCCGCCAAACTAGCAGTCGGGCGGGGTGCGAGGGGCCGAGCCGGGTACGGCGGACTCAGCGCGCGGGCGGTACCGACACCGCCATGGTCATCTCCACCGGCACCGTCCCGTCGTTGCGGTAGGAGTGCGGGGTGTTCGCCTCGAACCCCGCGGAGGTGCCGGCCGGGACGGGGTGTGTCTCACCGCCGATGACCAGGGTGAGCTCGCCCGTCGTCACATGGATCAGCTCGACCGTGCCGGACGGATGCGGATCGGAGACGCTCTCGTCGCCGGGCATCAGCCGCCACTCCCACATCTCCAGCGGACCGTCCGCCTCGGTGCCGACGAGCAGTGCGGTGTAGCTGCCCGCCTCGGTGGACCACATCCGCACCGCCTGGTCGGGAGGGACGATGGTCACCCGCGGCCCCTGCTCGTAGTCGAGCAGGGTGGTGATGCTCACGCCGAGCGCGTCGGCGAGCTTGACCGTGGTGCCGACGCTCGGATTCGTACGGGCCTGCTCAATCTGGATGATCATGCCCCGGCTGACCCCGGAGCGGGCCGCGAGGGCGTCGAGGGTGAAGCCGCGTTCATTGCGCCACCGTTTGAGGTTGCGGCCGAGCGACTGCGTGAGCTGATCGAGGTCCGTCACGATCCGTTCCGTTCAAAATATTGAATGGCGTAGTCGAGTGCACTGAACTACTGTGGGCTGCACTCCCACGTTCACCACACTGTACGGCGAGGTTTCCCCATGTCCGCACTCTTCGCTCTCGCCACCAGCCTGCTCTGGGGGCTGGCCGACTTCGGCGGAGGGTTGCTCACCCGGCGCACGCCCGCGCTCACCGTGGTCGTCGTCTCCCAGCTCATCGCGGTGACCGTCCTCGGCGCCATCGTGGTGGCCACCGGCGGATGGTCCGAGGCGGGCCCACAGCTGTGGTTCGCCGCGGCGGCCGGTGTGGTCGGACCGGCCGCGATGCTGTGCTTCTACCGGGCCCTCGCGCTCGGCCCGATGGGCGTCGTCTCCCCGCTCGGCGCGCTCGGCGGGGTCACCGTGCCGCTCTGTGTGGCGCTGGTGCTCGGCGAGCGGCCCGGTCTGCTCCAGGTCTCGGGGGTCGTGGTGGCGGTGGCGGGCGTGGTCCTGGCCAGCGGTCCGCAGACCGGCGGTGTGCCCGTCCAGCGGCAGACGCTGCTGCTCACCCTGGTGGCCGCGCTGGGCTTCGGCTCGGTGATGGCGCTGATCGCCGAGGCGTCGAACACCCTGACCGGGCTCTTCCTCGCGCTGTTCGTGCAGCGGGTGTGCAATGTGGTGGTCGGCGGTGGCGCGCTCCTGGCCTCCGTACGGCGCGGCAATCCGGGGCTGCCCGAGGGCGGGATGGGCGTGGTGTGGGCGTCGCTGCCCGCGCTCGCCTTCGTGGGCCTCGCCGACGTGGCCGCGAACGGCACGTACAACCTCGCCGCCCACCACGGGCCGGTCACCGTCGCCGCGGTGCTCGCCTCCCTCTACCCGGTGGTGACCGCCCTCGCGGCCCGCGGACTGCTCGGCGAGCGGCTGCGCGTGGTCCAGGCCACGGGCGCCGGGCTCGCCCTGGTGGGGACACTGCTGCTGGCCACGGGCTGAACGGGCCTGGGCCCGACGGCTCCGGCCCGCACCGCCGTCCATGCAGCCATCCATACGGCCGCGCATGCGGCCATCCGGACAGCCATGCCTACGGCCATGCATAAGGAATCGCGTCCCAGGAACCCACTACGCCATGGGGCATGTGATCGAGCAGCTGTATGTGGTGCGGGCCGGAACCCGGGGGATCACGGACGCCGTGGTCCGGGCGTGGCGGGGGCCGGGGCGGGAGCGGGACCTGCTCGTACAGTCGCTGAAGGCGGCCGCGGCGGCCACGCTCGCCTGGGCGGTCTCGGGGTGGTGGCTGAGGGATCCGGTGGCCCTGATGGCGCCGTGGGTGGCGGTGGTCCTGGTTCAAGCCACCGTCTACCGCTCGCTGTTCAAGGGGTTGCAGCAACTGGTGGCCATCGCCGCCGGCACGCTGCTGGCGGCGGCGGCCGAGGCCCTGACGGGGAACACCCTGGCCTCGGTGGCCCTGGTGCTGCCGCTCGTGATGCTGCTCAGCAACTGGCCCCGCCTCGGCGACCAGGGCATCTACGGGCCCACCACCTCGCTGTTCACGCTCACCTCGGTCCCGGTGTCCGGCCTCACGGTCTCCCATCGGCTGCTGCAAGCGGTGCTGGGGGCCGCGATCGGTATCGCGGTCAACGCGCTGGTCCTGCCGCCGGTCCATCTGCGGGACGTACGGGAGAACCTCGGTGGTCTGGCGCACGGTGTGCGGGAGGCCCTCGCCCGCATGGCCGAGGGGCTGGTCCATGAGGACTGGTCGGAGGAGACGGCCGCCGACTGGCGGCGGCTGTCCGACCGTCTCCAACAGCGGCTGGAGAGCCTGCGATCCGCGCGGCTGTGGAGCCATGAGAGCCTCCGGCTCAATCCCGGGCTGCCGCGGAGGTCGCGCGGGAAACCGCTGCCGCTTCCCGCCGAGAGCGAGGACCAGCGGTGGGGAGCGATCGTCGCTCAGATCGGCGGGGTCACCACCACCATGACCGATATCGCCGACGAACACCGCACCGTTCCCGCCCCCGATCAGCAGGCGCTCGGCGAGTACGGCCGGCTCCTGTGCGACCTGGCGGCCGCGTGCGGGGCCCGGGCGGATCTGATCTGTCCGCCCTCCGCCCCAGGGGAAACCCGCGCCCGGCTGGACGAGGCGCTGAACTCGGTGGAACGGCGCCACGGCGCCCTGCACAAGGAACTCGGCGACGCGCGCGGCGTCTCCACCGCCACCACCGCCGTTCTCGGCACCCTGCTGATCCAGGCTCAGAACATCTGGCATCACCTCGCGCCGGACACCTGGCCGCGGCACGGATCCATGAGCGGGGCGGCACCGTAGGCGTCGGCCCGCTCCCGTTCGGTCCGGGTCGCCGCGCCGCGCTGGCCGCCGACCCCGACGGCGCCGTCTTCGGCTTCTGGGCGGGGGAGGCGCTGCCCGGCTGGCCGTCGAATCCGGACAGCGCCCCGGCCTGGCTGGAGCTGCGGACCCGTGACGCGTTCGCGGCCGCCCTCTTCTACGGCGAGGTCTTCGGCTGGGCGTCCCCGGACGCCAGTTGCTCCGTGGAGTACGAGAACGACGAGGTGATCGTGCGCGAGGCGGGGCGCAAGCCGGCCGTGGTCCACGGCGGCGCCGTCGAGCAGGCCCCCGACCCCCGGGTCCGGCCGCGCTGGTACGTCCACTTCCGCGTCCCCGATGTGACGGCCGCCGTGGCGGCGGCCCGCGCCGCCGGTGGCACCGTCGCCCTCGCGCCGGCCGCGTCCGCCACGGGCCATCAGGCGATTCTGCGCGACCCCGACGGCGGGCTGTTCACCGTCACCACCGTCTGACGGACGGCCCGCCCCGGCCGGGGCTCGGCGAGATGGCACGCATGCCCACTTCCCCGCCAGGGCCTCCGGGAGCCAGCACGGGCACGGGTACGCTCGGTGCGACCCCCGCGGTGGCTGAGGGAGGGGATCCGGTGACGGCGGACCATGCGGACCGTGACGGTGTGGTGGTGTACTGGCGGCCCATGTGCCCGTTCTGCATCCGGCTGCGGCTGCGACTGCGCTTCACCCGGCTGCGATACACCGAGGTGAACATCTGGCGGGATCCGGAGGCGGCCGAGCTCGTCCGGCTGATCGCGGACGGGAACGAGACCGTGCCGACCGTGACGGTGGCGGGCCGGGGCATGGTGAATCCGTCGATCGGAGAGCTGATGGAGGCGGTCAGGGCCCACGCCCCGCACGCCCTGCCCAAGACCGGCTGACCACGTGATGAACCGGGCATCGCTGGGTACCCGCCCCGCACGCCATCGGCGCGAGCCCCCGGGGGACCACGGTGGCCAGGCCCTTCCGGTCCAGACCGCGGGCCGGAAGAGCCGCTCCGGCTGACGCGTCGGCTCCGGCCGGCGCGTCAGGCGTCGGGCTGGAGTGTCAGCCGTCGGCGGACTGGAGTGTCAGCCGCCCGTCGGCCGACGTGTCAGGCATCGATGGGCCGACGTATCGGCCGTCCATGGGCGGATGTGCCGACTGCCCATGGCCCGGCGGGTCAGCCGTCGATGCCGCCGCTCTCGCAGATCTGCCGGGCGATGTCCCGCAGCTTGACGTTCCGCTCCTGGGACACCCGCCGCATCAGCGCGAAGGCGTCATCCTCGGTGATCCTCAGGCGTTCCATGAGGATGCCCATGGCCTCCCCGATGGTGTGCCGAGTCTCCACCGCCTGCTGGAGCTGATCGGCGGTACGGGCGCTGGAGAAGGCGACCGCGGCATGCGAGGCGAGCAGCCAGCCGGCCGTCTCGCTGGCCTTGGTGAAGGCGGCGGGGCGCCGCGAGTAGACGTTCAGGGCGCCGAGGTTCTCGTGCTCGGTGTAGAGCAGGAACCCCATCATGCTGCCGATGCCGAGGCCACGGGCCTGGCCGACGTAGTCCGGCCAGTACTCCTCGGGCTGGGAGAAGTCCTTGATCCGGAACACCCGCTCACCGCCCAGCCGACGGGCGGCGTCGAAGCAGGGCCCCTCGCCGAGCCGCTCCTGGAGCCGGTCGGACCGGACGACCAGCCCGTCCGTGGGGGCGAGGGTCTCCACGTGCCTGCCGTGGAGCACCAGAATGCCGGCCGCGTCACAGCCCTCCACGAGGTCCACCGCGGCTTCGGTGATCCGCTCCAGGGTGGCCTCCACGGATTCCTGCGCCAGCAGGTCCCGCGCCATCGTGGCCATGCGCTCGGCGAAGCCTTCCCAGTCCATGACCACCATCCGATCACATCGGGCTACTCGCCGTCTCCGAGTGCTTCCCGGTACTGCTTCGCCCGCTCCGCGTACACCTGGGCGTTCAGCCTGATGCCTTCCCGCTCCTCCTCGGTGAGGGGTCGCTTCACCCTCGCCGGCACCCCGGCCACCAGCGAACCGGGCGGTATCTCCATCCCTTGCGGTACCAGGGCCTGGGCGGCGACCAGCGATCCCGTGCCGACCCGGGCGCCGTTGAGGACGGTGGCCCCCATGCCGATCAGCACATCGTCCTCGACGGTGCAGCCGTGCACGACCGCGTTGTGCCCGACGGAGACGCGCTCGCCGATCGAGACCGGGAATCCGGGGTCGACATGCACGGTGCAGTTGTCCTGGATGTTGCTGTCGGCGCCGAGGACGATGGGGCCGCCGTCGCCCCGCAGCACCGTCTGGTACCAGATGCTCGATCCGGCCGCGAGCACCACGTCGCCGATCACCACCGACGTGGGGGCCACGAACGCCTCGGGGGCGATCCGCGGCTCCTTCCCGCCGATTCCGAAGATCAAGGCGCGCACCGTCTCTCCCACCTGGTCGTCCCCTTCGCATTTCCCGCCCGACCGGTGAGACCGGTGAGACCCGTCCGGCCGGTCCCGGCCGCCTCAGTCACCGGCCGGGACCGGCTCCGGCTCGGCCGTCTCGGCATCGGCCGTCGCGCCCGCGGCAGGCCCGGCCTTCTTGGAACGCCACTTCATGACCAGCATCGAGCCGAGACCGAAGAGCAGGGCCAGCACCAGGCCCAGCCAGGAAAAGCGCTTGAGCCAGTCCTCCGCGACCTTGCCCACGGAGTAGATGACCGCGGTGGTGCCACCGGCCCAGACGATGCCGCCGAGCACATTGGCGATGAGGAACTTCCAGTACGGCATGCGCAGCACACCCGCGAGCGGCCCCGCGAAGATGCGCAGCAGCGCTATGAAACGGCCGACGAAGACCGCCCACATACCCCACTTCTGGAAGGAGCGCTCGGCGGTGGCCACGTGTTCGGCGCTGAAGTGCTTGGGGAATTTCCGGCCCAGCCAGTTGAGGAGTGGCTGGCCGCCCTTACGGCCGATGAGATAGCCGATGGAGTCACCGATCACCGCGCCCGCGACGGCGCACGTCCCCAGGATGTAGGGGTTGATGTGGTCCTGGGAGGCCGCCAACAGCGTCGCGCTGACCAGGACGATCTCACCGGGAAGCGGGATGCCAAGGCTCTCCAGACCGATGACGACGCCCACGAGCAGATACACACTGATCGCGGGCACGTTCTCGAGCCATTCTTGGATATGCAACGCCGGTTCCTCCCCATGTGGCGACCGCTTCCCGGCGTGCGCCGGACGGGACGCGGCACACGCCGAGAAGCCTACTCAATCGGCGCGCGGTCGCCATCATCCCCAAGTCGTGCTCCCGCCCGCGTCGAGTCCGGCGAAAGGAGGAGCTGATCAGGTCTGGGGGCGCAGGGTCCACACGATGGACATCTCGCCGGTGACCGCGCCGTCCTCGCGGGTGATCGCCACGTTCACGGGGAATTCGGGGCGCTCCCCCGCGTCCAGTTCCGCGACCACATCGGCGGCGGGCCGGCCGAGGGTGGCGGTCGCGGTGACGGGCCCCTTGGCGAGCTTCTTGTAGCCGATCTCGGCACGCACGGCCAGCGGTACGGCACGGCCGAGCTGATCGCCGAACGCCGCCAGCACGACGGCGCCGCTCGCGGACTCGGCCAGGGTGAACATGGCGCCCGCGTGGGGGCCGCCGACGTGATTGTGGAAGTCGGACTGGTCCGGCAGGCTCAGCACCGCGCGCTCGGGCGACGTCTCGAGGAACTCCAGGTTCAGGGTGCGCACCATGGGCACCGTGGCGGCGAGCATCTCGCCGACGGAGGGCAGGGTTTCTGACATGCCCCGGAAGTTACCACTCGGTAGGAACACGGGAAAGGGCCGGTTCAAGGGGCAGCCGTAGCAGCTGTCGTCAACCCCCTCTATCGTTACTGGCCATGTGGCCAGGACAGCAGCCGCCCGGGGGCGAGCAGAACAACCCGCAAGGTCAGAACCCCTATCAGCAGCCGGGATACCAGCAGCCGGGATACAACCAGCCCAACCCGTACCAGCAGCCGGGGTATCAGCAGCCGAATCCCTATCAGCAACCACCCCAGCAGCAACCGCCCCAGCAGCAGCCGGGGCAGCCGCAACAACCCGGCTACGGCCCGCCGCAGGGTCCGCCCGGCCCGCCGCAGGGTCCGCCCGGTCAGCAGTGGGGCGCCCCGTCCGGCCCGCCCGGCGCACCGCAGCCGCCGCGCGACAACAAGAAGCGCACGGCCACCATCGCCATCGTCGCGGCGATCGCGGTCGTCGCGGCCGCGGCCATCACCGGTGCGCTGGTCCTGGGCAAGGACGACAGCGACGGCGGTGACGAGTCGAAGGGCAAGGACAAGACGCCCGCCGTCACCTCGTCCGCCCCGAAGTCCGAGGAACCGGCCGAGGACCCGGCCGGCGGCGGTGCGGACAACCCGCGCGCCGGCGGTGACGCCGGCGACGTCAAACCGGTCATACCCGGCTGGAAGCCGGTGGTCAGCGCCAAGCGGCACAACGCCTTCGACGTCCCCCCGGACTGGACGGTCGAATCGCCGGGGCTGAGCACCGGGTTCGAGGACGACAAGGGCAAGCCGCTCGTCGTCATGTCCGCTCCGGCGAGGTTCAAGAAGGACTACTGCTCGGTCAAGGACAAGGACGGCTACACCAACAAGAGCCATGCCGCCGGGGCGGGCTCGAAGGGCGCCCAGGGCGCCAAGAGCGAGGCGTCGGCCGCCAAGATCGAGGCCGAGAACTGGGTCTTCGCCGCCTTCGACCAGCACCAGACCGGGACCCGCAAGGTCACCGAGGCCAAGAAGTTCACCAGCGCCCATGGCCTCAAGGGCTACACCTCGACGGCCACCGTCACCGGGGTGAAGAAGACCGACAAGTGCACCACCGACGGCAAGTCGGTCACCGTGACCTACACGGACACCAACGGCGACTTCGCCACCTGGGTCCTGTACTCCGTCAAGGGCACCAAGGAAGAGGTCCCGGAGTCCACCATCAAGAAGATCATGAGTTCGCTGCGGCCGATGAAGTCGGAGGTCTCCTGACCGCCTGACCGCCTGATCACGGCGGCCGGAATTCGGTTGGACGCCGGGGCCCGCCCCCAGGGATAGTCCGGATGTGACGACTCCTCCGGCCCCGCGCCTCCGATCGCATCGCCCCGCGTGGGCCGGCCGCAACTACACACTGCTGACCACCGCCGCCGTGGTGACGGGCCTCGGAAACGCCGGAGCCCTCATCGCGGCGGCGTTCGCGGTTCTGGAGGCGGGCGGGGACGGCGGCGACGTGGGGCTGGTGGCGGCGGCCCGCACCCTTCCGCTGGTCGTCTTCCTGCTGATCGGCGGCGCGTTGGCGGACCGGCTGCCCCGCCACCGGGTGATGGTCGCCGCCAACAGCCTCAACTGCGTCTCACAGGCCGCCTTCGCCGTGCTCGTCCTGTCCGGCGAGGCACGGCTGTGGCAGATGGCGGTGCTCTCCGCGCTCGGCGGCACCGGGCAGGCGTTCTTCTCCCCCGCCGCCGAGGGCATGCTGCTCTCCAGCGTCACCCGCCAACAGGCCGCCCGCGCCTTCGCGCTGTTCCGGATGGGTGTGAACGGTGCGCAGATCGGCGGGGCCGCGCTCGGTGGCGCGCTGATCGCGGTGGTCGGCCCCGGCTGGGTGCTGGCCGTCGACGCCGCCGCGTTCGCGGTCGCGGGCGCCCTGCGCTCCCTGCTCGACGTCAGTGCCGTCCCGCGGCGGGAACCCGGCGGCGGTATGGTGCGGGATCTGCGCGAAGGCTGGCGCGAAGTCGTCGGCCGGCCCTGGCTGTGGTCGATCGTCGTGCAGTTCTCCGTCGTCAACGCCGTGGTGGGGGCGGCCGAGTCGGTGTTCGGCCCGCTGGTGGCCGAGGACCATCTGGGCGGGGCACGCCCCTGGGGGTTCGCGCTCGCGGCGTTCGGCGCGGGCACCGTCCTGGGCGGTCTGCTGATGGTCCGCTGGCGGCCGCGCCGGCTGCTGCTCGCGGGCTCCCTGAGCGTGCTGCCGCTCTCCCTGCCGTCGGCCGCGCTCGCCGTACCGGTGCCGGTTCCGGCGCTGGTCACGGTGATGTTCCTGGTCGGGGTGTCGATCGAGGTGTTCGGGGTGTCCTGGATGACCGCGCTGCACCAGGAGATCCCCGAGGACAAGCTGTCGCGGGTCTCGGCGTACGACTGGTTCGGCTCGGTCGCCATGGTGCCGCTCGCCACGGCGCTCACCGGCCCGGCCGAGGAGGCGTTCGGCCGGACGGCCTCGCTGTGGGGCTGCTCGGCGCTGATCCTGGCGCTGACGCTGGCGGTGCTGACGGTCCCGGACGTACGGCGGCTGCGCCGGAGCGAGACCACGCCCGTCGCCGAGGGCGGGCCGACCGCCGAGGACACCGCCCCGAAGCCGGTCAGCCCACGCTGAACGCCCCGCCCGGCGGCTCGGGCGACGGTACGGCGTCCTCGTCCCGCACCGGCGCCGCGCGGCCCATGAAGCGCTCCAGCTCCGCCCCGTACTCGACCCTGGCCGGGAAGGCGTCGGCGGCGGTGCGGCGGGCCAGCGCGGCGACCGGCGGTTCGGTCTGTGCGGCCACCAGCACCGCGTTGCCGAACCGGCGGCCGCGCAGTACGGACGGCTCCGCGATCAGCGCGAGATGGGCGAACGCCGTGCGGTAGGTGGCCAGTTGGGAGCGAAGGAAGGTGAACGGCGCGCCGTCGGCCAGATTCGCCGTGTACCAACCGCCCGGCCGCAGCGCCCGGGCCGCGGCGCGGGCGTACTCCACGGAGGTCAGATGCGCGGGCACCCGTGAACCGCCGAAGACATCGGCCACGACGACATCGGCGGACCCCTCGGGCGCGGCCTCCAGCGCGGTCCTGGCGTCCCGCGCGGACACCGTGATGCCCGTCCCGGACGGCAGCGGAAGATGCTCGGCGACCAGCTCCAGCAGCCCCCGGTCGGCCTCGACCACCACCTGGTGCGAACCGGGGCGGGTGGCGGCCAGATAGCGAGGCAGCGTCAGCGCCCCGCCGCCCAGGTGCAGTACGTCGAGCGGGGCGCCGGGATCTGCGGCCACGTCCAGGACATGGGCGATCCGCCGCGCGTACTCGAATTCGAGATGGCCCGGATCGTCCAGGTCGACATACGACTGCGGGGCGCCGTCCACCGTGAGCAGCCAGGCGTGCGGGCGGTCCAGGTCCGGCATCAGCTTGGCGGTGCCACCGTCCACGGCCCGGCTCACGGGTATCGGCTCGTTCACCCCCTCATTGTGCCGTCACGCGCGGCCAAGCGGATCGACGGAAGTCGGCTGCGGTTCGGTGGCGCCCCGAAGGGGCGCGGGGCTGTGTCGATGTGCGGCTCCGCCGCGTGGGCGCGACCAGCCACGACGGCGCTGCGGACGATCGACGGCAGGTCAGGGTACTTCCAGCGGAGCGCTTAGGCGGCCTCGCCCGTCCGCCTCTCGCTCGGGAGGGGCGGACGGGCGGGCCCGGTGCTGGTCACGGCAGCACGGTGGTCACCGTCCCCGCGCCCACCGTGCGGCCGCCCTCGCGGATCGCGAAGCCGAGGCCCGGCTCCAGCGGTACGGCGCGGCCCAGCTCGACCGTCATGGTGACCGTGTCACCGGGGCGCGCCACCGCGGTGGCCCCGAGGTCCACGGTGCCGACCACATCGGCCGTACGGAGGTAGAACTGCGGACGGTAGCCGGTGGACACCGGTGTCCGCCGGCCGCCCTCGGCCGCCGACAGGACGTACACCCGCGCCGTGAAGCGCCGCCTCGGTACGACGCTGCCGGGCGCGGCCACCACATGGCCGCGGCGCACCGCGTCCCGCGCCACCCCGCGCAGCAGCAGCGCCACGTTGTCGCCCGCCTCGGCCGACTCCATGGGCTTGCCGAAGGTCTCCACTCCGGTGACCACCGTGGCCACATCGGTGCCCGGCACCTCGATCCGGTCGCCGACCCGTACCGTGCCGCGCTCGATGGCTCCGGTGACCACCGTGCCGCGTCCGGTGATGGTCAGCACGTTCTCCACCGGTAGCAGGAACGGCGCCCGGGTGTGGCGCACGGGCGTCGGCACATAGATGTCCACGGCGTCCAGCAGCGCCTCGATCGCCCCGGTCCAGCGCGGGTCGCCCTCCAGCGCCCGCAGCCCGGAGACCCGGACGACGGGCGTGGTGTCGCCGGGGTAGCCGTGCGCGGAGAGCAGCTCGCGCACCTCGAGCTCGACGAGGTCGGTGAGCTCGGGGTCGCCCGCGTCGGCCTTGTTGAGGGCCACCACGATGTGGTCGACGCCGACCTGGCGGGCCAGCAGCACATGCTCGGCGGTCTGCGGCATCACGCCGTCGAGCGCGGAGACGACGAGGATCGCCCCGTCGAGCTGGGCGGCGCCGGTCACCATGTTCTTGATGAAGTCGGCGTGGCCGGGCATATCCACATGCGCGTAGTGGCGGGTCTCGGTCTCGTACTCGACATGCGCGATGTTGATGGTGATGCCGCGCGCGGCCTCCTCCGGCGCCCGGTCGATACGGTCCGCCGGTACGAACGCGCCGGTGCCGCGCTCGCTCAGCACCTTGGTGAGGGCGGCGGTCAGCGTGGTCTTGCCGTGGTCGACATGGCCCATGGTGCCGATGTTCAGATGCGGCTTGGTGCGCACATAGGTCTGCTTGGACATGCGACGGTCTCTCCTCGTCAGCGGGGGTGGGAAGCGCGGACCCCAGAACCTCGCCGACCCTCCCCCTGGGGGATCCGTCGGAGTTGTCCGAGGAGGGTCAGCTTCGGGCGCCGTGGAGGCAGATGGCGGGAAGGGCGGCGGGCGGGTCCGTGGTGAGGGCGGCGACCGCGGCCGGAGCGGGAGAGAGGACGGCAGCCTTCGGCGCGTCCGCGACCGCGGACGTCGGCGTGAGGAAGGCGAGCCGGAACATGCTGTGATCTTCGCGCACCGTACGGTCCGCGTCGAATGGTTTTCGGTGCGTACGGGGTCGGTGGGGCCGGTGGTCCGGGAGCGGACGACCGGGGGCACGGAGGCGGTTGGCCGGGCGTCCGGCCTGCGCGTATGAGGTGTGCGGCCCGCGGCGTTCGGGGTGTCCCGCGACGGCCCGACGGGCCGGTTTCCAACGGTCCGCGGGCCGGTTTCCAACGGTCCGCCGACCCTATGTCGACGGTATTCCGACAATCGGACGACAACGCGACGACATCGCGGTGCCCGCCGGGCCCGGTCGGTTACGCTCCAGCGGTGCTCGATGTCGCCGCACCGCCCGCGAAACCGACCACCCGCCGGGCCCGCGCCGTGCTCCTCTCACCGTGGTCACGGCTGGGGCTGCTCGCCGCGCTGCTCACGGGTTCCGCGATCGCGGTCTGGCTGTGGGAGCCGCAGCGGCTGCTGACCCAGGGCTGGCCGCCACAGCTGTCGGGCGCGACGGCCGTGGTGCTGTTCACGGCCGCGTACGGGGTGGGCACCGCGGCGCTGGTGCCCCGGCCGCTGCTGAACCTGGCGGCCGGTGCGCTCTTCGGCATCCGGACCGGGCTGATCACGGCCGTCGCCGGCACGGTGATCGGCGCCGGGATCGCCTTCGGTCTCGGCCGGCTGCTGGGCCAGGACGCGCTGCGTCCGCTGCTGCGGGGCCGCTGGCTCACGGCGGCGGACCGCCAGCTGAGCCACCACGGGTTCCGGTCCATGCTGGCGATCCGGCTGTTCCCCGGCGTGCCGTTCGCCGCCGCCAACTACTGCGCGGCCGTCTCGCGGATGGGCTGGCTGTCGTTCCTGCTGGCCACGGGGTTGGGCAGCGTGCCGAACACCGCCGCGTACGTGGTCGCGGGCAGCCGCGCCACCACCCCCACCTCCCCCGTCTTCCTCCTCGCGCTGGCGTTCATCGCGGTGCCCGCCGTCGCCGGGGCGCTGGTGGCCTGGCGCAAACGCGGCCGTCTGCGGCCCGCACGGCCCGGGGAGCGCCCCGGGGAGGACGCGGCCGCGGGCGGGACGCCTGACGGGACGCTGCCGCGGGTCTGATGGCCGCGTCGTGTGCCGGGCGTCAGCCGCCCGCTCGTCCCGGGGCGGAGGCGGCCGCGGCGCGGGCGGACAGCGGTTCGGCGATGTCCTCGAGCGGGCGGCGTTCCGCGGGGACGGCGAGGAAGGCGGCGACGAGCCCGGCGGCGACCATGAGCGTCGCCCCGATGGAGAAGGCCAGCACGGTGTCGGCGACGACGCCGCTCTGGGTCAGCTCCGAGAAGATCAGCGGACCGCTGATGCCTCCGGCCGCCGTGCCGACGGCGTAGAAGAAGGCGATGGCCAGGGCGCGCGTCTCCATCGGGAAGACCTCGCTGACCGTCAGATACGCGGAGCTCGCACCGGCCGAGGCGAAGAAGAGGACCACGCACCAGCAGGCGGTCATCGTGGCCGCGCCGAGCCAGCCGTTGCCGAACATCCAGGCGGTGATGAACAGCAGCACACCGGAGAGGATGTAAGTCCCCGAGATCATCGGACGGCGGCCGACCGTGTCGAAGAGCCTGCTCAGCAGGAGCGGCCCGAGGAAGTTGCCGAAGGCGATGACCACGAAGTAGTAGCCGGTGTCACCGCTGGGCACGGCGAAGAACCTCACCAGGATCGAGCCGAAGCCGAAGGTGATGGCGTTGTAGAGAAACGCCTGCCCGATGAAGAGGGCGAGTCCGAGGACCGCGCGCCGGGGATACGCCCGGAGGACGGTCCGGGCGATCTCGATGAAGCCGGTGCTCTTCCGCGTTCTGATGGTGATGGCCCTGTCCGGTTCGGGGAGGCGCCGCCCGGTCTCGTCCTCGATCCGCCGTTCGGCCGCCGCGACCAGTTCGTCGGCGCCCTCCGCCCGGCCGTGGATGAACATCCAGCGCGGGCTCTCCGGGACGTTCCGGCGGACCAGCAGGATGACCAGGCCGAGGACGACGCCGAGGGCGAAGGTGAGCCGCCAGCCGACGTTCAGCGCGAAGAAGCTGGTGTTGAGCATCAGCACGGAGAGCAGCGAGCCGCCCATCGCACCGAGCCAGAAGCTCCCGTTGATGACCAGATCGACACGGCCCCGGTATCTGCTGGGGATCAGCTCGTCGATCGCGGAGTTGATGGCCGCGTACTCCCCGCCGATGCCGAAGCCGGTGAGGAAGCGGAACAGGAAGAACCACCAGGCCGAGAAGGAGATGGCGGTGAGCGCGGTGGCGGCCAGATAGACCCCGAGCGTGATGAGGAAGAGCTTCTTGCGCCCGTAGCGGTCGGTGAGCCAGCCGAAGACCAGCGCCCCGGTGCAGGCCCCGGCCACATACAGGGCCGCCGCCATCCCGGTGACCTGCGCGTCGGTTATGGTCAGCCCGCTGCCGGGCTCGGAGAGGCGGCTGGCGATATTGCCGACGACGGTCACCTCGAGACCGTCCAGGATCCATACGGTGCCGAGGCCGACCACGATCATCCAGTGCCAGCGCGACCAGGGCAGCCGGTCCAGTCGCGCCGGGACCTCGGTGGTGATCGTCCCGCCGGGGCCGGTCCTGGCTCCGGCCCCATCCCCGGATCCCTCCCCTCGATCTCCCTGTCCTCCGTCGTGCCCGCTCGCGGTCATACAGTTCGGCTCCTCCGGCTGTCCTCGGCTGTCCATAGCTGTCTGCGGCTGTTCAGGCGCTGTTCAGGGCCGATCCTCGGCAGGGCGCCCGCGGCCGGGCGGCCGAGCGCCGAGTACCCGAGGTCAAAGCGATGAACCTATGGTCTGACCAGGCCCTTGATGGGCCGCGCAGCCGGGGACGCTACGCTGCCCCCCAACCGGCTGTTGATCCTCGACCGCCGGCTTCCCGCCGACCATCCCGCCCTGAATCGGTCACGCCTGGTTATCCATGGCTATGAACTGATCAGCGCACGATCAGCCTTGGATAGCGAAGACTCAATGTCGTGGTTCGAATCATTCATCCTCGGGCTGGTCCAGGGGCTGACTGAGTTTCTTCCGATCTCCTCCAGCGCCCATCTGCGGCTCACGGCCGCGTTCGCCGGCTGGAACGACCCTGGGCCCGCCTTCACCGCGATCACCCAGATCGGCACGGAGCTCGCGGTACTCATCTACTTCCGCAAGGACATCGTCAATATCGTCTCGGCCTGGTTCCGCTCGCTCTTCAGCAAGGAGTGGCGCGGCAACCACGACGCCCAGATGGGCTGGCTGGTGATCGTCGGCTCGCTGCCCATCGGCGTGCTCGGGCTCACCCTTCAGGACGCGATCGAGGGTCCGTTCCGCGATCTGCGGCTCATAGCCACGACCCTCGTGGTCCTGGGTATCGTGCTGGGCTTCGCGGACCGCCGTGCGGCGCGCGATGAGACCGGCGGCCGGCATCGCGTCGCCAACCAGCGCAAGACACTGCAAGAACTGAACATCCGCGACGGCCTGATATTCGGCGTCTGCCAGGCGATGGCGCTGGTGCCGGGCGTGTCCCGGTCGGGCGCGACGATCAGTGGCGGACTGCTGATGGGCTACACCCGTGAGGCGGCGGCCCGCTACTCCTTCCTTCTCGCCGTGCCGGCGGTGCTGGCCTCCGGTGCGTTCGAGCTGAAGGACGCGTCCGAGGGCCATACGGAGTGGGGCCCGACGATCTTCGCGACGGTCATCGCCTTCGTGGTCGGATATGTGGTCATCGCGTGGTTCATGAAGTTTATTTCAAGTAAGAGCTTCATGCCGTTCGTGATCTACCGGATCCTGCTGGGCATCACACTCTTCGCGCTGGTCGGCTTGGGTGTGCTGAGCGCCCACGCGGCCGAGTCGGCGGGCTGACGCACCCATGAGGGCAGGGGGATGGGCCGCCGGCCGAGGAGGGAGGAGTCCGGCGGCCCCTTCGCTCAGGTCTGGCGCCCCCTGAGCGGCATGGGACGAGTCAATCGCCATGCGGGGCATCTGGGAAGGGTGTGCGGTAGATATATGCAGGCATTCACATCACACCGGGTGTGAATTCCTCACCCAGCGCGCACCTCTCCCCCGGGCTGCCACACCATCCGAGCTGCCGCGCCATGGGTCCGATCACACCGGCGGTTCGGTGACGGTCACATCCGCGGTTCGGTGACGATCTCCACCAGCCGGTCCAACGAGTCGATCCGCCAGTCCGCCATCGCCGCGTCGGCCGTATCGGCCCATAGATACGCCCACGGCCCCCGGCGGATATGCGCGGCCCGCAGCCCGGCGGCCTTCGCGGGGCGGATGTCGAAGGCCGGGTAGTCACCCACGTACACCGTGTCCCCGGGCGCGGCACCGCCGAGCTCCGCCACCCGCCGGAAGAACTCCGGATCGGGCTTGGCGACCCCCCACTCACTGGATGTCGCCACGGCGTCGACCGGCAGCCCCAGGCCGCGCAGCAGCTCACCCGCCCGCAGCGACTGATTTCCGGCCAGGACCACCCGCAGCCCCGACGCTCGCAGCGCGCCGAGCGCGGACCGCACATCCGGGTACAGATCGGACTCGTCCAGCCACTCCCCACGGCCCGCCGCCTCCCGCGCCCGCCGCTCGGCCTCGATGTCCACGCCCGGCCGCACCAGCCGGATCGCGTCCCCGTCGTCCCGCCCCTGCGCGACCACGGCCCCCACCAGCGCGGACAGGGTATGCCGCGGCACCCCGAGCCAGTCGGCCCAGGCACCCCAGTAGCGGTCCTCACGGACGAGGGTCGAGCCGATGTCGAACACCACGCTCTCCATCACCCCGGCCCTTCCCTCCGGTTTCTCCGGTCGGTGCGCCTCACGCCTGCACCGGCCCCCGGCCCTCCCAGTCCTCATAACGGACCCGGGCGAGATCGCGCACATCGCCGACCGTGCCCCATTCGTTCTTCCCCAGCCGGGACAGCGGCCGCAGCCTGGAGATCTCCGCATGCCCGTCGACCATCACCTCGTCGTCGACCACGGCATGCACCACCCGCCCGAGGACCACCGTCGAATTTCCGAGCCCCAGCGTGCCGTGCACCACACACTCCAGCGCCACCGGCGACCCCGCCACCCGGGGTGGCTTCACCCGCGCACTCGGCTCCTGCGCCACCCCCACCGCCTCGAACTCGCTCACCCCGTGCGGAAAGTTCGTCGCGGTCGCGTTGACCTGCTCGAACAGCGCCTCGGGGGCGAGGTTCACCACAAACTCCCCGGTGTCCTCGACATTCCGCAGCGAGTCCTTGCGTCCCACGGAGGTGAACTGCACGATCGGCGGATCCACGGCCGCGACGGTGAAGAACGAGTGCGGGGCGAGGTTGGCGGCGCCATCCCCGCTGACCGTGGACACCCAGGCGATCGGCCGGGGCACGATGGTGGAGGTCAGCAGCTTGTAGAACGGGACGGGGCCCATGGTCTCGGGGTCGAAATCGATACGCATGGGCCCCAGTATCCGCGCCGGTGGCGGCGCACCCCAACGGGGTCAGCGGCCAGGTGCAGCCCCACCAGCTGCTCGGCTTGCGTTCGTCGTTTCCCGTCGCCCGAGGCGCGTTGGGCCGGCCATCCCGGCCGCCAGGGTGATCGGTAATCCGGATTTACGCACGGTGTGCTCCTCCGCGGGTGTCGGTGGCGGCGTGCTCAGGCGGCCAGGCCGTTGATCCGGTACTGCATCACCCGGTAGTTCCGGTCGTCGTACCACTGGCTCACGGCGAGGTGGAAGTCGCCGAAGGTCGAGCCCGGGACGATGAAACCGCCGTAGGGGTTGGCCACCGCGTTGCCGGACTCGTTGCCGGACTCGTTGCCGGGAGTGGTGGGGACGATGAGGGGCTGTTCCGGGGTGGCGAACAGGTCGCTTGTCGGCAGGGCGAAAACCTGGGCGCGGATGTCAAGGGGCTCCATGTTCAGCCAGGTCAGGGCGTACTTGCCGCCCATCGCACGGAAACAGATCTCCCCGGACCGGCGCCGGGCGGTGATCGTGGTGGGGTAGTTGCCCCAGCCCCAGGAGCCGTTCGCATAGCCCCACGGCTGGTACGCCGCCGGGTCGCCCAGTTGGTCCTGCCGGACGCGGTGGAGCAGGAGGTCGGATGCCACGTCCCGGTTGAACACGCTCGACAGGACGTAGCAGTAGCCGTCGTCCGCGACCGCGTAGGTCTTCTGCTGGAACTGGCCTCCGTACTGGTCCCCGGGCCACTGGCACAGGTACTGCCACGTCTCCACAGCACCGAGTAGTCACATCCCGCCTTGGTGAGGCGGCTGCCGGCGAGGTTCAGCAGGCCGACCAGACCGGGGAACTCACCGCTCCAGTTGGCCACGACCAGGATCGGGCCCCGGTGGTCGCGCAGACCGGCGAGCACGTGGTGGCTGTACTGCCAGACGGCCTCGACGACGATGAGCGGGGCGTCCTCGGGTATCCGCTTGAAGACCTCGATCCCGGCGCGCTGGCTGTCGATGAACCCGTGCCCCTTGGCCTGGTCGACCGGGTGGCCGCGGCGCACCTTCCGGCCCAGGTCGGTGAGGGCCGCGGCGAGGTCGCCCTCCAGCTTCTCCTGGGTGGGCCAGCAGGTGACGTTGGCGGCGGGGCGCAGATCGCCGCTGGCCACGGTGTAGACGGTGTTCGGCTCGGCGGCGAGCGGCCGGTGGAGCTCGGGCAGGGTGTACGCGGTCATGCGGTCTCCGTTGGTGGTGCGTCGATGGTGCGCGCGGTCCGTGGCGGGGCCGACGCGGGTCGAGCGGAGTCGGTCACCGGTGTCACTCTCGGCGGGAAGGCGGCTGTGGCCTCCGGCCGGGGCGCATCGGGGTGTGGCCTCTCGGGGGCGCCCTTATGGAGGGCACCATTCGGAAGGGGGGCGCTCAGCCCTCCTGAAGTGCGAGCGCTTCAGCCCTCCTGAAGTGCGAGCGCTTCAGCCCTCCTGAAGTGCGAGCGCTTCAGCGCTCCTGGAGTGCGGCCAGGGCGTGGACGGTGGCGGCGGTGTCCGGGTACAGCCGCCGGTAGAGGGTGTACAGCTCGTCGTAGCGCCCGGTGTGCTCGGCGCGGGGCGTCACCGTCTCGCGCACCGGGTTCCAGTCCTCGATGGAGGCGTCGCCGACGAGTTGGGCGGCCAGCAGAGCGTCGCCGTAGCCGGCGCCGATGGTGATGGTGCGCAACTCCTGCGGGCGGCCGGTGATATCGGAGACGATCTGTGTCCACAGGGCGCCCTGGGTGCCGCCGCCCACGGCGACCACGCGGCGGATGTCGCCGCCGACCGCCTCGATGACCTCGATGTTCTGGCGGACCGCGAACCCGGTGGCTTCGAGTGCGGCCCGGTAGAGGTCTCCGCGGGTGTGGGACAGGGTCAGTCCGGCGATCACTCCACGGGCGTCCGGGTCCATGATCGGGGTGCGCTCGCCGGAGAAGTACGGGAGCATCAGCAGGCCATTGGCGCCGGGGCCCGACTCGGCGGCCAGCGCGGTGAGTCGGGCGTGGTCGCCGTCGGCGAACAGGTCCCGCAGCCAGTTGGCGACCGCGCCGGAAGTGGCCATGCCCCCGGCCAGGTTGCGGGTCCCGGGCAGGGCGCCGACCGTGCCCCACAGCGACGGGCTGGTCAGCGGCTCGGGCACGGTGTGGATGAGGAACATGGTGGTGCCGTACATCAGCATCAGATCGCCGATGTTCTGCGCACCCACGCTCAGCGCCTCGGCCCAGGCGTCGACAGTGCCGGTGGTGACGGGGATACCGGCGGGCAGACCGGTCGCCGTGGCGGCCTCGGGGGTGAGGGTCCCGGCCGCCTCGCCGGGCCAGCGCAGTGGCGGCAGTTCGATGCCGGGGGCGACATCGGCGGCCCAGGGGGCGTACCACTCGCGGGTGTGCGTGTCGTACAGCGGGGTGCACTGGCTGGCCGAGTGGTGGTCCAGGACGTAGTTGCCGGTGAGCTGCCTGACCAGCCAGGAGCTCGGCATGTACAGCCGCCGGGCCCGCGCGTAGAGCTCGGACTCCTCCTCGGCGATCCAGGCGATCTTGGGCCCCGCTGCCTGTGTGGTCAGGGCGGAGCCGCCACGGCGCATGATCTCATCGGCGCCCAGCCGTGCCGCGATGCGCTGGATCTGGTGGACGGAGCGGGTGTCCACACCGTAGAGCACGGCGGGGCGCAGTGGGGTGTCCCGCTCATCGGCCAGCAGGACACACGGCCCCATGCCGCTGACCCCGACGGCGACCACGGTGGTGTCATCCGCGGCGGTCAGCTCCCGGGCGAGTTCGATGAACTCGCGCCACCAGATGGAGGCGTCCATTTCGAAGCGGCCGGGGCCGGGCCGTGCGGGGGTGTGCTCCCGTGTGGCCGAGCGGATCAGCGTGCCATCGAGACCGACGAGGACGCCCTTGCTGCTCGAAGTGCCGATGTCCACACCGATGACTGCGTTGTGAGGCATGGCGAGCACGCTGACAGAAAACGATTTCATCGTCAATTGTGGAGTCGGTCAAGACGTCGGGCTTGAAGTGACCTGGTGACGGGCTCGCGGGCGCGCGGGCTTGCGGGAGGCGGTGTCGCACCGGGCGAGTGGCCGGTGCGACACCGCTCTTCTCGTGACGCCGCTAGGGTCTGTCAGGACCCGGCGGGCCCGGCCGTGCTCTCGCGGACCTGGAGCTTTGTGCGCAGCACCACGGTCTGCACCGGGGACAGGCTGCCGTCCCTGCGCTGTAGCAGCAGGTCGGCGGCGGTGCGCCCCAGCTCGTACGAGGGCAGTTCGACGGCCGTGAGCGACGGCCGCACCAGCGACGCCCAGGGGACGTCGCCGAAGGAGAGCACACCGACGCCGGGCGGGGTGCGGCCCGCCTCGCCGAGGGCGTCGAGGACACCGATGGTCATGAGGTTGTTGGCGACGAACACGGCATCGGGCGGCTCGGGCAAGGCCAGCAGTTCACGCATCGCCACCCGGCCGCCCTCCACCCGGAAGTCGGCGTGGCGTATGTAGGTGTTGTCGGCCGCGGCCGCGGCCGCGCTGCCCTGGGCGGCGCTCAACGCCGCGCGGTGGCCCGCGAGTCGTTCCTCGGAGGTGGAGGCCCCTTCGGGCCCGGTGATGCAGGCGATCCTGCGGTATCCGGCCTGGAGGAGGTGGCGGGTGGCCACCTCGCCGCCGTGGTGGTTGTCGACCCGGACCGCGTCCACCTCGGCGTCGCGCGGCCGGCGGTCGACGGCGACGACGGGCACACCGCGGTCGGTCAGCGGCCCCAGGTCCGTCTCGTCCTGGGACGCCGCCGCCACGATGACCCCCGCCATCTGTTCACCGAGCGCGACCTCCAGATAGCGGCGCTCCTTCTCGGTGTCCTCGTCGGAGTTGCACAGGACCACCGAAAGGCTGGTGCGCTGCGCGGCGTCCTCGACACCGCGGGCGAGCGAGGTGAAGAACGGGTTCTCGATGTCCGGGATGATCAGCGCGATCACACTGGACCGCTGCTTGCGCAGCGAGCGCGCCACCCGGTTGGGCGCGAACCCGAGGGCCGCCGCCGCCTCTTGCACGGACAGGGCGCGTGCCGGTGTGACCTTGCCGCCGTTGAAGACACGCGAGACGGTCGCCGGGGAGACTCCGGCGGCTCGCGCCACGTCATGGATCGTCACCAACTGTGTCCGCAACCCTTCACCGTGTACGGTCGCCCTTCAGCCTACCTTGCGGGTGAAAAGGATTTCACCCCGGTATTCGAGGGCTCTCGCGGGCTACGGGGCGGGTGCGATCCGTCCGGACGTCATGGCCGGGGTCTCGCTGGTGGGTCCGACAGCCTCCGGGCGACCGGTGCCGGGCCCACCGCGAGCGCCGCCAGGGCGTGGTCGACTACCTCCTCAAGCCCTTCGACTACGAGGATCTCCAGCCGCGCCTGGAACGCTATGCGACCCAGCGCGGGCGGCTGCTCACCACGGTCGTCCGCGGTCAGGCGGATGTGGACCGCTTCCTGGCCGGGGCGTTCGCGCCCCCGGCGGGCGGCACCCTGCCGAAGGGCCTGAGCGTGGAGACCGCCCAGCTCGTCGAGCGCGCCCTCCGCGAGGCGGACGGCACCGTCTCCGCCGCCGAGACGGCCACCGACATCGGTATCTCCCGGGTCAGCGCCCGCCGCTACCTGGAGTACTTCCACGCCACCGGCAACGCCGACGTGTCCCTGCGCTACGGCACCGCGGGCCGCCCCGAGCGCCGCTACAGCTGGCGGGCGTAGCGGCCCCGGACGGTTCCGCGCCTCCCCACCCGCCCAGGGGACGAAGCCGGGCCCGCAGGCCGGGCCCGGCTTCGTATGAGGACGCCGTACGAAGCGCCTCAGGGCTTTCGGGCGACCGCCCCGTACATGGCGATGTCCTCGTCCTTGATGGTTTCGGTGACGGCGCCGTCCGGGCGCCACTTGTGGACCTGAGTGAGGCCCGGCTCGACCATCTCGAGGCCGCCGAAGAACCGGTTGGCCTCGTCCTCGGTGCGCAGCCGCATGGGCATGTCGCGGGCCGCGTACTCGCGGGCGACCCGGGCCACCTCCGCCGGTGCGAAGTCGGCGGTGCCGATGGACATCGCCAGATAGCTTCCGGAGGGCAGCGGCTCCAGGAGGCGGTTGACGATGCCGTTGGCGTCGTCCTTGTCCAGGACGAAGTGCACGATGGCGATCACCGTCAGGGCGACCGGCCGGGTCAGGTCGAGGGTTTCGCGGAGTTCGGGGGCGTCGAGGATGGTGGCGGGCTCGCACATGTCCGCCTCGACATAGGCCGTCCTGCCCTCGGGCGTGCTGGCGAGCAGGCCCTGGGAGAGGGTGAGGACGATGGGGTCGTTGTCCACGTAGACGACCCGGGAGTCCGGGGCGACCGCCTGGGCGATCTCATGGAGGTTGGGGGATGTGGGAATGCCGGTGCCGATGTCGAGGAACTGCCGGATCCCCGCCTCTTCGGCGAGGTAGCGCACGGCCCGGTTCATGAAGTCGCGGTTGGCCCGCATATGGATCGGCAGGGCGGGCCACTCGCGGGACATGGCGATGCCCGCTTCCTTGTCGGCCGGGTAGTAGTCCTTCCCGCCGAGGATGTAGTCGTAGATACGTGCCGAATGCGCGCTCTGGGTGTCGATGCGGTCGGCCGACCATCCGTTGTCGCTCAAGGCGTCCCCTCCCGGTGGGTCGTCAGTTCGCTGTTGGGTGTGCCCCCGGTCGCGCGGGGCCAGGAAGGACCCGCGCGACCGGGAAGGATGGATACGGTGCCGTCGGCGCTAGCAGAGGAAGTCGGCGTCGCCGGCCTTCACACCCGCCAGGAACCGGGTCATCTCGTGTGTGCTGAAAACCAGTGCGGGGCCGTCGGGGTCGGTCGACTGACGCAGCGCCACCCGCCCGTCGTGCAGCTTCTTGGCTTCGACGCAGGCGCCTCCGGCGTCGTCGCTCCACGGCTTGGACCAGCCCCGGTCGCCGAGGTCATGGGAGGGTATGCCGCTGCGGATGTGGTGGTGCACTTCAGAGCTCCTTGCGTATTGCGCCGAGGACGGCCTCGGTTTTCCTGGCGGGCACCGACTGGGCACCCATCCGGTCCAGGACCTCGCGATACACCACCACGTCTTCCTCTTTGTCCAGATACACCGCGCCAACCAGGCCGCTGAGGTAGACGATGTCGGGCAACTCCCGGGCCCTGAACCGGAAAACATGGAACGCACCGGCCCGCATCGCCGGATGCGGACCGCTTCCGAACGGCATGATCTGCACGGTCACCTGGGGAAGCGCGCTGATCTCGATCAGGTGGTCGATCTGGGCGCGCATCACGGCCGCGCCTCCGACCGGCCACCTCAGCACCGTCTCGTCCATCACGACCCACAGCCGGGGAGGGGATTCCCGGGACAGCAGTTCCTGGCGCTGCATGCGCAGGGCGACCCTGCGCTCGGTGGCCTCCGCCGGAGCGTGCGGGTTGCCGGCGCTGAGCAGCGCACGCGCGTAGTCCTCGGTCTGGAGCAGCCCGTGGACGAACTGCGCCTCATAGGCGCGGATCTGAAGCGCCGCCTGCTCCAGATTCAGATACGCCGCGAACCAGTCCGGCATCACATCGCGGTAGGTGTGCCACCAGCCGCGCTTGTTGGCCTCGCGGACCGACTTCAGGAAGGTGTCGACCTCGCGCCGGTCTGTGACGCCGTAGGTCTGGAGCAGCTTCTCCACGTCCGCGAGCCTGAGCCGGGCCACCTTGGCGGCTTCCATCCGGCGGATGGTGGAGTGGCTGACTCCGATCGCCGCGCCCGCCTGGTCGAACGTCAGGCCGGCGCGCGTCCGAAGCTCCTCCAGCTGCCTGCCGAGGATCATGCGGAGGACGGAGGGCGCACCGCCCCATGCGGTTTCCGCCGCCACGCTCTACCTCCCCACACCGGGCTTCACGGGTGCAGTCTGTCACGGCCATCGATTCGGGTAAGCGGAACCTCCGATGGCAACTTGCAATTTTCAAAGTACCGCTTGCAACCCGTTCGTTGCACCTGTCACAGTGGGCACACCGTCCGATCACGGTGGGAACGCTTGCGTGGGTACGTCCGTGGGCACTGCGCAGTGCGGGAACGGCACGGTCCATGACGCGCAGGCAGACGAAAGGCGGCCGCTCGTGGCTCCCCTCGCCCTCCCCCTGACTCCGCTTCGGACGTCCCGGGAGCAGGACACGCACCCGGCATACGCCTTACAGCTGCCGGCCGTCGCCTCCTCGGTGTGCACGGTGCGCGCTGCCGTGCGCGAGCGGCTGCACGCCCGGGGTGTCGGTGCCCAGGTGTGCGACGACGCCCTCCTCGTGATCTCCGAGCTGGTCACCAACGTGATCGCGCACACCGTCAGCGACCGTGTGGAGTGCAGGCTGTACATCGGCGCGGGACTACTGCGCCTGGAGGTCGAGGACCAGATCCGGGCCCACACCCTCCCCGCGCCGCGGACACCGGACCCCGAGAGCCAAGGGGGACGAGGGCTTCTGCTGGTCGGCGCGGTGAGCAGCGCCTGGGGCGTCAAGGACGCCCCGCACGGACCGGGACGGATCGTATGGGCCGAGCTGCCATCGCGCACGGAAGAGTGTCACTGACTCATGGACCGACAGTACGTTGCCCCTGAGGCGCCGTCACTCGGCGCCGCCGGCCTCCGGCATGGCCACCGCGGGCGGCTGCGCATACCGGAAGACCTGCCCACCCGGCTGGGGTACGACGCGGTGGGCATGCCCGCGGACATCGGCCGGCGGGTCATGAAGTGCCTGCCCCGCATCGGCTGTGTCTTCGCCGACGATCAGCGGTGGTGGTGGATCGTGCCTTCGGGGTCGCATATCGACGTCACCTGGCCGGCGTTCACCAGCTACGCGGTCGGCGCCCACATGGCCGACCTGGGCGGCGGGTGCACCGCCCGCTTCCGGCACCCGCGTCTGATCCATCACCCGCAGGGCGACTCGCCGTACACGCCGCCGATCCCGCTGTACTTCATGACCTGCCATATCGCGGGCATCCGGCCGCACTGGTCACCGGGGGACACCGCCGGGCCGCCCCCCATGGCGTAGGAACCCCCTTCCGCACACTGCCGCTCGCATGGGACCCGGTCTCTTCGACAACGTTGTCCGCAAGTATGGACAAACACTGAAGTGAGTGCTCTGGTAATGCGTGCAGCAAGTGTTCCCTGTGGAAGAGTTCCGCCGCTCTCCGGGCGGCGGCGCCAACCGGACCATGGAGCAGCAGCGTGCTGAGACACTTGTTCCTCCGCTTCCCGTCCCTTCGTCGTCCAAGACGGACCTGGCAGCGGCGCGTGGCCGCCGCCGTGGTCCCCGCGCTGGCCGCCACCACCCTGCTCGTCTCCGGCGCCGGCCCCTCCCACGCCGCACCCGCCTGGGAGCCCAAACCCTCCCCGATGACCGGCCCGTTGACGAACCAGGCGCACCGGGTCCCGGTCGACGACCCCCTGCCGGAGTATCCGCGGCCACAGCTCACCCGGCCCGACTGGGCGGATCTCAACGGCATCTGGGACTTCGCGGTCACCTCCCGCGACGCCGGACAGCCGGCCACGTTCGGCGAGCGGATCCGGGTGCCGTTCGTCCCCGAATCCGCGCTCTCCGGCATCCAGCGCAAGATCACCCAGAATGACAAGCTCTGGTACAAGCGCACCTTCACGGTGCCCTCCGGCTGGAGCGGCCGTCACATCCAGCTCAACTTCGGCGCCTCCGACTGGGAAACCACGGTCTGGGTCAACGGCCGGCAGGCCGGCGACGCCCACCGCGGCGGCTACGACTCCTTCTCGTACGACATCACATCCCTGCTGAACGGCGGCACCAACACCATCGTCATCTCCGTGTACGACCCCACGGAGACCGGCGGTCAGGCCATCGGCAAGCAGCGCATCCAGGACGTCACCCCGCACCCCGGCAAGAGCATCGTCTACACCGCCTCCTCGGGGATCTGGCAGACCGTCTGGCTCGAGCCCACCGCCCCCGCTCACATCACCCGCCTGGACATGGTCCCGCGGCTGGAGGACAACACCCTGCGCGTCACGGTGCGCGGCGCCGGCGGAGCGGACGGCACGGGCGTCAAGGTCACCGTCTCCAGCGGCGGCACGGCTGTCGGCAGCGCCACGGGCACGGTGGGCGACGAGCTTTCCGTACCGGTGCCCAACGCCCGTCTGTGGACGCCGGAGGACCCGTTCCTGTACGACGTCACGGCCGAGCTGACCGGTGGCGCCGGAGCCGACAAGGTCGGCGGCTACACGGGTATGCGGTCGATCGCGCTGAAGGACGTGGGCGGGGTCCGGCGGCCCGTGCTCAACGGGAACTTCGTCTTCCAGACCGGCACCCTGGACCAGGGCTACTGGCCGGACGGCATCTACACCGCGCCCACCGACGAGGCCCTCAAATACGATCTGCAAAAACACAAGGACCTGGGCTCCAACATGGTCCGCAAGCACATCAAGGTGGAACCGCAGCGGTGGTTCTACTGGGCCGACCGGCTCGGGCTGCTGGTGTGGCAGGACATGCCCTCGATGGACAGCGGCAAGACCCCGGACAGCGCGGCCCGCGCCCAGTGGGAGAGCGAGTACCGCGCCATCATCGACCAGCACCGCAGCTCGCCCTCGCTCATCCAGTGGGTGGACCAGAACGAGGGCTGGGGCCAGTACGACCAGGCCCGCATCGCCGACATGGTCAAGGCGTACGACCCCTCGCGCCTCGTCGACAACATGAGCGGCGTCAACTGCTGCGCCGCCAAGGACGGCGGCAACGGCGACGTCATCGACAACCACAATTACGTCGGGCCCGGCAACACCCCGACGGAGCCGGTGCGCGCCTCGGTGCTCGGGGAGTACGGCGGGCTCGGCTACCGGGTGCCCGGCCATGAGTGGTACCCGGGCGGCGGGTTCAGCTACGAGGACCAGCCCACCACGGCAGCGCTCAACGACCGGCTCGTCGGCCTGCTCGACGGGATACGCGAGAACACCATGCCCGCCGGCGGCCTCTCGGCCTCGGTCTACACGCAGATCACCGACGTGGAGAACGAAGCCAACGGGCTCATGTCCTACGACCGCCAGGTGGTCAAGGTCGACCAGGCCCGGGTCCGGGCCGCCAACCAGGCCCTCATCGCGGCCTCCCGGTCGGTCGGCGCGGCGGTGAAACTGCCCGTCGGGCAGAACGTGTCCATCCGGGTCACCACCCCCGGCTACACCGACCGCTACATCCGCCACTACGACGGGCTGGGCTTCACCGAGGTGGTTGACGCCGCCAGCGGCGATCTGCTGAAGAAGGACGCCACCTGGACGGTCAGGCAGGGTCTCGCGAACAAGCTCTGCTACTCCTTCGAGTCCCGCAACTACCCCGGTGAGTATCTGCGCCACCGCGAATTCCGCGTCCGGCGCGAGGCGGGCGACAACTCCACCGGGTACAAGGAGGACGCGACCTGGTGCCCGGTCCAGGGCAGCGGTGGCGTCCGGATGTCGGCCGCCAACTTCCCCGGGCAGTATCTGCGGCATATCAACGCCGAGCTGTGGCTGGCCCAGTCCGGCGGCGGCCACGCCTGGGACAACCCGGCCAGTTTCACCGAGGACACCACCTGGGCGATCGAGCCACCCTGGGCTCCCTGAACGACCGCCGCGGGCCCGCGCCGAAGGGCCCGCACCCTCCGGGGGCCGCCCCTCCGCACGGGCGGCCGCCGCTTCTCTCCTCCCCCACGCTCATGCGCACGGCCCCCCATGGAAAGGCGGGTACGTCATGTCAGCGCGGCTCCACCGTTTCCTCCGCGGACTCCTGACCCTGGCCATCGCCCTGGCCGGCCTCGTCGTCCTCCCCACCCCGTCCCGCGCCGCGACCCCGGTCTGCGCGCTGGCGTGTGACACCCTCGACCCCTCGAAGGCGCAGCGCGACACCTTCCCCGTGCCGGATGTGAACCTCAACGGCCGGATCCTCAGGCTGCATATGTCCGACCCCGACTCCATGGCCTGGGCCAGCATCGACAACGGTGTGAGCGGCGACGCGGTCTGGCTCGACCGCTCCTGGGACCGCGGCGCCACCTGGGAGGGACTGCTCGGCAAGGCGACCATCCCCGGCTCCTGGACCGGCACCCGCACCCTGATGTACAACCTCACCGATCCGGTGGGGCACCGGCGCGGCTGGCTCCGGGCGTGTGCCGACGCTGCCGGTGTCACCTGCACCGACTGGGTCCGCCCGACGGTGTGCGACGGCACGTCCTGCGACGGCGCCGACCCGGCCACCGCCGCGGGCGACGACCGCCCGGTGCCGTCCACCACCCTGTTCGGGCGCACGATCAGCCTCCATGTCGACCAGAAGAACGCGATGGCGTGGGGCGTCATCGAGAACGGCGGCGCGGGCGACGAGATCTGGCTCGACCGCTCCTGGGACGGCGGCGCCACCTGGCCCGAGGGCTCCTCCCTCGGCCGTACCGGCGTGCCCTCGGGCAGGACCACGACACGGACGGCCATGTTCGCCACCCGGGATCCGGGCGGGCTGCTGTTCGGCGGGGCCGTCCGGGCCTGCGGCCGCGAGGCCGCCCACCAGGAGGGGAGCTGTACGGCCTGGGCGCGGCCCGCGCCGACCCGGGCGCGCGCCGCGGCGGACGCGCTGATGGCGTCGTACCACACCTACGAGGGCTGGTGGCGCAGCAGTTGGTGGAACTCGGCCGTCGCCCTCACCTCGCTCATCGACTTCGCCGAGCGCACCGGGCAGCGGGACGACGACTGGGCCTGGGTCATCGCCCGCACCTTCGAGCAGAACCGCGGCACCTTCCCCGCGGGCGCGCGCAGCTCCGACCCGGTGGAGGGCCACTTCATCAGCCGCGCCATCGACGACGCGGCCTGGTGGGGGGTGGCCTGGCTGGCCGCGTACGACCACACCCACGACCGGCGCTATCTGGACGAGGCGGTCACCATCACCAGTTACGTCCACCAGTACTGGGACACCGGTAGCTGCGGCGGCGGGGTGTGGTGGGACCGCGAGCGCACCTACAAGAACGCCGTGACCAACGGGCTGTACCTGTGGCTGACGACGTCACTGCACCAGCGGATCTCCGGCGACACCGTATGGGGCGACCGGGCGGCCACGGCCGCGACCTGGTACCTGGGCAGCGGACTGATCAACGGCGCGGGGCTGGTCAACGACGGGCTGACCGGCGACTGCCGCAACAACTCCCAGACCGTGTGGAGTTACAACCAGGGCCTCGCCATCGGCGCCTTCACCCAGCTGTGGCGGTCCACCGGCAACGGCCAGTACCTGGACACCGCCCGCCGCCTGGCCGACGCCGCGATCACCTCGACGGCGCTGACCCGCGACGGCGTCCTCACCGAGTCCTGCGACACCGGCAGCGGTGCCTGCGACGACAACCAGAAGCAGTTCAAGGGCATCTTCATACGCCATCTCGCCGATCTCGCGGACGCCACCGGATCCACCACGTACCGGGCCTACCTCAAAAAGCAGGCCGACTCCATCTGGAGCACCGACCGCGACCCGCTCAACCGGCTCGGCCAGCGCTGGGCGGGCACCACCCCCAACCAGGTGGACTGGCGCACCCAGGCCAGTGCGCTCGGCGCGCTCACGGCCGCGGACGGCCTCTGACCCATCGCGCCGGCAGCAGACCTACCTGCCCCGGCGCCATGAGCCGTACTCGTATCGACGCAAGGAGGCGCCATGCGCCCTCGCACGGCCCACCGCCACGCCGCACTGCTCACCGCACTGCTGGCCACCCTGTGGGGCCTGCTCTCGGCCCCGCACGCCGCCAGTGCGGCACCGCCCACCGCCGCCGCGGCACCGCACGCCGCCGCGGGCACCTTCCGCAACCCCCTGAACACCGGCCCCGACCCGTATGTGACCTCCTGGAACGGGGCCTACTACCTGACCACCACCCAGGGCGACAGCATCCGCATGTGGCGCTCCTCCTCCCTGGGCACCCTGCTCGACGCCGACCCCATCACCGTATGGACGGACACCGACGGCTCCCGGAACCAGCACATCTGGGCACCGGAGTTCTACCGCTTCGGCGACCGCTGGTACCTCTACTACACCGCCGACGACGGTGTGGACGACCACCACCGGCTCTATGTGCTGGAGTCCGACCGCGACGACCCGGCCGGCCCCTACCACTTCAAGTCCCGGCTGACACCGCCCAACCACACGGCCGACTTCGCCATCGACCCCGGCATCCTCCAGCACAACGGACGCCTCTACCTCGCCTACTCGGGCATCAACCAGTACCAGCACAACGGCCTCAACATCGCCCCGATGTCCAACCCGTACACCGTCTCGGGCAACGCGGTCGCCATCAACGCGGCCGGCGGCTGCCCCGAGGTGCGCGAGGGCCCCGAGTTCCTCTACCGCAACGGCCGCACCTGGATGACGTACTCCACCTGCGACACCGGCAAACCGGACTACCAGGTCTGGATGATGTCCCTGCCGTCCGGCGCCGATCCGCTCGTGCCCGGCAACTGGACCCAGCACTCCGGTGCGGTGTTCTCCCGCGCCGACGACCACGGCGTCTACGGCCCCGGCCACCACGCGTTCTTCCGCTCCCCCGACGGCACGGAGGACTGGATCGTCTACCACGCCAAGACCACGTCGACCAACACCTACAGCGACCGCACCACACGCGCCCAGAAGATCACCTGGCGCGCCGACGGCAGCCCCGATCTTGGCCGTCCGCTCGCCATGGGGGCCACCCAGGACCTGCCGTCCGGCGACCCCGGAGCGGGCACGTACTGGATCAACGACGACGGCCGCTCCAGCGGCGACGGGAGCCTGGCGTACACGGGCAGCTGGAACTCGGGAACGGGCTGTGCCGTCCAGTGCTTCTGGAGCGATGACCACTGGAGCGACCAGGCGGGCAACACCGCCACCTTCTCCTTCACCGGCACCCGGATCGCCCTGCTGTCGGTCCGCGACACCGGCAACGGCATCGCCGCCCTCAGCGTCGACGGCGGCGCCGAGCAGCGCGTCGACTTCTACGGCGCGATCCGCACCGGTGAATCCCTCCAGTACCGCAGCCCGCGGCTCCCGTATGGCCGGCACACCCTGCGTATCCGGGTGACCGGCGAGCACAACGCCCAGTCGGGGGCCTCGTTCGTGAGCGTGGACCGCGCCGAGGTGTATACCCGCTGACCTCCGGCACATCCGCGGCCCCCGCCCGGCGGCGGGGGCCGTACGCATCGCCGGATCGGGCCGGACCTGACGCCCGGCGCAATCCCGCCCGGCCATCCCTTACCGTGACGCATGTGGATCTCAACCTGCTCGTGGCGCTCGACGCGCTGCTGGAGGAGAACAGCGTGGCCGCCGCGGCGGACCGGCTGAATCTCACACCACCGGCGATGAGCCGGACGCCGGCCCGGATCCGCCGCGCGACCGGCGACGACATCCTGGTGCGCGCAGGGCGCACCATGGTCCCGACCCCGCGCGCCCTCGAACTGCGCGAGGAGACACGTGACCTGGTCCGGCGGGCCACCGCCGTGCTCACTCCCGTACGCCGGCTCGACCTGGCCCGGCTGAACCGGCACTTCAGCGTGCGCGGCCATGACGCGCTGCTGGCGGCGCTCGCCGCCCCGCTGATCGCCAGGGTCGGCGCCACGGCCCCGAACATCCGCCTGAGCCTGCTGGCCGAGTCCGTCGACCAGCCCCATCTCACCCGTGGCCAGGTCGACCTGGAGATCGGCGCGATCGTCACCCGGCGGCTCCCGCTGGAGCTGCCACCGACCCCGGTGGTTGTCACCTGGCATCACCGGCACGACAGCGACCCCGCGCACGCATGGCTCCGGGGCGAGGTGCGGAGTGTGCTCCGCGAGGTGACCGACGGCGCGGGCCGGCCCGCGACCGGGCCCGGCCACCGGGGCGGATCCGCGTAGCCGAGCCGGGGGCCGGGGCTCATACCCGTGTCATCGGTCGCTTGGCACACTATTATTCATATTGTCAGTTACCGAGGGATTGTCAGCTACCGAGCGTGGCACGCAGCGCGGGCTGGAGCCGGTCGGCGTGTGCCCGGACCATGTCGTCGCACAGCTCCCAGATCTGCTCGACCCGCAGCGCCGCGGCGGTCGCCGGGTCGGTCATGGCCGCGTGCCGGATATGGCGCGGCTCGTCCTCCAGGGCGGCGCGCACCACGAGGTCGTTCATGCTGAGGTAGGTGCGGTTGAGCGCGGCGAGCTGCGGGGGCAGCGCACCGGCGCTGGTCGGCCGGACACCGGACCGGTCGACCAGACACGGCACCTCGACCACGCCGTGGGCCGGCAGGTTCTCGATGAGGCCGTGGTTGGGCACATTGCCGTAGACGGTCCTGGGGGTGCCGGTCACCATGGAGTGGACGATCTGCGGGGCGTACTCCATGGTCCCCTCGACGTCGATACAGGCGCCGGTGGCGAGGGCGTCGCGGGTGCGCTCGTACGCGGCCACGTTCTCCTCGACGATGCCGAGATAGGCGCCGATGGGCAGCCGCAGCCGCTCGATCTCGCTGTCGTGTCCCAGATACCACGGCACATACTCGGAGGAGTGCTCGCTGGTCTCGGTCGGGTAGTAGCCGAGCCGCCGGTACATGTCGACGCGGACCCGCCGCCGCAGCTGCTCGTTCTCGGCGATCAGCGCGTCAAGACGGGGGTACAGATCGGTGCCGTCGTGCTCGAAACGGAGCACCCACGCCTGGTGGTTGACCCCGGCGGCGCGGTAGGTGACCTCGTCGAAGGGGACCTTCAGCAGGTTGCACAGGTCGTGCATGGTCCAGTGCACCGAATGGCACAGGCCGACCACCCGGGTCAGCCCGGTGGCCGCCACCAGGTACTGCACGTTCATCGCCATCGGGTTGGTGTAGTTGAGCAGCCATGCCTCGGGGCATACGGCGGCGATGTCCTCGCCCAGCGCCTTGAGGAACGGGAAGGTGCGCAGCGCGCGGAAGATGCCGCCCACGCCGAGGGTGTCGCCGATGGTCTGCCGTACGCCGTGGCGCGCGGGGATCTCGAAGTCGATGCGGGTGGCCTCGCCCATGCCGATCTGGACGAGGTTGATGACGAAGTCGGCGCCGTCGAGCGCCGCGCGCCGGTCGGCGTGTGCGGTGATCCGCGCGTCGGCGCCCCGCCGCTCGGCGATGTACCGTGCGGCGGCCTCGGCGGTGGCCAGGCGTTCGGCGTCGATGTCGTGCAGGGCGATCCGCGCGGTCCGCAGCTCCGGGAAGGCGAAGAGATCCGCCAGCAGGCCCTGGGTGAAGACGACGCTGCCGGCGCCGATCAGCACGATCTTGGGGTTGATCATGAGGGGGTGTCTCCGTTGGCGGTGAGGTGGGTGAGGGCCTGTGTCATATCCCCGGTCGGATCAGCGTGCGGCGTCAGGGGGCACCTCCCGGCGGTAGCTGGGGGAGCGTGCCAGGCGTCGCACGCCCGGCCGGGGATATGACACAGGCCCTAAGGGCTTCGTCCCAGGTGGGCTGGGCGGTGGTGCCGCCCGCGGCGCGGGTCGACAGCGCACCGCAGGCGGCGGCGAGGTCGAGCGCCTCGGCGATGGGCCGGTCCGCCAGCCGTGCGGCGAGGAAGCCCGCGTTGAAACTGTCGCCCGCGCCGACGGCGTCCACGGGTGTCACCCGGACTCCGGCGGTGGTGAGCAGGGTCCGGCCGTCGTGGCACAGGGCGCCGTCCGCCCCGTTCTTGACGGCCACCAGCGGGACCCGGTGCGCGAGGAGTTCGGCGGCGGCCGCGACGGATGTGCCGTCGGTACCGGCCAGCCGGTGTGCCTCGGCGGCGTTGGGCAGCAGGAGGTCGGTGTCGGCGAGGACGGGCGCCAGCGCCGTACGGTCCCATCGGCCCGAGGGGTCGTCGTTGGTGTCGAGCGAGGTGGTGGCGCCGGCCGCGCGGGCGGTGGAGAAGAGGCCCGGCAGATCGGCGGCGAGCCGCGGCATGAGGAAGAAGGACGCGGCGTGGATGTGCCGGGCCGAGGTCAGCAGGTGTGGGGGCACATCGCGCCCCGAGGTGGCGGCGAGGGTGCCCGGCGAGGTGAGGATGGCCCGGTCCTCGCCGCGGGTGACGATGACCGTGAGCGGTGTCGGCAGGCTCTTGTCCAGGTGCAGCGCGCCGACGTCGACGCCGTGTGCCGCGAGCCGGTCGCGCATGTAGTGTCCGGCGCCGTCGTCCCCGACACGTCCGGCGAACGCCACGCGCAGCCCCAGCCGGGCGGCGCCGCACGCGGTGATCGCGGCGGATCCGCCGAGGGTGAGCGCGCCGCTGTCGATGAGCTGTTCGCGCTGGCCGAAGGCGAGTGGGGAGTCGAGCGGTCCGACGATGACGTCCGGGTTGGCGTCCCCGATGACGAGCAGGTCGAAGGTGGGCGGCATACGGGTTCCTGAGGGGTGAGGGAGGAGGGGCGGTGCCGGGCCGTGATCAGCCCTTGAGCCCGGTGGAGGTGATGGACCGGACGAAGGTCTTCTGGGCCGCGAGGAAGGCGAGCAGCACCGGCAGGACGGTGATCACGTTGCCCGCCATCACGGCCGACCACTGGGTGTGGTGCTGCCCCCGGAAGGTGGTCAGGCCCAGCTGGAGGGTGTAGTTGGCGTCGTGGTTCAGGGCGATGAGCGGCCACGACAGATCGTTCCAGGTGGTCAGGAAGGTGAGGACGGCGACGGTGCTCAGCGCGGGGCGGGAGAGCGGAACGACGATCTGGAACAGCACCCGCAGCCGTGAACATCCGTCGATCCAGGCGGCCTCCTCCAGCTCCCTGGGCAGGGAGAGGAAGAACTGCCGCAGCAGGAACACCGCGAACGGCGTCACCAGCGACGGCACGATCAGCGCCCCGAGGGTGTCGATGAGCCCCAGCCTCCGCATCACCAGGAAGGTCGGGATCATCGTCAGCTGGAACGGGATGGCCATGGTGGCCAGCATCAGCACCAGCAGCACCCGGGACCCGCCGAACCGCATCCGGGCGAAGGCGTATCCGCCCAGCGTCCCCAGCAGCAGGTTGGAGACGACCGCGACGGCCGAGACGATCAGGGAGTTGGCGAACCAGCGCGGGAACATCGCGTTGCCGAGCACGTACCGGTAGCCGTCCAGGTGGATCCCGGAGGGCCACAGCGCCGGCGGGAACCGGTTGATCTCCGCGTCGCTCATCACCGAGCTGAGCGCCAGCCAGATCAGCGGTACGGCGAAGAGCAGCGCCAGTGGCGCGAGCAGCAGATGCCATGGGTTGAAGGGCAGCCGGAGCCGGCGCCGTGGGCGGGCCACGGGCTCCCCGGTGGTCCGGCCGACCGGCCGGAGCCGCTCGGTGGCTCTCCCGGGGAGGTGGGACAGGTCCGTCATGATGGGGCTCCCTCGAGGCGGCGGTCGTCGCGGCGCCGGACCAGCCGCAGCACGGCGGCGACCACGAGCAGGGCGACGCCGAGGACGTAGGCCGCCGCGGCCCCGTAGCCGGCGGTGAAGTTCCGGAACGCCTGCTCCCAGACGAAGTAGACGATCACGGTGGTGGATCCGAGCGGACCGCCCTTCGTCGTCACATACACCAGGTCGAAGACCTGGAGGGCGCTGATCGTCTGCCACAGCAGCAGGAACACGCTGACCGGCGCGATCGTGGGCAGGGTGACATGGCGCAGCACATGACGGCGTTCCGCGCCGTCCAGGGTGGCGGCCTCGGTGAGCTCCTGGGGGACGTCCTGGAGGGCCGCGAGGTAGATCACCGCACAGAAGCCGGTGCCGCTCCACAGCGAGATGGCCACCAGGACCAGCAGAGCCTGGCCCGGATCGGACAGAAACCCCTGAGGGGAGACTCCGAGGCGGTGCAGCAGCGAGTTGGCCGCGCCGAACTCGGGGTCGAGGATGAAGGAGAACAACACGCCCTGGGCGGCGGCCGACACCACGAACGGCACGAAGAGCAGGGTGCGGTACAGCCCGGCGAACCGGATGCGGCGGTTGAGGACCAGCGCGAGCAGCAGCCCCAGACCGATGCTCAGCGGCACATACAGCGCCGTGTACTCCAGTGTGTTGCGCACGGCCTGGGCGAACTGCGGATCGTCGGCCAGCTGGCGGTAGTTGTCCCAGCCCACCCAGACGCTGGGGGTGAGGAGATCGCTGTACTGGAACGACAGCAGCAGGGACCACAGGACGGGGATGACGCTCAGGCCCAGGATGACCAGGACGGAGGGCAGGACGAACGCCCAGGCCGTGGCGGCCTCCCGGCGGCCACGGCGGCGCGCCGGACCGGCCGGTGTGCGCGGTGCGGGACGGGTGATGGGGGTGGGCAGACGGGACATATGAGGCTCCTCAACGCACCTTGGCCATGGCGGCGTTGGCCTCGTCCGCGCATCGCCGCAGCGCCTTCGCCGGGGTGCTCTTCCCGAGCAGGACGGCGGTGATGGCCTCGCCGAACGGGATCGAGATCTTGGGGTAGGCCCGGTCGACGGGCCGTACCCGGGCGGTCTCCAGCGCCTCGGTGAACACCGGCAGTCCGGGCACCTCCGCCGCGTACTTCCGCCACCGTGGACCGCGCTCGGCCGGCCGGCTCTGCGGCAGGCTGCCCGCCTCGGTGTCCCACAGATACGCCTGGTCGGGCTCCATGAGCCAGCCGACGAAGGTGCGGGCGGCCGTCAGCCGCGCCGAGCCGTTGTCGAACACGCTCCAGGTGTCGGGGCCGGAGATGGTCACCGACGTGCCGTGGAAGCTGGGCAGCGGTACGACCTGGTAGTCGATCTTCGCCTGGCGGATGTCGGGCAGCTGCCAGGGGCCGGTCGCGACCATCCCCACCCGGCCGGAGGCGAACGCCTGGTACATCTGCTCGCCGCCGGGTTTGGGATCGACGTAGACACTTCTGTCCCTGGCGAGCTCCGCGAGCACATCGAGGGCCCGGACGCCGGGTTCGCCCGCGAATCCGATCTCCCGCTTGCCCTCGGCGATGACCTCTCCGCCCAGATCCCAGATCATGGGCCACATGCGCCACACCGTGTCCTCGTCGCCCGCGGCGGGCCAGCCGGTGCCGAAGGTGCCCCTGCCGCGGTCGGTCAGCTTCCTGGCCGTCTCGATGAAGTCCGGCCAGGTCCAGCCGGGTCCGGGCAGTTCGAGACCGGCCCGGTGGAAGAGGGTCTTGTTGCACACCACGGCGAGCGAGTCCAGCACCGCGGGCACCGCGCGGACCGCACCGTCCACCGTGACCCCCTCCCGGGCGGCGGGCCAGTACTGCTTCCAGGGCACCTGCCCGGAGTCCACGACCGTCGTCAGATCCGCCAGCTGGGGGCTTCTCGCGACATTGGCCAGATCGGAGCCGAAGATATAGGCGACATCGGGCGGGGATCCGGCGACGAGACCGGCCATCACCTTCTGCAACATGTCGTCCGCCAGCACTCCCCCGCCCAGGTCGATGCGTATCGAGGGGTGGCTCCGGTGGAAGTCGGCCACCAGCCGTTTGACCGCTTTCAGGGCGGTGCTGGTCTGCCCGTGCCACACCTCGATGTGGACCACTCCATGGGAATCCACCCCCAGGCCCGTCCCGCATCCCGCCATGGCGCCGGTGAGCGCCAGCGCACCGCCGCCGCGCAGCACTCCGCGCCGGGAAGGGCCGCCGCGCATGCGATGGACCTCGTCCATGTCCGCCTCCGGAGGTCAGCAGGTCTTGCGGAGGTATCCGCCGTGGCCCTCGGGGACGACATCGCGATCACGCTGTACGACGCTCACCCGGTCGCCGTACCGGCAGGCGTTCGCCATACCGGCGGCGGTGTACTCGATGAAGATGGCGTGGTCCCCGAACGCGGAGAGGTACTGGGAGCACTCGTTCCACTCGGGGTCGCCGCACTCCTCCGCGATGGCGAAGTCGAGACCGTTGGCGGCGTGGTTCGGGGCCAGTTCCACGGTGTTCTTCTGGCCGACGGCCAGGCCCTTGCCGTGGCCGTAGGAGGAGAGGATCCGCATATAGGTCTGGGCGTGCGAGTCGGTGATCGCGCCCTTGACGACATCCCGGGTGTAGGTGTCGAAGTTGTCGAGCTCCAGGGCGTTGAAGCCCTTGGCGGCGCATTCGTCGATCTGGGCCTCGATCTTGTGCGCGATGCTCTGCCGCTTGGCGTCGGTGGTGATGTCCAGGATCGCCTCGTCCCAGTCCGGGTCGATGACGACCTCGCCGTCGCCGTCCTTCAGCAGCAGGTCCCGGTCCCAGTCGTCCGGGCCGCCCGGGTCGCCGATCCGCTGGGTCTGGAAGGCGTTGACGTAACAGATGTTGTACAGGCCGGGAGCCGGGGAGGCGCTGTGGTCACGGCTGACCACCCCCACTCCGCTCGGCGGGGTGTACGCCCCGCCGATCTGGTAGTCGAAGCCCGCGTGGACCGGGGGAAGGGCGACCGAGGCGGCCGAGGCGGGGGCGGGGGCGAGAACACCGGCCGCGGCGGCCGAGGCGCAGGCCACGGCGGTGCCCACAGTGGTACGGATGCGCGAACGGTTCAGGCTCATCGCAGAGCTCCATGATCCGGGGGCACGGCCCCGCCTCGGTCACGGACGGCGACCTGGCGACTCGGGCCGGACTCGCGGTGGCACCGCATACCGGCTGGGCGTACCTCTGCCGCCGAAAACTCCACATCGGCGTGCCAGGGAGTAAACCGATCAGACCGAGCCACGTCAAGAGCTTGAAACTGCTCAGTGTCGGCTTGGAACGCGCACAAGCAATCAGCGCGCCGGGATATCACGGCGGACATCACACACGAAGACGGACATAAAGGCGCGCGAGGACCTGTTCGATCCTCGCGCGCCGAACCGCAGACAGCCCCTAGATCCGCCGAAGCCCCACCAACACCCGCTCCATCAGGGAGACGTCCGGTGTTTCGCCGTCCGCGGAGGCCGTGCGGTGGACGGTGATCAGCCCGCGCTCCGCCATGTCGCCGAGCAGGACCTTGGCCACGCCCAGCGGCACCGAGAGCATGGCCGCCACCTCCGCCACCGACCTCGGCTCCTGGCACAGCGCGATCACCGGGCGGTGGTCCGCCTGAAGGGTGGCGGTGGAGCGGTGGCCCAGATCGGTGGTGGTGACCAGGGTCTCCACCTCGAAGTGATGGTCGGACCTGGTCCGGCCGCCGGTCCAGGAGTAGGCGCGCACCAGCGAGGCCGGGCCCTGGCTCTCGTCGTGCTCGGACTCCCAGACGGCCGGCTGGTCGGGGTCCGACGACGCCCCCGGGAAGGCTCCCGTGGGGTCGTCGGGCCCGGCGTCCGCGGCCTCACGGCGAGACCGGGGCTCCTGCTTCCCGTCGGATCGAGGCGTCTTCCGCCCGCGTCGGCCTTTGCCGAAGCTGAAGGCGTTGAGCACGTCGGCGAAGGTCTGTTCGTCCTCCGCCCCCTGTTCTCTCCCAGGTCCCTGCCCGGAAGGGCCTTCACCGGTGCTCATGATCTCCCCGTTCGGCCTATTGGGCTGCTGTCCGCTTCACGGCTTGCAGGTTCAATTCCTGCAATTCGGCGCGGAGTTCCGGGGTCAGCATCTCGCCGACCTGGTCGACCAGTACGGTCATCTCGTATGCCACCTGGCCGATCTCGCAGTCCGGCGCCGCCAGTACCACGAGGCACGAGCCGTCCTTGATCGACATCAGCAGCATGTTTCCATGCTCCATCTGGACCACGGACGAGCGCACATCACCGGTTTCCAGGCACTGGGCGGCGCCCTGGATGAGGCTGACGGCCCCCGCCGCAATGGTGGCCACCTGCTCGGCTCGATCCGCCGCCAGCCCGTCCGACGCGGTGAGCAACAATCCGTCGGCCGAGACCACCACGGCATGCGCCACATTGGGCACACGCTCGGTGAAGTTGGTGACCAGCCATCCGAACTGGCTCACCTCCCGCAGCTGGGGTGAGGTCATGGGTTCTTCCTGTCCATCTTCGCTGAGACCTTATGTCTCGTCGCGTCCGTCGGGCTGAGCCCGGCGGATGCCCGACTGGTAATTGCTGAGGAACGTATGGGTGCGCCCGGCGTTGCGCCGCGCGCTCTCCTCGTCTCCGGTGGCACGCGGCGTGGGCCGGTCTCCGGTGGCACGGGGCTTGTCCTGGTCCGGGACCGGGCGCTGGCGCGGCATCCGCCGGGGCAGCCCGGCCGGGGTGGTTCCGCCCGCCTCCGCGACGCCCGGCCGGTCGTGGACGATCCGGCCCGGCTCCGCCACGGCGTCCGGCCCGCTCTCGTCCGGGGCTCTGGACGCGGCGGGGGCGGGGCGCCGGGGGGCCGGGGCCGCCGGGAGGTCCACCGGCCCGCGGCCGTCCGGCCGCTCCTCGCCGGGAGGGCCTTGCGGTGTGTGCTCGGACGCGGCCGAGGCGAACCATGGCGAGGGGGCGTCGTCCTGGGCGGGCGGACGCGAACGCTGGGGTGGCACCGTGGGCTGCCCCGGCGGCCGTTGGGCACGGCGGTCCGCGGGGGCCGCGCCGTTGCCTGACCCGGCACCGGTCCTCTCGGGTGCGCCCTCGCCGACCGGTGCGCCCTCGCCGACCGGGCCGGGATGGCCGGCCTTGGCGGGGTGGCCCGTCCTGCCGGGAGGTGTCCTGCGCGGCAGTCCGCCGCCGTCCTGCTGGGGATCGGCGAACGCCCGCGGACGGGTCGGCAGGGAGCGGCCCGTATGTCCGGAAGCGGCCGGGGAGTCACCGGCGCGTAGCGAGCGGGCGGCGTCGGGCGTGCGGCGCGGCAGGGGTGCCGCGGTGACGCCGCCGACCTCCCGGTGCGCCCGCGCCGGCTCGGCGGTCCTGGCGGAGGCCCGCCGGACGGGCAGTGCGGACTCCCGGCCGCCGGTGAGGGCGGGCCTGTCCCCGAGCATCAGCTTGGCCGGTACCAGCACACCCGCCCGCAGTCCGCCACCGGTGTCCCGCTCCGAGATCAGCTCCACGCCGAGGCCGTGGCGACGGGCCAGCCGGCCGACGACGGTCAGACCCATCTGCCGGGACGTCGGTACCTCCACGGATGCGTCCCCCGCTACGCGACGATGAGCCTTGGCCAGTTCGGCGCCGCTCATCCCGAATCCCTCGTCGCGGACCTCGATCAGTGCGGAACCGTCAAGCCGTAGTGTATTGCTGATGATCACCTGGGTCTCCGGCGGGGAGAACGCGGTGGCATTGTCGAGCAGCTCAGCGATCATTCGCGCCAGGTCACCGGCAGCGTACCCGATCACTTCGGCCTCGGGAACGGGCTGCACCACCACCCTCCGGTAGTGCTCGATCTCGGAGACCGCGGCCCGCAGCACACTGTCGAGCGGCACGCGTTGCTCGGAGGGGCGGACCGGGGTGCTGCCGCACAGCACCATCAGGTTCTCGTTGTTGCGCCGCATCCGGGTCGCCAGGTGGTCCAGCTTGAAGAGGCTGGCCAGCTGGTCCGGGTCCTCTTCATGCGATTCGAGCTGCTCCATCAGGCGCAGCAGCCGGTCCACCAGGCTCTGGCTGCGCCGGGAGAGGTTGACCAGGGTGTCCCGCAGGTCGCCGCGGAGCGCGGCCTGCTCGGCGGCCAGACGTACGGCCTGGCCGTGCACCGCGTCGAACGCCCGCGCCAGCTGCCCGAACTCCTCGGTGGTGTGGACCGGCACGGCGCTGATCGACGTACTCGACACCTCGCCCTCGCGGATGCTCGACACCGCCTCCGGGAGCCGCCGTTCGGCCACGTCGAGCGCGGTGGAGCGCAGTACGGTCAGCGACCGCAGCAGATGCCGGGCGATGGCGATCCCGATGGCGAGGGCCAGCAGGAGCACGGCGAAGAGCAGCACGGACTCCGCACCGGCCCGGTCGCTCGTCTCGTCCTGCAATTTGGCGGAGGTCACGCGGAGCCGGTCGGCGAGCCTCTTCTCCACCGTGTGGATCAGGGTTCCGGTCGCCTCCGAACTGCGGTTCCAGTCACGGACGGAGAACGGCGGCGCTGTGTCGGCGGCGTTCTGCCCGGCGCTCGGCGCTGCCGGCCGGGACATCACGGCATCGAGCAGCTCAGTGCGCCGTTCGACCTCCGGGCCGGTGACGGTGCGCTGGTAGGTGCGTTCGTCCGACGCGGCGGCCACGGCCCGGAAGTCACTGAGGTTGTCCCGCATCCGGATGTCGGACTCCACGAGCGCCCTGATGAGCTTGGGGTCCTCCAGCGTGCCCGGCTCGGGGGCCTCCGTGACGATCACATGCTGGAGGTGGACCTGCTCCTGGACCAGCTCCAGGTCGTACAGCGCGGTCGCCGGTCCGGACAGCTGGGGTTCACCGAACCGGCTGCCCAGTGCCTGGTCCAGGTCGAGCAGACTGTTGATGATCTTGCTGTACCGGGTCACCGCGGTCCACGAGCCGATGTCCTTGGACGTCACCTGCGCACGCAGCGCGGGCAACTGGTCCAGCAGCTTGAACGCGTCGCGGTAGCGGTTCGCCGTCACCCCTTGGAGCCCGTGGGCACGCTCCGTGGTGTGTGTGACGGCGGCCTGGGCGCGGTCCACGCGCTGGTTCTGCCGACGGAGCATGGCCGGATCGGCGGAGCCACCGCCGCGCAGCCGCTCGGCCGACATGGTCCGCTCCATCTGGAGATCGCCGATCAACGGCATCAGCCCATCGCGCAGCTTGACCAGCCGCTGTACGTCCGCGTACGTGTTGGCGCGCTGGACGTCGCGCTGGATCTGCACGACGCCCAGGGCGACGGCGAGCAGAGCGGGCACCACCAGAACGGCGCCCATCTTCACCGGCAGCCGCCAGTTCCGCCATTCCACGACGCCGGCCCACCACGACGGCGAGCGATCGCGCGCGGCCGCATGCCTGCCCGGGGTCATGAGGCGCCCTCCGCGCTCGGACCGGCTTGCCCACTGGGATGTATCACGATGCCGTTTCTCCTGGGATTTCCCCGGACGGGGAAAGTCGAACGCCCGGCAGGCGCCCCGGCACATCGCTGCGGCGATGCGCCGACGCGTCCGCCTTTACTCGAACAACTTGCTGCTTTTCTCGGCGAGTTGATAGAGGCCGTATAGAAACGGCACAGCCACCCACAGCCATGCCACGGCCATGACGACGGGAGAACCGCCCGCCTCGGCCGTGTTCGACGAGGGACTGTCTGCGTCGGCCACCGGTCTACCGCCTCTCTGCCGGAATGGGATCGGGGGTCTCCTCTGGGGACAACGGCTCCTCGCGGACCGCCGGCTCCGGTTCATGGAACTTCGGATTCACCGGGCGCACCAGCTCGTTCGCGATGAAGCCGATGATGAGCAGCCCCATCATGAGGGAGAACGAGAAGGTGTAGAGGGACGGGCCGGTGCGCCCGTCCCTCTGCGCGGCATCCGCGATGGAATCGACGATGAGCGGTCCGGCGACTCCGGCGATCGACCACGCGGTCAGCAGCCGGCCGTGGATCGCGCCGACCTGGTAGGTGCCGAACAGATCCTTGAGGTAGGCCGGCACGGTGGCGAATCCACCGCCGTAGAACGACAGGATCGCCATGGTCGAGGCGACGAACAGCGCGGTGCTGCTGTCCTTTTCGAGCATGAGGGTGAGGTAGAGCAGGGCGCCTGCGCCGAGGTACAGGCGGTAGATGTTCTTCCGGCCGACCACGTCGGAGACCGAGGACCATACGAAGCGACCGGCCATGTTGGCCAGGGACAGCAGCGCGACGAACCCGGTGGCGGCGCTCGCGCTCACCGGACTCGCCGTGTCGTGGAAGAAGTCCTGGATCATCGGGGCGGCCTTCTCCAGGACCCCGATACCAGCAGTAACGTTCATGCACAGGACGACCCAGAGCAACCAGAACTGCGGTGTCCGCACCGCGTTCCTGGCCGATACGTTCGCGGTGGTGACGAGCCTCTTCCCCGCGTCGTCGCGGGGCGTCCAGCCGGCCGGCCGCCAGCCCTCGGGCGGCACCCGCACCAGCACCACGCCCAGCGACATGAACACGGCGTAGGCCAGGCCGTGCACCAGGAACGTCCGGGCGATACCGCCGGTGTCACCGCCGAACGCCTCGAGCATCTCCGTCGACCAGGGAGAGGCGATCAGCGCGCCACCGCCGAAGCCCATGATGGCCGTACCGGTGGCCATGCCCGGCCGGTCCGGGAACCACTTCATCAAGGTGGACACCGGCGCGATGTACCCGATACCGAGGCCGACTCCGCCGATACCGCCGTACCCGAGAACGACCAGCCAGTAATTGCGCGTGGCGACGCCGAGCGCGGCGACCAGGAAGCCGGAGGAGAAGGTCACCAGCGACACGAACATGGCCCAGCGCGGCCCTTTTCTCTCGACCAGCGTTCCACCGAACGCGGCGGAGAGCCCCAGTACCAGGATGCCGATCTGGAAGGGGAGGGCACTGGCCGTTCCCGAGATGTCTAGGGAATCTTCCAGGGGTATCTTAAAGACGCTCCAGGCGTAGGCCTGACCGATGGAGAAGTGGATCGCAAGCGCCGCCGGCGGAATCAGCCAACGATTCCAGCCCGCCCCTGCGATGATGCGCGAGCGATCGAGGAAACCCACAGATCAACCTACCTCCGGCTTCTTGGGAGCACCCCCGCAGACTGCTTTCCTGGACCTATCCAAACATGCCGGGGGAGGGCGTGGCGAGGGCGGAGCTGCCGTCATATGCCAATGGCAGACTCACTGCACAGCGGCATGCTCAACCGCACTCACACTCGCGCACGATGGGCCGTGCTACCCGGGGTGAGGTTCTACCAGTGGCGACAGTTGGGACACAACGCCGCGCCCCGAAACGTCCTCGAGGCGCAACCCTGAGCGGGCGCCGCCAACCTGACACCACGTCAAAATGGACAACACGGGAAGGAGAGACAAAGTATTGATTCAGCGACCAGTCCCGCCATATTCGAAAGGGCACCGAAGCCGCACGCACAGCATGACATGCCGCCACGTGCGCCGCTGACGAGCCGGTGCGGGCGTTGACTGCATCCGGCGCCTTACTACACTTGCCGCGTCAGGGGCCCGCCGGTTGCCCCTCCCCTGCCGCCCGAGCGCGGGCGCCCCGAACCGACGTTCTCGTCAGAAAAACCCCGGAGAAACCATGAATAAATCGGTGCGACCACCCGCTTCCTTGCCATCAGAGCGGGCCACCGGAACGGGGTTCGCCGAGTACGTCGACGACACGGGTGAGCCCGACTTCGAGGCGATTCAGCAGAGCCCGGAGTTCAAACTTCTCCGCAAGCGGCTGCTCTGGTTCATCTTCCCCATGAGTGCCTTCTTCTTGTGCTGGTACATGACCTTCGTTCTCTTCTCGGCCTATGACCACGACTTCATGAGCCGCAAGCTGTTCGGAGCGGTCAACACCGGCACCGTTTTCGGCCTGCTCCAATTCATATCGACGATCACGATCGTCCTCACATACCGGCGCTTCGCACGCAAGAAACTTGATCCACAGGTGGACACGATCCACGAGCTGGCGGGGGTCGGCAAGGAATGACAGTGCAGATCGCAGCCCGCACGACCGGCAGCCCGATCATCAACCTGAGCGTATTCTTCGCTTTTGTCGTCATCACGCTGTTCGTCGTCTACAAGGCCACCAACCGGAACTCGACCACATCCGACTACTACGCCGCGGGCAGCGCCTTCACCGGCGTCCAGAACGGCATCGCGCTGTCCGGCGACTTCCTCTCCGCGGCCTCCTTCCTCGGCATTTCGGGAGCGATCGCCGTCCACGGCTACGACGGGTTCCTCTACTCCGTGGGATGGCTGGTGGCCTGGCTGGTCGCCCTTCTGCTGGTCGGCGAGCGGCTGCGCAACACCGGACGGTTCACGGTCGGCGATGTGATGGCCTTCCGTATGAAGCAGCGCCCGGTGCGCGCCGCGGCGGCCAACTCCACGCTGGTCATCACGTTCTTCTACATGCTCGCCCAAATGGCCGGCGCGGGCGGTCTGATCGCCCTGCTGCTCAATGTGCACAGCAAGAGCGGGCAGGCCCTCATCATCACCGGCGTCGGCCTCGTGATGGTCTTCTACGTCCTGGTGGGCGGCATGAAGGGCACCACCTGGGTGCAGATCATCAAAGCGGGCCTGCTGCTGATCTGCGTGACCTTCATGAGCGTGTTCCTCCTGGGCAAGTTCGGGTTCAGCTTCTCGGCGATCCTCGACCAGGCGGCGCAGAACAGCCCTCTGGGCGGGGATCTGCTCAACCCCGGTGGCTGGTACGGCGAGAACGCGATGGACCAGCTCGACTTCGTCTCGCTGGCCCTGTCGCTGGTCCTCGGCATCTCCAGCCTGCCGCATGTGCTGATGCGCTTCTACACCGTGCCCGACGCCAAGGAGGCCCGGCGTTCGGTGGTCTGGTGCTCATGGTCGATGTTCATCTTCTATCTGTCGATCCTGATCGTCGGATACGGCGCCACCGCCCTGGTCGGTTCGGACCGGATCGAGAGCGCCCCGGGCGGCGAGAATTCCGCGGCCCCGCTGCTCGCCTTCGAGATCGGCGGCGCGATGCTGCTGGGCATCGTCTCCGCGGTGGCCTTCGCGACGATCCTGGCGGTCGTGGCCGGGCTGACCCTGGCCGCCTCGGCGTCGTTCGCCCATGACGTGTACGCCAATGTGATCCGGCGCGGCAAGGCCGACCCGCGGTCGGAGATCCGGGTCGCGCGTCTGACGGCGCTGGTGATCGGTTTCCTGGCCATCCTCGGCGGCATCGTCACCAACGGCCAGAACGTGGCCTTCCTGGTGTCGCTGGCCCTGGCGCTCGCGGCGTCCGCCAATCTGCCGACGATTCTCTACACGCTGTTCTGGAAGCGTTTCAACACGACCGGGACGCTGTGGAGCATCTACGGCGGTCTGGTGTCCGGCCTGGTGCTCATCATCTTCTCACCGGCCATCTCGGGCAGTTCCACGTCGGTCATCAAGGGCGTGGACTTCCACTGGTTCCCCCTCACCAACCCCGGCCTGGTGTCGATTCCGCTCTCCTTCCTCTGCGGATTCCTCGGCACGATCTTCAGCAAGGAGCCCGCGGATCCCAAGAAGCAGGCGGAGATGGAAGTACGGTCGCTGACCGGCATCGGTTCGCAGGCGTAGCGGGACGGACCGGCCGTAAGGGGCCCCGCTGGGGGCCGCCTTACGGCCGACGCGTCTTTTCGGGGGCGGGGACGCCGTCCCCGCGGCGCTCCGACGGCACGGCCCGCGCCGGGGAGCTCGGGGCCACCGACCGTTGAATGGGGGCCGTCGCGCCGTCCTCGGGACGGGCGGTCTGGCGGGGCCCGCGGGTGCGGCGCTGACCTGGGGACTCGGACGGCGCCGACGGGCTGGGCGACACCGATGGACCGGTCGGTGCAGACGGGAGCCGGGGCGCCGTAGGCCCGGTCGTGGGCGGGGCCAGCGGGACCGTCGGGCGCGCGGGCGTCTCGGGTGCCGTCATGCGGAGCGGCAGGGCGATGAGCGCCGCCACGGCGCAGGAGACGCCGACCCCGGCCGCGGTGCGCAGCAGCTTGCGGCGGGCCGCGGCGCGGCGGATCGCCTCGTACCGGCCGGGGGGCGGGCCGAGGTGGTCGGAGGTGGGCCGCAGGATCACCGCGAGGGGGTCCTCGGGTGAGGGCTCCAGCCCGTCGTACTCCGGGCCGTCGTACTCCGGGCCGTCGTCAAATCGTGGAGTCAAGGCTTCTCCTCAGGTGGACGCGGAGCAGTTCCCGGGCCGCGTGGAGATCGGCCTTGACGGTTCCTTCCTTGCGCCCGGTCAGTACGGACACCTCCCGGATCGGCATGTCAGCGTAGTAGTGCAGCAGGATCGGAACGCGCAGCCGTTCCGGCAGCGACTGCACGAGCAGGCGCACCGAGGGGTCGGACTGTTCGGCATGGGGGCGGATGGCGGCTTCCGAGGTGGCGCGGCGCATGGCCCTGCGCTCGCGCTCCACCTTGCGCCAGTGGTCCCTAACGAGGTTGGCCGCGGTGACGTAGAGGAAGCCACGGGGCTCCTCCACGGCCGTCCAGCGGGCCCAGAGCCGGGTGAACGCCTCGGAGGCGATCTCGTGCGCCGTCTCGTCGTCGTCGACGAGACGGCGGCACCAGCCGGCGAGGCGCGGGTAGAGGGCGGCGAACAGCTCGGACGCTGCCCTGTCACGGGACCGTTTCAACGCGCTCCATGGTCGTGATGGCACTCGGAGGAAAGGATCCCGGGCCGCCGTCGATGGTTCCGCGAGCCCGGGATCCAGAGGTGGGTCAGGGGCCGGCGGAGGTCAGCGCGGCGAAGACGATCACGTTGTCGAGGTAGCCGTCGCCGGAGCGGGGGCCGCCACAGGTGATCAGCCGCAGCTCCGGACGGTCCACGTCACCGTAGACGTCGTCCGCCGGGAAGTCCGCCTTGGCCACCGTCCGTACGGCGGTGACGGCGAACTCCGCCGCCGTGCCGTTCTCCAGGCGCGCCACGACCCGGTCGCCCCGGCGCAGCCCCGTCAGATGACGGAAGACCCCGTCGCCGAAGGAGCCGACCGTGACATGGCCGAGGATGACCGCCGGGCCGACCTGCCCCGGTGTCGGCGAGTGCCGGTACCAGCCCGCGCGGTCGTGCGCGGTGACCGGGGGCACCTGCACCCGTCCGTCCGGTGCCAGCCCCAGCCGGATGACCGGGGTGTCGACGCCGATGGCCGGGATCAGCAGCCTGACCGGGACCGAACGCCCCAGGGGACGCGCCGCCTTCGCAGGGGAGGGCGAGGACGGTGGCCTCCCCCCGGTGCTCGGTGCGGCCGTGGTCCGCCCGGCGGGGTGGCCGCCGCAGCCGGCCAGCAGCGAGGCCGCAGCCGCGGCGGTGAAGGCGCGCCTGGAGAACGGGGTCATGCCCCGGTCGCCCGGCGGCGGACGACGAGGACCGCCGCACCGCCCGCGGCGAGCACCGCGGCGGCGCCCCCGCCGATCAGCGCGCCCTCGGACCCGGACCCGGATCCGGCGGACGTGGCGGTCACTCCGGTGTCCGGCGCGCCCTCCGGCACGACGGCGACCTGGCCGCGGTCCCGCTTCTGGGCCGGTTCCTCCCTCGGGACCGGGACGGCCCTGGCCGATCCGCGGGTCGGTTCCGCGCGTGGCGCCGGGGTGGCTTCGGCGGCGGGGGCGCTGGGGACCGGGGACGCCTCGTCGGCGAACGCGGGCGCGGTGCTCGCCAGTACGGCGGTGCACGCGAGGGTCATCGCGCTGAGAACAGTGCGGCGCATGGAATCGCTCTCTTTCGTCGGTCCGCCCGGTGGTCGGCGGGCTGAATTACGGATCGAGCTGAGAGACGAGGCAGCGCCGCGGCGCGTTGTAAAGAGATGGCAAAGCGTGTCCGCGGGCCCGGTGGGGCCCGGAACGGCGTCCAGGCCGGCCCTCGCGGACCGGCCTGGACGGTGTGTTCGGAACGGATCAGACGAGGTCGAACCGGTCCAGGTTCATGACCTTGACCCATGCCGCGACGAAGTCGTTCACGAACTTCTCCTTGGCGTCGTCGCTCGCGTAGACCTCCGCGAGGGCGCGCAGTTCGGAGTTGGAGCCGAAGACGAGGTCGGCGCGGGTGCCGGTCCACTTGACCGTGCCCGAGGAGTCACGGCCCTCGAAGGTGTTGTGGTCCTCGGAGGTGGACTTCCAGGTCGTGTCCAGGTCGAGCAGGTTGACGAAGAAGTCGTTGGTCAGCCTGCCCGGGGTCTCGGTGAGGACACCGTGCTTCGAACCGTTGTGGTTGGCGCCCAGGACGCGCAGGCCACCGACCAGGACGGTCGTCTCGGGGGCGCTGAGGGTGAGCAGGTTGGCCCGGTCCAGCAGCAGGTACTCGGCCGGCAGCCGGTGGCCCTTGCCGAGGTAGTTGCGGAACCCGTCGTACGTCGGCTCCAGCGCGGCGAACGACTCGGCGTCGGTGTGCTCCTCGGTCGCGTCCACACGGCCCGGGGAGAAGGCCACCTCGACGTCGAAGCCGGCGTCCTTGGCGGCCTTCTCCACGGCGGCGGAGCCGCCGAGGACGATCAGGTCGGCCAGGGAGACCTTCTTGGCGCCGGAGTTGAACTCGCCCTGGATGCCCTCGAGGGTCCGCAGGACCTGCGCGAGCTCGTCGGGGTTGTTGACCTCCCAGCCGCGCTGCGGCTCCAGGCGGATCCGGGCGCCGTTGGCGCCGCCGCGCTTGTCGCTGCCGCGGAAGGTGGCGGCCGAGGCCCATGCGGCGCCGACCAGCTGCGAGACGGTCAGACCGGAGTCGAGGATCTTGGCCTTGAGCGCCGTGACATCGGCGGCGTCGACGGCCTCGCCCTCGGCCCCGGGCAGCGGGTCCTGCCACAGCAGGGTCTCCTCCGGGACCTCCGGGCCGAGGTACAGCGACTTGGGGCCCATGTCGCGGTGGGTCAGCTTGTACCAGGCGCGGGCGAAGGCGTCCGCGAACTCCTCCGGGTTCTCGTAGAACCGGCGGGAGATCGGCTCGTAGATCGGGTCGAAGCGCAGCGACAGGTCGGTGGTGAGCATCGTCGGGCGCTGCTTCTTGTCCGCGTCGAAGGCGTCCGGGACGATCTCCGGGGCGTCCTTGGCCACCCACTGGTTGGCGCCGGCCGGGCTCTGGGTGAGCTCGTACTCGTACTCGAAGAGGTTCTTGAAGAACCCGTTGCTCCACTGGGTCGGGGTGGTGGTCCAGGTGACCTCGAGGCCACTGGTGATGGCGTCCTTGCCCACGCCCGTGCCGTGGCTGCTCTTCCAGCCCAGGCCCAGCTGCTCCATCGGGGCGGCCTCCGGGTCCGGGCCGACAGCGTCCGCGGGGCCGGCGCCGTGGGTCTTGCCGAAGGTGTGGCCACCGGCGATGAGGGCCACGGTCTCCTCGTCGTTCATCGCCATCCGGCGGAACGTCTCACGGATGTCGCGGGCCGCGGCGATCGGGTCCGGGTTGCCGTTGGGGCCCTCCGGGTTGACGTAGATCAGGCCCATCTGGACCGCGCCGAGCGGGTTCTCCAGCTCGCGGTCGCCGGTGTAGCGCTGGTCGTCGAGCCAGATGGTCTCCGGGCCCCAGTAGACGTCCTCCTCGGCCTCCCAGACGTCCTCACGGCCACCGCCGAAGCCGAAGGTCGTAAAGCCCATCTGCTCCAGGGCGACATTGCCGGTGAGGACCATGAGGTCGGCCCAGGAGATGCTCTGGCCGTACTTCTTCTTGACCGGCCACAGCAGCCGGCGGGCCTTGTCCAGGCTGGCGTTGTCCGGCCAGCTGTTGAGCGGGGCGAAGCGCTGCTGACCGGCACCGGCGCCGCCGCGGCCGTCGCTGATGCGGTAGGTCCCGGCGCTGTGCCAGGCCATACGGATCATCAGCGGGCCGTAGTTGCCGAAATCGGCAGGCCACCAGTCCTGCGAGGTGGTCAGCACCCCGGCGATGTCCTGCTTGACCGCCGCGAGGTCGAGCGCCTTGAACGCCTCGGCGTAGTCGAACCCCTCATTGAGCGGGTTCGCCACGGCGGGATTCTTGGCAAGGATCTTCAGATTGAGCCGATCCGGCCACCACTGACGGTTGCCGCCCCCCTGAGTCGGATGCGGAGCGCGGCCATGCGCGACCGGGCAGCCCCCCGCCTCCCCCGTCTTCGCGTCTACGACGATTGCCTCATGGTTCTCGGACATGGGAATCCTTCCAAGCTGGGCGGATCATGGTGCTCAGAAACTCGTGGTGGCGGTGGAACAGTGGGGGCACAGGCCCCAGTAGATGACCTCGGCCTCGTCGACGGAGAAGCCGCGGTCATCGGACGCGGTGAGGCAGGGCGCCTCACCGGCGGCGCAGTCGACATCGGCGACGGCACCACACGACCTGCACACGAGGTGGTGGTGGTTGTCCCCGACGCGTCCCTCGAACCGGACGGGGTGGCCGGCCGGTTCGATGCGGCGTACGAGCCCCGCGGCGGTCAGCGCGTGGAGGGCCTCGTACACGGCCTGGAGGGAGATATGGCCGACGCGATCGCGTACCCCGGAGGCGATCGCCTCGACGCCGAGGTGATCACCACCCCGGACGGTTTCGAGCAGCGCGACACGGGCGGCCGTCACCCGCAGGCCGACACCGCGCAGCTCCTCGGCAGTGGTCGGAGTCTGGGATGCGGTCATGGCGCCGAACCTACCCGCATAAACACGAACGCTACAAGGAAACGAGCCGTTAAAGTCTAACGCCACGCAGAAAACTTTTGCCCGGATTCAGTCCGATTTTTCCGCTGGGTGGATCGGCGGAAGGCGGTGACGGCGGTCAGGGCACTTCCAGCGGAGCGCTCGGGCGCCTCAGAGGCGCTTGGCGCTGCGGAAGAGCCCCGCGTAGAAGCCGTTGCCGTCGATCCGGGAGACACCGCCGTTGTCGCCGATGGTGGGGCCGTTCTGCTCCTTGCGGCTGGAGACGAACACCCGGTGGCCGTCGGTGTCCAGCCCCAGGTACAGGGCGACATGGTCCATATGGTTGCCCGTGCGGTGGTCCATCTTGAAGAACAGCAGGTCGCCCGGTTGGAGAACGTCGATCTTGGTGGGCCGGGTGTACCAGGGGTCCGGGCCCTGGATCTTGATGATGTCGACGCCGACCTTGGAACGGGCCATGCCGTTGGCGGTGCGCGGCAGGCCGTCGCCGAGGGCGTTGCTGGCCATCAGGGGGTAGCGGGCACGGTAGCCGAACACCATGCGGATGAATCCGGAGCAGTCCAGCGCCCGGTAGCGCTCCTTGCGCGCGGCCAGTGTGGTGCCGTCGCGGAAGGTGTAGGAGATGCCGAGGTAGTCGAAGAAGTCGTTCTGCTCCAGCCGGTCCACGCCGTCCGGTTTGAACGGTCCGAAGACCGCGTCGCCCGCGTACGGGATGCCCTGGGCGTCCTTCTTGACCGGCGCGCCCTGCACATACTGGAAGGCGATCGCGAAGAGGTCCTCCTTCTTGCTGCCGTAGTTCTCCTTGAACCAGTCCTTGAACCACTGTTCCTTCTCGGCGCCCTTGGTCCACGGCTCCGGCATCAGCCGCACCCAGTCCTCGGTGATCACCTTGGACTTGGTGTTGGCGGGCTCGCTGAAGGTGCGGGAGGGGCCGCGCAGGGTGGCGGTGCGGGCGTGGTCGGTGAAGGTGGCGAGGATCTGGCCGTTGTCGCCGCGCAGGATGGTGCGGTCGGGGTTCTTCAGACGCTCCCAGGTCTGCTTGCCGCTCTGCTGGCCGGTGCCGTTCTCCAGATTCGGCTCGTCGATGACGGCCTGTGTGGCGGGCGTCTTGTCCTGCTCGTCCTTCCGCAGCTCCACGGTCAGATAGCCGCTGGCGCCGAGCAGCGCGAGCACAGTGACGGCGTGGAGGACGGGACGTTTCTTCTTGGGTGGCATGCGATCGGCTCCGGTGGTGGGTCAGGCGGACGGCATGACGCCGAGGAGGATTCCGGCGGTGAGGACGACATAGGCCATCAGCGTCACCGAGCCGGTGGACAGCAGGGTGGCCCCCCGGGGCTGGCGGACCAGCTGGTAGGCGATCAGGCCGGGCACGATGAAGCCGAGGGTCTGGTTCGCGTACATCAGCGGGAACTCCAGCGACAGGATGATCATCACCGTCGCCTGGAGCGTCACCCCGAGCAGCACGACCGCGGCGAAGAGCCGCTTGCCGTAGAGGATCACGAACTTCTGCATCAGCAGCGTGCCCACGTAGGTGAGCACCGTCACGCCGACCACCATCGCGGCCCGCTGAAGGTCCTCGACGAGGGTCAGCGCCAGCCAGCCCGGGGTGATCATGCCGCCGGGCGAGAGGTTGGTGGTCAGGTAGCAGACCAGCGAGAAGAGCAGCCCGATCGCGATGCCGATGGCCGCGATCTCGGGGGTGAGGACGGAGGGGATCAACGGTGCTGCTCTCCTGGGTTCTGCCACTGCTGGGAGTCGTCGGCGGGCGGGGCGGGCGGGACGCGCGGCTCGAACAGGCCGCGGGGCTGCGGGGAGTCGGGCGCCGGTACCACCGCGGGCCAGGGGTCCTGGGAGCCCCGGTCGGGTGCCTGCCGCGGGCGCGGCCGCTCCAGGGTGCGCTGCTGCTGGGGCACGTGCACCGGGGGCGCGTACCGGGTCTCGTACGCCTCCGGATAGCCCTGGTAGGGGTCCAGACGGGGCGCGTACAGCTGGACCGTGTCCACGTGCCCGGCGTACCCGGCGTACGCGGCATACCCGGCGTCGCCCTCGTCCGGCGCCGCCGCCACCGGTGCCGCCGGTGCGTCATCGGCGCTGTCGTCGGCCGGCAGCTCGGCGAGGTGCTCCAGGAGGATCTCGCCCTGGCCGTGGATGTTGCCGATGGCGACCAAGGAGGAGTCGGGGCCGAGGCGGCCCAGCAGCTCGGCCATGAACTCCTCGGGGTCACGGCGGTCCCCGCCCAGGTCGACCGCGCGGCCCCGGTACTCGGCCGGGATGGCGTCGATGGCGGACTTGGCCGGGTGCCCGATGACGAAGACCCGCTCGGGGTCGAGGTCCGGGATGATCTCGCCCATCTGGCCGTTGCGCTCGACGCGGTCGGGCCGGCAGTTGATGACGACGTTGAGCGGGCGGTGGATGGCGCCGAGGTCGAGCAGCTGGTTGATGTTCATCAGCGTCGACTCGGGGTCGTTGGCCGCGAAGACGTTGGCGAACCGCAGCTTCTTGCCGTCCTCGGTGGCGTACCGCTCGACGGAGAGGACACCGGGGTCGGGCGGGGCGTCGTACATGCCCTGGAGGGCGGTCGCGCGGTCGACGCCCACCAGCTCGGCGACGGTGAGCGCGATGGCCACGTTCTCCTTGAAGGTGAACCAGCTGAAGCCGCGCAGCTCCTCGTCGCTGACCGTCGCGGGGTCGGCGTAGATCAACTGGCAGTTCCTGGCGTCCGCCTCCTCCTGGAGGATGTGGAAACGATCCTGCTCGGCGGTGACGCAGATGCCGTTCTCCGGCATGGACCGGCACAGTGAGCGCGCCACGTCGTCGAGCGTGGGGCCCATCTCGGCCAGGTGGTCCTCGCGGACGTTGCACAGCACGCCGATCGTGGAACGGATCAGCTTGGACTGGTTGATCTCCTGGAGCGCCGGCATGACCGCCATGCACTCGATGACGAGCGCGTCCGGGCCGTAGGCCGCGGCGCGGCGCACGATGCCGATCTGCTCGACGACGTTGGCGATGCCGAACTTGCGGTAGACGGGTTCCTCGGTGGCGTCCGGGTGGATGAAGCGGGCCGCCGTACCGGTGGTCTTGGCCACGGTGGTCAGCCCGCCGCCGCGCAGGGCGCCCGCGCACAGCCGGGTGATGGAGGACTTGCCGCGGATGCCGTTGACCAGGACCCGGGTGGGGATCATGTCGAGGTTGGTCTGGTGCCGCCGCTGTTCGACGATGCCGGCGATCAGCAGGACGGCCTCGCACACCACGAGCACGGTGTAGAGGAAGAGCACGGTGGGGCCTCAGTTCCTTCCGACTCCGGCGGGGGTCCGGCTGCCGCCGTCCCGTTTGCGGGGCTGCTCCTGGAGTTGCTGCCGGATCAGCTCCAGGCTGCGGACCACGGCACCGACCTCGTCATGGTGGCGCGGGAACAGCACGGTCTTGCGGTCGCCGGCGGCGAGCGCCTCGGCCTGTCCGGCCAGCGCGCGCAGCGGTCGTACGACAACGATGTGCAGCCAGCCCAGACAGGCGGCCGCGGCGGTCAGTCCCAGCAGCCCGGCCAGTACGGTCCGGTTCTGGAGGCTGTACTCCGGGATCGCCAGAGCCGAGGCGGGCTGCCAGCTGGCCAGGCTCCACTCGAGCGACTTGGCCGCGCCGCCGCCGCTGAACGGCGCGACGGCCGCGACCCTGACGGTGCCACCGCGCTGGACGGTGGCCTGGGGCCGCTTCATGGCCAGCATCGAGGTCAGGTACGAGGGTGCCTTCTCGAAGGCGAGGTAGCCGGAGTCGCCGCCGATGACCCGGCCCTTGGCGTCCACGACGCGGACCTCTCCCATGCCCTGGCGGCCCAGCAGCGCGTTGACGAACTCGATGCGGAACTCGCCGACCACCGCGGCGCCGCCCCGGCCGGGGGCCCCGGCGGTGGCGGTGACCACGGGCTTCTTACCGCCCTCGCCGGTCACCTCGATGGCCTGCTTCGAGGGGGCCTCGCCGTCCTTGTGGTGCGGACTGTCACCGGCCCGGGCGAGGATCTCGCCGTCGGCGCCCAGGACGTACACCGACTCGTAGCGGTCGTGCTCCTGCATGGTGCGCTCCAGGACCTTCTCCATGTCCTCGGGCGTGGTGCGGTCCCCGATCAGGGCGGCGACGGCGGACAGGTCCGCATGGCCCTCGTTGAGCGCGCGGCGGACCCGGTCGCTGAGGGTGACGGTGCGGGACTTCTGGTCGTGGACGAACTGGGCCGGGACCTTGACGGAGGAGTCGGCGCGGTTGAGCACCAGCAACAGCGGGACCGACCAGACGAGCAGCAGGACGGCGCAGACGGCCACCAGGGCGCGGGCGCCCAGGCCCTTGCGCACGGCGGGGCCCTCGACATCGGCGGGCTCGCCCTGGAGCTGCCGGCGCAGCCGCTCGAGGGCGGCGCCCACGCGGGCGGCCTCGCCGGCCCTCGGCACGCTCACCGGGCGGGCGAGATCGCCGCGGGTGAGGCGGCGGCTCTCCAGGAACAGCCGGATCAGCGGGCGCTGCACGGTGCCCAGCAGCACCAGCACCGCGAGCGCGCCGATGAGCAGCAGGGCTCCGGCCGCGGCCAGACCGAAGGCGGGGCGGGTGATCTGGGAGACCTTGGCGGTGACGCCGACCTCGGTGACGACGGTCAGGCCGAGGCTGCTGGCCGTGGTCGCCTCACCGGGCCGGGGCGGGGTGAGCGTGGCGTAGCCGCCGACGGTGCGGACGTCCTTGGCGGCGCCCCCGGTGAGGTGGCCGCTGACTCCGGTGTAGCCGCCCGCGCCGGGCTCCTTGGCCTTGATGGGGTGCTGGCGGCCCTTGCGCGCGGCGGTCTTGGCGAAGGCGGAGAGCTGCTTCTTGGCCGCCTCGCTGTCCAGGGCGCCGTGGCTGGACAGCAGCCGGCCGGTGGAGTCGACGACGCCGATGGCGCGGCCCGGGCCGAGGTCGACGCCGGGGAAGCTGAGGGTGCTGGAGGCGACGAGCAGCTGCTGCGGCTGGCCCTTCCAGGACAGCAGAGCGAGAATGATCAGCCGGGTCTGGCCGTTCTCCAGGCGCACCATGCGCGGGGCCAGCCCGTCGTCGCGGGAGAGCTTGCCGAGTTCGATCGCGGTCAGCGGGACGTTCTCGCCGCGGGCGGCGAGCATCTTGCCCGACTTGATCTCGATGACGGCGGTGCCCCGCCACTTCTGGTAGACCTGTCCGACCTTGTCGAGGACGGTGTCGGCGGCGACTGGCCGGCCCTCGTTGAAGAGGGTCGCGGTGCCGGTGAGATCGGTGACCGACTCGTCCAGCGACGCCCGCAGCGCGATGGCGCCGTCTTCGGCGACGTACTGCTGCGAGGTCAGGACCGCCTTGGGGACCAGGGCGTTGTCCGGTTTGCCCAGGGTGAGGGCGGTGATTCCCGCGAGGGAGAGAAGCAGAACCGACAGTACGGCTATAGGGGGTCGAATACCCCCCAAGAGCGACATGTCGGCCCTTCGGCGGACCTTGTGCCGCCGCTTCGAACGCGAAGCGGCCACGAACGTGCTCCTCTCATGCAACTCACACCACAGAGCGCACTCGAGTGCGATCCGGACCGTCAGACAGTCAGACGGATCAAAGGGTTGCACATCTTAAAGAAAAAACGAGAAAACCTGTTTGGTCCCAACCAAGGCTGGGCAAACGGCGGTCTTGCATTCTTTGCCGGGCGTTCACCCAGAGGTCATTCTTCGCCCGTCTCATCCCGATATCCCCCCATAAAGAAGGCGGTTACGATGAGGCGGTCATGGCAGAGATGCGAAGGAAATCGGTCACCGTGGCGGCAGTCACGGTCGCGTTCGGCCTGCTTCTGGCGGGATTGAGCGCGTACACGATCGGTTGGTCAAGCGGAGGCGACCGTACCGCACAGGGTGCGGACGCCCCCAAGGTCCCGCTGGAGCGCAGGATCACCGACTTCACCGCCGGATTCGGCCCCGACTCCGGCTACCGCGAGCCACGCCGTGCCGAACGCCGGGCCGTCGCCGACGCGGTGGGCCTGATCCTCGACGGACACCCCGACCGCGCCCGGCCGCCGCTCGCCGACGCCGGTTTCCGGCTCCGTACGCTCACCGACAGCGGCACCGGCCGCCGCTACGCCGAACTGTCCGACCGCACCGAGGACACAGACGCCCCGCGCGGCTGGGGCCGGGTCTATGTGGACCTCTCCGCGCCCGCCCGCTGGTCGGTCCAGGTGCCGCACCCGGTCTCGGACGAGGACACCGAACGGCTCGGCGCGCGTGTGCTCCTGGGCTCCCCCGGCGGTGTCCTGGTGCTCGCGGGCGCCCACCGCAGGGCCGGGGACGGCGACGCCGCCGACGCCGCCCACCGCACCGACTCCGTCTTCGACGCGGTCTGCGACGAACTCGTCCGGCGGGGGCTGCCCGGCGTCCAGCTCCACGGCTTCGCCGACGACTCCGCGCCGGGCCGGGACGTCGTCGCCTCCACCGGCAAGGGCTCGGCGGGCCGCGCCGACGCCCGCCGCCTCGCGGCCGCCCTGACCGCGCGGCACTTCTCCGTCTGCCGCGCCTGGGTCCGCAGCTGCCCCCTGGAGGGCCGCGACAACGTCCAGGGGCGCAGGGCGGCCGCAGAGCATGTGACGTTCCTGCATGTCGAGTTCGCGCGGTCGGTGCGCACGAGCGACACCCGGATCCGGCGCGCCGCGGCGGCCGTCGGCACGGTGACCGCGCGCTGGGCGAAGGACGACCCGGCCCAGGGTCCGTGACCCGGACAGGCCCTAACCCGGCCCTAACCCCGGTCCGCGGCCACGGTGAACGCGGCCTTCACCGTCTGCGTCACGGCGTTGCCGTCCGCGTCGGTCCCGGTGACGCGCAGCGACGCGTCCCGGCCCGCCGCGGCATCCGGAGTGGTCCAGTCCGCGCGGAACCGGCCCTCGCCGAGCGCGGTGACCGACGCCTCGGTCCACCGCTCGCCACCGTCGAAGGACACCTCGACCGCCGCCTCGGTGACCGCGGGCGGGGCCACCACACCCGGCACATGCCCGAAGCCGACGACAAGGTGGGCGTCACCGGCCGGGCTGGTGCCGTCCGGCGCGGTGTCCAGCTGGTAGCGCGGCACCACGACCGGCAGCGCCGAGCACTTTGCGGGCCCGTCGTACTCGCCCGCCTCGGACACACACGTCCAGTTGTCCGGCACGGTCCGGCCGCCCGAGTGGCCCGAGGCGAAGGTCCACTCGGTGTGGGTGGTCAGCGACTGGCGGAAGTCGTCGTTCGTCCTGGTCTGGTCGTACACCACGGTGTACGGGGCCTTGTCCGGCGGCACGGTCAGGGCACCGCCGGAGACGCCGTCGCCCTCGTACAGGGTCGTGTCACCGGAGACCACCGCGAAGTGCGAGGAGGTGATGTCGGACGGGAGCGCGAGGACGTGGTGGCCGGCGGAGTCCATGACCGTGGTCAGGGAGAAGGTGAGGGCATCGCCCTTGCGGCACGCCGCGCAGTACCACGTCTCATCGGCGGCGGCGCCCCCGGCGGGCTCGGTGAAGCCCGGGACCAGCGGACCGCGCAGCCAGTCGGCGGCAGTGGTCCGGCCGGGCCGAGGGGTCTGCTCCTGGGACACGAAGCGCCGCTCCCCCGCCTTGAGCCAGTCCTGGTACGAGGCGCCCGCGGAGCCGCCGACGTACTCGATCCGCCGTGCCGGTGCCTTGAACGGCTCGGACAGCGCCTCGCCGCTGCGCGGCGACCCGGAGGACCCGGCCCAGGGGCCACAGGTCCGGGTCGTATGCGCCACGGACGGGCTGCGCAACGACGACAGCCATGAGGGCACGTTCCCGGCGCGCTGCCTGGGCAAGGTGCGGGACTGGAACCCGGGGACGAGTGAGCTGACCGTCGAGGCCATCGCGATCTTCAGCTAGCCGGGCCGTTCCCCGGAGGTGGTCAGCCCAGCAGCAGGCGCCCGGCCACATCGGCCGGGCCCTGGCGGGGAGTGCGCCTCGGGGTGGGTGGCGGCTCGGGCGGCTGTGGTTCCCTCACCTCGCGCCACCACCCGCGGTGACCGGGCGATCCGGTCCGGCCTGGTGCGGGACGGCCTGGTGCGGTCCGCCCTGGTGCGGGACGGCCTGGTGCGGGACGGGCGGCGCCACCGGGGCGGTTTCCGTGACATGCAGTCCCAGCCGGAGCTGTACGATCCGGGCGAACTCGGCGATGGTGCCGTTGCTGCGCAGCAGTTCCATGGGCGGGATGTCGAGTTCGTAGCGCTGGTTGAGCGAGACGAGCACCTGGGCCGCCATCAGGGAGTCCATGCCGTAGGAGTCCAGCCGCCGGTGCGGGTCGAGGTCCTCGTGGTCCATGTGCAGGACCTCAGCGAGCAGGCGGGTGAGCTGGTCGACGAGATGGGCGAGGGCGGCCTCCTCGTCCATGAGGGAGAGCCTGCGCAGAAGTTCCTCTCGGGTGGTCTCCCCGTCCCCCACCTGGGGCGGTACGAGCTCGCCGAGGCGCGGGGCGCGCAGCAGGGGCAGCAGCACGGCGGCGCGCGACCAGTCCGTCCGGGAGACGCCCACCACCCCGGGGGCGTCCGGCCGGTCGCCGCCGAGCAGCCGCCTCCCGTAGTCGAGGGCGGTGTGCGGGGCGAGGGGCTCGATGCCCAGGCTGTGGAGGGAGTCCAGCAGGTCGTTGCGTGCCGCGTAGCCGATCTCGCCGATGGCGCCCCAGGCGAGGGTGAGCGCGGGCTCGCCGTACCGGCGGCGCAGCCGGGCCAGGCCCTCCAGATAGAGGTTGCCCGCCGTGTAGGCCGACTGCTTGAAGTTGCCCACCATGGCGGTCGTGGAGGAGTAGCTCAGGAAGAAGTCCAGTGGCAGACCGCGGGTCAGGGTGTCCAGGACCCGGGCTCCGCCGATCTTGGGCCGCAGGACGGCGCTCATCCGCTCTGCGGTGAGTTCGGCGAGTGGCGCGTCGTCCAGTGCCATCGCCGCGTGGACCACACCGCGCAGCGGATGGCCGCTCTCCTCGATCTCCTCCAGCACCCGGCGCATCGCCTCCGCGTCGGCCACGTCCGCGGCGTACGCGGTGACCCGCGCCCCCTCCGGGGCGAGCGCGTCGCGCACGGCGGCGGCGTCCGGACCGTCGGCCCCGCTGCGGCTCACCAGGGCGAGATGGCGGGCGCCGAGGCCGGCCAGCCACTGTGCGGTGGCCGCGCCGAAGCCGCTGGTGCCGCCCGTGACCAGGTACGAGGCGTCCGGGTCCAGGCGGGGCGCGGTGGGCGTCGTACGCGCCGCCACCGGTCCGCGGGCGGCGACGATGGCCGCACCTCCGCGCCGCGCGGGCGGGGAGGCGAACGCGGAGGCGGGTTCGATGGCGCAGGGCTCGTCCAGCGGGTCGAAGGTGACGACGACCTTGCCGATATGGCGTGAGTGGCGCATCAGCAGGAAGGCGTCCGCCACGCGCGCGGCGGGGTAGGCGGTGTGGGGCAGCGGGTGGAAGTCCGGGCCGGTTTGCGCCACGTGGCCGCCGTTCAGCGTCCGGCCCACATCCTCCAGGAGGTCCCCCCGCAGCCTGGGGTCCCGCAGCACGGTGGTCAGATCCACGCCGTGGAAGGAGATATGGGAGCCGAACGGGCGCAGCGGCAGCGTCCGGTCCTCGTAGAAGTCGCGTTTGCCGAGTTCGATGAAGCGGCCGCCGGGGCGGAGCACCTCCAGGCCCCGGGCCAGGGCCTGGCCGGAGAGGGAGTTCAGGACGATGTCCACGCCCCTGCCCCCGGTGAGGTCCATGACCTGGACGGTGAAGTCCAGCGAACGTGAGTCGAGGACGTGCTCCACGCCGAGCGCGCGCAGCAGATCGCGTTTGGGCCCGCTGCCCGCCGTGGCGATGACCGTGGCGCCGTACGCCCGTGCGTACTGGAGGGCCGCGAGGCCGACACCACCGGCCGCGCCGTGCACCAGCACGGTCTCACCCGCCCGCATCCTGGCGGTGTACACCAGGCCGTAGTGGACGGTGCAGTAGGCGACCGGCACACCGGCGGCCTCGGCGAAGGTGCTCCCGGCGGGGATCGGCCACAGGTTGCCCACCGGGCTGACCACCTGGGACGAGAGCGCCCCGGTCCCCACCCCGACCACCCGGTCCCCGGGTGCGAAGCGGTCCACGCCCGGCCCGCAGGCGCTGACCACACCCGCGCATTCGAGCCCGAGGTCCTCCTCGCGCGGGCTGCCGTTCAGCGCCTCCGTGGGCAGCAGCCCGACCGTCTGCATGATGTCGCGGTAGTTCAGGGCCGCCGCGCGCACCTCGACGACCACCTCTCCGGGGCCCGCGACCGGCGGCGGGATCTCTTCCCAGGCGAGCCGGTAGGAGAGGCCGGGCTGACGCACCCGCAGGGTGTACGGCGGCCGGGGCGCGCCGTCCGCGAGGGGGACGGCGGGCGGCAGGGCGCGCTCGCGCAGGACGAAGCGGTCGTGCGGGGTGAGCGCGATCTCGTCCTCGTCGGCGGCCGTGCCGTAGGCGGCACCGGGCGTGCCGACGGGGGTGCCGACGGCCTCGGCGACATCGGTGGCCTCGGTGGCGTTTTCGGCATCGGTGTCGAGGAGTTCGCGGACCAGACGGGCGGCGTCCGCGGCCGGGTCGTCGCTCCGGCACAGGCTCAGGCGGCGCCCGCGCAGATCGGGTTCCTCATTGGCCAGGCAGCGTGCCACCCCCCACGCGGCGGCGTCGGTGGGGTGGGTGATCGGCCCGGGGGTCGCCTCGGCGCCGTGCGGCCGGGTGACCAGCCACAGGCGGACCGCGGCCGGTGAGCCGAGGGACCGGTGGGCTTCCGCGACGGCCCGCAGCGTCTGGCCCGCGTGGGTGGCGCGGGCCACGGCCTCCTCGGCGTCGGTGGGTTCGGCGCCGCCCAGGACCAGGACCACGGCCGTCTCACCGGTGCCCGCCTCGGTCAGCGCCCGGGTCCACGCGGCGGCGTCCGTACGGGCGTCGGTGACGACACTGTGCCCCGCGCCGTACGCGGTCAGCGCCTCGGCGACGGCGCGGGGCAGCGGATCCTCCGCCGTATCGCCGCAGACGACGTAGGCGGCGGACGGGGCGGGGGGTGGCGGTGCGGCGGCGGGAGTGCCACCGGCCGCGGCGAGGAAGACGGACGCGTGGTCGCGTCCGGGCGGCTCGGTGTCGCCCGTGCGGGCACAGGAGGTGAAGCCGCACCGCCGCAGCAGCGCGGGCCACTGCTCGCGGGTCAGCAGCGGGGATTCGGGGCGCAGGGCGGTGTCGGTGCGGTGGTGGAAGCTGTCGAGGGCGCCGAAGACGGGGAGCAGCGTCTCCGGGTCGTGGCATTCGAAGGCCAGCAGATGTCCGCCGGGTGCGAGCAGCGAGGCCACACGGCCGAGGGCGCGCTCCAGGTCCTTGGCCGTGTGCAGCGCGTTGGCCGCGACGACGAGGTCGAAGCCCTGCTCGCGGTAGCCCTGCTCGGCGGGGTCCCGGTCCAGGTCGAAGGTGCCGTACTCGACGAAGTCGTAGCCGCCGAAGCGGTTGCGGGCGCGGGGCAGATAGGCCGGTGAGACATCGGTGTAGCGGTAGCGGGTGCGGTCGGCGGGCAGCAGGGGCAGCAGCGCCCCGGTCATGCCACCGGTACCGGCGCCGATCTCCAGGATCCGCAGCGCGCGGTCGGCGGGCCAGTGGGAGAGCTGCGCGCGGAGCAGGGCCTGGGCGAGGCGGTTGTGGAAGCGGGAGACCGGCGCGGTGTCGTAGTACTGCTCCAGGAGGTGCGCGGCCGGTTCGGCGGTGAGCAGCCGCAGGGCGCTCATGTGCCCCCTGAGGACCTCCTCCAGGTGCCGGGTCAGATGGGTCGCCAGGGCGATCCGATGCACATCCCCGGGCGCCTGGGCGAGGGCCTCGCGCACCGGCGGCGGGGTGTCGCGGGCGCCGGGCGTCAGACGGCACCGGCCGCCGGGGACCTCGGTGAGCAGACCGCGGCGCAGCAGCAGGGGTTCGAGCAGGGCGATCAGCGGCCGGTGCCGTTCCTCCATACCGGCTGCCACGAGGTCCTCGACGGTGAAGGGCGCCGCGGGGTCGGGCAGCAGCCCGGCCAGCGCGGCGGCGGCCGAGCGCGCGGTCAGCTCCTCGTCATGACGTGACGTCAGGTCGTAGCGGGCCTCGCGCCACCGCTCGCACACGGCGTCCAGACGCGGGGCGGCGTCCCGGAGGATGTCCGCGGGCGGCGGCAGGGGTGAGGGCGCGGCCGGGAGGTACGCGCGGGGAGCGGCCCGCGGAACGGTGTGGTGGAGGGTGACGGGGGCGGTGCGGGCGATCGGGAAGAGGCGCAGCCGGCACTCCTCAAGCCGTGCCGTCACGGTGCCGTCGGCGTCCGCGACCGTGATGTCCCAGCACACCTCGCTGCCGGTGGAGTCGCGTTCGGTCACCCACACGATCCCGGTGGGCGACGGTGTCGACCACACCCGCACCGAGCCGATGGACGCGGGCAGATAGGCGCCCCGCTCCCGCAGCCGGTCATGGAGGAGCGCGGCACCGGCCTGGAGGGCTCCGTCGAGCAGCGCCGGGTGGACGGTGTACGGGGCGCCCGGGGCCTCGTGCCGATAGGTGGCGACCGAGATCCGCTCGCCCGGGTGCGCTTCGTCCGGGCGCACGTCGCCCATGCGGACCTCGCCCAGACGCACCTCCTCCAGCGTTTGGAAGGCGGGCCCGTAGCCGAGTCCCACCTCGGCGCAGGCGGCGTAGTGTTCCTCGCCGCTGACGCGCCTGTCGCACAGGGCGCGCAGGTGCTCGGGGTCCACCGGCTCGGGCCGGGGCCGCAACAGCGGGCGCACCCGGGCCCGGGCATGCGCCCGTGGCTCCGGGCCGCGCTCGTCGGTGCTGGTGACCGTGGCGAGGGTGGTGTCGGGGTCGAGCCCCACGCGTAGCCGTACGGCGGAGGCGTCCGGCCAGGGCACCACGAGGCTTGCGCTGATGTCGAGATGTGCCACCTCGACCGGCTGCCCGTGCACGGCGCGCCCCGCTGCGAGGAGGGCTTCGGCGTATCCGGTGGCCGGCATGACGACCGATCCGCCGAGCCGGTGGTCGGCGAGCCAGGGCACGAGGACGGGTTCGATCGCGCCCTCCCAGCCGGGGACGGCGGTGGGCATGCGCTCGCCGAGCAGGGGATGGACGATGACGCCGTCCCCGCTGGAGTTGGCCCAGGAGTGGGGGGTGCCGGACCAGTGGCGCTCGTACTGCCACGGGTAGGCGGGAAGCCGGGTGACCCGGCCGGGCACGGGGAAGTGCGCCGCGTAGTCGACGGCGGCCCCGGCCGCGAGCGCCGCGGCCGCCGCCGCGCCGAGGGCGGCGGGGCCGTCCGCCCCGCGCCGCAGGGTCGGCAGCACGACGGTGCCGGTTCCGGTGCCCGAACCGGACATGCCGCGCCGGGCCGCCACGCGCCGGAGATAGGCGCGGAGTACGGGGTGCGGGCCGATCTCCAGGAGGATCCCGGCCCCGTCCGCGAGGGCGCGCCGCACCGCGTCCGCGAGGAGCACGGGGTGACGCACGTTCCGCCACCAGTACGCCGCGTCCAGGTCGGTACCGCGGGCGCGGAAACCGGAGACGGTGGAGTAGAACGGTACGCGTACGGGCGACGGTGTCACGTCCGTCAAGCAGGCCAGGAGTTCGTCCTCGACGGGGTCCATGTGGCGGCTGTGGAAGGCGTAGTCGAGGCCCAGATCGCGGAAGAAGACACCCGCGGCGGCGAGTTCCGCGCCGAGCAGGTCCAGGGCTTCGGCGTCACCGGCCACCGTGACGTCCTCGGCACTGTTGACCCCGGCGATCTCCAGCTTCTCCCCGTACCCGGCGAGCGCCTTCGCGGCCCGTTCGGCGGACAGCCCCACGGCGGCCATCCGGCCACTCCCGGCCGTACTCCCCTGCACCCGGCCACGCTCGGCGATCACCCGCGCCGCGTCCGGCAGCGACAGCGCCCCACAGACGTGGGCGGCGGCCACCTCCCCGACGCTATGGCCGACGACCATGGCGGGCTCGATCCCCCGGTCGCGCAACACGGCGGTGATCCCCAACTGCACGGCGAAGAGGAGGGGCTGAGCCACCTCCGTCGCGTCGAGATCCGCCTTCCCGACGGGCGCGGCGAGCACCTCGCCCACCGTCCAGCCCAACCGGGGCGCGAGTTCGACGTCGACGTCATGCACCGCGCGCCGGAAGACGTCGTCGGCAGCGAAGAGATCGGCCCCCATCCCGGCCCACTGCGACCCATTGCCACAGAACACAAAGGCCACACGCCCACTGTCAGCGGCGATACTCACCGCGCCGGGCACGGTCGCCTTCGCGGCGGGCACGACCGGGTCCCCGACGGGTACGGCCGACTCCACGGCGGGCACGGCTGACTCCCGGGCGGGCGCGACCGGCTCTACAACGGCAGGCGTCGTCGGCTCCACGGTGGGCTCAGCTGACTCCCCGACCGGCGCGGTCGGAGCCCCGGCGGACGCGGCCGACTTCCCGGCGGATGCGGCCGACTCCCCACCCAGCGCGGCCGACTCCCCACCGGCCCCGACCAACTGCCCGCCAGACGCAGCCAACTCCCCGCCCAGCCCGACCGGCTCCCCGGCCGGGTCCCCACCATCAAGCCGTCCAGGGTCCGGCTCCGGCGCGGCCAAGGCGCGTAGGCCGCGTGCCGCTTCCGTTGGGGTGGTTGCCCAGACGACGGCGCGGTGGTCGTGGCGTCCTCGGCGTAGGCAGGAGGTGTGGGCCAGGTCGTAGAAGTCGGCCGGGGACGTCTGGTCCAGGTGGGCGGCCATGGTCTCGGCTGCCTGCCGCAGCGCCTTGGCCGTGCGGGCCGAGATGAGCACCGGCACCGGTTCGCGCGGGGGCCGGGGGCCGTCGGGCATGGGCGGGGCGTCGGCCACGATGGCGTGGGCGTTGGCGCCGCCGAAGCCGAAGGAGTTCACCCCGGCGACGGCGCGCCCGTCGGCCTCGACCGGCGCGAGGGCCGTCGAGCGGGTGGTGAGCCGCAGCCCGAGGCCCTCGAAGTCGATGTCGGGGTGCGGCGGGTCGGCGTGGAGGGAGGCCGGTGCGGTGCGGTGCCGCAGTACCAGGAGGGCCTTGAACAGACCGGCCATGCCGGACGCCGGTTCGAGATGGCCCAGGTTGGTCTTCACCGAGCCGATCGGGAGGGCGCCGGAGATCCGGCGCACGCCGAGGGCGCGGCCGATGGCGAGGGCCTCCAGCGGGTCGCCGACCGGGGTGCCGGTGCCATGGGCCTCGAAGTAGACCAGTTCGTCGGGGTGTACCCGGGCACGGTCGTAGACCTCGCGCAGCAGCCGCTCCTGCGCCTCGGAGTTGGGCAGCGCGAGCCCCATGGTCCTGCCGTCGCTGTTGCTGCCGGTGCCCAGGACGAGTCCGTGGATACGGTCGCCGTCGGCCAGGGCGTCCGACAGCCGTTTCAGCAGCACCACGCCGCCGCCCTCGGCCCGGACGAACCCGTCGGCCCGCGCCGAGAAGGAGGCGCACCGGCCCCGCTGGGAGAGCATCGACGCCTGGGAGAACCCCACGTAGTGGAAGGGGCTGAGCAGCACGTTGACCCCGCCGCAGACGGCGGCCCGGCCACCGCCCTCCCACAGGGTGCGGCAGGCGCGGTCGAGGGCCACCAGGGAGGAGGAGCAGGCGGTGTCGATCGCCATGCTGGGGCCGCGCAGGTCGAAGGCGTGCGAGACCCGGTTGGCGGCGATCGACGAGGCGGCGCCGGACATCGTGTAGGCGCCGACCGTGCGCAGCGAGGACATCTGGAGAGCGCCGTAGGAGGCGTCCGAGATCCCGACGAACACGGCGGTGTCGGAACCGGCCAGCGTGGCCGGGTCCACGGCGGCGTCGTCCAGCGCCTCGGCGGTCATCTCCAGGAGCAGCCGGTGCTGCGGGTCCATGTGCGCCGCTTCCTTGGGGGAGATCCCGAAGTAGGCGGCGTCGAATCCGGCCACGTCGTCGAGGAAACCGCCGGCCGCGGTGTACGACTTGCCCCGGCGCGGCACGGAGGGGTCGGTGAACAGGCGGGCGTCGAAGCGGTCCGCGGGCACCTCCCCCACCAGGTCCCTGCCCTGGTCCAGGGCCTCCCAGAGCCCGTCCAGGTCCCGGATGCCACCGGGGAGCCGGCAGGCCGCCCCCACCACCGCGATCGGTTCGGCCTCGTCCTGACGCATACCGGGGCCTCTCTCATGTTCACTCGGCGACGCCGGCGGATGGCCCGCGTCACGCTTTCGGCTCACGCTCTCGGCAGCGACGCACACTAGCCAGCCGGGCGACCGCCGACGCCGCCCCGTACACCCTTTAGAGGGAACGGAGTTGAAGTGCACTCGGTGTGATGAACGGACCCCTTCCGAGCCGCCTAGCCCATTCGGGTGAGCCGCACCGGCAGGGCCGGTACGGAGTGCGCGTACGGAGGCGCGTACGGCGGCGCTCGGGCGGCGTGGCGGGGTGCGGTCGATGTGGTGTCCTCGGCACGCGCCCCGGCGCGATGGGGTCCGCCACGGAAACACGCCGGGACGCTCCCGAACCCGCCGGAGCCGCAACCACCCGCCCTTCGACGTCTGGAGCCCGCCATGGCCGTACTCTTCACCGGCGCGACCGGTTTCCTCGGCAGCCGCGTCCTGCGCCAACTGCTCACCGAGGACGGCGACGACCGGCCCATCACCGTCCTCGGCCGTGGCGAGGGCCGTGGCGGAGGACATGGTGGAGGACCTGACAGACGCCGTGCCGGAGCCCGGAGTCTGCGGGCGCGCGTCGAGACGGCCCTCGACGGGCTCGACGTCCTGGCGGGCGCCGCGACACCGCGCGGGCGCCTGCGGTACGTGTCCGCCGACCTCACCCTGCCGGGCCTCGGCCTCGCCGACGGCGAGCGCCACGCCCTCACCCACGGCTGCTCGGAGCTCTGGCACTGTGCCGCACAACTCGCCCTGCACGACGACCCGGTGCCGCTGTTCAAGGCGAACGTCCTCGGCACCCGGCGCGTCCTCGACCTGGCCACCGAGGCGGCAGGGGCGCGGGTGGTCCATCTGAGCACCGCGTACGTGGCCGGGGGACGCGCCGAGGGGCATATCCGCGAGGACGACCTGGACGGCGGCCACGGCTTCCTGACGCCGTACGAGGAGAGCAAGTACACCGCCGAACGCGCGGTACACGCCTGGAGCGCGCGCACCGGCCGCGGCGCCACGATCCTGCGGCCGTCTCTGCTGGTCTCCGACCGGCCCGTCCGCGGCAGCGGGCAGCGTCAGCCGCTCGCGGTGCTGGCGCTCCTCATCCACGAGGCGCTGCGCCGCAGGGCCGAGGACGACCCGGCGCTCGCCTCGCTCCTCGACGGTGGCGACGCCCACGGCAGCGGGCTGCGGGTGCGGGTCCGCGCGGGGAGCGGCGGGGCGCTCAACCTCGTCCCGGTGGAGTACGCGGCGCGCGCCGCGGTGTGCGCCGCCCGCGCCGCGTGCCGTCCGGGCGCCCCGGCGGGAGTGCGCACCGTACATCTGACGCATCCGCACAACACGCCCTTCGCGACGGCCGTGAAGGTCCTGGAGCGGCTCTACCCGGGGCTGTCCCTGGACCTCGTGGACGACCTCGACGACCCGGACCCGTACGAGTCGCTGTTCGCCCACCATCTGGCGTCGCTGCTGGTCTTCACCGCCCAGCGCAGGACGTACGACCGCGGCAACCTGCTCCAGGACACCGCCGGTCTGCCCGACCCCGAACCCCTGGACGCCACCTACCTGGCCAACGCCGTCGGAGAGGTGGTGACCCCGGTCGCGGCGGCCTGAGCCGCCGCCAGCACCCGCAGCTCCCCCAGCCATGCGGCGGCCAGCGACTCTGCGGCCGCGCGGGGTTCGGAGGTGGTGAAGCCGACCACGGCCCGGCCCTGGGCGGTGGCCAGGACCGTGGACAGCCGGTGTCCGGCCGGGAGGAAGTTCAGCGGCAGCGTCCGCAGGACCCGCCGCCCGGCCACCGCCAAGGCGGACGACGGGCCCCGGACGTTGCTGGCGAGCAGGGTGGCGCGGGCCGGGTCGAAGTACCGCTCGAAACACCATCCCCCGGCCGCGGCGGGGATGGACCGGAACACCGCACGCACCAGCGGATGGCGCAGTGCGCGGGCCCGGCCCGCCGTGCGGGCGGCGACGAGGGCGAGGCGGCGCCCGGCGTCGGGCTCCGCCACGGGGAGGGGGATCCGCAGCGGAATGTGGCGGTTGCGCAGTACGGCCGCGTCCCCGGGCCCCCGGACGTTCACCGGGACCAGGGCGCGCACCCGCCCGTCGGGGCCGTCGAGTTCGGGCCGGGTGCGCAGGGCGCCGCTGAGCGCGGCCAGATACACATCGTTGACGGTCGTGCCGTGGCGCCGGGCGATGTCGCGCAGCACACCGAGGCCGATCTCCGCGCAGGCGTAGGACAGGGCGGTGGGCGGGTGTTCGGCACCTACGGCGTCCTCGGCGCGCTCCTCCGCGTTCGCCCGGCGCCGCTCCAGCAGGGGCGCCCCGCACAGCCAGGCCGCGCGCAGTGGATCGGTGACGGCACGGTGCACGGCGCCGCGCGCCCGCCACGGTTCGGCCCGCGCGGGGGACGCGGTGGCGGCGTCCGGGCGGTGGGCGCCCGTCCAGGCGGCCAGCACTCCAGCGGCTCCCGCACCGTCGAGCAGCCGGTGGTCCGCCCGCCACACCAGCGCGGACGTGCCGCCCGGCAGCCCCGCCACCGCGCCGCAGGACCAGCGGTGCGGCTCCAGCGGACTGGTCAGCGCCTCGTGCGCCACATCGGACAGCTCCCGCCCCGGACATGCTTCGGCGTACTCCACCGCACCGTTCCACGGGCCGCCGTCCGAGGGCCCGGTCCCCAGCAGCTCCGCCACCGGCCGCAACGAGTCCGCGAGTTGACGCCGATCGGGCGGCGGGCCCTCCAGCTCAAGCACCACGCCGATGGTCAGCCCGGTGCCGGGGTGCGCCCTGCCGTACGCGACGAGGGCCGCGTCCGGAAACGGCAGCTTCCCTGTCGGCTGCCCGGTCGGCTCCCCGGCCGCATCCCCCGTCGACTTCCCGGTCATCTCGCTCCACCCCTCCGCCGGTGACACCGACCGGCAGCCGGAACAACGCCGCGGGTGGCGCTCACGTCACCCCCGGCGGCCATGGCGTCAGCGGTCGGCGGGCGCCTTCACGATTACGGGTGCACCTTGGTGACCGTGCGGGTGAATCACCCGCATGGACCAACGGCCGAGGGTGCCCGCGCCGCCATCATCGGACGGATCAACCATCGGAAACGGCCCGCGAGTTGTGGGGCCCGACCTGGGAGAAGCGCGTGACTTCAGCGAACGGGCGCAGGCGCGCCCTCGTCCACACGGCGGCCCTGGGGCTGCTGGCGGCCTCCGCGGCCGTCGTGGCCTT
>NZ_JANIIC010000054.1 GCF_024519315.1 Streptomyces malaysiensis subsp. samsunensis | reverse complement strand
CCCCGGGACCGGGCCCGGCCCGTCCCGGGCGGACTCACCCGGCCGCCATGAACGCGGTGTGTCGGTCGTATGGCCCCCCCCGCCGCGCCGTTGTCCCCGCCCCGCCCCCGCCCTATCGTCGAGAACACAGCACGACATCGGCCGTGTGCCCGAGTGGTTGAGGGGCTCGACTGCAAATCGAGTTACGTGGGTTCGATTCCCGCCACGGCCTCCACACACCAGCGCGGGCGTCCTCACCGGACGTCCGCGCATTGGGTTGCCTCTCGGCGAACTCCCGGACATCCTCTGGACACACGCGCCCGCGGGGCGCATGCTCGTGCACGCCATCCGGCCGTCCCGGAATCGTGGTGTGCACCAGGTAAATCCCTAGGGGCGCGGCGATTTTCACAGTCTCGCCACCGAACGGTCTCCCGACCCCCGCACTGAGCGCAATTCCGTCTCATAGGGTCGCGCTGTAGTGCCTGCGACCGCGCGGAATAACGACTCCCGGTCATCGGCCATCTTTTTCGACCGCGTCCCTTTCTCAGTGGGGGAAATGTGCAGCCCGCCGTACCGGCCGCCCGACTGCCGCTCACGACCGGCCAGAGTGAGATCTGGTTCATCGAGCAGCTGGAGCCGCCGGAGAGCACCACCTTCCGGGTCGGTGAGTACCTGGAGATCCAAGGACCGATAGACACCGAGATATTCGAGCGGGCCCTGCGCCGGGCCGTGGCGGAGGCCGAGCCCTACAACGTGCGGGTCGGTGAGGACGACGGGGAGCCCTGGCAGATACTGGACCCAGTGACCGACTGGGAACTGCCGAGGCTGGACCTCACCGGTGAGCACGACCCCTGGGCCACGGCCGAGCGGTGGATGAAGAACGACCTGGCCACGGGGGCGCTCAAGCTGGGCGACTACCCGGCGTTCTCGTTCGCCCTGCTGAAGGTGGAGCCCGAGCGGTTCCTCTGGTACCAGGGCACGCACCACATCGTGTCGGACGCCGGATCGGCGGCCCTGCTGGGCCGGCGGACCGCCGAGGTGTACACCGCGCTCATGACGGGGACCGATCCGGCCGAGGGGGAAACGGCCTTCGGCTCGCTGCGGGCGATGGTCGACCAGGACGCGGAATACCGGGCCTCACCGGATTTCGCCAAAGATCGAGCGTACTGGCTGGAACATTTCGGTGATTCTCCGCGTCCGGCACGGCTTTCCACCCACCCCACCAGGGAACTTTCCACCGTTCTCCGGCAGACCGCCTACCTGACCGAGGCGGAAGCGGTCGAGCTGCGGGCCGCCGCGCGTAAATACGCCACCCACTGGTCGGCTATGATCATCGCGGCGACCGCGTTGTATCTGCATCGATTGACCGGTAAATCTGACATCATTCTGACGCTGCCGATATCGGGCCGTACCGATGCCATCGCCCGCGCCATTCCCGGAATGTTCGCCAATGTCGTGCCGCTGCGCATCCAGGTGCGCACGGATATGCGAATACGGGAGCTGATACGGCAGGTCTCACGGGAAGTCAGGCAGGCCCTTCGCCATCAGCGCTACCGCCGTATCGACCTGGCCCGGGATCTGCGACTCCCGGATGGCGGAAACGGTTTGCTCGGCCCGCACGTCAACATCATGACGTACGACTACGACTTCCACTTCGCCGGTCACCGGGTCAAGGGCCACAACCTCTCCAACGGAACCGTCGAGGACCTCTCGATCATGGGGTACGACCGGTCCGACGGCACCGGTATCCGGATCGACCTCAACGCCAACTCCAACCTCTACACCGAGGACGCCCTCATCGCCCACCGGGAGCGCTATCTCGGCCTGCTGCGCTCCCTCTCCGACACCTCCGACATGGGGCGCACCGTCGGCTCCCTGGAGCTGCTGTCCGCCGAGGAGCGCCGGCGGGTACTGGGCGCGCCGGGCGACACGGCGCGTCCGACCTCCGGCGCCACCCTCCCGGAGCTGCTGGCGGCCCAGGCCGCCCGGACCCCCGGTGCCCAGGCCCTGGTCTGCGACGGCACCGCGGTCACCTACGCCGAGCTGGACCGGGCGGCGAACCGGCTGGCCAAGGTGCTCATCGCGCGTGGCGCCGGGCCCGAGCGCACCGTCGGAGTGGCCCTGCCACGCTCCGCCGACCTGGTCATCGCGCTGATCGCGGTGCTGAAGACGGGGGCGGCGTATCTGCCCCTGGACCTGGACTACCCGGCCGAGCGGCTGGCGTACATGCTCGACGACGCGGCGCCCGCCCTCGTCGTCACCCGTGCCGACAGCGCCGCGGCGCTGCCCGCGCGAAGTGGTGTGCGGCGGCTGCTGATGGACGTCGTGGACACCTCGGGCCCCTGGGACGCCACGAGGGACTCCACACCCAAGGTGGCGATCGACCCCGAGCACCCCGCGTACATCATCTACACCTCGGGCTCCACCGGCCGCCCCAAGGGCGTCCTCGTGCCGCACCGGGCCGTGGCCAACTGCCTGGAGTGGATGCAGGACGCGTACGGCCTCACCACCGGGGACCGGATGCTCCAGAAGACCCCGGCCGGATTCGACGCCTCGGTCTGCGAGTTCTTCTGGCCGCTGCTGAGCGGCGCGACCCTGGTGGTGGCCAGGCCCGGCGGCCACAAGGACCCGGCGTACCTGGTCCGCACGGTGCGCGAGGAGGGCATCACCACGCTCCAGTTCGTGCCGTCGATGCTCCAGGCGTTCCTCGCCGAGCCGGACGCCGCCGACGCGTGCGCGGGCGTGCTGCGGCGGGCCTCCAGCGGCGGTGAGGCGCTGCCGCGGGAGACCGCCGAGCGGTTCCACGAGCGGTTCCCCGGTGTGCCGCTGAACAACCTCTACGGGCCCACCGAGACCACCATCCAGATCGCCCACCACCCCTCGGCGCCCGGCGGCGAGGGACCGGTGCCGATCGGCCGGCCGGTGTGGAACACCCGGATGTACGTCCTCGACACCGCCCTGAAGCCCTGCCCGGCGGGGGTCACCGGCGAGCTGTACGTATCCGGGGCACAGCTGGCCCGCGGCTATCTCAACCGGCCCGCCCTGACCGCCGAGCGGTTCGTCGCCGACCCCTACGGCCCGCCCGGCACCCGGATGTACCGCACCGGCGATCTGGCCCGCAGGCTGCCGGACGGCGACGTCGAGTACGTGGGCCGCACCGACGGCCAGGTCCAGCTGCGCGGCTTCCGCATCGAGCTGGGCGAGGTCGAGGCGGCGCTGCGGGCGCTCCCGCAGGTCGCCGGGGCCGCCGCGGCGGTCCGCGCCGACCGGCCCGGTGACCAGCGGCTGGTCGCCTATGTGACGGCCGCCGGGGACACCCCGCCGGACGCCGCCGCGGCCCGCGAGACGCTGGGCGAGGTGCTGCCCGAGCACATGGTGCCCAGCGCGCTGGTGGTCCTCGACGCCCTTCCGCTGGACGCCAACGGCAAGCTGGACCGCGCCGCGCTGCCCGCGCCCTCCTTCGAGGCCACCACGGGCGGGCGGGCGCCCCGCACCCCGCGCGAGGAGACGCTGTGCGCGCTCTTCGGCGAGGTCCTGGGCGTCGACGGCGTCACCATCGACGACGACTTCTTCCTGCTCGGCGGCCATTCGCTGCTCGCCTCCAAGCTGGCCAGCCAGGCCCGCGCCGCGCTGGCCACCGAACTGTCGATGCGCGACCTCTTCGAGGCGCCCACCGTCGCCCGGCTGGTGGCCCGCCTGGACGCCGCGGGCCCGGCCGGGGCGCACCAGGGCCAGCCGCTGGACATCCTGCTGCCGCTGCGCGGCGAGGGGCCGCGCCCACCGCTGTTCTGCGTCCACCCCGGCGGCGGCCTCGGCTGGTCGTACACCGGACTGCTCCGCCATCTCGCCCCGGACCGGCCGGTGTACGCCCTCCAGGCGCGCGGGCTGACCGAGCCGGACGTCCTCCCGGCGAGCGTCGAGGAGATGGCCGCCGACTATCTGGAGCAGATCCGCACCGTCCAGCCGTCCGGTCCGTACCACCTGCTCGGCTGGTCCTTCGGCGGGCTGATCGCACACGCCATGGCCACCCGGCTCCAGGACCGGGGCGAGGAGGTCGCCGTGCTGGCCGTGGTCGACGCCTACCCCGACAACGCCCAGGCGCTGCCCGGCGCACCGGAGCTCAGCAAGCGCCAGTGGCTGGGGGTGCTGCTCGACGACATCGGGGGCGGCGACATCTTCGCCCCGGGCTGGCTGGAGGCGCACCCGGACGGGGCCGAGGGCACCGCCGATCTGGTGGCCGACCTCTGCCGGGAGACCGGGCTGCCGCCCCGGCTGCTGGCGGGCGAGACCAGCTTCCCGCTGCTGGACATCCTGCTCAACGACCAGGAGCTGATGCGGAAGTTCGCGCCCGAGCGGTTTCACGGCGACATGCTGATGTTCCGGGCCATGGAGGAGATCCCCGGCTACCGGCGCGACGCGCTGCATGTGGCGGACGGCTGGCTGCCCTTCGTGGACGGCGCCCTGGTGGTGCACGGCATCCCCGATCACCACTACCGGATGATGCGGGAGGAATCCCTGGACCGGATCGGCCCGGTGATCGCGGCGGCGCTGGACCGCGCCGGAAGCTGAACGGCCGGGCTCGGTTCCGGGCCGGGGCCGCTCCCTCGGGGCGGCCCCGGCCCGGGGAACACCTCGCCGGGGCCGTAGGCGGGCGGTGGGAGGTGACGGGCCGTCCCGTCCACTGGGACGGCCGGCCGGCGGATTTCGCCGATCGGCCCTCGCCGATCACAATTCAGCCAGGCGACCCATCTCGTTCTCCTGCTCTCCTACGCAGGTGAGCAGGGTGGGCGCCTTCGAATGCGGAGAAGGAGATGAGCTCCCAGCGAGGAGGCAGGTAGTTGGAAGGAAGGCTGGCCATGACAGTGGACGCACGTGACGAGGTGGAGCGGTTCATTCTGGGGGACCGGTTCGCCTGCCTGGCGGGACGGTCCGCCTGGCGCAAGGGTGGCATCACCCATCGTCACTACGACCTGATGGGATCCGATGATTCGGCCCGGCTGATGGCACTCGATCTCGCGGATTTCGTGGACTCGGCCGACTGGAGCCACCGGTCGTTCACGAGCTTCATCGCGACCTTCGAGCGGCCTCGCGGGGTGGATGAGCTGCGGTTCGAGGAGCTGCTGTGGGAACAGCTCCAGCTGCTCCACGAACAGGACTCCCGGTCCTATCGCTGGGCCGAGGGCCGTTCGTCCGATCCGCAGGCCAGGGAGTTCGCCTACAGCGTCGCCGGTCACCCCTTCTTCGTCATCGGTCTGCACGAGACCCACCGCCGCTGGGGCCGCCGTCCTCCCTTCCCGATGCTGGCCTTCAACTCGCATGAGCAGTTCGACCGCATCAAGGCCGCCAAGATGTGGGACCGGCTCGCGGAGAAGATACGCAAACAGGACATCCAGCTCCAGGGCGATATCAACCCCAACCTGCTCGAGTACGAGGAGCTCTCCGAGGCCCGCCGCTACTCCGGCCGCCCGAAGCCGGCCGACTGGCAGTGCCCGTTCACCGCCCGCGAGGGCGAGCGCGAGCCCGCTCTGACGGGTCCGCCCCCGGCCTGAGCGGAGTGTCCGTCACCGGCGGGCGCCCTCCGCCCGCCGCTGACGGACACGGCGACCCGCGGGGCCGTGCCGATGTGCGGCTCCGGCGCGGCCGTGTCGATATGCGGCTCCGCCGCGTGGGACCCGGCCACGACGGCGCCGCGGACGGCCGACGACGCGTCACGGCGCTTCCGGCGGAGCGCTCAGCCCCGGTTGACGACCGCCGCCTGGGGGCGGATCGGGAGGCGGTTGACCGGACGGCCGGTGGCCGCGCGGACCGCCGCCGCCACCGCCGCCGGAGTGGTGACCACCGGCACCGCGCTGGCCGGTTTGGCGCCGAAGGGGGCCACCACGTCCCGTTCCTCGATCAGCTTGACGATGCGGACGTCGGGGACGTCCAGGGCCGTCGGCAGGGCGTAGCCGGTGAGGTCCGGGTGCCGGACCACACCGCGGGAGGTGCGCAGGTTCTCGGTGAGGGCCGCGCCGATGCCCTGCGCGACGCCCGCCTCGATACGGGCCCTGAGCTGACGCGGGTTGAGGATCCGGCCCACGTCCTGGGCCACCGTCACATCGACGACCCTTACGGCGCCGATCTCGATGTCGACGTCCACCACGGTGCGCACCGCGCAGTAGGCGAGCCCCACGAAGGCGTCACCCTGGCCGGTCTCGTCCAGCGGCTCGGTGGGGTGCGGACGGCACTGCGCGGTGGCCCACAGCTCCTTGCCCTCCAGGGCCTCCTCGACGGTGGTGCTGAGCACCCCGTCATACGAGGTGATCTTGCCGTCGGCGATGGCGAGCAGCTCGGTGGACATGCCGAAGGTGTGCGCCAGGGGCTGCAACAGCTGGGTGCGGACCATCTTCGCCGCCCGTTCGACCGCACCGCCCGAGACCCAGGTGTGGCGGCCGCGCGAGGCGGGCCCGGCCGGGGGCTGGTCGGTGTCGATGGGCGCGACATGGACCTCCTCGATGCCGAGGACGTCCTGGACGATCTGGCGGGCCAGGGTGGTGAAGCCCTGGCCGGTCTCCACGGCCGCGCAGATGACGGTGGCCACCGGGCCGGTGACCTTGACGGTGGCGGTGGAGACCTCGTCGGCCCCCTCGGCGCCGAGCATATGGACCATGCCCAGGGCGTAGCCGACCCCGCGCCGCACCGCGACCGGATCGCCCGCGCCCTCCAGACCGCCCGGAAGCAGCCACTCCTCCTCGGGGTCGTCCTTGGGCAGCACGGGCAGCGGTGCGTCCCTCACGGCCTGGAGGAGCTCGGCGACCGGTGCCGGGCAGGTGACGGTCTGCCCGGTGGGCAGCAGATCGCCGGTCGCCACCACATTGCGCATCCGGATCTCGACCGGGTCGAGGCCCAGCTTGGCCGCCAGCTTGTCCATCTGGCCCTCGTACGCGGCGCACACCTGCATCGCGCCCTCACCGCGCACATGGCCGGAGGGCGGGTTGTTGGTACGCACCGCCCAGCCCTCGATGAAGGCGTGCGGGACGACATAGGGGCCGCAGGCGAAGGAGACGGCGGCGGCCAGGGTGTCCGCCGAGGAGTCGGCGTAGGCGCCCGCGTCCAGCAGGATCTGCGCCTCGACCTTGACCAGCCTGCCCTGGGAGTCCGCGTGGTGGCGGTAGCGCAGCAGGGTGGGGTGGCGGTGGGCGTGGCCGAGGAAGGACTCCTCACGGGTCGCGGCCAGCTTCACCGGATGGCCGGTGCGCAGCGCCAGCAGCCCGAGCGGCAGCTGCATCCCGGGGTCCTCGCGCTCGCCCATGGCGCCGGGGACGCCGGTGACGACGACCTTCACCCGCTCCGGCTCCAGGCCGAAGCAGGCGGCGGCCAGGTCGCGGTCGGCGTGCGGATCGGTGGAGGCGGTGTAGATCTCCACGCCACCGTCGGGGCGCGGCACGGCCAGGCCCGCCTCGGCGCCGATGGGCGCCGGGTCCTGGCGGCCGATGCGGTACAGCCCCTCGACGATGACCTCGCCGACCACGTCCGGGTCGCCGAAGGACAGCGGGATATGGCGGACCAGATTGCCGTCGGGGTGCAGCGGCTCGGCGGAGAACGCCTGCTCGGGGTCGGTGACCGGCTCCAGCACCTCGTACTCGACGGCGATGGCGGCGGCCGCGAGACGGGCCGTGTCGGGGTGGTCGGCGGCGACCGCGGCGATGGGCTCGCCGTGGTGGCGGACCAGGTCCTTGGCGAAGACCGGGCGGTCGGCGACCCGGCGGCCGTGGGAGGCGTCGCCGGGCACGTCGTCGTGGGTCACCACGGCCCGTACGCCGGGCATCTCGGTGGCCTGTGTGGTGTCGATGGAGACGATGCGGGCGTGCGGGTGCGGGGAGCGCAGCACGGCGGCCCACAGCAGCCCCTCGGCCCACAGGTCGGCCGCGTACGGGAAGGTGCCCGAGGTCTTGGCCGCCGAGTCGGCGGGCGGCAGGGACACGCCGAGGCCCATGGTGGACGGCGGCTGGACGGGCGTTCCGGCGGCGGGGGTGGCGGTGACGGCCCCCACGCCGTCCGCGATTCCGGTCATGCCGATGCCCTTCCACTGCCGCTTCCGTTGACGCTCCCGTTGCCGGTGAAGCCGTGCGGTCCCGTCTGGTGCGGGATGCGGGCCGGGTCCTGGTGGGCGTCGTGTGCCTCCGCCTCGGCCTCCGCCGCCTCGTCGGCGGCCTCGCGGTCCGCGACGACCTGGTGAACGGCGTCGAGGACCCCGCGGTAGCCGGAGCAGCGGCAGAGGTTGCCGGAGATGGCCCGGCGGGTCTCCTGGTCGGTCGGGGCGTGGTTGCCCTCCAGGAGGTCGTGCACGGTCATCGCGAGGCCGGGCACGCAGAAGCCGCACTGCACCGCCCCGCACGCGGCGAGCGCCCGCTGGACGTCGGAGGGCTGTCCGCCGTTGGCGAGGCCCTCGACGGTGCGGACCTCGCTGCCCGCGGCGGTGGCGGCGGGCACCAGGCAGGAGGCGACGAGCCGTCCGTCGACCAGGACCGAGCAGGCACCGCACTCGCCCTGGGAGCAGCCGTCCTTGGCCCCGGCCAGGCCGAGGCGCTCGCGCAGGACGTAGAGCAGCGACTCGCCGATCCAGACGTCGGTGACGGGGCGGTCGGCGCCGTTGACGTGCAGCACGTACGAGGCGAGCGGATGCTCGCTGTGGGTCGGGTTCTCGTCGACGGCCGGAACGGCCGGGGCGGCCGGGGCGGTGTCGGGGTCCGCAAGGGGCTCGGCGGGGGCGTCAGCGGCCTCCGGGGCGTCCTCGGGGGTTCGGGCCGGGGCGGGCGCCGCGGCGGCGTCAGCGGCCGCCGTGAACTCGCCTTCGGCCGCGGCCTGTTCGGGCTCCACGGGCTCGGGCCCGGCGGCGTCCGGCATCGCCTCGGCGGGAGCTTCGGCGGGGTTCGGAGCGAGGGCGTTCAACGCGACGGCGTTCCGCGCGACGTCGATGTGGCCCGTGCCGTCCTCGGGGCCGGGGTGCGGCGCGTGCCCATGGGCGTCACCCGCGAACCGGTCGCCCGCGAACTCACCGTGCCAGCCCGCCTCCTGGGGCAGCCCGGGCGCCGGGCTGCCGTGCGGCGGGGTCGCCAGCCCGGCGTGCTGACCGTCGACCGCGAACTCGCCCGGGTCCCCAGCGGCCGGATCGCCCGGCCGCTGGTCGGGGCCGCCGGCGGCGGGCCGGCGCTCGGCGGGCGCCGCGCCGCCGTGGGGCGCGCTGCCATGGGGCGGGGTGTGCAGCCCCTGGTGTCCCTCGGTCGCGAACTCGCCCGAGTCCCCGGCGGAGGGGCCCGGCCACGCCGGATCCGCGGCCGGGGACGGTTCGGCACGGTCGGGCATGCGCAGCCGGCGGCGGGCGGGCGGCGGCATGGGCGCGGCCGGTGGCGCGGACGCGGCAGGCGGGGCGGCCGGGCCCGGGTGGCCCTCGACCGCGTACTCCCCCGACTCCTCCGTGCCCTCGTCGGCGGCCGGAACCGACCACTGGCCGCCGTGCCCCTGCTGCTGCCCGGTTTGGTGCGGCTGGGGCTGGTAGGGCTGCGGCTGGTGCTGCCGGGGCATCGCCCCGGCGAAGGGCATCCGCAACTGGGCCGTGGTCTGCGGGTCCTGAGGGCCCTCGGCATGGCCGCCGTACGGAGGCGCGGCCGGGCCGGGGTGGTCGTCGACCCGGTACTCCCCGGTCTCGTCCACAGCTTCGTCGCCCGCGACCGGGATGGTCCACTGGGCGGTGTGCACGGGACCGCCGGTGCCGTCGTCGGACGGGGCGGGCACCGGCCAGTCGTCCACCGGCTCCTCGGCCGCCGGAGCCGGCCAGTGGCCGGTGTGCGCCGGGTGGTGGCCCTGCTGGTCCTCGGCGGGCACCGGCCACTGGCCGGAGCCGTGCTGCGGATCGTGGTGGCCGCCGTAGAGATAGCCGCCGTCGGTGTCCGCGGTGGTCCAGTGCCCGGTCATGCCCTGGTCGTGCGGGACGCCCTGGCCATGCGCGGACGACGGCCACTGGCCGCCCTGGGCCGGCTCGCCGTGCCCCGGGTCCATCGGCGGGGGCGCGTAGCCGGTGCCGGGCGCCGCGAGCGGGTCCCAACGGCCGGACGGGTCGGTCGGGGCGGGGTGGGCGTAGTCGGGCGGCAGCTGGACGAAGGCCGTCGACTCGGCGTCGTACTCCGGGCCGTGCGGCATCGGCTGCCATCCGCTCCCCGGCTCCGGCCGGTGCGGCTGCTGTTCATCACTCACGCGAGTGCCCTCCCCAGTGCTCGGCGGGCCAGGGCTGCCACGGTACGCCTCAGGTGGATCGCGGCGGGCGGCAGGGGGATCGGCTCGCTTCCGTCCTGCGGGGGCAGCGGATCGGGGATGCACGCGGCGGCGACGTACTCGCCGAAAGCGGCGGTGACCTGCGGATCGAGACCGCCGCGGTCGCCGTCCCAGTCGATGAGCGAGGCGACCCAGCGCTCGGCCTCCAAGGGGCGCAGGGGCATCGGCGCGACCGCGCCGACCGCACAGCGCACCCCCCGCCGCGCGGGGTCGAGGACGAGGGCGACGGAGGCGGTGGCCCGGCCGGGCCCGGTGCGCCCGGTGGCCTTGAGGAAGGTCTGCGGGGCGTGCAGCAGCGGAACCCGGACGAATCCGACGAGTTCACCGGGGTTCAGCAGATCGACCCCGGCGAGCAGATGGCTGACCGGGATCTCGCGGCGGGACCCCTCGGGCCCGGCGATGATGACCGTGGCCTCCAGGGCGGCGAGCACCGGCAGCGCGTCGCCGGTGGGCGCCGCGGTGACGATGTTGCCGCCGAGGGTTCCGGCGTTGCGGATCTGCGGCGGTCCGGCGGCCCGCGCGGCCGCGGCCAGCGCTGGGATCAGCGCGGCGAAGTCGGGTCTGCCCATCCGGGCGTGGGTGAGTCCGGCGCCGAGGAGGGCGTGCCCGTCCAGATAGCGCCAGCCGCGGATTTCACTGATCCGGCCGAGGCCGACGAGCGCGGCGGGCCGCAGCAGGCCGGAGTTGACCGCGGCCATCAGATCGGTACCGCCCGCCACGGGCACGGCGGCGGGCATGGCGGCCAGTGCCGCCACGGCCTCGTCGAGCGTGCCCGGCAACGTCACCGTGTGCGCCGCCTGCGGTGCGTGCGTGGTCAACCCAGCTGCCCCTTCCCCGGTATCCCGGCTGTTGCGCCGTACGGTACGTGCTGACAGCCCGGACGTGGCAACTCTGGCACATCTTGCGAGCCCGCCGTCGCGGGGGTCCGTGATCCGTGGATCCGTCCCTGACCTGGGGGATGGTACGGATTTCTGGCGACGTCTCCGTCGGGAGTGGATTGCCACGTTTCAGGGACCCTTGTGCGATTTGGGCTTGCGCCGGTGGGACTACGCTCCCAGGGGCAGAGGGGCGCGGTGCGCACCTTACGGGCGGCTCACACGATCGGGGGCGCCCCCTCGCGCGGGCGTCCGAGAAGGCCGGGGCGGCGCTGCCAGGGGAGCGGCCCGGCGGGCGGGCGGTAGCTCACGCCGAGCGCGTCCAGACGCGCGTAATGTGCCTCCATGCGCCCCTGGAACGCCCCGAAGTCCCGTTCGGGGGACGGTGGCAGCGCCGACCAGACGACCTCGGCGAAGGCGGCGAGCCGGGGGAAGGTCTGGTAGTCCACCCGCCGGCGGTCCTCCATCACCTCGGTCCAGACATTGGCCTGGGCGCCCAGCACCCGGTCCGCGTCGGCGCCGGTGAGCTGCGGTGGAACCGGTTCGAACCGGTAGACGTCCTCCAGGGTGCGGACATAGCCGATCGGAACCGGCTCGTCCGCGCCCGCGGCCTGCCGGTGGTCGAGGTACACCTGCTGCTCGGGGCACATGACCACGTCATGGCCGGCCCGCGCGGCGGCGATCCCGCCCGCGTAGCCGCGCCAGGAGGAGACCGCGGCGCCCTCGGGCAGCGGGGCGCCGGGCGCGCCGCCCTCGAGGATCTCGTCCCAGCCGATCAGCCGGCGGCCGCGCTCGGCGAGCCAGTGGCCGAAGTGGCGGATGAACCAGCTCTGCAACTCGTCCTCGTCGGCGAGGCCCAGCGCGCGGATGCGCTCCTGGGCGGTCGCGGACGCCTTCCACTGGTCCTTGGGGCACTCGTCGCCGCCGATGTGGACGAAGGTGCCGGGGAACAGCTCCAGCACCTCCTCCAGCACCCGTTCGTAGAAGCGGAGCGTGTTGTCGGTGGGGGAGAGTACGTTCGGGTTGACGCCCCAGGTGGTCCAGACTCCGAGGGAGGCGGTGTCGATGACGTCGGTGTTGCCCAGCTCCGGGTACGCGGCGATGGCGGCCTGCGAGTGGCCCGGGATGTCGATCTCGGGGACGACGGTGATATGCCGCTCGGCGGCGTAGGCGACGATCTCGCGGATGTCGTCCTGGGTGTAGAAGCCGCCGTGCGGCCGCTCGTCCCACAGCGGGGACGCCCGGTGGCCCAGCTTGGTGCGCTCGCGCCAGCCGCCGGTCCCGGTCAGCTCCGGATAGCGGCGGATCTCGACGCGCCAGCCCTGGTCGTCGGTGAGATGGAAGTGGAACACATTGAGCTTGTGGGCGGCGAGCAGGTCGAGATAGGCGAGGACGCCGTCCTTGGGCATGAAGTGACGTGCCACGTCCAGCATCAGCCCGCGCCAGGCGAACCTCGGCGCGTCCTCGACCGTCCGCTCCGCCAGGTCCCGGGCGGCCTCCGCGCCCCTCAGCGGGGCGCGCCGGAAGGCGTCGGGGCCCAGCAGCTGACGCAGGGTCTGCGTGCCCCAGTGGACGCCCGCGGCCGTGCCGCCCACGATCTCCACCCGGCCCTCGGCGACCGTGAGCCGGTAGCCCTCGGGCTCCAGCTCGGCGTCGACCCGCAGTGTGACGGTGTCGTGGCCGCCGGGTTCGCCGTCCGGCAGGGCCAGGCCGAGCGCCTGGCCGAGGGTGGTGCGCAGCAGCCGCGCCACCCCCTCGGTGCCGGGGCACGCGGCCAGGGCGGTGTGCCGCGGGTGGATCCGCGCGCCCGCGCGGCCCGGACGGCTCTGGTCATGGCGGGGCGCGGGGATCAGCCCCGCGGCGTCGTATGTCATCTGCTCCCTTGTCCGCCCCGGACCGGCCCCTGGCCGGTCCGGGGTCAGTCCGTGGCCGGTGGCCGGCCGGTGGTCAGTCCTTCACCGCGCCGCCGAGTCCGGAGACCAGCCGGCGCTGTACGAACACGAAGAAGACCAGCACGGGGATGGTCATGACGGTGGACGCCGCCATGATGCCTCCCCAGTCGTTCCCCTCGTCCTTGAAGAAGACCAGCAGCGCCATCGGAAGGGTGGAGTTCTCGGTCGCGCTGATGATGAAGGACTTGGCGAAGAGGAAGTCGTTCCAGGCGGAGATGAAGGAGAAGACGCTCGTCGCGACCAGTCCGGGGAAGACGAGGGGGAAGAGGATCTGCCACAGGAAGCGGGAGCGGCTGGCCCCGTCGAGATAGGCCGCCTCCTCCAGCGCCTCGGGCACCGCCTTGACGAAGCCGCGCAGCATCCAGATGGCGAACGGCAGCGAGAAGGCGATATGCGGCAGGATCAGCGAGCCCAGCGTGTTGAGGCCCACCCCCGGCACCGACTCCCCCAGATCCCGCATCAGGAAGAACATGGGGATGGTCAGCGCCTCGATCGGCACCATCTGGGCGACGAGGAACATCACCAGCAGCGTGGTGCGGAAGCGGAACCGGAAGCGCGCGACCGCCGTCGCCGCCAGGAAGGCGATCAGCGCCGAGGCAATCACCACCACCCCGGCCACGAAGAGGCTGTTGAGGAAGTAGCGCCCGAAGTCCTCCTGCTGGAAGACGCGCCGGAAGGAGTCCAGCGAGGGGGACCCCGTCCACGGCCGGGGCTCGGTGGACTGGATCTCCCCCTCGGGCTTGAAGGCCGAGAGCACCATCCAGTACAGCGGGAAGGCGACCACGGCCGCGACGATCAGGGCGGTGACCTCGGCGGCCAGGCGCCAGGGGCGGCGGATGCGCGGCGAGACGCGCGAAGCGCTCCGCTGGAAGTACCCTGACCTGCCGTCGATCGTCCGCGGCGCTGTCGTGGCTGGTCGCGCAGTTCCCCGCGCCCCTTCGGGGCGCCACCGAACCGCGGCCGACTTCCGCCGATCTGCTGAGTGGCTCACAGTTCTTCTCCCTGGCGTCGCAGCAGCCGCAGATAGACCAGCGTGACGGCCAGCAGGATCAGCAGCATCACCACGCCGATCGCCGAGCCCAGGCTGTACTGCGAGGACGCGAACGCCTTCTGGTACGCGTACACGTTGAGCACCATGTTCTGGCGTGCGATCCCGCCGCCGTCCGTCATGACGTAGATCTGGGTGAAGACCTTGAAGTCCCAGATGATGGACTGGATGGTCACCACGACGAGGATGGGCCGCAGCATCGGCGCCATCACGGTGCGCCAGATCCGCCAGGTGGAGGCGCCGTCGAGGGCGGCGGCCTCCAGCACCTCGCCGGGGATCGCCTTGATGCCCGCGTAGACGGTGACCATCACGAACGGGAACGAGCACCACACGACCTCGAAGAGCACCAGGGCGAAGGCGCTGTAGCGGTCGTAGGTCCAGGAGTAGTTCTCGAACCCGGAGAGCCCGGACCACACCAGGACCTTGTTCACCGGACCGAAGTCGGGGTCGAAGAGGAAGACCCAGACCGTCGAACCGGTGATCGCCGGGGTGGCCCAGGCGCCCAGCGCGGCCAGCATCAGCGCAAGCCGCGGAATGGCCCGTACGCGCGTCAGCAGCACCGCGAGCGCACAGCCGACCGCGAGGGTGGACACCACGCAGACGGCGGCGAACAGCAGCGTGGCCACCACGACGTTCCAGAACTCGCCGTCGCCGAACAGTTCGGCGTAGTTGGCGAACCCCTGGAAGGTGGTCGGCTCACCGCCGCTGACCTGGGCCTGGGTGTACTCCAGGAACGAGATCAGACCGAGCTGGTAGATGGGGTAGACGAGCAGCCCGCCCAGGACGACGAGCGCCGGGGCGAGATAGAGCCAGGGCGTCCAGGCCCCCCGCCGGGTTCCCTTCCCGGCCCGGCCCCCGGCCGGGGAGGCGGGGCCCGGCCGGGACCGGCGGCTCTTGGCGGGGCCCTGCCGGGCGTGCTGCGCGGTGCCGGCACTCACTGCTGGAATGCCTCGTCCATCTTCTTCGCGGCGTCCTTGGTGGCGGTCTCCACGCTCTTACGGCCGCTGACGATCTCCTGGAACATGGTGGGCAGGACGAGCTGCGCGTCGATGGCCGCCCAGCCGGGCGAGGCGGGCACGAACTTGGCGCTGTCGTTGAGGGTCTTCACGAAGGGCTTCACGAAGGAGTCCTTCTGCGCCACGTCGCCCCGCACATCGGTGAAGGTGGGCAGGAAGCCCATGGCGTCGTAGAGTTTGCGCTGGGTCTGCTTCCCGGCGAGCGACTCCAGCAGGTCCACGGCGAGCGTGCGGTGCGAGGTGCTCTTGAGCACCCCGACGTTGTTCCCGCCCGCGAAGGCCGGTGCGATATCGCCCCGCTTCACGCCCGGCAGCGGCACGACCTTGAACTTGCCCTTGACCTTGCCCGCCTCGATGGCATGGCGGTTGAAGTCGCCGCCGATCGCCATGGCCGCCTTGCCCGAGGCGAACGCCTCGACGGTGTCGTTGCCGCCCCACTGGGCGCACTTGGCGGCCGGGCAGTTGTCGTCGCCGAAGAGCGAGGCGTACGCCTTGATGCCCTTCTGGGCGTCGGCGCTGTCGATGGCCGCCTCGTACTCGTTGGAGCCGAACTTGCCCTTCTCGTTGGCGAGATCGCCGCCGTTGGCCCAGATGAAGGGCATCGCGCCGTAGGTGTAGGCGCCGCCGACCGCGAGACCGTACAGATCCGACCGCTCCGAGTGGATCTTCTTCGCGGTCGCAATCAGCTCGTCCTGGGTGGTCGGGGGCTCCAGGTCGAGGTCTTTGAAGACGTCCGTCCGGTAGTACAGCGCCCGGACGCCGACGAAGAGCGGGGCGCCGTAGACCTTGCCGCCGATGGTCAGCGAGTACTTCGCGGTGGGGTCGATGTTGGTGGAGTCGCCCCAGGAGCCGAACGCCTTGCTGATGTCCAGCAGCCCGCCGTCCTTGACATAGCCGGCGGTGTCGGTGTTGCCGAACTCGATGGCGTCGGGGGCGCTCTTGGGGTCGTTGAAAGCCGCCTTGATCTTCTGCGCCCGGGTGTCGATGGGAATGTAGGTCACCTCGACCTCGGTCCCGTCGTGCTTCTTCTCGAAGTCCGCGACCGCGTCGTCGATCACTTTCTTCTTGGGCGCGTTGTTGACCTCCTGAAAGAGCCAGACGCGCAGCTTGCCGCTCTTCTCATCCTCCTTGGAGCTGTTGTCGGAGGTGGAGGGGGCGCATCCGGTCGCGGCCAGCCCCGCCAGGGTCAGGGCCACCACGGGCACCGTGACGCGGGAGGACCACCGGGAGAACACAGAGAGACGGGACGGCTTCATAGGGACCCTTAAACATTTGGCGTTGCAATATATGCAACGCATGTTTCGCTCAGCACAATATGCGTGAGGCTAGGGAACCTTGAGCGACCTCACAAGAGGTCTGAACCACTCCGTAATAAAAGGAACTTCGCGCTAGCGACGCGGCAACTCCTCACCCGGATAGGCGGGTTCAACATACGGCACGGCCTCGACCCGCGCACCCGCCTCCTCCAGGCACTCGACCGCCCGGCCCCAGTCGGGCCAGGTCTTCCGGATGCGCTCCAGGACGCGGTCGCTGGCCACCAGCACCACGTCACAGCCCGGGTCGGCGGCCCAGTCCAGAAGTCTGGGCCGGGTCGGCTGCGCGACCGACATCACGCAGCTGCCGGCGGGCCGGTAGCCCCGCTCGGCGGCCAGCCGCCCGCACTGCTCCAGCTGGGCGTCCCAGTCCTTCTCGAACTGGCAGTAGGCGCTGGCGCCTTCCACTTCGGGCTCGTCGACCTCACGCGCCCCGAACACCAGATAGGCGGCCCGCGCCGCCCCGTTCTCCGTACGCCCGCTCATGGGCCGACCCTACTGGGGTCGGCCGGCGCGCGGCAGGGCGCACAAGCACGGCACGCCCGGCCCGCGACCCCCGGGCGGGGTCGCGGGCCGGGCGTGCCGTCTGTCGCGCGGGGTCTTGCGGCAGAGCTGACGGCCGGCGGGCCGGCTACTTCTTGCCGTCGCCGTCCTTGCCCTTGTCCCCGCCGGCACCCATGCCCTCGAAGATCTCCTTGCACATGGGGCACACCGGGTACTTCTTCGGGTCACGACCCGGCACCCAGACCTTGCCGCAGAGTGCGACGACGGGAGATCCGGAGAGGGCGCTCTCCATGATCTTGTCTTTCTGTACATAGTGGGCATAGCGCTCGTGGTCGCCGTCCCCGTGCGACACCTGAGGTGTCGGCTCAACGAGGGTCCCCGTGCCTGCCCCGCGCTCGGGCTCAAGAGTGCTCATACAGCCCTAGGGTACTCATGCCTAGTTGAGAGAAGGGTCGTCCGGATACGTGGCGACCATCGCCAGCTCGCTGCGCTGGCGGCGCAGCACCGCACGCCACAGCCGCTCGGGGGCCGGCGAGGACACATCGCCCGGCTCGGACTCCACCACGTACCACGCGCCCTCGGCGAGCTCGTCCTCCAGCTGACCGGGCCCCCAGCCCGCGTAACCGGCGAAGATGCGCAAGGACCCGACCGCGGCCGCCAGCAGCTCCGGCGGCGCCTCCAGGTCGACCAGCCCGATGGCCCCGTGCACTCTGCGCCAACCGAGTGGCCCGTCCTCGCTGCGCGCCGAGGACCGGCCCGATTCGCCCGGTACGACGGCCACGCCCAGCGCGGAGTCCAGCGAAACCGGACCCCCTTGGAAGACCACCCCCGGCTCCCCGGCCAGCTCGGCCCACGACTCCAGGATGTCGCCCACCCCCACCGGGGTCGGACGGTTCAGGACCACGCCGAGCGAGCCCTCCTCGTCGTGGTCGAGGAGGAGCACCACCGCACGGTCGAAATTCGGGTCAGCAAGCGCCGGTGTCGCGACAAGCAACCGTCCTGTGAGCGAGGACACCTCGGTCATGGCCACATGATCCCCCATATCGGGTCCGGAGGGGGAGTGGAAGACGAGTCCCATATGAGAGCAGGTCGGGGCGCAAGACAGCAGATGCGGCGCACGTGACTGACGCTTTCCGAGCGAAACGGAACGTGTTGTTACGCATGCCCGCGGGGGCAAAGGGTGCAAGAGCCTTACGGAGGGGGTCTCCAGGGCCATTACTCTTGCCCTTTGGCCCCTGTGCCTTTGGCCCTGCCCGTCTCAGGAACGCGAGACCAGATGACCCGCTCGAACGATGTCCTGCTCGTCCATGGCGGCACCCCGCTCGAAGGCGAGATCCGTGTCCGCGGCGCGAAGAACCTCGTGCCGAAGGCCATGGTGGCCGCCCTCCTCGGCAGCGGGCCCAGCAGGCTGCGCAACGTCCCCGACATCCGCGATGTGCGGGTGGTGCGCGGGCTGCTCCAGCTGCACGGTGTGACGGTGCGCCCCGGTGACGAGCCCGGTGAGCTGGTGCTCGACCCCACGCATGTGGAGAGCGCCAATGTCGCCGACATCGACGCCCACGCCGGCTCCTCGCGGATCCCGATCCTCTTCTGCGGCCCGCTGCTGCACCGCCTCGGCCACGCCTTCATCCCGGGCCTGGGCGGCTGTGACATCGGCGGCCGGCCCATCGACTTCCACTTCGATGTGCTGCGCCAGTTCGGCGCGAAGATCGAGAAGCGGGCGGACGGCCAGTACCTGGAGGCCCCGCACCGGCTGCGCGGCACCAAGATCCGGCTGCCGTACCCGTCGGTGGGCTCCACCGAGCAGGTGCTGCTGACGGCGGTGCTCGCCGAGGGTGTGACGGAACTCTCCAACGCGGCGGTCGAGCCGGAGATCGAAGACCTCATCTGCGTCCTTCAGAAGATGGGCGCCATCATCTCCATGGACACCGACCGCACGATCCGGATCACCGGTGTGGACCGGCTCGACGGCTACAACCACCGCGCCCTCCCGGACCGCCTGGAGGCCGCCTCCTGGGCGAGCGCGGCGCTGGCCACCGAGGGCAGCATCTTCGTACGCGGCGCCCGGCAGCGCGAGATGATGACCTTCCTGAACACCTACCGCAAGGTCGGCGGCGCCTTCGACATCGGTGACGAGGGCATACGGTTCTGGCACCCGGGCGGCAAGCTCAACGCGATCGCCCTGGAGACCGACGTCCACCCCGGCTTCCAGACCGACTGGCAGCAGCCGCTGGTGGTGGCCCTGACCCAGGCGTCGGGCCTGTCCATCGTCCACGAGACGGTCTACGAGTCGCGGCTGGGCTTCACCTCCGCGCTCAACCAGATGGGCGCGCACATCCAGCTCTACCGCGAATGCCTGGGCGGCTCCGCGTGCCGCTTCGGCCAGCGCAACTTCCTGCACTCCGCGGTCGTCTCAGGACCCACCCGGCTCCAGGGCTCCGACCTGGTCATCCCCGACCTCCGTGGCGGCTTCTCCTACCTGATCGCGGCCCTGGCCGCGCAGGGCACCTCGCGGGTCCACGGCATCGACCTGATCAACCGCGGCTACGAGAACTTCATGGAGAAGCTGGTGGAGCTGGGCGCGAAGGTGGAGCTCCCGGCCGGCGGCGACACCGCGTAACCCTCGAGGTCAGGCGGCGCCGCGCAGCGCCCCCTGGACGGGTCCCAGGGCCCGTAGGAGCGGCAAAAGGGGCGGCCACCCTCCCGGGTGGCCGCCCCTCTCGTTCGCGGAGGCTTACTTGCCCTTGGCGGCTTCCTTGAGCTTGGAGCCCGCGGAGACCTTCACGCTGTAGCCGGCCGGGATCTCGATCGGCTCACCGGTCTGCGGGTTGCGCGCGGTGCGAGCGGCACGGTGGGTGCGCTCAAAGGTCAGGAAGCCGGGGATGGTGACCTTCTCGTCGCCCTTAGCGACGACCTCACCAGTCACCTCGGCGAGGGCGGCCAGCACGGCGTCGGCGTCCTTTCGGGTCACCTCGGCGCGCTCGGACAGAGCGGCCACCAGCTCACTGCGGTTCATGTTGTACTCCCGTGTTCATCTTGCCAATAGGCGTGAGATCGAAGCCGATGCTGCCAGGGCCCTCGGACAGTCCCCGGACCCGGGTCTGCTGTTCAGACCCTCGCGCCCGGAACGCATCCTGCCCGCACCTGTGGCGGGAAAGCCAATCCGGAGCCCTGGAGAGTCACACGAAAAGCGCCGTGGCGGTCGTTTTCCTGCCCGCCACCCTATGGCCGCCTTCGGGACCCCACAGCGCGCGACGCGCCGTGCCCGGCTCAGACCGCAGTGGTACTGGTCACAGCGCGGGCCGCGTCCCGCACGGCCCCGGCGACCGCCCCCGCGACCTTGTCGTTGAAGACGCTCGGAATGATGTAGTTGGCATTGAGCTCGTCGTCGTGGACGACGTCCGCGAGCGCACCGGCAGCCGCCAGCATCATCTCGGTGTTCACCGTACGCGACTGCGCGTCCAGCAAACCACGGAAAACGCCCGGGAACACCAGGACGTTGTTGATCTGGTTCGGGAAGTCAGAGCGCCCGGTGGCGACCACCGCGGCGGTCTGGCGGGCGATCGCCGGGTCCACCTCGGGGTCGGGGTTGGCCAGCGCGAAGACGATCGCACCGTCCGCCATGGCGGCCACATCGTCGCCGGAGAGCACGTTCGGGGCCGAGACGCCGATGAACACGTCCGCGCCCCGCACGGCCTCGCGCAGGGTGCCCGTGACGCCCTCCGGGTTGGTGTTGTCGGCGATCCAGCGCAGCGGGGACTCCGGGTCGGCGGAGACCAGGTCCTGGCGCCCGGCGTGCACCACGCCGTGGATGTCGGCGACGACCGCGTGCCGCACGCCCGCGGCGGTCAGCAGCCGCAGGATGGCCGTACCGGCGGCACCCGCGCCGGACATGACGACCCTCACATCCTCGACCTTCTTGTCGACCACCCGCAGCGCGTTGGTGAGGGCTGCGAGCACCACGATGGCGGTGCCGTGCTGGTCGTCGTGGAAGACCGGGATGTCCACGGCCTCGCGCAGCCGCGCCTCGATCTCGAAGCAGCGGGGGGCGGAGATGTCCTCCAGGTTGATCCCCGCGAAGCCGGGGGCGATCGCCTTGACGATCGCGACGATCTCGTCCGAGTCCTGGGTGTCCAGGCAGATCGGCCAGGCGTCGATGCCCGCGAACCGCTTGAAGAGGGCCGCCTTGCCCTCCATCACCGGCAGGGCGGCCTTGGGGCCGATGTTGCCGAGGCCGAGGACCGCGGAGCCGTCCGTGACGACCGCCACACTGTTGCGCTTGATGGTGAGACGGCGGGCGTCCTCGGGGTTTTCCGCGATGGCCTGGCAGACCCGGGCCACACCGGGCGTGTAGACCATGGAGAGGTCGTCACGGTTGCGGATGGGGTGTTTCGACGACATCTCGATCTTGCCACCGAGGTGCATCAGGAACGTACGGTCGGAGACCTTGCCGAGCGAGACACCCTCGATGCCCCGCAGCTTCTCCACGATCTCCTGGGCGTGCGCGGTCGAGGTCGCGGCGATGGTGACGTCGATACGGAGCTTCTCGTGGCCGGAAGCGGTTACGTCAAGGCCCGTTACCGAGCCACCGGAGGACTCCACGGCCGTGGTCAGCTGGCTGACCGCGGTACCGCTCGCGGGCACCTCCAGCCGGACCGTCATCGAGTACGAGACGCTGGGCGCCGTTGCCATGGCCTGCTTCCTCTGCTTTCCCTTGTTCATGCTGTCCGGGCCGCGGGATTGCCGGGCCACGTCCTCAGATGGTTACACCTACCTCTGGGTATGGGGTAACCCGGCCCGACTTTCGGACATATTGTTCTGACATAGCAGAGTGGGGTCAGCCGAGTGGAAAGCCCCACTCCTTCGCGGGAACGCCTGGCGAGGCGGGCCGTGCGCCGCATCCTCCGGCCTAGGCTCTGGCGCGCTACAGCGTCAGAAGACGTCAGAGGAAGAGACAACGAGGAGCGCGGGCATGGCTCAGGGCACCGTGAAATGGTTCAACGCCGAGAAGGGCTACGGCTTCATCGCCCAGGAGGACGGCGGACCGGACGTCTTCGTCCACTACAGCTCGATCGACGGCAGCGGCTACCGCAGCCTGGTCGATGAGCAGCGGGTCGAATTCCAGATCGTGCAGGGCCGCAAGGGCCCGCAAGCGGAAGAGGTCCGCGTCCTCGGCGGCTGACACCGCCCGGCGCGGACCTCTTACGGAAGAGATGAAAGGTGGCACCGACCCGCCATGCTCGCCTCGCGGCAAGTGGTCGCTCGAAGCGACGAAGGTTGGGCCCGGGGGCTTGGATCGAGCCGGTGCCACATCAAGGCTAACAAACAGGCCCGGGAAGGGATTCCCCTCCCGGGGGTGGATTTCGAAGCCCCCTCCGGTCCCCCGGCCGCCGGGGTCTTCCGGCCTCCGTGGCCTTCCGGCCGGGGGCACCTCCCAGCGGTGGCCGGGGGGAGAACCGCGCCTCAGAAGGGGGAGTCCCGCAGCAGGTCCGGGACGCCCTCGCCGTCCGGTTCATCGCGGTTGCCCGACACCACCGTCAGCCGCTGGGTCGCGCGGGTGAGCGCCACGTACAGCACCCGGAGCCCGGCCGGGGACTCGTCGGCGATCTCGGCGGGCGAGACCACGACCGTGGCGTCGTACTCCAGCCCCTTCGCCTCCAGGCTGCCCAGCGCCACCACCCGGTGGCCCAGGCCCGTCAGCCACTGACGGGCCTGTTCGCGCCGGTTCATCGCCACGACGACGCCGACGGTGCCGTCCACCTCGTCCAGCAGCCGGAGCGCCTCCCGGCGCGCGGCCGCGCCGAGGTCGCCGTCGGCGCCCGGGGCGAAGCGCGGCGCCACACCCGTGGAGCGGACCGCCTCGGGGGCCGGGGTGCCGGGCATCGCGAGCGTGAGGACCTTGGTGGCGAGTTCGGCGATCTCCGCCGGGTTGCGGTAGTTGACGGTGAGGGTGAAGCGGCGGCGCGGGCGGCTGCCGAGCGCCTCGTCCCGGGCCTGCCCCGCCTCGTCCGGGTCGGACCAGGAACTCTGGGCGGGGTCGCCGACGACCGTCCAGGTGGCGTGGCGGCCGCGCCGTCCGACCATCCGCCACTGCATGGGGGTGAGGTCCTGCGCCTCGTCGACGATGACATGGGCGTAGTCGGTGCGCTCCCGCTCGGCCCGCTCGGCGCGGGTGCGGCGGGGGGCGACCCGGTCGGCGTAGGTGGTCAGCTCATCCAGGCCGGTCAGCTGGTCCAGCGGATCCGTCTCACGGGGGGCCGCGGGGCGGGCGGGGGTGCCCAGGAGGGTGTTGAGCTCGTCCAGCAGCGCCACGTCGTGGACCGACAGCGGGCCCTGCCCGTCCGGGCCGAGCCGGCCGAGCGACCGGGCCACCTGACGGACCTCGCGGGGGTTGAGCACCCTTCGTGACCAGCGGCTCAGCCGCTTCTCATCGGCCATGGCGGCGAGGACGGAGCGGGGGGTGAGCTCGGGCCACCAGGCGTCGAGGAAGTCCTGGAAGGAATCCTCGGTGGAGATGTCCTCGTCGAAGCCCTCCCGCGCCTCGGCGGCCAGCTCGGGGTCGGTGTAACGCCTGGGCGCGCCGGAACGGGTCCACAGCGCGTCCAGCAGCAGCCGGCGGGCACGCGGGCGCAGCAGATTGACGGGCGCGGTGCCGCCCAGCACGTTCTGGCGGATGGTGCGCAGCTCATCGGCGCCCAGCTCGATCCGGGCGCCGAAGGCGACCACGCGCAAACGCTCGGGTGGGCCGCCGGGTCTCGATCCGGGGCCCGCGCCGGGTCTGGCGCCGTCGCCCGACGGGGTCGCGGCGGGGGCGCCGAGCGCCATATCGAGGGTCAGCTGGCCATGGTCCGACGACGAGGCCGGGGACTCCGACGACGAGGCCGGGGCCGACGAGGGGGCCGGGGTCGATGACGAGGCCGATACGGCGGTGGCTCCCCGGGGCAGCTCCAGCGCGCCACGGGCGGCCTTGCGGAGCACCCGCACCATCCGGGAGGAGCCCTTGACGCGGGCCACCGCCGGGGTGTCGTACGTGGTGGCCTCGGAACCCTCCACCAGCGAGCCCACCGCGCGGATGGCCACCTGGCCCTCCTCGCCGAGCGAGGGCAGCACGCCCTCGGTGTAGGCGACCAGCAGCGGGGTGGGGCTGACCACGAGGATGCCGCCCGCGTAGCGCCGCCGGTCCTGGTAGAGCAGATACGCCGCGCGGTGCAGCGCGACCGCCGTCTTGCCGGTGCCGGGGCCGCCCTCGACCTCGGTGATGGAGGCGGCGGGGGCGCGGATCACCTGGTCCTGTTCGGCCTGGATGGAGGCGACGATGTCGCGCATGGTGTGGCCGCGGGCCTGGCCGAGCGCGGCCATCAGCGCACCGTCGCCGACCACCGGCAGCGCGCCGCCGTCCAGGGTCGCGCTGAGTTCGGGGCGCAGCAGGTCGTCCTCGACGCCGAGCACCCGGCGGCCCTTGCTGCGGATCACCCGGCGGCGGACGACGCGGCCGGGGGCGACCGGGGTGGAGCGGTAGAAGGGGGCGGCGGCGGGCGCCCGCCAGTCGATCACCAGCGGGGCGTAGTCGGCGTCGAGGACGCCGATGCGGCCGATGTGCAACGTTTCGGCGATCTCCGCGCGGTCGCCGTCCGGACCGGTGCGGATGGCGTCGTCGGCGGGCTCGATGGAGGTGTAGGCGCCGTCGGGGCCTCGCTCACCGTCCTTGCCCGGCAGCAGATCGATGCGGCCGAAGAGGAAGTCCTCGAACTCGCTGTTGAGCCGGTTGAGATGGACCCCGGCCCGGAAGACCTGGGCGTCCCGTTCGGCGAGCGCGCCGGGCGTACCGACCTGACCGCGCTTGGCGGCGTCGTCCATGAGGAACTCCGCCTCGTGGATCTTCTCCTCGAGGCGGTGGTACACCCGGTCCAGATGCGCCTGTTCGATCCGGATCTCGCTGTCCCGGATCCCGTCCCCGCGGTCCCGCCGCGGTGCGGTCCGGCCGTCATGCGTGGCGTTCTGCGCGGCCACCCAGGCCCCCTTCTGTGTTCTTAAGGGCAGCCGTCAACCGTACACCTCCGGGGAGGGGGTTTCTCAGAGCCTGACCTCGGCCAGCCGCTGGCCGTCCAGGGTGCGGACCTCGAAACGCTCGATCTCGTCGGTGTTCATGGCGGCGCCGCCCTGGGCGTAGAGCGGCTCCTTGCTCCAGCGGGAGCCGTCCCCGTCCTTGACGCCGTAGCCCGAGGTGGGCACGGCCCAGGTGGTGATGGTCTCCTCATGGCCGTCCTTGCCGATGGCAACCAGGTCGCAGCTGCGCGGCCCCTTGAGGTTGCCCAGCTTGAGGGCGACGGAGGTGCCCCAGCCCTTCTGCTGAAGCGAGACGGACGCGTCCACCTTGGTGACGGGGTCCACCGCGCTGAACTTCCGTCCCTGGTCGAACACCTGCTTGGAGGTGGACGCCACCACCTGGGTCTTGCCGCCGCCGTCGTCGGAGCCCTTGGTGATCGCCGCACCAGCGAGCGGGCCGCCGACGATGAGGACGGCGGCCGCGGCGACGAGGAAGAGCCGCCGTCTGCCGGAGGCTTTACGGCTCGACGAGACATCGTCCAGGAGCCGGTCGAGCAGCTCCGGCCCTGGGCGGGCGGTGACCACCGCCGGATCCGGGAGCGCGGTGCCGTCGGCGGCGGTGGCGTACTCGGCCAGCAGCGGCGGGAGGCCCATCAGCTCGTCGAGCTCGGCGGCGCACCGCTCGCACCCGATGAGGTGATCCTCGAAGCGCGCCGCGTCGGCGGGGTCGAGCACCCCGAGCGCATAGGCGCCGACCGCGGTGTGCTGCTGGTCGTCCGCTGCCGGCATCATGCCGTGACCCCCCGTTCCTCGAGCGAGAGCTTCAGGGAGCGCAGCGCGTAGAAGACCCGGGACCGTACCGTCCCGGCGGGAACGCCCAGCACTTCGGCCGCCTCACTCACCGTCCGTCCCCTGAAGTATGTCTCGACGAGCGCCGCTCTATGTGCGTCGGTGAGGTCATTCAACGCGTCGGAAATGGTCATCTGGCGCAACGCGCGGTCGATGTCGTCCGCGGCGGGCATCGCGTGGAGCGGTGACGCGTCCACTTCGTGGGGGCGTGCGCGACGCTGGCGGTGGCCGTCGATGACGATGCGGCGGGCCACGGTCACCAGCCAGGGCCGCACCGAGCCTCCGGAGCGCCGCAGTTGGTCGGCGTTGCGCCAGGCCCGCAGGAGGGTCTCCTGGACCACGTCCTCGGCTCGGTGCCGGTCGCCCGCGACCAGGCGCAGGACGAAGGCGAGAAGCGGGCCTGCGTGCTCCGCGTAGAGCGCGCGCATGAGCGCGTCGTCCGGTGTCGTCCTCTCGGTCACGAGGGCATCTTTGCGTACGCAAGCCGTCGGGTCGAGGGGGGTACGGGCTGGAAACGCTCGGCGTTCATCGGCCCTCGTGTGATGTACATCCCATTTCCGGACTGAACATCTACCGCCGCGCGACGCGTACTTGAGTCCGAGTAGGCCGACGCCGGGCGGGCGCCGGCCGTCAGGAAGGGCTCCCTCCCCAAATCCGCCCCACAGGCCCCGGTCCCCCCATCCGGGGCCTGTGTCATGTCTGAATCCGATTCATGTTTTGCCGATGCTTGGGTTTAACGCGGCGAGGGCGTTTATCGGCGGCGTACCCGGCCGCGGGTTTACGGGGCGCCGGCGTTACCGGGCGACGTGCCCAGCCGCGGGTCCCACCCGACAGCAGCGCTCACCGGCAACAAACCCAGCCGCGGGCTCACTCAACGGCGGCGCTCACCTGGCGACGTACCCGGCCGCGGATTCCACCCGACAGCAGCGCTCACCCGGCGGCGTACCCGGCCGCGGGCTCACTCCACGGCGGCGTTCACGCGGCGCCGGTGGCGGGCGACGCGCTCGCGGTTTCCGCAGACTTCGCTGGAGCACCAGCGCCGCCGGCGGCCGCGCGAGGTGTCGAGGTAGACCAGCGAGCAGGTCTCCCCCTCGCAGCGCCGCAACTGCCCGCGCGCCACCGGGTCGGTGAGCAACTGCACCGCGTCCCGGGCGATCTGGGCCAGCAGCGCTCCGCAGTCGGGCTTCCCGACGAGGGCGCGTACCAGGGCGCCGTCGGGCGTCCGTACGGCGCGCAGGGCGGGCGGGGCGGTGGCGGCCAGCGCGTTCATCCGCTCCAGATCGGCGCCCGCGGCACGGCCCTCCACCTCGGTGTGGACGATCCGGTGCAGCAGATCCCGGGCCGCCCGGAAGCGGACGAGCCAGCGGTGGTCCACGACGTCGAGAGGGGTACCGCCGGGTACGAGTCCGGCGCCCAGCAGCCAGGCCCTGAGGGGCTCCACCCCGCCGAGCCGCTCGACGGGCGCCTCGCTGAGCCGGCCACCGACCGTGGCCACCAGGTCCAGGCAGATCCGCCCCGAGTCGAACCGCAGGTCGTAGGCCGACGCCGACGCCATGTTCCTGTCACCCCTTGGGGAAGGCCCGATCCGGTCACCTTTCAGAGTGCCCGCCCCGCCTGTCCCCCGGAACCCCTCCGGAACCGAGCCCGGGCAAACGCCCGGCGAACCCTTCACACAGCCGAGTGCCGGAACGAAGCCCCTCCAGCGTTTGAGGGGCAACTCCAGCCCCTCCGGCGTCGACTCCACCCCTCCGGCGCTTGAGCAACGGCGTCCAGGGGAGCCCCGCACCCGAGCCCCTCCAGCGCTTTCCAGCCCCTCCGGCGTTTGAGGAGCGGGGTCCGGGGCGGAGCCCCATGATCCAGCCCCTCCAGCGCCTGAGCAACGGGGTCCGGGGCGCACCCCCATGATCCAGCCCCTCCGGCGATTGAGGAGCGGGGCCGGGGGCGGAGCCCCAGCCGGGGCGGCGGGGCGGAGCCCCGTCTTTCGGGAAGGGGCGGGGTGGGGGCTACCGCCGGAGGCACCCCGCACCCACACACCCCCGCACCCACACACCCACACACCCCCGCACCCAAAGCCCCTACTCCCCCGCATACTTCGTATCGGCCGAAGGATCAAGCGCAAGCCGATACCCCCGCTTGACCACAGTCTGAATGAGCTTCGGCGCCCCAAGCGCCATCCGCAGCCGAGCCATCGCCGTCTCCACCGCATGCTCATCGCGCCCAGCCCCCGGCAACGACCGCAGCAACTCCGAGCGGGCCACGACCCAGCCGGGGCGGCGGGCCAGGGCACGCAGCAGCGCCATCCCGGCGGGCGGCACGGTGCGCAGTTCGCCGTCGACGACCACGGCGTGGCCGCGGATCTCCAGCCGCCGCCCGGCGACGGGCAACGGCCGTACCCGGCCCGGGAGTTCGGCGGTCAGCAACTGGACGAGCGGCCCGAGCCGGAACCGTTCCGGCTGGGAGGTGGGCACGTCGTGGGCCTCCAGCGGCAGCGCGGTGACGGGACCGACACACGCGGGCAGCACATCATGGCGGAGCGCGTCCAGCAGCTCCGCGCGCATCCCGCGCCGTTCGGCCCGGTCCAGCAGGCTCGCGGCGGCGGGCGCGCTGGTGAAGGTGACGGCGTCCAGGGCGCGGGCGACGGTGGCGTCCAGCAGCCGGTCCACGGGCCCGATGTCCTCCGGCGGCATCCAGCGGTAGACCGGCACCCCGACCACCTCAGCCCCCGCGGCGCGCAGCGACTCGACGAAGCCGGGCAGCGGCTCGCCGTGCAGCTGGACGGCGATGCGGTGCCCCTCGACGCCCTCCTCCAGCAGCCGGTCGAGCACCTCGGCCATCGACTCGGACGCGGGGAACCACTCCTCGGTGAGCCCGGCGGCCCGGATCGCCCCGCGCACCTTCGGCCCGCGGGCCAGCAGCCGCACCTCGCGCAGCCGGTCGAGCAGCGCGTCGCCCAGGCCCCAGCCGTCGGCGGCCTCGACCCAGCCGCGGAAGCCGATGGCCGTGGTGGCGACCACGACATCCGGTGCGTTGTCGATCAACTGCTTGGTGGCGGCCAGGAGTTCGGAGTCGTCGGCCAGCGGCACGATCCGCAGCGCGGGCGCGTGCATCACCTCCGCGCCGCGGCGCCGCAGCAGGGCGCCGAGCTCGTCCGCGCGCCGTGCCGCGGTGACCCCCACGGTGAATCCGGCGAGCGGGCCGACGGGCTCCTCGCCACCCGCGGCTCCGGTCTGTTGTCGCTGCATGGCTCTCGTCCCGATCTCCCGGTCTCCCGATTCGCTCGCGTATGGACACCTCCGGTTCCGCATCCTGTCGCCGTCCGGTGACGGTGGCGGTTCACGGAGGTTTCCCAGGTGTAACGCGGTGTACGGCCGAGGGCTTCCCCGCCGACCGTACGCCGACCGCGGGCCCCGGGGACCGTACGCCGACCGTACGCCCCACCGAGACCGTACGGCCGACCTACGCCCCGGGCCCCGCGGCCGCCCTGGGCGCCCTGGACGCCCGCTCGAACCGCTCAGGCGCCAGCTCGAACCGCTCAGACGCCAGCTCGAACCGCTCAGACGCCCGCTCGGACCGCTCAGACGTCCGCGTAGGCGGGTTGCCGCTCGGACCGCGGATCATGCGTGTCCGGACCGGCGGCGGGCGCCGTGGCCGGGCGGTCGCCGCGGAGGTATACGGCCCAGGTGACCGCGGAGCACAGGGCGTAGAAGGCGAGGAAGGAGACGAAGGCGGGGGTGCCGGACTGGGCACTCGCGAACGACTCCCGGAAGGCGAGGTTGATCCCGAGCCCGCCGAGCGCGCCCACCGCCCCGATCAGCCCCATCGCCGCGCCCGACAGCCGCCGCCCGTAGGACGCGGCCGCCGCGCCCGTCAGACCGCGGGCGACGGCCTTCGCCTGGAAGATGCCGGGGATCATCTTGAAGGTGGAGCCGTTGCCGAGCCCGCTGAGGACGAAGAGGGCGATGAAGCCGAGGAGGAAGACGGGCAGCGACTTCTGCGCGGAGGCGTAGACGACCACGAGGGTGGCCACGGCCATGGCGGCGAAGTTCCACAGGGTGATCCGCGCGCCGCCGTGGGTGTCGGCGAGCCGGCCGCCGACGGGGCGGATGAGCGAGCCGAGCAGCGGGCCGATGAAGGTGAGCGAGGCGGCCTGGAGCGGGGTGCGGTCGAACTGGTTCTGGAGCACCAGGCCGAAGGCGAAGCTGTAGCCGATGAACGAGCCGAAGGTGCCGATGTAGAGCAGCGACATGATCCAGGTGTGGGCGTCCCGGGCCGCCTCCCTGGCCGCCCCGGAGTCGTTGCGCACCGGCGCCAGGTTGTCCATGAACAGCGCCGAGAGCACCATCGCCACCACGATCAGCGGGATGTAGACGGCGAGCACCAGCCGCGGCTGGGCCGCCCCCGCGGTGCCGATCACCAGCAGCCCGATCAGCTGGATCACGGGCACACCGATGTTGCCGCCGCCCGCGTTGAGGCCGAGCGCCCAGCCCTTCTTGCGCAGTGGGTAGAAGGAGTTGATGTTGGTCATGGACGAGGCGAAGTTGCCGCCCCCGACCCCGGTGAGCGCCGCGACCACCATGAACGTGGTGTAGGAGGTCCCGGGCTCCATCACCACGGCGGCGACGACGGCGGGTACGAGCAGCAGCCCCGCGCTGATCACCGTCCAGTTGCGGCCGCCGAACCGGGCGACCGCGAAGGTGTACGGCACCCGCAGCACCCCGCCGACCAGAGTGCCCATCGCAACCAGGAAGAACTTCCCGGCCGCGTCGACGCCGTACTCCGGCCCCATGAACAGGACCATCACCGACCACAGACTCCAGATGGAGAACCCGATGTGCTCGGAGAGGATGGAGAAGACCAGATTCCGGGTCGCGATCCGCTCCCCCTTCTCCCTCCAGAAGCTCTCGTCCTCCGGGTCCCACTGCTCGATCCAGCGGCCCCCCTTGCGCACGGCGGTGGTGGTCGGGGCAGTCATCACGCCTCCACAGTTCTCGGTGTCGCTGCCCGACGGTAGGCACGACGCATTACCGCGCTGTGGCGGCAGGTGACACGGACGAAACCTTGCTCTCACCCGGGGGGAGGGGTGGCGGTGAGGGATGTACCGCATGCGGGGGGCGGGGGCTGACGCGCCCGCCTTGTCGCGCATTCCCGGTACGGTACCGGTGCACCGCCCGACCGCCCGCCGGAGGATCGCATGAGCAGCCAGCCGGACCACTCGGACGCGCCCGTCATCCCGCAGCCGCCGATGACGCGGGACGCCTTGCGGGAAGCGGTCAAACGGCTCGACCTCTCGCGCATCGCCGAGTTCGACCGCGACCTGGGCGAGGCGTTCGACCGCGCCGTTCAGACCGCTTCGACCACGCCGATGCGGCTGTTCCTGGAGAAGTGGGCGACCGTCGTCGCGATCGAACGCCACCCCGGGAGGTTCCACGCCATGCGCGAGGCGGAGCGCGTCACCGGCGATCCGCGGGCCACGGAGGAGGAGTTCCGGGCCGCGCAACAGACCATCGCCCGCATCCTCCGCGAAGCGTCCGCCGAGACCGGGGCCGCCGGGTGAACACACGGGGCGAAGCCGTCGAGGACACCGCCGGATGGGCCTGGGAGTACAACCCCGGCGCCGAGTGGGTCGTCGGCGGCATGAAGGACACGGACCGGTGCGCGGTCGAGGTGATCGGCAGCGCTCTGGCCGATCTCGCGGCCCAGGGGCTCGGCCCGGACGGTCTCCTCGATGACGACCCCAAACCCCATCGCCTGCGCACGTACAGCGTCGAGACGATGCTCGTCTGGTACCAGGTGATTCCGCATCGCAAGCGCGTCTGCATCAACCGCGTCAATCTCTGACCACCACGCCCGCCTCGGGGCGTGGCAGCCAGGAGCCCGGTGGGCGGGTGAGCCAGTCGGAGGCGGTGGCGAGTGTGCGGGCCGCCGCGTGGAGGGCGTCCAGGCCGGGGTGGCCGAGGCCCTTGCGCCACAGGATGGAGACCGGTGAGAGCGGAACGGGCTCGGTGAGCGGGCGCAGCACCGTACCGGGGAGGTGGATGAACACCTCGCTGGCCAGCACCGACCAGCGGCGCTTGGTCACCACCCGGATGAACTCCTCGTCCCCCTCGATCTCCGGGAACGGCTCCGCCATCGCGATCCCGCACCCCGCGAAGAGCTGGGCGGCGAGGTCCGTCCACTCGGTGGTGGTGTGGTTGCCCGCCGCCGCGTACAGGGTCTCGCCCGCGAGCGAGGACAGCGGGATCCGCTCGAGCCCGGCCAGCGGGTGGTCCTCGCGCAGGACCACGGCGAGGCGCTCATAGCGGATCAGCCGGTGCTCAAGCCGGGCGAGCACGGCGGGGTCGAGGCCGTGGGCCCGGCCGAAGGAGACGTCGAGACGGCCGGCGAGGAGTTCGGCGGCGGCCCCGGCCAGCCCGCTGTGGAAGCGGGCCACCAGCTCGGTCTCGGGGCCGAGACCGAGCCGCGCCTCCGCCAGCACCTGGCTTCCGGTGCTCACCGGGGCGCTCACATCCACCAGCAGCGGGCGGCGCTCGGCCCCGCTGAAGGCCGCCACCAGATCGTCCTGGGCCTGGAGCACCCGCCGGGCGTACGGGAGCAGCCGCTCGCCCGCGGCCGTGAGGGCGACCTGGCGGGTGGTGCGCACGAAGAGCTCCGCACCCAACTCCCGCTCCAGACGGCGGATATCGCGGCTGAGGGCCTGCTGGGCGACGTAGAGGCGGGCGGCGGCGCGGGTGAAGTGCAGTTCGTCGGCGACGGCGGTGAAGGCGCGCAGCAGCCGCGGTTCGATGTCCCGGTTCACCGCACCATGGTGGCCGACGCCTCCGACACCCGACCAAAATTGACAACAGATATGCGTGAATGGGCCCGGATCAGGTGTTGGACCGGGACCGGGTGCGCCCGGGACCGTGGAGAAATGGTCCTCTTCCTCGCCTCCCGCCCCATCGTCCCCCGCCCCTCCCACACCACCCCACCCCCACCACGCCGCGTCCAGGCCATCGCCAGAGCCCTCCTGACCGTGCCCGTCCTACGCATGAGGGCCCGCGCCCGCCGCGCCGCCCCGGCGCCCCGGCACGACTCCCGGTCGGCGCGGCACTGAGGGGGCCCGGTCCGCGCGGGCCCCCTGCCATCGGCCGCATTCGTCATACAAGCCGCCGCCCACCACGCGGGTCCCCGTATGGCCAGTACGGTGCATACGGACACCGAACAGCCCGGAGGACCGCATGAGCGCACACCCCATGGAGCCGCCTGCGGGGGGCCTCATCCCCCGGCCGGAGCGCACTCCCGAATCGCTGCGCCTCGCGCTCGCCCGCGTAGCGCCCCATCGGCTGGGCGAGATGGAAACCCAGAAGAACGAGGCGTTCGCCCTGGCCGCCGAACACAACAACCTCGGCCCCATCCGCCAATGGCTGACCATCTGGGCCGGCGAGGTGGAGATCGAGCGCCGCCCCGACCTGGCCGCACGACGGCGTAACGCCGAGCACGCGGTGCACGGCCTGGCCAAGGACGACCCGGCCTGGCGGGCCGCCATGGACGAACTCCTGGCCGTGGTGAACGAGGCCCGGGAGGCCACTGCGTGAGCTGGGCATGGGAGTACGACCCCAGCGAAGATGAGGTCGCGGGCGGCGCCCCGCCCGCTCTGCTCGCCGAAGTGGAGAAGAAGGCGGACGAGTTGGTCCGTGCAGCGGCCGCCCTGTACCTGGACGGCACGGCATACCAGGGGCCGTCGCCGCGCGGCGAGAACGTTCTGGTGCCCGGCGGCATGTTCTTCTGCCAGGTGGTTCCCCGGCACGAGCGCGTCTACCTCCTACAGATCACAGCTTGGTGATCAAGCAGCAGCGTGCAGGCGGCGGGAATCGCCCTACGCCGCGTCGGCCTCCGTCAGGAAGGGACTGAGCACGGACAGAAGAGGGCCCGGGCGTTCTTCGGGGAGGTAGTGGCCGCTGTCGTCGATCACGGCGCCGCGCGTTGCCGGGGCGACCTGGCCGAGGCTGTGGAGGGGGGCCGGGCCACCGGCCCGGCCGGAACCGATGGCCAGGGTGGGCATCGGCAGCGGGGTGCGGGCGAGTTCGGCGATGGCGGCGGTGTCGGCGGGGACGTTGCGGTAGTACGCGAAGCCGTTGGCCAGCCGGCCCGGCCTGGTGTAGCCGCGCAGATAGGTGTCGACGTCGGCGGGGCGAATGGCCCCGGTCTCCATGGCGTGGCCGTAGAAGTGCTCCAGCAGGATCCGTTCCCGGCCCTCGGCCAGCCCCTCCGCGAGGCCGGGCGCCGCGAAGAAGCCGAAGTGCCAGAGCCCGGCGCGGGCGATCAGCTCGTTCAGCCCGAAGCCGTGCAGGGGCACGGCGAGCAGGGTGAAGCTGCGGACGTGGGCGGGGTGGGCGGCGGCCCAGGCGTAGCCGATGGGGCCGCCCAGGTCGTGGCCGACGACATGGACCCGGTCCAGGCCCACCTCGGCGCGCCAGGCGTCGAGGAGGTCGGCGGCGATCCGGACGCCGTGGCCGCGCGGGGAAGAGCCCGAGTCGCCCAGGCCCGGCAGGTCCACCGCGAACACCTCGTGGTCGCGGGCGAGCCGGGGGATCACCTTGCGCCAGGCGTACCAGGTCTGCGGCCAGCCGTGGAGCAGTACGACGGGGGTCCCCGAACCCGCCCGCACCCAGTGCAGCCGTACGCCCTCGACGGTCGTCTCGCGGTGCTCGTGTACTTCGTCTGTGCCGTTCGTGTCGTTCATGTCCCGCAGTCGAGCATCGGAGCGGCGGTACTTTCTCCTTCGATATATGAGACGTGAAGGGATTATTCGCGATCAGATATAGGCTTGACCCTTATGGAGCTGCGCCATCTCCGCTATGCGCTCGCCCTCTCCGAGCACGCCCACTTCGGCCGGGCCGCCGCCGCGCTGGGCATCCGGCAGCCGCCGCTGTCCCAGCAGATCAAGGCGCTGGAGACCGAGCTGGGCGTACAGCTCTTCGACCGCACCGGGCACGGGGTGCGGCCCACCGCCGCGGGTGAGGCGTTCCTGGCCCGGGCCCGGCAGGTGCTGGACCACCTCGACCTCGCCGTACGGGACGCGGCCGACGCCGGCCGCGGCGAGACCGGCACGCTCGCCATCGGCTTCCTCGGCACCGCGCTGGCCGCCGTGCTGCCCGAGGTGCTCACCGCCTTCCGGACCCGCCGCTCGCAGGTCCGGCTGGAGCTGCGGGAGCTCCCCAGCGCCCGGCAGGTCGAGGCGCTGCTGGACGGCGGCCTGGACGCCGGGGTCATCTGCGGCCCGCCACCCGCGGCCGCCCGGCGGCGGCTGACCAGCCTTCCGCTGGGCCGGGAGAGCCTGGTGGCCGCGGTGCCGTCCGGCCATCCGCTCACCAGTGCCGCGGCCGTGCCCGTACGGGCGCTGGACAGCGAGCCGCTGATCCTCTCCTCGCGGCAGGCCGAGCCCGCCGCCGCCGATGTGGCGCTCGCCGTGTGCCGGGCCGCCGGGGTGGAGCCGAGGATCGCGCATGAGGCGCACAATCTGCACACCCTGCTGGGGCTGGTCGCCTGTGGGCTGGGGATCGGCATCGGACCGGCGGGGATGCGGCGCTTCCGGCATGTGGGGGTGACCCTGCTGCCGCTGGAACCGGCCGCCGCCGGGCTGGAGTTCCACCTCGCCCACCGCTTCGGGCCGGTGCCGAGCGTTCTGGGCGCCTTCCTCCGCACGGTGCGCCAGGTCCATCGGGGCTGACCGCCTCCCCGCCACGCCTCCGGGTACCCCCACCCGTTTCATCAACGGCATTGACTTACCTCCACCACCCCTCGTATACCTCTCCCCATCGAAGCGCTTCGACGAACGTTGCACGTGCGCCATTCCTTCCAACCCTCTCGGAGGCAGCGGATGTTGACGGCACGGAAACGGACGACACGAACGGTGGCCGTCATAGCGGCCGCGCTCGCAGGAGCCCTGGTCATGGCGGGTTGCGGAGGCGGCGGGGACGAGGCCGGGGACGGCAAGTCGCTCAGGCTGTGGCACTACGAGGCGCCCAACAGCGCCATGGGCATCGCCTGGAAGCAGGCGATCGAGGAGTTCAAGAAGAGCCATCCGGGCGTTACAGTGAAGGTCGAGGAGAAGGGCTTCGAACAGATCCAGAAGACCGCCTCCATGGTCCTCAACTCCGGTGACGCGCCCGATCTGATGGAGTACAACAAGGGCAACGCCACCACCGGGCTGCTCTCCAAACAGGGCCTGCTCACCGACCTCACCCCCGAGGTCACCAAGCGCGGCTGGGACAAGCCGCTCAGCCCCGGGGTGCGCACCACCAGCCGCTATGACGCCCAGGGCGTGATGGGCTCCGGCAACTGGTACGGAATCCCCAACTACGCCGAGTACACGATGGTCTTCTACAACAAGACCCTCTTCGACAAGCACCACATCGAGGTCCCGGCCACCTTCGCCGAATTCACCGCCGCCCTGGAGGCGTTCAAGGACAAGGGCGTCACCCCGCTGGCCAGCGCGGGCGCCGAATACCCCGCCCACCAGTACGTCTACCAGCTCGCCCTCTCCAAGGCCGAGCGCTCCTGGGTGGACGCCTACGAGCGGTACAAGGGCAAGCCGGACTTCCACGACCCCGCCTGGACCTATGGCGCCACCACCTTCGCCGACTGGGTGAAGAAGGGCTATATCGCGAAGAGTTCGAGCGGCGCCAAGGCCGAGGACGCGGGCGCGGCCTTCATCGCGGGGAAGTACCCGATGTTCTTCTCCGGCAGCTGGTGGTTCGGCCGCTTCAAGTCCGAGATGAAGGACCAGTGGGGCACGTTCCGCTTCCCCGGCTCCGAGCTCACCCTCGGCTCCGGCGGCAATCTCTGGGTCGTCCCCAAGGGCGCCAAGAACAAGGAACTCGCCTACGACTTCATCGACATCACGATGAAGAAGGGCATCCAGAACACCCTCGGCAACAACGGCGGAGTGCCCGTGGCCGCCGACCCCTCAGCGATCACCGACCCCAAGTCCAAGAGCCTGATCCAGGACTTCACCGCCTACTCCGAGGGCGACGGCCTGGCCTTCTACCCCGACTGGCCGGTCCCCGGCTTCTACGACACCCTCGTCTCCGAGACCCAGAAGCTGATCACCGGCAGCGCGAAGCCCGATGACTATCTGGACGCGCTGAAGAAGGCGTACGACGCGGGCGCGCCGAAGGGATGAGCTCCCACGGCCACGGCGTGCGAGGGCGGCGCCGCGAGTATCCGTACGCCCTGTTCCTGCTGCCCGGCGCGCTGGCCTTCCTCGCCGTCATCGTCGTCCCGTTCCTGATGAACACGGGGATCAGCCTCACCCACTGGCAGGGCGTGGGCAGCCCGAAGTGGGCCGGGCTCGACAACTACCGCGAGCTGCTGGACGACTCGGCCTTCTGGGAGTCCTTCCGGCACAGCCTGGCCATGGTGGTGGCGATGGCGGTGCTCCCCACCGCCCTCGGCCTGGTGCTGGCCGCCGCGCTCTTCGACTATGTGGCCAAGCACATCGGCACCCGTACGGCGAGCGTGCTGCGCGCCTGCTTCTATCTGCCGCAGGTGCTGCCGATCGCGGTGGCCGGGATCGTCTGGAGCTGGATCCTCGCCCCGGAGAACGGCGCGCTCAACGAGGCGCTGGACGCCGTCGGCCTCGGCTCGCTGCGCCATGACTGGCTGGGCGACCCGGACTTCGCGCTCTACAGCGTGATGGCCGTGATGGTCTGGGTCCAGCTGGGCTTTCCGCTGGTGGTCTTCATGGCGGGGCTCCAGCGCGCCGACCCGTCCCTGCACGAGGCGGCCGAGCTGGACGGGGCCTCGTGGTGGCGGCGGTTCTGGCATGTGACGCTGGTGCAGATCCGCCCGGAGATCTATGTCGTGCTGCTGTGGTGCACCATCGCGGCGCTCAAGGTCTTCGGCGCGGTGTATGTGCTCACCAAGGGCGGGCCCGGTGGGGCCACCAATGTCCCCTCGTACTTCTCCTTCCAGTCCTTCTTCGAGAAGACGCAGGTCGGCTACGGCTCCGCGGTCTCCACCGCCCTCACCGTGATCATCCTGGCGCTGGCCCTGGTGGCATTGCGTCTGCAAACCCGGGCGGAGGACCAGTGAAGGCTCCTGAGCGACACCGCGCCCCGGTCCGCTATCCGGTGCTGGCCGCGCTGATCGTGGCGGCCGTGCTCATGGTGCTGCCGTTCCTCGTGGTGGCCCTCAACGCGGTGAAGTCGCCCGCCGAGTACTCCGCGAACGGCCCGCTGAGCCTGCCCGAGGGAATCCACCTGGACGGGCTGCGGGACTTCTGGCAGCGGGTGGACTTCGGACAGAAGCTCTTCAACTCCGTGCTGATCTCGGGCTCGGTGGCGGTGCTCGCCGCGCTGCTGTCCGTGCTCAACGCGTATGCGATCGGCGTCGGGCGGGTCAGGGGCCGCCCCTGGGTACTGGCCTTCTTCGTCCTGGCCAACATGCTGCCGCAGGAGGCCCTGGTCTACCCCGTCTACTACCTGTCCAAGCAGGTGGGTCTGTATGACACCCGGCTGAGCGTGATCATCGTCTTCACCGTGATCCAGTCGGCCTTCGGCACCTATCTGCTCTCCTCCGTGCTCGGCGCCTTCCCCAAGGAGATCATCGAGGCGGCACGGATCGACGGCGCCAACAAATGGCAGGTGCTGTGGCGGGTGGTGGTGCCGGTCAGCCGTCCCACCATCGGGGTACTGCTGGTCTTCTTCTTCATCTGGACCTGGAACGAGTTCCTGCTGCCCCTGGTGATGCTGATCTCCAACGACAACCAGACGGTCTCGGTGGCGCTCGGTGTCCTCCAGGGCCAGCGGCTGATGGACGCCACCATGACCAACGCGGCCGCCCTGCTGGGGGTGCTCCCCGCGTTCTGCTTCTTCCTGATCTTCCAGCGGACCCTGACCCGTGGCATCGCCATGGGCGCGGTCAAATGACGAGGAGGGCCCCGCATGAAGTTCAGTGACGGCTATTGGAGACTGCGCGAGGGCGTCCGCGCCGCGTACCCCCATGGGGTGCTCGATGTGGAGACCGGCCCCGGCACCCTCACCGTCCACGCCCCCACCCATCCCGTCCACCACCGCGGCGATCTGCTGGGGGGCCCGGCCCTCACCCTGACCTGCACCGCCCCCATGCCCGATGTCATCGCCATCCGGATCACCCACTTCGCGGGCGGGGTCGAACGCGGCCCGTCGTTCGAGATCGCCCGCGAGCAGTACGACGCCGAGGTGAGCTGTGACGACGGAGAGGCCCGGCTCACCTCCGGCGCGCTCTCGGTGCGCTTCGCCCGCACCGGCCCCTGGCGGATGGAGTTCGAGGCCGCCGGGCGCGCGCTCACCAGCAGCGGCGTCAAGGACATGGGCATCATGGAGACCGCCGACGGCGACCACCACCTGCGCGAACGGCTCGCGCTGCGGGTCGGCACCTCCGTCTACGGCCTCGGCGAGCGCTTCGGCCCGCTGGTGAAGAACGGCCAGTCCGTCGACATCTGGAACGCCGACGGCGGCACCGCCACCGAGCAGGCGTACAAGAACATCCCGTTCCTGCTCACCGACGCGGGCTACGGCGTCTTCGTCGACCACCCCGGCCGGGTCTCCTTCGAGGTCGGCTCGGAGGCGGTCTCCCGGATCCAGTTCAGCGCCCGGGACCAGGAGCTCACGTACTACGTCATCCACGGGCCCACCCCCAAGGAGATCCTGCGCCGCTACACCGCGCTCACCGGCCGCCCTGCGCTGCCGCCCGCGTGGTCCTTCGGGCTGTGGCTGTCCACCTCCTTCACCACCTCCTACGACGAGGAGACGGTCACCGGCTTCGTCGACGGCATGGCCCAGCGGGCGCTGCCGCTGTCCGTCTTCCACTTCGACTGCTTCTGGATGCGCGAGTACCAGTGGTGCGACTTCACCTGGGATCCGCGGGTCTTCCCCGATCCGGAGGGCATGCTGCGCCGGCTGCGCGAACGGGGTTTGCGGATCAGCGTCTGGATCAATCCGTACATCGGCCAGCGCTCCCCGCTCTTCGCCGAGGGCAAGGCGGCCGGATATCTGCTGAAGCGGCCGGACGGATCGGTGTGGCAGTGGGACCTGTGGCAGCCGGGCATGGCGCTGGTGGACTTCACCAACCCCGGCGCCCGCGCCTGGTACGCGGCCAAGCTGACCGCGCTGCTCGACATGGGCGTGGACTGCTTCAAGACCGACTTCGGCGAGCGGGTGCCCACCGATGTGGTGTACGCGGACGGCTCCGACCCCGAGCGGATGCACAACTACTACACCCACCTCTACAACCGCACCGTCCACGAGGCGCTCGGCGAACGGCGCGGGGAGCGCGAGGCGGTGGTCTTCGCGCGCTCGGCCACGGCGGGCGGCCAGCGGTTCCCGGTGCACTGGGGCGGCGACTGCGAGTCCACCTACGAGGCGATGGCCGAATCGCTGCGCGGCGGACTCTCGCTGGGTCTCTCCGGCTTCGGCTTCTGGAGCCATGACATCGGCGGCTTCGAGGGCACCCCCGACCCGGCCCTGTTCAAACGGTGGATCGCCTTCGGGCTGCTGTCCTCGCACAGCAGACTGCACGGCTCGTCCTCCTACCGGGTGCCCTGGCTCTTCGACGAGGAGTCGGTCGCGGTGCTGCGCCACTTCACCCGGCTGAAGCTGCGGCTGATGCCGTATCTGTACGAGGCGGCGCGGCAGGCGCACACCGAGGGCATCCCGGTGATGCGCGCCATGGCCCTGGAGTTCCCCGGCGACCCGGGGTGCGCGGGTCTCGACCGGCAGTACATGCTCGGCGGCGATCTGCTGGTCGCCCCGGTCTTCGACGACGAGGGCGAGGTGACGTACTACGTGCCCGAGGGCGTCTGGACGCAGCTGCCCGGCGGGCGGACGGTGCGCGGCCCACGCTGGGTGCGCGAGACCCACGGCTTCCTCAGCGTTCCGCTGCTGGCCCGCCCCGGCGCGGTGATCCCGTTCGGGGCGGCCGACGACCGCCCCGACGCCGACTGGGCGGACGGGATCACGCTACGGGTGTACGAACCGGCGGCGGACCCGGTCACCGTGCGGGTGCCCCGCCCCGACGGCACGACCGCCGCCACCTTCACCGTCGTCCGGGACGGGACGGCGCTGCGCGCCGAGGCCACCGGCACCTCGGCGCCCTGGCGACTGGAGGTGGCCGGCGGCCAGTCCGCCGACGCGGCGGCGGGGACGGCGGTGCTGACGGTGCCGCTGCCCCCGCCGTAAGCAGGTCGGAGGAAGCCCGCTACGGTTCGGGCGGCGCCCCGAAGGGGCGCGGGGCTGTGTCGATGTGCGGCTCCGCCGCGCGGGCGCGACCAGCCACGACGGCGCCGCAGTCGGCCGACGACGCATCGCGGCACTTCCACCGGAGCACTTAGCCGTAGCGGCTGCGGCTCAGCAGCGCCGGGGCTTGACCCAGGAGCACTCGAGTCCGGCGTCGGCCGTGGCGGTCCTGGCGGCCGTGGCGCCCCGTACGGCACGGGGCCGCACCGCCTCCGCATGGCCCTCGCCGGACTTCGCGAGCGTCACCACGATCGCGTCCTCCAGGCTGTTGAGGTGAGGGACGTTGGCATGTTGTTGTTGGACAGCTTCTTGGCTTCCTCCTAATAGGAGGAGGATCCCTACGGCTCGCGCTGTAGGGGTTTCTGCTTCACCGCCGACTGCCCGCTCGGAGTTCTCCGTTGAGGTCTTACACCGGCTCCACAGACAGACACCGCCAGCCCGGCGGCCAGAAGATTATTCGCCGCGTTCACGTCCCGGTCGTGGGTCACGCCGCAGCCGCCGCACGTCCAGGTACGGACGTGCAACGGCATCGCTTCGGCGAGATTGCCGCAGTTCGAGCAAAGCTTGGACGAGGGAAACCAGCGGTCCACCGCGATCACTTCGCGGCCGTACCACTGGGCCTTGTACTCCAGCATCGTGCGAAACTCTCGCCACGCAGCATCGGAGATAGCACAGGCGAGTGCCCCGTTCTTCACCATATTCCGAACGGTCAGGTCCTCGATTACGACCACTTGGTTTTCGCGGACGAGACGAGTGGTGATCTTGTGCAACAGGTCACGCCTGCGGTCGGCGATTCGAGCGTGGACACGGGCGACCGCGCGCCGGGCCTTGGCCCGGTTCACTCCGTCGCCCCTGGCCTTGCGCGCCAGTGCCCGCTGGGCCCTGGCCAGCCGGGCACGGTCCCTGCGCTCATGCCGGGGATTGACGATCTTCTCCCCGGTGGAAAACGTCAGCAGATGGTCCAGCCCCACATCCACACCGATCGCCGCGTCCGTTGCCGGAAGCGGTCCCACTGCCGGGTCCTCGCACAACAGGGATACGAACCATCGGTCCGCGCTGTCGTGCGACACCGTCACTGTCGAGGGCTGGGCCCGTTCGGGCAGATGCCGGGACCACACAATGTTCAGTGGCTCTGACATCTTCGCCAGGGTCAGCTCACCGTCTCGGAACCGGAACGCGGACGTGGTGTACTCGGCACTGTTCCTCGACCGCTTACGGGACTTGAAGCGCGGGTACTTGGCCTGCTTGGCGAAGAAGTTCGTGAACGCCGCCTGGAGGTGCCGCAGGGCTTGCTGGAGCGGAACGGACGACACCTCGTTGAGATACTCCAGTTCCTCGGTCTTCTTCCACGCCGTCAGCATCGCCGACGTGCGGCTGTAGTTGATTCGCTCCCCACGCGCCCACGCCTGGGTGCGGGCGGCAAGGGCCATGTTGTAGACCTTCCGCACGCATCCGAACGTGCGTGACAGCTCCGCCGCCTGCGCATCCGTTGGGTGAAGCGGTACTTGAACGCCCGCTTCACACGAGTAGCCACGGATCACACACGAACATGCCAGTCTGTAACCGCCTCACATGTCCGGATAATCGGACTCCGCTCCCGCCCTGTGCGGCGACCAGCTCAATAACGACGGCCAGCTCCAGGCACGCGCACGACGGTTCACAGGTCTGCTCATGCCACGGGAGGATCCCGCACCCCGTCATTTCGCGACAGAGCGCGCGGGCGGCAACCGAAGCTCCGTATCAACGCGTCTCCTGTGGCGGACAGGGATTCGGACACGACGAGAGGCGGTTCATCGATGGCCGTGCCCGGAGCCGATCTGCTGTGCGCCGCGGTCGGATTGTTGCTCTACGCCTGCGCCTGGCGCGACGCCCGTCTGGTGCGGCGGCTGCGCCGCGAGGGAGTCCGTACGGAGGGGCTGGTGGTCGCCAACATCGTGGACCGCCGAACCCAGAACGGGAACCAGAGCACGACCCAGACGCCGGTCATCCGGTTCCACGACCATCAGGGCTACAAGGTGGAGTTCACGACCGCGATCCAGGGCATCGGCCTGGGGCTGGCGACCGGCCGGAGGGTGGACGTGATGTACCTCCCGGGCGAGTCGCAAAAGGCCCGGGTATGGATGCGACGCCACATACTCGGCCCGGCGGCGTGCCTGACCCTGATCGGCACGATCTTCCTCGGCTTCGGCCTGGTGATCGCCTTCAGCTGAGGATCGCGGTGTGAACGTCAGCCACGCTCGGCCGGTTGCCCGACCGTCAGAGCCAGGCCACCCGGGAGGGCGGCGACGGCCTCGCGGAGGCGGTCGGCCAGTTCCCCGGCGGCGGGCGGCTCGGCACGGCCCGCCCCGTCGGCCTCTTCGGCCCGCGCCACCCAGCCCGCCAGCGCCCCGTGGAGCGCGGCGACCAGCATGTCCACCGCCAGCCGCGGCCGGAGGTCGCCCGGGGCCCCGAGGCCGAACCGGCGGTGCAGGATCTCCAGCGCCCGCTGGGTGGTGGCCTCACAGAACTGCAAACCGTGCGCGCCCATCGAGGGGGTCCGCTCGGCCAGCCGCCGGCTGAGCAGCATCCGCCGGGCCCAGCCCTCGTCGTCCATCCGCTCCAGCGCGGCCAGCAGCGCGTCCCGCCCCAGCTCCACCACCGGCAGCCCGTCCGGCTCCGCGGTCTCCAGCTGCTCCAGGAAGGCCCGCCACAGGTCCTGGTCGGGGGCCATCGCGACGTCTTCCTTGCTGGTGAAGGTGCGGAAGAAGGTGCGCTTGGAGACCTCGACCTCCTCGCACAGCTCATCCAGCGTCACCCCGCCGAAGCCACGCCGGGTGAACAGCTCCAGCGCGGTGTCGATCAGCGCCTGGCGGGTGCGCCGCTTCTTGCGTTCACGCAGTGAGGGGTTGGGAGCGGCGGTCACGGCGAAAAGTGTAGCCCTCACCGGTGACGCCACTTGCACGCGTTTGCCACTCAGTGGCATAACTGAGGTTGTCAGCCTCCATCGGAAAGGCGAACCGCCATGCGCGCCCTGCTCGTCGACCACTCCTCCCCCTCCGGCCTCCGCCTCGGCGCAGCCGCCGACCCCGAACCCGCCCCGCACCAGGCGCTGGTCCGGGTGACCGCCACCTCCCTCAACTACGGCGAGGTCGCCCACCGCACCGAGGCCCCCGACGGCACCGTGCTGGGCTGGGACGCCGCCGGAGTGGTCGAGCGCGCGGCGGCCGACGGCTCCGGACCGGCGGCCGGAACCCCCGTCGTCACCCTGGGCGCGGACGGCGGCTGGGCGGAGCTGCGCGCGGTGGACACCGGAATGCTCGGCCTCCCGCCCGCCGCCGCCGACCCCGGCGCGATCAGCACCATCCCGGTCGCGGGCGCCAGCGCCCTGCGCGCCCTGCGCCGGATCGGCGACACCCTCGGCCGGCGCATCCTGGTCACGGGCGCCACCGGCGGCGTCGGCCGGTACGCCGTACAGCTCGCCCGGCTCGGCGGCGCGCATGTCATCGCCACCACCGGCGACCCCACCGCCCACGGCGACGATCTACGGGCGCTGGGCGCACATGAGGTGATCACGGAGCCGGAGGAGCTCGGCGAACCGGTCCACGGCGTGGTGGACATGGTCGGCGGACCGCAACTGGTGGCGGCGTACGACAAGCTCGCCGCCCACGGCACCCTGGTCTCCGTCGGCCACGTCACGGGCCAGCCCGAGACCTTCCCGTTCGGCGCCCTCTACGGAAACGAAGGCCGCCACAACCGCTCCATCGTCACCTTCTACCTCCTCGACCGCCCCGACATCGGCCCGGACCTGAGCTGGCTCGCACAGCGCGTCGCGGCGGGCGACCTCGACCCCCGCATCGCCTGGCGCGGCGGCTGGGACCGCGCCGAGGAGGCCGTCACCGCCCTACTGAACCGCCGCCTCCACGGCAAGGCGGTCCTGGACATCGGCTGAGGTGTGACAGGGGGCGGCCCCGGTCGTCTGCCACGAAGGAGGCAGACGACCGGGGCCAGGACAGTCCAGCCCCGGACCGTCCATGAGCATCAGGCCATAAGGCGGACGGCGGCCTCATGACCGCTTGAAGCGGTGGGGATCATTGTGCTCGCGGTGACGGGGACACTGGCACGGCGGCCACGCCTGCCCCAACGCGTAGGCGTCGCTCTTCTCTCCGGCGAGGACTGCCACGACCGCTCTCCGCGCGGTAACGATCCCGTTGTGCGCCATGGTGTAGACGCGCAATGTCATCTTCGGCCGCTGGTCCCGATCCGGCTGGTTGCCGATCATCAGTGACCGTCCTCTCCCCCGAGCGGCGCGATGAGCTGGAGCACGCTGCACAGACTCCGCTTCACCGCGCCCAGATGGTAGGCCAGTTCTTCCGGTGCGGCGTCGGTCAGATCGAGGGCTTCAGCACCAGCGAGGGTCTGTCCAGCGACGATCACGACCGCGTGCTCGAGTCCTTCGCGGGTGGGCTTTGCGGCCGCAATACACGCTGGGCACAGGCCCGAGCGCGGCACGGCGTGGTCATGGGGCCCAAAGTCGCCGGGGGTGGCGCACAGCGTGCACGCCCGGGACGGGACGGATGTGGTCCAGCCATCAGCGATCACCGGGCCATCGCCATCCCATGCGGCGCACACACCAACCCCTCCCACGGGCGGCTCTGGCTCCGCTGTCCGTTGGTCACGAGGCAGGGCCGCACCATGTGGGCCCCACGACCGTTCAGCCGTAACGGTGCTTCGAAGATCCACGCGATAACGTGCGCCAAGTCGTCAACCTCCTGGGGGTTGATGGCCACGCCCCCGGACGCTCCCTCCAAGTCGCGTCGCGGGGGTCCTGCATGTGGCCGGTGGTTGTGCTGCTGACCGGGTTTCCCGGCACGACCACTGTGGTGTCCCGCCCGACGAGCAGACAACAGATTCCGCAATGAATCACCCACTCAGCAAAAAACGGCACATGCCAGAGCTAACCCATCAACTGGTACAGCGAAGGGTTGCTGTGTCATGCTGCCCATATCGCCGCGAAACAGGGGCAGTTGCCCCAGAAAGGCAGAACGATGGCGGCACCGCACAGGCCAACAGCACGACGCATCGCACTCGGCCATGAACTCCGCGAGTTACGCAAGCGGGCAAGGCTCAGCATCCAGGACGCAGTGCAAGGATTCTCATTCAGCGATACGAAGCTGCAACGGGTCGAGACCGGGCTTCAGGACCTCCGTAGCGCGAGTGACTTACGCAAGCTGCTCACCCTCTACGGCGTCACCGACGAGGAGGAAGTGGAGAGGCTGGTGGCGGTCCAGCGCGAAGCGTCCAGCCGGGAGTGGTGGACACCTCTCGCCACGGAGCTGACACCAGGCATGCCACGGTTCCTCGGCATCGAGGCGGCAGCACAGGAGATCCGGGCCTACAACCCGACCCTCGTCCTGGGACTGTTGCAGACCGAGGCATACGCCCGCACGCGACACGAGAGTGCCAAGTCCATCGACGAGACCACGACTGAATTCGTGGAGCAGAGCGTCGAGGTGAGGATGAGGCGAAAGGAGGCCCTGACCCGCGACGAAGACCCACTCAGGTTCTGGGCCATCCTCTACGAACCAGCCCTGCGGCACATCGTCGGCGACGCCGAGCTGATGCGCGAGCAGTACGACGAGATCGCCAAACTGGCCACACTGGACAACGTGACCGTGCAGGTACTCCCCCAGACGACGCGCGGGTATCTGTTCGACCACAACTTCAGCATCATGATCCTCGGCGACATCATGCCGACGACCATCCAGGTGGACACCCCATTCGGTACCTCGTCCATCTCCGACAAGCGCCGGGAAGTCGGGCGGTTCTCACGGCAGTTCGAGGCGCTGTCGAGGTCCGCCCTGCCTCCCGAAGACACGCCAAAGTTCCTGCATCAACTATCCGGAGAGATCACCACATGACCACGGACGCTCGCACCCTGATAGCCCGAGACCTCGTCCACGCCAACTGGTTCAAGTCCTCCTACAGCAGCAACGGCACTAACTGCGTGGAGGTCGCCGACCTGTCGACGTCCGCCTACGGCCGGATCGCGATCCGCGACTCCAAGGACCCGGACGGCCCGGCGCTCCTGGTGTCGCCCGACGGTTGGGCGCCCTTCATCACCGCCGTCGCCGATGGAAGGCTGCCCGCCGCCTGACCCGCACACGTAACGACCACGGACGGCGGCCCCTGTGATCACAGGGGCCGCCGTCATCGCGCTCGTCACCAGATCAGGACCGCGACCACGGGGGACGATGCCGGACACAGTTGGGGAGCGATTTGTCACCTCGCCGGTCGAGGTAACAGCGGCCACCTTCCGAAGTGACTGAAATCTACCCTGCGCTCTTGACCGTCTCGCGCCGGTCGACGAGCGTCGGCGTGCAACATGGCGCAACTCTCTGGACTCAGGAGGCAGTCATGGCACTACGTTTCATCGGCATCGACCCGGAGACCGGTGACGGCAACTGCCCTGCCGTTTGGGTCGATGAGACGACCGAGAGTGGACCGGAACTGGTCCTCCAGGGCTGGCTGGCCGACGAGAGGACACGGGCCGAGTGCGCCAAGGACAGCCCTAAGCCCGACACCGAAGCGGTCATCCGGGTTCCTGCCCGCATGGTGCCGCTGATCAGGAAGGCGTGCGATGCCGCAGAACGTTCCCAGCTTCGCTGAGCTGCTGAAGGGTGCGCAGCAATCCGCCGTGCACCTGGAGATGCGCGACGTCTACGACGTCGAGAACGAGCGCGAACCGTTCGCCCGGTGGGCTGCCGGCTTCCGCCTGAACGAGGGGGACCGGTCGTCGTGGTGGCGTCCGTGGCTCGACCTGGTCGCGGAAACGGTGGGGCGCGGCGTCGTGATGCGTCGAGCTCGCATCGTGTCCGAACCGGTGACCGACTACATCAAGTACGAGCACAGCGGTACATTCACGAACGTCGCGGCGGGCGAGCTGGTCCGGTGGCTGCCTCGGGCGAGTGCCTCGGACATTGCCCTGCCCGGCAACGACTTCTGGCTCATCGACCAGCGGGCCGTGCGCTTCAACGTCTTCACTGGCGGCGGTGACGTAGCCGCGCCGCAGTACACCGAGGACCCTCGGGTGGCCAAGCTGTGCAGCGATGCGTTCGAAGCCGTATGGGAGCGGGCCATCCCACACGAGGAATACAAGGTCTGACCCGCCGCAGCACAGGGCACCTGGCTCAATGAACGTCTCGCCGTCGTCCGCCGCCCAAGCGGCCCGCGAAGCCGTCGCCGCCCGTCTGACTGACCTGCGCAAAACGGCAGGACTCAAGGCGTATGAAGTGGCGGCCCTGTGCGGCTGGCACAAGTCGAAGGTGTCCCGGCTGGAGAACGCCGTCACGCTGCCCGAGGACGCCGATATCCGGGCGTACCTGAAGGCGTGCGGCGCACAGGAACATGTGGCCGAGCTGATAGCCCAGACCCGCAACGCCGATCAACTGTATGTGGACTGGAAGCGGTTGCACGGTACGGGCATCCGGCGCATCCACGAGTCCACAGTGCCGCTGTACCAGCGCACGCGTCTGTTCCGGGTCTACTGCTCGAACGTCGTCCCCGGCCTGCTCCAGACGCACGGCTACGCCCAGGCACTCCTGAGCACCATCAGCGACTTCCAGGGCACGCCCAACGACGCCTCAGAGGCCGCGACGGCCCGGCTGGACCGGTCGCGGGTCATCTACGAGGGCGACCACCGGTTCGTACTTCTGGTCGAGGAGACGGTCCTGCGCTATCGCTTCGGCGACGCGGCCGTGATGGCGGGGCAGCTCGGTTCGCTCCTAGAGGTCATGTCGCTGCCTTCCGTGGCCTTCGGCGTCATCCCCTCCACCGTGGCGCGGAGCATGTGGCCGCTCGAAACGTTCATGATCTTCGACGACGACCGAATACAGGTCGAAACGCTGTCGGCGGAGATCAGCATCACCAGCGAAGCAGAGATCGCCATCTATGCGAAAGCATTCTCCGCGCTCCAGCGGCTGGCCGTATTCGGCCACGACGCCCGGGCACTCGTCACGGACGCGATCAACGCCCTCGGGTGAAATCCCGCAACTTCGTAGAACTTCCTTGAGGCCCAACTTCCGCCATCTTTAGTGTCGCTCACATGACGAACACCAACCTAGACAGCACCGCTGTCCCTCCTCCTCTCCGCCTCCAGCTCTCAGAAGACCCGGGAACCCCCGTCGACATGGAGACGGTCACTGCCCCCGCGGCCGTGTCTCCGGTCACCTGCCGACCAAAGACCACCGCTGAGCGACCGAAGCACCGAACGTCCCTGCCTTCGTAAGGAGATGCACGTGGAAACCACGGACCTTGCCCGGCTGGATACCTACTTCGGCCGCATCGTGCAGCGGTTTCAGCTGCCCGACCGGCCCGCTTCGCTCCTGGTCACGCATTTGCTGCCCGAGCGCCCAGCTTTCGTCCGGGCCGTGGCCGGTCTGTCGGACCTGCGTGCCGTACTCCCCAAGCCGAAGTCGATCAGCACCACCGCCCGCCGGGAGGTCGAGCGGTCCTTCCCCTGCGACGCACTGTCCCGGGACCTGTTCGCAGACCCGAATTCCGCCGTGACGTATCTGGAGACGCGAGCGGCGGGCGACGACGTGTTGCTGCTCGACGTGGGCGGCTACTTCGCCCCCGCACTGGAAGCTCTGTACGACCAGTTCTCCGGCCGGATTCTCGGCGTGGTCGAGGACACCGAGAACGGGCACCGCCGGTACGCCGAGATCGACAAGCTGCCGTGCCCCGTCGTGTCCGTGGCCCGCTCACCGCTCAAGAACCCGGAGGACTTCCTCGTCGGCCAGTCCATCGTGTTCTCCACCGAAGCCCTGCTACGGGGCAGAGGCGACATCTTGCACGGCCGCCCCGCCCTGGTCCTCGGATTCGGGAAGCTCGGCTCCAGCATCGCCCGCCTCCTGCACGCCAAGGGCATCCACGTCACCGTGTACGACGTCAGCCCCATCCGGCGCGCCCAGGCCCTCTCCCAGGGCTTCGGCGTCGCCCGCGATCGGGACCACGCCCTCACCCAGGCCGGACTGGTCCTGTGCGCGACCGGTTCCCTGTCGCTGCGCGGCGAGGATTTCCCGCAGCTCCGCAACGGCGTCTACGTCGCCACCGTCACCAGCAGCGAAGACGAACTGGAGCTGGACGGACTGCCGGCCAGCTACACCCGCAGCGCCGCCGGAGAGGGCATCACCCGCTACCTCGCCACCGGCCACTACTTCTATCTGCTCAACAACGGCAACGCCGTCAACTTTCTGCACGGCGCCAGCGTCGGCCCGTTCATCTTCCTCGTACAGGCCGAGATACTGGCCGCCCTCCGCATGCTGGCGCGGGGAGACCTCGCCCCGGGCATATACGAGGTGCCGTCCGAGGACCGTGCCGCCATCGCCGCGACCTGGCTCAACTACTACAACCGCTAGGGGAGACCCATGACCATCACGGCCGACCAGATCCGCGCCGTCATCAGCGACTACACAAGTACCCACCCCGAGGAGAAGACGACCCTCGCACCCGTTCTCGATCTGCTGGATGGCGGCGCCGACCTCACCAGCCGGAAGGAATTCCGGGGCCACGCCACTGCCGGGGCCGTCCTGGTTGACGACGACGGGCAGGCCCTGTTCATCGAGCATCTGGCGCTCGGCAAGTGGCTACTGCCCGGCGGCCATCTGGAGGCCGACGACACCGACCTCATGGGCGCTGCCCTACGGGAGCTGGCGGAGGAGACCGGCATCAGTGCTGGTATCGCCCCGCTCTCACCCGTCCCGGTGCACGTCGACGTACACTCCATCCCGGCCAACGACGCCAAGGGCGAGCCCGACCACCAGCACTTCGACTTCCGCTACCTGTTCCGCACCACTACTGGCAGCGACGTGACCTTGCAGGCCGAGGAGGTCAGCGCCTTCGCGTGGCGGGGCCTGGACACCATCAGCGACGAGCGACTGAGGAACCGCGTTCGCGCCGCCTTGCGCTGACCGGGTCCTTGGCTCTGACAGCCCTCCGCCCTCAGCCTCCGCCTCGGCGAGGCCGCCGACCCCGAACCCACCCCCACCAGGCGCTGGTCCGGGTGACCGCCACCTCCCTCAACTACGGCGAGGTCGCCCACCGGACCGACGCCCCCGACGGCACCGGGCTGGGCTGGGACGCCGCCGGAGCTGAACCCGAACGGCCAATGGGGGTGGCTGGAGGAGAAGACCGGCCTGCCGATGGCCGCCGCCTTCGCCGACCTGCTCGCTCAAGGAGACAACCCCCGATGACGCCCGATACCGCGACTGAACGGCGTGCCCTCGCCGACCGGCTCCAGGAGGCCGGAGTCCTCACCCATCCGCAGTGGCGCGCGGCGGTCGAGGCCGTACCCCGTGAGCTGTTCCTCCAGCCCGGCGTGTTCCTGCCCGCCGACGATGGGCGGTGGCGGCCCGCCACCGCACTCGGCACCGACGCGAAGGAATGATCCGAGATCGCCTACCGCGACGAGTCCTTGGTGACGCAATTGGACGGGCACCTCACCGCGGACCAGGTCGCCGAACCCGTCCCCGGCGTGCCCACGTCGTCGTCCACCACGCCCGTGACGGTCGTCGGCATGCTCGAGGCTCTGGACGTCGAGGACGGTCACACCGCGCTGGAGATCGGCACCGGTACCGGCTACTCCACGGCCCTGATGTGCCACCGGCTCGGAGAGGACAACGTCACCACGATCGAAGTGGACCCTGGCGTGGCCGCCCGTGCGGATGCCGCACTGGAAGCCGCCGGATACTCCACCTGGACCGTGACCGGCGACGGGCTCCTCGGCCACCCCCGCCGCGCGCCCTACGACCGAGTGATCGCCACGTGTGCGGTACGCCGCATCCCCCACACCTGGGTACGCCAGACCGAGCCGGGCGGCACCATCCTCACCACCCTCGCGCCCGGCTTCTGGGCATACGGCACCGGCCTCGCCAAGGTCACCGTGCACGACGACGGCACGGCCGAGGGGCGGATCATCGGAGAGTCGTCGTTCATGCAGGCCCGCTCCCAGGCCGTCGAACCGCTCGCCGGGGACCTCTCGGCCCGCACCGCCTACGCCGACAGCGAGCGCGAGGCGAAGGTGGAGCCGACCCTGCTGGAGGAGTGGATGCCCGCTTTTCTCGCTCAGCTCGCCGCGCCCGGCGCCCAGCTCGTACGCGCAGCCCAGGGCGATGGCACCCAGCGGCTCTACGTCTTCGACGCCGACCGTGAATCCTTCGCCGCGTTCACCGAGAACGGCTCCGGCTGGACCACCCGGCAGGGCGGGCCGGTGGCACTGTGGGACGACATCGAGCGGACACTCATCGCCTGGCAGGACGCCGACCGCCCCGGCATCAGCGCCATGCGGCTCCGCGTCACCCCCAGCTCCCACACGTACTGGATCGACGGCCGGCCCGCACTGCGCTGGGAACACCGGCTCGGCTGAGCACTGATGAGCGCCAAAACACGACGAGGGCCCCGCCTGGTGGCGGGGCCCTCGTCGTACATGGGATGAGTGGAGATGGCGGGAATCGAACCCGCGTCCAACGGTGCGGAATCAGGGCTTCTCCGAGCGCAGTCCGCTGTGCTTTTCTCGGCCCCGGAGATCACGCGGACAAGTCTCCGACGGGCTCAGCCACTGTTTTATTTCCCACCAGACCCCGTGGCCGGGTCTAGTGGTTTAGTTCCCTAGTCGATGCCAGGATCCGGGTCGGGAACATCCCCGGGCTGACACTTCGCAAGTCGCTACTTAGGCAGCGAGGGCGAAGGAATCGCGCTTGGTGTTGGCGATTATTGGTTGCGACATATGGTTAACGAGATCATTGCCGCTTCCTCGGCTCGCTTCCCCTGCTTCGACAGCCGCTGTCGAAACCGATCATCCCCATGTGTATTTTTCAAAGGTGGTGCCGCGCCCTCGTAGGGGCACAGCGCCATCATAGGTGAACAACGCGCGACGGGGCCACATCATTCCCGTCCCCCCGGGGCGCGCCTTCCGGCTGGTCAGGCCCGCTGACGGCGGCGGGCAGCGGAGATGGCGCGCTCGGCCTCGCGGCGGTCCTGCTTCTCCCGCAGGGTCTGGCGCTTGTCGTACTCCTTCTTGCCCTTGGCCAGCGCGACCTCGACCTTGGCCCGGCCGTCCTTGAAGTACAGGGCCAGCGGTACCAGGGTGTGCCCGGTCTCCTGGGTCTTGCCGATCAGCTTGTCGATCTCCGCCCGGTGCAGCAGCAGCTTGCGGCGGCGGCGCGCCGAGTGGTTGGTCCAGGTCCCCTGGCTGTACTCGGGGATGTGCACGTTGTGCAGCCATGCCTCGCCGCCGTCCAGCTGGGCGAAGCCGTCCGCGAGCGAGGCTCGCCCCTGGCGCAGCGACTTCACCTCGGTCCCGGTCAGCACCAGACCGCATTCGTAGGTGTCCAGGATGTGATAGTCGTGCCGCGCCTTCTTGTTCTGCGCGATCAGCTTGCGACCCGTCTCTTTAGCCATAGCCAGGCCATTCTCGCACTAGGACCCGCCCCCGAGGCCACTCAATACCGTGCGTGCCCGCGCCTCCGCCGAGGGGCCGTCGTCGCCCTTGACCGCCAGGTCCGGGTCGATCCCCTCACCATCGACGTTACGCCCGGCCGGGGTGCGGTAGTGACCCACGGTGAGCTCGGCGACCGAGCCGTCCGGCAGTTCGCTCGGCATCTGCACCGAGCCCTTGCCGAAGGTGCGGGAGCCCACGACCACGGCGCGGCCGCGGTCCTGGAGGGCGCCGGTGAGCAGCTCGGCGGCGCTCATGGTGCCGCCGTCGACCAGCACCACCAGCGGGCTGCCGGTGTCGCCACCCGGCCGCGCGTCGAGAACCCGCTGGTCACCACGGACGTCATAGGTGGCGACCAGACCACCGTCGAGAAAGGAGGAGGCGGCGGTGACGGCCTCGGAGACCAGTCCGCCGGAGTTGCCGCGCAGATCGAGCAGGATGCCGTCGCCCCGGGGGGTGGAGCGCACGGCGTGCCGGACGCGCTCTCCGGTGCCCTTGGTGAACGAGTCGACCTTGATCCGGACGGCGCCTGGCCGGTGGTCGTCGCGGTCGCTGAGCCGGTCCACGGTCACCGGGTCCGTGGTCAGCCGGGCCCGGCGGAGCTCTTCGGTCCACTCGTGCGTACCGCGCCGCAGCCCGAGCTCCACCCGGGTGCCCGGGGAGCCGTCGGCCGGGCCGCGCAGCAGGGCCACCACCTCGGTGACGGGCCGACCCGTCACATTCTTGTGATCGACCGTGCGCAGCCGGTCACCGGCCCGGATGCCGGCCTTCTCGGCCGGGCTGCCGGACTCCACGCGCTCCACCGCGATCCGCCCGTGGGCGTCCCGGCGGGCGGAGATCCCGACGCCGACGTAGGCACCGTCGAGGTTCTGGCGGAAGCCCTCGTACTCACGGGCGCTGTAGACCGCGCCCCACCGGTCCCCACTGCGGCTGACCACCTCACGGGCGGCCTTCGAACCGGACTTCCCGTCCTCCTCGGCCTCGGCCGCGGCCGCCTTGACCTGGTCGCTCTCGACCGCGCCGACGTAGGTACGGGCCGGTATGCCGGCGGCCTCGGGGTCCTTGCGCGGTCCGGGCTCGGCGCCCCAGGAACCGACGGCCGCCCCCGTGGCGAGCACGCTGACGAAGACCAATGTCAGGGCGGCCCCGCGGCGAATGCGGCGGGGATGGACGAACAAACACGGGCCCGACATGCCGGTGAGTGTAGGGCACCAACAGGCGCCGTACCGGGCGTTATCCGGTACGGCGCCCTAGGCGAATGTCACACCTTGAGGTACTTGCGCAGCGCGAAGAACGCCGCGAGAGCGGGCATGAGCAGGCCAATCGCCAGCACCAGCGGCAGCTTCGCCAACACCGCGTCCCAGCCGATGAAGTTGATCACATCGATCTTGTCCACCAGCCAGTTGTTGACCAGGAAGTACTGCCCGCTCACCAGCAGTACACAGGCGAAGCCCGCGCCCAGCAGCCCCGCGATGGCGGCCTCCATGATGAACGGCATCTGGATATAGAAGCTGGACGCGCCGACCAATCGCATGATCCCGGTCTCCCGGCGGCGGCTGAACGCCGACACCCGCACCGTGTTGACGATCAGCATCAACGCGACGACCAGCATCAGCGTCATCACGCCGAGCGCCGCGAAGTTCATGCCGTTGAGCAGATTGAACAGGTCGTCGACCAGCGCCTTTTGGTCCTGGACCTCCTGCACCCCGGGCCGGGCGGCGAAGGCCGTGGAGATGACGTCATAGCGCTCGGGGTCCTTCAGCTTGATACGGAAGGACTCCTGCATCTGGTCCGGGGTCAGCGAGTCGGCCAGCGGTGAGTCGCCGAACTGCTCCTTGTAGTGCTTGTACGCCTCCTCACTGGTCTCGAAGTGCACCGACTCGACGATGTTCATCTGCTTGAGCTCGGACTCGATCTCCTGCCTCTGGGCCTCGGTGACGGCTCCCTTGGCGCAGTTCGCCGAGGTCTCCTTGTCGTTCTTGTTGCAGAGGAAGATCGAGACGTTGACCTTGTCGTACCAGTAGCCCTTCATCGTGCTCACCTGCTCGCGCATGAGCAGGGACCCGCCGAACAGGGCGAGCGACAGGGCGACGGAGACGATGACCGCGAAGGTCATCGTGAGATTGCGGCGGAGACCGACGCCGATCTCCGACAGGACGAACTGGGCGCGCATGGCGTCCTTTCAGTGCTGGTAGCCGTAGACGCCGCGGGACTGGTCGCGGACGAGGCGGCCCTTCTCAAGTTCGATCACGCGCTTGCGCATCTGGTCCACGATCTGCTGATCGTGCGTGGCCATGACGACCGTGGTACCGGTCCGGTTGATCCGGTCCAGCAGCTTCATGATGCCGACGGAGGTCTGCGGGTCCAGGTTTCCCGTCGGCTCGTCGGCGATCAGCAGCATCGGACGGTTGACGAACGCGCGGGCGATGGCCACCCGCTGCTGTTCACCACCGGACAGCTCGCCGGGCATACGGTCGTCTTTACCACCGAGCCCCACGAGATCGAGCACCTCGGGAACGGTTTTCCGAATGGCGCCGCGCGGCTTGCCGATCACCTCGAGCGCGAAGGCGACATTCTCCCCGACGGTCTTGTTGGGGAGCAGCCGGAAATCCTGGAAGACGGTCCCCAACTGGCGGCGCATCTGCGGCACCTTCCAGTTGGACAGCCGCGCGAGATCCTTGCCCAGCACATGGACCGCGCCATGGCTGGCGCGCTCCTCCCGGAGCAGCAACCGGAGGAAAGTGGATTTTCCCGACCCCGAGGAGCCCACCAGGAAGACGAACTCGCCCTTCTCGATCTCGAGCGAGACATCCCGAAGTGCGGGACGGTTCTGCTTGGGGTAGGTCTTGGATACGTTGTCGAATCGGATCACTGGAGCACCACGGTCGACCTGGATAGCGGTACGGGCTGCCGAAGCGGCTCCCGTCGGTGAGCGTGACCATACGCGAAGCGCGCATGGGCGCGCAGTCCGCCGTCCGGTGCGCGTGGGTTTCTTCACTGCACTATTGGGGTCAAACGGTTGACAATCCGCCTGTCGTGGCGGCTGAAACGGCCACGAAACCGGTACGGATGCGGCACGGAATCGTGCGGGGCGCGCCGAACCGGGCGGAAGCTGGCACAGTGGAAGGGGAACCAACCCATTTCCCCGAGCGTTGGCCCCATGTCTACTGCGGCACCGCCGCGCGGGAGGAGAAAGCGCATGACGTACGACAGGCTCGTCTGCGCCAACTGCGCGAGCCCCGTCAGCGAGGGCCGCTGCCCGGTCTGCCGGGCCAGCAGGGAGCGCATGCAGCAGGAGGGCATCTTCGGCGGGCTGACCCCGGCGGCGCTGATAGCGCTGCTGGTGGCGCTCATCGCGGTGGCCGTGCTCGCGCATGAGATGGCGATGGCGTAACGGAGCGTTACGACCACCATACGTCGAGTGCGGTGCCCCTGATCACAGAAACCTGATCACACAAAGGCGCCGGACATACGCACAAGGGGCCCGGAGCGCCGAAGCGCTCCGGGCCCCTTACCGTGCGTAGGGCTCGCGATCAGGCCACGTTGTTGCGGTTCACCAGACGCGGCACAAAGCGGAAGCCAATACCGCCGGCGATCATCGTGGCGGCGCCGACCAGCAGGAACGTGGTCTCGGAGGCACCGGTCTCAGCCAGCTGCTCCTTGGCCTTGCCCTGCTCCACCGGCTTGGAGCCGACGTTGTCGGTGCCGGTGTTGTCGTCGCAGTTGGTGCTGTCGACGTCCACCGTGCAGGTGCTGTCGTCGCCACCACCACCGCTGCCGCCACCCTGGCCGGGCGAGCTCGGCTCACCGGTGGGCTCGTCCGTCGGCTCGTCGGTCGGCTCACCGGTCGGCGGCTGAGTGGGCTCGTCCGTCGGCGGCTCGGTCGGCTCGTCCGTCGGCGGCTCGGTCGGCTCGTCCGTCGGCGGCTGGGTGGGCTCGTCCGTGGGCGGCTCGGTCGGCTCGTCGGTCGGCGGCTCGGTGGGCTCGTCGGTCGGCGGCTCGGTGGGCTCCTCGGTGGGCTCCGTCGGGATCGACGTCGGCTCATCGGTCGGCTCGTCGGTCGGCTTGCCGTGACCGTTGCCGATGCCGACGCCGACCTTCAGGCCCTTCTCGTTCGCGTCGGCCGAAACGTTCACACCGCCGATACCGACATCGACACCAACAGCCGATGCGGCGCCGGCGGCGGTGAGCGACGCGCCGGCGGCGATCACCGCGCCGGCCGCTATACGCGCGACGCGCAGCCGCGTCTTCTTCGTCATCTGCCTGCTACCCCCAGTAGCTGTACTCGTCAATGGAGCAGCTATGCACGGGGCAACGGCTCGGGGTGTCTCAGTCTCCGCGGGCCCCTATCCCTCCGAGGCGGTCCGCCGGCCCCCGCTCAACACGCGCCCCAGTCATACGCATGCCGCGCGTCAGCCTTCCCAGTTTTCAGATCACCGTCAAGGCCATTGCATGCGAGATGTCCGCTATGGAAGCGCTTGCCGCATGCATGGGTACAGGACTGTGACCAAAACCGCGGTGTGCGCGGCCGGTTGGGGCGATCGGGAGGCTTACTTCTCCTGCTGCTTACGCCAACGGATCCCCGCTTCGAGGCTGCGCTTATCGTTCCTCTCGCAGGGGATCCGCACGGTTGAGTTACTTCTCCTGCTGCTTGCGCCAGCGGATCCCCGCTTCGAGGAAGCCGTCGAGCTCACCATCGAGCACCGCCTGCGGATTGCCGACCTCGAACTCGGTGCGCAGGTCCTTGACCATCTGGTACGGGTGCAGGACGTACGAACGCATCTGGTTACCCCAGGAATTGCCGCCGTCGCCCTTGAGCGCGTCCATCTTGGCCTGCTCCTCCTGGCGGCGCCGCTCGAGCAGCTTGGCCTGGAGGACGTTCATCGCGGTCGCCTTGTTCTGGATCTGCGAGCGCTCGTTCTGACAGGAGACGACGATGCCGGTGGGGATGTGGGTCAACCGCACCGCGGAGTCCGTGGTGTTGACCCCCTGGCCGCCGGGGCCCGAGGAGCGGTAGACATCGACGCGCAGCTCGGACTCGTCGATCTCGATGTGGTCGGTCTGCTCGACGACCGGCAGCACCTCGACACCCGCGAAGGAGGTCTGGCGGCGGCCCTGGTTGTCGAACGGCGAGATCCGCACCAGGCGGTGGGTGCCCTGCTCGACGGAGAGCGTCCCGTAGGCGTACGGGGTCTGCACGGCGAAGGTGGTCGACTTGATGCCGGCCTCCTCCGCGTACGACGTCTCGTAGATCTCGGTCTTGTAGCCGTGGCGCTCGGCCCAGCGCAGATACATCCGCTGGAGCTGCTCGGCGAAGTCGGCGGCGTCCACCCCGCCCGCCTCTGCGCGGATGTTCACAACCGCCTCACGGGCGTCGTACTCACCGGACAGGAGGGTGCGCACCTCCATCTCGTCGACCGCCTTGCGCACGGCCTCCAGCTCGGCCTCGGCCTCGACGCGCGTGTCCTCGTCGCCCTCGGCGTCGGCGAGCTCGAACAGCACCTCGAGATCGTCGATCCGGCCGCGCAGCTCCTCGGTCCGGCGCAGCTGCCCCTGGAGATAGGAGAGCTTGCTGGTGACCTTCTGCGCGTTCTCCGGGTCGTCCCAGAGAGACGGGGCCGCCGCCTGCTCCTCGAGCACGGCGATGTCGGCCCTCATCCTGTCGAGGTCCAGGACGGCCTCGATCGACCCCATGGTCGAGGAGAGGGACTTCAGCTCTTCGGATACATCGACGACTGCCACGGGACCAGCGTAACCGCTGCGGAAGACTGACCGTCCCCGGTCATGGCGTACCGGGGTCCTGGGAGGCCGAGTGCCCGCCGTCTCTGGGCGGGTCCCCGTCGTCGTCACCGCCCGCCACGAGCCATCCGCCGAGCCCCACCGCGACCAGGGCGGCCACGGTGACCGCGGCCACCTTCAGCCGGCGGCGGCGCAGCGCGCCCGCGACCGCGGGATTACGGGCCGAGCCCGCCCGGCGCTGGCCGTGCACCCGGGGGGCGCGGGCGGTGCCATGGGCGCCGCCCGCGAGCTCGTCCGCGCTGGGCACCCGCATGCTGGTGTGGGTCTCGCGGCTGGAGTCCGGCACCGCGCCGGGGACCAGCGGCACCGCGCCGCGCCGCCGCGGGGTCGTGTGTACCGGGCCGGAGCCGGGCCCGGCGGCGGGGACGGAGACACCGCGGCGCGGGGTCTCGGCCTCCGCGCCCTCGCGCTCAGCCTCCTGCTGCTCATCGGGCTCGTCGATGTCCAGCGGCGGATAGCCGGCCAGACCGGGCAGCACCTCGCGCAGCCGGGTGGCCAGCTCCGAGGCGCGCAGTCGGGAGGCGGGCGCCTTGGCGAGGCACTGGAGGAGCAGCTGCCACAGCTCGTCGGGGATCCCGGGCAGCGGCGCCACGGTCTCGGTCACATGGCGGCGCAGGATCGCGCCCGGGTGGCCACCGCCGAAGGGCGTGAAACCGGCCAGCATCTCGTAGAGGACCGTCGCGAGGGCGTACACATCCACGCTGGCCCGGGGCGGCAGCCCCTCGACGATCTCGGGGGCGAGATAATCCGGGGTGCCGATCACACTGCGCGGGTTCGGCGAGCGGCCCTGGGACGACTGCCGGTCGCGGGCCGGCTGGGCGCGGATCGGGGTCGGCTCGTCGACCAGGCGGGCGATGCCGAAGTCGGTGAGCAGGGCGGGGTGCGCACCGCCGGGGCCGAGCGGGCCCTGCATGTCCAGCAGCACGTTCTCCGGCTTGACGTCGCGGTGGACGACCCCGGCGGCATGGGCGGCGGCCAGCGCGTCGGCGACGTCCACGGCGATCGCGACGGCGGCCTCGGGGGCGAGCCGGCTCTCGCGGTCCAGGCGGGTGCGCAGATCCGTACCGCGGATCAGGTCCATGACCAGCGCGAGGTCATTGCCGTCGACCACCAGGTCGCGCACCCCGACCACCCGGGGGTGGTCGAGGCCGAGCAGTGCGGTGCGCTCCTGCACGAAGCGCTCCACGAGCTCTTGGTCGGAGGAGAGGTCCTCGCGCAGGAGCTTGATGGCGACGGGTCCCTCGGGCCCCTCGCCCAGCCACACCGTGCCGGCGCTGCCGCGCCCCAGGAGCTGATGCGCGGTGTACCGACTGCCGATCTTCCGTGACAAGACTGCTCCGAATCCTCCGACAAGGGGGGCACGTTGGCGACAAAGCTACGCGGCTACTGGCGCGTTGGGTGCACCAGACAACGCCAACTGTCACTTCTGCGGCGGAAAACACCCTTCGGATGTCGACAAATCACCGGAGACGGAGGTACGGAGGCGGCGACCGGCCGGGGAACGGGGCGGGGGCCGGCCGAAGAGCGGGGTCGGCGACCGGCCGGGAAACGGGCCAGGAGGGGGACCGGGAACCGGGACAGGGACCGGGCCCGCGCCGGGGCGGATCAGCTGCTGGGCCCGCCCAGGTCCTCGATCCACTGCCCGACGTCCTTGGCCCAGCCCGAGACCGCGTCCCAGTAGCCCTTGCCCTCGGCGACCCAGTCCTTGAGCGGGGTCAGCTCCCAGACCAGCCAGGAGCCGATGACCAGGACCACGATCACGAACAGACAGCCCTTGAGGCACCCCAGCCCCGGGATCTTCATCCGGTTGGGGTTGGAGCCCCGCTGGCGGGGCTCGCGGCGCGGCTCCGGCTGCTGCGGCGGCGGGGCGTAGCGCTGCGGCTGGGGCTGCTGGGGGTGGTGCGGCGCCGGGGCGTACTGCTGCGGCTGCTGCTGGGCGTACGGCGGCGGCTGCTGGCGGCCCCGCTGGCGCTGGGGCGGCTGCTGGGGCTGCTGCGACTGCTGCGGCTGCTGGTACTGCTGGGGCGCGGGGCGATGGGGGCGGCGGCGCAGCGGGTCCTGGCTGGGGTCGAGGTACTGGACCTGGGTCTGCTCGTTGCGGTCGCGGGCCGCGCGCAGCTGGTTCTGCCAGGGGTGCGGATCGTCCTGGCCCGGACCACCGGGCGGCACGGGCGGCATGGCGCGCGTCGGATCGGCGCCTCCGGCCGGTCCGGAGCCGCTGGGCAGCACCTGGGTGGGGTCGGCGTTCGCCCCGGCGGTCGGCATCACATTGGTGGCCGCGGCCGGGTCGTACGAGGGGGAGCCCGCCGGTGCGTTCGTGGGCAGCACCTGCGTGGGCTCGGCCGAGCCCGCGGGCGCGGTGTCCGGGACCGGGGCGGGCGCCGGGTCCGGGGCGAGCAGCGCGGCCACGCCGAGCGCCTCCTCGGCCTGCGCGGCCGAGGCGTGCACCCCGACACCCGCGGCGACCACGCGCAGCCCACGGGCGAGGTTCTCGGCGCTGGGGCGCTCCTCGGGCCGCTTGCGCAGACAGCGCTCTATCACCGTCCACAGCGGCTCGGGCACGGTCGAGGGGCGGCGCGGCTCCTCGCTGAGGTGGCGGTGGAGCACCTCGAGTGCGGTGTTGCCGGCGAACGGCGGACGGCCGGTGACCAGCTCGTAGAGCATGATGCCCGCGCCGTAGATGTCCACCGCGGAGGTCTGCGGACGGCCCTCGGCGGACTCCGGCGCCACATAGGCGGGGGTGCCGACGAACTCCTGGGTGCGGGTGAGGCCGGGCGAGTCGGCGAGGCGCGCGATGCCGAAGTCGGTCAGCATCGGGTGCATCTCCTGGCCCTCGCCGGTGCCCGCGAGCAGCACGTTGGCGGGCTTCAGATCGCGGTGCACCACGCCGTCGGCGTGGCTGGCGGCGAGCGCGTCGGCGATCTGCGCGGTGAGGAGGGAGGCGGCGACGGGGGTGAACGGGCCGTTGCTGCGCAGGTAGTTGTGCAGATCCGGGCCGTCGATCAGGTCCATGACCAGGGCCAGCAGATCGCCCTCGACCACCAGGTCACGGGTGCGGACGATATTGGGGTGGGTGAGCCGGAGCAGCACCGAGCGCTCGCGGAGAAAGCGCATCACGATGTCCGCGTCGTTCGCGAGCTCCTCCTTGAGGACCTTGATCGCGACGGTCTCGCCGGGCTGCCCGGCCACGGCGGCCTCGGCCCCCGCCGGCGTGGTCTGGCGGGCTCGCCAGACGGTGCCCGTGGCTCCGCGCCCGAGCGGCTCCTCGAGCAGGTATTTGCTGCCTACCGGCCGCACGTCATGCGCTCCCTGATCGTGGTCTTACATCGGTGGACTGCGATGGTCTGCTGGATGGTCTGCTGTTGGTCGCTGCCTTTTGGTACTCGTCCGCCCCACTGTAATGGCGACGCACGGCGAGCCCTATCCGATCACCACACGAGGGCTCGGGCAGGGGGTCGAACACGGGATCGGACACGGGTTCCGGACAACCGGCCCCGGCGGACCCGGACACCGGTCCGGACACGGACCCGGACACCGGTCCGGACACCGCTCCGGCGCGGGGGAAGACGTGTGATCCGGGCAGATGGTTGCCACCGGCGGTCCGGGGCGCTCGATCGCCGCTCAATGGCCGCTCCATCGGGCGCCCCCGAGCGTCTCAAGGGTGGCCGTTCCGGTCGCAATCAGCCACTTTCGGCCGACTAGCCGACCAATCAAGATCATGTAACGGCGGGCGGCGGGCGAAGTGTCGGTGGCAGGTGCGAGGATGCAGACAGCACGGAAGCGCCGAGCGCCGGGAGGCTCACGCTCCGTGACTCGTACGACCCCGTACGGACCTGTACGTGCCGAAGGGCCTGGGGGTGGTGGTGGGGGTCGGCACCCCTGCCCGGCCCCCCGGACAGAAGGGACCGTTGACGGCGATGCAGATTCGGCTGACCGTCCTCGGGCCGCGCAGCGCCCACCCGGGCCGTTCCGGCCACCATCCTGCGCCCGCGTCCGGGCCGCATGCCCTCATGGGCGCGGTGGACGTCGTGGTCACGGCACCCCCCGGCACGGCCCTCGCCGCGGTGGCCGGCGGCCTCGCCGACGTGGTCGCCGCGGCCGGTTACGAGGCGGGGGGCGGCAGCGGCGGCGCGGTGGTGCTGTACGCGGGGGGCGAGCGGCTGGATCCACAGCGCTGCGCGCTCGGCGAGCCGCCGCTGGTGGACGGCGCGGTGCTCTCCCTGCACGGCCCGGCCGACCCCGACTCCGGCCACTACCCCGGCTACCCCGGCCTCCCCGAGACCGCCGTGGCCGACGCCACGGTCCATCTGGACGTGGTCGCGGGGCCAGACGCGGGCGGCGTCCACCTGCTGCACGGCGGCCAGGTCCGCATCGGCCGCTCCGCCGACGCGGACGTCCCCCTGGACGACCCCGACGTCTCCCGGCTGCACTGCGCGGTCACGGTCGCCGAGGACGGCCGCGTGACCATCGCCGACCTCGGCTCGACCAACGGCACCGCGGCCGACGGCGTCCCCGTCGGCCCCCAGCCGGTGCCCCTGGAGCCGGGGGTGCTGCTGCGGATCGGCGAGTCCGCGCTGCGGCTGCGCGTCCCGTCCGCCGCCATGTCCGCGCTCCCGTCGGCCCCCGCTCGCCTTCCGGTCCACCCGGACGGAGAGGGCCACCTCCGCGTGACCCCGGCCGGGGACCACCCCACCCACGCGGAGGGCACCTGGACGGGCGCCCCCCAGTCCCCGCCCACCCACACGGCCCAGGGCACCTGGACACCCCCCGCCCGCCACCCCGGCACGGGCTGGACGCGCGTCGCCCAGCCGGGTGAGGAGTCTCACCCCGCGCCCGGGGCGCGCAGAGCGCCCGGGACGTACGACGAAGGCTCGGGCACCGGCGCCCATGCCCACCCGGGCGACGACGGCCGCCACCCCGACGAGGGAGCCGCCACGGGGACGCGCGGCGGCGCGGACGGTCGCGGGTCCGGTCACGGAGGCGGTGCGAGCGGGACGTACAGCGGCACGGCTGGGACGCACGGCGGCGCGGGCGGTCGCGGGTCCGGTCATGACGGCGGTGCGAGCGGGACGCCTGGGACGCGCGGCGGTGCGAGCGGTCGTGGGTCTCGCCACGAGGACCGGGACGGACAGGCCGACCGTTGGCCGACCGGCGGCCCGGGGAGCCCCGCCGGCTCGCCTTACGGCACCGAAGGCGCCAGCGGCCGCGACGGGCGCCCGCGCGGCGAAGCACCCGGCGGCGCGACCGGCGCACACGGCGGCGCGGGCGCCAGCGGCCACCGCCCGCAGGGGCCCCACTACGAAGACCGAGGCGGACAGACCGACCACTGGCCGACAGGCGGCCGGAACCCCGGCGGCCCGGGAAGCCCCGGCAGCACGCCATACGGCACCGAAGACACCAGTGGCCGCAGCGAGCGGCCATACGGCCAAGCACACGACGACACGGGCACAAGCGGCCACCGCCCGCAGGGGCCCCGCCACGAGGGCCAAGGCGGACAGGCCAACCACAGGGCGACAGGCGGCTCGGGAAGCCCCGGCGGCTCGGCCTACGGCGCCGAAGACCCCGCCCGCCACAGCGAGCGACCGTACGGGGAAGGGCACGGCGGCACGGGCGGACGCGACCACGACCCGCAGGGGGCCTCGGCCCCGGGCGGCCAGCCGTACGACGATCCGTCCACCACTCCCACCCGGCGCGGTGAGCGCGCCCCCCGGGCCGGAGCCGCCGGACACGGCCCGGCGGGGCAGCCCGCGCGGGCCGACCAGGATCAGTCGGGCACCGGCCCCGGCGGGCAGCCGGGGCAATGGGCCCGGCCGACCGGCAGTCGGCACCCGGACACCGCCCCGCACCACCGGCCCACATCCCGTGGTGCCTCCGGCAACCCGGTGGGCCCCAGTGGCGGCCCTTACTGCGGTACGGGCGCGGACCCCGGCCGACAGGGCGAGGGCGAGGCGGCCTACGGCGACGCCCCGCGCGGCGGTCATTCGTACGGCCAAGGGCGCGGCCAGGAGAGCCCGCGGGGGACCTCCACCGGCGGTCAGCCTGCCGACGCGGACTACGACCGGTCGCCTTACGGCGGCCCGGCCGCCGTCCCCGACCAGCGCGCCCCCTCCCCCGGCGGCCGACCGGGCGCCGGGCCGCGCGGCGGCCGCGGCTCGGCCGACCCCGGCTACGCGACGGGCCATGGCGCGGCTCCCGCCGACTTCGACCCACGCGGCGGGCGTCCGCAGGACGGAAGCGCGGGATACGGCGGCGCCGAGCAGCGCAACGACGGCAAAGGAGCGGCGGCTAGCGGCGCCGAGCAGCGCCGCGGCGGCAAGGGCACGGGCGCTGGCGGCGCCGGGCAGCGCGGCGGTAAGGGCGCGGCGGCTGGTGGCGCCGGGCTGCGGGGGGCGGCGGATAGTACGCATGCCGGGGGGTATGCGCTGGACGCGCCGGGGGCGCAGGCGCGGCGGCGGGGGATAGGGGCCTGGGTACGGCAGTTGGCCGGGGGGAAGTCGGCCGAGCGGGCCGGGGCGAGACAGGACCAGGGCGCGGCGGCGCGGGCGGCCGCGGAGGCGGAGGCTTCGCAGCGGCGGTGGCCGGATCCGGCCACCGTGCTGATGACGGCGCTGGGGCCGGGCTCCCGGCTGTGGGAGCGGGCCCAGGGCCATCCGGACGCGCTTACCGTGCGGCTAGGCTCGGCCGACCAGCTGACGGCGGAGGGCGCGCCGCTGCCCGCCGCGCCCGTGACCGTCGATCTGCGGCGGTGCGGATCGCTGGGGCTGGCGGGGCCGCGGGCGCGGGTGGCGGGGCTCGCCCGGTCCGTCGTGGCGCAGTTGGCGGCCCTGCACTCACCGGCCGCGCTGGAGATCGTGCTGATCAGTGGCGAGGAGCGGCTGGCGGAGTGGTCGTGGCTCGGCTGGCTGCCGCAGCTCCAGCCGTTGCGCGGGCAGGATTGCCGGCTGCTGCTCGCGTATGACCTGGAGCAGGCCACGGCCCGTACGGAGGAGCTGACCCGGCGGCTGGAGGCCGGGCCGCTGGGCCCCGGCTGGGCGAGCGCCTCCCCGGCCGCCGCGGCGTCCGCGGCGGCTCGCCACTTCGGGCCGTACACGGTGGTGATCGTGGACGGCGCCCCCGGTCAGCCCGCGCTGCACGACACGCTCGCCCGGCTGGCGGTGAGCGGCCCGGCGGCCGGAATCCATCTGCTCTGTCTGGCCGAGGCGCCCGCCGCGTCGCCCACGTCCCCGCTGCCGATGAGCTATGAGGCCGCGTGCTCCGCGTCCGCGGCCTTCGCGGCGTGCGGGGTGGCGGCCGTGCTGAGCGGCGATGTGGCCACGGGGCTCCAGGTCGTCCAGAGGGACGGGGCGGCGTCCGGCACCACCGCGGTCACCGGGGTCACCGGGGTCACCGCGGTCACCGCGGTCACCGGGGTCACCGGGGTCACCGGGGCGACCGACGCCACCACGACCGTGACCGTGGACGCGGTGTCGGCGGCGTGGGCCGAGCGGTTCGCGCGGGCGCTCGCGCCCCTGCGCCCGGCCGCCTCCGCGCAGGACGGCGCGTTCGGCGGTTCCGGCGGCCCGCCCACCGTCCCGCTGCCCGACTCGGCGCGGCTGCTGGACGAGTTGGGCCTGGCGCGGGCCACCCCCGCGTCGCTGATGGCCCGTTGGGCGGTCGCGGCGGACGAGGCCCCGCCGGGCGGCCGGGCGCTGGCGGTGCTCGGCGCCGGGCCGCGCGGCCCGCTCGCGGTCGATCTGGCCGCCGACGGTCCGCACGCGGTGATCGACGGCTCGGCGGGCACCGGTAAGACGGAGCTGCTGCGTTCGTTCGCCGCGTCGCTCGCGGCCGCCGAACGGCCGGACCGGCTCGAGCTCATTCTCGTCGACGGGGCCGGAGCCGGGGCGGGCGAGGGGCTCCAGGTGTGCACGGACCTGCCGCATGTCTCGACGCATCTGGCGGCCACCGACCCCGTGCGGATGCGGGAGTTCGCGCAGGCGCTCAGCTCGGAGCTCAAGCGCCGCGCCGAGCTGCTGGAGGGGCAGGACTTCACCGACTGGCACACCCGGCCCCACCGCGGCGGTGGCGAGGGCGGCGGGGCCGCCCAGCCGAGCGGCGCCCCGGGCGCACCCGCCTCCGGTACGGCCGGTGCGACCGCGACCGGTGCGGCCGGTGCGGCCGGTGCGACCAGTACGGCCGGTGCGGCCGGTGCCGCCCGCGTGGTCGCGCCCCGCCCACCCGGCGATATCGACCCGCCGCCAAGCGACACCCTCCACACGCTCAATCTGCGCGCCCAGCGCACCGCGAGCCCGGCGGCCGTCCGCCCCCGCTCGCTCCTCCCCCGTCTCGTCGTGCTCGTCGACGACTTCGACGCGCTGGTGGCCCCGGCCCTCGGCAGTCCCGGCCGCCCGGCGGCCGGTTCGGTCGTCCGCGCCCTGGAGGCGATCGCCCGTGACGGCGCAAGCCTCGGGGTGCATCTGGTCGTGGCGTCCGGCCGCCCGGACCGTACGGCGGACACGGTGGCCGTCGAGCGGGCCGAGCTGCGGATCACCCTGGACCCGCGCCCGTTGAACGCCACGGGTTCCGCGGCATCCGCGGCTCCCGCACACCCCACACGCCCCGCACACCCCGGCGAGCCCGAAAGGCCCGGCACATCCCCCGGCATATCGACACGCTCGGTCACATCCGCCTCGACCACCGCAGCCGCCCCGGGCGGCGAACCGACTCCGGGCCGCGGGCGGCTGCTGCGCCCGGATGATGTAGTCGAGACTCCGTTTCAGGCGGGCCGGGTGACCGGACGGATACCGCGCACCGCGACACAGCGGCCCACCGTCGTACCGCTCGAATGGCGGCGCATGGGCGATCCGCCCACCCGCCGGCCGCTGCGCGAGCTGGGCAACGGCCCCACCGACCTGGCACTTCTCGCCAGTGCGCTCCAGCGCGCCGCGCAGTCGGCGGACGCGCCCTCCGCACCCGCCCTGATCTGACCGTCACCGACCGCCCTCGACCGACCCTGCCCGTTACCGGCGGTTCGCCGCCCGTTCCCCGCCCGTTTCTCAACGATCACATCGTTCCTGACCGGCTTTCAGAACTGTTTCTGCCCATCCTCCCGTGTGCCCCACCTGCCCCGGTCTCGGATGATCGTTCATCACGGCCCGATCACGATCCGTGAGTGAACGCCGGACACAGTGTTGCCACGTTCGGTGACGGGGCGTAGGACTACTCGCACGGGACACGGGCCGCACGGGGGCGGTCAGCATCGGAGGGAACACGGGGAATGCACGTACCGCTTCCTATGAAGCGTTCGACACGAACCGCGGTAGCCCTGCTGGCGGCGGGAGGGCTCATGCTCACCGCCGCGGGCTGCGGCGGTGACGACCAGGACACGGTGAGCGGCGGCCCCCCGCCGAACACCGTGAAACTACCGAATCTCAAAGGGCAAAAACTCCAGGTCACCGCGGTCTGGACGGGCACCGAGCAGGAGAACTTCACCAAGGTGCTCAAGGAGTTCGAGAAACGCACGGGGGCCAAGGTCTCCTTCGTACCCAGCGGCGACGACATGGCCGGCTTCGTCGGCTCGAAGATCGCGGGCGGCGCTCCGCCGGATGTCGCGATGGTCGGACAGGTCGGCGTCATGCGCGAGTTCGCGCAGAAGGGCTGGGCCAAACCGCTGAACGCCGACGCCAGTGCCGAGTTGGCCAAGAACTTCGCCAAGGGCTGGCAGGACCTCGGCTCGTACCAGGGCAAGCCCTACGGGGTGTATTTCAAGGCGAGCAACAAATCCCTGCTCTGGTACAACACTTCCGCGTTCGACTACGCGGGCGCCAAGGTGCCGAAGACGTGGAAGGAGTTCCTGGAGCAGGCCCAGCTGATCTCCGACTCCGGCACCGACGCGGTCGCGATCGGCGGCCAGGACGGCTGGACGCTCACCGACTGGTTCGAGAACGTCTATCTCTCCCAGGCGGGCCCGGAGAAGTACGACCAGCTCGCCCAGCACAAGATCAAGTGGACCGATCCCTCGGTGAAGAAGGCGCTCGAGACGCTCGCCGATCTGTGGGGCAGCAAGGGCCTGGTCGCGGGCGGCCGGGGCGGTGCGCTCCAGACCGCGTTCCCGGACTCCGTCACCAAGGCGTTCGGCAACAAGGCGGAGCCGGACGCGGGCATGGTCTTCGAGGCCGACTTCGTCGCCGCCAACGTGGCCGACGCGGGCGCCGAGCTCGACCAGGACGCGAAGGTGTTCCCGTTCCCCGCGGTGGGCGACAAGGAGCCGGTGGTGACCGGCGGCGACGTCGGCGTGGCGCTGAAGAACAGCAAGGCCGCGCAGGCGCTGCTCACCTTCCTCGCCTCGCCCGACGCCGGGACCATCTGGGCCCAGTCCGGCGGGTTCATCTCGGCGAACAAGAACGTCAAGCTCAGCGCCTATCCCAATGCTTCCATGCGCAAGATCGCACAGGCGCTGATCGCGGCGGGCAATGACTTCCGGTTCGACATGTCCGACCAGGCTCCCGCCTCCTTCGGTGGCAAGCCGGCCCAGGGCGAATGGAAAGCGCTCCAGGACTTCCTCAAGAACCCGAGGAATGTCGAAGGCATCCAGCGCCAGTTGGAAGCGGATGCCGCCAAGGCGTACAAGAACTGACGACTCGACCGGGAGAACCACATCATGTCGACCGCGACAGCGGACGGCGCGGCCACGCCTGGCCGGGCATCGTCCGCCCCACCGGCCAAACGGCCGGGCGCGAAGAAGCAGAAGAGCCTCATGGGCACCCGGCCCTGGCTGGTGGCGGTGTTTCTGCTGCCCGCCCTGGTGCTGCTCGGGGCGCTCGTCGTCTATCCGATCGGCTACTCCGTCTACCGGAGCTTCTTCGACGCCTCGGGCAACGGCTTCGTCGGCCTGGACAACTACCAGGAGATGTTCTCCGACGACGCCACCAAGACGGCGATCAAGAACAACATCATCTGGCTGATCCTGGCCCCGACCGTCTCCACCGCCCTGGGCCTGATCTTCGCCGTGCTCACCGAACGGGTGCGCTGGGCCACCGCCTTCAAACTGATCGTCTTCATGCCGATGGCGATCTCGATGCTGGCGGCGGGCATCATCTTCCGGCTGGTCTACGAGCAGGACCCGGACAAGGGCGTGGCCAACGCCATGTGGGTGAGCGTGCACGACTCCTTCAGCGAGTCGCCGCCGTTCCCCGGCGCCCATCCGCGCCCCACCGCCGGGCTGGACGAGTCCTCGAACGGCTCGTTCACCACCAAGGACACCGTCCGCGCCGGTGACCCCGCCTCGATTCCGCTGGTCGCGGCCAAGCGCGGTGACATCAGCGGGGCGCAGGACGCCACGGCCGCCGGGCCCGAGTCCGGGAAGGTGACCGGCACCGTCTGGTTCGACTTCACCAAGGGCGGCGGTGGCGAGCAGGGCGCCATCGACAAGGGCGAGAAGGCCATGGCCGACGTCAAGATCGAGGCGGTCAAGGACGGCAAGGTCGTCGCCCGGACGACATCGGCGGCGGACGGTACGTACACCCTGCCCGCCAAGGCCGAGGGCGCCCAACTACGGCTGCCCGCCTGGAACTTCTCCGAGCCGTACAACGGCGTGGACTGGCTCGGCCCGTCCATCGTCACCCCGGCCATCATCGGCTCGTACGTCTGGATCTGGGCCGGTTTCGCGATGGTGCTGATCGCGGCGGGGCTCGCGGGGGTGCCGCGTGAGCTGATGGAGGCCGCGCGGATGGACGGCGCCAACGAGTGGCAGGTCTTCCGGCGGATCACGGTGCCGATGCTGGCACCGGTGCTCTCGGTCGTCGTCGTCACACTGATGATCAACGTGATGAAGATCTTCGACCTGGTCTACATCATCGCGCCGGGCCCCTCGCAGGACGACGCCAATGTGCTGGCGCTCCAGCTCTTCCAGTCGTCCTTCGGCACCGATGTCAACCAGGGCCTCGGCAGCGCCATCGCCGTGCTGCTGCTGTTGCTGGTGCTGCCCGTCATGATCATCAACATCCGCCGGATCCGAAGGGAGAGCCGCCGATGACCAGCGCGGACACGGTCGTACAGGCGAAGCAGTCCCCGGTCGCGCGGATCGCCGCCCGGGCCGGCGGCGGGGCACTGCGGGTCGTCCTCATCCTGATCGGCCTGCTGTGGCTGATGCCGACCGCCGGACTGCTGCTGTCCTCGCTGCGCGACCCGGCGCAGGTGGACCTCTCGGGGTGGTGGAAGGTCTTCACCGACCCCGGACAGCTCACCTTCAGCGGCTACGACAATCTGCTGAGCAACCAGCAGATCACCGACTCCCTCTGGACCACGCTCGCGATCACCGTCCCGGCCACTCTGCTGGTCGTGGTGATCGGCGCACTGGCCGGCTACGCCTTCGCCTGGATGGAGTTCCCCGGCCGCGACTGGTGGTTCCTCGTCGTGGTCGGCCTGCTGGTGGTCCCGGTCCAGGTCGCGCTGATCCCGGTGGCCAAGCTCTTCGGCGAGGTCGGCATCTTCCAGACCACCACGGGCGTGGTGCTCTTCCACACCGCCTTCGGTCTGCCCTTCGCCATCTTCCTGCTGCGGAACTTCTTCGCGGAGATCCCCCGTGAGCTCCTGGAGGCGGCCCGCCTGGACGGCGCGGGCGAGCTGCGGCTCTTCGTGCGCGTGGTGATGCCCCTGGGCGGCCCGGCCATCGCCTCGCTGGGCATCTTCCAGTTCCTGTGGGTCTGGAACGACATGCTGGTCGCCCTGATCTTCGCGGACAGCGGCAACCCGCCGATCACGGTCGCGCTCCAGCAGCAGGTCCGGCAGTTCGGCAACAACATCGACATCCTCGGCCCCGGCGCCTTCGTCTCGATGCTGATCCCGCTGGCGGTCTTCTTCGCCTTCCAGCGCCAGTTCGTGGCGGGCGTCATGGCGGGCGCGGTGAAGTAAACGCACCCCGCGACGGCAGGCGGCCCGGCACCCCTTCAGAGGGCGCCGGGCCGCCCCTTTTCACCTCACGGCGCGCCGCACTCCGCCCACACCGTCTTACCGACGGGGATACGAGGCGTCGTCCCCCAGCGGATGGCCAGCAGATCTACCAGGAGGAGCCCACGGCCCGATTCGTCATCGGCCGTCAGCGCCGATGGAATGGCCGGGAGGTGGTCCTCGCGAGCGTCCGACACCTCGATGCGGATCGTCCGCGTGGCGGCTACGCAGGCGAGGCGGAGGCGGAAGTCCCGCCCGGGTACGCGGCCGTGCCGTACGGCGTTCGAGGCCAGCTCCGCCACCAGCAGGGCCACCGTGCAGGACGCGTCCGACGCGGGCGGATAACCCCACTCCTCCATACGCCGCACCGCGAGCCGCCGCGCGAGACGCGCCCCGCGCGGCATGGCGGGGAACTGCTGGGTGAGCTCCCGGAGTTCGGGCTCGGGGTCCGGCGCCGTGGTCGTCTTCAGCACGGTGTTGTCCATTTCCGTCCGATCGATTGTCCGTACGATTCGCACCGTGTGCGCATCGTGACGTTCCGTGCCCAAGGATCGCGGTGCGGGTCTACGCTCGAAAGGCCATGACGCCTTACCTTTCAGGTCGTAAGGAACGGAAGTGATGTTTTGGTCAAAGAAGTTGATCCCCGCTCATCGATGGCGGCCCTCTTCGGATCCCGGGTCCGCAGACTCCGTACGGCCGCCGGTCTGACCCAGGCCGAGCTGGGCGAGCGGACGCATGTGGTCAGCACCCGGATCACCCAGATCGAGCGCGCCTCCGGGGCGAAACCGACGTTCGAGCTGGCGCGGACGCTCGACACGGTGCTCGGGGCGGACAGCCTGCTCGTGGACATGTGGCCGTACGTCTACCGGGAGGCGTTCCCGGACTGGTCGCGGGCGTTCATGGCCTACGCGGAGCGGGCAGTGTCCATTCGTGAGTACGCCGCGCAAGTAGTGCCCGGCCTGTTGCAGACGAAGGACTACGCACGAGCCGTACTGAGCCTCGACCCCCTGCTCAGCGGCGAGCAGCAGTTGGAAGAACGCGTCACCGCTCGCCTCGGACGGCAGGACCGACTCCGTTCACCGGACCGGCCGGAGTTATGGGTGGTCCTGGACGAGGCGGTTTTACGACGCCCGATCGGTAGCCACTCGGTCATGCGAGCCCAGTTGTACCGGTTGCTGGAGGCAGCCGCCAAACCGGGCATCACCGTGCAGGTGCTGCCGTTCGACCAGGGCGGGCACGAGGCAATGGGCGGGTCCCTCACCCTGCTGACCCTGCCGGGCGACGACGAAGTCGCCTACAAAGAAGGTGCTGACTTCGGTCAACTCGTCGAGGAACCACGGGATGTGAAGCACTACGCGCTGTCCTACGATCGGCTGCGGGCGGTGTCTCTGCCCCCGCTCATGTCACTCGACATGATCCGATCCGTGATGGAGGGCAACCACCGTGGAGCGAGTGTCCCGTCCCGATCTGAACGGCGCCGCGTGGCGCAAGAGCAGCTACAGCAATCAGGCGGGTGGCAACTGCGTGGAGGTGGCCGACGGCATACCCGGCGTCGCCGCCGTCCGTGACAGCAAGCGCACCGATGGACCGGTGCTGGTCGTCGCGGCGGCCTCCTGGACCGCGTTCATACGCGACCTGAAGACCGGCCACCGCCCCTGAGCCAGCCAGTAACCGGTCGGCGTCGTCATTCCGGCCCCGCCGGACCCTCGTACGCGGCGGTCCGGCGGGCGTACACACGACGTAAACCAGCCTTACGCGGAGTGTAACCGCATAGTATCGTTTCCATGATGGCGGGAAGCAACAGGGAGTCGATCTATGGATTTCGATATTGACGTCACCTCGGACGACATGTGGGAACTCGAAAGGCTGCTGGAGTCACGAGGTAAGGGCGGAGGCAAGTGGGATTGATCTATGGGGGACTCCTCCGTGTCAGGCATTGAAGGTCGAGGACAATCAGCGGATGACTTGCCGCTCTTACGGGAGCGGGTACTCCGCGACGCGGACGAGGCGTTGCCGACAGTCCTGGATTGGACCGAGCAGCATGAACACTGGCCGGTGCGAGCCGCCTGCCTGAAGCTGCTCAGCGAGCACTATATCGGCGACCCGCGCGCCGTGTCGGCGATCAAGAGGGCAACGCACGATCCGGTTGACTGGGTTGCCTTCACCGCCATCCAACTGGCGGAACAGCACCGGCTGCTCCCCGTCGTCCAAGATCTTATCAGGATTACGGGCTGGCCGAGCAATTTCACCAATCCGAATGCCCAGGGAAAACCGGTCGGGTGCGGTGCGGCATTCACGAAGAGGGCACTGAGAAACATTCTGGGGTCAAGTGACCACCGGGAATTACGCAATATCGAGGATGCGGTATTCGCGGGGCACCGACGCCTTCTCGATTCCATGTGGCGCCCTCGAATCAACGATGATGCCGTAAGGGTGCCTGCCGGGCCATTTCGCATGGGCGGCCTCCCGCGCCCCGACAACGTATTCAAGATGGACGAGAGTGACAGCGTCCTCCACGAAATCGATCTGCCGGAGTTCTACATCGATCGTCTCGCGGTGACGAACACCCGGTACGCGGAATTCCTGGATGATGTGTCCGGGAGTGCCGAGTTCGACCATCCGGACCAGGATCCGGGCAAGGACCACACACCTGCCCACTGGCACGACCGCAGGTTCAATCGTCCGGACCTGCCGGTCGTCGGCATCGACTGGTACGACGCCTGGGCCTTCGCGCGCTGGGCCGGGGGAGCGCTGCCGAGCGAGAGCCAATGGGAAAAGACGGCCCGGGGCACCGACGAGCGGGTCTATCCGTGGGGGAACGACTTTCTCCCGGACCAGTGCAACTATGTCGAGCGAGCGTTCGGGCGCACGGTGTCGGACGCGCGTGAACTCGAAGAGACGCTCGTGACGGCCAACACCGAGAGCATTCCCCAGGAGCCGCTGCTCAGTGCCGACAGCTTTCCGGAAGGAGCCAGCCCGTACGGCGCTGTCCAGATGTCCGGCAACATTTGGGAGTTGACGCGCACCAACTTCTTCACCAGGGAGGACATGGACCCGTTCTTCAGGGGGCGCAGGCCGTTCGAATTCATGCACCGGAAGGATGCCTTCCACGTCCTGCGGGGCGGCGCGTGGAGCTCTCCGCCACCATGCTTGGCGACCTTCTACCGGGGGAAGGACCTCATCACCGACAGGCACAACGAGGTTGGGTTCCGATGTGTCTATCCGGTGCGATGAAGGCCGCGATGAATGTGCAGAAGCTGCCGGGAGTGCGCAATGAGCAATAAGGAAGAGGAGAACAGCGAGAAGGCCCGTGGTCTCACCCGATCGGAGATGTCCGGCAGCGCGAGAGATCTCATCCAAGCACGGAACATCAGCGGTGGGGTGCATTTCCACGGAGCCGCACCGGACCAGGGTTTCGCTCCCCGCCAACTTCCCTGGGACGTGTACGGCTTTGTGAATCGGCAGCACGAGCTCGAACGGCTCGACGCGTTGATTGCCGCGGACCGGGAAAAGCCCACGGGCGGGAGCGTCTACGTCATCGTGGGGAAACCGGGCGTCGGCAAGACATCGCTCGCGGTGCGCTGGGCCCACCGGGCACAGGACCGGTTTCCCGACGGACAGCTCTATGTGAACCTCCGCGGCTACGACCCTGGTGAGCCAGTGGCACCCGAGCAAGCGCTCGAAGGGTTCTTGAGCGCGCTCGGCGTCCCTCCGGCGGCCATTCCGGTTGATGCGGAGAACCGGAGTAATCTCTATCGTTCATTGGTCGCGGACAGGCACATGCTCATCGTGCTCGACAACGCCGCGACCGCCTCACAGGTGCGCCCCCTACTCCCCGGCGGGGCCCACACCGTGGTAGTGATCACGACGCGCACCATGTTGTCCGGCCTGGTCGCCCTTGTCGGTGCACGGCGGATAACCGTAGAAGTGCTTCCGGAGACGGAGGCCGTGCAGCTCCTGCGATCGACGATGTCCGAGTACCGCTCAGAGGACGCCAGCGAGGAGCTTTCCGAGCTGGCATCGTTGTGCGCGGGCCTTCCGCTTGCCTTGCGGATAGCGGCGGAACGGGCCTCAGCCCGGCCTCGGATGCCCTTGTCGGCTCTGCTAGAAGACCTGCGCGACAAATATTCGCTGTGGTTCGCGCTGTCCACGGAAGACGGCGACGAGCAGGAGGCCGTGCGTTCGGTCTTCGCCTGGTCATTCAGGGGTTTACCACAGGAGGCGGCCTGGGCATTCCGGATGCTGGGTGTCCTCCCCACGCCCAACTTCTCCCTGCGGTGCGTTGCCGCGCTCGTCGCGCTCCCTGTCAACAGGACCCGGTACCTCCTCGATGTCCTCGTCGGCGCCCATCTTGTGGAGCAGCCCACTCACGAGCGGTACCAGCTCCACGACCTGCTGCGCGCATACGCCATGGAAGAGGTGATCCGGGAGGAGTCACCGGAAAGCCGGCTCGCGGCCCTCAGGCGCGTGCTGACGTGGTATCTGCACACCGCTTCTTCCACGTCCAGCGCATCCGTCGGATTCAGTCGGCCACCGCCGCTGTCGGACCCGGGCGAGGTCACCCACGCGCTGGTATCGCTCGCCGAGCACGAGGACGCGTTGCGCTGGTTCAAGGAGGAGTGGAGGAACCTCAGTCTCGTCATCCGGCACGCAAACCACTCCGGATTGGACGAGCTGACCTGGAAGCTCTCCATCGCCCGGCATCGGTTCGGTGACTACTTCAGCCTGAGTGAGGACATGCTCGAGCTGACCGCGATGGCTCTCAACAGCGCGCGGGGCCTGGACCGGTTCGGTGAGGCGGAGGTGCTGCACCACCGCGCCGTGATCCTTGAGTACGGGTTTTACCGGCTCGATGAGGCACGCACCTGCTACGAACTCGCGGCATCGATCTTCGAGGAGATCGACGACAAGGCCGGGCTGGCTTCGGTGCTCACCTACTTCGCCAGGTATCACCTGCGTCGGCACCAGTTCGAAGAAGGCCGTCCCCTCCTCCGCAGAGCCATCACAATCTTCGAGGACATCGGTGACTCGGAGCGCCGGACCGCGGTCCTGCAACACCTCGCAGACGCGCATCTGGGGCTCGGTGAGTACGATGCCGCCCTCAACATCGCGCTGTCGACCCTCGCACAGGCCCGGACCCTGAACAGCCCGGCGAGGGAGAGCAGCGCGCTGCGCATCGCGGCTGCCGCGCACCTGGGATCGGGCCGCGTCGACGACGCCTTGGCGGCTGCCGAGGATGCCGTCGAGAGAGCCCGTGCGGCATCGAACATCTATTGCGAGGGGCAAGCCCTGCTGGGGGCGCTCGGGCCGGCACAGTATGTGTCGCGCAGGTACCGAGATGCCCTCATCTCGTTCCACCGGGCCGCCACCCTCTATCGCGACGGGGTGCACGAGATGGAAGCCGAGTCGTTGAGCCACACCGGGAGCACCTACCGCGAAATGGGGAGGCCTGAGCAAGCTGTCGCCTTCCATCGTCAAGCCATCTCGATCTGCCGGACACTGGGTGACCAATGGCGGTTGGCGATATCCCTGGACGAGTATGCGACGACGCTGGCCGCGCTCGGCAGCGCGGAAGAAGCTCACGGGAACCGGCTCGAGGCAGCCCGGCTTTTCAGTGAGTTCAACGACGCCGAATCCACAGTGCGGGCAGAGCGCATCCGCAGTGCGCTTGACACCGGCTGACCAAGCTTTCGGTTCCCATATAACGGTACATCGCACAAGAATTCGAGGTAAAGGACAGTGCCCGAGATCCGTTCAGCAGAACAGCGCAAAGCTGACGCCCTGCACCGCTTCGAGAAGGACATCGACCTCTGGGTGGCGTCAGCCGACGCGAACGCTGCCCCGACACTGGTCCCACTGTCGTTCAGCTGGGACGGGGAGGGTTTCCTGGTGGCGACAGCGAGGTCGAATCCAACCGCGCGCAACATCGTGGAACACGGAACGGTGCGCGTCATGCTCGGGCACAGCCGTGACGTCGTGCTGATCGCGGCCACCGCACACCATGTGTCCGGCAGCGAGCTGCGCGACTCATGGCACGCCAAGTACGTCAAAAAGCAGGGCTGGGACCCTCGTGAAATGGAGAAGTACGAGTTCTACCGGCTCGTGCCGAGAACCGTCGAGACGTGGCGACAGCTGAACGAGCACGCGGACCGGTTCATCATGCGCGACGGGAAGTGGCTCATCTGAAGCTTGTCCTTCCGGAGAAGGCGACGACGGTCCGGCGCCGGCCGTCGCGACGGGACCGCTCATCAGGCGTCGCGCCGCTCCGCGGCCCGCTGTGACTCCTCGACGACGCGGTCAGCAGCGCCACGCGTCTTTCGAGTGCGTTCCGGCCGGCCGTGGTGAGCGCGAGCCATGTTCGATGGCGTTTGCCCACGTAGCCCTTCAGATCACCGCCACGGCGACCATCACCAGTGGGGCCAGCCGTATGAAGCGCGGGGAGATTTCGTCCCTGCGCACGCGGGTGGGCCGGCCCAGGAGGGCGCCGCCCCGGGGGTTCCGCAGCATCACCACGTACACCAAGGAGAGTGCGGCGATCGCCATGGAGATCCAGGAGCGCACGTCGTCGCTGACGAAGTCGGGTGCCGCCATTTGAACGAAGATCGCGACGCCGAACACGACGCTGACCCAGCGGGACTCCCGCTCCGAGGCACGGGCTTGGTCGCGGCGCCGCTCGATGTCGCGCAGGGCGCGGGCGGCCTCGGCGGACGGGGAGATGGGGTACCTCCAGGTGGTGCTGAGAGGCCGGACGTTGGGCCGAACGGGGGTCTTTTCGGGGGTGCCCCGCCATGGCGCCGTCTCATTCGGTGGGCGTTCAGATGATGGTGTGAGAAACCATCCGTGCCGCGTCGACCGATGGGATGCGCCGTGCCCCGGTTCAGCGTCATCGTGCCCGCATACAAGGTCCAGCCGTACCTGAGTGACTGTCTGCGGTCCGTGCTGGAGCAGGACTTCGCGGACCTCGAGCTGATCGCGGTCGATGACCACTCCCCGGACGCCTGTGGCGCGATCATCGATGAGGCCGCCGAGCGGGATCCGCGGGTGCGGGCCGTGCACCTGGCGGATAACGCGGGGCTCGGGCGGGCCCGGAACGCCGGGATCCGGCGGGCCACCGGGGACTATCTGGTGTTTCTCGACGGCGATGACACCCTCGCCCCCGGTTCGCTGCGCGCCATCGCCGACCGGCTGGTGCGGACCGGCGAGCCGCAGGTGCTGGTCTTCGACTACGCGCGGGTGGACTGGACGGGTGAGGCGGTGCGGAACGTCCGGGCCGAGTTGCTCCGGGAGGGGGACCCCGAGGGCGTCCGGCAGGTCTTCCGGCTCGACCAGCGGCCGGAGCTGTTGCGGCTGCTGATGGTCGCCTGGAACAAGGCGTACCGCCGGGACTTCGTCCGCGCGCAGGGCTTCGCCTTTCCGCCCGGCTTCTACGAGGACACCCCCTGGACCTTCCCGGTGCTGTTCACCGCGGAGTCCATCGCCGTCCTGGACCGGGTGTGCGTCCACTACCGGCAGCGGCGGCGCGGCGGGATCCTGCGCACCACCAGCCGTCACCACCTCGATGTGTTCGACCAGTACGACCGGGTGTTCCGGTTTCTGGACGCCCGGCCCGAGCTGGCCCACTGGCGCCCTGCCCTGTTCCAGCGGATGCTCGACCACCTCGGCGTGATCGCCTCCGCGCCGGACCGGCTGCCGGTGGCGGCCCGGGGCGAGTTCTTCCGCCGGGCGGGCGCGCACCACCGCCGCTACCGGCCGTACGGGGCGGCCACCCCGCCGGGCCGCGCCCGGTGGCGGTGTCTGCTGCTGCGGCTGGGCGCCCGGCGGGCGTTCCAGCTGCTGCGCGGCGCCGATCGGGTGCGGCGGGGCGCCCTCGCCCTGGCCTTGGTGGGGTACGCCCGGCTGCGCGCGATCGCGTTGTGGCTGCACTATCGGATGCAGCTGTGCCGGCCCCTCGATCCCCGGCTCGCCGTGTTCGCCGCGTACTGGCACCGGGGCTACGCCTGCCATCCCGCGGCCATCGAGGCGAAGGTCCGCGAGCTGGCGCCGGGGCTGCGCACGGCCTGGATCACCACGCCCGAGTACGCGCACACCCTGCCGCCCGGGGTGCGCCTGCTGCACCCCGGCTCGGCCGCGTACTGGACCGCGCTGGCCCGCGCCCGTTTCCTCGTCAACAACGTCAACTTCACGCCCCGGATGCGGAAGCGGCCCGGTCAGATCCATCTCCAGACCCACCACGGCACCCCGCTCAAGCACATGGGCCTGGATCTGCGGGACCGCCCGGCCGCGGCCCGCGGTATGGACTTCGGCGAACTGCTGGAGCGGGTGGACCGCTGGGACTACAGCCTCTCCGCCAACCGCCACACCACCCTGGTCTGGGAGCGGGTCTACCCCTCCGGCTACACGACGCTGCCCTACGGCTCCCCACGCGACGACGTCTTCCAGCACGCCACCGAGGACGATGTGGCCCGGCTGCGCGCCCGGTTCGGCATCCCCGCCGGCAGCGTCGCCGTGCTGTATGCCCCGACCCACCGCGACTACCAGCGCCGCTCCGTGCCGCGGCTGGACGCGGAGCGGGTGGCCCGCGCGCTGGGCCCCGGGTTCACCCTGCTGGTCAGGCCGCACTACTTCCACGCGCCGGGCGTGGGCGGAGGCGAGGCCGGGATCGGGAACATGGTGAGTTCCGGCGGGCGGGTGCTCGATGTCTCGGGGCACGGGCGGGTGGAGGAGCTGTGCCTCGCGGCCGACGCGCTGCTGACGGACTACTCGTCCATCATGTTCGACTACGCCAACCTCGACCGCCCCATCGTCATCCACGCCGACGACTGGGACGCCTACCGCGCCGCCCGCGGCACCTACTTCGACATCACCGCCGCCCCGCCCGGCCCGGTCTCCCGCACCGAGGACGAGCTGATCGCCCTCTTCGCCACGGGCGCCTGGTGCGGTCCGCGCTCGGCCGCGCTGCGCGCCGCGTTCCGGGCCCGCTTCTGTCCGTACGACGACGGGCGGGCGGCCGAACGCGTGGTGCGCCGGGTCTTCCTCGGCGAGCGCCATGAACTGCTGCCGCCGGTCGTCCCGCTCGCCGAGCGCCGCCCCGCCCCCGCGGCCGTCCGCACCGCTGCGGCCCCCGTCCGCACCACCGCGGTGCCCATCCGCACCGCTCCGGGCCCCGTCCGCACCGCTCCCTCACCGGTGCGCGCCTCACCCGCCACCTCGCCTGCCACCTCACCCGCCGCCGCACCCGCGTACGCCCCACCTCCCGCCCCACCGGCATGCCCCGCCGCCGACCCCGCCGTCCCACTCCCCCATCGGAGCCGCCCCCACTAGCCCCAGCTCCCGAGCCACGGGCCACCGCGCCCGTTCCCGACGTCCCGACGTCCCGACGCCTCGACCCAGGACGCACGATGCCCCTCACCGCACCGCCCGCCGCCCCCCGCCCCTGGCTCGCCGACCCGCCGCCGCTGGTGCGCGGATACCGGCGTACGGTCCCGCTGCCGCTGCGCCGTGCGGTCGTGGCCGTGACCGGTCCCGGGTTGCGCAGGTGGGCCATGCGGAGCGTGGGCGGGCTGTCGGCGGCCACCGGCGCGCTGCGGCTGCGGCGGGCCCGGCGGCGGCTGCGTCGCGCGGGGCTGCTGGCGGGGGCCGACCGGATGGTGATCGCGGGTCGGCGCGGCGCCCATGTGGTGACCCTGGTCCCCTCCCCCACCCCGCTGTTCGCGCGCGCCGAGAATCTGCGGCTGGTGTGCGAGGCCCTGGACCGGGCGCGGATCGACCACTTCGTGATCCGCTGCTACAGCAATGTGGCCTCGGCCGTGGGCGTCCGGGCCGATCAGCGGGCGGAGGTGGTCCGGGCGCTGTCCGCGCTGTGCGCCGAGGAGGCCGGCTATGTCTCGCAGCCCCCGCGGCGTGGCCGGGCGGCGGGCCAGCCCCGGTTCGGGGGTACGCGACGGGCCTGGCGGCCGCTGGCCGCCGCCCCCGTGGTGCGCTTCACCCGCTTTCACGCCGGGCCGGGCGGACGGCTGGTCCTGGGCCCGGCGCACGGCTGCGACATCGAGTTCTGGGAGCCGGGCGGACAGGCCGGGGAACGGGTGCTGATCTCGCCGCGCTTCAACCGCACCACCGGGTCGGTGCCGCTCGTGGGCGAGCCGGTGCGCGCCCCCGACCAGTTGTTCACCCGGCTCGCCCCGACCATCGGCTGGCAGCCGGGGCCGCTGGTGCGCACCCGCCCGGAGTTCCTCACCCGGCTGCCGGACGAGGTCCGCTTCCCCATCGACGTCGTCTACACCTGGGTCGACGGCTCCGATCCGCAGTGGCAGCGGCGCCGGGCGGCCCTCGCGGGCGAGGGCTATCACGCCCAGGCCGCCAACGCCGCCCGCTACGCCAACCGGGACGAGCTGCGCTACTCCCTGCGCTCGCTGTACATGTACGCCCCCTGGGTGCGCCATATCTATTTGGTGACCGACCGTCAGGTGCCCGACTGGCTCGCCGTCTCGCATCCGGGGATCACCGTCGTGGACCACCACGACATCTTCGACGACGCCGATGTGCTGCCCACCTTCAACTCGCACGCCATCGAGACCCGGCTGCACCACATCGACGGGCTCGCCGAGCACTTCCTCTACTTCAACGACGATGTCTTCCTGGGCTCGCCGGTCACCCCGCAGGACTTCTTCCTGGCCAACGGCGTCTCCAAGTTCTTCCCGTCCCGCGCGCTGATCCCGCTGACCCCCGTGGGCCCCGGCGACGTCCCCGTGTCGGCGGCGGGCAAGAACAACCGGACGCTGCTGGAGGAGCGGTTCGGCTCGGCCATCACCCAGAAGATGAAGCACACCCCGCACGCCCTGCGCACCAGCGTCCTCGCCGAGATCGAGAAGGAGTTCCCCGACGCGGTCCGCGCGACCATGGCCAGCCGGGTGCGGTCCACGTCGGACATCTCCGTACCGTCCTCGCTCCACCACTACTACGCGTTCCTGACCGGACGCGCGGTCCCCGCCCATCTGCGCTACGACTACTTCGACCTGGCCCAGCCCACCATCCGCACCCGGCTGGCCAAGCTGCTGCGGGCCCGCCACTGCCAGGCGTTCTGCCTCAACGACACGGTCTCCTCCGAGCACGACCTCGAGGACCAACTGGCGTTGGTCCGCCCCTTCCTCGACGCCTACTTCCCCCTCCCCAGCCCGCTGGAGCGGGCCGTCACCCGACAGGAGACGCCGCAGCCATGCCCCTCGCCATCACCCTTCCCCTGAACCCGGACGTCCTCGATGCGGGCGGGCCGTATCCGCGGGCGCTCAATGTGCTCAGCCGCAAACAGACCGCCGTACAGCGGCAGTTGCGGCGCGCCGGGCTCGCGGGCTACGAGCCGACCACCCAGGCCACCCTGCTGGCCCTGGCCCAGCAGGCGCCCGAGGGCAGCGCGGTGTACGACATCGGCGCGCATATCGGGCTGTACTCGGCGCTGATCAGCGCGGTGTACGGGAACGGCGGGCCGCGGGCCATCGCGTTCGAGCCGACGCCGGAGACGGCCGCGCTGTGCCGCCGGATCCGGGAGTGCAACCGCCTCGGCTTCGAGGTGCAGCAGACCGCGCTGGCCGATGAACCGGGCACCGCCGAGCTGTACTTCTCCCTGAAGTCGGAGTCCTCCAACTCGCTCAACCCGGCCCACCGCCGGCACACCGAGTCGGTCGAGGTGCCGGTCACGACGGTCGACGCCTTCACCGAGGAGCGCGCCCTCACCCCGCATCTGATCAAGATCGATGTGGAGACCCTCGAGGCCGCGGTGTTGCGCGGGTCGTACGACACGATCCGCCGCCACCGGCCCTGGATCGTCTGCGAACTCCTGCCCGGCGCCGATCACAACGCGCTGCGGACCGCCCTGGCGCCGCTGACCGCCATGGACTACGGCCTCCACCCGATCACCCCGGAGGCGCCCTGGCACCGCTACGACGAGACCACCTACCGGTCCGCGGTGAGCGGCCAGTGCCGCGACTGGCTGCTGGCCCCGCGCCCGCTGACCCCCGCGTTCCACCGGGTGGTGCGGCGGTGGCTGATCGCGATCCTGGCGTGCGACGAGACGACCAATATCATCACCACCGACAAGGCGTCCTTCCCCTACGGCTGGAACGCGCCCTACCGTTCGCCGCGCGGTGCGGCACGGGTCCCCCGTACGAGGCTGCTGCGGCTGGCGGGCGCGGCCGCCCTCGCCCGCCGCGCCGTCGTCCCGGCCCGACGATCCCCGGGTGCGCATGCCGCGGGGAGCGGCTCACTGCGGGGGTGAGGCGGGGGGTTGGGTCAGCAGTGGCCCCGGGGGCTTGGGTCAGGGGTGGCTCCCGGGGGCTTGGGTCAGCGGTGACGGCCGCAGCTTGGGTCAGCGGTGACGGCCGGGGCTCGGGTGAGCGGTGGGTCCCGGGGGCTTGGGTCAGCGGTGACGGCCGGGGCTCGGGTGAGCGGTGGGTCCCGGGGGCTTGGGTCAGCGGTGACGGCCGGGGCTCGGGTGAGCGGTGGGTCCCGGGGGCTTGGGTCAGCGGTGGCTCCCGGGGCTTTCGGTCGGCGGTGACCCGCGGGCCCTCGGGAGGCGGGGCGGGTCCGGGGGGGGCGCGGGCCCGGGCCCTGCCCCCCGGCGGGGGGGGGGGGGGGGGGTTTCCCCC
>NZ_JANIIC010000053.1 GCF_024519315.1 Streptomyces malaysiensis subsp. samsunensis | reverse complement strand
GCCCGTCGGCTTCCCCGTGATGACGGTGTCTCCCGGCTCTCGGCGTTGGTTGTCGAGGATGGGCATCAGTTGACTAGTCAACCAAGTCGGTGGTTGGCTTGCCGCGGAAGTCTCCTCCTCGTGCGGAGGAACTACGACGCAGCGACCATCCCGAGGAGGAGCGATGGAACCTCGCGTGGCGGACAACCCCGGACGATCGCGTTTCGAGGTCTTCGACGACGACGAGCTCGCCGGCTTTGCCGAGTATCACCGGTACCGGGACGAGATCGCCTTCATTCATACGGAGATCGACCCGCGGTTCGAGGGCCGAGGTCTCGGCGGCGTACTCGCCCGTGCGGCCCTCGATGCGGCCAGGGAGCAAGGGCTCGGAGTGCTTCCCTTCTGCCCCTTCATCCGTGGCTGGATCGGCAGGCACCCGGAGTACACCGACCTGGTGCCGCAGGGGCAGCGGGCGCGGTTCGGGCTGTGAGGCGGGCCGTGCCGGAGACGGAGCAGATCGAGACATCCGATGCCCAGCGCAAGCAATGGCCCTGTTGGAGATCGCCGACCGGACCCCTGTAACGCGGGTGGCACACGGTGAAACGCCCATCCTGCCCGCGCCCGAACGCTCGGCGCGGCACAACCCTTACCGCAGCCCGCCGCCACAGAAAGGATGCAGTCGTCATGAGTGACCTCGACCTCCAGCCCGGTCTCCGTGAGTGCGGGGGCCGGGCCGACGTGTCCGGGCGGCCCGTCAGGGAACTGCTGAACCCGCGCGAGGCGAGCTTGGGCGCCACGGTCGTCCGTAGACTGCTGCCGAATCTGGGGCGGCGGATGGTGGGCGCCTGGTGCTTCGTCGACCACTACGGCCCCGATGACATCGCCGACGAGCCAGGCATGCAGGTGCCACCGCACCCGCACATGGGCCTGCAAACGGTGAGCTGGCTGCACGAGGGCGAGGTTCTGCACCGGGACAGCGTTGGCAGCGTGCAGACCCTGCGCCCTCGCCAGCTTGGCCTGATGACGTCGGGACGGGGCATCGCGCACGCCGAGCAGAGCGCCGTGTCGCACCCCCGCCTGCTCCACGGCGCCCAGCTGTGGGTCGCGTTGCCCGAGGCTTACCGGCACACCACGCCCGCCTTCGAGCACCACGCCGACCTGCCCGTCGTCACGGCCCCGGGCCTGAAGGTCACCGTCGTCCTGGGCGGACTGGACGGCGCGGTCTCGCCGGGCGCGACGTACACACCTCTCGTCAGCGCCGACCTCGCACTCGCCGAAGGCGCAAACGTACGGCTGCCCGTGGAGCCGGACTTCGAGTACGCCGTGCTGACGATGTCCGGGGCCACCGAGGTCGACGGGGTGCCTCTCGACCCCGGCTCCATGCTCTATCTGGGCTCCGGACGTTCCGAGCTGCCGCTGCGCGCCCTGAGCGACTCTGGGCTGCTGCTGCTTGGCGGAGAGCCGTTCGAGGAGAAGATCATTATGTGGTGGAACCTCATCGGACGAACTCAGGAGGAGATCGCCCAGGGACGCGAGGCGTGGACGTCCGGTGACCGCTTCGGAACGGTGAACGGCTACGACGGCTCGCCGCTGCCCGCGCCCGCCTTGCCGGTGACCCCGCTCAAGCCCCGCGGCCGTACTCGCTGACGTCTGCGGCCGCCCGGACCGGGCTCTGACCGTTCACCGGTCCCGTAACCCGCGCGTAGGGGCGGCAGCCGATGAAGTGCCTACCGCCCCGTGTGCAGATAGTTGCCGCCGCGGACCGGGTCGATCTCGTCCGCGCCGAGGCCGCGTTCGGCGAGCCGGCAGACAGCTTGACCAGCCGCCCGGCATCCTCGGGGTGGCGAGCCCTGGCGCCCATGCCCTTATGGTAGACGTATCAACTATATCGAGGCTGTCGAGAGTCACATGAGACATGGGGCGGGTGTGCAGCCCGAGGGGAGAAGTCCGGCGATGCGGAATCTGACCGTGGCCCAGCAGATGGTGGACATCCTGCGCCAGGCGGGCGTGGAGCGGATCTATGGCGTGGTGGGTGACAGCCTGAACTCGGTGGTCGACGCGGTGCGCCGTACCGACGGCATCGAGTGGGTGCATGCACGGAACGAGGAGGCCGCCGCCTTCGCTGCGGCAGCGGAGGCACAGCTGACCGGCAAGCTCGCGGTGTGTGCCGGAAGCTGTGGCCCCGGAAACACGCATCTGATCCAGGGGCTGTACGACGCGCACCGCTCCGGTGCGCCCGTGCTGGCACTCGCCTCGCACATCCCGTCCCACCAGATCGGCACCGGCTTCTTCCAAGAGACCCACCCGGAGAGGCTGTTCACAGAGTGCAGCGACTACTGCGAGATGATCAGCACCCCCGGGCAGATGCCCCGGGTTCTGCGGATCGCCATGCAGCGGGCTCTTGGCAACAGCGCGGTGTCAGTCCTGGTGATACCGGGCGATGTCGCGCACGACGCGGCGACTCACCCGACGGGAAGCAGCGACCTGGTCACTGAGCGCGGCCGGGTCGTCGCGCCGGACACGCAGGTTCGGGCGCTGGCCGAGAAGGTGAACGCGGCACGGAAGGTGATGCTGTTCTGCGGTGCGGGAGTGCGGGACGCGCACGCCGAGGTCATGGCGCTCGCCGAGAAGGCTGCCGCCCCCATCGGGCACACCCTGCGGGGCAAGGAGTGGATCCAGTTCGACAACCCGTACGACGTGGGCATGAGCGGTCTACTGGGCTATGGCGCCTGCTTCGACGCAATGCACGAGGCCGACCTGGTCGTCTTGCTCGGCACCGACTTCCCGTACAACGACTTCCTGCCGCAGGCACGGACCGTGCAGATCGACCACGACGCGGGCCGCCTCGGCCGTCGTACTGTGCTGGAACTCGGGGTCCACGGCGACGTCCGGGAGACGCTGCGGGCCGTGCTGCCGTTGGTCGAGGCGAAGCGGGGCCGTACCTATCTGGACCGGATGCTGCACAAGCATGCCAAGTCGCTGGAGACGGTGGTCTCCGCCTACACCCACGACGTCGAGCGGCACATCCCGATCCACCCTGAGTACGCGGCCTCGGTTCTGGACGAACTCGCGGCCGACGACGCTGTGTTCACCGTGGACACCGGTATGTCCAACGTGTGGGCGGCGCGTTATCTGACCCCCAACGGGCGGCGCCGGGTGATCGGTTCGTTCCTGCACGGCACGATGGCCAACGCGCTGCCGCATGCCATCGGCGCACAGTTCGCTTACGCCGGCCGCCAGGTGATATCGATGTCGGGTGACGGTGGACTGGGCATGCTGATGGGCGAGTTGCTCACAGTGAAGCTGCACGATCTGCCGGTGAAGACGATCGTCTTCAACAACTCCTCCCTGGGCATGGTGAAGTTGGAGATGCTGGTCGAGGGGCTGCCCGAGCACGAGACCGACCACGAGCCGGTGGACTACGCGGCGATCGCCCGCGGCGCGGGCATCGAGGCGATCCGCATCGAGCGCCCCGGGGATGTCGTCGAGGGACTCAAGCGGGCGCTCGCCCACGACGGACCGTTCCTGGTCGACCTGGTGACCGACCCCAACGCGCTGTCGATCCCGCCGCACATCTCGGCCGCCCAGGTCAAGGGATTCGCTTTCGCCGCCGGCCGGACAGTGCTCGACGGGGGCGTCGGCAAGATGCTCGACCTGGCCCGCGCCAACCTGCGAAATGTTCCCCGCCCCTGAGGTGATCGCCGTCCTCGCCGAGGTCCGGTTTCACGACCCCGGGATCTGGCGAGCGGGCCTGCCCCTCACGTCAGGGTAGAGCGGGGCGATGGTGCTTCTCTGGCGAGCCGGACGTGCCGCACAGGCACTCGGTGCGGGCGTATCCCCTTCGCCAGGGGGCCGGCCATGACGGGGTCGAAGCCGACTGCGTCGACTATGTGCGCGACGGTGGTGAGGCCGTCCGGATCGTCACCGGTGGGTAGGGGACTCGTCGCTCACCGAGAGCACCTCCCGCACAATCTGGTTGTCGCATCAACTACGATGTCACGGAGACAGGCCGATGGCCACAGCACCCGTACGAACACAGGCCACTGTGAGCGTGGCCCGAAGGAGCCCCCGACGTGAGCGACCGCACCCACAGCTCCCCACCCCGCAGGATCTTCATCGACAAACAGAGCCCCAAGGCATTCCATGCCCTGGTGCAGGTCTCGGAGGCGGTCCGAGCGACAGCCTCCGAGGCCGGGCTCGACCGCACCACCGTGGAACTGATCAACCTCCGCGTGTCGCAACTCAACGGCTGCGCCTACTGCCTCGACGTGCACACCAGAGCGGCCCTGCGTGCCGGTGAATCACCGCAGAGACTCGGAATCCTGAGCGCATGGCGGGACACCGGCCTGTTCACTCCCTCGGAGCGCGCCGCCTTGGCGCTGGCCGAGGCCACAACCGATCCGGTGAACGCCGCGCTCCAGGCATCCGCCTACGAGGCCGCCCGGCAGGTTCTCTCCGAGGACCAGATCTCGGCCGCGATCTGGGTGGCGGTCACCATCAACGCGTTCAATCGCGTGTCGGTCATGAGCAAGCATCCGGTACCGCCGCTTCACGACGAGTAGAGGCGGTTGGCCCGCCACACCGCTGGCCTTCGGCGTAGCCGCAGCGGAGACTCGGTTGACGAGTCGAGTACCCTCTGCGGCCACTGCGGTCAGGATGGTTCCTCGTCCAGCTTCTCCACCACGCGCTCGGAGATCCGAGCCAGCAACCGCAGCTCCGACGGCGTGACGTTGTCAAGGAAGAGCTCACGCACCGCCTCCACATGGCGCGGAGTGGCGGCTTCGATCATCGCTCGCCTCGTCGTCGGCGAGTACGATGGTGGTCATCGGGCCTCCTGTGCCTCGGGACCAGGTGCCGGGAAGTCGGCGGCGGTCAGGAAATGCCCGTTCTCCTGGTCCACCGTGAGCTTTCCCCCGTTGTCGACCACGCGTTGTTCGAGAACGGCGAGACCGCTGAGTTCTGAGAGCGGCCTTGTCCGGTACGCCGTCGTTGACGATGCTGATGCCTGACTCGGACAACGTGATCCGGACTTCCCGAGCCTGGGCGTGCCGCAGGATGTTGGTCGTTGTCTCGCGCAGGACCTGGCCGAGCAGCTCGCCCGCGCGACTGTCCGTGCACGCGACGCGGCGGATATGTACCTTGATGCCGGCGGCCTCGAACAGGTTCTTCGCATTCTCCAGCTCGGCGGGGAGGTTGAGTCGACGCTGTGCGTAGACGAGCTCCTTGGTCTGGGTGATGGTGTCGCTGACGAGCGAGTAGATCTCGCGCAGCTCTTGCTCCGCCCGGCCGGGGTCGCGGTGCACCAGCTTCCGTGCAAGGGCGACCTTGAGCTTCACCACGTGCAGGGTGTGCCCCTGGATGTCGTGCAGGTCGCTGGCGAACCGCATACGCTCACGCACCACGGCCAGCTCCGCCTCATGCCGACGCGACTCTTCCAATTCGTGGACGACGTCGTAGAACCGCTTGTTGGGGAAAGGCGAACAATGCCGCGACCAGATCGAGCAGGACCGTCTCCAGGCGCGAGGCGTCCGAGCTCTGGAGGCCCGGACGAGCCAAACAGGCGCCGTGCTCGCCCCGACCGCCTCTGCTGAGGGCCTCGTGATCCGCCGGATGGAACCTGGACGTCCTACAGTGGCCCGATGCCGCTTGTGGAAGTGACCTACGCTCCGGGTGTCGCCGAATCGCAGCTCCGCGAACTGGGTTCGGTGCTGCCGCACTTGGTGTCCAAGGCAGTGGAGTGTCCCGAGGAACCGTATGACGGGGCCTTGCGGCCGGGGGATGTGGAGATCCGCTTCCGGGGGCTGGGTCCCTTGGACCGCGGCGGCTTGGACGTGGTGATCGAGGTGAAGTCCAAGTGGTTCGAGAGCAGGGCCGCCAACCGCCAGGAACGCGTGGACAGGCTTCACGAGGACATCAGGACCGTAACTGGGCTCCGCGACTTCGGCATTTACCTGTCACTCCCGTCAGCCGCGTGGTCACAGGGAGACTGAAACGCTCATCCCGGCTCGCCGCGAGAGCAATCGCCGGACAGACCCTAGTGGGCGAGTTGCCGGAGCCAGTCGCGCAGGAGCGCCGTTTCGACGGGGCGGAGCGGGACCGTGGCCGGATCCGCGCCGCTGAGGGTGGCATCGAGTGCGAGGGCGCGAGTGGCGAGGGTGGCGTCCGGGGCTGGGCCGGCATCGGTGGTCAGGGTGTCGATGAGGGCTTCCCGCATACGTGTTGAGACCTCCGGGTCGCGGTCGCTCTCGGGGGCGCCGATCAGGGAGAGCGTGACCCCGGTGACCGCCGCCAGGGTGAGGTGGGCGGCGAGGGCGGGCGGCACCCGTAGGCGGCCGTCGGCGGCGGCGCGGTCCAGGAACGTCATGAGGAGTTCCCGGGCCGCCCGCGCGGCGGGCGGGCGGCGGCCGGGGCGGTCGGTGCCGTACATCAGCAGATAGAACGCGGGGTGCTTCAGGCCGAAGTCGACGTGCATGTCCCATCCGCGGCGCATGTCGTCGACCGGGTCGCCGCTCGGCGCCAGGGTGTGCTTCTCGGCCAAGTAGAGGTCGAAGGCGTGGATGGCCAGCGCCGAGAGGAGGCCGTCCTTGTCGCCGAAGAGCTGGTACAGGGAAGCCGCCCGGATGCCCGCCGCTGCCGCGACGGTGCGGGTGGAGAGCGCCTGGGCGCCCTCCCGTTCCAGGAGTTCGGCCGCCACTTCAAGGACCTGGCGGCGGGTACGGGTCTTCACGTCATCCACGGTTGCAATGCTACGCCATAAGGCGTATCACTGATTCGGGCAGTGATACGCCTTATGGCGTTGCAGTGATACGGCAGGAGAAGCCGATGAATCGTGTGGGATACGGCGCCATGCAGCTCGCGGGCCCGCAGGTCTGGGGATTCCCGGACGACCGGGAGTCGGCGCGGCGGGTGCTGCGCTTGGCCCTGGAACTGGGCGTGACCTTCTTCGACACCGCGAACGCCTATGGCCCGCGAACGGTGAACCAGTTGATCGGGCAGGCGCTGGGGCCGATCCCCGACGGCGTGATCGTGGGCAACAAGGTCGGCGCCGCCCGTGGCCCGGACAAGTCCTGGATCGTCGACGGTCGCCCCGAGACGGTCCGGCGGCAGGTCCACGAGGCCCTGGCCGACATGGGGACGAAAGCGAGCGAGCTGACCTACCTCCGGCTCGTCGGCGACACCCCCGGCGCGCACCAGGACGTCCCGCTGGAGGAGTCGCTCGGCGCCCTCATCGAGCTGCGCGACCAGGGGCTGATCCGCCGCATCGGCCTGTCGGGCGCGTCCCCGCGGATGCTGGCCCGCGCCCGGCGGATGACTCCCATCGCGGCGGTACAGAACCGTTTCAACCTGCTTGACCGCAGTGGTGTCCAGGTCCTCGCCGACTGCGAGGCCCAGGGCATCCTCTTCATCCCCTACTTCCCGCTGGCCGCCGGACGGCTGAGCGACTACCACGAGCTGACCGGCCCGGCAGAGCGCCTGGGTGCCACACCGGCCCGGATCGCACTGGCCTGGCTGCTGCGCCGCTCGCCCGCCATGGTCGTCATCCCGGGCACGAGCAGCACCGATCACCTCCGGTCCAATGTCGCAGCCTTCGAGGTCGCCGGACGACTGACCGACACCGAGGTGGCGCGCCTGACGGAACTGGTCGACGAGTCGAAAGCGGTCCTGGACCGGCCCACGTCCCCCGCTCGGAGCCACCGCTGAGCAAGGGCCCCGCGGAGGCGGCCGCGGGGCCGGGGCCTTCATGTCCTGGCTCGCGGGGATTTCTCGCGGCCGCCATGGGGGAGGACCGTTTACGCCAGGCCCCTGGGCGCGGTCCGTACCGGCGCGTCCAGCCGCCCTCCCCGAAATGAGGCCGTATGCCCGCAACCCCCGCGCGGATCGTCAGCCTGCGCGCGGCCGGCACCTGCTTCGCCGTGGAACTCACCGAACCCGTCCCCAGGGTCCTGCACTGGGGAGCCGACCTGGGCGAACTGAGCCCCGTGGACCTGACGGCACTGAGCCTGACCGCCGAAGCCGCGACACTCAACAACTCCCTGGACGTCCCGCGCCGTTTCACCCTCTGGCCCACCGAGGCGGACGGCTGGTCCGGCACCCCGGCCCACCACGGCCACCTGGGCGGCACCGCCACCGCGCCGCGCCCGGCCATGACGGAGGCCACCCACCGGGCGGACCCCGCCGGCGGTGGCGAACTGCGGGTGCGGCTGGCCGAACCGGCGTCCGGGCTGGACATCACGCTCACCTACACCCTGGACGCCCAGGGGATACTCACCGCCGACGCCGTCATCTCCCGCGGGGAGAGCGCCGATCCGACGCCATACGACCTGGCCGGGGCCCTGACGCTGCTGCCCCTGCCGCGGCGGGCCACCGAGATCCTGGACTTCACCGGAAAGTGGAGCCGGGAGCGCTCGCCCCAGCGTCGCCCGCTGAGCCACGGCGTCCACTCCCGCGATGTGCGACGCGGTAAACCCGGGGCCGACTCCCCCTATCTGCTGGCGGTGGGCGTACCGGGATTCGGATACCGCACCGGCGAGGTGTGGGCCACGCATGTGGCGTGGAGCGGCGATCAGCGCTATCTCGTCGAGCAACTCCCGGAGGGAGCGGGGGTGCACGCCTCCGCCCTCGGCGGCGGTGAGCTGCTGCGGGCGGGCGAGATCCGCCTGGCGCCCGGTGACACATACCGCACCCCGCGCTGCCACTTCGCATGGTCGGCCGATGGCCTGGACGGCATCGCCGACCGCTTCCACGGCCACCTTCGCGCGCGGCCCCAGCACCCGCGCGGCCCCCGCCCCCTCGTCCTCAACAGCTGGGAGGCGGTGTACTTCGACCATGACCTCGGCCGGCTGCTGGCCCTGGCCGACCGGGCCGCCGCGGTGGGGGTCGAGCGTTTCGTACTCGACGACGGCTGGTTCAGCGGCCGCCGCGCCGACACCGCCGGGCTCGGCGACTGGCTCGTGGACCCGGCCGTCTGGCCCGATGGCCTCGGCCCGCTCGCCGACCACGTCCGGGCGCTGGGCATGGACTTCGGGCTCTGGGTCGAGCCGGAGATGGTCAACCCCGACTCCCAACTGGCCCGTACCCACCCCGACTGGATCCTGGGCCCCGCCGCCGGCCTCGGCCCGACCGCACGCCATCAGTACGTCCTGGACCTCTCCCGCCCCGATGTCTTCGCCTATCTGCTCAAATCCCTGGACGCGCTCGTCGGAAGCTACGACCTCGCCTACCTCAAGTGGGACCACAACCGCGAACTCCACGAAGCCGTGCACGCTCCGAGTGACCGGCCCGCGGCCCACGCTCAGGTCGAGGCGCTGTACCGGCTGCTGGACGCGGTCAAACAGCGCCACCCCGGGCTGGAGATCGAGAGCTGTGCGAGTGGCGGCGGCCGCGTCGACCTGGGCGTACTGCTGCGCACCGACCGGGTGTGGGCCTCGGACTGCAACGACCCCGTGGAACGGCAGGCGATCCAGAGCTGGACCGTTCAGCTCCTCCCGCCCGAACTCGTCGGCAGCCATGTGGGCGCCGCGCGCAACCACACCACAGGACGCGTCACCTCCGACACCTTCCGCACGGCCACCGCCCTGTTCGGACACGCGGGCATCGAGCAGGACCTCACCGAGTGCTCGGAGGAGGAACTGGCCAGGCTGACCGCCTGGAGCGCCCTCTACCGCGAACTGCGCCCGCTGCTCCACACCGGCCGCACTCTCCGGGCCGACCTCGAGGACGAGGCCCGGCTGCTGCACGGGGTCGTGGCCCACGATGGCTCACGGGCGCTGTACTGCTGGGCGCGGGTGTCCACCTCCGCCGAAGGCCAGTCCGGCCGCACTCCTCTTCCCGGGCTGCGCCCGGACGCCCGCTACCGGCTCCGCGTCCGCACCGACCTCGGCCTGCCCTCCTTCCACCAGGCCGCACCGCCGCCGTGGCTGACGGCCGCGGTGGAGGGCTGGCTCACCCTGCCCGGCGCCGTCCTGGCCACCGCCGGTCTGCCCATGCCCACCCTCAACCCCGGCCAGGCGCTCCTCATCGAGGTCCACCGCCAGGACTGAGGCAGCGGCCAAGTGCCACCCCTCCCGGACGCGTAACGGCAGGCAGCCTGCGTACCGGGTAGGGTGGGCGGATGACGAGTGACCCGCGGCCCGCAGCCGAGGCCGCCGCCCAGTTGATGACGGCGATGACCCGGCTGCGGGCGCGGTTGCGCACCGAGTCGGCGCCGGACGACAGGCAGTGGGCCTGGTCGCAGCTGACCACGCTGAGCCGGATCGTCAAGGAGGGCCCCGCCACGGCAAGCGAGTTGGCGCAGGCCGAGCATGTGCGCCGCCAGTCGATGGCCGAGACGCTCGTGGCCCTTCGCACCGCGGGTCTGGTCAGCACCACCAAGGACCCCAGCGACGGCCGTAAGACGCTCATCCACGCCACTTCGGAGGGGCGGGCACTGATCGAAACCATCCCGGCCGCGCGAGTGGCCTGGCTCGGCGGGGCGATCGAGGCTCAGCTGCGGGCGGACGAGCGCGAGACCCTGCTGAAGGCCGCGGCCATCATGAACCGCATCGCGGACATCGACATCTGACGGGACGGTCGCAGGCCGTCGTGCCCGGCACCCACGGTTCGTCGGTGTCGATGACATACGCCTGGTGCGGGAGGACCTTTTCGGCCAGGACGCGATGGACCTCGGGGTGGGGGTCGGGATTGGTCGGGGTGTCAGTGAGCCGGTCGTCGGTCGGCCTTCGCCAGGCTGCGGTCGCAGACCGTCATGACGAGTACGAGGGCGGCGATACCGACCAGGGCCCAGGAGATGTGCTGGAGGCCGGTGTCATCGACATGGCTGTGGAAGGCGGTGCCGGTGATGGCCGCCGAGGCGATGGAGCCGATGTAGCCGAAGGTGCGCAGCAATCCCGAGGCGGTGCCGACACTTTCGGGGGGCGCTTCCCTGTAGAGGACCGTCTGGTTCGCCACGTTGCCGGCCCCGGAGGTGAGGCCGAAGACCGCCGTGATCGCGACCACCACGATCAGGGGTGTGCCGCTGTCCAGGAACAGGGTGGCGGCGGCCCCCACGAGCAGGAGCAGCGCCGAGACGATCAGCGGCGCCCGGACGCGGGTGCGCCGCGATACGACACGGGCGGAGACCGCCGACAGGACGCCCATGGGGATCAGGGTCAGGCCCGCCTGGTAGGCGGACAGACCGCGGGAGGCTTCCAGCCACTGGGTGAGCCCGTAGAGGATCACATACGTGCCGAGCAAAGTGAGGCCGTTGCGTAGATAGGTGCTGGTGAGGGCCAGGTTCGAGGCGAGCAGCCGGACGTTCAGGAAGGGGTTGGCGGCGCGCAGCTCCCAAGCCACGAGGCCGGTGGCGATCACGGCGGATATGACCAGCGCCGTCCAGTCGGGGTTCGGCAGCGAGGACAGGAAGACCAGCAGCGCGGTGAGCGCCCCGCCGAATGCCACGATGCCGAGCAGGTCGACACGGGAGACCAGAGCACGCGGGGAGCGGTCGCGCACCCGGTCGGTGTCCTTGGGGATCCAGGCCGCCGCCATGGCGAAGGCGGTGACCGCGACGGGGACGTTGATCCAGAAGGCCGTCTGCCAGCCGAGCCATCCGATGAGCAATCCGCCGATGGCGGGACCGATGGCGACGGTGGCGGCTCCCGCGATCGCGAGGCCGCCCAGAACACTTCCGGGCGGCTCCTGGAGGCCGGTGGCCTGGGCCCGGCGGCGGATCAGCAGCATCGCGGACGGGTATCCGGTGGAGGTGCCAGCCCCGATGAGAACACGGGCCGTGACCAGGGTCGGCATATCACGGGCGAACGCGCCGAGGACGCCTCCTACGAGGACGAGGAGGATCCCGGTGAAGAACACCCGTCGGGGCCCGAACTCCTCCGCGAGCCGTCCGGCCGCGGGCTGCGCTATCGCGCTGGTCAGATACAGGCTCGAGATCAGGATCGCGGTGCTGCCGACGGATGTGTGCATCGCGGCGGCGATCGCCACCAGGGCGGGCGCGATCACGGAGCTGTTGACCGGGTTGAGTATGGCGCCCATGTACAGCGGGGTCACGAACGTCGGCCCGAAGGGCTTTCCGGCCGGAGCCCGGTCCCGCTGTGCGGAGGTGGCGTTTGCGGTGCTTCCCAAGACGCTGCTCCTGCCTTCCCGCTTCCGCTGTTGTGGGGGCCGCCACGGGAGGTGCGGCGGTCGGCATTTTGTGCAGGCTGCCTGACAAAATATAGCAGGGAGCCTGCCTATCTTGAGTGGGTGCGGGTGCGGGTGCGGGTGCGGGTGCGCGGGGCGGGGACGTGGCGCGGGCGCGGGCGCGGCGCGGGATGTCAACCCCGACGAAGGTCAGATGCTCGCCTTCGCCGTTCGCCAGAGGTGGCGGGCCGCCGCCGTTCCTACGGTCACGGGCCATGGAAACAAGGACGCGATACGGCTTCGGCCGTCGATTGCTGGTCTCGGTGGCGCTGTGCGCCGCGGGGGCCGGAGCGGTGATGTGGCTGTCGCCCGGTGGGCTGGGCGACGTGCATCGGACGGAGGTCAGGAGCGGCGCCTCGGTGTCGGTGTACCGCGCGGTGACCGACGCGGTGGCCGGGGCGCCCTCGTGGGCCGGGGCGCTGCTGGAACCGGCCACCGAGGGCACGCTGGTGGCGCTGGGGCTGCTTCTGCTGTGGACGGGGTGGTCGGCGTTCCGGCGCGGGGACGCGTCCGGTGTGGCCGGAGCCGTTCTCACCGGTGTGGGCACGGTGGCCGCCTACGCGGTCAGCGAGACGGTGAAGCTGGTGGTGGACGAGGAGCGGCCGTGTCGGGCGGTACGGGGAGTCGCGGCGGTGGCGGAGTGTCCCGAGGCGGGGGACTGGTCGTTCCCGAGCAACCACGCCACCCTGGCCACCGGGGTCGCGGTCGGGCTGACCGTGCTCAGGCCGCGTCTCGCCGCGGTGGCGCTGCCGTTGGCGGGGGTGGTGGCGCTGCTGCGGGTGGCGGTGGGGGTGCACTACCCGCACGATGTGGCCGCCGGTGCGCTCATGGCCGCCGCCGTGGTGGCGGCGGTGCTGGTCGTGGCGGGGCCTGTGGCCGGACGGGCGGTGTCAGCGCTGTTCGGACGCCGGTGGGGGAAGGATTCCGGCCTCATGGGCCACGACGGCGGCGGCCGCCCGGTTCTCCACGCCCAGCCGGGCCAGGATCGAGCTCACATGGGCCTTGACCGTCCCCTCCACGACCTGGAGCCGACGGGCGATCCGACCGTTGGACAGCCCGCCGCCGAGGAGGGCCAGCACCTCCCGCTCCCGGGCGGTCAGGGCGTCGACCCGCTCGCGGGCGGCCGTACGGCGGGCGGCCAGGGCCCCCGCGCCACCGGACGCGAGATGCGCCACGACGCGGGCCGCGACCTTCGGTGACAGATAGGCGGCGCCATCGGCCACCGCGCGCACCCCGGCGATCAGCTCCTCCGGTTCACCGGACTTGATGAGGAAGCCCGTGGCGCCGCCGCCCAGCGCCTGGAGGATGTAGTCGTCCTCGCCGAAGGTGGTCAGCATGATGACGCCGGTGGCCGGAGCCGTCCGGTGGATCTCCCGGGCCGCCTCGATCCCGCCGGTGCCGGGCATACGGATGTCCAGCACGGCCACCCGGGGGCGGTGGCGGTGCACCAACTCCACCGCCTGGTGGCCGTCGCCCGCCTCGGCGACCACGGTGATCTCCGGATCGGTGGTGAGCACGGCCCGGATGCCCGCACGGATCATCGGCTCGTCGTCGGCGATCAGGACCCGGATCATCGGACACCCGTCCCGGTGAAGGCGTCGGTGGACACGAGGGTGCCGTGGCGGAAGCACAGCCGGTACACATCCCCGGACCGGTCGTCGAAGGGGTCGGCCGTCATCGCGTAGTACTCGCAGACAAGACCCGCTCCCCTCGGCTCGGCGGCCGTCGGCCGGTGGCCGGTCTGGCGCTTCGGCAGATACGGCGTGATCCGGTCACGGTCCTGCCCGATGCGCAGACGGGCGTAGCCGTCCGGGGCCAGTACCGACTCCCGGGCCTTCAGCGTGTCCCACACCCGCAGCGCCCCGGTCAGCAGGGCCGCCGCGACCAGCGGCACCATCAGGGCGGCGACCAGCGTGCGGCCAAGACGGCGACGCGCACGCCGATGGTCGTCGCCCACCGGGGCGCCGTCGCCCACCGGGCTGCCGGGGGCGTGCGGGGTGTGTGGGGTCTGAGGGGCGCCTACGCGGTGCGGGGTATGTGGCGCGTGCGGGGCATCTGCGCGGTGCGGCGTGTGTGGGCGATGCGGTGTGTTCGGGGCGTGCTGGCCATCTGTGCGGTGCGGGGCGTCGGGGCGGTCCGGGGTGTGCGGGCGGTCCGCGCCGTTCCGGCGGTCCGGGCGGTTCGGGACGTCTGCGCCACCCGCGCCACCCGCGCCGTTGGCGGTGTGTGGGGTGTGCGGGCCATCCGCGCCGTTTGGGCGGTCCGGGCGGTACCGGACGTCTGCGCCACCCGAGGCATTCGCGGTGTGCGGGAGGTCAGGGGTGTGCGCGTCATCCCTGCCACCTGCACCGTTCATGCAGTCCGGGCGGTCCGGGGCATCAGGGCTACCCGCGCCGTCCGGGCGGTCCGAGGTGTCCGTGCTACCCGGGCCATGCGAGCGATCCGGGTCGTCGGCGCCACTCGCGCGGTCCGGGGCGTCCGTGTCGCCTGCGCCGTTCGCGGCGTTCGGGCGGTCCGTGTCACCCGCGTCACCCGCGCTGTGCGGGCTGTCCGCGCCACTCGCGCCACTCGCGCCACTCGCGCCACTCGCGCCACTCGCGCCACCCGGGCCGTCCGGGACGTCGGCGCGCCCCGTGCCGTTCGCGGCGTACGGAGGGTGGGCGGCCGTGGCATGTGTCGGCCGCCGCGCCGCGCGGGTGGGGGGAAACGTGGCGCGGACGGCGAAGCCGCCCGACTCGGGGCCGTAGTCGAAGGTGCCACCGGCCAGCCGGACGCGCTCGTCCAGGCCGATCAGGCCGAAGCCCGCGCCGCCGGGGCGGTCCGGCGTGGCGGTGGGCGCGGGGCCGTTCGCCACCCGGACCTCGGTCTCCTCCGGCGTGTGCCGGACGTGGACGGTCGCCTCCGCGCCGGGCGCGTGCTTGGCCACGTTGGTCAGTGCTTCTCGCACCACACGGTGCACGGCGCGCTCCACGTCCGGCAGCGGCTCGCCGGGCTCGCCGGGTACACCGGTCCGGCCGGGTACACCGGTCTCGCCCTCGATCCGCAGCCGGACCGCGAGCCCCGACGCCGACGCCCGCTCGACCAACTCCGCCACACCGTCGCCGTCCGGCTCCTGCGGCGCTCCGTCCGGCTCCTGCCGCAGTACGCCGATCACCTCGCCGAGGCGGTCCACGGCGGCCGCCGCCCTGGCCCTGATGTCCCGGGCGGCCTCCCGGTGGCCGTCCGCCAGTCCGGGCGCCAGCTTGAGGGCTCCGGCCGAGAGGGCGATCAGGCTGAGTTCATGGCCGAGGACATCGTGCATGTCCTGGGCGATACGGGCCCGTTCCCGCAGCCGGGCCTGCTCGGCGATCAGCCGCTGCTCGCGCTCCAGCCGGGCGGCCCGCTCCCACCCCGCCCGGACCAACTCCCGGTACTGACGGCAGAACCGCCCGACGAACCACGGCAGTACGACCGCCCCCGCCACCACCGCCACGAAGCGATCGGCCCAGGTGATCCAGGACGGCACCGCGGCGACCGCCACCACACCGGCCGCGACCGCCCCGATCAGCCCCACGGCCGTGGACCACGTCCGTCCAGGGCGCCACCCCGCCGTGAACGCGCACAGCGCTGTGGGTACCACCCACCACAGGCTGACCACGCTCAACCCGGCGGCGGCGATGGTGGCCGCCAACGGGAGGTATCCGGCCCAGGGGGCGGCCCAGGCCGCGGCGGCCCACGTGGCGGCCCGGCCGGTCCGCGGGCGGTCGGCGGACCCGGTTCCGTGTGTTGTCGTCATGTCCCCCACCTGCGTGATCAGCGCGACTCGTGGAGGTGACCCTATGAAAGCGGGGGACCGGCGGACACTGCCGAAAGACCAATCCCGCGTGATGCGCACCGCGCGGCATCCGGTCGACGCCCAGGAGACGCATGCTGGTTATAGGGGAGGAAGCGGGGGGAACCCGACTTCTGCGGTCGGCGATCCTGATCCGTCGGCCGTGACCGAACGAGGGGGCGGAAGGAGAGGAAGAGACCATGCCCGCAGGATCCAGCCGTAAGCGCGAGCGGCAGTACGAGCACATCAAGGAAAGCGCGGAGCAGCGCGGTGCCTCCGCCGGCCGGGCGAAGGAGATGGCCGCCCGTACGGTCAACAAGGAGCGTGCCCGGACCGGGGAGTCCAGGTCCGCCAGCAGGACCTCGACCCAGGACCCGAAGTCCGCGCCGCAGCGTGGCGGCCAGCGCTCGGGCAGCCGGACGGGCCCCAAGGGCCCGACGCGCGACCAGCTCTACAACGAGGCCAAGCAGCGCGGCATCGAGGGCCGCTCGAACATGACCAAGGACCAGCTGGCCAAGGCCCTGGGCCGCTGACCCGGACGCCGCCGCCCTCCCACGGGACGCCGCCCGCTCATAGCGGTGCCCGCTCATGGCGACACCCGTCCATGGGCGGTGCCCGCTCACGGCCGTGTCCGCTCGTAGCCGCCGCCCGGCTCCCGTGCCGTACCCGCTGATAGCGGTGACCATGGCAGGGGAGCCGGGACATAGGGTGGCCTGATGCAGGAGCGGTATCGGACGGTCGCGCGCGAGGGCGTGCACGAGATCGAGATCAACAGATCGCGCTTCCTCTGCACGCTCGCGCCCGCCGCGAGCGAGCAGGAGGCGCAGGACGTCATCCAGCGCGTCAGGAAGGAGCACCCCACCGCGACCCACAACTGCTTCGCCTATGTCATCGGCGCGGACGGCGGTGTGCAGAAGGCGAGCGACGACGGCGAGCCGGGCGGCACCGCGGGGGTGCCGATGCTGCAAATGCTGCTGCGGCGCGAGGTGCGGTACACCGTGGCCGTCGTCACCCGCTACTTCGGGGGCGTGAAGCTCGGCGCCGGCGGTCTGATCCGGGCCTACGGCGGCGCGGTCGGCGAGGCGCTCGACGCGCTGGGCACCGTCACCCGGCAGCGGTTCCGGCTGGTGACCGTCACCGTCGACCACCAGCGCGCCGGAAAGCTGGAGAACGATCTGCGGGCGACGGGCCGGGCGGTCCGGGAGGTGCGCTACGCCGCGGCCGTGACGATCGAACTGGGGCTGCCCGACGCGGATGTGGACGCCTTCCGCGACTGGCTGGCGGATACCACCGCCGGTACCGCCACCCTGGAGCTCGGCGGCGAGGCGTACCAGGACGCATGAGGCCGGGCGGCCTCCGGGACCCCGATGTCAGGGACCCCGACATCCAGACCCCGACATCCAGGACCACGACGTCCGGGACCCCGACACGGGCGGGAAATACGAGGTCCGTGAGAGACGAGGCACCGACCGCGGCTAACGTGGTCGGTGCCCGCGTCGTCCCGACGCCGCGGGCGTGATGCTGGCCAGTGGGGTGGAGGAAGGACAGAAGTGCAGGTCGGAGACCGCTTGTGAGAATTCTGCACACCTCCGACTGGCACCTCGGCCGGTCCTTTCACCGGGTCAGCCTCCTTGCCGCGCAACGGGAGTTCATCGACCACCTCGTCACCACCGTGCGCGAACGACACATCGACGCGGTGGTCGTCGCGGGCGACATCTACGACCGGGCCGTGCCGCCGCTTGCCGCCGTCGAGCTCTTCGACGACGCCCTGCACCGGCTCGCGGACCTCGATGTGCCGACCGTCATGATCTCCGGCAACCACGACTCGGCCCGCCGTCTCGGCGTCGGCGCCGGGCTGATCGACCGGGCCGGGATCCATCTGCGTACCGACCCCGCCGGATGCGCCACCCCCGTCGTCCTCTCCGGCGACCACGGCGAGGTGGCCTTCTACGGGCTGCCCTATCTCGAACCCGGCCTGGTGCGGGAGGAGTTGGGCGCCTCGGCGGCCGGTCATACGGCGGTGCTGGGCGCCGCCATGGACCGGGTGCGCGCCGACCTCGCCACCCGCCCGTCCGGCACCCGGTCCGTCGTCCTCGCGCACGCGTTCGTCACCGGTGGCGCGGTCAGCGACAGCGAGCGGGACATCACGGTCGGCGGAGTCGCCTCCGTACCCGCCGAGGTCTTCGACGGCGTCGACTACGCCGCGCTCGGCCATCTGCACGGCTGCCAGGCCATCACCGAGCGCATCCGCTACTCGGGCTCCCCGCTCGCGTACTCCTTCTCCGAGACGGCGCACCGCAAGTCCATGTGGGTGGTGGAGCTGGGGGCGGCGGGCGAGGCACCGTCGTGCGAACGGGTGGAGTGCCCGGTGCCGCGGCCGCTGGCCCGGATCCGCGGCCTGATCGAGGAGCTGCTGGCCGACCCGGACCTCGACCGCCACGAGGAGGCGTGGGTCGAGGCCACGCTGACCGACGCGGTGCGGCCGCATGAGCCGATGGCCCGGCTGGCGCGGCGCTTCCCCCACGTGCTCACCCTGGTCTTCGACCCCGAGCGGCCCCCCGAGGACCCGCTCGCCTCGTACGCACAGCGGCTGCGCGGCCGCTCGGACCGGCAGATCGCCGAGGACTTCGTGGCGCATGTGCGCGGCGGCCGCGGCCCGGACGAGGCGGAGCGGGTGCTGCTCGGCGACGCGCTGGAGACGGTACGGAGCGCGGCGCACGAGGGCGTTGTGCCGAGCGAGGAGGACGGCGTGGCGGCGGCGACGGCGGGGGAGGCGGCGCGATGAGGCTGCACCGGCTCGTTGTCACGGCCTTCGGCCCGTTCGGCGCCACGCAGGAGATCGACTTCGATGAGCTGTCCGCCGCCGGGCTGTTCCTGCTGCACGGGCCGACCGGCGCCGGTAAGACGTCCGTCCTGGACGCGGTCTGCTACGCGCTGTACGGGCAGGTGCCCGGCGCCCGCCAGGGCAGTGGACTCTCGCTGCGCAGCGACCATGCCGAACCGCTGACCCCGACCGAGGTCGTACTCGAATTCACCGTCGGGGAGCGGCGCCTGGAGATCACCCGGCGCCCCGAGCAGCCGCGCCCCAAGAAGCGGGGCACGGGGATGACGCGGGAGAAGGCACAGACCCTGCTGCGCGAGTACGCCCCGGCGACATCCTCGACCAGCGCGGGGGCGGGGGAGTGGAAGGCCCTCAGCCGCTCGCATCAGGAGATCGGCGAGGAGATCGCGCAGCTGGTCGGCATGAGCCGGGAGCAGTTCTGCCAGGTGGTGCTGTTGCCGCAGGGAGACTTCGCCCGCTTTCTGCGCGCGGACGAGCTGGCGCGCGGCAAGCTGCTGGGCAAGCTGTTCGACACCGGTCGCTTCGCCGCCGTCGAGGAACGGCTGGCGGAGCTGCGGCGCGTGGCGGAGAAGCGGGTCGCGGCCGGGGACGAGCGGCTGCTCGCGCTCGCCCACCGGATGGCGCAGGCGGCGGGCCGCACGGCGGAGCTCGACGGGCATCCGCTGCCCGAGCTGACCCCCGGTGAGCCGGGGCTGGCCGACGCCGTCCTGGAGTGGGCCGCGGTCGCCCGCACGGGCGCGCGCGAACGGCGGGACATCGCGCTCTCCGCCGTACGGGCCGCCGAGGAGGCCCACCACGCCGCCCAGCGGGCCGCCGACGCGACACATGAACGGGCCGAACTCCAGCGCCGCCACGCCGAGGCGCGGCGCCGGGCGGATGACCTCGAACGGCAGCGGCCCGACCATGACCGGCTGCGTGAGCTGCTGGAACGCGCCCACGCGGCCGACGCGGTGGTCCCCGCGCTCGACCTCCGCACCGCCGCGGCCCGTGACCACCACACCGCCGAAACCACCGAACGCCGGGCCCGCGCCCGCCTGTCCGCCGAACCCGGCCTGGCGGCCATGCCCCTCGCCCCGACCCCGGACATCCCCGACCAACGCACCCCCGCCGCCCCGGCGACTTCACCCGAAGCGCCCCTGCCCGCACAGGCCACCGCGCCCCCGGAGGACACCGCCCCGCACGCGGACGCGGATGGCTCCTGGGCCGGGGCGGCTCCCGGAACGGGGCCGTCGGCCTCCGAGGAACCCGGCCCGCAAGGGCGCCTCATGGGACAGACGGTCAGGGACGGCCGTACCGGAACGGGCTCGTCGGGCCAGGGTGTGCCCGGCCGGGCGCCGGACCAAGCGCGGGGGGCCGTCTCGTCCGCGGGTGTGGACGGGTCGGGTGTGCGTGCCACCGGGCGGGTCACTCCCGCCGACAACGAGGCGGCAGGTGGGCGGGCTGGTTCCGGGGCGGGCGTGTCGGGCCGGGAACCGGGTGGCGATGCTGCCGCCTCGGGCGGGCCCGGCGTGTCGCAGGCCGGACCTTCCGGCGGCGGAGCCGCCGCCACGCGGGCGCGGAATGCGGGTGCGTCGTACCCCGCGGTGCCCCAGGCGAGTCGTGGCGGGGCGGCGGCGGGTGTGGCCGGTGATGGCGGGCGGGGTGCCGGTCCGCAAGGTGCGGGTGTGGCGGTGGTGCTCGCCGAGGCCGATGCCGAGTGGCTGGGGCGGGTCGAGCGGCGGGTGCGGGAGGAGCTCGGGGCGTTGGGGGCCGCTCGGCGGGGGGAGGCGCGGGCGGCGGCCGTCGTCGCCGAGATCGCCGTGCTCGACCGGGAGGCCCGCGCCGACGACGAGGCGATCGAGGAAGCCGCCGAGTGGCTCGCCGGATGGGAGGAGACCCACCGGGCACATCAGCGGGGGGTCGAGGCCGCGCAGGAGGCCGCCACCCGGGCCGAGCAGTTCGGCGGGCGGATCGAGCCCGCCGAGCGGCGTCTCGAGGCCGCCCGGCGGCGGGATCGGCTCGCCGGGCAGGAGGGGCGGGCTCGCGAGGAGCTGTTGCGGGCGCGGGAGGGTGCCGCCGCCGCGCGCCAGAGCTGGCTCGACCTCAAGGAGGCCCGGCTGCGCGGCATCGCCGCCGAGCTGGCGGCCGGGCTGCGTGCGGGCGAGCCCTGCGCGGTGTGCGGCGCGACCGGGCATCCGAGCCCGGCTCGGCCCGGGGCCGGGCATGTGGACCGTGCCGCGGAGGAGGGCGCGCTGGCGGAGTATCAGCGCGCCGAGGAGGTCCGCGAGGAGGCCGAGCGTACGCGGAACGGGCTGCGGGAGGCCCGCGCGGCCGCGGAGGCCACCGCGGAGGGCGAGGACGCGGCCGAACTCGACCGGGCCCTGGCCGAGTTGCGGGCCGCGTACGCCGAGGCCCGCGATGCGGCGGCCGACGGGCACGCCGCCCGCGCGGCCCTGGACCGGGCCGAGGGCGAGCACACACGCCGTACGGCCCAGCGGCAGGAGGCCGAGCGCCGGGCGGCCGCCCGCACCTCGCGCCGCGAGACCCTGGCCCGGGAGCGGGCCGACCTGCTGGCGGAGCTGGAGCGGGCGCGCGGCGCGGACGCCACCGTCGGACAGCGGGCGGCGCGGCTGGAGCGGCAGGCGGGGCTGCTGGCCCACGCCGCCGAGGCGGCGCGGGGCGCGGAGGCGGCCGCGAGCCGCCTGAAGGAGGCGGACGCCCGGCTCGCCGACGCCGCCTACCGGGCCGGGTTCGAGACCCCGGAGCAGGCCGCCGGGGCCGTCCTGCCCCCGGACCGGCAGCGCGAGGCCCGCCGCCGTCTCGACGCATGGCAGACGCAGTCGGCGGCGGTCGCGGCCGAGCTGTCCGACCCCAGGGTGCTCGCCGCCGCGCAGGCGCCGCCCGCCGACCCCGCGGCGGCGCGGACGGCGGCCGACGCGGCCACCCGCGCGCTGCGCGAGGTCTCGGCCGCGGACGCCGCGGCCCGCACCCGCTGCGAGGAGCTCGACGCGCTCTCCGCGCGGGCGGTCGCCGACGCCCGCCGGCTGGCCCCGCTGCGCGCGGACCACGACCGGATCGCCCGCCTCGCCGCGCTCGCGGCGGGCACCTCCGCGGACAACGAGCGCAGGATGCGGCTGGAGGCGTACGTCCTGGCGGCCCGGCTGGAGCAGGTCGCGGCGGCGGCGAGCGCACGGCTGCGCCACATGTCCTCCGGGCGCTACACCCTGGTGCACTCCGACGCCCGCTCCGGCGGGCGCGGCCGCTCCGGTCTCGGACTGCATGTCATCGACGCCTGGACCGGCAGCGAGCGCGACACCGCCACCCTCTCCGGCGGCGAGACGTTCTCCGCCTCGCTCGCCCTCGCGCTGGGCCTGGCCGATGTGGTCACCGACGAGGCGGGCGGGGTCCGCCTGGACACCCTCTTCATCGACGAGGGGTTCGGCAGTCTCGACGAGCAGACCCTGGACGAGGTCATGGACGTGCTGGACGCGCTGCGCGAACGGGACCGTACGGTCGGCATCGTCAGCCATGTCGCCGATCTGCGCCGGCGGATCCCCGCCCAGCTGGAGGTCGTCAAGGGCCGCGAGGGCTCGGCCGTACGGCACCGGACGGCCGCCGCGCACTAAGCGCTCCGCTGGAAGTGCCCTGACCTGCCGTCGATCGTCCCCGGCGCCGTCGTGGCCGGTCGCGCCCGCGCGGCGGAGCCGCACATCGACACAGCCCCGCGCCCCTGCGGGGCGCCACCGAACCGCAGCCGCATTCCGCCGATCCGCTTAGCGTGGGCGGGCCGCACGGATGCCGCCCGCCCACGCCCTCACCAGGAGCTCACCGAGCTCAGAGCGCCGACAGCTCCTCCACCAGGTCGTCAAGCCCCAGCGAACCCTGCGACAGCGCCGCCATATGCCACTTCTTGGCGTCGAAGGCGTCGCCGTGCGCCTTACGGGCGGCCTCGCGCCCCGTCAGCCAGGCCCGCTCGCCGAGCTTGTAGCCGATGGCCTGGCCCGGCATCCCGAGATAGCGCACCAGCTCGCTGTCGAGGAAGTCCGCGGGGCGTCCGCAGTGCAGCCCGAAGAACTCGCGCGCCAGCTCCGGGGTCCACCGCTCACCGGGGTGGAAGGGCGAGTCGGCGGGGATCTCCAGCTCCAGGTGCATCCCGATGTCGACGATCACCCGCAGCGCCCGCATCATCTGCGCGTCCAGATAGCCCAGCCGCCGCTCCGGGTCCGACAGATAGCCCAGCTCGTCCATGAGCCGCTCCGCGTACAGCGCCCAGCCCTCGGCGTTGGCGCTGACCATGCCGACCGTGGCCTGGTAGCGGGAGAGCTGGTCGGAGACGTGCGCCCACTGGGCGAGCTGGAGATGGTGACCGGGGACGCCCTCGTGGTACCAGGTGGAGACCAGGTCGTAGACGGGGAAGCGGGTCTCGCCCATCGTGGGCAACCAGGTCCGGCCGGGGCGGGAGAAGTCCACCGACGGCTGGGTGTAGTACGGCGCCGCCGCGCTGCCCGGCGGGGCGATCATCGACTCCACCCGCTTGACCCGGTCGGCCAGATCGAAGTGGGTGCCGTTCAGCTTCTCGATGGCCTCGTCCATCAGCTCCTGGAGCCACACCCGGGTCTCCTCGACGCCCTCGATATGCGCACCGTGCGCGTCGAGGTGGCGCAGCGCCTCCCACGGGTCGGCGCCGGGCAGGATCTTCTCTGCCTCGGTGCGCATCTCGGCGTGGATGCGGTGGAATTCCGACCAGCCGTACGCATACGCCTCGTCCAGGTCGAGATCGGTGCCGTTCCACATCCGGGCCCAGCGGCGGTAGCGCTCACGCCCCACCACATCGGGGGCGCCCTCGATCCCCGGGGCGTAGGTGTCGCGCAGCCAGTCGCGGAGCGCGACCAGCGCGCCCGTCGCCGCCGCGGCAGCCTCGTCCAGCTCACCGCGCAGCGCGTCGGGGCCCTCGGCGGTGAAGTCGGCGAACCAGCCGCCGTCCGTGCCGATCCACTCCGCCAGCTGCTCCAGGACCGTGGCCACCTGCCGGGGGCCGCCCGGCAGGCCCCGCCGCAGCCCCTCGGCGAGCGAGGCGCGATACCCCTCGAGCGCGGCCGGTACGGCGCGCAGCCGGGCCGCGACCGCCGACCAGTCCTCCTCGGTCTCGGCGGGCATCACGGTGAAGATGCCGCGCACCGAGTGCAGCGGGGAGCTCAGGTTGCTGACCGCGCGCAGCCCTTCGTCGGCGTCGTGCACGGCGAGTTCGGCGGTCAGCCGCTCCCGCAGCAGCCGGGCGCAGCGGCGCTCGGCGTCGCTGTCCGCGCCCGGGCGCGCCTCGGCCTCGGCCAGCCGGTCCAGGGTGGCGCGGGCCAGGTCGGCGCCGGCCTTGGCCCCCTCGGGGGAGTAGTCCGGAAGGCGCCGGGAGCTCTCGGGAACGCCCAGGTAGGTGCCGGTGATCGGGTCGAGTTCGATGAGGGCGTCGACATAGCTGTCGGCGACCTGACGGGGCAGCGGAGCGTTCTTGGTATCGGACATGCGGCCCATCCTCGTACGTTCCGGGGTGCGGCGTCAGCACCAAGGGGATGTGACGCATGGGAACAGGAGTGTGCTACGGGGCTGCTGAGCCGTCTCGCGCGGGCGGCAGCAGCGGGCCGCAGCTCCACTGCTGGAAGATCAGCCGGGTCTCGACCCGGGCCACCTCGCGGCGCGAGGTGAACTCGTCCAGCACCAGCCGCTGGAGATCGGCGGTGTCGGCCACCGCGACATGCACCAGATAGTCGTCCGGCCCGGCCAGGTGGAACAGCGCCCGGGACTCGGGCAGTGCCCGGATCCGCTCCACGAACGGGCCGACCAGCTCCCGGCGGTGCGGCCGCAGCTGCACCGAGAGCAGGGCCTCGAGACCGCGCCCCAGCTTGGTGGGGTCCAGGCGGAGTTCATGGCCGAGGATCACCCCGGAGCGGCGCAGCCGGGCCACCCGGTCCAGACAGGTCGAGGGCGCCACGCCGACCTGGGCGGCCAGATCGCGGTAGGTGGTCCGGGCGTCGTTCTGGAGCAGTCGCAGTATCCGGAGGTCCACCGGATCGAGAGCGACGGTTTCGGGCATCGGCCGAACGTAGCACGGACATCAGCCCGCAGAACCCGGTCGTTGTTCACCCTTCACCGCATGGACATCAGGGAGAGCACGGGAAGCACAGGGCGCACGCGGACCACACCGGGCACGCGGACCACACCGAGCGCGCGGGATCCTCGCGGCGAAGCCGGACGGCAGGGGTTCGCCACCGAGGCCGTGCACGCCGGGCGCGAGGACCTTCCGGCCATGGGCCTGCACGCCGTACCCCTGGATCTGTCGACGACCTATCCCTCGTACGACAGCCGCCAGGAGGCCGCCAGGATCGACGCGTTCGCCGCCACCGGCGCCCGGCCGGACGGCCCGCCGGTCTACGCCCGCCTGGACAATCCCACCGTGGCCCGCTTCGAGACCGCTCTGGCCCGGCTGGAGGGCACCGAGAGCGCGGTCGCGTTCGCCAGCGGCATGGCGGCGCTCAGCGCGTGTCTGCTGGCGCGAGGGGCCCAGGGGCTGCGCCATGTGGTGGCGGTCCGCCCGCTGTACGGGTGCAGCGACCATCTGCTGGACACCGGGCTGCTGGGCACCGAGGTCACCTGGGTGGACCCCGCCGGGATCGCGGACGCGATCCGCCCCGACACCGGCCTTGTCATGGTGGAGACCCCGGCCAATCCGACACTCGCCGAACTCGATCTGCGGGCCGTCGCCCACTCCTGTGGCACGGTCCCGCTGCTCGTGGACAACACCTTCGCCACACCGGTGCTCCAGCGTCCGGCCGAGCGGGGCGCGGGCCTCGTCCTGCACAGCGCCACCAAGTACCTCGGCGGACACGGCGATGTGATGGGCGGCGTGGTGGCCTGTGACGAGGAGTTCGCCCGGACGCTGCGCCGGGTGCGGTTCGCCACCGGCGGAGTGCTGCATCCGCTCGCCGGATATCTGCTGCTGCGCGGACTGTCCACGCTGCCGGTGCGGATGCGGGCCGCCTCTGCCACCGCGGGCGAGCTGGCCCGGCGGCTGGCCGCCGATCCCCGGGTGGCCCGCGTCCACTATCCGCGGATCGGCGGGGCGATGCTGGCCTTCGAGACCCGCGGCGATCCGCATGCGGTGATCGGCGGAGTGCGGCTGATCACCCCGGCGGTGAGCCTGGGCAGCGTGGACACCCTGATCCAGCACCCGGCCTCCATCAGCCACCGCATCGTGGCCGAGGGGGACCGCCGCTCCGCCGGGATCGGCGACCGGCTGCTGCGGATGTCGGTCGGGCTGGAGGACGTCGAGGATCTGTGGCGCGATCTGGACCGGGCACTCGACGGCCGCCCGGCGGGGCAGGAGGACCGCCGGACGGGGCACGGGACCCCGGCCGGCCTCAGCGCGAATGCGGCGGGGCCGGCAGCGGCAGAGGCAGGACCGGCTCGGGCGCCGGTGCCGGGTCGAGGCGGGCGCTGAGCACCAGGGTGCCCTGCTCGATCTGGTAGTCAAGCGGCAGTTCGAGGGCGCGCATCGCGGCGACCATGCCGGTGTTGGCCGACTGGGTGACGGCGTAGACGCTCTCGCAGCCGGTCTCGGCGGCCATCGCGACCAGCCGCCGCAGCAGCTCCCCGCCGACGCCCCGTCGCTGCCACTCGTCCTCGACGATCAGCGCGACCTCGGTCTCGTCCCCGTCCCACAGCAGGTGGCCGAGGGCGACCAGCCGCCCGGAGGCGGTGTACGCGGCCAGGGTGCGGCCGAAGCGCGGGCTCAGCAGATGGGCGAGGTAGCGGTCGGCGTCGCCGACCGGCCCGTGGTAGCGCAGCCCGAGCGTCGCGGCGGAGCAGCGGGCGTGCATCTCGCGGGCCGCGTCCAGATCGCCGGTGTCGGCGCGGCGCACGGTGATGGCGTTGCCCTCGGGCAGCGTCAGCACATCGCCGTCGTGCGGGATCCGCGGGCCGAGCCGGGCGTCCAGCTCCACCAGCGCGCGGGCGCGGGCGAACTCGGTCGGGGTGAACGGCAGATACGGCCGCTCGATGACGATCGCGCCGCCGGACGGGTCGCGCAGCCGCATCACCGTCTCCTCCAGGATGCCTTCGGCGGGCGGCGTGGAGTCCAGGGAGCGGCCGCTGAGGGACTTGGCGGGAACCGAGTGGATGGTGCAGCGGCCGAACAGCTGGCGCAGGGCGAGCGGGAGTTCCGCGGCGTCCAGGGCGGTGCGGGTGGCCAGGGTCAGCGCCCGGGTCGGCGCGTCCACCAGATCGTGGGTGTCGGCCCGCTCGGTCCAGGTGTCGCGGCCGCCCGCGGCGGCGACGGCGTCGGCCAGCCCGCCGGACGGCAGGGTATCGGGCGCGCGCAGCAGGAACTCGTCCACCGTGCCGTCCGTCAGCGGATGGGTCTGGAGGGCCAGGATGTCGACCCGGTGCCCGGCCAGCGCCGCGCACAGCGCGGCCAGGGCGCCCGGCTCGTCCCGTACGGTCGTGCGCATCCGCCACAGCGTGGTGGCCTCGGGGGCCGTGGTCTCCGGGGCGCCCGCGGCGGGGCCGGTGTGCGCGTCGGCCGCGGGCGGGGGTGAGGTGTCCGGCGGTGCGTGGCCCTGGCGCCGTGACCACCATGCGACCAGATCGTGCCGCCGGCGGGGGCGGTGCCGGGAAGGGGGCTCGGGGGTCGCTCGAAATGTCATGCAAACACCCTTGCGCAAAGGTGTTGCGTGATCACGAACGGACTGTGACCTATGAGTTAAGAGCGCATCTGATAACAGAAGCTTATTTTGTCCGAAATCAAAAGGTTGAAGTCGGAGGTTTCATTCACCCTACCGCCCACGTGCGTAGTACCCTCCCGCACCGTCGTGCGTACGCCCGCTGGAAGAGCGGCACCAGCGGCCCTCCGGCCCGGCTGAACCAGGAGGCCGGGCGGCTGAACGCCGTCACCGTCAGCACCACCGAGCCATCCGGCTCCAGGGTCACCACGAACGACTCCTCGCCCCGCTCCGGATGGCCGGGCAGCGTGCCGTACGCGAAGCCGGTCCGCGTCTCCTCCGCGACCGTCCACACCACCTCGCACGGCGCGCGCAGCCGCAGCCGCCCCACCCCCAGGCCCACCACGACGGGCCGGCCCGGGGCGGCCACCGGATCCGCGGCACGGATCGACACCCCCACCGCCCGGTGCATCCGCCAGTCCAGGACCGCCCGCCCGGCCGCCTCGAACGTGGCCCGCCCATGGCCCACATGGGTCCGTACCCGCAGATGGCGATAGCCGGAGGGCAGCGGCCACCGCCGGGTGGCGCCCACCTCCGGATAGGTGAGCCGGGAGGCCGGACCTGGGGTGTCGGTGGATCCCATGCCCATACGGTACGCGTCGGCCTTACGGTGAGCGGCGCCGGAACGCGACGCCCTTACGGCGCCCGGCACCGGAACGCGGCGGCCTTACGGCGTGGCGGCGGCCTTACGGCGTGGCGGCGCCCTTACGGCGCGCGGCCCCGTCGGTGTGCCGTACGGGGCCGCGCGCCGCGCGCACGGTTACTGGCCGACCAGGCCCGGCCGGAGGACCTTGGTGAAGAGCACCTTGCCCCCGTCCTCGCGCAGCCGGACCGTCATCTCGGCGCTGTCGCCGTCGATGTCCACCTCGCCGTAGAACTGGAACCCCTCGGCGGGCGAGACGTTCGCCCGGGTCGGCGCCTTGACGAAGCTCTGCTCGGGCCCGAACGTGCCGTCCAGCTTCACCCCGGGGAAGGCGCCCGCGTTCAGCGGACCGGAGACGAACTCCCAGAACGGCGCGAAGTCCTTGAACGCCGCCCGCGAGGGGTCGTAGTGCTGCGCCGAGGTGTAGTGGACGTCCGCCGTCAGCCACACCGTGCCGGTGATCTTCCGGTGCTTGATGTGCCGGAGCAGCTCGGCCATCTGGAGCTCACGGCCGAGCGGGGCGCCCGGGTCGCCCTGCGCGACGGCCTCGAAGTCGGTGTCCCCGTCCGGAACCACCAGGCCGAGCGGCATATCGCAGGCGATGACCTTCCACACCGCCCGCGAGCGCGACAGCTCGCGCTTGAGCCACGCCAACTGCTCGGCGCCCAGGATGCCCTGGGTGTCCTCGGGCTGGCGGCCCGGCGAGTTGGCGTCGCGGTAGGTGCGGCAGTCCAGCACGAAGACGTCCAGCAGCGGGCCGTGGTGCTGGACCCGGTAGACCCGGCCGCTCGCGTCCGGCCGCAGCGTACTGATCGGGAAGTACTCGGCGAACGCCCGGCGCGCGCGGGCCGCCAGCACATCGACGTTCTTCTCGGTGTAGCGGTCGTCGACCAGGATCTCGCCCGGGTACCAGTTGTTGAGCACCTCGTGGTCGTCCCACTGGGTGATGGTCGGCACCTCGGCGTGGAACCGGCGCAGCGCGGGGTCGAGCAGGTTGTACCGGAAGTTGCCGCGGTACTCGTCGAGCGTCTCGGCGACCTTGGTCTTCTCGGGGGTGAGGAGATTGCGCCAGGTGGACCCGTCGGGCAGTGCGACGGTCTCCGCCATCGGGCCGTCCGCGTAGATGTTGTCGCCGCTGCACAGGAAGAAGTCCGGTTCGCGGCGGCGCATCTCCTCGAAGATCCGGTAGCCGCCGTGGTCCGGGTTGATGCCCCAGCCCTGCCCCGCCAGATCGCCCGACCAGACGAAACGCACGTCCTTACGGCGCTCGGCAACCGTGCGGAAGGTGCCGTGCACCGGCTCGCCGGTGCGGCGCGGGTCCTCCGGGTCGGCCAGCAGCACCCGGTAGTGCACCTGGCTCCCGGCGGGCAGACCGTGCAGCGCGGTGCGCCCGGTGAAGTCGGTGCCGGGGCCGACCAGCGGGCCGTGCCACCGCTTGGCTCGTGTGAAGGACTCGGTCGCGGAGGTCTCCACGATCACCCGGGCCGGACGGTCGGAGCGGACCCACACCAGCCCCGACGACGCCGTCACATCGCCCACCTGCACGCCCCACTGGGCGCTCGGACGCCCCGGGAGCGCCTGCGCGGGCGCGCCGGACGCGGCCGACGCCGCCGATGCCACGGCGGGCACCGCGAGCGCCGCCGAGGCGGCCGCCGACCCTTGCAACACCGTGCGCCGCCCGATCCCTCTGCCCGATTCCCGCCCCATTGGTGCCTCCCGTTGCTCGTAGAACCGCTGTGCTGTTGTGTTTGTTATCGGTGCAAGGTGCCGCTCATTCGAACGCCCAGTGAATAACCGGGCGTCCGTGCCGAGAAACACCACGACCGTGCGCGGTGCGGGGGCGGGGGCGGGGATGCCGAGCCGGCGGGGCGGTCAGCGGCTGCCGTCCAGGATGACGCGGGCGACCAGCGCGGGGTCGTCGTTCATGGGCACGTGGCCACAGCCGGGGAGGCGGACCAGCCGGGCGCCGGGGATCACCCGCTTGGCGCGGACGCCCTGGCGGCGCGGCATCAGCCGGTCGCGGGTGCCCCAGGCGATGGTGACCGGGACATCGGGGAGGTCATGGGTGAACAGCCCGGAGCTCCCGGCGGCCAGCGTGGCGTCGAAGCCGACCGCCTCGCGCAGCGCCCGGGTCTCGGCCACGACCGCGTCCGGCGAACGCCGCGCGGGCCGGGCGTAGATGGCGCCGGTCAGCGCGGCCCGGCCGGCCGCGCGGCGGGCCAGCCACGCCACCGCCGGCGGGGGCAGCGCCCGCGCGCCGGCCCGCATCATGGACAGCACCCCGAAGGCGTAGCGGCGCTCGGCCTCGGTCCAGAACCGGGCCGGGGACAGCGCGGTGACGGACCGTACGAGGCCGACCCGGCCCAGCTCCAGGGCGAGCAGTCCGCCGAGCGAGTTCCCGGCCACATCGGGGCGTGTGACGCCGAGGGCCTCGAAGAGCGCGCCGAGCACGGGTATGACGCCTTCGAGGTCGTACGGGATGCCGTCCGGCAGCGCGTCCGAGGCCCCGAAGCCGGGCAGATCCACGGCGATCACATCGCGGTCGGCCGCGAGGATGTCCAGCACCGGCTCCCACGCCTGCCAGTGGTGGCCGATTCCGTGCAGCAGCACCAACGGCCGCCCCGCGCCACGCCGTTCGTGGACGACCCGGGCGGCGCGGGGGCCGCCCGGGGAGGCGACGGAAAAGGAGAGGGACGCGGGCATGGGTGGCTCCTCGCGATCGGCGTTCCGGCAGGCGCACGCAGCGTATGAGACAGCATGTCAGCAAGAGTTACCGGAAGGTAGTCCGGTGGCCGGCAGCGGCACGGCCCCGCTGTCCGTACCGTGTGAGACGCCGCTACGGCCCGCCCGCGACCCGCTGGACCCCGCCCGCGTCCCGCTGAGCCACCCCGCGTCCCGTTACAGCCCGCCCGCGACCCGCAGCACCGCCCCCGTCGTGTACGACGCCTCCGGCGACAGCAGCCACGCCACCGCACCCGCGATCTCCTCCGGCTCGCCCGGCCGCCCCATCGGCACCCGCCCCTGGACCCGCCACGGCCGCTCGGGATCGCCCATCCGCGCGTGGATGTCGGTCAGCGTCATCCCGGGCTGGACGGAGTTGACCCGGATCCCCTCGGCCGCCAGCTCCTTCGACAGCCCGACGGTCATCGCGTCGACCGCCGCCTTGCTGGCCGCGTAGTGCACATACTCCCCGGGGCTGCCGGTCGTCGCCGCGCCCGACGAGATGTTGACGATGGCGCCGCCCTGTCCGCCGTGGCGCGTGGACATCTCGCGCGCCGCGCGCCGGGCACACAGCAGGGCCCCGGTCACATTGACGTCCACGACGCGCCGCATCACCTCGGGCGAGGTCTCGGTGAAGCGGCCCAAGGGCCCGGTGATCCCGGCGTTGTTGACCAGCCCGGTGATCGGGCCAAGTTCCTCCCGCACCCGGTCGAACATCGCCTCGACCTGCTCCGCGTCGCTGGTGTCGGCCTGGACGACGATCGACCGCACCCCCTCCGCGCGCACCGCCGCCGCCCACCGCTCGGCCGCGTCCTGTGCGCGCTCGTAGCCGATGGCGACGCTGTGCCCGGCGCGGGCCAGCCGCACCGCCACCGCCGCGCCGATGCCGCGGCTGCCCCCCGTGACCACCGTGACCTGGTCCTCGCCCATCCGCGTGCTCAGCTCCCGCCCCATAACGCAACTCGCTCCGACGGTCACCGACGATAACCGGTCAGGGATTGGTCTTGACCAAGTCCGCACACCGCCTTATGGTCGCATTGATACTGCAACAACCTTTAATAAAGAAGCGCGCATAACTGTGAAGGCGCGCAGGACTGTCGGCCATCGAAAACAAGGGGGACAGAGTGGGGACCACGCGGCTGGAATCGGTGCCTGAGCCCAAGTACTGGCATCTGAAGACCGTGCTCAGTGACGCTCTCGACTCGGAGTTCGCGGTCGGGGAGATCCTGCCCAACGAGCGCGAGCTCGCGGCCCGCTTCGGTGTCGCCCGCGCCACCCTCCGACAGGCCCTGGAGCAGCTCGAGCTGGAGGGCCGGCTCCAGCGCCGTCGCGGCGTCGGCACCACCGTCGCCCCGCCCCGCGTCGGCGTGGCCGTCGGGGACTACGCCCATGGCTGGACCGACGCCTCGGGTGAGGACGCCTGGCAGACCGTGGAGAGCGTCGAGGCCGTGCCGCCCGCCGAGGTCGCCCGGCTGCTGGAGCTCACCCCCGACACCCCCGTCCACCGGGTGCGCCGCACCCGGATGACCCACGGCCAGCCGCTCGCCGCCGAGCTGCTGTATGTCCCGGGTGACTCCGTCCCCGGCCTCGCCGCCATCGACACCCCCAGCGGGCTGGCCCGCGCCCGCGCCGTGCTGCGCGAGCTGCGCCGGCTGGAGCTGGAGGGCCGTGAGCAGACCGTGGAGCTCGGCTCGGCCCGCGCGGACGACGCCAAGGAGCTCGACCGGCTGCCCGGCGCCCCCGTCCTCGTCGTGACCACCCGCTATCTGGCCCAGGGCCGCCCCGCGGCCGTCGCCGTGGCCACCTACCGGGCCGACACCTGCCGGCTCACCTTCGGCGACGCGGCGGGCGAGGAGCTCCTGGCGGGCTGATCCGGGCCCGCCCCGCGCCGTCGCCTTCGTACGATCTCCACATGCCCGCCCCGCGTCCCGCGTCAGTGGCTCGCGCGGCGGGTCGTCACCGTGCTGTCGACCGCGAACAGCTCCTGTTCCACATGGTCGAGGGCCAGCCGCAGCGCCCCCGTGGTCACCGCCGCCTCGCCGAGCAGCGAGAGCGTGACCTGCGGGGGCCGCAGACAGTAGCGCGCCAGCTCATCGCGCAGCGGGGCCAGCACCCCGTCAAGCCCGGCGGCCCAGCCGCCGACCACGACGACCTCGGGGTCCAGCGCCAGCACCAGGGCCGCCGTGTCGTGCACCAGCCTGCGGACGAAGCGGTCCACGGCCGCCCGCGCCCGTGCGTCGCCGTCGCGGGCCAGCGAGAAGACATGCGCCACCTGCGCCTCGTCCAGCGGGTTCAGCGGCTCCCCGGTCGTGGAGAGCACTTCCTCCGGGGCGGCCTCCTGCCCCAGCAGATGCAGCGCCCCGATCTCCCCGGCGGCGCCGCCGAAGCCCCGGTGCAGCCGCCCGCCGATCAACGACCCCGCCCCCGGGCTCAACCCGGCCAGGACGAAGACCACATCGTCCGAACCGGCCGCCGCGCCCTTCCAGTGCTCGGCCACCGCGGCCGTGTTCGCGTCGTTCTCCACCAGCACCGGACAGCGGAAGGACCGCCGCAGTCGCTCGCCCAGGGGCAGCCCGGTCCAGCCGGGGAGCGCGGTGCACAGATGCACGGTGCCGTCCGCCTCGACGACCCCGGGGCTGCCCACCCCGACCGCACGCAGCGAGAACCGGGCCACCCCCGCGCGCCGCAGCAGATCCGCGACGCTGCTGCGCAGCCGCTCCAGCCGCTCGTCCGCGGACGCCTTCTCCGACACCTCGCGCACGATCGAGCCGAGCACGTTTCCATCGAGGTCCGACAGGATCGCGGCGACCCGGTGCGCCCCTATCTCGATGCCCAGCAGATGCCCGGCCTCGGCCCGGAACCGGAAGCGGCGCGCGGGGCGGCCCTGGCGGCGCACACCGCCCTCCTCGGCGGGCACCTCGACCACCAGACCGCTGTCGGCCAGCCCGTCGATCACGCCCTCGACGGTGGGCCGGGACAGCCCGGTCACCCGGGTGAGATCGGTGAGGCTCGCGCTCCCGGCGCAGCCGCCCCCGTCGTCCGGGCCACCCCCGGTGGCCGTGCCGGACGCGCCCGCCGCGCGCAGCGCGTGCAGGACCACGGCGGAGTTGATCCGTCGCAGCAGAGACGGATCCCCGCCGGTGAGCCGCCCCAACGTCGGTCTCCCTCCAGGTGCGTATCTGCCGGATCGTATCCGCTGGAAGCGGAGGCGGCGAGTGCCTCCTCCCACCCCGGTCCGGCCGACTGCCACCAACATCATCTGACGGGCGGCCAGATGTCCGACCTACGCGGTTTACTGACCCCATGACCAGTACGGCGGACCATGTGGCCACGATCGATCAGCTGCGCGCGCGGGACTTCCCCGCACAGCGGACCGCCGACGGATGGGTGGCGAGCGGCCCCGGCTTCCATGTCGCCGACCTCCGCGTCAGCGAGGACTTCTGGGACGCCGATCTGAGCCGGGTCGAGGAGGTGCTGGAGGAGTTCGAGGCCGAGCTGGGCGCCCTGGTCCAGGTGCTGACCTTACGGTGGGGCGCCCCCGACGTCCTCGATCTCACCAACTCCCTGGAGCGCTCGGCGATGGGCGAGCCGGTCCCGCCCCCGCTGGACACCCTGTGCGGTTACGTGCCCGAGCTGCGCGTCTGGCGCCTCGACGGCCGCTGGGTCGGTCTGGGCGTGGGCCAGGGCGACCGCGAGCTGCCGTTCCAGCTGCTGGTGGCGATAGGGGAGTTGGGCGCGATATGACGCCCCTCCTCCCATCACTCCCGGCGTGCCTGCCTAGTACTCCAGCCGTAGAGCGCGATCTTGGCTGATCGATATTCGATCGCACGAGACGGAGATGAGCTGCCAGGCTGCTGCCATGGACGATGCCGAGGTGCTGCTCATCGGAGGACGGGCCGGGGTCGGCAAGACCAGTGTGGGGTGGGAGGTTTCGGCGTTGCTGCGGGGCGCGGCGGTTCCTCACGCGGTCATCGACGGTGACTTCATGGGGCAGGTGCATCCGGCTCCGGAGGGAGATCCGCACCGTGCGGAGATCACTGAGAGCAATGTGACCGCGGTGTGGGCGAACTACGCCCGGCGCGGTTACCGGCGTTTGATCTACACGAACACGCTGAGCGTGGTGCCCGAGGCGACCGGGATGTTCGAGCGGGCCATGGGCGGCCGGGTGCGGATCGTGAGGGTTCTGCTCACGGCCACCGACGCCACTACCCGTGCACGGCTGGAGCGCCGGGAACTCGGCTCGGAGCTGGAGAAGGAGTGGGAGAGCAGCACGCGCAAGGCGCGGTTGCTGGATCAGCGGACCCCTGCGGACGCGTTGAGGGTCGCTACGGACGGGCGGGCTGTCGTGGATATCGCGCATGAGGTGGTGGCCGCCACCGGCTGGATCGGGTAAACCCCCTGCCGCCGCGAGCGGCTGCGCACGCCGGATGAGTCCCCGGCGTGCGGCTAGCCGTCCGCCTCGGCGGCGGTGCGCAGGCGGGCGTACTCCTGCGCCATCGTCGTCAGTGTCCAGTGCGCGTTGAGGCCGCTCGGATTGGGCAGGGCCCAGATTCGGGTGTCGCCTATGGTCCTCGTCTGCGGCCCGATCTTCGCCTTCTTGTCGCCGAACGCGACCCGGTAGGCGGTGACCCCCGCCACCGCCAGCCAGCGCGGCCGCAGCCGGAGCACCTTCTCCTCCAGGATCCGGCCGCCCTCCCGGTACTCCTCGTCGCTCAGCTCATCGGCGCGGGCGCTGGCGCGTGCCACCACGTTGGTGATGCCCAGCCCGTAGCGCACCAGCTCCGACTGTTCGGACGGGTGCAGCTGCCGCGGGGTGAAGCCCGAGGCGTGGAGGGTGGGCCAGAAGCGGTTGCCGGGGCGGGCGAAGTGGTGGCCGGTGGCGGCGGTCATCAGGCCGGGGTTGATACCGCAGAAGAGGACCCGCAGACCGTCCGCGACCACATCGGGGACGAGGCGGTCGCGGGCGGCCTCGAGTTCGGCGGGGGTCATCGCCGGCGTCAGAGGATCGAGCCGGGGGTGTAGGCGGCGGCCTCGGGACGCTCTTTGACGATCTCCTCGATCCGGGAGACCACCGCGTTCACCTGGGCCGCGGCCGCGCCCGTGAAGGAGAGCTTGTCGCCCATCAGCGCGTCAAGACCGGCCCGGTCCAGCGGGATCCGCTCATCGGCGGCGAGCGAGTCGAGCAGTTCGTTGCGCTCGGCGCCGCGCTCGCGCATGGCCAGTGCCGCGGCCACCGCGTTCTCCTTGATCGCCTCATGGGCGACCTCGCGGCCCACCCCGGCGCGCACTGCGCCCATGAGCACCTTCGTCGTGGCGAGGAAGGGCAGATAGCGGTCCAGCTCACGGGCGATGACGGCGGGGAACGCGCCGAACTCGTCGAGCACGGTCAGGAAGGTCTCCAACAGCCCGTCGAAGGCGAAGAACGCGTCCGGCAGCGCGACCCGGCGCACCACCGAGCAGGAGACATCGCCCTCGTTCCACTGGTCGCCCGCCAGCTCGCCGGTCATCGAGGCATAGCCGCGCAGGATCACCGCGAGGCCGTTCACACGCTCGCACGAGCGGGTGTTCATCTTGTGCGGCATCGCGGAGGAGCCGACCTGGCCGGGCTTGAAGCCCTCGGTCACCAGCTCGTGTCCGGCCATCAGCCGGATGGTCTTGGCCAGCGAGGACGGGGCCGCGGCCAGCTGCACCAGGGTGGTGACCACGTCGTAGTCGAGCGAGCGCGGATAGACCTGGCCGACGGAGGTGAACTCCCGCGCGAAACCGAGATGGGTGGCGATCCGCCGCTCCAGCTCGGCCAGCTTCTCCGCATCTCCACCGAGCAGATCCAGCATGTCCTGCGCCGTGCCGACGGGGCCCTTGATGCCCCGCAGCGGATAGCGGCCCAGCAGGTTCTCCAGCCGTCCGTACGCCACCAGCAGCTCGTCCGCCGCGGTGGCGAACCGCTTGCCGAGCGTGGTGGCCTGCGCCGCGACATTGTGCGAGCGACCGGCCATCACCAGCTCGGCGTGCTCGGCGGCCAGCTTGCCGAGCCGGGCCAGCACCGCGACCGTACGGTCCCGCACCAGCTCAAGGGAGAGCCGGATCTGGAGCTGCTCCACGTTCTCGGTGAGATCGCGGGAGGTCATGCCCTTGTGGACGTGCTCATGGCCGGCGAGGGCGTTGAACTCCTCGATGCGGGCCTTCACATCGTGCCGGGTGACCTTCTCGCGCTCGGCGATCGAGGCCAGGTCGACGATCTCCAGGACCCGCTCGTAGTCGGCGAGGGCGGCGTCCGGCACCTCGATTCCGAGGTCCTTCTGGGCGCGGAGCACGGCGAGCCACAGCCGCCGCTCCAGCGTCACCTTGTACTCGGGAGACCACAGGACGGCCAGCTCCGTGGAGGCGTAGCGGTTGGCCAGGACGTTCGGAATGCGCGGCTTACCAGTCACGTGCACAGAGTCTACTGGCCGTCCGCGCAGGCCAGACCGGTGGCCGAGGGACCCGGGGAACGGCAAGGCGGACCGTGCGGAAAGGTCCGGGGCGCGGGGCCTTGCGGATCAGCCCTCGTACGGCAGCAGCTCGGCGCGCTTGGGCGGGCGGCCGTCGCCCGAGGAGCGGCCGGTCAGCCGCCTGCCGATCCACGGCCCGAGGTGCTGGCGGGCGAACCGCACATCCGAGGTGCGGCGGGACAGCCACCCGACGGGCACCGCGGGCGGCAGGGGCGCGTTCCAGTCCTCCTCCGGCTCGTACCCCAGCGCCTGCCAGACGGCCTCGGCGACCCGCCGGTGTCCCTCGGCGTTCAGATGCAGCCGGTCCTCGGCCCACATACGGGGGTCCCCGACGGGCTCGGAGGCGTACACGTCCACGACGGTCGCGTCATGCCGCGCGCCCAGCTCGTCGATGAACGAGAACAGCTGCTCTATCCGTGGCAGGAATCGCTCGAACACCGGTCCGCGACGCCCCGGGCTGCGCATCAGCACCAGCCGCTTGCAGGTGGGCGCCAGCCGCTCGGCGGCCTCGCCCAGCAGTTCGCACACCCGGCCCACATCGCACTTCGGCCGCAGTACATCGTTCAGCCCGCCGACCAGGGTCACCAGATCGGCGCCCATGGCCGCCGCCGGGCCCGTCTGCTCCTCGACGATCTGTCCGATGAGCTTGCCGCGGACCGCGAGGTTGGCGTAGCGGAAGCCGGGGTCGCGGGCCGCGAGCCGGCCGGCGAGGAGATCCGCCCAGCCCCGGTAGGTGCCGTCGGGAAGCTCGTCCGACATGCCCTCGGTGAAGGAGTCGCCGATCGCGACAAAGCTGCTGTAGGTGATGTTCGTCTGCATGGCTTGGGCGATCTTATCCCGGTGTGCGGGCTGCGTGGACCGCCCAGCACGAGCATGATGAGCCGCATGGCGATGACCCACATCTACTTCGAGGGCGGAGCGCGGAACGGGACGACCGCCAGCTGGAATGTGGAGCCCGGCGCGGACATCTTCGACGACAACATCTTCCGGCCACCGGAGCTGTACCGGCGGACGAACCGCACCAAGGTCATCGGACGGGTGGAACACGTGGTCTTCCGCTACGACCCCATGGCCGCCCCGCCCGGCCCCGGTCCCCGCCGCTGAGTCCCGCCCGCTGGGCTCGCGCCGACGGGGATCGCCCGGCCGTCCGGCCGGGGCCCCGGTTCGACCGCTTGGACCGCAGCGGGTTCCACGCGGGGCGCGGCGGGGCAGTCTGGTCGGCGTGGATGCCTTCGAATGCGACCGTACGACCATGGCCATCGTCGCCGCCGCGCTCGCCGACGACGGGGAGGGCGCCGCCGCCCTCCTGGAGCCGCTGGAGACGCGCGATGTGTGCCGGGTCGCGGTGCGGCTCGCCGCGATGGCCGCCCATGCGCTGGTGGCGGTGGCGGAGGAGGGTGGCGGCGGACGGGATGAGGCGCTGGCCCACTGGCAGGCGTGCATCATCGCCCATGAGTCCAGACGCACCGAGGAGTGACCGGGCGCGGGCGGGAGCGGTCAGGCGACCAGCTCGCGCAGTACGTCCTCCATGGTCACCAGCCCCTCCAGCCGGCCGTCCGCGGCGATGACGGCCGCGAGGTGGGTGCGGCTGTCGCGCATCGCGCTGAGCACGTCGTCCAGCGGCGTATGGGACCGCACCCGGGGGATCGGCCGCAGCTGATCGGGGCGGAACGGCACATCCCGGGGCCGGGCGTCCAGCGCGTCCTTCACATGCAGATAGCCCATGATCCGCCCGGAGTCGTCGACCACCGGGAACCGTGAGAAGCCGGTCCGCGCCGCCAGCCGCTCCAGCTCATCCGGGGTCACCCCGAGCCGCGCCCTGACCACCCGGTCCATGGGCAGCACCACATCCCGCACCCGCCGTCGGCCCAGCTCCAGGGCGTCCCGTAGCCGCTCGGTGGCGCGGTCGTCCAGCAGTCCGGCCTCGCTGGAGTCCGAGACGATCCGGGCCAGCTCGGCATCGGAGAAGGTCGCCGCGACCTCGCCCTTGGGCTCCACGCGCAACAGCTTCAGCAACCCGTTCGCCAGGGCGTTCACGCCGAAGATCACCGGGCGCAGGGCGCGGGCGAGGGCGACCAGGGGCGGGCCGATCAGCAGCACGGTGCGCACCGGCTCGGCCAGCGCCACGTTCTTCGGCACCATCTCGCCGAAGAGCATGTGCAGATACGTGGCCAGGGACAGCGCGATCACGAACGAGATCGGGTGCACAAGACCCAGCGGCAGGCCCACCAGATGGAAGAAGGGCTCCAGCAGATGCGCGATGGCCGGTTCCGCGACGGCGCCCAGCACCAGCGTGCACAGCGTGATCCCGAGCTGGGCCGCGGCCAGCAGCGCGGAGAGGTGCTCCAGAGCCCACAGCACGGACCGCGCCCGCCGGTCGCCCTGCTGGGCACGCGGTTCGATCTGGCTGCGGCGGACCGAGATCAGGGCGAACTCCGCCCCCACGAAGAAGGCGTTGAGGACCAGCGTCAGCAGGCCGATCAGCAGCTGGAGAACGGTCATCGGCCCGCCGCCCCCTCGGCGCCGTGCACCCCGCCGTCACCGTCGCCCCCTTCGCCGCCCGCACCGGGCAGCGGCGCCCGCAGCCGTACCCGGGCCGCCCGGTGGCTGATCACCTTCCGCACCTCCACGGACCAGCCCGCCGGCTCGACGGTGTCGCCGACGGTCGGGATCCGGCCCAGCTCGGCGGCGATCAGCCCGGCCAGGGTCTCGTACGGGCCCGGGGGCACCCGCAGCCCGATGCGCTTCAGCTGATCGATACGGGCCGCGCCGTCCGCGTCGTACAGCGTATGGCCCTCGGCGTCCCGGCCCATCGGGATCAGATGGGGGGTCTCCTGCGGATCGTGCTCGTCGCGGACCTCGCCGACCACCTCCTCGACGATGTCCTCCAGGGTGACCACCCCGGCCGTGCCGCCGTACTCGTCGATGACCACGGCCATGCTGCGCTGGGCCGAGATCCGGTCCAGCAGCCGGTCCACGGTGAGCGGCTCCGGGACGAACACCGCTTCGCGCATCACATCGGACACCGGGCGGCGGGGCCGCTCCTCGGCGGGGACCGCCAGGACGTCCTTGATGTGGACGAGGCCGGCGACGCTGTCCAAGCTGCCCTCGTAGACGGGGAAGCGGGACAGCCCGGTGGCGCGGGTCGCGTTGGCGACGTCCTCGGCGGTGGCCCGTACGTCCAGCGCCACCACCCGCACCCTCGGGGTCATCACGTTCTGCGCGGTGAGCTCGGCGAGGTTGAGGGTGCGGACGAACAGTTCGGCGGTGTCCTTCGCCAGCGCGCCCTCCTTGGCGGAGTGGCGGGCGAGGGCGATCAGCTCCTGCGGACCGCGCGCGGAGGCCAGCTCCTCGGCGGGCTCCAGGCCCATCCGGCGCACGGTGCGGTTGGCGGTGTTGTTGAGATGGCTGATCAGCGGGCGGAAGACGGAGCTGAAGACGCGCTGCGGGGTGGCGACGGCCTTGGCGACCGGCAGCGGCCGGGAGATCGCCCAGTTCTTGGGCACCAGCTCGCCGACGACCATCAGCACGACCGTCGACAGGAAGGTGCCGAGCACCAGCGCGGCCGAATGGACGGCCGAGGGGGGTACGCCGATGGCGGTGAGCGGCCCGGCCAGCAGGGCCGCGACGGACGGCTCGGCGAGCATGCCCACGACCAGGTTGGTGACGGTGATGCCGAGCTGGGCGCCGGAGAGCTGGTAGGTGAGGCTCCGTACGGCCTTCAGCGCCCCGGCCGCACCGCGCTCCCCGCGCCCGGCCGCCAGCTCCAGCTCGCTGCGCTCGACCGTGGTCAGCGAGAACTCCGCGGCGACGAAGGCGCCACAGGCCACCGCCAGCAGGAGCGCCACGGCCAGGAGGAGGACTTCGATCATCGGTTCACCTCCGTCCCATGCTAAAAGGCCCCGCGCGGCCGCGCCCGGGACGGCCGCGGACGTCAGGAGCGCGGCCCGGGGACGGCTGCGTGCGTCGGGGGCGCGGCCCCGGGACCCTCGCGGGCGTCAGGGTCGCAGCGGCTTGACCCAGCGGCTCCACTGCGGCTGGCGCGCATAGCCCGCCGCGCCCCACGCACGGTGGGCGGGCTCGTTCTCGTTGAGTACCATCGCGTCCCCGCGCCGTCCGCCCAGGGCCGTGAACCGCTCCTCGGCCGCCGCCAGAAGGGCCGTCGCCACGCCCCGGCGGCGGTGTCCGGGGTGGACGGCCAGCCGGTACAGATGGCAGCGCCAGCCGTCGAAACCGGCGATCACGGTTCCGGCCAGTTCCCCGTCCCGCTCGGCCAGCAGCAGCGACTCCGGGTCGCGGTCGAGCAGCCGGGCCACCCCGTCCTGGTCGTCGCTGATGCTGGTGCCCTCCGCCGCCTCCTCCCAGAAGGCGAGCACGGTGTCGAGGTCGGCGGGGGCCGCGGTCCGTATCCGAAGGTCGTCCATTGCCGCATCCCATCATCGGGCGGACCGCGGCGTCGATGGAATTCCGCCGGGTCAGCTGCCGTGCAGCTCCTCGATCACCGGGCCGAGCGCCGCCATGTTGTGCTCCAGCACGGTGATGTACGAGAAGCCGAACCGCTCGCGGTGGGCCCGCAGCTGCTCCGCCATCTCCTTGGCGTCGCCCAGCAGCAGCGCGGGGTGCTCCAGCAGCTCGTCCTCGGTGAGGTCCGGTGCGTAGGCGGCCAGCTCACGCACCTTGGCGCGCCGGTCGTCGGTGGGCCCGACCATCTGGATGAGGTAGTTCAGCTCGATGGCCTCCCCGGCCCCATCGGCCGCCTGCGCCTTCCCCGCTTCGGCGGCGAAGCCGCGGAAGGCGGCGGTCCGGCCCTCCAGCGCCTCGGGGCTGATCAGCTGGAGGGCGCCCTGCGGTTTGCCCGGAGCCTGCACCGCCCCGGTGAAGGCCGCGATGTCGGCGTGGCGCGCGGCCAGCCGCAGCATCCGGTCGCCGTTGCCGCCGAGCAGCAGCGGTGGGCGCGGCGACTGAACGGGCCGCGGCCGGTGCTCGGAATCGGTCAGCAGACGCTCCAACTCGGTCACGGTATGTGTCAGATGGTCCACCCGCTCCCGTGGTGAACCGAAGGGCAGCCCGGCGCTGTCATGCTCGGCCTTGACATAGCCGGCGCCCAGGCCGAGCTCCAGCCGGCCGTCGGTGAGCGCGTCGCAGGTGGCCACCTCCCGGGCGAGCAGTGCGGGGTTCCAGAAGCCGGCGTTGAGCACGAAGGTGCCCAGCCGGGGGCGCTCGGTCACCTCGGCGGCGGTGACCAGCGCCGGGAACGGCGCGGGGTTGCCGAGGTGGTCGGGGACCAGCAGTACGTCATAGCCGAGCTGCTCGGCGTGGCGGCACTTCTCGCGCCATGCCCCGGCCGATTCAAGGGTGAGCAGATTGACTCCGAAACGGAACGGCCTTGCCATGAGCCCTCCTTGATCGCGGATACCGCGAACGTATCGGAGTTCGGCCCCGTTCGGGGCCGTTCAGCGCTCCGCCGGAAGGGCACCAAGCTGTCGTAGGGCTCCGGCTCAGTTCAGCGGCTCGGGGGCCGGGTCGGTCCCCGGCGGCGTGGCGGCGGCCGCGAAGATATGCATCCGCTCCAGCACCGCCTCGGCCGTGGGCCGCTCCATCCGGTCCACGATCCGGCCGTCGGCGAGGAAGAGCACCAGATCGGAGTGGGCTGCGGCGCTCGGGTCGTGGGTGACCATGACGACCGTCTGGCCCAGTTCGTCGACGGCCTCCCGCAGGAAGCGCAGCACCTCCAGGCCCGCGCGGGAGTCCAGGTTGCCGGTGGGCTCGTCCGCGAAGATCAGCTCGGGGCGGGAGACGAGCGCCCGGGCACACGCCACCCGCTGCTGCTGCCCGCCGGACAGCTGGGCGGGCCGGTGCCGCAGCCGGTCCCGCAGCCCGAGGGTGTCGATGACCCGGTCCAGCCACTCCGGATCGGGCCTATGGCCCGCGATGTCCATGGGCAGGGTGATGTTCTCGGCCGCGTTGAGCGTGGGCAGCAGATTGAACGACTGGAACATAAAGCCGATCCGGTCACGGCGGATCCGGGTCAGCTCCTTGTCGCCCAGACCGGTGATCTCGGTGTCGCCCAGCCAGGCCCGGCCCGACGAGACCGTGTCGAGGCCCGCCAGACAGTGCATCAGAGTGGACTTGCCGGATCCGGACGGGCCCATCACGGCGGTGAACCTGCCCCGTTCGATCTCCACGTCCACCGCGTCCAGCGCGAGCACGGCGGTCTCACCGCTGCCGTACGCCTTGGTCAGGGACCGGGCCCGGGCCGCCGCACGGGCGCCGCCGTCCGCGAATCCGTCCGTCTTCGTCGCCGTCGGTGTGGACACGATGCCTCCCCGTATCGGAACGTCGTGCCCTCGATGGTAGGGACCCGGCCGCCGGAGCGCCCTCCCACGGACGCGGGCGGATGGGAACCCGATGCCGGAATCCGGTTACGGACCGGACGGCGATGACGGGCGGCGGGCCGCGCCCAGCACACAGGGGGACGTCGGCAGCGTCAGGCCCCGGTCGGGGACGCGCAGCCGGCGGTGGCCGAGCGGCTCGAAGCCCGCGGCCGCGATCTCCGCGCGCACGTCGCGCGCCGTATGGCAGCCGCCGAACAACAGCGGCCACACCGTGCGGTCCAGCGCCCGCTGGGTCGTCGCCAGGACCCGGCCCTCGGCGCGGCCGTGCTCGAGGAAGCGCAGCTCACCGCCGGGCCGCAGCACCCGCAGCAGCTCGGCGAGCGCGCGCCGCACATCGCGCACCGAGCACAGCACCAGACAGGCCACCGCCGCGTCGAACCCCTCGCTCTTGACCGGCAGCGCCTCGGCGACGCCCGGCACCACGTCCACCGGCACCCCGGCGCGCAGCCCCGCCCGGGTGGCCAGCCGCCGCAGATGGCGCTCGGGTTCGATGGCGACGACCTCGGAGACGGTTTCGGGGTAGTGGGGGAAGTTCAGCCCGCTGCCCGCGCCGATCTCGAGGACCCGGCCGGAGAGCCCGGCCAGCAGCTCACCGCGGAGCTCGCCCACCCCGGCCCGCTCATCGGCGAGCGGGCCCATTCTGGCGTAACAGCGGGCGAAGAGCGGGTGGTGGACGGCGTCACGCGGCGCCGTGCGACGGCGTACGGGCATGGGAACTCCCCCTTGTCCCGGATACGGACGATGGACCGGTACCGGGATTCTGCCCAGACGGGGGGTGCCGCTACGCGGCCTGCCGCGCCGCCTCCCAGGTGCCGTCCAGCCGGGGCGCCAGCCAATCGGGTGCCTGGGCGCGGAAGTCGGCCGGCGGAAGGGCCGGGGCGCCCTCGGGGACGGCGCCCAGCAGCGGGACGCCGGACGATTCCGGCAGATCGGCCACATTGCAGCGGGAGGCGAGATCCGCGGCGGCGGGCCAGCTGCCGATGACGACGCCGGGGCACTCCAGCCCGCGGGCGCGCAGCGCCTCGGTGGTCAGCGTGGTCACGTTGAGCGTGCCGAGGCCCGCGTGGGCCACGACCAGGACGGGCGCGCCGAGCAGCCGGGCCGCGTCGGCGAGCGTCGCCCCCGTCTCGTCGAACCGTACGAGCAGCCCGCCCGCGCCCTCGACCAGCACCAGATCGTGCTCGGTGGCCAGCTTCTCGGCCGCCTCCGCCACCTCGTGCGGCCGCACCGGCGGCCGTCCGGCGCGGCGGGCGGCCGTGGCGGGGGCCAGCGGTTCGGGGTAGCGGGCGAGTTCGAGCAGGGTCACCGACCCGGCGAGCCGGGCCACCTCCGCGGCGTCACCCGGTTCGCCCTCCGCGACACCGGTCTGGGCGGGTTTGAGCATCGCCACCGAGCGGCCGCGTGCGAGCGCCGCGGCGGCGACGGCCGCCGTGCTGACGGTCTTTCCGATTTCGGTGCCCGTACCGGTGACGACCAGTATTGCCATCTTCGTTTCCGTTGCCTTTCGCTTTCGTTCGTGCCCCCGGGCTGCTCCGGACCGGCCTCGGACTGCCCCGGTCCGCCCTCGAACGGCCCCGGATCGTCCCGGTCCGCCCCGGTCTCGCCCCGGCGTGCGGTCGGTCCGAGGGAAGGACCGACCGCGAGCGGGGCGGGCGGGTCAGACGGCCGCGGCCGCGGCCGCCCGTACCGCCGCGCAGATCCGGGCCAGATCGTGGTCGCCGGTGATGTACGGCGGCATGGTGTACAGCAGATCGCGGAACGGGCGCAGCCACACGCCCTCGCGCACCGCGGCCCGTGTCGCCGCCGCCATCGCCGCGTCGTCCAGCGGACGCTCCAGCTGGACGACGCCGATCGCGCCGAGCACCCGTACCTCCCGGACGCCCGGCATGGTGGCCGCCTCCGCGAGACCGTCCCGCAGCCCGGTCTCGATCCGCTTGACCTCCTGCCGCCAGTCGTAGGAGAGCAGCAGATCGATCGAGGCGCCCGCGACGGCCGTCGCCAGCGGATTGCCCATGAAGGTCGGGCCGTGGGCGAGCACCGGCACCTCGCCGCGCGAGATGCCCTCCGCCACCCGCGGGGTGCACAGCGTGGCGGCCAGCGTCAGATAACCCCCGGTCAGCGCCTTGCCCAGACACATCACATCGGGGCACACCCCCGCGTGCTCGGCCGCGAAGAGCGTGCCCGAGCGGCCGAAGCCGGTGGCGATCTCGTCGAACACCAGCAGCACATCGTGCTCGTCGCACGCCTCGCGCAGCACCCGCAGCAGCGCGGGGGAGTGGAAGCGCATCCCGCCCGCGCCCTGGACCACCGGTTCCACGATCACCGCGGCCAGCTCATGGGCGTGACGGCCCACCAGCTCACGGACATGCGCCTCGTACGCCGGGTCGGGCGCCGCGTCGAAACCGGGCGGCGGCGCGTCGGCGAAGATCTGCTCGGGCAGCACACCGGACCACAGCCGGTGCATTCCGCCGTCCGGGTCGCACACCGCCATCGGCTGCCAGGTGTCGCCGTGGTAGCCGCCGCGCCAGGTCAGCAACCGCCGCTTGGCGGGGCGGCCGAGGGAGCGCCAGTACTGGAGGCACATCTTGACCGCGACCTCGACCGACACCGAACCGGAGTCGGCCAGGAACACATGGCGCAGCGGCTCCGGAGTGATCTCCACCAGACGGGTGGCCAGCCGGACGGCGGGCTCATGGGTGAGCCCGCCGAACATCACATGGCTCATCCGGTCCAGCTGACCGCGCGCGGCGTCGTTGAGCGCCGGGTGGTTGTAGCCGTGGATGGCGGACCACCACGACGACATCCCGTCCACCAGCTCGCGGACGCCCTCCACCGGCTCGGCCAGCCGCAGCCGGACCCCGGCCGCCGACTCCACGACCAGCGGGTCCTGGCGGCCGGGCATCGGGCCGTACGGATGCCAGACGTGCTGCCGGTCCAGCGCCCGCAGCTCGGCCGGGGTCAGCGGCTCAGGCATTGGGCGGCAGATCCGTGCCCGCGCCGCGGCGGCGCACCGCGACCAGGTCCGCGTGGGACCGCTCCGACGCCACCGGGCCGGCGCCCGGTGCGGCGGCCGTGGCCTGGGCGGGTACGGCGTCGGCGGGCGCCGCGTCACCGCACGGGCCGCAGCCACCGCCCTCCCCGCCGTGGCCGCCGCAGCCGGCCCCCGCGGCGGCAGCTGCGTCCGCGCGGTGCGCGGGCAGCGTCGTGGTGTCGGCGCCCTCCACCTCGAAGCCCGCGTCGGCGATCATCGCCAGATCGTCCTTGCCCGCCTGGCCCTCGGTGGTCAGATAGTCGCCGAGGAAGATCGAGTTCGCCAGGTGCAGGGCGAGCGGCTGGAGCGAGCGCAGATGGATCTCGCGGCCGCCCGCGAGCCGCACCTCGACGTCCGGGCAGACGAACCGCACCATGGCCAGGATCCGCAGACAGCGCTGCGGGGTGAGGTTCCAGTCCCCGGCCAGCGGGGTGCCCTCGATCGGGATGAGGAAGTTGACCGGCACCGAGTCCGGGTCCAGCTCGCGCAGCGAGAAGACCACGTCCACCAGGTCCGCGTCCGATTCGCCCATGCCCGCGATCAGCCCGGAGCAGGCGGACATCCCCGCCGCCTGGGCCTGCTGCACGGTCGAGACCCGGTCGGCGTAGGTGTGGGTGGTGGTGATGTCGCCGTACGTCGCCTCGGAGGTGTTGAGGTTGTGGTTGTACGCGTTCGCGCCCGCGTCCTTCAGCCGCTCCGCCTGGCCCTGGGACAGCAGCCCCAGACAGGCGCAGATCTCGACGTCCTGGTGCTCCTCCTTGATGGCGGCGATGGTCTGGGAGACCCGCTCCACATCCCGGTCGGTGGGGCCGCGTCCGCTGGCCACCAGGCACACCCGCTTGGCGCCGCCCGCGACCCCGGCGCCCGCCGCGGCCGCCGCCTGCTCCGGCTTGAGCCAGGTGTACTTGAGGATCTCGGACTTCGAGCCCAGCCGCTGCGAGCAGTAGGAGCAGTCCTCGGGGCACAGCCCCGATTTGAGGTTCACCAGATAGTTGAGCTTCACCCGCCGCCCGAACCAGGCGCGGCGCACCTTGCCGGCCGCGGCCACCACATCGAGCACCTCGTCATCGGAGGTCGCCAGGACGGCGAGCGCCTCTTCGCGGGTCGGCGTCTCGCGCCGCAACCCCTTCTCCACCAGCGTGTTCAGCAGGTCCATGGCGACGATCCTTTCCTACCCCACCGCCCGCGGCCAAGGAGAGACCGTACAAGACGCGCTGATCGGGGTGTGTGTATTGCCACACCATGACCGGGCATGGAGGGGGCTACGTTCTATCCGGACCCGACAGTCGGTGCCCAGGACGAGGCCACGGAAGGCGAGGCAGCCGATGCCCCAGGACCGCCCGGACGACGCGTTCGCATGGATCGACGCACAGCGGGAGCGGCGCGACCGGGACGGGCTGGTGCGCCGGCTCAGCCCCCGGCCCGCCGACTCCCCGCTGCTCGATCTGGCGAGCAATGACTATCTGGGGCTGGCCCGGCACCCGGAGGTGACGGCCGCCGCGGCCGGGGCGGCGCACCGCTGGGGCGCCGGGTCGACCGGATCGCGCCTGGTGACCGGCTCGACCGAACTGCACGCCACGCTGGAGCGGGAACTGGCGGACTTCTGCGGATTCGAGGCGGCCCTGGTGTTCTCCTCCGGCTACGTCGCCAATCTGGCCGCCGTCTCCGCGCTCAGCGGCCGGGACGCGCTGGTCGTCTCCGACGCGGGCAATCACGCCTCGCTCATCGACGGCTGCCGGCTCTCCCGCGCCGAGGTCGCCGTCGTTCCGCACTCCGACCCCGAGGCCGTACGCAAGGCGCTGGGCGCGGCCGCGGGCGACGCGGGGGAGGAGACAGGCGGCGGGACCGGAGCGGGCCCGGCGCACCGGCGCGCCCTCGCCGTCAGCGACGCGGTCTTCTCCGTGGACGGTGACGTCGCCCCGCTGGCCGCGTTCGCCACGGCCTGCCGTGCGCACGGCGCGGCGCTGGTGGTGGACGAGGCGCATGGCCTGGGGGTGCTCGGCGAGGGCGGGCGCGGCGCGGTGCACGAGGCCGGGCTCGCGGGCGCGCCGGACGTGGTGGTCACGGCCACCCTCTCCAAGTCGCTGGGCAGCCAGGGCGGGGTGGTGCTGGGGCCCGCCCGGGTCATCGAGCATCTGGTGAACACCGCACGGACGTTCATCTTCGACACCGGGCTCAACCCGGCGGCCGTGGCCGCCGCCCTGGCGAGCCTGCGGCTGCTGCGCCGGGAGCCCGAGCGCGCCGCCCGTGTCCGTACGGTCGCCATGGGGCTGTACGGACGGCTGACCGCCGCCGGGCTGGCCGCGGTGCGGCCGGACGCGTCGGTGGTGTCGGTGCGGGCCCCGTCGCCGGAGCAAGCGGTGCGCTGGGCCGCGGACTGCCGCGCGGCCGGGCTGATGGTGGGGTGCTTCCGTCCGCCGTCCGTCCCGGACGGCATCTCCCGGCTGCGGCTGACCGCGCGCGGGGACCTGACGGAGGAGCAGATCGAGATGGCGGTCGACGTGATCGTGAGGACCGCGCCGACCGCCTGATGGCTCTCTGACGGGAGGGTGAGCGGACCAGCCGCTCACCGGCGGAAGAGTTAGTTCACTGACGGATCAGCTTCCGGTTCCGGTTGAGCGCAAGACGCCGGAGCCGGGGCCGTCGCCCTTGAGTCCCTCGAGGAAGGAGACCCAGGTCGACGGGGTGAACAGCAGGACGGGGCCCGCCGTGTTCTTCGAATCGCGCACGCCGAGCCGGTCGGACCCCAGCAGGGCCGTCTCGACGCAGTTGTTCATTCCGACGCTGTAGCTGCTGCGCAGCCATTCGACGGAGTTGGCGGACATACTGGACATGGTGCCCCCTCAGGCGCCGCCCCCGATTTTGTTGATGAAGGACAACGATTCCTCAGGTGTCAGGGCGCGGGACCGCAGTACTTCGAACGCGGCGCTGTACGCCCGGAGGTCTTCTTTCCGCTCCAGATAGAGGCTACTCGTCAGGTGGTCGAGAACTACCACGTCCAGGTCACTAATGTGCGGAAAAGAGAAAATAATGAAAGGACCTGTCATACCAATCGGCATTCCGATAGAGAATGGCAGTACCTGAAGTCGCACCTGAGGCAATGCGCAAAGTTCGGCCAGATGGCGCAATTGCGTCGTCATCACCCCGGGTCCGCCCACCTCGCGCCGCAGCGCCGCCTCGTCCAGCACCGCGTGCAGCCGCAGCGGCCGCTCGCCGTGCAGCACAGACTGGCGCGCGATCCGCACCTCCACCAGCGAGTCCACCTGAGGCCGCGGCAGATCCGGAAGCGCCGCGAGGGTCACCGCCCGTGCGTAGTCCGGGGTTTGCAACAGACCCGGCACCACCGTGGTCTCCAGCGTGCACGCGTCCGACGCCTCCGCCTCCAGGCTGATGAAGTCCCGGTAGGCGGGCGGCAGCAGATCGCGGTACGCGTACCACCAGCCGCGCCGTGACCCCTCCGGATCCGAGGCGCCGCCCCGGCACAGCGCCTCCAGCAGCGCGCGCAGCTCGGGGTCCGCGACCTCGTAGACCTCCAGCAGCCGTGCCACGTCCGAGGGTTTGGCCCCGCTCCGGCCGGTCTCGATCCGGCTCACCTTCGACTGGTGCCAGCCCAGCCGCCGGGCGACCTCACCACTGGTGAGCCCGGCCAGATCGCGCTGGCGGCGAAGCTCCGCGCCGAGCTTGCGGCGGCGCACCGCCGGGCCGTATCGCATGAGTTCTCCCTCCCGCCTTTCCCCTTGGCGCCGCGTCACCCACAGTGCGTGTCGCACCAGTGGCCCAGTGTGCCTTCCAAATCCGGTTTTCCGTAGCAGAGTTCACCGCTTTGGGCGACGGATATATGCATAACTCGGTGGATCGCCCCCGATGCGGCGGGCATAGGTGGCAGTCTGACGCGTAGAGCCACCGGGGCCGCCCACGACTTCACCGGCTTCGCACCACCTCCGAACGCGTCCGCAGCCGCGCCCCGGCGGGAAAGGGACAGGCCGTCATGGCAGACCATCAGGAAGCATCCGTCACTCTGCCGAGCGCACCGGCGTCGGTTCCCGAGGCACGTGCCTATGTCACGGACGTGCTCGCCGAATGGGGGCTCGGGGCGGGAGCGGAGGCCGCCGACACCGTGCGGCTGATCGTCTCCGAGCTCGCCACCAACGCCGTGGAGCACACCGTGGGCCAGTCGCCCACCTTCACCGTGGACCTACGGCTCGACCGTGAGCAGCGGCTGGAGATCGGGGTCACCGACAGCCATCCCAAATGGCCCAGATGGCTGCCGCTGGCCACCCAGCAGGACAGCGGGCGCGGGATGGTCATCGTGCGCTGTCTGGCCGCGGAGTCGGGCGGCGAGGTGTTCGTCACCCCGACCGCGGACGGCGGCAAGACCGTCTGGATCGCCCTGCCGTGGACCGTGCCGGTCCGCTGAACCGGCCTGGACCCGTACCGGTCCCGCCGAACCGGCCTGGACCCCGCCCGGTCCGCTGGACCGCTCACAGCACGCGCTGGGCCTGTCCCGCCGAGACCCGCGCCTCGGCCAGTTGGCGGATCCGGGTGAAGACCCGCCCGGCGGCCGGGCCGATCAGATAGTGCGGCATGTCGCCGCGCTCGATCACCCCGTACCGGCCCGTGCCCATCAGGTACGAGGAGTAGAGAATCAGCCCGCCCGGGTGGCTCATGTCGACGGTGAGCGCCGAGAAGCCCGGGAACTCGTCCGTCTGATAGACCCGCAGCCCGTCGGCCTCCGCCCCGTAGCGCTCCTTGAAACGGCCGAACCGCTCCAGCGAATCCTTGACCTTCCGCGTCATGTCCTCCTGGTACTGGCGGGAGAGCGTGGCCGCCGCGTCCGAGGACGGGTCCAGCAGATAGCAGCGGTAGGTGCCGCCCCGGCGCAGCAGTCCGAGGACCGCGTCACGGAAGCGGGCCGGACGCTCGGTGGTGACCAGCCGGCTGGAGGTGGTGCGCAGCGCCGTCCCCATGTCGAGAACCTCCTCGGCCGCCGAGTCCAGCAGCCGCGCCTTCTCCTGGGGGCTCGGCCGCTCCGGATACGCGTGCGCCGGGAAGCCGTCCGCGAGCCCCCGGCCGGCCAGCCATGCCTTGGCCGCCCCGCCCGGACCGCCGTCGCCCGCCATCAGATAGACGTCCTTGCCCTCGTGGCTCCCCACATGGGCGAACAGCTCCGCATACGGCCCGGCCGTGCGGTACACATCCTCCGAGACCGCCAGGCAGTCGGGGGGAGTCGCCTTCTCCAGATGCGCGGCCAGATTGATGTCGGGGGAGTGGATGGCGCCGGTCCGGCCCTCGCCGGTGTGCCGTATCGCCCCCTTGTGCAGCGCCATCCGCACATGCAGCTCGCCCTCCACCCCCGCCTGGGCGAACTCGTCCCGCAGATGGCGCAGATCCAGGGTGAGGAAGGTACGGGCCGCCTCCAGCGCGACATCGCGGGCCACGCTCTCGCGGTCGTCGTGGACCGCGAAGAAGCCCCCGTCGCCGCGCCAGCTCCATAAGTCGCTGCGGGCACAGCGGTGCTGGGCCGAGAACTGCCCGATCCGGGCGCGCATCCGCTCACGCAGCAGATCGAAGGCGTGCGCGGCGCGGTCCCTGGGGTTCGAGCGGACGATCGTCGAATACCCGGAGGTGTCGACGAAGAGCAGATACACCTGGTCATAGGTCCGGTCCGCCTCGAAGGGCGCGCCGTGGAAGGGCTCGCTCATGCCGGCACCAGGCCGCGCTCGACGGCGCTGCGCTCCACACAGAACTCATTGCCCTCGATATCAGCCATCACCACCCACCCCAGGCCGTCCTCCGTGCGCCGGTCGTCCACCACGGTCGCGCCCAGCCCGGTCAGCCGCTCCACTTCGGCGTCCCGGGTGCCGGCCGGGGGCTGGATGTCGAGGTGCACCCGGTTCTTGACGGTCTTGGCGTCCGGGACCCGGAGGAAGAGCAGCCCCGGCACCCCGGGCTGCCCCGGGCTGAGCAACGCGTGGTCGGCGTCCGGATCGGCGTCCTCCTCCATGGGGTAGCCCGTCAGCCGGGACCAGAACCGCGCGAGGGCGTAGGGATCACGGGCGTCGAAGGTGATGTGCCGGACCGGGTTGAGATACGCCATGCCAAGCCTCCGGTGGTCGACGGGGCCGGTCCACAGCGGTGTCCCGGCCCCGTCAACCTACCCATGGCCACTGGGGGCTACAGCGGATCAGCGCACATGTCCGTACCAGACCTTCTTGGTCCAGATCCGCTCCAGTCGCACCACCGTGCCGGTCTTGGGGGCGTGCCAGATCCGGCCGCTGCCCGCGTACACACCGACGTGGTACACCCCGCTCCCGGAGTGGAAGAACACCAGGTCCCCGCTCTTGCGGGAGGCGGCCTTGATATGGCGGGTCCCGTTGTACTGCGCGGCCGCGGTGCGCGGCAGCCGCTTCCCGGCCCGCTTGTAGGCGTACTGCGTCAGCCCGGAGCAGTCGAAGCGCTTGGGCCCCGCCGCGCCGTACCTGTACGGTGCGCCCTTCTTCGACGCCGCGATCCGCAGCGCCTTGGCCGCGACGGTCGCGGCCTCGGCCTCCGGTGGATACCCCGGCGTCGCCACGGTGCCTCCCACGGCGGCGACGGTGAGGGCGGAGACGGCGCTCGCTCGGGAGAACATCCTGGGGATTCGTATCTGCGCAGACATCACGCGCCACCCTTCGTGAGCCGACCCCGCCCCGATTCGGTGACGGAGTCCTGTCGTCCCCAGGGATGGTCACGCAGCCGCGACGCCGGTTCCGACTCGAGAGCGCGTGATGTGACGGTGGTCACTGCGGGGCCGTTCGGGTGGTGCCGACCGCCCCGCGCCGCGTCCATGACCTGCCGGAACGGCCGTGCCGAGGAGTGGTGGAGCGGACGGCGGCACGGACCCGGGCCGCCCGCTGGGCGCAAACCGGCCCCGTCCGGCCCGCCGGAATCCCGCTCCGCCGTTCGGGCGACGGCTCCGCGCCCCCGGCCGGGGCGTCTCAGGCCCGCAGCGCCGGGGGCAGTGTGACCCGCTCCGCGCGCCGCTCCCCGTCCAGCACTCGCAGCGCCCGGGCCAGGGTCGCGGTGTGCAGCTCGCTCTCCCCGCGCTCATGCATCAGCGCCAGCGCGTCCCGCAGCGCGGTGGCCTTCGCGACCAGCGCCTGGGCGGCCCGCAGACTGCCGTAGGTGTCACGGCCGCGCGCCGGGTTGATCCGGCCCAGCAGATCGACCGCCTCCAGATAGCCGTCTACGACGCTCCCCTCCGCGCGGGTGAGCGCGGGCAGCGGGGGCAGCTCGGGTGGCAGCACCGCGCTCACCCGGCCCGTCGCGGTGCGCCCGGCCGCTTACGGCTCCGGGTGACCTCGTCCACCAGCCCGTACGCCTTCGCGCCCGCGGCGTCGAAGATCTTGTCGCGGTCGATATCGGCCCGGATCCGCTCGGCGCTCCGGCCGGTGTGCCGCACCAGCATCGCCTCGAGCGTCTCCTGGGTGCGCCGCACCTCATTGGCCTGGATCTCGAGGTCGGAGGTGGTGCCCTCGACCGGCTCGGCGAACGCGGCCTGGTGGATCAGGACCCGCGCGCCCGGCAGCGCCAGGCGTTTGCCCGGGGTGCCGGCGGCCAGCAGCACGGCGGCGGCCGAGGCGGCCTGGCCCAGGCAGACCGTCTCGATGTCGCAGGAGACGAAGTGCATGGTGTCGTAGACCGCCGTCATGGCCCCGAACGAGCCGCCGGGCGAGTTGATGTAGAGCGAGATGTCCTGGTCGGGCGCGGCGTGCTCGAGATGGATCAGCTGCGCGATCACATCGTTGGCCGCGGTGTCGTCGATCGGGGTGCCGAGGAAGACGATGCGCTCGGAGAGCAGCTTGGCGTACGGGTCCATGGTGTGCGTCCCCGAACTGGTGCGTTCGGTGAACTCGGGCAGGACATAGCGCGCGGTCGGTCGTTCCATCGCGTCACCTCTCGGCGTCGTCGTTCGGTCTCGGTGGCGTTGGCTCCATAAAAAATGTACAGGATGTACATCCCGATATGATGGGAGCATGGCTTACGAGATTCCGGTGACGCAAGCCCGTGCAGAGCTCGCGGAGCTGATCAACCGCGTGGTGTACGGCGGCGAGAGGGTGGTCGTCACGCGCCACGGGAAGCCGCTTGTCGCCCTGGTCTCCGCCGCCGACCTGCGGCGTCTGGAGGAGATCGAATCGGGCGAGGAGGAGCAGGTGATCAGCACCGTGTCATCGATGCGCCCCTCGTCGTCCGCTCCGGGCGAACGGCGGCGCTTCGGTATCGCGGCGGAACACAACGGCCCGGACGCCGGGGATCGGCGTCCGGGCCGCGAGGAGTGACGGACGGGTCAGGACCGGCTCAGCGCCGGTCGGGTATCAGGGCGCTCGTCAGGAGCTGAGCGTCCAGATCGCGTTGGCGATGGCGTCGGTGTTCAGGTCCAGCGCCTTGTCGTCGATGTTCGACGTCTTGTCGCAGGCGGAGTGGTAGCACGGGTCGAACGCCTCGCCCGCCTCACCGCCCCAATTGTCGGCCTGCTCCTGGCTCTTGGTGGCCTCGGCGCCGGTGAACAGACCGCCGACCCGCACCCCCGCGTCCTTGAACGGGGCGTGGTCCGAGCGGCCGTCGCCCTCGGTCTCCGGCTCGGTGGTGATGTCCTTCGCGGCGTACCAGTCCGTGAAGACCTTCTCCAGCTCGGGGTCGTCGTCGTAGACGAAGTAGCCCGCGTTGGGGGAGCCGAGCATGTCGAAGTTGAGGTAGGAGTCAATCTTCGACTGGTCATCGGACGCCAGGCTGTCGACGTAGTGCGTCGAGCCGATCATGCCGTCCTCCTCGTCGCCCCACCAGGCGAACCGCAGATGCTTGGTGGGCTGGAGGTCGGCCTTGGCCACGGCGAGCGCGACCTCGAGGATCGCGGCCGAGCCGGAGCCGTTGTCGTTGATGCCGGGGCCGGCCTCGACCGAGTCGAGATGGGCGCCGGTCATCACGACCTTGTCCTCGTCGCCGCCCTTCCAGTCGGCGACGAGGTTGTAGCCCGTCTTGCCGCCGGAGGTGAACTCCTGGACGGAGGTGGTGAATCCGGCCTCGTCCAGCTTGCCCTTGATGAAGTCCAGGGACTTCTGGTAGCCGGGCTCGCCATGGGCGCGGTTGCCGCCGTTGGCGTCCGCGATGGACTGGAGTTCGCCCAGGTCGGCCTTGACGGCCGCGACGTCCACGTCGGGGGCGGCGGCCTGGGAGCTGACGTTTGCCTCGGCGCCGGAGGCGCCGCTCAGCAGGGCCGCGGCGAGCGCGGCACCGGTTGCCGCCGCGAGGGTGCCGCGGCGAAATGACGCTATTCGCTTCACAGTTGGGCTCCGTTGTGATGTGGGGGGTTGGAGCGGAGCAGGTGAATCATGGTGTTGCGGACATGAGAATCGGGGGTATGCGGTGGGGCCGTCAAGTGCGATAGCCGGACGTATGGGTCCGCCGAGCGGATGACGGGTGGCACTCGAAGGGGTTGTGAAGGCGTGATCAAGGCCCGTACGACCGGCTTGACCAGCATCGATCGGGATTGACTGGGGGCGTTTGAGTTAACGCCGATGAAACGCCGTGGAACTAACCTGCGGAAGCCGGGCGCGAGCCGCCCCGGACGGTGCTGAGCGGGTGGTTTCCGGCGGATGGTACGAAGATGATGGGAAGAGGCGGGAAGCATGCGATTGACCCCACATGAGCAGGAACGTCTGCTCATCCATGTGGCCGCCGATGTGGCCGAGAAGCGACGGGCCCGGGGTGTGCTCCTCAACCACCCCGAGGCCACCGCGCTGATCACCGTCCACATCCTGGAGGGGGCGCGTGACGGCCGCGGCGTCGCCGAGCTGATGGCCTCCGGGCGCCAGGTGCTCACCCGCGACGAGGTCATGGAGGGCGTCCCCGAGATGCTCGGTGACGTCCAGGTCGAGGCCACCTTCCCCGACGGCACCAAGCTGGTCACCGTCCATCAGCCGATCGCCTGACGGGGGGGGCGTTTCCATGATCCCCGGAGAGATCCTTTACGCCGATGAACCGGTGGCCCTGAACGAGGGGCGGCCCGTCACCCGGCTCACCGTGCTCAACGCCGCCGACCGGCCCGTCCAGGTCGGCTCCCACTACCACTTCGCCGAGGCCAACCCCGGCCTCGACTTCGACCGCGCCGCCGCCCGCGGCAAGCGGCTGAACATCCCCGCGGGCACCGCCGTGCGCTTCGAACCGGGCATCCCCGTCGAGGTCGCCCTGATCCCGATCGCGGGGGAGCGGATGGTGCCGGGGCTGCGGGGAGAGACGGGAGGGGCGCTGTGAGCGTCGCGCGCGGGGCCGCCGGGTGGTGTGTGGGTGGCGGGGTGCGCTGTCGCCTCGCGGGCGGAGAAGCGAACGAAAGGGGTGCTGTGAGCGTCGCGCGCGGGGCCGCCGGGTGGTGTGTGGGTGGCGGGGTGCGCTGTCGCCTCGCGGGCGGAGAAGCGAACGAAAGGGCGCACTATGACCGTTGAGCTGAACCGCGCGGTGTACGCCGATCTCTTCGGCCCCACCACCGGGGATCGTATACGGCTCGCGGACACCGACCTCTTCATCGAGATCGAGGAGGACCGCAGCGGCGGGCCCGGCCGGGCCGGGGACGAGGCGGTCTTCGGCGGCGGCAAGGTGATCCGCGAATCCATGGGCCAATCCCGCGCCACCCGCGCGGAAGGCACCCCCGACACCGTGATCACCGGCGCCGTCGTGCTCGACCACTGGGGCGTTGTCAAGGCGGATATCGGCCTGCGTGACGGCCGTATCACCGGCATCGGCAAGGCCGGGAACCCCGACACCATGGACGGCGTCCACCCCGACCTCGTCATCGGGCCCGAGACCGAGGTCATCGCGGGCAACGGCAGGATCCTCACCGCGGGCGCCATCGACGCCCATGTCCACTTCATCTCCCCGACCCTCGTCGATCAGGCGCTCGCCTCCGGGATCACCACCCTCGTCGGCGGCGGCACCGGCCCCGCCGAGGGCACCAAGGCGACCACCATCACCCCCGGCCCCTGGCACCTCGCCCGGATGTTCGAGGCGCTGGAAGGGTATCCGGTCAACATCGGGCTGCTCGGCAAGGGCAACACCGTCTCGCACGAGGCGATGTGGTCCCAACTGCGCGGCGGAGCCCTCGGATTCAAGATCCATGAGGACTGGGGGGCCACCCCCGCCGCCATCGACGCCTGCCTCGGCGTCTGTGAGGAGAGCGGCGCCCAGCTCGCCATCCACACCGACACCCTCAATGAGGCGGGCTTCGTCGGCGACACCCTCGCCGCCATCGCCGGGCGCTCCATCCACGCGTACCACACCGAGGGCGCGGGCGGCGGGCACGCACCCGACATCATCACCGTGGTCTCCCAGCCGAATGTGCTGCCCAGCTCCACCAATCCGACCCGCCCGCACACCATCAACACCGTCGAGGAACACCTCGACATGCTGATGGTCTGCCACCACCTCAACCCGGCCGTCCCCGAGGACCTCGCCTTCGCCGAGTCCCGCATCCGGCCCAGCACCATCGCCGCCGAGGATGTGCTGCACGACCTCGGCGCGATCTCGATCATCTCCTCCGACTCCCAGGCCATGGGGCGGATCGGCGAGGTGGTGCTGCGCACCTGGCAGACCGCGCATGTGATGAAGCGGCGGCGCGGCGCCCTCCCCGGTGACGGCCGTGCCGACAACCACCGGGCGCGTCGCTATGTCGCCAAATACACCATCAATCCGGCGGTGGCCCAGGGGCTCGACGGGGAGATCGGCTCGATCGAGACCGGGAAGCTGGCCGATCTGGTGCTGTGGGACCCCGCGTTCTTCGGTGTCAAACCGCAACTGGTGATCAAGGGCGGGCAGATCGCCTACGCGCAGATGGGCGACGCCAACGCCTCGATCCCCACCCCGCAGCCGGTTCTGCCGCGCCCCATGTTCGGCGCGCTCGGCCGCGCGGCGGCCACGGGCTCGGTCAACTTCGTGACCCCGACGGCGCTCGACGACGGGCTGGTGGACCGGCTGGACCTCCGCAAACGGTTCGTCCCGATCCGCGGTACCCGAGGGGTCAGCAAGGCGGATATGCGGGAGAACGACGCCCTGCCGCGGGTCGAGGTCGATCCCGATACGTTCACGGTGACGATCGACGGCGAGCCCGTGGAACCGGCTCCGGCGGCGGAACTTCCCATGGCCCAGCGGTACTTCCTCTTCTGACCGGGCGTCCGTCATGACTGCGAACGAGATGCCGCCCGCGCCTTGGGACGGCGGTGGGTCGGCCGCGGGTGGGTCGTGGGCGGGCTTTCCCCCACCCCGCCCCTCCCCGAAACCACGGGGCTCCGCCCCCTGGACCCCCGCTACCCCGCCACCGGACGCCTCGAACCGTGCCCGCCACCCGACGACGAATGCCCCACCCGCAGGGCGCGCGGCAGGGCCCGGCCTCCCGGCCGCGCAACGGGTGCTCGGGGGAGAGGCCCCGGGCGCGGGTCACGGTGAACTTCCGGGCGGGGGTCGCGGCGAGGCCCCCGGGGTCCGGCGTGAGGTCGCGGGTGGGGGTCGAGGTGAAGCCCCCGGCGGCGGTCGGAGTGAGGTCCCCGGCGCGGGGCGGGGTGAAGTTCCCGGCAGAGGCGGGGGCGCAGCCTTCGGCGGCGGCTGGGATGAGGTTCTGGGTGGTAGCCGGGATGAAGTCTCTGGCGCGGGTCGGGGTGAAGCCCCGGCTGGGGCCGGGGGTGAGGTCCCTGGTGCGGGTCGGGGTGAAGTTCCCGGCGGGGGCGGGGGTGAGGTCCTGGGCAGGGGCCGGGGTGAGGTCCCTGGCGGGGGCCGGGGCGCAGGGGCCAGCGGGGTTGCCGCGTTGCTCATCCTTGCCGATGGCCGGTTTCCCGCCGGAGGCCATGCGCACTCCGGCGGTGCCGAGGCCGCCGTCGCGGCGGGCCGGATCCATGACGCGGCCTCCCTGGAGGCGTTCTGCCGGGGCCGGCTGCACACCGCCGGGCTCACCGCGGCCGGGCTCGCCGCCGCTGCCGCCGCCGGGCTCGACCCGCTCGCGCTGGACGAGGCGGCGGACGCCCGTACCCCCGCCCCCGCGCTGCGCGCCACCGCCCGGCGGCTCGGCCGTCAGCTGATGCGCGCCGCCCGCGCCACCTGGCCGTCGCCCGAGCTGGACGCCCTCGCCGCCGCCCGGCCGCGCGGGGCGCACCAGCCCGTGGTGCTCGGACTCGCCGCGCGCGCCGCCGGGCTGGGGCCCCCGGACGCCGCGTACGCCGCCGGGTACGAGGCGGTGAGCGGGCCCGCGACCGCCGCCGTACGGCTGCTGAGCCTCGACCCCCTCGACGCCACCGCCGTCCTCGCCCGCCTCGCCCCCGAGCTGGACCAGGTCGTGGCGCGGGCCACCGAGGCGGCACGGCGGGCCCTCGACCAGGGCCCCGGCGCGCTGCCCGCCGCCTCCGCGCCACTGCTCGACATCGCCGCCGAACAGCACGCCACCTGGTCCGTACGCCTCTTCGCCTCGTAACCCCGGCGCGAACCGAACCGCATCCCCCCGCACCCGTTGGAACATCGGAGCCGTCATGCACCTCGACCACGCGGACCCCTACCCCCCGCGCCACACCTACGGCGCCCCCGCCCCCCAACGCCCCGACGGCACCCGCAGGGCGCTGCGCATCGGCCTCGGCGGGCCGGTGGGCTCGGGCAAGACCGCGACCGTCGCCGCGCTGTGCCGGGCGCTGCGCGACCAGTTCTCCCTCGCTGTGGTCACCAATGACATCTACACCCGAGAGGACGCCGAGTTCCTGCTGCGCAACGCCGTACTTCCGCCCGAACGCATCACCGCCGTGGAGACCGGCGCCTGCCCGCACACCGCGATCCGCGATGACATCTCCGCCAACCTGGAGGCGGTCGAGGAGCTCGAGGAGTCCGTGGGTCCGCTCGATCTGATCCTGGTCGAGTCCGGCGGGGACAACCTCACCGCGACCTTCTCCAAGGGCCTGGTCGACGCGCAGGTGTTCGTCATCGACGTCGCGGGCGGCGACGACATCCCCCGCAAGGGCGGCCCCGGCGTCACCACCGCCGATCTGCTCGTCGTCAACAAGACCGACCTCGCCCCGTACGTCGGCTCCGACCTGGAGCGCATGGCGCGCGACGCGAAGGCCCAGCGAGGTGAACTCCCCGTCGCCTTCACCTCCCTGGTCGCCGAGGACGGCGTCCGCCCCATCGCCGACTGGGTCCGCACCCGCCTGGCCGCCTGGACAGCGACCCCGGCATGACACCCACCCCAGATGCCATGCCCGGCCCGGACACTGCGCCCGGCTCCGATGCCGTTCCCGGCGCGGAGCTGCCGCGGGCGGGCGGTCCGGCCGTATCCGATGGGGAACAGCCGCACCCCGCGCGGCCGCTGTCCGGGCGCGCCCCGGATGCCGTGCCCGCTCCGGACGTTGCGCTCGGCTCGGATGCTGTGCCTGGCTCGGAGTGGCCGCCGGACGGTTCGGTCGCGCTGGGTGGGATACGGCCGCCCCTCGTGCCTCGGACGTCCGGGCGCGCCCAGGACGTCGTGTCCGGCCCGGAGCTGCCGTCGGCGGGCGGTCCGGCCGTATCCGGTGGGGAACAGCCGCGCCCCGCGCGGCCGCTGTCCGGGCGCGCCCCGGCGCGGGACGCCCCGGCGCGGGATGCCCCGGCGCGGGACGCCCCGGCGCGGGACGCCCCGGCCCCGGGGCGAGGCTCGACCACCTCGGCTGTGGCAGGCCCCTCGGGCGCGGTGGACCCCTCAGCTATGACGGCCACCTCGCCTGCGGTGGCCTCCTCGGGCACGACGGGCACCCCAAGCACTACGCGCACCCCAAGCACTACGCGCACCCCAAGCACTACGCGCACCCCAGGCACGACGGGCGCCCCAAGCAGGACAGGCGCCCCAAGCACGGCAGGCACCCTAGGCACAACGCACACCCCAAGCACCACAAACGCCCCAAACGCAGGCGTTCGGGCCGTTGGGCGGGTTCGGGCTGAGGTGGATGGGCGGGGTGGTATCGCGTTGCCTGTTCTCGTGGGGGACGGGCCGCTTGCGTTGCGTCGTACCCGGAGCGTCGTGGACGGGGAGGCGCGGGTCACCGTGGTCGGAGCCATGAGCGCGCCCCTCGGCGGCGACCGGATCGCGCTGGAGGTGACGGCGGGGCCGGGCACCCGGCTGCGCATCGGCTCGGCCGCGGCGACCATCGCCCTGCCCGGGCGGTCGGCCGGGCCCGCCCACTACGAGATCCGGTTGACCGTCGCCGACGGCGCGACTTTGCGTTGGCTGCCCGAACCCCTGATCTCCGCCCACGGCAGTGATCTGCGCATGACCACCCGTGTCGAACTCGCCCCCACCGCCCGCCTGGTGCTCCGCGAGGAGCAGATCCTGGGCCGTACCGGCGAGTCCCCGGGGCATCTGACCACTCGTCTCACCGTCCACCGCGCCGGGCGCCCGCTGCTCGACCAGGAACTCGCCTACGGCCCCGGCGCCCCCGGCTGGGACGGTGGCGCGGTTCTCGGCGGGCATCGCGCGGTGGGGCAGCTGCTCGTGGTCGGCCCGTCGTACGACACCAGCCCCGTCGCGCGGCCACGGCTGCTCGGCGAGACCGCCGTCCTCACGCCCCTGACCGGCCCCGCCGCCCTCGCCACGGCCGTGGCCCCGGACGCCCTTCAGCTCCGCCGGGCCCTCGACGAGGCGGCCGCCGCCGTGGGTTGATGTTCACGTCTTGATAAAGAAACGGCGGTTTGCCCTGTACTCGGCGGTAAGCCAGACAGAAGAATCCCCCTGACACTCTGTGATCATCGCCGCTCCTGGCGGCGCAACAAAGCAGGGGGATTACTACGTGAGACGCACAGCAATCTTCGGCGTGACCGGCGGTGTGATCGCCGGTGCGCTGATAACCGGTGCGCTGGCCGCCCCCACGGCCGGGGCAGCGGAGCGGACGCCCGGTGGGGCCGCCGAGGCCCGTGGCGTGGCGGTGGCCGCGGCCAAGGCCGCGATGCAGGGCATCGACTGGGCGGACTGCCCGGCCGACTGGGGGCTGGCCAAGCCCATCCAGTGCGGCTATGTCACCGTGCCGCTCGACTACGCCAAGCCGAACGGCCGCACCATCAAGCTCGCGGTGGACCGGATCGCCAACACCGGCACCGCCTCCGAGCGACAGGGGTCGCTGATCTACAACCCGGGCGGGCCCGGCGGCTCCGGGCTCCGTTTCCCGACCCGGGTCACCACCAAGAACCCGCTGTGGACGAAGACTTCGAAGGCGTACGACTTCGTCGGCTTCGACCCGCGCGGGGTGGGCCACTCGGCGGCCATCTCCTGTGTGGATCCCCAGGAGTTCGTCAAGGCCCCGAAGCTTGACCCGGTGCCCGACAGCGAGGCGGACAAGCGTGTCCAGCGCGAGCTGGCGCGGGAGTACGCCGAAGGGTGCGCGGAGCGCAGCGGCTGGATGCTGCCGCATATGACGACGCCCAACACCGCCCGTGACATCGACGTCATCCGGGCCGCGCTCGGCGACAAGAAGCTCAACTACCTGGGCGTGTCGTACGGAACGTACATCGGCGGGGTCTACGCGACGCTCTTCCCGACCCATGTGCGCCGGCTGATCGTGGACAGCGTGGTCAACCCCTCGCGGGAGAAGATCTGGTACCAGGCCAACCTGGACCAGGACGTGGCCTTCGAGACGCGCTGGAACGACTGGAAGGCGTGGGTCGCCAAGAACGACGCCGCCTACCACATCGGCGACACCCCCGCGAAGGTCCAGCAGCAGTGGGAGAAGCTGCGCGCGGCCGCCAAGAAGAGCCCCATCGGCGGGGTCGTGGGCCCGGCCGAGCTGCTCGGGCTCTTCCAGAGCGCTCCGTACTACGACTCCTCGTGGGCCACGGTCGCCCAGGTGTGGAGCGACTACCTCGCCGGCGATGAGAAGGCGCTGGTCGAGGCCGCGGGCCCGGACATGTCCGACACCGCGGGCAACATCGCCTCGGAGAACGGCAACGCCGTCTACACCGCCGTCGAGTGCGCCGACGCCAAGTGGCCGACCAGCTGGTCGAAGTGGGACCGGGACAACACCCGGCTCCACCGCGACTACCCCTTCCTGACCTGGTCCAACGCCTGGATGAACCTGCCGTGCGCCACCTGGGGCGCCAAGCAGCGGACTCCGCTGGAGGTGGGGGCCGCCAAGGGGCTGCCCGAGACGCTGATCGTGCAGAGCACCCGTGACGCCGCGACCCCGTACGAGGGCGCGGTGGAGCTGCACAAGCGGCTGAAGGGGTCGCGCCTGGTCACCGAGAAGGACGCCGGTTCGCACGGGGTCACCGGTCTGGTCAACCCGTGTGTCAACGACCGGGTGGACGCCTACCTGCTCAAGGGCACGGTGGACGCCACGGACGTGACCTGCGCTCCGCACGCCACGCCGGTGCCCGCGAAGTCCGGCGCGGCGGCCGCGAAGGACGCGAAGGCCGCCAAGGAGGCCGCCGTCCTCGTCAAGTAGTTCGGCGAGCGGCGGTATGTGGTGATGGGCCGGGCCCGTGCGTTCCCCGCACGGGCCCGGTGCCGTTTCCCGTACGGGCCCGGCTCTGTTTCTCGTACGGGCCCGGCTCTGTTTCCAGCGCGGCCCGGAGCCGTTCGCCCGAAGGGATCAGGACGCGAGGGGGTGTCCGCCGCTCCGCAGCCACGCGTCCTCGGCCGCGTAGTCGAACAGATCGGTCATCGGGTCGTAGGCGGCGGCCATATCGGGGAAGGCCGTGCGCCAGTCGGGGGCGGCCGCGAGCCGGTCCGCCAGCCAGGCGACCGTCGCCGGCAGCGATTCCGGGTAGCCGGTCACCGGGCGGTAGCCCAACTCCCGTTCGGCGGCGGACATGTCGTAGACGAGGGGGTGGGCCAGGCTCCAGGGGGTGCTGCCGACGTGCGGATGCGGCGGCTCCCCGTCGATCAGCACCAGCTCACCGCGCACCTCGAGCACCGCGTCCACGGCGGCGGAGATATCGGCGACCGTCGGGGCCTGCGGATCGCCCGCGTTGAGCACCCGTGAACCGGGCCGGTGGGCGGCCAGCCGCATCAGCTCCGCGAGGTTGTCGACATGCACCGGGTGGAACCGGCTGCGGCCGCCGTACGCCAGGATCCGCACCGGCCGCCCGTCCAGCGCCCGTTTGACGAAGTACAGCTCACGGGGGGTCCGGCAGTGCGGACCGTGGATCGCCCCGGCGCGCAGCAGGGTGGTCGGCAGCCGGTCCCCGGCGGCCAGCAGCTCCCGCTCCAGCGCCACCTTACGGCCGCCGTAACCGTCGCCCGGCGGGACGGTCCGCTGGGACTCGGGGAGCGGCACCGGATAGCGCGGGGCGCCGTCGGGCCGGTCCTGGGTGCCGAACCCCCGGCCCTGGTCGTCCTCGTACACCGCCCCGGTGGAGACCACCACCGCGGAGCCGATCCGGTCCGCGAGCCCCAGCAACTGCCGTGCGTGCGCCCGGCCGTAGGCGACGCAGTCCAGCACCACATCGCAGCCGTCCCCGATCAGCTCCGCCAGCGCCGCGTCGTCGTCCCGGTCCACGGCCACGCCCACCACCGACGCGGGCCAGCTCTCGTCGCGGCCCCCGCCGCGCGAGGCGGCCCGCACCCGCCATCCGTCCGCGGCGAGCGCGCGTACCGCCGCCCGGCCGATCTGCCCCGTCGCCCCGATCACACATGCGCTGCCAGTGGTCATGCCCGGACGCTACGGGCCGGGGTGCCACGCTGCCCAGACTCCTTCGCCATGAGCAGATTCGCCCAGAGCGCGATCATTCACGGTCGAAGAATGAATGCAGGTGATCGCTTTTTCTCGCTCTTTGAATTCCCAGTGATGCATTTCGAAGAAAGAGGCATATTCGATTCATGCGACGGTGAAACCGCTATGCTCCAGGGCCCATGACGGGCTGGTTCATCATCGCCCGTATTCCGCACCCATTTCTCTTCGCTGTTTTTAAGGATGCCCATGGTTTTCGCCGGCACCTCACCCGGAGGCCGACGGCCCGCCTCCACGCTCGTATGGGTCATCCCTCCCGCCGCGATGGCACTCTGCGCGGCGCTCGCCGTCGCCGTGGTACCCGCCGACGCGCGGGCCGCGGTGATCTGGTGCGGGGTGGTGGCGACGCTCGCGGTGGCCCTGGCGGCGGTCGAGGCGATCCGCCGCGGCCTGCTGATCACCATGCTGCGCACCCGGTTCACCGCCCAGGAGGCCGGGCTGCGGCAGCGCCTGGTGGACCAGGAGAAGGCGATCCGGCGGCTGACCCAGGACGTGCTGCCCCTGGCGGTGGCCCGGCTCCAGCGCGGTGCCGGGGTGGACGAGTCGGTCAAGGACATCGACCATGTGCCCGGTATCGACCCGGACTTCGACGCCGCCCACGGGCAGCTGCTCCGGTGGGTGCTGGAGACCGTACGGACCGAGGAGGACCTGCGGGACGCGGCCCAGCGGGCCTTCGTCAACATCGCCCGCCGGGTGCAGGCCATCGTCCACCAACAGGCCTATGACGTACGGGAGATGGAGGACAAGCACGGCGCCGACCCGGACGTCTTCGAGGATCTGCTCCACCTGGACCACGGCAACGCCCTCATCGGCCGGCTGGCGGACTCCATCGCCGTCCTGGGCGGCTCGCGGCCGGGCCGCCAGTGGCAGAAGGAGGTGCCGCTGTTCAATGTGTGCCGCGGCGCCATGTCCCGCATCCTCGAGTACGAGCGGGTGGATCTGCACTCGGTGGCCGACGTGGCCATCGTCGGCCCCTCGGTGGAGCCGCTGATCCACGCCCTCGCCGAACTGCTCGACAACGCCACCCGCTACTCGCCGCCCAAGACCCGGGTCCATCTGACCGCGATCGAGGTCCAGTCCGGGATCGCCATCGAGATCGAGGACGCCGGGGTGGGCCTGTCGGAGGAGGCGCGCAGGCGCACCGACGCGGTGCTGATCCAGGCGGCCACCGGACTCGACCTCAACGACCTGGGCGAAACGCCGCGGCTCGGCCTGGCCGTGGTGGGCAGGCTCGCCGCGAGGTACCGGTTCCAGGTCTCGCTGCGCCCTTCGGCCTACGGAGGGGTGCGGGCGGTGCTGGTCGTACCGCAGGACATCGTCTGCCCCACCCCCGCACCCGGCGGCATGATCGCCCGCGCGGCCAAACTGCCGCCGCCCAAGCCCGTCAAGCGGGCCACGCCCCTGCCGTCCCCCACCCGCGCCCGCACCGGCCCGGTGCCGCCGGACCGCCCGGGGCCCGGCTTCCGGCAGAACGGCGCCGGACTCCCGCAGCGCCACCGCCGGATGCCCATGGCCACCCCGGTCCCCCCGCCGTTCAGCGTCGACTCCGCACCCCCGGCGGCGCCCGCCGCGCCCCGCGAACCGGCCCGGCGGCCCGTGCAACCCGGGATCTGGCTGGACGCCTTCACCAAGGGGCTCAACGGCGAACCGATCCCGGCGGCGGACGTCGTCGAGGACGCACCGGGCCCGCCGGCCGTCCCGGACCCCCGGAAGGCCCCCGACACCCCGGACACCCCGAGCACCCCGAACGCCCAGAACACGTCGTCGGACAAGGATGAGTAGGCAAGTGACCCCACCGCGGTTCAACATGGACTGGATGCTCCGGGACCTGGCGTCCAGCGTTCCGCAGACCCGCCACGTGGTCCTGCTGTCCTCGGACGGCCTGTGCATGGCCCAGGTCGGTACGGACAAGGACACCGCCGACCGCCTGGCCGCCGCCTGCGCCGGCCTCCAGAGCCTCTCCGGCGCCATCGCCGCCGAATTCCCCGAGGGGGACGGGCGGATGCGGCTGGTCGTCATCGAGGTCGACGGCGGCTTCTTCTATCTGATGGCGGCCGGCACCAGTTCCTATCTGGCGGTGCTCGCCGAGGACAGCGTGGACGCCGGGCTGATGGGCCAGTGCATGAGAGACCTGGTCGCCCGGCTCGGGGAGCACCTCAGCAGCCCGCCCCGGGTCGACGGACGGGTGACATGAGCGAATCCGGCAGGGCGTGGGACGAGGGCGGGCCCGACCGGCTCTACACCGTCAACCGCGGCCGCGCCCCGGAGGAACCCCGGCCCGTCGAGCTCGTCAGCCTGATCGTGGCGCGCGCCGAGCCGGAGCCGGGGATGGCGCCCGAGGCCGCCGCAGTGCTGAGGATGTGCCGGTTCCCGCTCTCGGTGGCCGAGATCTCCGCGTATCTGGCCCTGCCCGTCTCCACCGTCGGCTTACTCCTCGCGGAGCTGCTGGGGGACGGCCGGGTGGAGGCCAGGGCGCCGGTCCCGGCCGCCGTGCTGCCCGACCCCGAACTGCTCCAGGCGGTGATGCATGGACTACAGAACCTCTGAGGAGATCGTCGGACCGCGCGGCGAGGACACCCTCCCGGCCTCCGCGTCCGCCGCCGTCAAGGTGGTGATCGTCGGAGGGTTCGGGGTCGGCAAGACCACCATGGTCGGCTCGGTGAGCGAGATCCGCCCGCTGACCACCGAGGAGACCATGACCCAGGCCGGGGTCGGGGTGGACGACATCGCGGGGATCGAGCGCAAGACCGAGACCACCGTCGCGATGGACTTCGGCCGGATCAGCCTCAACGAACAGCTGGTGCTGTATCTGTTCGGCACCCCCGGCCAGGAGCGGTTCTGGTTCCTGTGGAACGGCCTCTTCGAGGGCGCCCTCGGCGCCGTGGTCCTGATCGACACCCGCCGTCTGGAGGTCAGCTTCGACGCGGTCGGACGGCTCGAGGAGCGCGGTGTGCCCTTCGTGGTCGCGGTCAACGCGTTCCCCGAGGCGCCCGTCCACCCCATGGCGGAGCTGCGCGCTGCCATGGACCTGCCCGACTCCGTACCGCTGATCGACTGCGATGCCCGCGACCGGGCCTCCAGCCGTGACACCCTCCTCGCCCTCGTGCGCCATCTGCAATCCCTCCACCCCGTGACACCGGAGACACCGTGACCCCTCATTCCGACGGCCCCGGTCCCGGGCCCGCCGAACCCCCGCCCGTCCGGTGCCCCGTCCACCCCGCGCTCTCCGACAGCGGTCCGGTGGACCTCCTCGGGCCCGAGAACGAGAAGGACCCGATGGGCCTGTACGAGCGGCTGCGCGCCGAGCACGGCCCGGTGGCCCCGATCGTGCTCGACGGTGGCATACCGGCCTGGCTGCTGCTGGGCTACCGCGAGAACCTGGAGGTCTCCCGCACCCCCTCCCGCTTCTCCCGGGACTCCCGCCACTGGCACGCCTGGAAGGACGGCGGGATCGGCGCCGACTCGCCCCTGTTGCCGGTGGTCGGATGGCAGCCCATGTGCACCTTCGCCGACGGTGACGAGCACGAGCGGCTGCGGGCCGCGCTCACCGAGTCCATGGGGCGCTTCGACCGCCGCGGGATCCGCCGCCATGTCACCCGCTTCACCCATCAGCTGGTCAACGACTTCTGCGCCGCCGGGGGCGCCGAGATGGTCACCGCCTTCGCCGAGCAGCTGCCCATGCTCGTCCTCACCCAACTGCTGGGCATGCCCGACGAGTACGGCCCGCGGTTGGTCGAGGCCACCCGGGACCTGATGAAGGGCACCGAGACGGCCCTGCGCAGCGACGCGTACGTCACCGGGGCGCTCAAGGGCCTGGTGGACCGCAAACGCGCCGACCCCGGCGAGGACCTGGCGTCCTGGCTGCTGGCCCACCCCTCCGGCCTCACCGAGGAGGAGGTGGTCCAGCATCTGCGGCTGGTGTTGCTCACCGGCAACGAGACCACCACCAATCTGATGGCCAACACCCTGCGCATGGTCCTCACCGACCCGCGCTTCCGCGCGTCCCTGGCCGGCGGCCAGATGACCCTGCCGGACGCCATCGAGCATGTGCTGTGGAACGAGCCCCCGCTGACCGTCGTCCCCGGCCGCTGGGCCACCGGGGACACCGAACTGGGCGGTCAGCGGATCAAGGCCGGGGACATGCTGCTGCTGGGGCTGGCCGCCGGAAACGTCGATCCGGCCATCCGCCCCGACATCGGCGCGCCCATGTACGGCAACCGGTCCCATCTCGCCTTCAGCGGCGGCCCCCACGAATGCCCGGGGCAGGACATCGGCCGCGCCATCACCGACACCGCCATCGACACCCTGCTGCTGCGCCTGCCCGATCTGCGGCTCGCCGTCGAGGAGTCCGAGCTGTCCTGGCTCTCGTCCTGGATCTCCCGCCATCTGGTGGCGCTGCCGGTGGAGTTCATGCCCCGCCGCCCCGAGCCGGACATTGTGGACGAACCTGCCGCGGGCGTCCTCCCCCCTCGGCCGCGGGCACGTCCGACGCCCGAGCGGGAACCGGCCCCGGCACCGCTCGCGCACGTCATCGAGGGGCCCGGGGCGATGGCCTCCGGACGCGTCCCGTGGTGGACGGCGTTATGGCGGCGGCTGCTGGGCAGGCCCTCGGGATCCGCCCCTTATGGGCGGCGACCGGGCGCTCCGTAAGGGCGGCGACGGCGCGGTGGCGACCGTAAGGGCGACGCCGTCACGGTGGCGGCTCCGTAGGGGGGCGACTTCGCGGGGACGCCGACGGCCTCGCCGCTCAGCCCCGGGCCAGCACGACCCCCACGGTCAGCAGTCCGAGCACGACCCAGCTGAACCAGAGCCAGCCGTTGCTCCCCAGCGCCACGGTGTAGGCCGTCACCAACACCAGGCCCCCCACCGTGGCCACCGTCATCGTCTTCGCGGAACCGGGCATCCCCGACCTCCTCACGGCGGTCCTGACGCCCCTTCGCCAGGACCCGGGCCAACCCAGGGCCCCGGTCCATGGTCTCGTGGTCCGGGGCCCGGCCGCTAGCAGGCGGCCGGGCTTCGGCGGCTCAGGGTCTCAGCGGTTCCGGTCCGGGGCCGGCGGCCGCGGTCCGTCCTCAGTTGCCCCGGGACTGGAGCGAGGCCAGATAGGCGTTGTACGCCGCGAGCTCCTGGTCGCCGTCCCGGTCCGCGGTGCGGTCGATGCGCCGCGCCTGGCGCTCCTCGGACTTGTACCACTGGTGGACCAGCGCCACCAGGACGATCACCGACGGGATCTCGCTGAACGCCCAGGCGATACCGCCCGCCCAGGTCTGGTCCGACAGCGCGTCGATGCCCAGCGAGGCGGGCGGGTGCTGGTACGTCCCGACCATGGGCTCGGTCGCCATCATCAGCGCGATGCCGAAGAACGCGTGGAACGGCATGCCCGCGAACAGCTCCAGCATCCGCATCACATAGCCGGGCCGGTGCGGGCCCGGGTCCACGCCCATGATCGGCCAGAAGAAGACCAGGCCCACCGCGAGGAAGTGGACCATCATCGCGATATGCCCGGTCTTGCTTTCCATCAGGAAGTCGAAGAGCGGGGTGAAGTACAGCGCGTACAGGCTCGCGATGAACAGCGGGATCGTGAACGCCGGGTGGGTGATGACCCGCATATAGCGGCTGTGCAACAGCGCGACCAGCAGCTCCCGGGGCCCCTTGCGGCCGCGCCCGGCCGCCGGGAGGGCCCGTAGGGCCAGGGTGACCGGCGCGCCCATCAGCAGCAGGATCGGCGAGACCATGCTGATGATCATGTGCTGCACCATATGGACGCTGAACATGACCATGCCGTAGTCGTTCAGCTTGGTACACATCGCGACCACGATGGTCAGCACCCCGAGCACGAAGGAGACCACGCGCCCCACCGGCCAGGCGTCGCCGCGCCGCCACAGCCGGATGGCGCCCCAGCCGTAAAGACCGAGCGCCAGCACACAGCCGACCAGGAAGAACGGATCGCCGCCGAACTCCAGCCCGCGCGACAGCGTGAACGGCGGCAGATCCATCATCATGCCGTGCCCGCCGTGATCCATCCGGTGCTCCTCTTTCAGCGCCTCAACCGGCGCCGCTCTCGCGGACCTGGTTGCTCGCCGTAAGGGGTGCGCAAGTGATGGCCGATGGCCGGGCCCGCGAAGTCGGCATTAACCGGCTTGTGTCGGCACTACAGTACGCACTCGGCCTCGGCATACCGTTCGGCGGGGACCGTCTTCAGCCGCTCCACGGCCGCCGAGAGCGGCACCAGGCCGATGTCCGTGCCGCGCAGGGCCGTGATCGTGCCGAATTCACCGCGGTGGACCGCCTCGACCGCATGCCAGCCGAAGCGCGTGGCCAGCACCCTGTCGTACGCCGTCGGGGTGCCACCGCGCTGCACATGGCCCAGGATGACCGCCCGCGCCTCCTTGCCGAGCCGCCGCTCCAGCTCGACCGAGAGGTGGTGGGCGATGCCCGCGAAGCGCTCATGGCCGTAGACGTCCTTGCCGCCGGCCTCGTAGTCCATCGTGCCCTCGCGTGGCTTGGCGCCCTCCGCCACCACCACGATCGCGAACTTCTTGCCCGCCTCGAACCGTTCCCCGACGGTCCTGGCGAGTTCCTCGATGTCGAACGGGCGCTCCGGGACGACGATCGCGTGAGCGCCCGCGGCCATGCCCGAGTGCAGCGCGATCCAGCCGGTGTGCCGCCCCATGACCTCGACGATCAGCACCCGCTGATGGGACTCCGCGGTGGTCTTGAGCCGGTCAAGGGCCTCGGTGGCGACCCCGACCGCGGTGTCGAAGCCGAAGGTCACATCGGTCGAGGCGATGTCGTTGTCGATGGTCTTCGGCACGCCGACGATCGGCAGCCCGGCGTCCGAGAGCAGCCGGGCGGCCTTGAGCGTGCCCTCACCGCCGATGGCGATGACCGCGTCCAGGCCGAGCTCCGCCACATGCCCCTTGGCCCGCTCCACACCGTCCCGCAGATGCTCGGGGCGCACCCGGGTGGAGCCGAGGATGGTGCCGCCGAGGGCCAGGATGCCGCTCACGGCGTCCAGGTCCAGCTTGCGGTAGTCGCACTCCAGCAGGCCCTTCCAGCCGTCCTGGAAGCCGATCACCTCATCGCCGTGATCGACGGTGGCCCGGTGGACGACTGACCTGATGACCGCGTTCAGGCCGGGGCAGTCGCCGCCGGATGTGAGCACACCAATGCGCATGGCACGCATACCTCTGTCTGCGATGGGGGCCGACGGCCGGACCGCGTCGTCCGGCGGGACCCCGCCACCCTACAAGCGGCCGGGCGGCGGGGGCGCGGTGATCGGCCGGATGTCCGCCATGCGGGCACTCTCGGCCTGGGCTGCGCTCGGGCGAGCGGGTGGCGGCTCAGGCGGGCTGGGTGGCCGCCGCGATCCGCTCGTTGCGCAGCGCCTCGTACCACTGGTCGTCGACCGGCGGCAGCGCGTTCACATCGAGGGCCAGCTTCAGCAGGTGGTCCGCGATATGCGGGTTGCGGGCCATCACCGGGCCGTGCATGTACGTCCCGAAGACGGTGTCGTGGTACGCGCCCTCGAAGCCGTCGCCCGAGCCGTTGCCGTTGCCGAACCGGACCCTGGCGAAGGGGCGGGCGGTCGGGCCGAGGTGGGTGACGCCCTGGTGGTTCTCGAAGCCGGTCAGCGGGGGCAGCCCGAGCCGCTCGTCGATGTCGGCCAGCACGTCCCCGACGCACCGGGCGCCCTCGCCGCGGGTGCTGACCACGTCCAGCAGCCCCAGGCCCTGCTGGCGCTGCCCGAGGTCGTTGATGAACTCATGGCCGAGGATCTGGTACCCGGCGCACACCGAGAAGACGATCGCCCCGTTGGACACCGCCCGGTTCAGCCCGCCGTCCCGGATCAGCCGCTCGGCGGCCAGCCGCTGCGGGCGGTCCTCGCCGCCGCCGACCAGGTAGATGTCCCCGGAGGTGGGGATCTGCTGGTCGGAGCGGACGTCCAGCCGGGAGACCTCCAGCCGGCGCTGACGCGCCCGGCGCTCCACCACCAGGACGTTGCCCTGGTCGCCGTACGTGCTCAGCAGGTCGGGGTAGACCCACACCACACGCAGGCCGTTCTGGCTCGTGCTACGCATCTTCGTGCCTCTCGTACGGGGGTCAGTTGCCGACCCGGCGGCGCAGGTCCTGGAACGCGGTGTAGTTGGCGATCACCTCGATGCGGCCGGGCGGCGAGATCCGCACCGCCTCGTCCACATCCGCGCAGACCCGGAAGTCCAGCCCGGCGACCTCCAGGCGCACCGCGAGGTCCAGCTTGCGGTCGCCGATCACGCAGATCGGGTGCCCGGCGAGCCGGGTGTAGTCCACGTCCCACAGCCAGGAGGTGTCGGTGCCGTCGGCGCCGCGCGCGTTCACCGAGAGGATCACCGGGGTGGGCGGCGGGTCGATCAGCGAGAAGGTCTCCAGCCAGCCGGCCGGGTTCTTCGCCAGCAGCAGCCGCATCTGGCGCTCCTGGAAGGTGACCACGTCATAGCGGCCCGCGACGGCCTGGACCTGGTACATCCGCTCCAGCGCGACCTGCGGGGGCACCCCGAAGGTGGCGGCGACGGCGGCCGAGGTGGCCGCGTTGGCCTTGTTGGCACGGCCGGGGAGCTGGAGGTGGATCGGCCAGGCCGCGCCGTGCGGATCGAGGACGTAGTCGCCGTTCAGCGCCCAGCTGGGGATCGGACGGCGGAAACCGCACTCCGCGCAGACCCAGTCGTCGCCCGGGCGCTGGAGCACACCGCCGCAGGACGGGCAGGACCAGGCGTCGTCCTTCCACTCCTGCCCGGCGGCGACCCAGACCACATTCGGGCTGGAGGAGGCGGCCCAGACGATCAGCGGGTCGTCCGCGTTGGCGATCACGACCGCCTTGGAGCCGGTCAGGCCCTCGCGCCACTTCTCGGCGAGCATCCGGGTCTCGGCGGCGCGGTCGAGCTGGTCACGGGAGAGGTTGAGGAGCGCGATCGCCTTGGGTTCGGTGTCGCGCGCCACACCGGCGAGATACTTCTCGTCGACCTCGATCACGCCGTAGCGCGCGTCGGAGCCACCGGCCAGGGCCGAGGTGATACCGGCCGGCATATTGGCGCCCAGTGCGTTGGAGACCACCGGGCCGGCCGCCCGCAGCGCCTCGGCGATCAGCCGGGTGGTCGTGGTCTTGCCGTTGGTCGCCGACACCAGGATGACGTCCAGGTGCTGCGCCAGCCTGCCCAGCAGATCGGGGTCGAGCCGCAGGGCCACCTTGCCGCCGATCACCGATCCACTGCCGCGGCCCGCGGCCCGCGACACCGCCGCCGCGGCCTTGCCCGCCGTCACGGCCAGCTTGGCCCGCGGTGACAGCGGCTCCGAGTTGCCTGACATCGTCTTCTCGATCCTCCTCGCATACCGGCGCCGCTTCCTGCCCCCCCGAGGCGCCGGTGGTATGCCCCCTCCGCGCCGCATCGCCAGCCGGGAGGCCACGGTCGGGGAGAAGCCTATCGAGATCCGGCGGCTGTCCCGAATCCCCGTCACCCGCAGGACACTCCCCGGGCCCCGTAGGCTTGGCTGCCATGCGACATGGCGTGATCCCGGGCAGCCGCGGAGCGGTGCGGCCCATGCGGCTCCTCGGCGATCCGGCGCTGCGCGCGCGGTGCGAGGAGGTCACCGCGTTCGACGCCGAGCTGGCCCGGCTGATCGAGGACATGTACGCCACGATGTACGCGGCGCACGGGGTGGGGCTCGCCGCCAATCAGATCGGTGTGGGACTGCGGGTCTTCGTCTTCGACTGCCCGGACGACGAGGACCACCGTCATCTGGGGCATGTGGTCAACCCCCGGCTGGCCGCGGCCGACGGGGTGACGGTGCGCGGGCCGGAGGGCTGTCTGTCGCTGCCGGGCATCGAGGCGGGCACCCCGCGCTACGACCGTGCGGTGATCGAGGGCATGACGATGGCCGGGAAGCCGGTGCGGATCGAGGGCACGGGCTTCTTCGCGCGCTGTCTCCAGCACGAGTACGACCACCTGGACGGCGGGCTGTTCATCGACCGGCTCACCGGGCTGCGGCGGCGCAGGGCGCTGCGGGCGGTCCGCCGCGCCCCCTGGGGGGCGTCCGGCGGCGCCGAGGCGATGGGGGCGTAGCGGCGTCCACCGGGTGTCGGCGGGTGTCTCCCGTGGGCTTCGGCTCTTGGCCCCGGGGTCTGGGCTCCGCCTCTGGAGCCCGGGGTCTCAGAAGCCCGGTGCGCCGACCCGGTCGTCCGCCAGGGACAGCCGTCCCCACAGCAGATCGGTGAGATGGTGCACCAACTGGCCGCGTGCGCACGGGCGGTCGCGCAGCCACCAGTCACCGGCCCCGTGCATCATGCCGACGATCCCGTGGCCCCAGACCCGGGCCACCTCGTCGCCGCCGGGGCCCAGCTCCAGCCGTTCGGCGATCACCGTGGCGAGCTCCTCGCCGAGCCGGCGCAGCAGTGGGGCGGAGTGCTGGCCGACGTCGAAGCCCTGCTCCGGCTCCGGCTGGCCGTTGTCGGCCGGGTGCATCAGGAAGCGGTACACCTGGGGCCGCGCCTCGATCGCCGCCAGATAGGTGTCCAGCGTGGCCTCCACGCGCTGCCTGCGGTTCTCGGCGGGCGCGTCCAGGGCCGCGCGCAGCGAGGCGAGCAGGGCGTCGGTGTGGCGCTTGGCGAGCGCGCGGTACAGGCCGCCCTTGTCGCCGAAGTGACGGTAGAGAATGGGCTTGGTGATGCCCGCTTCGGCCGCGATGGCGTTCATCGAGGCTTCGGGCCCGTCGCGCAGCACCACCCGGTCCGCGGCCTCCAGCAACTCCTTGCGCCTGCGCCGGGCGGTCTGCCGCTGGTCGTCCCGCTGGCTGGTCCCGGTCTGCATAAGGTGCCTCCCCGCCCCCGATGTCGTACTCGCGCCTTCGCGCCTCCGCGTTTCCCGGCGCGATCGCGCTCCGCGCTCTGCGCAACGTAACACCCGCGGGGGAGCGGGGTCCGTGTGGCCGGGAGAGTTGACATCGCCTACTCGGCGGTAACAGACTGCCGTTACCGCAGGTAATAAGCACGTGGAGGGGTCATGGCGGAGTTCTCGTTCGAGCTGGACGACGATCAGAAGGCGGTGCGCGACTGGATCCACGGCTTCGCCGCGGACGTCATCCGCCCGGCCGCCGCCGAATGGGACGAGCGCGAGGAGACCCCCTGGCCGATTATCCAGGAGGCCGCCAAGATCGGCCTGTACTCCCTGGACTTCTACGCCCAGCAGTACTTCGACCCCACCGGCCTCGGCATCCCCATGACCATGGAGGAGCTGTTCTGGGGCGACGCGGGCATCGCGCTGTCCATCGTGGGCACCGGCCTCGCCGCCGTCGGCGTCCTCGCCAACGGCACCGAGGAGCAGATCGGCACCTGGATCCCGCAGATGTACGGCGACGCGGCCGATGTGAAGGTCGCCGCCTTCTGCTCCTCCGAGCCCGACGCGGGCTCCGACGTCGGCTCGATGCGCACCCGCGCCGTCTACGACGAGGCCAAGGACGAATGGGTCCTGGACGGCACCAAGACCTGGGCCACCAACGGCGGTATCGCAGGCGTCCATGTGGTGGTCGCGGTCGTCGACCCCGAACTCGGCTCCAAGGGCCACGCGTCGTTCATCATCCCGCCGGGCACCCCCGGTCTCTCCCAGGGCCAGAAGTTCAAGAAGCACGGCATCCGCGCCTCGCACACCGCCGAGGTGGTCCTCGACAACGTACGGGTGCCCGGCAGCTGTCTGCTCGGGGGCAAGGAGAAGCTGGACGAACGGCTCGCGCGCGCCCGGGAGCGGGCCAAGTCGGGCGGTGAGCGGCTGAAGAACGCCGCCATGGCCACCTTCGAGGCGTCCCGCCCGGCCGTCGGCGCCATGGCGGTCGGCACCGCTCGCGCCGCGTACGAGGTCGCGCTCGACTACGCCAAGACCCGGGAGCAGTTCGGCCGTCCCATCATCGACAACCAGGGCGTCGCCTTCCAGCTCGCCGATATGCGCACGCGGATCGACGCCGCGCGCCTGATGGTGTGGCGCGCGTCATGGATGGCGGTGAACGGCAGGCCCTTCGAGTCGGCCGAGGGCTCCATGTCCAAGCTGTTCGCCAGCGAGACCGCCAAGCAGGTCACCGCCCAGGCGGTGCAGATCCTCGGCGGCAACGGCTTCACCCGTGAGTACCCGGTCGAGCGGATGCACCGCGACGCCGCGATCTACACCATCTTCGAGGGCACCAGCGAGATCCAGCGCCTGGTCATCGCCCGCACCCTCTCCGGCGTCCAGATCCGCTGAGCGCTCCGCTGGAAGTGTCGCGATGCGTCGTCGGCCGACTGCGGCACCGTCGTGGCTGGTCGCGCCCACGCGGCGGAGCCGCACATCGACACAGTCCCGCGCCCCTTCGGGGCGCTGCCCGAACCGTAGCGGACTTCCGCTGACCTGCTTAGGAGCGGCGGGCGCGTCAGACGGGGCCGACGCCCGCGCCGAAGCGCCGTTTACGGGTGGCAAACGCGGCCAGCAGCGCGCGGAGCTCCTCACCGGTGAAGTCGGGCCACAAGGTGTCCACGAAGAAGAGCTCCGCGTAGGCCGCCCGCCAGAGCATGAAGTTGGAGATGCGCTGCTCCCCGGAGGTGCGCACCAGCATGTCGATGTCCGGCAGATCGGCATGCGGCAGATGGCGGGTGAACAGGGCCTCGTCGATGAGCCCGGGGTCCAGCGCGCCGTCCACCGAGGCGCGGGCCAGGGAGGTGGCGACGCGGGCGATCTCCTCCCGGCCGCCGTGGTTGAAGCAGAAGGCCAGCGTCATGGCGCGGTTGTGGCACGTCTCGTCCTCCGCGCGGCGCAGCGCGGCCAGGGTGGCCCGGGGGAGCCGGGCCTCCGAGCCCAGCCAGCGCAGCCGCACCCCCCGCTCGCCGTAGCCCCGGAAGACGTCCGCCAGCTGGGCGGTGAGCCGCATCAGGGCGGCCACCTCACCGCGCGGGCGGTTCCAGTTCTCGGTGGAGAAGAAGAACAGCGACAGATGTTCGATGCCCTCCTCCAGGGCCGTGTCCACCACCCGCGGCAGCGCCAGCACCCCCGCCTGATGGCCGCGGGTGCGGGAGAGACCGCGCAGGGCGGCCCAGCGGCCGTTGCCGTCCATGATGATGGCCAGGTGCCGCGGCCGCCCCGGCGTCCCGTCCTGGGGGCCGCGGCGCTGTCGTACGACGGCGGGCGCCGCGGCCACCGACGCCCGCAGCAGCCGCTTGACGGAGGGCACTCTCCAGGCCCCGACCTCGAACACCCGCGCGTCCCTCCGCCTCGCTTCCCGGCGCCGTGTCTGACGACGCGACGGGGGCGGGGGTTACCTCCCCGGTGGCCGAACCATTCGTTTGGTCGTCACCGCCGTCACGGCTTGCGCGCCACGCCCCCGTGGACATCGGTGGTCTCGATGTCCGTCTCGGAGGGGGCCGGACGCCACAGCGGACACGACACGATACCGGGCTCGATCAGCTCCAGACCCTCGTAGAAGCGGCTGACCTGCTCCACACTGCGCAGCACGTACGGAACGGCGCCGGTGTCGTCGTAGCCCTGCTGCGCCTGCTTGAGCGCCTGGTCGGTGTCGGTGCTGTCGTAGTGCACGAAGTAGCTGCCGGACGGCAGCGCGGCCTGGAGCCGCCGCACGATCGACACCGCCTCGTCGTAGTTCTGGATGTGGCCGAGGATGCCCATCAGCATCAGGGCGATGGGCCGGTCGAAGTCGAGCGTCTTCGCCGCGGCCTCCAGGATCCGCTCGGGCTCGTGCAGATCGGCGTCGATGTAGTCGGTGACCCCCTCGCGGGTGCTGGTGAGCAGCGCCTGGGCGTGCCGGAGCACCAGGGGGTCGTTGTCCACGTAGACGATGCGGGCCTCGGGCGCCACCCGCTGGGCGACCTGGTGGGTGTTGTCGTAGGTGGGCAGCCCGGTGCCGATGTCCAGGAACTGCCGGATCCCGCATTCGCCCGCCACATGGGTGACGGAGCGGATGAGGTAGGCGCGCGAGGCGCGGGCCATGGTCTCGATGTTCGGGGCGACCTCGCGGTACTCGTCACCGGCGATCCGGTCGACCTCGTAGTTGTCCTTGCCCCCCATCCAGTAGTTCCAGATCCGGGCCGAATGCGGCACCGTGGTGTCGATCTTGGTCGGGGGCTGCTGGTCCGGGGTGGACGAGCGGTCTGTCATAGCGCCTGTCTCCTGCCGTGCGTATGCGGTTCGCGGGGCACCGACTCGGCTCCGGTGCCGGGTGGTTCAGCGATGCTGGGCACAGTGCGGCACGGGGGAGCGGATACGCGGAAGGGGCCGGGCGAACGAGGCCACCGGGGGCTCGGGCGCGGCCTCGTCGCGGCCCGGACCGGGATCCGGGCCGCCGCCGGGGGCCGGCTGCTCCTCGACGGTGAGGACCGGGGCGTGCTCGGCGAGGGTGGAGAAGGCGTGGTCATAGCCGGTCACCGCGGCGTCGATCTCCGCGAGGTCCGCCGCCGAGGCGCCGCGCGCGGCCAGCCGGACCTCCAGCACCTGAACCGGGGCCGTCACATGGACGAAGGCGCCGTCGCGCTCGGCCACCGCCTCGGCGAAGTCGAACGCCTGGATCCAGGTCACCCGGGAGTGGCCGCGGCGCAGCGGTCCGTAGACGAGCTCGCCGACCAGCCCGGCGTCCACCGCGAGCGCACCGTCGAGCTGGAGGAGTTCGCGGTACGGCCGCACCGGGTCCAGATGGGGGAGGTCGGGGGAGGCGCGGGTGACCGTGTAGCCGTGCCGGCGGGCGAGTCCGGTCAGCAGCGCGTCCCTGCCGACTCCGTCGCAGCCCTCGACGATCAGTGTGCGGTGCTGTGCCACCGCATGGTCGAGGTTCATTCCGGCATCCCGTCGGTCCCATGGCTCTGCAAGGGGGGACGACACCGCCGCCCGCCACGGCATATTCAGTGTGCGTGGCGGGACGGCGGGGACGGGAGTGCGATGCGGGGTTGTGCGGTTGTGCGGGCGTAGTGGTTTTCGGGGGACCGGCCGTGTGCGGCCGCTTTACGCGATGAGGAAGTCCGCTTTGCCGGCCTTCGCCGCGTCCAGGAAGGACGCCATCTCCGCGCGGGTGTATATCAGCGCGGGCCCGGCCGGATCGGTGGACTGGCGCAGGGCGACCCGGCCGTCCGGCAGTCGCTTGGCCTCGACGCAGGTGCCGCCGTTGGACCCGCTCCAGGGCTTCTCCCAGCCCTCCGTGCCCAGGTCCGTGGCCGGCATTCCGCTGTAGACGGGCTCGTGCATCTCAGTTCTCCTTACGCAGTTCGGCCAGGATGGTGCTGGAGTCGCCGATCGGCTCGGCCTGGACCGCCATCCGGTCCAGGACCTCGAGATAGGCGACGACTTCGGCCGGCTTGTCCACATAGACCGCGCCGGTGAGGCTCTCGGTGTAGACGACGTCCGGCAGTTCGGAGAATCCGAAGCGGAAGTAGTGGAAGGGGCCGAAGGCCCCGGGGTGCGGCCCCGCCGCGAACCGCATGATCTGGAGCCTGACCTTGGGAATCTCCAAGGTGCCGATCAGGTGGTCGATCTGGTCGCGCATCACCCGCGAGCCGCCCACCGGGCGGTGCAGCACCGTCTCGTCGAGGATGGCCCAGATGGTCGGCGCGTCCGGCTTGGTGAGCAGGCTCTGGCGCTGTACACGCAGCGCGATCCGGCGCTCCAGCTCCTCCTCGGTGTCATGGGGGAAGCCCATGCGTAGCACCGCTTGAGCGTAGTCCTCCGTCTGGAGCAGACCGGGGACGTAGTGGGGCTCGTACGCGCGAATGACGGTGGCCTCACTTTCGAGGCTTACGTAAGCACTGAACCAGTCCGGAAGCACATCGCGGAACTGATGCCACCAGCCCGGCTGGTTCGCCTCACGCGCCAGGGCGAGGAAATCCTCCATCTCCGGGCCGCGGACGCCGTAGTTCCGCAGCAACTCCTTCAGATAAGGAATCTTGAGGCCGACTTCCGCCTTTTCCATCCTGCGCACGGTCAACGGGGTGACCTCGATGGCTTTCGCGGCTTCCTCGAACGACACCTTCGCCCGCTCGCGCAGACGCCGCAGTCGCTTGCCGAGAACTCTGCGCAAAACAGTGGGGGCGGCGCCGGCCGGCCGTGCCTCGCTCACGTCCCGCCTCCCGTAGGAATGGCTGTCATATGCCTGCACAGTGTGCCACGCGATGGATGACACTGACAGAGCGAGCGGATCGCTCTGAAATTATCAGAACGAAGGTTGCGGGGTGATGGCCTCACCACGCATAGTGAGCACGTGACCCATCTCACCCTCTATGGCGAGGGCTCCCAACCACCTTTGTCCACAACGTCGTTGACGCCCCGGGCCGACCGGTCGGCATCGATCGACGGGGATCCCGCAGACCGCCGTGGCTACACACAGGGACGGTCACGGTGACGCATCACGCACAGCTGGTAACCGGGCGCCAAGGCGCCGCGGCCAACGCCGCGTTGGCCGCCGCCCTGAAGGAATCCGGGTGCTCCTACGCCTCATTGGCCCTGCGCGTCAATGAACTGGGCCGTAGGCAGGGACGCGAGTCGAACTACGACAAGGCGTCCGTCACCCGCTGGCTGCAAGGCGGACAGCCGCGCGGCACCACGCCGGAGCTGATCGCCGCCGTGCTCTCCCACCGGCTCGGCAGGCCCGTGGCCCCCGCCGAGCTGGGGTTCATCTCCGACCGACAGCGCCCGGTCGTCGCCCGGGCGCTGGCCTACCGGGAGGACGTAAGCGAAACCTTGCACACGCTCGCCGAACTCGGCTCCACCGACATATCCCGCCGCAGCCTGCTGGGTGCGGTGCCCTTCGTCGCCGGCGCGCTGGTGACCCCGCAGCGCGAATGGCTGCTGTGGCTGGTCGAGAACCAGGACACCGCCCGGCTCGCACCCGCGGCCGAAGGCGGCCGCGTCGAACAGGTCCACGCGGCGATCAACATGTTCGACGAGATGGACAATCGCTTCGGCGGCGGCCAGGTCCGCGCCAGCATCGTGCTCTATCTGTCGACCGAGGTCGTCCCCATGCTCCAGCAGCGCGGCGCGCCTCCGCAGGAGCGGCGCCAGCTGTTCACCGCCGCGGCCAAGCTGGCCGCGATGGCCGGCTGGAGCAGCTATGACAACGCCGAATACGGCTTGGCCCAGCGCTATATGACCCAGGCGCTGCGGCTGTGCGCCGAGGGCGGCGACCGGGTCCTGGGCGGTCAGATCCTGGCCGGCCTGTCCCATCTGGCGACCAACCTGGGCCAGCCCGAGGCGGGGGTCGAGTTGGCCCGGGTCGGTGTCGCCACGGCCAAGCACGCCGGAAGCCCGCTGGGCCTGATGCGGTTGCACGCCATGGCCGCCCGTGGCTACGCCGCACTGGACCAGCCCCGGGAGGTGTCCAAGTCGCTGCGCGCGGCCGACGCCCAGCTGGAGAAGAGCCAGGGCCCCGAGCAGGAGTCGCCCTGGGTGCGCTTCCTGGACCACCACTATCTGGCGGCGGAGGCGGCGCTGTGCTTCCGCGACCTCGGCAACGCCTCCGACGCCGAGGCCGCCGCCGCCGAATCCGTGCGCGCCAACGCCGATCGGCGTCGGCGCCAGGCCATCAGCAGATCCGTGCTGGCCACGGCGCATCTCCAGCAGAACCGGCTGGACGAGGCCATCGGCACCGCGAGCGAGGCGCTGGACACGCTCAGCGGGGTGCACAGCGAGCGCTCGATCCAGGCGCTGCGCGACTTCCGCACCCGGCTGCGGCCGCACCGCGGGGAGCCCATGGTCCGGGAGTTCGAGCAGCGCTCCCGGACCGTGCTCGGCGTGGCCGCCTGAGGCTCCGGGCCCCGGGGCTCCGCCCCGCCCGGTGCCCCGGGCCTGTCGTCACATTCCTGTCTGCCCCGCGGCGTCTGGCACGCTCCCCCCACTGCCTCAAGGGCGTGGGAGGTGCCCCCTCTCGCCGCGCCGGGCGAAAGCCCAAGTACGTCCAGTACGAGGACTTCCGCCCGGCACGCCGAGAGCACGCTCCCCCAGCTACCGCTGGGAGGTGCCTCCCGACGCCGCGGGGCCGCTCTTCGGGCGACGACGGGAAGATGACGACAGGCCCTCGGCGACTTCCCGGCCGCTCCGCGCGAGCGGCCGGGGAGGTGTCCGGAGCGCCTCCGCTCGGGGGAGCGCCGGGGGTCAATAGCCTCCCGGCGTGGGGGCGTTCTGGGCTCGGTCCACGGGCAGATGCGCACCGGAGACCCCGCTCGAGGCGTCCGACAGCAGAAACGCCACGACCTGGGCGACCTCCCACGGGGTGACCAGTTCACCGCGTGGCAGCTCGGCCATGAACCGGGCGTACGCCTCGGGCTCTTCGGTGCGCATCCGGTCCCACCGCTTCCCGGGGATCAGCATGGACCCCGGGGAGACGGCGTTCACCCGGATCCCGTCCGGGCCCAGCTCACGGGCGAGTGCGGCCGCCAGATGGATCTGGGCCGCCTTGGCCGCCCCGTACTGGGCCTGGGGGCCCGGCTTCCAGCCGGAGATGGAGGCGATCACCACCACGGAGCCGCCGCCCGCGCCGCGCAGATGCGGCACCGCGGCCTTCACCAGCCGTGCCGTATGACCGACGTTCATCTCCCAGGTCAGCGACCAGTCCCGGGCGCTGGCCTCCTCGATGCCGCGGCCGCGGGCGCCACCGGCGCAGGCCACTACGCCGTCAAGACCGCTGAAACGTTCCGCCGCGGCATCGACGAACTCCTCGAGCAGCTCGGGCTCGGTGACATCCAGCGCGCGGGTGAACGGCTCCCCGTGTCCTCCGGCGCTCAGGGACGCCGTGAGCGACCGCAGATCCTCAGGTGTCCGCGCACACGTGGCCAACCGCGCCCCGCCGGCGGCCAGGAGCCGTACGATCTGTTCACCCAGCCCCCGGGAGCCCCCGGTCACCAGGACCCGTTTGCCGTCCACACCGGAGCCTTCCCCCGGGCGGAGCCGCCCCTCGCGGCCGTCGCTCACGCTTGCCACGTCCGGACCGTACAGCCCGAACCACTACGCCCGTACAACCGGACAACCCCCATGCCCTCTCGCCCACCGGCCGGTCCAACCGTTTGTCTACATGAACGGCGACCGATGGCGCTTTGCGCTGCCTTCGAAGGAGGAACCATGCCGGTATCCGGCACTCACCGCGACCGGGCCGTCTCCGTCCGTGGCAGCTGGTCCAGGCGGGTCGGGTGGGGCGTGCGCACCACCTGTCACCAGCTCAGATGTCACGCCGTCGGTCGCCAGAATGCGCTTACCCGCTCACCGGAACATCAATCACTCCATGTGCCCGTATGCCACCCGGGCCCCCAGACCGACGAGGACCGTGAGGACCGACACCGTGAGCCGATCCTTTCCAGGACTGTCGCACCGGCCGGCGTCGGCCGATGAGGAAGGCGAGACGACGGCCATCAGCCGTGGTGTCGCGGTCTCCACGGACCGCCCGCGAACCGCTGCGGTTACCGGGCCGGTCGCCGTGCCGAGAACCGCTCCGGTTACCGGCCCGGCGGCCGCGGCGATCCCCGTCCCTCGCTCCGGAGGGGAGAGTACGGTGATCCCGCTGGACACCCGCCGGCTCTTCCGGGCGGAGTTCCCCGCCCTGCCCGACCGCGCCGCCGCGGTGCGCCGGATGGTCGCCGGGCATCTGCGCGACTGGCGGCTCGGGGCGATGGTGGACCATGTCGTCCTGGCCACCAACGAGTTGTTCGCCAACGCCGTGGAGCACGGCAGCTCCGGCCCCGCCGACACCGTCACCATCACCGTCTCGCTGGAACGCTTCGGCCGTGAGCTGCGCGTGGAAGTGGCCGACGGCTCACCCGTGGTCCCGGTCGCCCGCAAACCGGAGCCGACCGAGGAGTCCGGACGGGGGCTGGCCATCGTCGATGACCTGGCGGCCGACTGGGGCACCGAGCCGCCCGACCCCGGAGCGCGGGGCAAGAAGGTGTGGTTCACCCTGCCGCTGGTGGCCACCTCATGAACGCGGGGGCGCGCGGTGACCGCAGGATGCGGGTCACCGTGGAGACCGACGCGGCCGAATGGCTGCTGGCCGCGAGCGAGGACCCCGGGCGGGTGCGGCTCCAGTGGGCCAGCGGCACCGGCCTCGCCGATCTGCCGGTGGGCCCGGTCTTCGACCTGGTGCGGATGTGCGACGACATCGGCTCCGCGGTGATCCAGGCACTTCAGCGGCGTGACGCGGCGGGACCGGTGATGCTCGCCACCGCCAGCCATGTGCACTCCTTCCTCGTACCGCCCGGATCCGCGGCCGAGTGGAAGGGCTGGCTGGCCGGGACGGCGTACGCCCGCCGTCGCACGGTGGCCGCGGCGGGGCCGGGCCGGGTGCTGCGCTGCCCCAGGCCCGGCTGTGTCCGGCAGGGCCATGTCTGGCTGATCCGGCCCGGCGGCCCCCTCATCGACAGCCGCACCCTGCGCGCCGCCCTGGAGGAGGCCATCGACCGCCCCGGCCTCCCGGACGCGCTGTTCCGCTGACCGCTGTCGGCGGGTCCCGGCCCCCGTGCCACTCCCGTGACGTCGGCATGGGACGCCGTGGGCCCGCGACGTCCGATGCCGGGCACCTCCGGTGGTGGCCGGGGCGCCGTGCCGGCGTCGCGGGCCCATGGGGATCCGCCGGGCTCAGCCGGCGGGCTCCGGGGTGAAGGCGTCCCGGTCATGTCGTGGCCGAGCAACAGCTCCTTGGCCCGCTCGAACACCTTGACGCGGTCGTCCATGACGTACTTCCTTCTCACGGCGAATGGACGGGACGGTACCGTCCCGTCCGTACACCATAGAACGAGACGGTACCGTCCCGTCCATCTGCTAATCTCGGAGCCATGTCGGAGCCCACCCGGCGCCCCCCGAGCGGCGCCGCCACCCTGCGCGCGGACAAGACCGCCGCCATCGCCGAGGCCGTCCTGGACGAGCTCGCCGAGCACGGATACGGCCGGCTGTCGATGGAGGCGGTGGCCAAGCGGGCCGGGGTGGGCAAGAGCGCGCTCTACCGGCGGTGGCCCTCCAAGCAGCGGATGGTCATCGCGGTCGTGTCCGAGCCGACCGTCGCCCTGGCCGATCCGCCCGACACCGGATCCCTGCGCGGCGATGTGCTGGCCGCGCTGCACGCGGTCGCCGACTGGCTGACCCATCCGCGGTTCTCGCGGATCCTGCCGGACCTGATCGCCGAGGCGCAGCGGGACGATGAGCTGCGCCGGGCCCTCGCCCTCCGCATCGGCGAGCCGCGGCGCGCCCGCATGATCGGCGTGCTGGACCGGGCGGTCGAGCGCGGTGAGCTGCCACCGGACCTCGACCGGGAGCTGGCGCTCGATCTGCTCGGCGGGCTGGTCTACTGGCGCGTCTCGGCCCGTGGGGCGGCCCTGGAGCCGGGCTACTTCGAGCGCGCCGCCGATATGGCGCTGCGGGCCCTGGACGCCCGGCCGCGCCGGGCCTGATGGCCTGACGGCCGGGGCGAGGCGGGACCGGCGGCCTCCTCGGCGGGGCGGTTTCCGCGGCGGGTTGCGTTTCCGGCGGGGGCGTTTTCCCGGTGGGGTGCCCCCGCCGCGGGCGGTGGGGGGGGGGAAGGCGGGCGCCGCGGG
>NZ_JANIIC010000052.1 GCF_024519315.1 Streptomyces malaysiensis subsp. samsunensis | reverse complement strand
TTTTACGAAAAGCCCGGTTGAGAGCTTCGGCTCCCAACCGGGCTTTTCTCATTGCGCTTTGTAGGCTGACCGTATGAGCTATGACCTGGTCATCTTCGACAACGATGGAGTGCTCGTCGACAGCGAGCCCATCTCCAATCGGCTTCTCGCCGCCTATCTCACGGAGTTGGGGCATCCCACCAGCTACGAGGACTCCATACGCGACTACATGGGCTCCGCCCTGCACCGCGTCCACGATCTGGTCCTCGAGCGCTCCGGCAGACGGCTTCCGCCGGACTTCGACGCCACCTTCCACGCCCGGGTCTTCGACGCCTTCCGCCGCGACCTGCGCCCGGTGGCCGGTGTGGCCGAGGTTCTGGAGAAGCTGCGGGCCGATGGGATCCCGTGCTGCGTCGCCTCCTCCGGAAGCCATGCGCGCATCCGGGTCGCCCTCCGTACGACCGGGCTGTACGACCTCTTCGGCGAGGACCACATCTTCAGCTCCGAGGACGTGGGCCGGGGCAAGCCCGCCCCGGATCTGTTTCTGCACGCGGCCGAGCGGATGGGCGTGGCGCCCGCGCGCTGTGCCGTCGTCGAGGACAGCCCGCTCGGGGTCCAGGCCGCTGTGGCCGCCGGGATGGATGTGTACGGCTACACGGCCATGACACCCGCCGCCAAGCTCTCCGCGGCCCGAGCCCGCTTTGTCGACATGGCCGAACTGCGAGCACTGCTCACCTCTACCCACAAGTAGTCCGGGGCCGTACGCTCCACGGCCATGACGGATTCGCCTCCGAGCCGCCGGCTCCGGCATGGCCGGGCCTCGTTGGCCATCAGCTTCTTCGTCCAGGGCGCGGTCTTCGCTCTGCTGGTGACGCGGATACCCGCGTTGCAGGACCGGTACGGGGTCTCCGACGGGCTGCTGCCCGTCTTCCTGGCCGCCGTGCCGATCCTCGCCGGAGTGGGCAGCGTCGGCACCGAACATCTCGTCAAACGGATGCGTCCGGGACTCGTCCTCCGCGTCGTCCAGCCGATCGTCTCCCTCGCCCTGCTGGCCGCCGGATCGGGTACGGCGGTGTGGCAGCTCGCCTCGGCGCTCGCGGTGTTCGGGCTGACGGTCGGGGCGCTCGACGCGTCGATGAACATGCTCGGGGTGAGCCTCCAGCGCGCGTACGGGCGCAGCATCATGCTCGGCTTCCACGCCGCGTACAGCCTGGGCGGGATCGCCGGGGCCTCGCTCGCCTGGGCGGGCGCGCACTGGGACCTGTCACTGACCACGCTCTACGCACCGCTCGTGGCCACCCTGGTGCCCGCCGCGCTGATCGCCAGTCGCTGGTACCTCGACGACCGGAGCATCCCGCGGACCGGACCGTCCCCGGCGGCGGAGGCGGGTGGCGCCGCGGTGAGCATGCGGGTGCTGCTGCCGCTCTGTCTCGTCATGGCCTTCGCCTATATCGGGGATTCCACGGTCTCCAACTGGAGCGCCAAGTATCTGGAGGACGTGCTGCACAGCTCGGAGCAGCTGGCCACGGTCCCGTACAACGTCTATATGGTCACCACGCTCCTCGGCCGCTCCTTCGGGGACCTCGGGGTGCGGCGCTTCGGCGCGGCCGCCGTGGTGCGGGCCGGGGCGCTGCTCGCGGGCGGCGGGTTCGCGGTGGTCGCGGCGGCGCCCGGGGCATGGGCGGGGATGGCCGGGTTCACGCTGCTGGGGCTGGGGTTGTGCGTGCTGGTGCCGCAGACCTTCGCGGCCGCGGGGCGGCTCTTCCCCGGGGCGTCCGATGCCGCCGTCGCCCGCCTCAACATCTTCAACTACGTGGGCTTCCTCATCGGCTCACCGCTCGTCGGCGCGCTGGGCGGGCTGTGGAACTACCGTGCGGCGATGCTGGTGCCGATGGTGCTCGTGCTGGTGACGATCCGGTACGCGAGGTCGTTCAGCCCGGTACCAGCCGGATACGGTGACGGGCATGAGCGGCCGCGCACAGTTGATGTGGGATGAGGAAGTAACCGGATACGACTTCGGCGCCGGGCATCCGATGGACCCGGTGCGGCTGGCGCTGACCATGCGGTTGGTGCAGGCGTACGGGCTGGATCGGGCGGTCAGGGTGGTCGCCGCCAAACCGGCCGGGGAGTCGACGCTGCGCCTGGTCCACGGGCAGGAGTACATCGAGGCCGTACGGCGCGCCTCGGCCGCCCCGGAAGCGGCGGACGGTTCGTACGGCCTGGGGACGATCGACGATCCGGCCTTCGCGGGGATGCACGAGGCGTCCGCGCTGATCGCCGGGCAGTCGGTCGGCGCGGCGGAGGACGTATGGCGCGGAGAGGCGCTGCACGCGGTGAACTTCTCGGGCGGGCTGCACCATGCGATGCCCAGGGCCGCGTCGGGGTTCTGCGTCTACAACGACGCGGCGCTCGCGGTCGCCCGGCTGCTGGAGCTGGGGGCGGAGCGGGTCGCGTACGTGGATGTGGACGTTCACCACGGGGACGGCGTGCAGGCCGCCTTCTGGGACGATCCGCGGGTGCTGACGATCTCGCTGCACGAGCACCCCCGGACTCTGTTCCCGCAGACCGGCTGGCCGGAGGAGGCGGGCGGGGAGGGCGCCGAGGGCTCGGCGGTCAATGTGGCGCTCCCGGCCGGGACCTCGGACGCGGGCTGGCTGCGGGCCTTTCACGCGGTGGTGCCGGAGCTGCTTGCGGCGTTCCGCCCGCAGGTGCTGGTGAGCCAGCATGGCGCGGACACCCATGTGGAGGACCCGCTGGCCCACTTGGCGGTGACCGTCGACGCGCAGCGGGCCGTCGCGGAGAGCTGTCACCGGCTGGCGCATGAGCACGCGGACGGGCGCTGGGTCGCGCTCGGGGGCGGTGGCTACGCGGTGGTGGACGTGGTGCCGCGGTCCTGGACGCATCTGGTCGCGATCGCGGCGGGGCGGCCGGTGGAGGCCACCACGCCGGTGCCGGAGGAGTGGCGGCAGGAGGTGTACCGGCGGACCCGGATGGACGCGCCGCGGCGGATGACGGACGGGCGGGAGCCGAACTGGCAGGAGTTCGGCGAGTCCGGGTACGACCCCGCGGACCGGCTGGACCAGGCGATCCTGGCGACGCGCCGGGCGGTCTTCCCGCACCACGGGCTGCTTCCGTGAATCGCCCCGCGGAAAGCCGCTCGGCGCCTTTCGGGAGCGCCCGCACGAGGAGCTGATCCAGCGGGCGTTACGCCAACCGTGGGGTCTGCCGGCGTATCCGGGCGGCCGGCGGGGTGTGTCCGCCAGCATCGGTGGAGTGTTGAGTACCGCCGCGCTGCGTGCGCATCTGCTGGCGGCGCGGCTCGCCGGACCGGTGGCGACGAGCCGGGAGGAGAGCCTGCGCCGCTATCGGCTTTTCGCCGCCCGGGACCCCCGGGTGCTGCTCGGTCTGGAGCCCGAATACGACTGGTCCTTTATGGAATTGCTCTGCCTGATGGGCGACAAATGCGGGGTTTCGATCGACCCGGCCAATGTTTCGGGGCCGGATGTGATCGATCCGGAGCTGACGATCGCCGCGCTGCATGCCTTCGCGGACCGGCTGCGCGGCGCCGCCAGGACCCGGCTCCCCGTGCTCCTGGGCACCGGCCACCCCCACCGTCTCCTCGGTTTCTACGCCGCGTTGGCGTCGGCGCTCTCGGCGGCCGGCTGCCGTGTCCTCACTCCCGCGGAGGGTAGATGTATCGACATAACGACGCGGTTCGGCGTACGCACCCACCAGCTCGCCTACGTACGAGGTGTCGCGATGGTGCGGGCGCCCGGCGCCCGCCCGACGGCGAGTGAGCCGGGCGCCCACAGTCATTCGCCGCTCCCGGTTCGGGTCGCCCTCGGCTGTGCCGCGGAGTCCGGCGGCCCGCTGCCGGGGCTGGTCATCGGGGACCACGGATGGGTCTGCGGAGCAGGTCAGCTGGGCTTTGAGGCCATCGGGCTGGGGGACACGGACGACCCCGCGCTGTTCGTCGGGGAGGCCGAGGGACGGGTGTCCGTCGCCGTTCCGCTTGATGACGGTGTGCGGTCTGGTTACTACCGGCCGATTACTCGCTATGTACTCAATCGAGCGTGTCTGTCACAGTAGGCGTCCGATCGCTACTCCTCTTCCCCACTTGCATCACCCGCCCCTAACCTGGGGAGGAGCGCGCATGCGACAAGGAGTCACCGGAGGGGAAGCCGGTGCCCGACATGTGCGGAAGGTTCAGGTGTTGTCATGGCTGCTGGCGAACGGCCTCTGAACGAGGTTCAGTTTCTGACCGTGGCGGAAGTCGCCTCGGTGATGCGAGTGTCCAAGATGACCGTGTACCGCTTGGTGCACAGCGGTCATCTGCCGGCGATCCGGGTGGGCAGGTCTTTCCGGGTCCCAGAGCAAGCGGTTCATGAATACCTCCGCGAATCGTATGTGGGGGTGGAGTCCGCCTAGGCCCATTCCGGGGCCCGGGGAGGACCCTCGGATTACGTGGTTCGCTCGGCGGCGGGTAGGCTGGCCCGATGTAGGTCGTGTGGGCTCGGACGCCCCGCACCGAGTGAATCGAAGTGAGCGAGGGTAGTCGTGGGCTCTGTTATCAAGAAGCGGCGCAAGCGGATGGCCAAGAAGAAGCACCGCAAGCTGCTCAAGCGCACGCGCGTCCAGCGTCGCAACAAGAAGTAGGCAAGCGGCGCTGTGTTCGTCCCGCAGCCCTTCCACCACAGGTGGGAGGGCTGCGGCGCGTGCATGGCACCGGTCTTCGCCACGGCCGTCCCGTTGGCCCCGGCTTAAAACGTCGCACCGCGCGGCGAGTGGTCATCACAGTGCAACATCGAGCGGTTACGGTGTTCGGCACAGCCCAGCTCGGACGAGGGTGGGAAGGAAGGCGCTGATCTTGGGAAAGGTCGTGCTCGTCACCGGAGTCGCTCGCCGGCTGGGAGGCCGTTTCGTCCGGCGCATACAGCGCGAACCCGATGTCGAGCGGGTGATCGGCGTGGACGCCGTGCCCCCCGAACACCACCTCGGCGGCGCCGACTTCGTCCGGGCCGATATCCGTCATCCCACGATCGGGAAACTGCTCGCCGAATACGGTGCCCACACCGTCGTCCACATGGATATCAACGGCACTCCGCTGGGGGCGCGCGGCAATCGCACCTCGGTCAAGGAGACCAATGTCATCGGCACCATGCAGCTGCTCGGCGCCTGCCAGAAGGCCCCGTCGGTGCAGCGGCTGGTGGTGAAGTCCAGCACCAATGTGTATGGCTCCGCGCCCCGCGACCCCGCCGTCTTCAGCGAGACCACCCCGCCCAAATCCCTGCCGAGCGGGGGCTTCGCCAAGGACACCGTCGAGGTCGAGGGATATGTGCGCGGTTTCGCCCGGCGCCGCCCCGATGTCGCGGTGTGCGTGCTGCGCTTCGCCAACATCCTGGGGCCGTGCGCGGACTCCCCCCTCGCCGAGTACTTCGCGCTGCCGGTGCTGCCCACCGTGATCGGCTACGACCCCCGGCTCCAGTTCGTCCATGAGAAGGACGCCATCGAGGTGCTGCGGATCGCGGCCTCCGAGCCGCGCCGCTCCACGCTCAACAGCGGCACGTTCAACATCGCCGGAGACGGGGTGCTGCTGCTCTCCCAGGCCGCCCGGCGGCTCGGCCGCCCCACCCTGCCGCTGCTGCTGCCCACCCTGCGCTGGGCCCGCACCGCGCTGCGGTCCCTCGGCATCACCGACTTCTCGCCCGAGCAGATCCGGCTGCTCACCCACGGCCGGGTCGTGGCCACCAACCAGATGCGCGAGACCCTGGGATTCGAACCCGAGCACACCACCGCCGGCGCCCTCGCGGACTATGCGCACAGCCGTGGTCCCGGGCTGCTCCCGCCCGAGACCCTCGCCCGTACCATCGACCGGCTCGCCGCGCTGCTGCCCGCCGGCGCCCAGACGTGAGGAGCGCAACCACCATGGCGGATGCCAAGGTCATTCCGTTCGGTGAGGAACCACGGTCCCGGAGGAAGGTCCCTCGGCTGGGCCGTGGCGGCCGCTCCCAGGGCTCGCTCAAGCCCGTACCGCAGCAGCGCGACGAGGAGCCCGAGGACCCCCAGACGGCGGCCGCGGCCGTGCCGCCCCTGCCGCCCGGCTCGCCCAAGCCCGCCCCGGGCAGCGGCGACTGGGAGCGCAAACTGGCCCACGGGCTGAGCTTTCTGCGCCGCCGGATCACCGGGGACTACGAGGTCGACGACTTCGGCTACGACCACGATCTGACCGAGCAGGTCCTGATGTCCCTGCTCCGGCCGCTGTCCGACAAGTACTTCCGGGTCGAGGTGAAGGGGATCGAGAACATCCCCGACAGCGGTGGTGCGCTCGTCGTCGCCAACCACTCCGGGGTGCTGCCGCTGGACGGGCTGATGCTCCAGGTCGCGGTGCACGACCACCACCCGGCCCAGCGCCATCTGCGGCTGCTCGCCGCCGACCTGGTCTTCGTACTGCCGGTCATCAACGAACTGGCCCGCAAGGCGGGCCACACCCTCGCCTGCGCCGAGGACGCCCAGCTGCTGCTGGAGCGCGGCGAGGTGGTCGGGGTGATGCCGGAGGGCTTCAAGGGGATCGGCAAGCCGTTCTCGGAGCGGTACAAGCTCCAGCGCTTCGGGCGGGGCGGCTTCGTCTCGACGGCGCTGCGCGCGGGGGCGCCGATCGTGCCGTGCTCGATCGTGGGCGCGGAGGAGATCTACCCGATGGTGGGGAACTCGAAGACCCTGGCCCGGCTGCTCGGCCTGCCGTACTTCCCGATCACGCCGACCTTCCCGCTGCTTGGGCCGCTGGGCGCGGTGCCGCTGCCGACGAAGTGGACCGTCCAGTTCGGCGAGCCCATCCCCACGGACGGGTATCCGCCGGAGGCGGCGGACGATCCGATGCTGATGTTCAACCTGACCGACCAGGTACGGGAAACGATCCAGCACACGCTCTACAAGCTGCTGGTGCAGCGGCGGTCGGTGTTCTTCTGACGGTTGCCCGGCCGGGGGCGGTGTGGGCGGCGCGGCCACCCGGCCCGACGGACGGAGTCCGGTGGTGGGTGGTGTGCCCTGCACACCACCCACCACCGGCTTTTTCACCTTGTGTCGTCGCCGTCGATGCTCAGGCCCGGCAGCAGATCCGGCAACAGCGGGGGGATCGTGATGTCCGGCTGGGGCGGCTTGCTGCCCTGGTCGCCCCTGCCCGTGGACGGGCTGGGGCTCGCGCCGCCGAGCGGCGGGTCCAGCAGATCGCCCGCCCCGCCCACCAGGCCGCCGCTCTGGTCGTGGGCGGTGGCCGAGGTCGACGACGGGCGCGGGTGGCTCGAGGTCTCGCCGGTGTGGCTGCCGCTCGGGGTGGCCGGGGCGGATGCCGCGCGGTCGCTCGCGTCCACCCCACCGTCGTGCTGCGGCGCACTGCCGGTCTGGTGGCCGGACTGGCCCTGCTGCTCCTTCTTCGTGGGCAGCAATGCCCGCAGCGGGCCGACCTCTTCGTCTATGGCGTCGAAGACCGAGCTCACCTCGTCGCCGACGTCCATCAATTGGATCGGCAGCCGCTCGCGCAGCTGGCTCCAGCCGTCGCGGTGGGCCTGGGAGAAGGTGGACAGCCGCTGAATCGGGCCGAGCGAGCCGTCGCGCTCGTAGACCTGGTGCAGCAGCCGGTGGCCTTCGGAGGCGTCATGGTGCATACCGGCGAGGACCCGGCGGATCTCCCGCAGCGACTCATGGTCCAGATCGCCGCTGCGGGTCCGCTCCATCAGGCGGCGCGCCTCGCTCATCCGCGTCGACGCCTGGTCCAGATAGATCCGGCCCCGGTCGGCGTCGCCGTTCGCCATCTCCAGCTTGAGGTCTTCCATACCGCGCTTGAACCCGTAGAGGGTGTCGCCCGGCAGCGCGTTCGAGCTGGCCGCGGCGACGCCGCCGAACGCTCCCGCCGCGACACCGACCGTGAGCCCCCCGGCCGCGAGCCCCTTGGACCAGCGGGAACGGGGGCGGAGTCTTGCCACCGGGGGTTTGGCCCGGTGGGCGCCGCTGGGGCGGCGGCGCTGCTCCGGCACGCGCGGCGCGCCCTCGGCGAAGGCCGCCTCCATGGCGGCGAGCAGCTGGGCCCGCTGGGTGGCGCGGACCTCAGGGTCCAATGTCGGTGCCGGCAGCTCGCCCAGCCCGCTCGCCAGGGCCAGCAGCCGTCTCCGCTCGGCGCTCTCCGCCGATGAGGAATCTGGCTGTTGCTGCGGCGTCTCGTCCCGGGCGGCCTGGCTGTTGCTCTCCAGGGCCTCCAGGGCCTCCAGGGCCTTGGCGAAGGCGTTCGCCCGCCGGTGTGCCGATACGTTCGCGATCACAGGCGGCACCTCCTCTCGTCGTGACGGTCGACTCCTCAGGACACCCGAGGGTTCCGTGCCATGCGCGCGTCCACCCGATCGAGTGAGTGGACCACGGGCAGGGTACGACCACGAGGCGCCTGCATCCCCCACAACGAGCGGCGCAGCACCCGGGTTACGCCCTCCTCACGGGCCCTGCCGCCGGGCGGACGGGCCGTGGCCGCGGCGCTACGGGCGGTCAGCGGGCGTCGTCCGGAAGGAGCCGGGCCAGAGTGCGGACGGCCCGGTACTGAAGGGTTTTGATCGCGCCCTCGTTCTTCCCCATGACCCGGGCGGTCTCGGCGACCGAGAGGCCCTGGAGGAAGCGGAGCGTCACACACTCCTGCTGCTGCGGGTTGAGTTTTCGCACCGCTTGGAGCAGGGCCGCGTTGGACAGCGATTCGAGGACGGAGTCCTCGGGGCTGCGCTCGACCTCGTTGGCGTCCAGCATCTCGCCGGTGGTGACCTCCAGCCGGAAGCGGCTGGACTTGAAGTGGTCGGCGACGAGGTTGCGGGCGATGGTCACCAGCCAGGCGCCGAAGTCGCGGCCCTGCCAGGTGAACGTGCCGATGCGGCGCAGGGCCCGCAGGAACGTCTCGCTGGTGAGGTCCTCGGCCGTGGCCTTGCCGCCCACGCGGTAGTAGATGTAGCGGTAGACCGTGTCGGCGTACTGGTCGTAGAGCCTGCCGAACGCTTCGGCCTCCCCGGCCTGGGCGCGCTCGACGAGGTCCATCATGCGGCGGCTGTCGCTGTCGGCGCCTGGGCGCCGGGTGGTTGAGGTGGAGCCGCGGGAGCGTCTGCCGACCGCGGCGCCGCCGTCCGCCAGGGCGTAGCACGGACCGGCCTGGCCGGGGCGGTCGACCGTGCCGACGGCTGGGCTGACGGGCTGGGGGGTGGCGAGGGCGGGGACGGCATACGCGGTGGGGACGAAGCCGCGCAGACAGTCGAGGACCGTTGCGCGCAGCGTAGCCAGGCCCGAGGCGTCAACCCCGACGTGTGGGTACACGGGACTCCCAGAGGCAGAGCTTCCATCACGTGCAGTACGGGACCGTCACCCGCCGTAGGGACGCGTGGGTACCGGTTTGCGTCTAAGGAGAATAACGCTTCGTACAGGCAGCACTACACCCAGTTGCTCAAATCATCGTTTCCGTTCGTTCTGTTATGGATTGACGACGGATCAAGTATCGAACGTGTACTGCTAATTGACCGGAACCGTACGTGGGTTGTGCGATTGCGTGGCGTGTTGTGACAAAGCGGCGGTAAGGGGGCTGGCGGGGGCGCTGTGGGGTAGGAAGTGCGGAATGACCGAAACAGGGCGGGCGCGTTCGCTTGGTGACGCTGTGTATCGATGGGCACGTCGTCACGGAGCGCGATCGCCGGTCAGCTTTGACCGTCCTCGGTCACGGTCGTACGCAGGCGGTCAGCACCGCCCGAAAGGAGCACACCGGAAGGCGCTCAACAGGAGGTCGGAGGGGGTCGGAAGGGGGCATGGGGAGGCCGGCGGTGGACCGGGGAGTGGCGCGGGCGTGCGAGCGCCGGGCGGTCAGCGGCGCCGGCGGTGCAGCGCCACGGCGGCCGCCGTACCGCCCGCCACCGCGCCCACCCCGGCCGCCGCCGGGATGCCGATCTTGGCCGCTTTGCGGCCGGTGCGGTAGTCGCGCAGCCGCCAGCCGTGCTCACGGGCGTGTTTGCGCAGTCCGCTGTCCGGATTCACCGCGTACGGATGACCCACGATGGACAGCATCGGGATGTCGTTGGAGGAGTCGCTGTAGGCCGCGCAGCGGGAGAGGTCCAGCCCCTCGGCCGTTGCCAGCGCCCGTACGGCCTCGGCCTTGGCCGGGCCGTGCAGCGGCTCGCCGACCAGCCGGCCGGTGTAGATGCCGCCCACCGACTCGGCCACCGTGCCCAGCGCCCCGGTCAGGCCGAGCCGCCGGGCGATGATCGTCGCGGTCTCGACCGGCGCGGCGGTCACCAGCCAGACCCGCTGCCCGGCGTCCAGGTGGGCCTGGGCCAGGGCGCGGGTGCCGGGCCAGATGCGGTCGGCCATGTACTCGTCGTAGATCTCCTCGCCGATCGACATCAGCTCGGAGACCCGGTGGCCCTTGACGATGGACAGGGCGCTGCTGCGCACGTCCTCCATGTGCGCCGGGTCCTCGACCCCGGCCATCCGGAACCAGGTCTGCTGCCATGCGAAGCGGGCGAGTTCGCGCTTGCGGAAGAAGTGCCGCTTGTAGAGGCCGCGGCCGAAGTGGAAGAGCGCGGCGCCCTGCATGACCGTGTTGTCCAGGTCGAAGAAGGCGGCGGCCAGCTCGTCCCCGACGACGGGGAACTCCGGCTCGGCGGGTGGCTGCGGTGCGGGGGTCTCGGCCGATGACTTGCGCGCGGCCTCGGCCGATGCCTCTCCGGCGAGGACACTCCGCTCGGTGGCGGGTCGTCGGCGTCGGGTGAACCATCCCAGTGCGGCCATGGAGCGAGCATAGCCAGCGCTCCGGCGGCATCCCGTTACGCCCGGGTGTCGGGCCGATTCAGGTTACGCGAAAGGGAGGCCGCGCGAGGTCGCGCGTGGGGCCGGAATCAGCCGCCGAGCGCGGCGCGCAGCCGCTTGGGGTCGACCCGCCAGAAGTCGTGCTGCTCGCCGTCGATGAGCACCACCGGGATCTGCTCCCAGTAGACGCGGTGGAGCTCCTCGTCCTGGGTGATGTCCTTCTTCTCCCAGGGGGTGCCCAGTTCCCCGCAGATCTCCTTGATCACGGCCTCGGCGTCCTCGCACAGGTGGCAGTCGGGCTTGCCGATCAGCGTGACCGTGCGCTCGGTGGGCTTCTTCCGCGGGGTGCGGCGCAGCAGCGGACTCATGTCCATAAGCATGCCCTCTCGCGCGGGCGGGCCGCTCCCGACGAGTTCGGAAGTGGGCTCTCGGTCGATTACGATCGTGGGCGTTTTGTTGCTGTCCGGGGGTAAAAAGGTGAGGAGTGAGCGCCTGTGCTCCGGTCGGCGGTCCAGGGGTACGAGCGTTCCCGCCGGGAACGGTGCGACGCAGGTAGTGGTTCCGCGGCTGGCCCGAAAACGCGCGTGACACCGGTCACTTTGCAAGGACAAAGCGGACACCATCTTTGTGCACGCGTTCACAAAGACATAGCCTGCTGTCGATGGGGCGGTCATGAAACACCCGGCCGCCCGCAGCCTCGCTCTACCCGCAGGAGCACCGTGGCAACTGGCCGAACTCACCGACCGGCGACCCGCAGCCGAGGGATCCCCGAGGCCACCGTCGCCCGGCTACCGCTGTATCTGCGGGCCCTGACCGCTCTCTCGGAGCGCTCGGTGCCCACGGTGTCCTCGGAGGAGCTGGCCACGGCGGCCGGCGTCAATTCGGCCAAGCTGCGCAAGGACTTCTCCTATCTCGGTTCGTACGGCACCCGCGGTGTCGGCTACGACGTGGAGTACCTCGTCTACCAGATCTCGCGGGAGCTCGGGCTCACCCAGGACTGGCCGGTTGTGATCGTCGGTATCGGTAACCTCGGCGCCGCGCTCGCGAACTACGGCGGCTTCGCCTCCCGCGGTTTCCGGGTCGCCGCGCTGATCGACGCCGATCCCGCCATGGCCGGGAAGCCGGTCGCGGGCATCCCGGTGCAGCACACCGACGAGCTAGAGAAGATCATCACGGACAACGGGGTCTCGATCGGCGTCATCGCCACCCCGGCGGGCGCGGCCCAGCAGGTCTGCGACCGGCTCGTCGCCGCCGGGATCACCTCGATCCTCAACTTCGCGCCCACCGTGCTGTCCGTTCCGGACGGGGTGGACGTGCGCAAGGTCGATCTCTCGATCGAGCTCCAGATCCTCGCCTTCCACGAGCAGCGCAAGGCGGGCGAGGAGGTCGCCGCCCCCGAGGAGGGCGCGGGGGCCGTATCCCCGCCGCCCGTGTCGCCCCACCGCGCACCCCCCGGCGCTCCCGGCGCCGACAGCGGCCGACAAGGACCTGACGGGGACGTGCCCGCCGTGATGCCGGCATGAGTCTCCTCGTCGTCGGACTGAGCCACCGCAGCGCGCCCGTGAGCGTGCTGGAGCGCGCCTCCCTCGTGGGGGACGAGCAGGCGAAGCTGGTGCAGGACACCCTCGCCGCCGAGCCCGCCACCGAGGCCGCGGTGCTGGCCACCTGCAACCGCATCGAGCTCTACGCCGATGTGGACAAGTTCCACGCCGGGGTCGCCGAGCTGTCCACGCTGCTCGCCCAGCACACCGGCGTCGGACTGGACGAGCTCACCCCGTATCTCTACGTCCACTACGAGGACCGGGCCGTCCACCACCTGTTCTCGGTGGCCTGCGGGCTGGACTCGATGGTCGTCGGCGAGGGCCAGATCCTCGGCCAGATCAAGGACGCGCTCGCGCTGGGGCAGGAGCTGCACACCGCCGGACGGCTGCTGAACGATCTCTTCCAGCAGGCGCTGCGGGTCGGCAAGCGGGCCCACAGCGAGACCGGTATCGACCGGGCGGGTCAGTCGCTGGTCACCTTCGGCCTGGAGCAGCTGGCCCAGGGCGCGCCGGTGGCGGAGTGGGCCCGGGGCAAGCGGGCCCTGGTGATCGGCGCCGGTTCGATGTCCTCGCTGGCGGCGGCGACGCTCGCACGCGCCGGAGTGGCAGAACTGGTGATCGCCAACAGGACGTTGGAGCGGGCCCTGCGCCTGGCCGAGTCCCTGGCCGAGCAGCACGCGGCCACCCCGGCCGCGGTCACCGCCGCGGGTGAGGAAACGTTGCGCGGGGGTCTGGTGGCCCGCGCCGTGCCCCGGGACCGGGTCTCCGCCGAGCTGCCGCACGCCGACATCGTGGTGTCCTGTACGGGCGCGACCGGTCTGGTCCTGACCGCCGCCGAGCTGCGCACCGCGCTCGCCCAGCGCGCCGCCTGTCCACCCGGGGCCCACCCCGCGGCGGCGGACGTCTCGCTGCTGGACCTGGCGATGCCGCGCGACATCGACGCCGCGGCGCACCGCGTCGAGGGGCTGCACCTGGTCGACATAGAGTCCCTCGCCGAGGCGGCCGCCGAGCCGTCCGGGGAGCCGGGCTCGTCCGCCGGGGCGATGGCCGCCGACGTGGACAAGGTGCGTGCCATCGTCTCCGAGGAGGTGGCCGCCTTCGGGGCGGCCCAGCGTGCCGCGCATATCACCCCGACCGTGGTCGCGCTGCGTACCATGGCTGCGGACGTCGTCGCCAGCGAGATCGCCCGCCTCGACGGGCGCCTTCCCGATCTGGACGACAAGCAGCGCGCCGAGATCACGCAGACCGTGCGCAGGGTCGTCGACAAGCTGCTGCACGCGCCCACCGTGCGGGTCAAGCAGCTCGCGAGCACTCCGGGAGGCGCCGGTTACGCGGACGCCCTGCGCGAGCTGTTCGACCTCGATCCGCAGGCGGTCGCCGCCGTCAGCCGCGCGGACGGCTCCGCCCGCACCGCCGGACCGAACGACCCGAAGGGAGGCCGGGCATGAACGCCACCCCCTCACCCGCCGCCTCCGGCGGCGCTCCGCCGCTGCGCCTGGGCACCCGCCGCAGCGCGCTCGCCATGGCCCAGTCCGGCCTGGTCGCGGATCTGGTGCGGGACGTCACCGGGCGCCCCGTCGAACTGGTCGAGATCACCACGTACGGCGACACCTCGCGGGAGCACCTCGCCCAGATCGGCGGCGCCGGTGTCTTTGTCTCGGCGCTGCGCGAGGCGCTGCTGCGCGGTGAGATCGACCTGGCCGTGCACTCGCTGAAGGACCTTCCCACCGCGGAGCCGGAGGGGCTCGCGCTGGCCGCCGTCCCGCGCCGCGAGGACCCGCGCGACGCGCTGATCGCCCGGGACGGGCTCACCTTCGCCCAGCTTCCGCCGGGGGCCCGGATAGGCACCGGATCCCCGCGCCGCGCGGCCCAGCTGAACGCATGGGCCCGCTCCCTCGGCCTCGACATCGAGACCGTGCCGATACGCGGCAATGTCGGCACCCGTATCGGCTACGTCCGGTCCGGGCGGCTGGACGCCGTGGTGCTCGCCGCCGCCGGTCTGACCCGGCTGGGGCGGATCGGCGAGGCGACCGAGCTGCTCGATGCCGACCATGTTTTGCCCGCCCCCGGCCAGGGGGCCCTGGCAGTGGAGTGCGCCGCGTCCAGCGCCTCGCTCGCTGCCCGGCTCGCCGAGATCGACGACCCGTGCACACGGGTCGCCGTGACCGCCGAGCGTTCCCTGCTCGCCGCCCTGGAGGCCGGTTGCAGCGCACCCGTGGGGGCGCTGGCCGACCTGTTGGGCGACGGTCAGGTTGTCACCGAAATGCGCCTGCGCGGCGTCGTCGGCACGCTCGACGGCACGACGCTGGTGCAGCTGTCCACCACCGGTCCCGTACCCGCGTCGCCCGGCGACGCCGCGGACCTCGGTCGCGTACTCGCGGCCGAGATGCTCGCCAAGGGTGCGGCCGGTCTTATGGGGGAGCGAGCACTTTGAACCCCACCGCCCCGAATCACCCCGGCTGCGGACACGTCACCTTTCTCGGTGCCGGCCCCGGAGATCCGGGCCTGCTGACCTTGCGCGCCGTGGAGGCTCTGGCCGCCGCTGACGTACTGATCGCCGACCCTCAAGTGCTCGACGTGGTGCGCAGTCACGTCAGGCCGGGCGTGGCCGCGGACGCTCAGGGCACGCCGCGGCAGGCGGACGCTGATGGGTCATCAGGCACCGCCACCGTCCCGGTACTCCGGGACAGCGCCAATCTTGTCATGACGGCCGCGCGCGGCGGCAAGCGGGTCGTCCGCGCGGTCGCGGGCGACCCCGGCCTCGACGGATACGCCGCCGACGAGATGCTCGCCTGCGCCGCCGAGGGCATCGTCTTCGAGGTGGTGCCCGGTGTGGCCGCCGCGGTGGGCGTGCCCGCCTACGCGGGAGTGCCGCTGCGGGACGCCCACAGCGCCGATGTGCGCTTCGTGGACGCGCTGACCGCCGATGAGCGCTGCTGGAGCGAGATCGGCTCGTCCGACGCGACCGCCGTGGTCTCCGCGACCCTGGAGACGGTGGCCGCCGCCGCGGGCGAGCTGGTGGCCGCGGGCCGCAAGCCGGACACCCCGCTCACCGTCACCGTCGCCGGCACCACCACCCGCCAGCGGACCTGGTCCGCGACGCTGGGGACCATCGCCCAGGTGCTGAAGGCGGCGAAGGTGCTGCCGTCGCCGCAGGGCGGGCAGCCGGTGATAGCCGTGGTCGGGGAGCAGAGCGCGGCCGGTAAGCGCGATCAGCTGTCTTGGTTCGAGTCCAAGCCGCTGTTCGGCTGGAAGGTCCTGGTGCCGCGCACCAAGGAGCAGGCCGCCTCGCTCTCGGACCAGCTGCGCGGTTACGGCGCGGTGCCCAGCGAGGTGCCGACGATCGCCGTGGAGCCGCCGCGCACCCCGCAGCAGATGGAGCGCGCGGTCAAGGGCCTGGTCACCGGGCGCTATGAGTGGATCGCCTTCACCTCGGTCAACGCGGTCAAGGCGGTGCGGGAGAAGTTCGAGGAGTACGGGCTCGACGCCCGCGCGTTCGCCGGGATCAAGGTCGCCGCGGTGGGCGAGCAGACCGCGAGGTCGCTGATCGACTTCGGGGTGAAGCCGGATCTGGTGCCCAGCGGTGAGCAGTCCGCGGCCGGGCTGCTGGAGGACTGGCCGCCGTACGACCCGGTCTTCGACCCGATCGACCGGGTCTTCCTGCCGCGTGCCGACATCGCCACCGAGACCCTGGTCGCCGGGCTGATCGAGCTGGGCTGGGAGGTCGACGACGTGACCGCGTACCGCACCGTGCGCGCCTCGCCGCCGCCGGCCGAGACCCGTGAGGCCATCAAGGGCGGCGGGTTCGACGCGGTGCTCTTCACCTCGTCGTCCACCGTGCGGAACCTCGTCGGCATCGCGGGCAAGCCGCACAATGTCACTGTCATCGCCTGTATCGGCCCGGCCACCGCGAAGACCGCGGAGGAGCACGGCCTGCGGGTGGACGTGCTGTCGCCCGAGCCCTCGGTGCTCAAGCTGGCCGAGGCGCTCGCGGACTTCGGGGCGGCGCGGCGCCAGGCCGCGATCGAGGCCGGGGAGCCGGTCACCCGCCCGAGCGAGCGACGGCCCGGTTCGCGGAGGAGGGCACGCTCTTGAGCACCACGTACGGCAGTTTTCCCGGTGCGCGGCCGCGCCGGCTGCGCACCACGCCCGCGATGCGGCGCATGGTCGCGGAGACCCGGCTGCACCCGGCGGAGCTGATCCTGCCCGCGTTCGTCCGCGAGGACGTGACCGAGCCGGTGCCGCTGGAGTCGATGCCGGGCGTCGTCCAGCACACCCGGGACACCCTGCGGAAGGCGGCGGCCGAGGCGGTCGCCGCGGGGGTCGGCGGGATCATGCTCTTCGGAGTGCCTGAGGAGTCCAAGAAGGACGCCGTCGGCACCCCCGGCACCGACCCGGACGGGATCCTTCAGCAGGCCATCCGGGATGTGCGCGCGGAGGTCGGCGACGACCTCGTGATCATGTCCGATCTGTGCCTGGACGAACACACCGACCACGGCCACTGCGGGGTCCTGGACGCCGAGGGCCGGGTGGACAACGACGCCACGCTGGAGCGGTACGCGGAGATGGCGCGCGTCCAGGCCGACGCGGGCGTCCACACCGTGGGCCCCAGCGGGATGATGGACGGGCAGGTCCGGGTGATCCGCGAGGCGCTGGACGGCGCCGGGCACCAGGACATCTCGATCCTCGCCTACACCGCGAAGTACTCCTCCGCCTTCTACGGTCCGTTCCGCGAGGCGGTGGGCTCGTCGCTGAAGGGCGACCGCAAGACCTACCAGCAGGACCCGGCCAACGCCCGGGAGTCCCTGCGCGAGCTGGAGCTGGACCTGGCCGAGGGCGCGGACATGGTCATGGTGAAGCCGGCCCTGCCGTACCTGGACATCCTGCGGCAGATCGCCGACGCCGTGGACGTGCCGGTGGCCGCGTACCAGATCTCCGGTGAGTACGCGATGGTCGAGGCGGCCGCGGCCAACGGCTGGATCGACCGCGACCGCGCGATCATGGAGACGTTGACCTCGGTGCGGCGCGCGGGCGCGGGGATGATCCTCACGTACTGGGCGACGGAGGTCGCGCGGCGGCTGAACCGCGGGGAGTAGCTCGGTCACTCGGTGTCGGTCACTCGGTGTCGGTGGCTCGGCGTCGGTGACTGAGCGTCGGTGACTGAGCGGCTCACCGGCTCCGTGGCTGAGGGCGCCGGTCGTCATCGGCGCCTGACCACGAAGTCGGCGGCCGCCCGCCCGGGGGCGACCAGCCGGGCGTTGGCCTCGTCGGAGGCGAGGACGAAGCGCTCGGCCTCGTCGCGCGCCTTGCCGAACCGCTCATGGCGGTCGATCAGCCGGCGCACCCGCTCCTCGGTGTCCAGGTCGACCCACCAGGTCTCGTCCAGCAGCTCGCGCACCGGGAGCCAGGGCGCCTCGTCCAGCAGCAGATAGTTCCCCTCGGTGATCACCAGCGGGATCTCCGGCGCCACCGGGATGGAGCCCGCGACCGGCTGTTCGAGCTCGCGGTCGAACCCCGGCGCGTAGACGACCTCCTCGGCGCGCGGCGTCCGCAGCCGCCGCAGCAGCGCGGCGTAGCCGTAGGGGTCGAAGGTCTCCGGTGCGCCCTTGCGGCCGATCAGGCCGAGCCTGCGCAGCTCGGCGTCGGCGAGGTGGAAGCCGTCCATCGGCACCAGGACGGCCTGGTCGGCGCCGAGGGCGTCGACCAGGTATTCGGCGAGGGTGGTCTTACCGGCCCCGGGCGGTCCGGCGATGCCGAGCAGACGGCGGCCGCCTGCGTCGGCCAGGCGCTGAGCGCGCTCGAGGAGTTGCTGGGGAGTCATAGCGGGCACTTTCGGCGATTTCAGGGATCTTACGGGACCGCGGGACCAGGGGACTTACGGGGATACCGAACGTAAAGGCGCGGGATTTACGGGCGCGGGATTCACGGGATACGGATGCGCGGACGGGGCGCCGGCGCCGCCGAGTGGGCGGCCCCCGGATGCCCGCGCGGGGGAATTCGCGGGAAATCTCGGCAGAGAGCACATCCATCGGGCCCTCTCGTATGTCTGATCAGGGAGCGGCCCTGTGATGCGGCCGCCGGCCAGGGGCATTTGGAGATATTCACGTTGAAAACCGGCATGAAGGGACTTCGTCGCGTATCCGCGGTCGCGATCACCGCTGGAGCCGTGCTGACGGCGGGGGCGTTCACCGCCTCCGCGCAGGCCGCGACGACCGCTACTCCCACGATCACCGCCCAGGGCGGGTACGTGATGAACAACGGCACCGGGAAGAGCCTGTTCACCAAGGCCGCTGACACCCGCCGTTCCACCGGCTCCACCACCAAGATCATGACCGCTCGGGTGGTGCTCGCACAGCCGAACCTCAACCTGGACGCCAAGGTCACGGTCCAGAAGGCGTACAGCGACTACATCGTCGACAACAACTGGGCCTCCTCGGCCAAGCTGATCGTCGGCGACAAGGTCACCGTCCGCCAGCTGCTGTACGGGCTGATGCTCCCGTCCGGCTGTGACGCGGCGTACGCGCTGGCGGACAAGTTCGGCACCGGTTCCACCCGGGCGGCGCGGGTCAAGTCGTTCATCGGCAAGATGAACACCACCGCCAAGTCCCTCGGACTGACGAACACCCACTTCGACTCGTTCGACGGCATCGGGCACGGCGCCAACTACTCGACGCCGCGCGATCTGACCAAGCTCGCCAGCAGCGCGATGAAGTACTCCACGTTCCGCACGGTCGTGAAGACGAAGTCGACCAAGCAGAAGGTGACCACGAAGAGCGGTGGCTACCGCTACATGTCGTGGACCAACACCAACAGCCTGCTGGGCAGCTACTCGGGCACCATCGGCGTCAAGACCGGCTCGGGCCCCGAGGCCAAGTACTGCCTGGTCTTCGCCGCCACCCGGGACGGGAAGACGGTCATCGGCACCGTCCTCGCCTCCTCCTCGGTGGACAACCGCACCGCGGACGCGAAGAAGCTGATGAACTACGGCTTCACCAAGTAGCCGTACGCGGCGGGCTCGCCGCATATGAAGGGCCTGCCCCGCGCACCTCATCGGGTTCGCGGGGCAGGCCCTTCGCCGTGGCTCCGGCCCGCTCAGCGCACCGCGTTCCACGAGTGCGCCACATCCACCACGACATGCCCGTCCGTCTGGAAGACCCGGAACGGCAGCCGTGCGCGCACCCCGAGGCCGACCTGGGTCTCACCCTCGAAGCTGGCGCCGAAGCGGGTGTCCCGGAAGGTCTGGTAGCCGTCGATGTCCACCCCCGGCAGCGGCTTGCGCGCCCGCCCGGGATACGACTCCCCGCCGGTCCCCGGGTCGTAGCTGGGCGCGGACACATGGATGTCCAGGATCGCCCCGCCGCTGACCGGGATCTCCTCGCCCGAGCCGTCCTGGTGCAGGGCGTCCACGTACTCCACGCGGTAGCCGACGCGATCGGCGGCCGTGGCGCCCTTAACGTCGAACACGATGCGGTCGTAGCACGCGTGCCGCCCGGTCCTGATGTTCTCCAGCGGCGCGTGCCCCGCCGGAGCGGCCGTCTTCTCGCCGCTGCCCCAGCCGGTCTCACAGGCGGTCGCCGCCTTGGCCGCCGTCGGTGTGACGGCCCCCGCCGTCCCCGCCGTCGCCGCCAGCGCACCGCCCGCGAGCGCCATCGCCGCGAGCGCGGTCCCCCACCGTCGCATGTCGAGCCCCCAATGGTCTGTAGATGACAGGTGATTCACGGGGTTGGACGGGCCGGGACGGGGAGAGGTTGTCCAGGTCCGGGAAATGTGTCGTGAATGCCACGTGCGTGCCCGTACGCCTGACGGGCCGTCGGGGGGTTATCCCCCGGACGGGTCGGCCGGTTGCCCGGATGGGCCGGGGATACCGGTTCGACCAGGCTTGTTCCCCATGAGACCGACGACCGGCAGAACCGCAGCGCTGGCCCTCGCCACCGCCGCCACCGCATCCCTCCTCGGTGTCGCGTCCGCGGACGCGACACCGGGACCGCCCGCCGATCCGACCGCCACCGCCCTCGACTGGGGGCCCTGTGCGGGCACCGGGCTCGACCCCCGCCAGGAATGCGCCGTGCTGAAGGTACCGCAGGACTACCGCGACCCCGGCGGGAAGCGGATCTCGCTCGCCGTCTCCCGCATCCCCAGCGAGCGGCCGCAGGCCCGCCGGGGCACCCTGCTGCTGATCCCGGGCGGCCCCGGATCGCCGGGTCTTGACCGGCCCACCACACTCGGCAAGCGGCTGCCGAAGCCGGTGCGGGACGCGTACGACATCGTCAGCTTCGACCCGCGCGGCATGGGGCGGTCCACGCACACCGGCTGCGATCTGGACGCCGCCGATCTGTCGCTGCTCGCCTCCCGCCCGTGGCCCGCCCCCGGCGGCGACATCACGGCGAACATCGCCACCGGCCGCCGCATGGCCGACACCTGCGCCCGCAACGGCGGCGAGCTGCTGCGCACCATCAGCACCGTCAACGAGGCCCGGGACATCGACAGCGTCCGCCGGGCGCTCGGCGAGCGGAAGCTCTCCGCCTGGGGCGTCTCCTACGGGACGTATGTGGGCTCCGTCTACGCGCAGCTCTTCCCCGAGCACACCGACCGCTGGGTGCTGGACAGCAATGACGACCCGAACCCCGAGCGGGTGGAGCGCGGCTGGCTGGCGAACTACGCGGTCGGCGTCGAGGACACCTTCCCCGACTTCGCCGCCTGGGCCTCCGACCCCGACAGCCCCGTCCGGCTCGCCCGGACCCCCGACGGGGTGCGCGCGAGGGTCCTGGACCTCGCCGCCCGGCTGGACGCGAAGCCGCTGCCGTGGCCCGGCGCCAACCCGCCCGAGCTGAACGGCAACGCGCTGCGCCAGAGCGTGCTGAACGCCCTCTACTCCCGGGACGACTTCGAGGGCCTGGCCAGGCTGATCGTCGACGCGGACGCGGGCAAGGCGCCCGGCGAGGCACCGTCCGAGCCCCCTCAGGACGCCATGGCCGTGTCCCTCGCGACCATCTGCAACGACGTGGAGTGGCCCACCTCCCTGCCCGACTACGCGCGGGACGTCGCCGCCAGCCGTAAGAGCCACCCGCTGACGGCGGGCATGCCGGTGAACGTCACACCGTGCTCGTTCTGGCATGACAAGCCGCGGGACAAGCCGGTGCGGATCACCGATCAGGGGCCGTCGAACGTACTGCTGGTGCAGAACAAGCGGGATGTGGCCACCCCGTACAGCGGGGCGCTCAATCTACGGCACGCTTATGGGGACCGGGCCCGGATGGTCAGCGTGGACGCGATGGGGCATGGCGCGGCCTATGTGGAGAACAACGGCAGCGCCTGTGCGGACCGGAAGGTGACCGCCTTCCTGCTGACCGGTGAGCGGCCGGAGCGCGATGTGCTCTGCCGGTCATGAACGCGAAGAGCCGCCGATCCGCCGATGGACACGCGGTGGTCCTGAGGGGCGCACAGCCGTCGTGATGGACGCACAGGGGTCCTGACGGACGCACAGTGATGGACGCACAGGGGTCCTGAGAACGCGCGGTGCCCCGCCCTCTCTTGCCGGGGCGGGGCACCGCGCGCTTCAGCGGGCTCAGAGGCGCTCGGGGGTGCGGATGCCCAGCAGGGTCATGCCCTGCCGCAGCGTCCGCGCCGTGATGTCGCACAGGAAGAGGCGGTTCTCCACCTGGGCCGGGCCGCCCTCCGCCTTCAGGACCGGGCACTGGTCGTAGAAGGTCGTGTAGAGCGAGGCCAGCTGGTAGAGATACCCGGCCAGTTTGTGCGGCTCGAACCCGGCGGCCACCTCGCGCAGCGTCTCCCCGAACTGGTCGAGGTGCAGGCCCAGCGCCCGCTCGGCCGGGGCCAGCCGAAGCTCGGGGTGGGCCAGCGGCCGCTGCCCCTCCCCGGCGCGGCGCAGGATCGACTGGATCCGGGCGTACGCGTACTGGAGGTAGACCGAGGTGTCGCCGTTGAGCGAGACCATCTGGTCGAGGTCGAACTTGTAGTCGCGCGATGCGGAGGTGGACAGATCCGCGTACTTCACCGCGCCGATGCCGACCTGGGCGCCGCGCTCGAGGATCTCCTCCTCCGTGAGGCCCAGCTTCTCGCTCTTCTCCCGGACCACGGCCGCGGCCCGCTCGGTGGCCTCGTCCAGCAGGTCCTCGAGCCGCACCGTCTCGCCCGCGCGGGTCTTGAACGGCTTGCCGTCCTTGCCCAGGACCGTGCCGAAGGCGAGCTGGACGGCGTGCACCTGATCATTGAGCCAGCCGATCCGGCGGGCGGTCTCGAAGACCATCTTGAAGTGCAGCGACTGACGGGCGTCCACCACATACAGCAGGGTGTCGGCCTTCAGGTGCTGCACCCGGTCACGGATCGCGGAGAGGTCGGTGGCCGCATAGCCGAAGCCGCCGTCGGACTTCTGGACGATCAGCGGCACCGGCTTGCCCTCGGGGCCCTTGACGTCGTCGAAGAAGACGCACAGCGCGCCCTCGGAGCGGACGGCGACGCCGGACTCCTCCAGCAGCCGGCAGGTCTCGGCCAGCATGTCGTTGTAACCCGACTCGCCGACCACATCGGGGTCGTGGATCTCGATGTCCAGCTTGTCGAAGACCGAGTAGAAGTAGATCTTCGACTCGTCGACGAACTTCCGCCACAGGGCGATGGTTTCCTCGTCGCCCGCCTGGAGATCGACCACCCGCCGCCGGGACCGCTCCTTGAACTCCTCGTCGGAGTCGAAGAGCGCCCGCGCGGCCTTGTAGAGCCGGTTGAGGTTGGACATGGCCTCCTGGCCGGAGGCGGCGTCCTTGTGGTCCAGCTCATGCGGGTGCTCGATCAGATACTGGATGAGCATGCCGAACTGGGTGCCCCAGTCGCCGATGTGGTGGCGGCGGACCACCTGCTCGCCCGCGAACTCCAGGATCCGCACCACCGCGTCGCCGATCACGGCCGAGCGCAGATGGCCGACGTGCATCTCCTTGGCCACATTGGGCTGGGCGTAGTCGATCACGGTGGTGCCGGGCGAATCCGCGCGCGGCACACCCAGGCGGTCGTCGGCCGCGCGGGCGGCGAGCGTCGCGGTGATCGCGGAGTCGGCGATCGTGATGTTGAGGAAGCCGGGGCCGGAGACCTCGATGTCCTCGATCACCGGATCGGGGTCGGCCGAGGTGGCGGCGACCGGAAGGTGCGAGACGACCTTGGAGGCCAGCTCACGGGGGTTTCCCTTGAGCTTCTTGGCCAGCGCCAGCATTCCGTTGGCCTGGAAATCGGCCCGGTCGCTTCGTCGCAGCAGCGGGTCCGCGGAGCCGGCCTCCGGCAGGGCAGCCGAGAGGGCGTCCGCGACGCGCTGATGGACTGTAGCGGCGAGAGAAGGGACCGATGCCATGGATGAGGTGCCATTCCGATAGTGGTGGTATGGGCCAACCCAGTATTTCACGGCGGGTCCAGCGATTTCCCCGGCCTGTGGATAACCCGGGGCCACCGGGAGGCGCGGTGGGCACCTCAGGGCCGACCCTGTGGGTAACTCCGGAGGGGTCCGTTCCGTCTGGGACAATGGGCGGTGCCATGACCGCTAGGAAGGAAGTGCCGACCGTGGCTCAGAGCACCGAGACCGACTGGGTCTCCCGATTCGCCGACGAGGTCATTGCCGAGGCGGAGCGCCGCGCCCCGGGCAAACCTGTCGTCTGCGCCTCGGGCCTCAGCCCGTCCGGCCCGATCCACCTCGGCAATCTGCGCGAGGTCATGACCCCGCACCTGGTCGCCGACGAGATCCGGCGCCGGGGCTATGAATGCGTTCACATCCTGTCCTGGGACGATTACGACCGGTACCGCAAGGTTCCGGCCGGGATCGACCCCTCCTGGTCCGAGCACATCGGCAAGCCGCTCACCTCGGTCCCGGCCCCGCCCGGATCGCCGTATGCGAACTGGGCGGAGCACTTCAAGGCGCCGATGGCCGAGGCGCTGCGGGAGATGGGCATCGAGTTCCACCCCATCAGCCAGACGGAGATGTACACCTCGGGGGCGTACCGCGAGCAGATCCTGCACGCGATGCGCCACCGCCGGGAGATCGACGCCGTCCTCGACCGGTACCGCACCAAGGAAAAGGCCGCCGCGAAGAAGCCGGCCAAGCAGCAGCAGAAGCCGGTCGACGAGGCCGAGCTGGCCGCCGCCGAGGGCTCGGGCGCGGCCGCCGAGGACGACGGCAGCGCGGGCGCCGGGGGCTACTACCCGTACAAGCCGTACTGCTCGGTCTGCGAGCGCGATCTGACCACGGTGACCTCGTACGACGACGAGACCACCGAGCTGGTCTACACCTGTGTGTGCGGCCATGGCGAGACCGTCCGCTTGAGCGAGCACAACCACGGCAAGCTGGTCTGGAAGGTCGACTGGCCGATGCGCTGGGCCTACGAGGGCGTGATCTTCGAGCCCTCGGGCGTCGACCACTCCTCGCCGGGCTCGTCCTTCGTGGTCGGCGGCCAGATCGTCCGCGAGGTCTTCGGCGGGGAGCAGCCCATCGGCCCGATGTACGCCTTCGTGGGCATCAGCGGCATGGCCAAGATGTCCTCCTCCAAGGGCGGTGTGCCCACCCCGGCCGACGCCCTGGAGATCATGGAGGCGCCGCTGCTGCGCTGGCTGTACGCCCGGCGTCGGCCCAACCAGTCCTTCAAGATCGCCTTCGACCAGGAGATCCAACGGACCTACGACGAGTGGGACGCGCTGGAGCGCAAGATCACCGAGTCCACGGCCCAGCCCGCCGACGCGGCCGCGTACAGCCGCGCGACCCGCACCGCCTCGGGCGAGCTGCCGAGCACCCCGCGCCCGCTGCCGTACCGCACGCTGGCCTCGGTGGTGGACATCACCACCGGCCATGACGAGCAGACGCTGCGCATCCTCAGCGACCTCGACCCCGAGAACCCGGTGAAGTCCCTGGAGGAGACCCGGCCCCGGCTCGACAAGGCCGAGCGCTGGATCACCACCCAGGTCCCGGCCGACCAGCGCACCCGCGTGCGGGACGAGCCGGACACCGAGCGGCTGGCCGCGCTGGGCGACACCGAGCGGGAGTCGCTGCGGCTGCTGCTCGACCGCCTGGACGACCACTGGTCGCTGGACGGTCTCACCACGCTGGTCTACGGGGTGCCCAAGATCCAGGCGGGGCTGCCGCCGGAGGCCAAGCCGACACCGGAGCTGAAGGTCGCCCAGCGGTCCTTCTTCGCGCTGCTCTACACCCTGCTGGTCGGGCGGGACACCGGCCCGCGGCTGCCCACGCTGCTGCTGGCGGTGGGGGCGGACCGGGTGCGCAAGCTGCTCGCGGCCTGAGCGCTCCGCTCGTATCAGCCGCTCTCCGCTCCCGGGCGCCGGGCGGGTGGCCTCACGGCCCCCGCCCGGCGCCCTCGGCGTTACGGGATGGCCTCGCGCTCCAGGCGGACGCGCTCCTTGAAGTCGTCCACGTACGCGGCCAGCTCGCTGTTGCTGAGGTCGCTCACGCCGTACGTCTCCCGCAGCCGCTGCCCGAACTGGTACGCGGAGGGGTACCGGCTGTGGTCGGCGAGGAACTGGCGGAAGGTCGCGTAGTAGACCTCCTCGCGCGGCACATCGTCCGGCAGCTGGTTCATCGGCTGCCCCGGCTGCTCCTCGTACGCGTACCGCTCGGGCTCGCGCTGCTCCGGTACGTACACGCCCTGCTGGCTGCCCAGGCCCTCGCCGCCGAGCGGCCGCACCCGGCCGCCGGGCCCGACGGGCACGGTCAGCTGGGGCTGTTGGAGCTGGGGCTGTGCCTGTTGCGGCTGCGGCTGCTGAGGCAGCTGCTCGGGCTGCGCCGCCTGGCCCGGGACCTGCTGGTACTCCGGCTGGAGCTGCTGCGGCTGCTGTGGTTCCTGGAGCTGCTGGGGTTGCTGTACCTGCTGCTCGACCGGCGCCGGGTGGGTGGCGGCCGGGTCGAAGGGCACGGCGTTCCGCCCGTCATGGCCCTGCTGCCCGCCGGGCTGCTGGTACACCGGCAGGGGCAGTGAGAGCGGCAGCTCCTGCGTCTGGGGCTGTTCCGGGTGCTGCTGTGGGCCCCCACCGGCCAGGGCCCCGGGCGGGCCGTACGGGCCCGGCTGGGCCTCCGGGGGCGTGCTCTGCGCCCCCGGCTCGCCCGCCCGGTCCGTCCGGCCCGGAGGGAGCGCGGTGGCCGACACCGTGGCCGGGTCGAGACCGGCCGCCGCGAGCCCGGCCGGTGCGGTGTCCGCCAGCGGCACCCCGTACCGCGCCAGCCGCAGCGGCATCAGCGACTCCACGGGGGCCTTGCGGCGCCAGGCGCGTCCGTAGCGGGCCCGCAGCCGGGCCTGGTAGACCAGCCGGTCCTGCTCCAGCCTGATGACCTCCTCGTAGCTGCGCAGCTCCCACAGCTTCATCCGGCGCCACAGCCGGAAGGTGGGAATCGGCGCGAGCAGCCAGCGGGTGATGCGGACCGACTCCATGTGCCGGTCGGCGGTGATGTCGGCGATCCGGCCGACCGCGTGCCGGGCGGCCTCGACGGAGACGACGAAGAGGATCGGGATCACGGCGTGCATGCCGACGCCGACCGGGTCCGGCCAGGCGGCCGCGCCGTTGAAGGCGATGGTGGCCGCGGTCAGCAGCCAGGCGGTCTGGCGCAGCAGCGGGAAGGGAATGCGGATCCAGGTGAGCAGCAGATCCAGTGCGAGCAGGACCACGATCCCCGCGTCGATACCGATCGGGAAGACATTGGCGAACCTGCCGAAGCCCTTGTCGAGGGCGAGATCGCGCACCGCGGCGTAGGAACCGGCGAAGCCGATCCCCGCGATCACCACCGCTCCGGTGACGACCACGCCGGCCAGTATTCGGTGCATCCGTGTCAGTTGCATCGCGGCCACCCGCGACCCCTCCCCGTCCTCAACAACAGCCGCCACAGCGTCGCATACACGTCAAGGTGCGCGGGCGGGAAGGGGTCGTGTCGGTCGGTCAGACGCCGCTCGACGTGCCCTTCGCGATGGCACCGACGGCCTCCTTGGCGGCGGACTTGGCGTCCTTGAGCAGTGCGGCCGCGTCCGGGGCCTTGGCGGTCTCATAGCCCGCGCCGTCGTACTGGAGGGTGATGACGACATTGGCGGTGCGGGTCACCACCGTCTGGTCGCGGAAGTCGTCGCCGTCCTTCTTCTGCTTGGCGCTGACCGTGGTCGCCTCGTCGCCGATGCCCGCGACCTTCTCGGTCTTGGGGTCGGTCACCTTGCCGGCGGTGGCGGCCCGGCTCGCCTGCTGGGCGGCGTACTCCCCGGCGCGCCGGTCGCCGGAGCCGAGCCCCGGGTCGGAGCGGAACAGCTTGAGGGAGACGGTCAGCGAGCGGTAGTCGAACCCGTCGAGGCCGCTCCACAGGCAGCTGGCCGAGGTGTTGGTGTCGGCCGAGGGGAGGGCCTTGCCCTTCTTGCTCTGCGCCTTGGGAACGAGATCGTCGATCGTCTTCCCGGAGAGCGTGGTGCAGACATCGGGCAGTTTGCTGAACTTCGCCGCCTCGACGGTGGGTGACGTACTGGGTGAGCCGGGTCTCGCCGAGCCCTCCGCCTTTTTGTCGTCCGGCTTGTCCGACTTATCCGAGCCGGAGGAGCAGCCGGCGACGAGCACCACCGGTACGGTCGCGCAGGCGAGTATTCGGGCGAGTCGCGGGGCTGAACGGTGCATGGGTCCTTCGCTCATTCTCTGTCGATGGGCGGACGTGCCGCCCGCGTCATTAGTCGGCACGGTACGCGGCCGACGCGCGGGCGTCCCAATTTCCGAAGTCTCCGCGGAGGGTGGGCGGGGCGCTCGCGGGGGTGTGGCGAGGACCCGTTATTCGTTGAGGCGACCGGTCAGTTCATCGGCCAAGTCCTGGGCTTTTTCCTGGAGTTCCTGGCTGCTGGGAATGTGCTTCTTGTCGGTCGTCCACTGGTCGTACTCAATGGTGGCAATCACATTCGAGGACCGGAACACGACCGTGATGTCGCGGTGGATACCCGAGTCCTTGGTGATCAGTTGGTCGTTGAGAAAGGCGTCGTCACCGAGGTCGTCCAGCCGGCGCGGGGCGGTGTCGGCCGAGGCGGTGTCACTTTCGTCACTTCCGCCACTCGCATCGGCCCCCGAGGAGGGGGTACCGGTGCCTTTGTCTCCACTATCCGTCTTGCCGCCTTTGCCGCTCTTGTTGCTGTTGTCGCCCTTACCGGGCTCATCGGAGCTCGAGCCGGGGGAGGCGGAGGAGCTGCCGCTATCGCTCGCGCCGCCGCTCTCGCTCCGCGACGAACTGGCGGAGGGCGTCGAGGGGCTGCTCGTGGCGTCCGGGATATGGGCGGCCGTGGCCTTCTCCTCGTAGGTCTCCTGAGCCCGGTCGTCATCGCTGACCGAGGGGTCGTACGAGACCACGCGCTGGAAGTCGATCGTGAGATAGCGCGTGCCGCTCGGGGTCTCCACCTTCCAGCGGCAGCCGTCCCGCCGGTCTATGTCGTACGTCACGGCCGCCTGGCCCTCGTACACCTTGTCGTCCTGCTCGGCGCCGGGCAGCAGCGCCTGGAGGTTCTTACGGCTGACCGCGCCGCATGCCTCGGGCAGGGTGCGGTAGCGGCCGGGCTCGGCCGAGACGGCCGTCCCGGAGTCGCCGGAGGCGCCGTCGTCCGGGCCGGGCGTTGAATCGGAGCCGGTGCATCCGCCGAGCCCCGCGGCGGCGAGCACGGTGATGAGCACGGCGACGGCGGGGGTGGGCCGCCGTTCGTACGCCCTTCGCTGCGCTGGCTGCACTGTCCGTGTCCCTTCGAGCGACGGAAAACTCCTTGCCGCCCGCGGGCGGTGGCTGGAGACAATGTCTATCGCACGCACTGCCGTGCCTGTCGGTCGCCCGCTACCTATGGGGTATCGGCCCGGCTTTTGCGTTTTCTGTCTTTTACGGGGGAATGAGTACATCATGTCGTATGTCGAGGTGCCCGGCGCTCGGGTGCCGATCCGGATGTGGACCGACCCTTCGACGGTCGAGGGCGTGGCCATGGAACAGCTGCGCAATGTGGCCACGCTGCCCTGGATCAAGGGCCTCGCCGTGATGCCGGATGTGCATTACGGGAAGGGTGCCACGGTCGGCTCGGTGATCGCGATGCAGGGCGCGGTGTGCCCGGCCGCGGTCGGTGTGGACATCGGCTGCGGGATGTCGGCGGTCAAGACGTCGCTGACCGCGAACGACCTTCCGGGGGATCTCTCGCGGCTGCGGTCCAAGATCGAGCAGGCGATCCCGGTGGGGCGCGGAATGCACGACGACCCGGTGGACCCGGGGCGGCTGCACGCGTTCCCCACCGGGGGCTGGGACGACTTCTGGAGCCGGTTCGGGGGCGTGGCCGAAGCGGTCAAGTTCCGCCAGGAGCGGGCCGTCAAGCAGATGGGTTCGCTCGGGTCCGGTAACCACTTCATCGAGTTCTGTCTCGATGACGAGGGTTCGGTCTGGCTGATGCTGCACTCCGGCTCCCGCAACATCGGCAAGGAGCTGGCCGAGTACCACATCGGCGAGGCCCGGAAGCTGCCGCACAACCAGGATCTGGTCGACCGCGACCTGGCCGTCTTCATCGCGGACACCCCGCAGATGGCGGCGTACCGGCACGATCTGTTCTGGGCGCAGGAGTACGCGAAGTACAACCGCGCGATCATGATGGCGCTCTTCCAGGACGTGGTGCGCAAGGAGTTCACGAAGGCACGCCCGGTCTTCGAGCCGGTGATCAGTTGCCACCACAACTATGTCAGTGAAGAGCGCTACGAGCACATGGACCTTCTCGTGACCCGTAAGGGCGCCATCCGCGCCGGCAGCGGGGACTACGGGATCATCCCGGGCTCGATGGGCACCGGTTCGTACATCGTGCGCGGTCTGGGGAACGAGGCGTCGTTCAACTCGGCCTCGCACGGCGCGGGCCGGAAGATGAGCCGTAACGCGGCGAAGAAGCGCTTCTCGACCCGGGATCTGGAGGAGCAGACGCGGGGCGTGGAGTGCCGTAAGGACTCCGGCGTCGTCGACGAGATCCCCGGGGCGTACAAGCCGATCGAGAAGGTCATCGACCAGCAGCGGGACCTCGTCGAGGTGGTGGCGAGGCTCAAGCAGGTCGTGTGTGTGAAGGGCTGAGTCCCGGGGTCGTGTGAAGGGCTGAAGCCCAGGGCCGTGTGAAGGGTTGGGGCGCAGGGCCGCGCAAGGGCTATGGCCCCCGGACCGGTGGCGGTTCGGGGGCCGTGTGCTTCCGTGCGGGCCCGCTACCGCCTGAGGCCGTCGTAGGCGATGGACAGGTGTTGGGGGCCCCTGAGGACGGCGTTGCGGCGGTAAGGGGGCGGGTCCTCGACCAAGCGGGGGTTGTCCAGCCGGCGGACGAGTTCGGTCAGGGCGGTCTGCGCCTCGAGGCGGGCGAGGGGGGAGCCGATGCAGTTGTGGATGCCGCTGCCGAAGCCGAAGTGCTGGTTGTCCGGGCGGTCGGGGATGAAGCGGTCGGGCTCGGGGAAGCGCTGGGGGTCCCGGTTGCCCGAGGCCGGGACGAGCCACAGCGAGGCGCCCTTGGGGATGGTGGTACCGGCGATCTCGATGTCGTCCAGCGTGGTGCGCTCGGGCAGCAACTGCACGGGCGGTTCGAAGCGCAGCAGCTCCTCCACGAGCGGGAAGATCAGATCCGGGTCCTCGCGCAGCTGCTTGAGGGCGTCCGGGTGGCGCAGCAGCGTGAGCATCCCGTTGGTGATCAGGTTGACGGTCGTCTCGTGGCCCGCGATCAGCAGCAGCGTCAGATTGCTGAGCATCTCGGGCAGGGACATCGGGCTCTCGTCGGCCCCGCGGTCCATGGTGAGGGCGGAGATCATGTCGTCCCGGGGCGCGCGGCGGCGCTGGTCGATCAGGCCGGAGAGATAGGTGGCCAGCTGGCGCCGGGCCTCCCGGACGGCCCGCCAGTGGGCCTGCTGCTCCTCGGGCGTGCCGACGGGCGGTTCGATGGCGGTGGCGACGGTGTCGGCCCAGCCGTGGAAGCGCTGCTCGTCCTCCTGCGGAACGCCGAGCAGACGGCAGATCACGGTGACCGGGAAGGGGTACGAGAAGTCCTCGACCAGGTCGATCCGGTCCCGCCCCTGGAAGCCGTCGATGAGTGCGGAGACGATTCCGCCGATCTCGCCGCGCAGGTCGTAGACCCGCCGGGGGGTGTGCGGCGGGCCGTACGTCCGCATGATCAGCCGGCGCACCCGGTCGTGGTCGGGCGGGTCGATCCGGATGAAGCTCGGGGGCAGCTCGGGGTCGTCGGTGCTGGGGACGGTTCTCGCCTCGGGAGCGAGATTGCGGACGTCGGAGCTGACCCGGGGGTCGTGGAGCAGGCTGCGGATCTCCCAGTAGGTGCTGACCAGGTAGGGGCCGGACTCGTCCCGCACCACGGGGGTCCCGCGGAGCTCGGCGTACAGCGGGTAGGGGTCGGCGCGGTTGGCGTGGTCGAGGATCTGGCCCAGGAGTGCGACCGACGTCATGGTGGATTCCTTCCGGGTGCGGTGCCGGTGGTGCCCGCGTCAGGCAGGGGTGAGGGTGACGCGCTGTCAGGCGGGGTGAACGTGACCGCTGGTCAGGCGGGGGTGAACGTGACGCGCTGGTCGGTCGGGGAGTGGCCGCTGACGGTGACCTCGGGGCCGTGGGTGGGGACCGAGGGGTCGGGGAAACCGGCCGGCACCGGCCGCATGCCCTCGGGCCGCCGGTCGACGGTGGTGAACGGCAGCGGGAAGGGCGCGGCCTGCTCGATCTGCCGCTGGTAGAACTCCAGCCATTTGGCCTGGTCGAAGGAGACGGCGGCGATGACGCGGCCCTGGTAGCCGTAGGCCGCGGTGAAACGGGGTTCGTCCAGGGACCCCTGGCTGATGAGGATGTGGTCGGCCATGTTCGGGACCCCGACGGACTTGATGTTGACGCCGAACTGGGCCGACCAGAAGTACGGCGTCCACAGGTGCGGGCGGCGCCGCTCACCGGGGCTGATCATGTTGTGCGCCGCGACCTCGGCCTGCGCGACCGCGTTGCCCCAGTGCTCCAGGGACAGGAACTGGTAGCCGAACAGGGGGTGCGGGGAGCGGGCCACGTCTCCCGCCACGAAGACGTCGTCCGCGACGATGCCCCGTATGTCGAAGGCCCGGCAGCCCGCGTCGCAGGCGATCCCGCGCGGCCCCGCGGCCAGTCCGGAGCCCGCGAGCCATTCGGTGTTGCGCGTCGCCCCCAGGGCGACGACGGCCACCTCCGCCTCCACCGTGCCGCCGTCGGAGAAGTGGGCGCGCCGCAGCCTGCCCGCGCTGTCGCCCTCGAGCCCGGTGACCATCACACCGCAGCGCAGGTCGACGCCGTGCTGGTGCTGAAGCCGGGCGGCCACTTCGCCGATCACGCTGCCCAGGGCGCCCACCAGGGGGGTCGCGCCGCGCTCGGCGACCGTGACGGGCAGGTCCCGCTCTCGGCAGACCGAGGCGATCTCCGAGCCGGTGAAACCGGCGCCGATCACCAGCACCCGGCTGGGGCCCGCCTTCAGCCGGTGGTCCAACCGGGCGGCGTCGTCCCTCGTCCGCAACACGAAGACGCCGTCCAGGCATGCCTCCAGCTCGTTCGGCCACGGGCGCGAGCGCACCCCGGTGGCGATCAGCAGCCGGTCGTACTCCACCGATGTGCCATCGGCGAGAGCCACCCGCTTGGCCGCCAGGTCCAGCCCGCTCGCGGCGACTCCCAGCCGCCACCGCGCGTCGATCGCGCAGTGCCGGGGGAGGTCCGTATGGTCCGGCGGCACCCGGCCGAGCAGGACCTGCTTGGACAGCGGCGGACGGTCATACGGCCCGTACGGCTCGTCGCCGATCAGAGTGAGGGCGCCGGTGAAGCCCTCCGTCCGCAGCGTCTCGGCGGCCCGCAGCCCCGCCAGGGAGGCACCCACGACGACGATATGGCCCTCGCGCCGGAGCCGCTCCAGGGAACCGTCAAGCGCCATGGGGGACACCCACCCGGTCCGCCGTCCACTTCCCGCCCGCGCCCTCGACGGTGATGGCCCTGACCGGACACGCGGCCACCGCCCGCAGCACGTCCACGCGCCGTATGTCGTCGGGCTGGGCGTCGTACAGCAGCGCTTCCTCACCGTGCATCGCGAAGACGTCCGGCGCCAGGAAGGCGCACTGCGCATAGCCCTGGCACCGGTTGAGATCAACGACAACCCTCATGACGCCTCCGCTCCACCGCGAGGTGCTCGGCCCCGCTCCAGCATCGGAGAGCCCCCGGGACGGCGCATACGCACTGGGCCGGACGGGGGAACGAACGGGCGGGGGCCGGGACGGGGGCGGGTCGCGCGGACGGAGGAGCTTGGGGCGGTGGAGGCCGCCCGGCCGGTCTACGGGGCGGCCCCGGCCCGTCCACGGGGCGGTGGGGCCCCGCGGTGGCCGTCTACGGAGGCGGGGAGGCCGGGCGGGCTACGAGGGCAGGCGGGCTACGAGGGCAGGCTCAGCGCTCGCGGTGGACCTTGTGCTGGGCGGCCTGGGCGCGCGGGCGGATGACCATCATGTCGATGTTCACATGCGAGGGGCGGGTGACCGCCCACTCGACCGTGTCGGCCACATCGTCGGCGGTCAGCGGCTCGGCCACGCCCTCGTAGACGGCCGCGGCCTGGGCCTCGTCGCCGCGGTAGCGGTTCACCGCGAACTCGTCCGTCTTGACCATGCCCGGGGCGATCTCGATCACCCGCACCGGCTCACCGCACAGTTCCAGCCGCAGGGTGGCCGCGATGGCGTGGGCGCCGTGCTTGGCCGCCACGTACCCGCCGCCGCCCTCGTAGGCCACATGGCCCGCCGTGGAGGACATCACGACGATCGTGCCGTCGCCGGAGGCGATGAGGGCGGGCAGCAGCGCCTGGGTCACCTGGACCACGCCCACGACGTTGACCTCGTACATCGCCCGCCAGTCGGCCGGGTCGGCGGAGGCCACGGTCTCGGCGCCGACCGCACCGCCCGCGTTGTTCACCAGGACGTCGCAGCGGTCCAGACCGGCGGCGAAGGACTCCACGGCGGCACGGTCGGTGACGTCCAGGACGTACGCCTCCGCCTCGTGCCCCGCCTCGGTCAGCTCGGCGGCGAGCGCGTCCACGCGCTCCTTACGGCGGGCGGCGAGGACGACGCGGAATCCGGCGGCCGCCAGACGGCGCGCGGTCGCGGCTCCGATCCCGCTGCTCGCGCCGGTGATGACTGCGGTACGGGTGGTCATCGGGCCTCCTGAGGCGACTGTGGCGACGTGGCGCAAACGGTGGTGCGTGCGCATGATCCATATGCAGGATATGACGGCCTGGTTTACGTCCAACCGGGGGACTGAAGATAGGAATCCGCTAGGGGCTCTTGGGCTCGGGGAAGGGTGCACTGCGTCCGGCACAGCGCCGGTATTGGAGCACCCATGCCCAAGGAGTGAATTCACGTAATGTCCCAGCAGAGCAGATTCCTTCAGCGGTCTCGTCGTTCCTTCAGACGTTGGGGCGTGGCCTCAGCGGGCGCCATCGCGGCCGCCGCCCTGGTCACTGGTGCTCCGGGAACCGCCTGGGCCTCGGGCAGCACTCCCGACCCGCAGCACTCGTCGTCGAGCAACCACTGCCCCCAGGACCGGGCGCACGACGAGAACAAGGGTCACCACGAGAACGGCCGCCACGACGAGAACGGCAACAAGGACCAGAACGGCCGCCACGAGGACAACGGGCACAAGGACTCCAACGGCCACGACGAGGACCACGGCCAGAAGGACAACGACGGCCGTCACGAGGACCACGGTCAGAAGGACAACGACCGTAAGGACAACGACTACACGGACTCGAACGGTCACCGCGAGGACCACGGTCAGAAGGACTCCGACGACCGCCGGGACGAGGGCGGGCGGTACGAGGAGAACGGCGAGCACGAGGACAGCGGCAAGCGCGAAGAGAACGGCAAGCACGAGGAGAACGGCGAGCACGAGGAAAGCGGCAAGCACGAGGACAGCGGCCGCGACGACGAGAAGATGAACGACGGCCGTAAGGACGACGACCGCCAGGAGGAGAAGGGCCAGCGCGACGACCACGGGCGTCAGGACGCCAGCCGCTACTTCCCCGGGAAGTTCTGGCAAGGCATCCAGGGGCGCAGCATCGCGCGCCCCGAGCAGGCCGCCCAGCCGCAGCAGGCCGCGCAGCCCGAGCAGGCCGCCCAGCCGCAGCAGGCCGCGCAGCCCGAGCAGGCCGCGCAGCCCGAGCAGGCTGCGCAGCCCGAGCAGGCTGCGCAGCCGTACGAGGCGGCCCAGTCCGGTGAGGAGACGCAGGACCGCGGCGCGGTGCGGCCCATCATGGCTCCCGTCCACCAGGACGACCAGGCCGCGCGCTACGGCGAGGAGCACAAGCAACAGCAGCAGCAGCACAAGCAGCAGGAGGAGCACAAGCAGCAGAAGGAGAACAAGGAGCGGCACCAGGACCAGAAGAAGAACGACCCGGTGACGATCGACGAGGCGATCGAGATCGCCGAGTGCGAGGTCGGCGGCCGGGCCATCAGCGCCGAGCTGGAGGACTGCCCCGAGGACGACCCGCACCACAAGGACGAGCGCAAGGAAGACCGCAAGGACGACCGTAAGGACGAGCGCCACGACGGTCAGCACAAGGACGAGCACAAGAAGGACGAGCACAAGGGCCCGCACCAGCACGAGGGCAAGAAGGTGTGGGTCGTGGAGGTCGAGTGCGACCACACCATCACGACCGTCTTCATCGACCCCGACACCGGCTGCGTCCTCGGCACGGAGCAGGAGCGGGACGACGACCACGGTGACCACGGCAAGCAGGGCAAGCAGGACGACCACGGCGACCGTAAGGGCAAGGACGGCTACAGCCGGCCGTCGGTCACCGCCTGAGCACGTACCACGAATCCGTAGGCGCCCAGAGCGATGACTCCGGCGCCGATCCACACCCATCCCCTGTGCTCACGCGATGTGCGATGAGCATGGGGGAAGGGTACGGCCCGCCCCCGATCGAAAGGCCGGGGCGGGAACCCACGCCCGCCCTCGCACCTCCCGCCCGCCCCGCCCGTCCCGTAGCGGGGCGGAGCGCTACGATCGGCGCCCACCACAGGATCACACCGGGGGAGTGGTGCCGTGCAGTTCCGCCTTCGAGTCGATGCCGCTGAAGGGGCTCCCGGCGTACTCGACCTCTACCGCTGGCTGACCGAGGATCCCGATGCCGCGGACGCCGCGGAGCTGGCGCTGGTGGACGAGGGTGACCACGCCGACACATTGGGCGGCCTCGAGATCATCTCCATCGTCGTCTCGAATCTCACCGCCCTCGGCAACCTGTTGGTCGCCGTGGCCACGTGGCGTGACGCACGGGCGCGCGGCGCAGACACCCGGGTCGAACGCGATGGCGTCTCCCTGCGCGTCGAGAGCAGCGACCCGGAGACGATCCGCCGCCTCCTCCGGCAACTGGAGTCCCCCGAGGGCCCCGAGGGCCCCGACGGCCCGGAAGACCCGGCATGACACGGCGTTCCCACACCGCAGACGCCACGGCAGGACGGCTCTCCGACCCCTCCGCGTCCCGGGCGGTCCTCATCGAGGCCCACGCCTTCACCCGCGGTGGAGCCGCCGCACGGGACCGGCAGCGGCATCTGGACGACCGCCCGTCGGTGGCCGTCGGCTGCCGGCGGCTGGCCGAGCTGTTCCGGGATCCCGAGGTGTGGGGCCTCCCCGAGGACCATTGCGCGATCGTCTCGCAGCCGACGCGCGACAGCATGCTGGAAGCCGTCCACCGCGCGGCCGCCGAGGCCACGGACACGCTCGTCGTCTACTACGCGGGCCACGGCCTGCTCTATCCGCTCAGCGGTGACTTACACCTGGCCGTACCGGAGACGACGAAGGACAAGTCGTTCACCGCGGTGAAGTACGACGACCTGCGCGAGATCCTGCTGAGCGCCACCCGTGTCCGCCGTAAGGTCGTCATCCTCGACTGCTGCTTCAGCGGCACCGCCCTGCGCGGACACCTGTCCGCCGATGCCGACGCGATCCGGCTGGCCGACGTCGAGGGCACCTCGGTACTCGCCGCCTCGCACGCCACCAGACAGGCCCTGGCGCCCCGTGGGGAGCGGTACCCGGCCTTCACCGGCGAGTTGATCGCCCTGCTCGAAGAGGGCGACCCGGACGCGCCGGAACTGCTCACCATGGCGGATCTGTACGACCGCGTGGACCGCGCCCTGATGCGCAAGAACCGCCCGCGCCCCCAGCAGCTGAACCGCGACCGCGGCGCCCATATCTCCATAGCCCGCAACCGCGCTTCCCGCCAGGAACCCCCGGAGACGGACGAGACCGGCTCCGCGGCCGAAACCCGGCGCCTCGGCGGACGGCGGCGCACGCTCGCCGCCGCCACCCTGGTCCTCGCCGCCATCGCGGGCCTGACCTTCTGGCTCCTGCCCGACGGCAAGGGCCTGGACTGCGGCAAGGCCCACTCGACCTTCGACATGGGGGATGGCACCCAACGCCACGAGGTGTCCATCGACGAGGTGCACGACGCCGCGTGCGAGGGCAACTTCCGCCCCATGGAAGTCGCCATGGACCGCGGGGGGTTCGACGGCACGGGCCTCTCGGCTGCCACACCGGACAAGGTCATCGCGTCCTGGAAGAAGCGCACGGACCGGGCGTCCTTTCTCCATGGCCTTGCCACCCTGCTGGAACGCGAACCGGAGGCCGGGCAGGGCGGCTTGACCTTCTCCAACGGCAAACAGGTGGCCACCTGGGCACGAGGCGCGGGCACTGTGCCCGACAGCACCTACCGCTGGACGGGCTACTTCCTCTGCGACGGCCCGGACTCCGGCCACCCGGCCTGCGATCCCCCCTGAGCGAGCCCCACATGGGCGTGCCCGAGCCCCGAGCCCCGGGCCCCGAGCCCCCGTCGGAAATTCCCTTTGCGGGAATCGGGCCGTGTGCCAGGGTCGGCCGATGACGACTTCGGCCACCTCCCGATGTGCCTTACTGCGCTGGCAGTTCGACCTGACCTGGTCGCTTTTCGAGTACCACCTGGAGCGGTTGGAGCCCGGGGACTTCCTGTGGGAGCCCGCGGCGCACTGTTGGACGGTGCGGCGGGCCAATGACGGGTCATGGGTGCCGGACTGGGCGGAGACCGAGCCCGATCCCGTGCCCGTCCCCACCATCGGATGGCTGAGCTGGCACATCGGCTGGTGGTGGAGCGTGACCCTCGACCACGCGGAGGGGCGCGAGCCGCGGAAGCGCACCGAGGTCGGCTGGCCCGGCGACGGTAAGGCGGCCATCGAGTGGCTGCGCGCGCTGCGGACGCAGTGGACGGCCGTACTGGACCGGCTCACCGAGGAGGACCTGGACGGCATCGCGCCGTTCCCCTGGGACCGGGACCCCGAGCACACCGTCGCCCATATGGTCGCGTGGGTGAACGCCGAGCTGATGAAGAACGCCACCGAGATCGGCCAACTCCGCCTGCTGCGCGCCGCGTCCACGGCGTAGGGGCCGCGCCTCGGCGCCCAAGCCCTGGTCCCTGTGCTCAGGGCCATGGCTCCAGCTTCAGGGCCGTGGCCCTGCCCTCAGGGCCACACCAGGCAGTACGGCTGATGCCCCGCCTCGTGCAGCCGGTGGCTGAAGTCCTGCCATTCGTGCAGCAGCTGATAGACCGTGAAGGCGTCCCGGGGGCCGCCGCGGTCGGGGACCGTGGACCAGATGAAGGCCGCGGCGCCCACGGCCTCCTCGCCCACGCCGCGCAGCGGGTCCACCGCGGTCATCGGGAGCTTGACCACGGCGTAATCCGGGTGGAGGACGACCAGTTCGAGCGGGGGGACCTTGTGGAGCGGGACGCCCTCGATACCGGTGAGGACCATCGCCGCGACCGTCTCCGGCTTGATCTTCGTGAACATGCCCTGGCCGAGCTCGTCGCCGCCGAGCTCCTCGGGACGCATGGAGATGGGGACCCTGGCCGCGGTGGCGCCGTCGGGCGCACCGAAGTACTTGTAGGTCACCCCCATGCGGCCCCCGCTCCTGCCTGCCCTGCCCGCCTCGTCCCGCCGATGGCGTCCGGGCCGGGCACGCTCGGGGCCTCGGTCATCGGTCCCTTCACCCAGTTCGCCACCGCGATGCATATCTCCACCCGACCACTCGCGGCCACTACCGCGCAACCCGATCTCTGTGACAGAGACCTCCCCCACGCTCGGGCGGTGAAACGCCCGGCCGCAGGACTTCGTCCGCCTCTGACAACATGGCTTGCGTGAGCTATCCGTACGCAGCCCCAGTTTCGCAGACGCTTTTCGATCGCGCCGCCGTCGTGACGCCCGGCGGCGTTAATTCTCCGGTGCGGGCGTTCCGCGCCGTGGGAGGTACGCCCCGGTTCATGGTGTCCGGTGACGGTCCGTACCTCACCGACGCCGATGGACGCGAGTATGTGGACCTCGTGTGCTCGTGGGGTCCGATGATCCTCGGCCACTCCCACCCCGAGGTCATCGCGGCCGTGCAGGCGGCCGTCGCTCGCGGTACGTCGTTCGGTACGCCGGGTGAGGGCGAGGTCGAGCTCGCCGAGGAGATCGTGGCCCGGGTCGCCCCGGTCGAGCAGGTGCGCCTGGTCTCGTCCGGCACCGAGGCGACGATGTCGGCGATCCGGCTGGCCCGCGGCTTCACCGGGCGGGCCAAGGTGATCAAGTTCGCCGGTTGTTATCACGGGCATGTGGACGCCCTGCTGGCCGCGGCCGGGTCCGGCGTCGCGACGTTCGGACTGCCGGACACTCCGGGGGTGACGGGAGCGCAGGCGGGGGAGACCCTGGTGCTGCCGTACAACGACCTGGAGGCGGTCCGGGCGGCCTTCGTCGCGCACCCCGGGGAGATCGCCTGTGTGATCACCGAGGCGTCGCCGGGCAACATGGGCGTGGTGCCGCCGCTGCCCGGGTTCAACGCGGGCCTCAAGCAGCTCTGCGCCGACCATGGCGCGCTCTACATCTCCGACGAGGTCATGACCGGCTTCCGGGTCTCCAGGGCCGGGTGGTACGGGCTGGACGGCGTGGAGCCGGACCTGATGACCTTCGGCAAGGTCATGGGCGGCGGCTTCCCGGCCGCGGCCTTCGGCGGGCGCGCGGACGTCATGGGGCGCCTGGCCCCGGCCGGCCCGGTCTACCAGGCGGGCACGCTGTCCGGGAACCCGGTCGCCACGGCCGCGGGCGTCGCGCAGCTGCGGCTGCTGGACGACGCGGCGTACGCCAAGGTCGACGCGGCCTCCGAGCGGCTGCGGGCGATGGTGACGGAGGCGCTCGCCAAGGAGGGCGTGGACCACCGGGTCCAGGTCGCGGGCAATATGTTCTCGGTCTTCTTCACCGGCGACGAGGTCACCGACTATGAGAAGGCCAAGGCGCAGGAGGCGTTCCGCTTCACCGCCTTCTTCCACTCGATGCTGTCGCAGGGGGTCTACCTCCCGCCGTCTGCCTTCGAGTCGTGGTTCGTCTCCACGGCGCATGACGAGCGGGCGCTGGAGCGGGTGGCGGCGGCTCTGCCGGGGGCGGCGCGGGCCGCCGCCGAAGCCACTGAATGATGGGTGACATGACACAGAGCGAGAACGACATCACCGTCGTCCATGTGATGCGCCACGGCGAGGTCCACAACCCGGAGGGGGTGCTGTACGGCAGGCTGCCCGGCTACCACCTCTCCGACCTGGGGCGCCGGATGGCCGACCGGGTCGCCGAGCACCTCGCCGACCGTGACATCACCTATGTGGTCGCCTCCCCGCTGGAGCGGGCTCAGGAGACGGCGGCGCCGATCGCCAAGGCGCACGGCCTGGACGTGGCCACGGACGAGCGGCTGATCGAGGCGGCGAACGTCTTCCAGGGCAAGACCTTCGGCGTGGGTGACGGCGCGCTGCGCAAACCGGGCAACTGGCGCCATCTCGCCAACCCCTTCCGCCCGTCCTGGGGCGAGCCCTATGTGGACCAGGTGGTGCGGATGATGGCGGCGCTTGGCCGGGCGCGGGACGCCGCGCGGGGGCACGAGGCGGTGTGCGTCAGCCATCAGCTGCCCATCTGGATCGTGCGGAGCTTCGTGGAGCGCCGGCGGCTGTGGCACGACCCGCGCCGGCGGCAGTGCACGCTGGCCAGCCTCACCAGCTTCACCTTCCGGGGCGACAGGATCGTCTCGGTGGGCTACAGCGAACCGGCCCGTGATCTCGTTCCGCCCCATCTGCGCGCGGGCGCCAAGCCGGTGAAGGGGGCCTCCAAGGGCTACGGGGCCTGAGACGGCCTTCAGCGGCTACGGCGCTCGAGCGCGGCCGCCGGGGCCACGGCGCCTGGGCGGAGCGGGGCCGCGGTGTGCGTGACCGGCACATGGCCGCGGGATGACCGGCGGGCCATGGGCCATGTCATCGAATGGAGACATTGTGCTCGCCGTGTAATTGACCGCGTTCCCTCGGAACCTCGCTATTCGCCTCGCCATCTCCAGGGTTGTCCGGACACCCCGGGCAATCAGAGCGGCGAGTGCGAATTGAGGACGTTATGCGTGAGGTCAGCCGGAGGGGGATCCTCGGTCTTGGTGTGGGAGCGGCGGCATCACTGGCCGTCGCCGGCTGCTCCTCGGGATCCGGATCCGGTACGCCGAAGCCCGCGAGGACGACCCAGGCGAAGCCGATTGGTGACGGCTCGACTTCACAGGGTGAGAAGCGGCCGGAGGCCCCGAAGCCGGAGCGGCTGGAACCTGGGCAGAAGCCGCCGCAGTTCGTGGTCTTCTCATGGGACGGCGCGGGAGAGGTCGGCAACGGTCTCTTCCCGCGGTTCCGCAAACTGGCCCGGGACCACGATGCGTCCATGACGTTCTTCCTCTCCGGTATCTACTGCCTTCCGGAGTCGAAGAAGTCGCTGTACCGGCCGCCGAACAACCCCGTGGGCGCCTCCGACATCGGCTATCTCACCGATGAGCACATCAAGGAGACGCTGCGGAACGTGCGCGAGGCATGGCTCGAGGGCCATGAGATCGGCACCCATTTCAACGGGCACTTCTGCTCCGGAAGCGGATCGGTGGAGAACTGGACGCCCGCGCAGTGGAAGTCCGAGATCGACCAGGCCGTGTCCTTCGTCACGGAGTGGCGGACGAATACGCGTTTCACCGATGTGGAACCGCTGCCCTTCGACTACCACAAGGAACTCATCGGCGGCCGCACTCCGTGTCTGAAGGGGCAGACCAATTTGCTGCCGACGGCCCGGGAGCTCGGCTGGCGCTATGACGCCAGTTCGCCGGGCGGACTTCAGGTGTGGCCCTCGAAGAAGCAGGGGGTGTGGGACTTCCCGCTTCAGCAGATTCCCTTTCCCGGGCACTCCTTCGAGGTGCTCTCGATGGACTACAACATCCTGGCGAACCAGTCACAGAATTCCACCAAGGCCCCGCCCGCGAACTACCCGGGCTGGCGCAAACAGGCCACCGACGCGTACATAGCCGGTTTCAATCGCGCCTATGAGACCAATCGCGCCCCGTTCTTCATCGGAAACCACTTCGAGCAGTGGAACGGCGGTATCTATATGGACGCCGTCGAGGAAGCGCTCAAGCACATGGCCGACGAGAAGCGGAAGGACGTCCGGCTGGTCTCCTTCAAGCAGCTCACCGACTGGCTGGACGCACAGGACCCCGCGGTCCTGGCCGAACTGCGCGGGTTCGGCGTGGGCCAGGCGTGGAGCGCGAACAACGACTGACGCCGTCGGCGGGGGCGTGGAGCGGAGACGGTGCGGGGCGGGGAGCCGGGGTGGTGGCGCGCCGCAGGGCCCGTGGGGCCCGGCGGTTGGTACCCGGAGGGGGGTGGCGAAGATCCCCAAAAGGGCCATGCGAAACTTTTCACATGAGTGCCTGCCGTGCCCCTCGGGGCCTCGCGACCCGTCGTCGCGCAACCGTGCTGGCCGTCGGGGCCACGGTTGCCGCGCTGTCCCTGACCGCCTGCGGCGGGGGCGGCACCTCGGGCGGCTCCGCCGACACCAAGTTCGTCCAGGGCAAGGGCGGCGTGGACACCGTCGCCAAGGAGAACCGTAAGGACTCCCCCCAGCTCTCGGGGAAGACCCTGGAGAACAAGCCGCTGGATGTGGCGGACTACAAGGGCAAGATCGTGGTCCTGAACGTCTGGGGGTCCTGGTGCGCCCCCTGCCGGGCCGAGGCGGCGAATCTCGCCAAGGTCGCCAAGGACACCAAGGCCAAGGGTGTGCAGTTCATCGGGATCAACACCCGTGACTCCAACCGCGCCCCCGCGCTCAGGTTCGAGAAGGAATACGGCGTCGACTACCCGAGCCTGTACGACCCGATCGGGAAGCTCATGCTGCGCTTCCCCAAGGGCAGCCTCAACCCGCAGGCCATCCCCTCGACGATCGTCCTGGACCGGGAGGGCAGGATCGCGGCCCGCGCCCTGACGCCGCTCAGCGAGGAGCGCCTGCGCTCGATGGTCACCCCGCTGATCGCGGAGAAGTGACCTCCGTGAGCATGCTGGCCGCCGCCACCGATCCCAACCAGACCGTCCTGACCGGGGCGCTGCTGCTGGCGCTTCCGGTCGCCCTGCTCGGCGGGCTGGTCTCCTTCTTCTCCCCCTGCGTGCTGCCGCTGGTGCCCGGCTATATGTCGTATGTCACCGGTGTCACGGGGACGGACCTGGCCGAGGCCAAGCGCGGCCGCATGATCGCCGGCGCCTCGCTCTTCGTGCTCGGCTTCACCGCGGTTTTCGTCTCCGGGGGCGCGCTCTTCGGCAACTTCGGCTGGACGCTCCAGGAGCACAAGGAGACCATCTCCAAGGTGCTCGGGGTCATCACGATCGTGATGGGCCTCGCCTTCATGGGGGTCCTCAAGGGCTTCGGTCAGCGGGAGTTCCGCTTCCACGTCAAGCCCACGCTGGGGCTCGCGGGGGCGCCGGTGCTGGGCGCCCTGTTCGGCGTCGGTTGGACGCCGTGCCTGGGGCCGACGCTCACCGCCGTCAACGCCCTGGCGTTCAATGAGGCGAGCGCGGGGCGCGGGGCCCTGCTCACCGCCGCGTACTGCGTGGGGCTCGGGCTGCCGTTCGTGGTGGTCGCCGTGGCCTACCGCCGGGCGCTGGGTGCCTTCGGCTGGGTCAAGCGGCACTACGTCTGGGTGATGCGAGCCGGGGGCGGCATGCTCGTCGCCCTGGGGGTGCTGCTGCTCACAGGTGTCTGGGACACCATGATGGGCTCCATGCAGACCTGGGCTCAGGGCTTCAACGTTGGGATCTGATCGATGTCCACCACCGATACCGACACCGCGGCCGGCAAGGAGGCCGGAACGCCGCCCGAGGGCGGCGCGACCGCCGAGGAGCGCGAGCTCGGCGCCGCGGAGTCGCAGCTGTCCACCGCCCCGGCCGAGGAGATCAACATCCCCTCGCTGGGGCCGCTCGGCTGGGCCCGGTGGTTCTGGCGGCAGCTGACCTCGATGCGGGTGGCGCTGCTGCTGCTCCTGCTGCTCTCCCTGGCCACGATCCCCGGCTCTCTGGTCCCGCAGACCAGCATCGACCAGCTCAAGGTGCAGGACTTCCAGGAGCGGCACCCGACGCTGACGCCGATCTACGAGAAGCTCCAGCTGTTCCACGTCTACAGCTCGGTGTGGTTCTCGGCGATCTATCTTCTGCTGTTCATCTCCCTCATCGGCTGCATCGTGCCGCGCACCTGGCAGTTCATCGGCCAGCTGCGCTCCCGCCCGCCGGCCGCGCCCCGCCGGATGACCCGGCTCCCCGCGTACACCACCTGGCGCAGTGAGGCCGAGCCGGAGCAGGTGCTGGCCGCCGCCCGGAAGATCATGAAGGGGCGCCGCTTCCGCGCCCACGCCTCGGGCGACGCGGTGGCCGCGGAGAAGGGCTATCTGCGCGAGGTGGGCAATCTGCTCTTCCATATCGCGCTGATCGTGCTGTTGGTGTCCTTCGCCGCGGGCCAGCTGTGGAAGACCGAGGGCAGCAGCCTGGTCACCGAGGGCGGCGGCTTCTCCAACAGCCTCACCCAGTACGACGACATCAAGACGGGGCAGCTGTTCAACAGCGATGACCTCGCCCCCTTCGGCTTCCAGCTGGACCGCTTCACCGCGACCTATGAACGCAGCGGCCCGCAGATGCGCACCCCGCGCACCTTCCGCGCCGATGTGACCTACTGGGACGGTGCGGAGGGTGCCTCCCGCAAGACCTCCATCGAGGTCAACAAGCCGCTGGAGATCTCGGGCTACAAGGTCTTCCTGCTGAACCACGGCTACTCGCCGGTCGTCACCATCCGGGACGGCAAGGGCAATGTGGTGCACCAGGGCCCGGTGGTCGGGCTGCCGATCGACGGGGCCAACCTCACCGAGAGCATGGTCATCAAGGTCCCGGATTACCGGGACAAGAACGGCAAGAAGGATCAAATCGGCTTCCAGGGGCAGTTCCTGCCGACCTGGGTGCGCAGCCAGGGCATGTTCTCCGTCTTCCCGGCGCTGGACAATCCCACCCTGGTGCTGACCGCCTACCACGGCAGCCTCGGTGTGGACGGCGGTACTCCGCAGAGCGTGTACCAGCTGGACAAGTCGCGGATGAAGCAGTTCATGGAGTCCGACGGCAAGACCAAGTTCGCCCGGGCGCTCAGTGTGGGCGACACGATGAAGCTGCCGAACGGCGCCGGAACGCTTTCGTTCGACGGCGTCAAGGAATGGGCCAGCTTCCAGATCTCGCACAAGCCGGGTGACCAAGGCGCCCTCATCGGCGCCGTCGTCGCCCTGGTGGGCCTGGCCGGCTCCCTGTTCATCCAGCGCCGCCGGGTGTGGGTGCGCGCGGTGACGGGCGACGACGGCACCACCGTGGTCGAGATGGCGGGGCTCGGCCGCAGTGAGTACGCCAAGCTCCCCGAAGAACTCGCCGATCTGGCCGTCCGTCTCCAGGCGGACGCACCTCCGGCCCCGGAAGCGGAACCCGATCCGGAATCCGGCCGGGAGTCCACCCAGGAATCCGGCAAGGGCTCCGACGAGAACCCCAGCAAGGACTCCTCCCCGGAATCCGCATCCGACACCGCAGATCCCGCAGATCCTGCCGAAGGAGCGCGCGCGTGAAACTCGCCGCCGAAGTCAACGAGAACCTGGCTCACTACAGCAACGTGCTGATCTACTCGGCGATGGCGGTCTACACCCTCGCCTTCCTCGCGCATATCGCCGAGTGGGTGTTCGGCAGCCGCAGCGCCGTGGGCCGCACCGCCGCCGCGATCACCTCCGACGCCGCGGCCACCCAGCGCGCCAAGGTGACCGTGCAGGTCGGCGGGCAGGGCGGCGGCACCGCCGTGCTGGAGCGCCCGAAGATCGTCACCCGCTCCGCGGCGGGCAGCCGCGACATCCCGGACGGGCCGGGCGCCGCGGGCGGCACCGAACAGGGCGATGTGTACGGCCGGATCGCGGTGGGCCTGACCGTACTGGCCTTCCTCTTTCATGCCGCGGGCGTCCTCTTGCGCGCGCTGTCCGTGCAGCGGGCCCCGTGGGGCAACATGTACGAGTTCTCCACGACCTTCGCCATGGTCGCGGTCGGCACATACCTCGTGCTGCTGGCGCTGAAGAAGAATGTGCGCTGGATCGGGCTGCCCCTCGTCACCACGGTCCTCCTCGACCTCGGTCTCGCCGTCTCTGTCTTGTACACCGACAGCGACCAGTTGGTTCCGGCCCTGCACTCGTACTGGCTGTGGATCCACGTCAGCTGCGCGATCATCTCCGGCGCCTCGCTCTACATCGGGGCCGTCGCCACGCTGCTCTACCTCTTCCGCGACCGCTACGAGGCCCAGCTGGAGAACCCGGAGGGCAAGCAGTTCGGCCGGTTCGCCAAGTCCGTTCTGGAGCGGGTGCCCTCGGCGGCGTCGCTGGACAAGTTCGCGTACCGGATCAACGCCACGATCTTCCCGCTGTGGACCTTCACGATCATCGCGGGCGCGATCTGGGCCGAGGCCGCCTGGGGCCGCTACTGGGGCTGGGACCCCAAGGAGGTCTGGTCCTTCATCACCTGGGTCGCCTACGCCGGGTATCTGCACGCCCGCGCCACCGCCGGCTGGAAGGGCCGCAAGGCCGCCTACCTGGCGCTGATCGCCTTCGGCTGCTACCTGTTCAACTACTACGGCGTCAACATCTTCATCACCGGCAAGCACTCCTACGCCGGGGTCTGACACCGATACGCCGGAGTCCGGCACTAAACCCCCAGCGGCCGGCTCCTGTGACATGGGTCACGGGAGCCGGCCGCTGTCGTGCGGACAGCCCAGAGGGCAGGCGAACGCCCGTAAGGACCGCGGCGTCCCCGCCCGCGCCTCGGCGCGCCGTGCCGTCGGCCGCCTGAGCCCCGTTCAGGACACGGCGGGCGGCGGGGTGTCCTCGGGTCCCGAACCGGGCCCGGAGCCGGAGCCGGAGCCCGAACCGGAGCCGGGCCCCTCGCCCTTGCGCCGCAGCTCCTCCTCGCGGCGGCGGAGGTCGGCCTCCCAGTCCTTCAGGCGATCCTCGTCGCTCTCGCGGTCTGCGGGCGTGTCGGCCGGTCCGTTCCCGTCGTCCTTACCGCTGTTGTCATTCAGGGACTTGAGGAACTCGGGGTTGTCATCAGGCGCGACCCAGCCGCCCCCGCCGCCCGCGCTCCGCACCCCGGGCCATCCGCCGCCCCCGCCGACGGCGCGCTTACGGCCCGCGATCAGCCAGGAGACGGAGCCCACGACGGGGAACAGCAGGACGAGGATCGCCCAGATGGGCTTGGGGATATAGCGGATGTCCTGTTCGTCGGTGGTGATGCAGTCGATGAACGCGTAGATGCTCAGTGCCAGCGGCACCAGGATCATCAGCACCCGTAGCATGAGGCGATTCCCCCCTGCGTGTGGTGTTCGGGGCGGTGGCTCGGGCCCCCAGTTACGGGACCAGGGTAGTGCGTACCGGATACTGGGACGCATGGCTTATGACGATCTTCGTTCCTTTCTGCGGGCGCTCGACAGGGAAGGCGACCTCAAGAGGGTCAAGGCCGAGGTCGATCCGTATCTGGAGATCGGGGAGATCGTCGACAGGGTCAACAAGGCCGGCGGGCCCGCGCTGCTCTTCGAGAACGTCAAGGGCTCGGCGATGCCGCTGGCCATGAATGTCTTCGGCACCGACCGCCGTCTCCTCAAGGCCCTTGGCCTCCGCTCGTACGACGAGATCAGCGAGAAGATCGGCGGGCTGGTCAAACCCGAGTTGCCCCAGGGGTTCACCGGACTGCGCGAGGCGTTCGGGAAGCTGGGCTCGGTGGCCCATGTGCCGCCGAAGAAGGTGAAGGAGGCGCCCGTCCAGGAGGTGGTCCTCACCGGCGACGACGTCGATCTGGACCAGCTTCCGGCGCTGTTCACCTGGCCCGAGGACGGCGGGTCGTTCTTCAACCTCGGCCTCACCCACACCAAGCATCCCGAGACCGGGGTGCGCAACCTGGGCCTGTACCGCCTCCAGCGCCATGACCGCCGCACCATCGGCATGCACTGGCAGATCCACAAGGACAGCCGCAACCACTACCAAGTGGCCGCCAGGCGCGGGGAGAAGCTCCCGGTGGCGATCGCCTTCGGCGCGCCGCCCGCCGTGACCTACGCCGCGACCGCGCCGCTGCCCGGCGATATCGACGAGTACCTCTTCGCGGGGTTCGTGCAGGGCCGGCGGGTCGAGATGGTCGACTGCCGGACGGTGCCGCTCCAGGTCCCGGCGGCCGCCGAGGTGGTCATCGAGGGCTGGCTTGAGCCCGGGAAGATGCTGCCGGAGGGTCCGTTCGGCGACCACACGGGCTTCTACACGCCCCAGGAGCCGTTTCCGGCCCTGACCATCGACTGTGTGACGATGCGGCGGCGGCCGCTGCTCCAGTCGATCGTGGTGGGCCGTCCGCCGACCGAGGACGGACCGCTGGGGAGGGCGACCGAGCGGTTCTTCCTCCCGCTGCTCAAGATCATCATCCCGGACATCGTGGACTACCACCTCCCCGAGTCCGGTGGCTTCCACAACTGCGCGATCGTCTCGATCGACAAGAAGTACCCCAAGCACGCGCAGAAGGTGATGCACGCCATCTGGGGCGCCCACATGATGTCGCTCACCAAGCTGATCGTCGTGGTCGACGCCGACTGCGATGTACACGATCTGCACGAGGTCTCCTGGCGCGCTCTGGGGAACACCGACTACGCCCGCGATCTGACCGTGGTCGATGGGCCCGTCGACCACCTCGACCACGCCTCGTACCAGCAGTTCTGGGGTGGCAAGGCGGGCATCGACGCCACCGCGAAATGGCCCGAGGAGGGCTATACCCGCGACGGCGGATGGCCGCGCATGGTCATGTCCGACCCGGAGACCGCCGATCGGGTGACAAAGCGATGGAAGGAGTACGGGCTGTGAGCGCCGATTCCGCGACCCCCGATCTCTTCGGCCCCGAACCGGCGCCGCCCGGCCGGGTCCGCGCCTTTCTGCGGCTGGTGATGATCGAGCACTCGGTCTTCGCGCTGCCCTTCGCCTACACCGCCGCGCTGACCGCGATGCACCTGTGGGACTCCACGGTCCACTGGACGCGGCTGCTGCTGATCACGGTCGCCATGGTGGGCATGCGCACCTTCGCGATGGCCTGCAACCGGATCATCGACCGCGAGATCGACGCCCGCAATCCGCGCACCGCCGGCCGTGAGCTGGTCACCGGCGCGGTGTCGGTGCGCACCGCGTGGACCGGCACGCTCATCGCGCTCGCCGTCTTCCTGGGCTCGGCGGCGCTCCTGGGCCCGCTCTGCCTGGCGCTGGCGCCGATCGCGGTGGTGCCGATGGTGGTCTATCCGTACGGCAAGCGGTTCACCGACTATCCGCACGCCATCCTTGGCCTGGCCCAGGCCATCGGCCCGATCGGCGCCTGGATCGGGGTCACCGGCGAGTGGTCGTGGGACGCGGTGATCCTCGGGCTCGCGATCGGTATCTGGATCGGCGGTTTCGACCTGATCTACGCCTGCCAGGACGTGGCGGCCGACCGGGCGCACGGGGTGCGGTCGGTGCCGGCCCGCTTCGGGATCGCGGGGGCGCTGTACGGGGCGCGGGTCTGCCATGTGGTCACCACGGCCCTGCTGGTCTGGTACGCGCTGGCCACGGACGCCGGGGCGTTCTTCTGGGTGGGGCTGGTGATCGTCGCGGTGGCGTTCGCGTATGAGCACACGATCGTGCGGCCGGGCGATCTGTCCCGGCTGAACCGCGCCTTCTTCACGGTCAACGGCTTCATCGGGATCGCCCTCTTCTGCTGCGCCCTCCTCGACCTCGTGGTGCGGGGCCTCAGCCTGTGAGACCCGCCGGATAGGCTCGGTGGCGTGGAGACGCCGCACGAGCCTTACGGACCGCATGAGCCGTACGGGCCGCACGAGGAAGTGAGTCGGCGCCGTCCCTGGGTGGTCGGTGTGTCCGGCGCGTCCGGGACGCCGTACGCCGCCTCGGTGCTGCGCGCGCTGCTGGCGGCGGGGGAGGCGGTCGACCTGGTGGTCAGCCGGGCGTCGCGGCTGACGCTGCTGGACGAGACGGGGATCGGGTTCCGGGACGCCCACTGGCGCGAGGATCTGTGCCGCTGGCTGGCGCGGGGCGCGGACGGTACGCCCGACGCCTTCGAGGTGCCGGCCGAGGTCGCGGACGTGACCCACTGGGCGGCCGGGGACCTGGCGGCCGGGCCGTCCTCGGGCTCGTACCCGACCAAGGGGATGCTGATCGTCCCGGCGAGCACCGCGTGTGTGGCCGGGGTGGCGCTCGGACTGTCGAAGGACCTGCTCCAGCGGGCCGCGAGCGTCACGCTCAAGGAACGGCGCAAGCTCGTGGTGGCGGTGCGCGAGACACCGCTGAACGGGCAGACGCTCAAGGCTCTGGTGACGCTGGACGAGGCGGGCGCGGTGGTGCTGCCCGCCTCGCCGGCGTTCTACGCGGGGGCGACGCATATCCAGGATCTGGTGGACTTCGTCGCGGGGCGGGTGCTGGACGCGGCAGGGGTGCCGCACAAGCTGTACCGCCGGTGGGAGGGGGAACTCGGTGGGGACCGGGACCGGGGAACGGCCTAGCGGGTCCAGCGCCTCCTCGAGCGTGCGCTGCGGGCCGCGACGACGGCCGCGCGGCGGGCCGCGCGGGAGACGGGCCGGTCGGTGGTACGGGCTGCACGCGAGCGGCCGGCCAGGTCCCGCAGCTCGAGCATGCGGGCCTCAAGGCCCTCGATCGTGTACACGGTGAGTCTCATCTCCTGAGGGATGGTCGATCGCCTAAAAGATTTACAGGGCTTGTGGCCCTGATGCCTTAGATTCTACATGTAATCTTGCTCAATCCCTGAATAATGGAAGGCGTACGTGGATATGGACGCGGTGGACAGGCAGCTCATCCAGGCTCTTCGGGAGAACGGACGGGCCTCGTACGCGGAGCTCGGCAGGCTTGTCGGCCTCTCCGGGCCCAGCGTCACGGACCGGATCAACCGCCTGGAGGCCGCCGGGGTCATCACGGGCTATCGCGCGACCGTCGACGCCGCCTCCCTCGGACTCGGCGTCACCGCCCTGATCGGCATCCAGCTCTCGGACGCCACCGACCACGAGGACGTGGCCCACCGGCTGCGCGAAGTCGCCGAGATCGAGGACTGCTGGTTCATCGCGGGCGACGACTCCTACATGCTCAAGGTGCGCGCCTCCGATGTGGACGGCCTGGAGGGGACCATCCGCAAGCTCTCCGGCACCAAGGGCGTCTCCCGTACCCGTACCACGATCGTGCTCTCGACCAAGTGGGAAAACCGGGTCGGCGAGCTTCCGGAGGACATCGAGGCGTAGTGTCGGCCAAGGCTGACATCAGCAGACGTATGGGAGGCGACCGGGGTGACGGGGACCACAGACGACGCGGGTTTCAAGCGGGAGTTGGAGCAGAAGGTCCGCGCGGGCGAGCGGCTGTCGAGGGAGGACGGCATCGCCCTGTACGAGTCCGACGATCTGGCCTGGCTGGGCGGTCTCGCCCACGAGGTGCGCACCCGTAAGAACGGCGACGTCGTGCACTTCAACGTCAACCGCCACCTCAACATGACGAACGTGTGCACCGCGTCCTGCGCGTACTGCTCCTTCCAGCGCAAGCCCGGCGAGAAGGACGCCTACACGATGCGCATCGAGGAGGCCGTCCGCCTCGCCAAGGCGATGGAGAACGAGAACCTCACCGAGCTCCACATCGTCAACGGCCTGCACCCCACCCTCCCCTGGCGCTACTACCCGCGCTCGCTCAGGGCGCTCAAGGAGGCCCTTCCGCAGGTCTCGCTCAAGGCGTTCACCGCCACCGAGATCCACCACTTCGAGAAGATCTCCGGCCTGTCGGCCTCGGAGATCCTCGACGAGCTGATCGACGCCGGGCTCGAGTCCCTCACCGGCGGCGGGGCCGAGATCTTCGACTGGGAGGTCCGGCAGCACATCGTCGACCACGAGACCCACTGGGAGGACTGGTCGCGCATCCACCGGCTCGCGCACGAGAAGGGGCTCAAGACGCCCTGCACGATGCTCTACGGGCATATCGAGGAGCCCCGCCACCGGGTGGACCACGTACTGCGCCTGCGTGAGCTCCAGGACGAGACCGGCGGCTTCCAGGTCTTCATCCCGCTGCGCTACCAGCACGACTTCGTGGACATGAGGGACGGCAAGATCCGCAACCGCCTTCAGGCCCGCACCACCATGGCGACCGGCGCCGAGGCGCTGAAGACCTTCGCGGTCTCGCGGCTGCTGTTCGACAATGTGCCGCACGTCAAGGTCTTCTGGGTGATGCACGGGGTACAGACCGCGCAGCTCGCGCTCAACCACGGCGCGGACGACATGGACGGCTCGGTCGTGGAGTACAAGATCACCCACGACGCCGACGACTACGGGACGCCCAACAAGCTCACCCGTGACGACCTGCTCGAACTGATCCAGGACGCCGGTTTCCGGCCGGTGGAGCGCAACACCCGCTACGAGATCATCCGCGAGTTCGACGGCCCGGACCCGGCCCGCCGCGAATCCCCGCAGCCGATGCGGGTGTGAACCGTCCCGCCCTCCGCCCGGGGCGGGGGTGACCCGCTCCGCCCTCCGCCCGGCGGCCGCTGTCTGACGGCCGCCGAGCGGGGCACCCGGGGGCCATGGCCGGTACGAAGAGCCCCGAGGACGCGTACACCGCCGCCCCCTTCGTCCCGCACCACGCCGACCTGGGCACGCTCCGGGAGGCGGCGGCCGGATGCCACGGCTGCCCGCTGCACCGCGACGCCACCCGGACGGTCTTCGGCGCCGGTGACGCGGACGCCCGGGTCGTGCTCGTCGGCGAGGAGCCGGGCGACCAGGAGGACCGGCAGGGCAAGCCGTTCGTGGGCCCGGCGGGCAAGGTCCTCGACCGGGCGCTGGACGAGGCCGGGATCGACCCGGACGAGTCGTACCTCACCAACGCCGTCAAGCACTTCAAGTTCACCCATGTCCCCGCGCGCGGCAAGCGCCGCATCCACAAGCCGCCCAGCCTGCGCGAGCTGTCCGCCTGCGGGCCCTGGCTCGAGGCCGAGCTGGAGCTGATCGAGCCCGAGGTGATCGTGGCGCTCGGCGCCACGGCGGGGAGGGCGCTGCTCGGCCCGTCGTTCCGGGTGACCAAACAGCGCGGGACGCGGCTGGAGGGCGATGCGTCGGGACCGGCGCACGGCGGCCTGATCGTCCCCACGATCCACCCCTCCGCGGTGCTGCGGGCCGACGACCGGGAGGCGGCGTACGAGGGCCTGGTGGCGGACCTGAGGGTCGCGGCGGAGCTGCTCGGCTGAGGCGAGGAGACCGGAGCGCGGGTCGCGTACGAGCGGTGATCGGGGCCCGATACCCGATGGCCGGGGCCCGATGCCCCATGGCCGGGGCCCGAGGGTGCTGTCAGCCCCCATCGGTATCGTCCGCCGCATGCCCCTGCGCTTTGAACTCGACCCCGAGACCACCCCCGAGCTGCTCGATTCCGTCTGCGCCCTCTGGGCCGACGTCTCGAACGCGGGCGGCGCCGTCGGCTTCGTACCGCCCGTGGCCAAGGACGACATACGCCCCGATCTGCTCAGGCACCTCGCCGCGATGACGGAGGGCCGGACCCGCCTGCTCATCGGCCGCGACGAGGACGGCGCCGTGGCCGCCACCGCCTTCTTCACCTTCAACACCCACCGGCTGATGCACCACTGGTGCTGGCTCTACACCGTGATGGTGCACCCCTCCCACCAGGGCAAGGGACACGGCCGCGCCCTTATGGCCGCCGCCGAGGACGCCGCGCGCCGTATGGACGGCATCCAGGGGATACGGCTCACCTGCCGCGGCGGCACCGGGGCGGACCGCTTCTACGAGGCGTGCGGCTACAAGGAGGTCGGGCGGGTGCCCGGCGCGATCAGGGTCGCGGACGACGATTTCCGGGACGACGTCACCATGTGGCTGCCGCTGAATTGATCAGAAACCGGCCATGGTTCACTGGGAGGACAGGTTCTTCCGGCAGAGGCCCCATCAGGAGCGCCCGGCGGAACTCGCAGAACTCCCAGAACTCCCCGGAGAGAGAGGACGAGTCGTGTCCTTCACGCCGAGCGCCGCGTTCCGCTACACCCTCATGCGCCTGGGAATCTTCGTCGGCTCGTTCCTGGCCATCTGGGGCCTGGTCTACTTCCGGGTGCTGCCCTCCGGCCTCGGCAGCTCCAACCTCTTCTGGGTCATGCTGCTCGCGCTGGTCGTCTCGGCGCCGCTGAGCTGGGTGGTGCTGCGCAGGCAGCGGGACGCCATGGCCGTCCAGGTCGCCGAGAAGGTGGACCGCGCCAAGGAGCGGCTGGCCGCGAACCAGAGCCAGGAGGACGGCGTCTGACCGGTGGGCCGGGAGAACGGCGCCTGACCGGCGCGGTCCTGTAACCCTCCTCACACCACCCCGCACACTCCAGCGACGCCCCTTGTGCCATCTTCCGTCGGCACAAGGGGCGTTGGTGTCTTTCCGTCCCTCAGGGGCCCTCAGAAGTCAAAGATTTCCTTTGGGTTCCCCAAAGTGGCGGTGTTAATGTACTTGTCATGAAGACAGCAGCCGCGCCCCACATCACAGCGAGCGTTCCGCTCGTGGCGCGCCTGCACATCGATCTTTGCCGCTGTCTGTCCGCGGCCTGTCGTCGCCGCTGACTTCTCCTCCGCACAGCGGCCGGAGATCCCGTACGGACTCCTGGCTTTCTCCTGCCCTCTTACCTCCACCGGAGTGTGTCCGTTGTCGTCCGACCTCAAGGCGTCCCCCCAGGGGCCGTCCTCCTTCCGCCTGCCCAAGGTGCCCTTCTGGGCGCAGATCCTGCTGGGCCTCGTCCTCGGTGTGGTGCTCGGCTGGATCGCCCGCAGCGGCGATGTCGGCTGGCTGGTCACCACGCTCGACAAGATCGGCTCGATCTTCGTCCAGCTGCTGAAGCTGGCCGTCGCCCCGCTGGTGTTCTTCGCGATCCTGATCTCGATCACCAATCTGCGGAACGTCAACAACGCCGCCCGGCTGGCCACCCGGACCCTGCTGTGGTTCATGGCCACCTCGCTCATCGCCGTCGCCATCGGCCTGGCGATCGGCCTGATCACCAACCCGGGCGCCGGCACCGACCTGTCCCCCAAGGACGGCGCCAAGCCGGATCACGCGGGCTCCTGGCTGGACTTCCTGACCGGCATCGTGCCGACCGACGTCATCACCCCGTTCACCGAGCTGAACGTCCTCCAGATCGTCTTCATCGCCGCCGTCGCGGGCGTCGCCGCCCTCCAGCTCGGCGAGAAGGCCCAGCCGATCCTCACCCTGAGCCAGTCGGTGCTCGAACTCCTCCAGAAGGCGCTGTGGTGGGTCATCCGCCTCGCCCCGCTGGGCACCCTCGGCCTCATCGGCACCGCCATCGCCGACTACGGCTGGAACCTGATCGGCAAGTACGCGACCTTCACCGCCGACATCTACATCGGCTGCGCACTGGTGATGTTCGGCGTCTACCCGCTGCTGCTCGCGACGGTCGCCAAGATCAACCCCCTGAACTTCTTCAAGGGCGCCTGGCCCGCCATCCAGCTCGCCTTCGTCTCCCGCTCCTCGGTCGGCACCATGCCGCTGACCCAGAAGGTCACCGAGCGGCTGGGCGTCCCCAAGGAGTACGCCTCCTTCGCGGTGCCCTTCGGCTCGACGACGAAGATGGACGGCTGCGCCTCGATCTACCCGGCGATCGCCGCGATCTTCATCGCCCAGATCTTCGACGTGCACCTCGGCGTCGGCGACTACCTCCTGATCGCCTTCGTCTCGGTCATCGGCTCCGCAGCCACCGCCGGCCTTACGGGCGCCACGGTCATGCTGACCCTGACCCTCTCCACCCTGGGCCTGCCCCTGGAGGGCGTCGGCCTGCTGATGGCCATCGACCCGGTCCTGGACATGATGCGGACCGCCACCAACGTGGCCGGCCAATCGCTGATACCGGTGATCGTCTCGGCCCGCGAGAAGATCCTCGACCACGAGGCGTACGCCCACGCCAGCGCCTCCCCGCTGGACGACCGCGAAGAGCAGCCGGAGCCCCAGCTGGCCGCCGCGTGACGTCGTCGGGCAACGCCGCCGCGTAGCACCTCCGTGCGGCAAGGGCGACAACGGCCATAAGAGCGACAAGCGGTGCCCCCGGACCACGCCTCGGTCCGGGGGCACCGTGCTGTTCACTCGCCCGCCGTGGCCTCCAGGCCGACGATGGCCACCACCAGCAGGAGCAGGAAGAAGATCCGGGCCGGGGTGACCGGCTCGTGGAAGAGGACCATGCCGAGCAGGGCGGTGCCTACGGCGCCGATGCCGACCCAGACGCCGTAGGCCGTGCCGATGGGCAGGCTCTTCACCGCCGCGCTCAGCAGCCCCATGCTCACGATCAGCCCGGCGACGGTGATCACGCTGGGCCACAGGCGGGTGAAGCCATCGCTCAGCTTCATGCCGATCGACCAGCAGATTTCGAACAGCCCGGCCGTGAAGAGCAGGACCCAAGCCATGACGGCACCTCCGTGAAGTCTCTCGTTACGGGGTGCGTCGTCTTTGCGGGTCCCGGTACGGCGCGTCTCGTCGGGTCGATTCCGACCGTAGCAAACCTCCCCGTGTCAGATGAGCGGGGCGGTGAGGAGGGGGAGGGCGTGGGTGAGTTCGCGTTCCCAGTAGGGCCAGGTGTGGGTGCCGGGGCCGTAGAGGTGGGCGGTGATGGCCAGGCCGTGGGCGCGGGCGCGACGGACATAGCGCTGGGCCATCTCGCCGAGGCCGCGCTCCAGGGTGTCCTCGGGGCGGTCCGGGGGGTCGAGGGGACCGGGGCTGCCGTTGCCGCAGGCGAGGTAGAGCGGGTAGCCGCGGGGGAGCCGGGGGATCAGGGCGTAAGGGTTGTGGGCGTCCCAGAGCGAGGACTGGGCGGCGGGGTCTCCCCAGAGGGCCGCCGGGTCGGCGCCCTGGCCCGTGAGGATGCCTTGGACGCCGGCGGGGTCCAGGGTGGTGTGGATGACACCGCTGAAGGACGCCGCCGCGCGGAAGAGACGGGGGTGGCGGGCGGCGTAGGAGAGGGCGCCGAAGCCGCCCATGGACAGTCCGGCGATCGCGCGGCGGCCGTTGGCCCGCAGGGCGCGCTCCAGGAGGGGGCGCAGCTCGCCCAGGTGGAAGGTCTCCCAGGCGGGCGGGCCGTAGTGGCCGCCGTTCCACCAGTTCGAGTAGAAGCCGGCGGGGCCGCCCTCGGGGGAGACGATCAGCGCCGGGGTGGCGGCGGTGATGGTCTCGACATCGGTGTTGCGGGTCCACGCCTCCCATCCGGGGGCCGGGTCGCAGCAGCCGTGGAGCAGATAGAGGATGGGCCAGCGGTGGTGGGGCCGGCGGTCGTAGCCGGTGGGGAGGAGGACGCGGGCGTGGCCCTCGCGGCCCAGGGCGGGGGAGTCGATCGTCAGGTCCAGGACGCGCTCACTGACGCGGTCCGCGGCGATGAGGCGCGGGCGGGCGGGTGTCCGGCGTCTGCTGAACGCTTCCGGGGAACGGGCCTTGGAGGAGCCGGGCTCCGGGGAGCGGGCCTCCGCGGGGGCCGTGAGGAGCGGTGCGGCGGCCAGCGCGGTCAGCGCGGCGAGGGTACGGCGGCGGTTCGGCATCGTTCGTTCTCCTTCGCGCTTGCGTTACGGAGTTGAACGGGGCACGGTGCGTGGTCAGTTGAAACTTTGAGGTCGGCGGGCGGCCGTGGCAAGAGCGCTGACAGTGGTCCCACGTAGGCTTATCCGCGATATGTGTGCGGGGGCACGATCGAAGGGGGCGGCCTGCGTGGGCGGGGCGACGCGGAACAAGCGCGTACCACGGGCGGTGCGGGAGCAGCAGATGCTGGACGCGGGGGTGCGGGCCTTCGCGCGCAGCGGCTATCGGAACGCCTCCATGGACGACATCGCCGAGCTGGCCGGGGTCTCCAAACCGCTGGTCTATCTCTATCTCAACTCCAAGGAAGACCTGTTCACGGCGTGCATACGGCGGGAGGCCGCGGCGCTGGTGACCGCGGTGCGCGCGGCCGTGGAGCGGGACGCGCCCGCCGACCGGCAGTTGTGGAGCGGGCTGAGCGGCTTCTTCGCCCATACGGCCGAACACCCCGACGGATGGACGCTGTTGCATGTGCAGGCCCGTACGCATGGCCAGCCCTACGCACGCGAAGTGGCCGCGATGCGCACGGAGATCGTGGAGTTCGTGACCCAGCTGATAGCCGCGGCGGCGCGGGAGCACGCCCGCGAGGCGGCGCGCGCCCGGACCCTCGCGGGCACCGAGGTGTCCGGGCTCGCGCATGCGCTCGTGGGCGCGGCCGAGTCGCTCGCGGACCGGGCGGGGGACGGCAGGGCGGGCGGCCCCTCGGCCAAGGAGGCCGCGGCCACCCTGATGAACTTCGCCTGGGCCGGGCTGGGGAACCTGCTCCAGGGGAGAGGCTGGGCGCCCGAGCGGATCGGCTGACGCGCGGGTCCTACGGCTCATGTGCGGGGCTAACGGCTCACGCGGGCGGATCGGTTGACGCAGGCTGATCGGCTGACAGGCAGTCGGCGCCGCATCAGGCGGGCGTCGCGCCAGGCAGGCGTCAGGCCCCGCAGTTGCCCCGCGTCGGCTCGTCCGCCAGCCGTCCGGCCATCCAGTCCAGGGCCGTCGGTATCCCGGTCAGCGCCGTGGTGACGTGGTCGAGCGGATAGTCCTGCCACTCCACCGGTACCCCCCGGGCGCACCAGCGGTCGCGCAGCGCCTCGCCGACCCGGTACGGGATCAGCTCGTCGAGCCTGCCCTGGTAGAGGTAGACGGGGTGGTCGACAGAGCGGGTGCCCAAGAGGGAGGCGCGCAGCGCGAGTTGCCAGACCGGGTCGGCCAGCGGGTCCCTTACGGTCACCTCGGACCTGTGCTGGAAGAGCCCGGCGATGGTGCTGAGGGACACGCAGTTCCGCTTCATGAAGTCCACATAGCCGCGTCCCCGGTCGTTGAGGTACGAGTCGAGCCGCAGCGCGGGGAAGGCCGAGTCCTGTCCGGCGAGCGCCATCAGGGCGAGCCCGGCGCCCGCGCCGCCGTCGTTGTAGTCCAGCGTCGTGGGGAGGTCGGCGGGCACGCCCCCGGCGACCGTGCCTTTCACCCGCAGCTCGGGGGCGTAGGAGGGGTGGAGTTCGGCGGCCCAGCCGGCCGCCTGGCCGCCTTGGGAGTAGCCCATGATGCCCACGGGCGCGTCCGGTGAGAGCCCGGCCTCCGGAAGGCGCTGGGCGGCGCGCGCCGCGTCCAGGACGGCCTGGCCCTCGGACCGGCCGACCGTATAGGTGTGGTCGTCCGGCGTGCCCAGGCCCTCGTAGTCGGTGACGGCCACCGCCCAGCCACGGCGCAGCGCGAGGTCGATCAGCTGGGCCTCGATCGAGGCGCCCTGCGGGAATCGGCCGGACACCGCGCAGCCGTCGGCGAGGCCGACGGCGCCGATGCCCCAGGCGATGAGCGGCCGCGGGCCCTCTGTGCCGTCGTCGGGGACGACGACCGTGCCGGAGACGACGTCGGGACGGCCGGTGGCGGTGGTCGAGCGGTAGGTGATGTGCCATGCCCTGGTGGCGGTCGGCACACCGGGCAGGGTCCGGAAGGCGGTGGGGGCGGAGGTGACGATGTCGCCGGGTCTGCCGGTGTCCGCGGCCGGGGTGTCCGACGAGGCCGCGGCGGCCGGGGCGGCGGGTGACGCCGAGGCCAGGGTCAGTGCGGCGAGGGCGGCGAGCACGGTGGTGCGGATACGCATACGGCTCTCCCAACGGTGCGGGCGGTGCGCTCCGGCGGTGCCGGGTCGCTGTGGGAGGACCGTAGGGACGGCCGGGGTGTCTGTGGCTGACCGCGGCGCTCAGATTTGCTGACTCCACATCTCATGTCGGTATGCGCCCGGGGTTGCCCCGGTCCAGCGCCGGAACGCCCGGTGGAACGCGGTGTCCTCGGAGAAGCCCAGCCGTACGGCCAGGTCGGCGATGGGTTCGTCCCCTTCGGCCAGGCTGCTGACCGCCTCATCGCGCCGTACGGCGTCCTTGAGCCGCTGGAAGGACGTGCCCTCCGCGCTCAGCCGCCGCCGCAGCGTCGCCGGGCTGACCGCCAGCCGGGCGGCGACCTCGGGAAGCTCCGGGAGCCGCGCGGTGCGCCGGGCGCGCGGGCCGTCGGCCGGGCCGCCGCGCGTCCGCAGCGCCCCGGTGAGCGCGTGCCGCACCTGTTCCGCGACGGTCGTCGTTCCGTACTCGCCGCGGCTGAGCAGCCCGGCGGGCGCGTACCGCAACAGCGTCTGGAGCGTGGCCTCGTCCTGGACGACGGGGGCGGTCAGCCAGCGACGGTCGAATCCGGCCGCGGTGCGCGGTGCGCCGAACCGGGGCGGGCAGCCGAAGAGCGGCTCGTAGTCCTCGGCGTACGGCGGCGGGGGATACGCGAACTGCGCCCACAGCAGCGGGATCCGGTGCCCGATCAGCCAGCCCGCGAGCCGGTGCCAGATGAGCATGAGCCACTCGGCGACGATATGGCCCTCGGCCGCCGTAAGGCCGCCCTCATGCGGGCCCAGCCCGCCGCGCAGGGCGAACACCGCCTCCCGGCCCGGGCTCGCGCCGCGCTCCAGGGCCAGATTGGGCCCGCCGGGGAAGAGCCGGTAGAAGCGGGCCCCGCGCTCCACCGCCGTGCCGAGGTCGGGGCAGCCCAGCGAGGCGTAGCACATCATCGCGAAGGTGCCGGGCCGGCTGCGGATGGTCCCCAGCCCCAGGAACTCGTCCCGCGTGACCCGGTGCAGGGCGCGCACCAGCCGGGCGAACTGCTCGGGGGAGACACGGGCGCGGTCGTCGGCGAGCAACAGCGGGGGTATCCGGGCCCGTTGGAGCAGGGGGATGGTGTCGAGGCCGAGCCGCTGCGCACCGCGCAGCGCGGCCCGTACATGGTGCACCGTCACCGTTCGCCGCCCGCGCCCCATGGTCAGAACCGTAGCCCGGGCGGGCACGTCTCGTCAGCGGTGCGTCGCCGGACCCCTACAGTCCGTGAGCGCCTTACGGGGCGCTTTTCGGGACGCCTCACGGGCTATCCTCGACGGGCCCGGACCGATGTGTGAGAGCGGTGAGTGAGGGACATGACCACGACCCGACGGCCCGCGACGGCCGAATGGCTCGGCCTCGAACCCCATCCGGAAGGCGGCTGGTACCGGGAGACCTGGCGCAGCGATGTCACGGTGCGGCCACCGGGGTACGACGGCGAGCGCGCGACGGCCACGGCGATCTACTTCCTGCTGACTCCCGGTGAGGAGTCCCGCTGGCATGTGGTGCGTTCGGCCGAGCTGTGGCTGTGGCACAGCGGCGGCCCGCTGCGGCTGCGGCTCGGCGGTACGGGCGACGCTCCGGAGGCGGCCCCCACGGATGTGGTCCTGGGCCCCGATATCGCCTCCGGTCAGCGCCCCCAGGTCGTCATCCCGCCGGGCACCTGGCAAGCGGCTCGTCCGGCGGCGGACGAGGAGGTCCTGGTGAGCTGTGTGGTCGCCCCGGGCTTCGACTTCGCCGACTTCCGGCTGCTGGAGGACTGACCGTCCCCGTGACGCGGGCCCGAAGGGCGGAAGAGGCGGAAAGGGGCATGGAAAGGCAGGAGCCCCGCCTCCCCGCCGGGCGGGGAGCAGGGCTCCTTGGGTGGTGCTGCTGGATCAGGCGGCGCTGACGTTCTCCGCCTGCGGGCCCTTCGGGCCCTGGGTGACGTCAAAGGTCACGGCCTGGTTCTCCTCGAGAGAACGGAAGCCGCTCGCGTTGATCGCGGAGTAGTGAACGAAGACATCGGGGCCGCCGCCGTCCTGGGCGATGAAGCCGAAGCCCTTCTCGGCGTTGAACCACTTGACGGTTCCGGTAGCCATAAGCCCTCCTTGGGCCAAAGGGTTGCCCTGCTCCAGAACCTGCAAGAAGTCTGAAAACTACAAAAGCCTGCGGTTACATGCTCCGCAGGCTCTGTACTGCAAGGAAACCAAACTGCAACTTGCGGCGAGCTTAGCACGCTCCGTGTGCGAGAGGAAAGAGCCGAAGATCACGAAAACGAGGGGTTTCCCTGGCCTGTGAGATGGATAAGATCGCAGGTCGAGCAGGTGTCGGCCGGTCAGCCCCAAGGCTACCCGGCCACCCCGCCGCCATTCCCGGGGCCGAGCGGAGCTAGCCTCCGAGACGTGGACAATTCACCGAGTTCCCCCTCGCGGAGTACACAGGGCGCCTCCGAAAGCAGCAGACCGCCCGTCGGCCATCGGCTCAGCCGGCCGAAAGTGGGGCACATCCAGTACCTCAATTGCATGCCGTTGTACTGGGGCCTCGCCAGGACCGGATCGCTTCTGGATTTCGAGCTCACCAAGGCGTCTCCCGACGCCCTGAACGACCTCCTGGTCCGTGGCGATCTCGACATCGGCCCGATCAGCCTGGTGGAGTATCTGCGCAATGCCGACGATCTCGTCGCACTTCCCGACATCGCGGTGGGCTGCGACGGGCCCGTGATGTCCTGCGTGATCGTCTCGCAGCTGCCGCTGGAGCAGCTGGACGGGGCGCGCGTCGCACTCGGTTCCGCCTCGCGCACTTCCGTACGCCTGGCCCAGCTGCTGCTCGCCGAGCGGTACGGACTCACTCCCGACTACTACACCTGCCCGCCCGACCTCAGCCTGATGATGCAGGAGGCCGAGGCGGCGGTGCTGATCGGAGATGCCGCGCTGCGGGCCAATCTCCATGACGCGCCCCGGCTGGGGCTGCGCGTCCACGACCTCGGACAGATGTGGAAGGAGTGGACCGGGCTCCCCTTCGTCTTCGCGGTGTGGGCGGCCCGCCGTGAGTATCTGGAGCGGGAGCCGGAGATCGTCCGGGGGGTGCACGAGGCGTTTCTGTCCTCGCGGAACCTCTCCCTGGAGGAGGTCGGCAAGGTCGCCGAGCAGGCGGCGCGTTGGGAGCAGCTCGAGGCGTCGGTGCTGGAGCGCTACTTCACCACCCTCGACTTCAGCCTCGGCACGGCGCAGCTGGACGGCATCGCCGAGTTCGCCCGCCGTACGGGGCCGACGACCGGATACCCGGCGGACGTCCATGTCGAGCTGCTGACCTGACCTTTCGGGGGGCACGGGCCTGCGGTAGACGGCCGAACACCGCCTAAGCTGGACCGGCGCACGGAGGGGGAGGCAACGCGATGGAGCCGCTGGGACCGGACGATCCACAGGTCATCGGCGCCTACCGGCTGCTCGGACGGCTCGGTTCGGGCGGTATGGGCCGGGTCTTCGTGGGGCGCAGCGCGGGCGGGCGCACGATCGCGGTGAAGGTTGTGCACGCCCATTTCGCGCTGGACGAGGAATTCCGCGCCCGCTTCCGGCGCGAGGTCGACGCCGCGCGCCGGGTCGGCGGCGCCTTCACCGCACCGGTTCTGGACGCCGACCCGGAGGCGCGCATTCCGTGGGTGGCCACCGGCTATGTGGCGGGCCCTCCGCTCAACCAGGCGGTGTCCGACGAGGGGCCGCTGCCCGAGCCGTCGGTGCGGGCTCTGGGCGCGGGGCTCGCCGAGGCGCTGGCCGCGGTGCACGCCCTCGGCCTGGTCCACCGCGACGTCAAACCGTCCAATGTGCTGCTGGCGCTCGACGGTCCGCGTCTGATCGACTTCGGCATCGCCCGGGCCACCGAGGGCACGGTGTCGCTGACTTCGACCGGCGCCTCCATCGGCTCGCCCGGCTATATGGCGCCCGAGCAGATCCTGGGCGAGGGCGTCGAGGGCGCGGCCGATGTCTTCTCCCTGGGCGCGGTGCTGGCGTACGCGGCGACCGGCGAACCGCCGTTCCCGGGCGACACCTCGGCCGCGCTGCTCTACAAGGTGGTGCACGACGAGCCCCGGTTCGGCCCCGAGCTGACCGGAGAGCTGCGCGATCTGGTGGCCGCGTGCCTCGCCAAGAACCCGGCCGACCGCCCCACCCCCGAGCAGATCGTGCGGCGGCTCGCCCCGGAGGACGGCGCCTCGGGGCTCGCACGGCCGGGCTGGCTGCCGGGGGCGGTGGTCGAGCGGGTGAGCCGGCAGGTGGTGGAGCTGCTCGACCTGGAGGCGGAGGCCGTGGCCCCGCCGTCCGCGGCGGAACCCTCCGATGCCGGGCCGCCGGCCACGGAGCCGCCCGCCTTGCCCTTCGGCGCCGGGCCGCGCGCCGAGGACCGTCCGACCCCGCCGCCTTCCTTGGCCCCGACCCCGCCGCCCGCCCCGGCCTCGGCCCCGCCCGTGCTGGGCGCCTTCGGCCCGCCCGACCCGTCGTACGTCGGCGGGCCGCCCGCGAAGGACCGGCCCGTCGGCCATCCGCTCCCCTCCCCGTCGTCGCCGGAGCCGGGCGGCCGAAGTGTCTCGCTCTCGGCCGCCGTCGGCGGTAAGAAGCGTCCCAGGGCGCTGAGCTGCACGCTGGTGCTGTCCGTCGCGGGCGCGCTGGCCGTGGCGACGACGGCTGCCGTGCTCTTCAATGTGCTGCCCGGCGACTCCGGCGACAGCAAGGACCAGAGCGCCGGGAAGCCCCACCCGTCCGCCACGGAACAGAACCCGGGAGACGGAGACGCCGGTTCCGGAAGCGGCGCCGTGCCCAAGCCGTTCCTCGGCACCTGGCAGGGCGATCTGACCTCCGACTCCGGCATTCCGGTGGGCACGCTCACCATCACTTTCCGGCAGGGGCGCACCGGGCAGGACGTGGCCAGCGGCCGGGTCAAGCTGTCGGTGCTGCGCTGCGACAGCACCTGGAAGCTGGTCTCGGCGGCCCCTAAGGAGCTCCACCTCGACGCGCGTCTCAAGGGCTCCGAGCCCCAGCAGGGGTGCAGCGACGCCTCGACGGACGAGCAGTTCACCCTCACTTCCGACGGGACGCTCAGCTACCAGGCGAAGGACAAGGCGGCGGGCGACCCCACGGGCACTTTGCGCAAGCTCAAGTGAGCGTGGAGGGCGGGTACGGATGTGCCCGACACGTACTCGTACAGGCGTACAGGCCGTGGCGTACTCTGGCCCGGTCCATCCATAAACCTCCGAAAGGTACGCCCCGGTGACCGCAAACGCAGAGGTGCAGGCAATCCTCGACCGCGCCGCCGACGGGGGTCGGATCACCCCACAAGAGGCGCTCGACCTTTACCGCTCGGCTCCGCTGCACGCGCTGGGGGCCGCGGCCGACGCGGTCCGGCGCCGTTGCTACGCGGGCGCCGAGCACATCGCGACGTACATCATCGAACGGAACATCAACTACACCAACGTCTGCGTGACGGCGTGCAAGTTCTGCGCCTTCTACGCCCCGCCGAAGGACACGGCGAAGGGCTGGACCCGCGATCTCGACGACATCCTGCGGCGCTGCGCGGAGACCGTCGAGCTGGGCGGCACGCAGATCATGTTCCAGGGCGGCCACCACCCGGACTACGGCGTGGAGTACTACGAGAAGCACTTCTCGGCGATCAAGAAGGCGTTTCCGCAGCTGGTGATCCACTCGCTGGGGGCGTCCGAGGTCGAGCACATGGCGCGGATCTCGGGCGTCCCGGCCGAGGAGGCCATCCGCCGTATCCACGCGGCGGGTCTCGACTCCTTCGCGGGCGCGGGCGCCGAGCTGCTGCCCGAGCGGCCGCGCAAGGCCATCGCGCCGCTGAAGGAGTCCGGTGAGCGCTGGCTGGAGATCATGGAGATCGCCCATAACCTCGGCGTGGAGTCCACCACCACCATGCTGATGGGCACCGGCGAGACCAACGCCGAGCGGATCGAGCACCTCCGCATGATCCGCGATGTGCAGGACCGTACCGGCGGCTTCCGCGCCTTCATCCCGTACACCTACCAGCCCGAGAACAACCATCTGAAGGGCCGTACGCAGGCGACCGTCTTCGAGTACCTGCGGATGATCGCCATCGCCCGGCTGTTCCTCGACAACGTGGCCCATATCCAGGGTTCCTGGCTGACCGTCGGCAAGGAGGCCGGTCAGCTGGCCCTGCACTACGGGGCGGACGACCTCGGCTCGGTGATGCTGGAGGAGAACGTGGTCTCCTCGGCGGGCGCCCGCCACCGCTCCAACCGGATGGAGCTGCTCCACCTCATCCGCGCCGCCGGCCGGGTCCCCGCGCAGCGCGCGACGACGTACGAGCACCTGCTGGTGCACGACGACCCGGCGAACGACCCGGTCGACGACCACGTCGTCTCGCATCTGTCCTCCACCGCGATCGACGGGGGCACGGCCCACCCCGAGCTGACGGTGATCCAGGCGTCCTGATGCTCACGCTCCACGCGGCGCCCGTCGTCCGGCGCACCCCCGGCGACGCGGCGCCGCTGCACGACGCCGCCGTCGCGGTCGACGGCGACCGCATCGCGGCCATCGGCCCCCTGGAGGAGCTGCGGCGGACCTATCCGCGGGCCCGGGTGCGGGAGTGGCCCGGGGAGCTCGGCCCGGCCCTCGTCCACGAGGGCCCGGTGCCGGACGCGCCCAGCCCGCGGGAGCGGATCCACGCCCTGCTGCGGCGGGGCGCGACCGCCGTCCTCACGCGCCACCTCGACGACGCCGAGTTGCGCGCGGCCGCCCACCGGGGCGGCATCGCCGTCCTGGACCGGCCGCGGCCGCCCGCCCTCGCCCCGGCAGGCCGCGCGGACCTGGCCGTTTTCGACGCGGACGGCGAGTGCCTGGCCACGGTGGTGGCGGGGCGGCTGGTGCACCGGCGCCGCTGAGGGACCGGCGGTCGAGGCACTGGCCAACGAGGCACCGGCACGGCTCGGGCCCCGCGCCGCCGCGGCGCGGCGGGCCCCGTGCGGGGGCCCGGGGCGACGAGGTGAACAATGGGGGGCGTGAGCCGAGCATCCCTGGACAAGCAGCCGCATGAAGTCGCCGCCATGTTCGACGGCGTGGCGGCCAAATACGACCTCACCAACGATGTGCTGTCGCTCGGGCTGACCCGGCTGTGGCGCAAGGAGGTCGCCCGGGCCGTGGCCGCGCGCCCCGGCGAGCGGGTGCTCGACCTCGCGGCCGGTACGGGGACGTCCTCGCTGCCCTTCCTGGCGGCGGGCGCGTACGTGGTGCCGTGCGACTTCTCGCTCGGGATGCTCCGCGAGGGCAAGCGGCGCCATCCGCGGCTGCCGCTGACGGCGGGCGACGCCACCCGGCTGCCCTTCGCGGACGGGGTCTTCGACGCCGTCACGATCTCCTTCGGGCTGCGCAACGTCCAGGACACGCAGGGGGCGCTGCGCGAGATGCTGCGGGTGACCCGGCCCGGCGGACGCATCGTCATCTGCGAGTTCAGCCACCCCACATGGGAGCCGTTCCGCACGGTCTACACCGAGTATCTGATGCGCGCGCTGCCGCCGATCGCGACGTCGGTCAGCAGCAACCCGGACGCGTATGTCTACCTCGCCGAGTCCATCCGCGCCTGGCCGGACCAGCCCGGTCTCGCCGCCCGGCTGCGGTCGGCCGGCTGGGAGCGCCCGGCCTGGCGCGATCTCACCAGCGGTGTGGTGGCCCTCCACCGGGCGTACAAGCCGTAGGACGGCCGGTGCCGGTACGGGCCGTAGGGCACCCGGCACGAGCAGTGAGGGGCGGGCCGTGCCGATCGTAAGGCGGCCGTGCGAACCGTAAGGCGGCCATGGGCGGTTCTCCGGGCGGGCCGCGGGGGACGGCCCTTCGCGAGTGCCCGGGTCCCGGCCCCATAGACTCTGCACATGTCCAGTGACCGGTGCGACCGGCACGCCGTTACCGAGGCTTGGGGAGACCCCGCGTGAGCGAGACCGCACCCACTGAGAGCGCGTCCTCCGGGATCTCGGAGCGCAGCGCCGATGTGATCGTCGTCGGCGCCGGGCCGGCCGGCTCCACCACCGCGTACTACCTCGCCAAGGCGGGGCTGGATGTGCTGCTGCTGGAGAAGACGGCCTTTCCGCGCGAGAAGGTGTGCGGTGACGGACTGACTCCGCGCGCCACCAAGCAGCTCGTGTCCATGGGCATCGACATCTCCGAGGAGGCGGGCTGGCTGCGCAACCGCGGCCTGCGGATCATCGCCGGCGGAGTGCGGCTACAGCTCGACTGGCCGGATCTGGCCGCGTACCCCGACTACGGCCTGGTCCGTAAGCGCGACGACTTCGACGAGCAGCTGGCGCGGCAGGCGCAGAAGGCCGGGGCGCGGCTGTACGAGCGCTGCAATGTGGGCGCGCCGATCATCGACGAGCGCACCGGCCGGATCACCGGGGTCGAGGCGAAGCTGGGTGAGGAGCGGACGCCCGTCACCTTCCACGCGCCCCTGGTGGTCGCCGCCGACGGCAACTCCACCCGCCTCTCGCTCGCCATGGGGCTGCACCGGCGCGAGGACCGCCCGATGGGCGTGGCCGTGCGGACGTACTTCACCTCGCCCCGCCATGACGACGACTACCTGGAGTCCTGGCTGGAGTTGTGGGACCGGCGCGGCGCGGAGGACCGGCTGCTGCCCGGCTACGGCTGGGTCTTCGGCATGGGCGACGGTACGAGCAATGTGGGCCTGGGCGTCCTCAACACCTCGTCCTCCTTCAAGGAGCTCGACTGGCGCGAGGTCCTCAAGGCGTGGTGCGCCTCGATGCCGGAGGACTGGGGCTACACCCCGGAGAACATGACCGGCCCGATCCGCGGCGCCGCCCTCCCGATGGCCTTCAACCGGCAGCCGCACTACACCCGCGGGCTGCTGCTCGTCGGGGACGCGGGCGGCATGGTCAACCCGTTCAACGGCGAGGGCATCGCCTACGCGATGGAATCCGGGCAGATCGCCGCGGACGTGATCGTCCAGGCCCATGCCCGCGCCACCGCCCCCCAGCGCGAACTGGCCCTCCAGCGCTACCCGAAGGTCCTCAAGGACACCTACGGCGGCTACTACACGCTGGGCCGGGCGTTCGTGAAGCTGATCGGCAATCCGGCGGTCATGAAGCTGGCGGCGCAGCGCGGGCTGACGCATCCGATGCTGATGCGGTTCACCCTCAAGCTGCTGGCGAATCTGACGGATCCGACCGGCGGCGACGCGATGGACCGCATCATCAACGGCCTGACAAAGGTGACCCCGCGCGCCTGACGGCCGCCGTAAGGGGCCTCGGCTCGACCTAAGGGCGGCCGGCGCCCCGAAGGGGCGCGGGGAACTGCGCGACCAGCCACAACGGCGCCGCAGCCGACCGACAACGCATCGCGGCACAGACGTATCGCGGCACGGCCAGCGAGCGCAGCGCTTACGCGCCCGGGCCGCCGCTCGCTATGACGCCGAACGGCGCCCGGACCGCATCCGTCAGCCAGGCCATCCGGCCGATCCCCTCGGCCGACATGGCCGGCATCAGCACCGAGCCGCCCAGGTCCTGCCCCTTGGCCACCACCGCGTCGCAGTCCGCCACCTCGAAGTACGGCAGCCACTGCGGCGGCGTCGAATGCCCCTCCTGGAGCTGGGCGACGCCGCCGAAGGAGCCCTCCCGGCCTGCGCCGGAGGTCATCAGCGTCGTGTACGTCCCGCCGGGGAAGGGCATCTCCTCGGCGTCCCAGCCGAAGACCTTGCGGTAGAAGGCCAGGTCCGTGGCGGGGTCGGGGGAGTGCAGCTCGGTCCAGCACAGGGTGCCCGGGTCGTTGACCGCGTCCAGCCCCGCCGTCCTGCCGGGCTGCCAGACGGCGAAGCGGGCCCCGCCGGGGTCGGTGAACTGGGCCATCCGCCCTTCCTCGAAGACGTCGAACGGGGCGAGCCGCACCGTGCCGCCCGCCTGGTCCACGGTCCGGGCGGTCGCCTCGGCGTCACGGGTGTGGAAGTACGGCGTCCAGGCGGGCCGTGCGCCCTCCTCGGTGAGCGGCCCGACGGCCGCGACGGTCCTGCGGTCCAGGGTGAAGAAGCCGTACCCGCCCGCTTCGGGGCCGGCCGACTCGAAGTGCCAGCCCATCAGGGAGCCGTAGAAGGCCACGGCCGCTTCGGTGTCGGAGGCGCCAAGATCGAGCCAGTTGGGGGCGCCGGGGACGTAATCGGTGGTGAGCATGGGCGCTCCTTCGACGGTCGGGCGCGAAGGCGCACGGAGTCCTGCCGGAGATTGCCTCGTTCTGCAATTGCCTGCTTCTGTGCGGGAATGCCTCGTTACTCAGTCTGGCACCGGGCACCGACAGCCGCCGCCGGGCTCGACATGACGTCGCCGTGGGGTGGTGGTGACAATGAAGGCGGGGGGCGCCGTGCGCGCCAGCCGCGGCGACGCCGGATCGATGGGGCTCACGGGGCCGGATCCACCGCCGGTGGGCCTGATAGGAGGTACACCATGACGAAGGCAGCGGACATCATGCACCCGGGCGCGCAGTGGGTGTCGGAGCACGAGACGGTACTGCGCGCCTCCCAGCTGATGCGGGATCTGGGCGTGGGGGCCCTGCCGGTCAGCGACGCCAATGAGCGGCTGTGCGGCATCGTCACCGACCGGGACATCGTCGTCGGATGCATCGCGGAGAGCGCCGACCCGTCCGGGACACCCGTCGGGGCGCTCACCAAGGGCACCCCGCGCTGGATTCCCGCGGAGGCCGATGTCAGTGACGTCCTGCGGGAGATGGAGGAGCACAAGATCCGCAGGCTGCCGGTGATCGACCAGAACAAGCGGCTGGTCGGAATGATCTCCGAGGCGGATCTGGCCCATCACCTCAGCGACGACCTCCTCGGCGAGTTCCTGGAGAAGGTCTACGCACAGTAAGGACGTGAGGCCGCCGTCCACGGCGGAACGGCGGCCCTCACGCCTACAAGGACGCACAAGGGGCCTGACAGGGGACGCGCGAGCCTTACAGGGCGCGTGAGCGCCTTACGGATCGCGCGAACGCGCCTTACAGGACGCGCACGGCCCCGGTGGGCATGTCGTAGTCCAGCGGGCGCTCGACGATCCCGGTGCTCGGGTTCTGGGCGCCGATGAACTTGCCGCCACCGACGTAGACGCCGACGTGGTAGGCGCTGCCGGCGCTGCCCCAGTAGAGCAGGTCGCCCGGCTGGAGGGAGTCCAGCGAGACCGGGGTGCCGGTGGTGGACTGGTCCTGGGAGACCCGCGGCAGGCTCACGCCGATCTGCTTGAAGGCGGCCTGGGTCAGCCCGGAGCAGTCGTAGGAGGACGGACCGCTGGAGCCGAGCACATACGCCTTGCCCAGCTGCGCCTTCAGGAAGCTGATCAGCGTCGCGGCATTGCCGGTGGCGTTGCTGACGCCGGCGGTGGAGAGCGTGGTGCGCTCGGCCGAGCGCGACGCCTTCGCAGCCTGGGCCTTGGCCTCGGCCGCGCGCTTGGCGGCCGCCTTACGGGCCGCCTCCCGGGCTTCCTGGGCTTCCTTCGCCTTGCGGTCGGCCTCCGCCTTGGCCTTCTTGGCGGCGGTCTTCGCGTGGGCGGCCGCCTGGTCCTGCTGCGCCTGGAGCTCGTAGTCCGACGCGGCCTGCTGTGTGGCGTCGGCGGTCTGGGCGGCCGTGCTCGCCAGCGTGGCGCTGACGGTCGGCATCTCCAGGGTGGACTCGGCGGGAGCGGCGTTGGACTCGGTGGCGGAGGCGGGCACCGCGGCACCGGCCACCGCGAGGGTGAGGAAGCCACCGGTCACCCCTGCGCGGAGAGCACGCGTCGACGCGGCTTGGCGGGGCTTCCGGTGGCTGGGTATGTGTGCGACTGGGGACATAGGTCACTGGCTACCAGGGCCCTAAGGCCCAGATCAACAAAAGTGGGGTGCGCCACATTTGGCGTGCACACGTCCAAAAACCGGGCCAAATGATCTTCCTGGGCCATCCGGCCGCCATGCCCGAATTTCTCGATCATGTCTCTACGCACGGCATTTGAGGGCCATGCGGTGACTGTGGGCGGCCTACCATCGATGCGGCCCGCGTACAAAGGGTTCCCGTGAAATCTAGATCCACAACCCGTCCGGGCGTGGGATACCTCACTCGCCCCGAGCCGCTCGTGAACGCGTGCGCGAGCCGGTGATCAATTGGCACCCGGGACCAAGGTCACTCATGGGCATGGCGGACTCTTATCAGCTGACACCGCCATAGCAAATTTGCATGTATGTACCATGTCTTGGTAGGCGCGCAATGCGCTCACCTGTGATGACGTCTTCGAATGTCACTTCTCGTGGTCGTTCGGATGCTTCATGTACAAGATCACCGCTCATCCGACTTCATGATCCTTCGTCAGGTGGTGGAGATCACAAAGACGTTGTCGTACCCCGTGTCGCAGATCACAGACCGACGGGCATAAGATGCAGGCGAAACGGCTTGTGAACTGCCTCACATGTGCGCGATCTTCGTGGGGCGGCGGCATGTCCGTGCGGTCCGCCAAGCAGTCATCGTCGACTGAAGGGAGCGAGGACGGTGAACGCATACGCGCCCATCCTCGTACTGGGAGCCCTCGGGGCTGGTTTTGCGATCTTCTCGGTTCTGATGGCCGCGATCATCGGCCCCAGGCGCTACAACCGGGCCAAGCTCGAAGCCTATGAGTGCGGCATCGAGCCGACTCCGCATCCGGCCGGCGGTGGGCGCTTCCCCATCAAGTACTACCTGACGGCGATGCTCTTCATCGTCTTCGACATCGAGATCGTCTTCCTCTACCCCTGGGCGGTCACCTTCGACGCCCTCGGCCTGTTCGGGCTCGTGGAGATGCTCCTCTTCGTGCTCACCGTCTTCGTCGCCTATGCGTACGTATGGCGGCGCGGTGGCCTGGAGTGGGACTAAAAGGGGCTCTAGAGGAGATAGGGGAAACATCGCATGGGTATCGAAGAGAAGCTCCCGAGTGGGTTCTTGCTCACCACCGTGGAACAGGCCGCCGGGCTGGCCCGTAAGTCCTCCGTCTTTCCGGCCACCTTCGGGCTGGCCTGCTGCGCCATCGAAATGATGACCACCGGCGCGGGGCGCTACGACCTCGCGCGCTTCGGCATGGAGGTCTTCCGCGGCTCGCCCCGCCAGGCCGATCTGATGATCGTTGCCGGGCGCGTCAGCCAGAAGATGGCCCCGGTGCTGCGCCAGGTCTACGACCAGATGCCGAACCCGAAGTGGGTCATCTCCATGGGCGTCTGCGCATCCTCCGGAGGGATGTTCAACAACTACGCGATCGTGCAGGGCGTCGATCACATCGTCCCGGTCGACATCTATCTGCCCGGCTGTCCGCCGCGACCCGAGATGCTCATGGACTCGATCCTCAAGCTGCATCAGAAGATCCGCGAGGAGAAGCTCGGCGTCAATCGCGAGCGCGCGGCCCGTGAGGCGGAGGAGGCGGCGCTGAAGGCGTTGCCGATGATCGAGATGAAGGGGCTGCTCCGGTGAGCGACGCACATGAGGCCGCCGGGCCGCAGACAGCGACGAAGGCCGCACCTCTGCGCCTCGTGGGCGGAGAAGCGAGCGGAGGTACGCAGTGAGTGATAACGGGGCCAACGGGGTCAACCCCGACAAGGACCTCAATGCCGAGAACCTCCCCGGCCGCCGCGGCGACCAGGGCGAGCCCATCCGCGTCCAGCGCGGGATGTTCGGCGCCAACAACGGCGGCGACACCACCGGCTACGGCGGTCTGGTGCGCCCCGTACGGCTGCCCGGCCAGGCCACCCGGCCGTACGGGGGCTGGTTCGACGAGGTCGCCGACGAACTCGAGGGCGCGCTCGAGGAGCAGTCGCTGCTCCCGGAGAACGCGATCGAGAAGACCGTCGTGGACCGCGGTGAGCTGACCTTCCACATCGCCCGCGAGCACCTGCCGCGGGTCGCCCGGACCCTGCGCGACGACCCGGCGCTCCGCTTCGAGCTGTGCACCGGCGTCAGCGGTGTGCACTTCCCCGGCGACAAGGGCCGTGAGCTGCACGCCGTCTACCATCTGCGGTCGATCACCCATGGCCGGGTGCTCCGGCTGGAGGTGAGCGCTCCGGATGACGACCCGCACATCCCGTCGATCGTCGATGTCTATCCGACCAACGACTGGCATGAGCGCGAGACCTACGACTTCTTCGGCCTGATCTTCGACGGTCATCCCGCGCTGACGCGGATCATGATGCCCGACGACTGGCAGGGCTTCCCGCAACGCAAGGACTACCCGCTCGGCGGCATCCCCGTCGAGTACAAGGGCGCCCAGATCCCGGCTCCGGACCAGCGGAGGTCGTACAGCTGATGACTGCCCCCCACGCAACGCCCTCGGCGTCCGCGCGCGAGACGACCGAAGGCACCGTCTACACCGTCACCGGCGGCGACTGGGACGAGGTCGTGGCCGCCGCGGCGAAGGCCGACGACGAGCGGATCATCGTCAACATGGGTCCGCAGCACCCCTCCACCCACGGGGTGCTCCGGCTGATCCTGGAGATCGACGGCGAGACGGTCACCGAGGCCCGCTGCGGAATCGGCTATCTGCACACCGGAATCGAGAAGAACCTCGAATTCCGGAACTGGACGCAGGGCACCACCTTCGTGACGCGCATGGACTATCTGACGCCGTTCTACAACGAGGCGGCGTACTGCCTGGGCGTCGAGAAGCTGCTCGGCATCGAGGACCAGGTCCCGGACCGGGCCTCGGTGATCCGGGTGCTGCTGATGGAGCTCAACCGGCTCTCCTCGCATCTGGTGGCCATCGCCACCGGCGGTATGGAGCTCGGCGCGACCACCATCATGATCTACGGCTTCCGCGACCGCGAGCTGATCCTGGACATCTTCGAGCTGATCACCGGCCTGCGGATGAACCACGCGTACATCCGGCCCGGCGGGCTCGCCCAGGATCTGCCGCCCGGGGCGGTCGACCAGATCCGGGCCGTGCTCAAGACCATGCGCAAGAACCTGCCCGAGTACGACAAGCTGGCCACCGGGAACCCGATCTTCAAGGCCCGGCTCCAGGACGTGGGCTACCTCGACCTCGCCGGCTGTATGGCGCTCGGTGTGACCGGCCCGATACTGCGGGCCACCGGGCTGCCGCACGATCTGCGCAAAACCGATCCGTACTGCGGCTATGACACCTATGACTTCGAGGTGCCGACCGCCGACACCTGCGATGCCTACGGCCGCTTCCTGATCCGGCTGGAGGAGATGCGCCAGTCGCTGCGGATCGTCGAGCAGTGCCTGGAGCGGCTGGAGCCGGGTCCGGTGATGGTCGCGGACAAGAAGATCGCCTGGCCCGCGCAGCTCGCGCTCGGCCCGGACGGCCTCGGCAACTCCCTGGATCACATCAAGAACATCATGGGCACCTCGATGGAGGCCCTGATCCACCACTTCAAGCTGGTGACCGAGGGATTCCGGGTCCCGCCGGGACAGGCGTACACGGCGATCGAGTCGCCCAAGGGTGAACTGGGCGCCCATGTGGTCAGCGACGGCGGCACCCGCCCGTATCGCGTCCACTTCCGCGACCCGTCCTTCACCAATCTGCAAGCCGTGGCGGCGATGTGCGAGGGCGGTCAGGTCGCCGATGTGATCGTCGCTGTCGCGTCCATCGACCCCGTGATGGGAGGAGTGGACCGGTGAGTGCCGAAGTGCAGCTGGGGATGCCGGAGCTGCCGGCGTCCGACTACCCGGCCGAGGTGCGCACCCGGCTCGAGGAGGACGCCCGGGAGGTGATCGCCCGCTACCCGGACAGCCGCAGCGCGCTGCTGCCGCTGCTGCATCTGGTGCAGTCCGAGGAGGGCCATGTCACCCGCACCGGCATGCGGTTCTGCGCCGAGATGCTGGGCCTGACCACCGCCGAGGTCACCGCCGTCGCCACCTTCTACACGATGTACCGGCGCAAGCCCTCCGGCGACTACCAGGTGGGGGTGTGCACCAACACCCTGTGCGCGGTGATGGGCGGCGACGCGATCTTCGAGGAGCTCCAGAGCCATCTGGGGGTGGGCAACGGGGAGACCACCGAGGACGGCAAGGTCACCCTGGAGCACATCGAGTGCAACGCGGCCTGCGACTTCGCACCCGTGGTGATGGTCAACTGGGAGTTCTTCGACAACCAGACCGTCGAGTCCGCCAAGCGGCTGGTCGACGAGTTGCGGGCGGGCCGGACCGTCGAGCCGACCCGGGGCGCGCCGCTGTGCACCTACAAGGAGACCGCCCGCATCCTGGCCGGCTTCCCCGACGCCCGTCCGGGCGCCGTCGAGGCCGGTGGCTCCGCGGGGCCCGCCTCGCTGGTCGGGCTGCGGCTGGCCAAGGGGGAGGCCGCGCCTGGCCGGGTCGTCTCGCCGAGGTCCGCGGACGCCCCGCAGGACGAGGCGCCGCCGACGCATCCCAGCTCGCATGACGCGCCGCAGCGGACCTCCGCCTCCGATCCGCATCACCCGGCCGGTCCGGTCGCCGAGGAGGGGGAGTGATGACCGTGACAACCGAGATCAATGGGCACAGCCCCGAGAAGCTGCTGGCACCCGTGCTCTCCGCGTTCTGGGACCAGCCCAACTCCTGGGCCCTGCGCACCTATCTGCGGCACGAGGGCTACGAGGGGAGCGCCAAGGCCCTCGCCATGGACCCCGACGCGGTGATCGCGCTGGTGAAGGACGCGGGTCTGCGCGGACGCGGCGGCGCCGGCTTCCCCACCGGAATGAAGTGGCAGTTCATTCCGCAGGGCGATGGCAAACCGCACTATCTCGTCGTCAACGCCGATGAGTCGGAACCGGGCACCTGCAAGGACATCCCCCTTCTCTACGCCAATCCGCACGCCCTCATCGAGGGCATGGTCATCGCCTGTCACGCCATCCGCTCCGAACACGCCTTCATCTATCTGCGCGGCGAGGTCGTCCCCGTGCTGAGGCGGCTGCACGAGGCCGTTCGCGAGGCGTACGAGGCGGGCTACCTCGGCACGGCGGAACGGCGACGGCAGAAGCTGGGGGTGGATGGACTTCCGGGTCTCGACATCACCGTGCACGCCGGCGCCGGCGCGTACATCTGCGGTGAAGAGACGGCGCTGCTGGACTCGTTGGAGGGACGCCGTGGCCAGCCCCGGCTGCGGCCTCCCTTCCCCGCGGTCGCCGGTCTGTACGCGTGCCCCACTGTTGTCAACAACGTCGAGTCCATCGCCTCTGTTCCCGCGATCCTCAACAAGGGCAAGGAATGGTTCCGATCGATGGGCAGCGAGAAGTCACCGGGCTTCACGCTCTACTCGCTGTCCGGCCATGTGACCAACCCCGGACAGTACGAGGGCCCGCTCGGGATCACCCTGCGCCAGCTGCTCGAGATGAGCGGCGGGATGCGCCCCGGCCACCGGCTGAAGTTCTGGACCCCGGGCGGCTCGTCCACCCCGCTGCTCACCGATGAGCACCTCGACGTCCCGCTGGACTACGAGGGCGTGGGAGCGGCCGGGTCGATGCTGGGCACCAAGGCGCTCCAGTGCTTCGACGAGACCACCTGCGTGGTGCGGGCCGTGACCCGCTGGACCGAGTTCTACGCGCATGAGTCCTGCGGCAAGTGCACACCCTGCCGCGAGGGCACGTACTGGCTGGTCCAGCTGTTGCGCGACATCGAAGCCGGCAAGGGGCGCATGGACGACCTCGACAAGCTGGCGGACATCGCCGACAACATCAACGGCAAGTCCTTCTGCGCCCTCGGCGACGGGGCGGCCAGCCCCATCGTCTCCTCGCTCAAGTACTTCCGAGAGGAGTACGAGCAGCACATCACCGGCGGAGGCTGTCCGTTCGACCCGGCCAAATCCACCGCCTGGGCCGACGAGCCGCGCTCCACTCACCTGGGGGTGAACGCATGACCGTGACCACCAACGCACCCTCGTCGGGCGGGGAGGCGGCGGTGCCGCGAGAAGATCTGGTCTCCGTCACCATCGACGGGATCGAGATCTCCGTCCCCAAGGGGACGCTGGTCATCCGCGCCGCCGAACTGCTCGGCATCGAGATCCCGCGGTTCTGCGACCATCCGCTCCTCGACCCGGTCGGCGCCTGCCGCCAGTGCATCGTCGAGGTGGAGGGCCAGCGCAAGCCGATGGCCTCCTGCACCATCACCTGCACCGACGGGATGGTGGTCAGGACGCAGCTCACCTCGCCGGTGGCCGAGAAGGCACAGCGCGGGGTGATGGAGCTGCTGCTGATCAACCACCCGCTGGACTGCCCGGTCTGCGACAAGGGCGGTGAGTGCCCGCTCCAGAACCAGGCGATGAGCGCGGGCTCGGCGGAGAGCCGCTTCGAGGGCCATAAGCGCACCTTCCCCAAGCCGGTCCCGATCTCGGCCCAGGTGCTGCTGGACCGCGAGCGCTGTGTGCTGTGCGCGCGCTGCACCCGCTTCTCCAACCAGATCGCGGGCGACCCGATGATCGAGCTGCTGGAGCGGGGCGCGCTCCAGCAGGTGGGCACCGGTGAGGGCGACCCGTTCGAGTCGTACTTCTCCGGCAACACCATCCAGATCTGCCCGGTGGGCGCCCTGACCTCGGCGGCGTACCGCTTCCGCTCCCGCCCCTTCGACCTGGTCTCCTCGCCGAGCGTGTGCGAGCACTGCGCGGGCGGCTGCGCGACCCGGACCGACCACCGGCGCGGCAAGGTCATGCGGCGGATGGCCGCGGACGACCCCGAGGTCAACGAGGAGTGGATCTGCGACAAGGGCCGCTTCGGCTTCCGCTACGCACAGCTCCCGGAGCGGCTCAGCACCCCGCTGGTGCGCGACCGCGAGTCCGGGAAGCTGGAGCCGGCGAGCTGGCCCGAGGCGCTGGACGCGGCGGCCGAGGGGCTCGGGATGGCGCGCGGCCGCACCGGAGTGCTCACCGGCGGCCGGCTGACCGTCGAGGACGCCTACGCCTACGCGAAGTTCGCACGGCTGGTCCTGGACACCAACGACATCGACTTCCGGGCCCGTACGCACAGCGATGAGGAGGCCGACTTCCTGGCCACCCATATCGCGGGCCGGGGCCGTGACCTGGACGGCGGCGGACTCACCTACTCCACGCTGGAGAAGGCCCCGGCCGTGCTGCTGGTCGGCTTCGAGTCCGAGGAGGAGTCGCCCGGCGTCTTCCTGCGGCTGCGCAAGGCGCACCGCAAGCACGGACAGCGCACCTTCTCGCTGGCCACCCACGAGACCCGCGGCCTCCGTAAGGCGGGCGGCACGCTGCTGCCGGCCGCTCCCGGCACCGAGACCGAGTGGCTGGACGCCATCGCGGGCCGCACCGGTCTGGACGAGAGCGGGGAGCGGGCCGCCGAGGCGCTGCGCGAAGAGGGCGCGGTGATCATCGTGGGCGAGCGGCTGGCGTCCGTGGCCGGTGGCCTGACCGCCGCCGTACGGGCCGCCGCCGCCACCGGGGCCACGCTCGCCTGGATCCCGCGCCGGGCGGGGGAGCGGGGCGCGATCGAGGCGGGGGCGCTGCCCGGACTGCTGCCCGGCGGCCGCCCAGCCCACGACCCGCGGGCCCGCGAGGAGGTCTCCTCCGTCTGGGGCACTGCCGACCTTCCGCACCAGGTGGGCCGGGACACCGGCCAGATCATCGAGGCCGCGGCGGCCGGCGGGCTCGGCGCGCTGCTGGTCGCGGGCGTCGAGGTCGCCGATCTGCCCGATCCGGCGCGGGCGCTTGAGGCCCTGGACGCGGTGGACTTCGTGGTCAGCCTGGAGCAGCGGCCCTCGGAGGTCACCGAGCGGGCCGATGTGGTGCTGCCGGTCGCGGCGGTCGTCGAGAAGTCCGGCACCTTCCTCAACTGGGAGGGACGGGCCCGACCGTTCGAGGCGGCGCTCAAGCCCGACCAGATGACCCGCCGTCATACGCTTCCGGACGCCCGGGTGCTGCACATGCTGGCCGACGCGCTGGAGACCCCCCTGGACCTGCCGGACGTCGGGGCCGTACGCGCCGAGATGACCCGGCTGGGCACCTGGCAGGGCCCGCGCGCCACGGCCTCGCTGGAGACGGGCGGTCCGCTGCCCCGGCCGGCCGAGGGCGAGGCGGTGCTCGCCGGCCATCGGCTGCTGCTCGACCAGGGCCGGCTCCAGGACGGCGATCCGGCCCTGGCGGGGACCCGCCACGCGGCCGTGGCCCGGCTGTCGGCCGCCACGGCGGACGAGGCGGGGGTCGAGGACGGCCGGCTCGTCCGGGTCACCGGCCCGGCCGGCTCCGTCCAACTGCCGCTGAGCATCACCCCGATGCCCGACCGGGTGGTCTGGCTGCCGCTGGCCTCCGTCGGCGGCGGGGTCCACCGCGATCTGGGCGCCCGCCCCGGCGATGTCGTCACGATCACTGCCCCCGCGACGGAGGTGACCCAGTGAGGATTCTCGCCGCAGAGGACCTGTCGATGTTCGGCCGCGATCCATGGTGGCTGATCGTGATCAAGGCCGTCTTCTGCTTCGCGTTCCTGATGGTGACGGTGCTGATCTCCATCGTCATGGAGCGCAAGGTGGTCGGCTGGATGCAACTGCGCGTCGGGCCCAACCGCCACGGACCCTGGGGCATGCTCCAGTCCCTCGCGGACGGCGTGAAGCTGATGCTCAAGGAGGACGTGGTCGTCAAGGGCGCGGACAAGGTGGTCTACGTCCTGGCGCCGATCGTGGCGGCCATCCCCGCCTTCATGGCGGTCGCGGTGATGCCGTTCGGCCCGGCCGGCGGTGAGGTCTCGATCTTCGGGCACCGCACCGCGATGCAGCTGACCGATCTGCCGATCGCCGTCCTCTACATCCTCGCCACCGCCTCGGTCGGCATCTACGGCATCGTGCTGGCGGGCTGGTCCTCCGGATCGACCTATCCGCTCCTGGGCGGCCTGCGCTCCTGCGCCCAGATGATCAGCTACGAGATCGCGATGGGGCTCTCCTTTGCCGCGGTCTTCCTCTACTCCGGGTCGATGTCGACCTCGCAGATCGTGGAATCGCAGCACGACCGCTGGTACGCGGTGCTGTTGCCGGTCTCGTTCCTCATCTACATCGTCTCGATGATCGGTGAGACCAACCGGGCGCCGTTCGACATGCCGGAGTCCGAGGGCGACCTGGTCGGCGGCTTCAACACCGAGTACTCCTCGATCAAGTTCGCGATGTTCATGCTCGCCGAGTACATCAACATGGTCACCGTCTCGATGGTCGCCGTCACCCTCTTCCTCGGGGGCTGGCGGGCGCCCTGGCCGATCAGCACCTTCTGGGAGGGTGCCAACCACGGCTGGTGGCCGATGCTGTGGTTCGTCGGCAAGGTCGTGACATCGCTGTTCGTCTTCATCTGGGTGCGCGGCACGCTTCCGCGGGTCCGCTACGACCAGTTCATGAAGCTGGGCTGGAAGGTGCTCATCCCGATCTCGATGGTCTGGCTGATGCTGGTCGCCACCGTCCGGGCGCTGCGCAACGAGAACTACGACTACCAGGACATCGTGCTGTACGTGGGCAGTGCGGTGATCGCGCTGCTGCTGCTGTCCTTCGTGGTCGACTTCTTCCGCGACCGTGCCGTGAAGGCCGAGGCCGGAGCGGAACCGGAACCGGAGCCCGCCTTCGATCCGATGGCGGGAGGTTTCCCGGTGCCGCCGCTGCCCGGACAGACCTTGCCGCCCGTCCCCCGCCGACGTCCGCACGCCGAGCGCGAGCTGATTGTCAGTGGTGGACCCGACACTGTCAGTGACGGAAAGGAGGCCGACGGTGTCTGACTTCCAGAATCCGGTGGCCGGCTTCGGCGTGACCTTCAAGGCCATGTTCAAGAAGCGGCTCACCGAGCAGTACCCGGAGGAGAAGAAGCCCACCGCGCCCCGCTTCCACGGACGCCACCAGCTCAACCGGCACCCGGACGGGCTGGAGAAGTGCATCGGCTGCGAGCTGTGCGCCTGGGCCTGCCCCGCCGACGCGATCTATGTGGAGGGCGCGGACAACACCGACGAGGAGCGCTACTCCCCGGGCGAGCGCTACGGCCGCGTCTACCAGATCAACTATCTGCGCTGCATCCTGTGCGGTCTGTGCGTCGAGGCGTGCCCCACCCGGGCACTGACCATGACCAATGAGTACGAACTCGCCGACCGCAGCCGCGAATCGCTCATCTACACCAAGGAGGAGCTGCTCGCGGGCCTCGAGGACGGGATGGTCGACTCCCCGCACGCCATCTACCCCGGCACCGATGAGCAGGACTACTACCGGGGTCTGGTGACCGAGGCCGCGCCCGGCACCACCCGGCAGGTCGCGGTCAGCAAGGGCGAGACCCTCTCCGACCAGGCCGCGGGGAACGAGGAGTCGCAGGAGTCGCCGGAGCGGCAGCGGGGGGTGCAGGCATGAGCGGCGGTCTGGCCGCGGCGGCCTCCACCACCTCCACCGGTGAGGCCCTCCAGTTCTGGGTGCTCGGCACGATCGCCGTGCTCGGCGCGCTGTGCACGATCCTGATGCGCAAGGCCGTGCACAGCGCCCTGTCCCTGGCCGGCACCATGATCATCCTGGCGATCTTCTACCTCGCCAACGGCGCGTACTTCCTGGGCATCGTCCAGATCGTCGTCTACACCGGCGCGATCATGATGCTCTTCCTCTTCGTGGTGATGCTGGTCGGTGTCACCGCCGCCGACTCCCTCAAGGAGACCCTGAAGGGGCAGCGCTGGCTCGCCGCCCTCTGCGGGATCGGCTTCGGCATCCTGCTGTGCGCCGGGATCGGCAATGCCTCGCTGAAGTCGTGGAACGGCCTGGGCCAGGCCAACTCCGGTGGCAATGTGGAGGGCCTGGCGGCTCTGATCTTCACCAAGTACGTCTTCGCCTTCGAGATCACCGGCGCGCTGCTGATCACCGCGGCGGTCGGTGCGATGGTGCTGACCCACCGCGAGCGCACCGAGCGGGCCCGCACCCAGCGTGAGCAGTCCGAGGAGCGGGTGCGCATCGGCCGGAACGTCCCGCCGCTGCCCGCCCCGGGTGTGTACGCGCGGCACAACGCGGTGGACATCCCCGGTCTGCTCCCCGACGGCACCCCGTCCGAGCTCACGGTCAACGCGACGCTGCGCGGCCGCGGCCAGATCCGGGACGTCTCCCGTGAATCGCTGGCCGAACTGGCGGCGCTGGAGCAGCGCTCGAAGCGCTGGCTGGGCCGGAAGACCGACGAGACCGCGGCGTCCGGGGGCGACGCGGAGACGGAGAACGGCGAGAACACCGCGAACGGCGAGAACGGCGAGAACGCGGGCAGCGCCCGGAATTCGAGGGGAGCCGCCAAGTGAATCCGGTCAACTACCTCTACCTGGCCGCCCTGTTGTTCACCATTGGTGCGGCCGGCGTCGTCATCAGGCGGAACGCGATCGTTCTCTTCATGTGCGTCGAGTTGATGCTGAACGCGTGCAACCTCGCGTTCGTGACCTTCTCCCGGCTGCACGGGAACCTCGACGGCCAGATCATCGCCTTCTTCACGATGGTCGTCGCCGCGGCGGAGGTCGTGGTCGGTCTCGCGATCATCGTGACCGTCTTCCGCTCCCGCCACTCGGCCTCGGTCGACGACGCCAGCCTGATGAAGCTCTAGAAGGGGTCGCGTTCAAGTGGAGAACCTCATCGGATTGCTTGTCGCGGCGCCCCTGCTCGGCGCCGCCCTGCTGCTGTGCGGGGGGCGGCGGCTGGACGGCAAGGGTCACTACATCGGCACGGCGCTCGCCGCGGCCTCCTTCGTGATCGGCGCGGTGCTCTTCGCCGACATGCTCGGCCGCGGCGAGCACGACCGGGCCCTGCACAGCAAGGTCTTCAGCTGGATCCCGGTGGGCGGCTTCCGCGCGGACGTCGCCTTCCAGCTCGATCAGCTGTCCATGACCTTCGTCCTGCTGATCACGGGTGTGGGCACACTGATCCACATCTACTCGATCGGCTATATGGAGCACGACGAGCGCCGCCGCCGCTTCTTCGGCTATCTCAATCTCTTCCTCGCGGCCATGCTGCTGCTCGTCCTCGCCGACAACTACCTGCTGCTGTACGTCGGCTGGGAGGGCGTGGGCCTCGCCTCGTACCTGCTCATCGGCTTCTGGCAGCACAAGCCCAGCGCGGCCACGGCGGCGAAGAAGGCGTTCATCGTCAACCGCGTCGGCGATGTGGGCCTGTCGATCGCGATCATGCTGATGTTCACGACATTCGGGACCTTCACCTTCGCCCCGGTGCTGACCGACGTGGATAACGCGAGCGAGGGCAAGCTCACCGCGATCGGGCTGATGCTGCTGCTCGCCGCCTGTGGCAAGTCGGCCCAGGTGCCGCTCCAGTCCTGGCTCGGGGACGCGATGGAGGGCCCGACTCCGGTCTCGGCCCTGATCCACGCGGCGACCATGGTGACCGCGGGCGTGTATCTGATCACCCGCTCCGGCGCCATCTTCGAGAGCGCCCCGGACGCCCAGACCGCGGTGGTCACGGTCGGCGCGGTCACGCTCCTCTTCGGTGCGATCGTCGGTTGTGCCAAGGACGACATCAAGAAGGCCCTGGCCGGGTCCACCATGTCGCAGATCGGCTACATGATCCTGGCCGCCGGGCTCGGCCCGATCGGCTATGTCTTCGCGATCATGCACCTGGTGACCCACGGCTTCTTCAAGGCCGGGCTCTTCCTCGGGGCCGGATCGGTCATGCACGGCATGAACGACGAGGTCGATATGCGCAAGTACGGCGGCCTGCGGAAGTACATGCCGGTCACCTTCGTCACCTTCGGGCTCGGCTATCTCGCGATCATCGGCTTCCCCGGGCTGTCCGGCTTCTGGTCCAAGGACAAGATCATCGAGGCGGCCTTCGCCAAGGGCGGCACCGAGGGCTGGATCCTCGGCGGCGCGGCCCTGCTGGGCGCGGCCATCACCGCGTACTACATGACGCGGGTGATGCTGCTGACCTTCTTCGGCGAGAAGCGCTGGGTGCCGGACGAGGCGGGCAATGAGCCGCATCCGCATGAGTCGCCCTCGTCCATGACCATCCCCATGATCGTTCTGGCCGTGGGATCGGTCTTCGCGGGCGGGCTGTTCAGTCTGAACGACTCGTTCCTGAAGTGGCTGGAGCCGGTCACCGGCCACAGCCACGGCGACTCCCCGCTCAGCGCGGCGACGGTCACGGCCGGGACGATGGTGGTGCTGGTGATCGGTGTCGCGCTCGCCTGGGCGCAGTACGGACGCCGTCCCGTGCCGAGGACCGCCCCCCGCGGGTCGCTGCTCACCCGGGCCGCCCGGCGCGATCTGCTCCAGGACGACTTCAACCATGTCGCGCTCGTCAAACCCGGCCAGTATCTGACCCGAGGTCTGGTCTATGTCGACCACAAGCTGGTCGACGGGGTGGTCAACGGCACCGCGGCCGGAGTCGGCGGACTCTCCGGCCGGCTGCGGAAGCTCCAGAACGGCTACGCCCGTACGTACGCGGTCTCGATGTTCGGCGGTGCGGCGGTGCTCATCGCCGCGACCCTGCTGATGAGGGCGGTCTGAGTCATGTCATTTCCCCTGCTGACGGCCACGGCCGTGGTGCCCGCCCTCGGCGCGGTGGCCACCGCCGCCGTGCCCGCCGCCCAGCGCGCCGCCGCCAAATGGGTGGCGCTGGGCTTCTCCCTGGTCACGCTCGCCCTCGCGGCGATCGTGCTGGTCCGCTTCGATCCCGGCGGCGCCCGCTTCCAGCTCACCGAGTCCCATGCCTGGATCAAGGACTTCGGCGTCCGCTACGAACTGGGCGTGGACGGGATCGCGGTCGCGTTGCTCGCGCTCACCGCCGTGCTCATCCCCTTCATCATCCTGGCGGGCTGGCATGACGCCGATCCGCTGGAAGGCGCCCGCCCCAACCGCCGCTGGCGACCCACCCAGGGCTTCTTCGCGCTGATCCTGATGGTCGAGGCGATGGTGGTGATCTCCTTCGAGGCCACCGACGTCTTCCTCTTCTACATCTTCTTCGAGGCCATGCTGATCCCGATGTACTTCCTCATCGGGGGCTTCGGGGACCGGGCCGGAGGCCGCTCCGAGGAGGAGACGGCCACTCAGCGCTCCTACGCCGCGGTGAAGTTCCTGCTCTACAACCTGGCGGGCGGGCTGATCATGCTGGCCGCGGTGGTCGGTCTGTACGCGGTCACCGCCGATCAACTCGGCACCGGCACCTTCTCGCTCCAGGAGATCGTCCAGGCGCGGGCGAACGGCCATCTGAACATGGCCTCCAGCACCGAGCGGCTGCTCTTCCTCGGCTTCTTCTTCGCCTTCGCGGTGAAGGCGCCGCTGTGGCCGCTGCACACCTGGCTGCCCAACGCGATGGGGGAGTCCACCGCCCCGGTCGCGGTGCTGATCACCGCGGTCGTCGACAAGGTCGGCACCTTCGCGATGCTCCGCTTCTGCCTCCAACTCTTCCCGGAGGCCAGCAAGTGGGCCACTCCGGCGATCATGATCCTGGCGCTCATCAGCATCATCTACGGCGCACTGCTGGCGATCGGCCAGCGGGACATCAAGCGGCTGATCGCCTACGCCTCGATCTCCCACTTCGGCTTCATCATCCTGGGCATCTTCGCGATGACCACCCAGGGCCAGGGCGGCGCCACCCTCTACATGGTCAACCACGGTGTCTCCACGGCCGCGCTGATGCTGGTGGCCGGGTTCCTGATCACCCGGCGCGGTTCGCGGCTCATCGAGGACTACGGCGGTGTGCAGAAGGTCGCCCCGGTGCTCGCCGGCACCTTCCTGATCGGCGGTCTCGCCACCCTCTCGCTGCCCGGGCTCGCGCCGTTCATCAGCGAATTCCTGGTCCTGGTCGGCACGTTCAGCCGCTACCCGGTGTTCGGCGTGATCGCGACCGTCGGAATAGTGCTGGCCGCGCTCTACGTGCTGATCCTCTACCAACGCACCATGACCGGTCCGGTGAAGGCCGAGGTGCGGTCCATGCCCGATCTGCGGGTGCGTGAGCTGGTCGTCGTGGCCCCGCTCATCGCCCTGCTGATCTTCCTCGGCGTCTACCCGAAGCCGCTGGCCAACATCGTCAACCCGGCGGTCGACCACACGCTGTCCGTGGTGGACAAGAAGGATCCCAGGCCCGAGCACCCCGTCACCGACGCGGGCTGGTTCAGCTACAGCCCCAAGTCCGAGGGTGCTTCCCACGACGGTGCTTCCGGAGGTGCCAAGTGACCAACGCGGCCACTGTCCACAGCCTGTGGACAACAGCGGCGGCGGCGCCCGAAAAGATCCCGTCGCCCCATATCGAGTACGGCCAGCTGTCGCCCACGCTGATCGTGCTCGGCGCCGCGATCGTCGGCGTCCTGATCGAGGCGCTCCTGCCGCGCCGCCAGCGGTACGTGGCGCAGGTGTTCGTCTCCGTGGTCGCCCTGGCCGCGGCCTTCGCCGCGGTGATCGGCCTCGCCGCCGGTGACTACGGCACCAGCAAGGCCCGCGTCGCGGCCATGGGCGCGATCGCGGTCGACGGACCGGCGCTCTTCCTCCAGGGGACCATTCTCCTGGTGGCGCTGGTGGCGGTGTTCACCTTTGCCGAGCGGCGGCTGGATCCGGTGGTGCACGGCAACCGCGTCGACTCCTTCGCCGCGCAGGCCGCCGCCGTGCCCGGCGGCGACGCCGAGAAGGCCGCCGTCAAGGCGGGCTTCACCACCACCGAGGTCTTTCCGCTGGTCCTCTTCGCGGTCGGCGGCATGCTGGTCTTCCCGTCCGCCAACGATCTGCTGACGCTCTTCGTGGCGCTGGAGGTCTTCTCCCTGCCGCTGTACGTGCTGTGCGCGCTCGCCCGGCGCCACCGTGCGCTGTCGCAGGAGGCCGCCGTCAAGTACTTCCTGCTGGGCGCCTTCTCCTCGGCGTTCCTGCTCTTCGGCATCGCCCTGCTGTACGGCTACGCGGGCACGGTCACCTACTCCGGGATCGCGGACGTCGTCGACGGCCAGGTCAGGAACGTCACCCCGGCGCTCGCCGGGACCATGGGCAATGACGCGCTGCTACTGATCGGCGGGGCGATGGTGCTGATGGGGCTGCTGTTCAAGATCGGCGCCGTGCCGTTCCACATGTGGACCCCGGACGTCTATCAGGGCGCGCCGACCCCGGTGACCGGCTTCATGGCGGCGGCCACCAAGGTCGCGGCCTTCGGCGCGCTGCTGCGGCTGCTGTATGTCGTGCTGCCGGGGCTGCGCTGGGACTGGCGGCCGGTGATGTGGGGCGTCGCCATCGTCACCATGCTGGGCGGTGCGATCGTGGCCGTCACCCAGACCGATGTGAAGCGGCTGCTGGCGTACTCGTCGATCGCCCACGCCGGGTTCATCCTGGCCGGTGTCATCGCCACCACGCCCGAGGGCATCTCCTCCGTCCTCTTCTACCTCGCCGCCTACTCCTTCGTGACCCTCGGCGCCTTCGCGGTGGTCACCCTGGTGCGGGACGCGGGCGGCGAGGCCACCCATCTGTCCAAGTGGGCCGGGCTCGGCCGCCGTTCGCCCCTGGTGGCCGCGGTCTTCGCGGTCTTCCTGCTGGCCTTCGCCGGTATCCCGCTGACCAGCGGCTTCGCCGGGAAGTTCGCCGTGTTCAAGGCGGCGGCCGACGGCGGGGCGGGTGCGCTGGTGGTGATCGGTGTGATCTCCTCGGCGGTCGCCGCGTTCTTCTACATCCGGGTCATCGTGCTGATGTTCTTCAGCGAGCCGCGCACGGACGGCCCGTCCGTGGCGGTGCCGAGCCCGCTGACCTCGTCGGCCATCGCCATCGGCGTGGCGGTCACGCTGGTCCTGGGCGTCGCCCCGCAGTACTTCCTGGACCTGGCCAGCCAGGCGGGGGTCTTCGTCCGCTAGCCATTCCCCGACCCCGCCCCTTCCCGAATTCAGAGGGCTCGCCCCCTGACCCCCGGCCGGGCACGGACACCACGACGGTGCCGTGCCCGGCCGGAGTCTTGCCTCCCGCGGTAGCCGTCCCCGCGCCGCCCCTCCTCGAATCCACCCCCCCCCCCCCCCCCCCCCACCCCCCCCCCCCCCCCCCCCCCCCCCCCCCCCCCCCCCCCCCCCCCCGCCCCCCCCCCCCCCCCCCCCCCCCCCCCCCCCCCCCCCCCCCTCC
>NZ_JANIIC010000051.1 GCF_024519315.1 Streptomyces malaysiensis subsp. samsunensis | reverse complement strand
GCCCCGAGCAAGGGCCTGGGGCGCAGCCCCGAGCAAGGGCCTGGGGCTGCGCCCCAGTTTCGGGAAGGGGCGGGGAGGGGAACAGCCCGCCGCAGGCGTCACGATCCGTCAGACACCCCTGGGCCCGTGGGCGGTCCGCGAGTGGGTCAGGACTCGTGGTGCGGGGCCGCCGCCGCGTCCTCGGCCACCGGCTTGCCGGTCAGCGCCGCCAGGCTGCCGCGCACATGCTCCAGATGTGCCTTGAGCTCCTCACGCCGCTCCACATGCTCGCGCAGCGTCCGCTCCGTCTCCCGCGCCAGCCGCTCCTCCCGGGCCCGCGCCTGGGCGATGATCTCCGCCGCCTGTGCCTGCGCGTCCTCCTGCCGCAGCCGCGCGGCCTGCTCGGCCATCCCGTACTCCCGCTTGGCGTCGGCGAGCGTCGCCTGGGCGTACTCCTCCAGCTGAGCCAGCCGGGCCGTCATCGCGTTGTCCCGCTCGACCAGTTCACGGCCCGCCGCCTCCCACCGCTCGGTGTGCTCCCGCTCCTGCTCGGCCAGGATCTCGGCGGTGCGCTGCCGCATCTCCTTCAGCTCCGCCAGCGCCTGGGTCCGCCACTCCTTGGCGTCCTGGCGCGAGGCGGCCCGCAGCTCGTCCACGTCCACCTGGGCCGACTCCACGGTGGCGCGCGCCGCCGCCTCGGCGACCTCGCGGACCTGCTCGGCCTCGTCCCGGGCGGCGTCCCGCACCGTACGGGCCACGGCCTGCACGGCCTCCCACTCCTCCTGGGCCGACGCCTCGGCCGCCGCCCGCAGACAGACGACCTCCTCCTCGGCCGCCATCAGGATCAGCTGGGCCCGGTCGCCGAGCGACTCATAGGTCTGGGGGACCAGTTGGGCGATCACCTCGCGCAGCCGCTCCGCCTCGGCGGTCAGCTCATTGGCCAGCACGGTGAGGCGCGCGGCGCGCTCCCACGCCGCGTCCCGCGTTTCGGACAGCTCGGCCACATAGTGGTCGACCTGCGCGGGACGGTAGCCACGGCCCCGTCCGCCGACGATGGTGAAGCCATGACGTGACACCGATGCGCCCATCCTTGGAACCCCTTTTGTCCGGTATGCAACGCGCTTCGGCGCACATCTTTATAGATGGCCTCTCATCCCCCATAACGCGACACTCCGCCCATATCTCCGGCCAGGAGGCGCGCCGGTGACAACGCCGGGAGCACCGCCGGTGACAACAACGACGAGGCGCCCGCCCCCGTCACGGGGGTCGGGCGCCTCGATCGCCATTCGTTCGGTTCGTTCGGTTCGTTCGGTGGCGTGCACCGTTCGTCCGGTGGGCGCGCGGTTGAGGACCGCGTTCACGGGCTCACGGGCTCACGGCATGCCCGGCCGGACTCACAACAGCCCGTCCCACATCTGCTCCAGCAGCACCGCCCACCAGTTGTCCGGAGTGGACAGCGCCGCCGGGTCCAGGCCCGCGAGCTGCGCCTGGAAGTCCACCGTCCAACGGCCCGCCTGGTCCGGCGTCAGCCCGTACCGCAGCCGCCACATCCGGCCCAGCAGCGCCATGCAGCGCACGAACTCCGGCAGGCCGGTGTTCACGAACTGCGGCGGTGTCGGCTGGGGCGTCGCCTCCAGCGGCACCGCCACGATGTTCGCCGTGCCGTACTGCACACACAGCTGGCGGCCGAAGTCATTGCCCATGACCAGGTACGAGCCCGCGTCCGGCGCGGACTGCACCCCGCGCTCCGCCGCCAGCTCCGCCAGCGTCGGCACCGGGCGGCCCGCCTGGGCCTGCGCCCAGAAGAACGGACCGAAGTCCAGCGGCAGCCCCGCCCACACCAGCGTCTGCGCCACCACGTCCGGAACGCCCGTCCGCGACACCGCGCGCTGGTCGAAGCGGACGATGCCCTGCGGCCCGAACGCCTGGCCCAGCTCATGCGCAAGACCCTCCGGCGGCACCGGCGGAATCGGCTGTACCTGGCTGGGGTGCGGCAGCGGCACCCGGTTCGGCGCCGGACGCGCCGGGCCGTCCGCCACCTGGTGCAGCTCGCCCTGGTGCTCCAGCAGATGACGCACACCCTGCTGCCGGGTGGCGTGATCGCGCCCGTACGCGGCGGTGTGGCTGATCCGCACCTGCGGCCAGCTCTCCCGGATCATCCGGGCGCAGTAGCCACCGGGCAGATCACACGACTCCAACTCGGTGTGCAGCTCCAGCACCTGCTGCGGCGGCACGTTCATCGCCCGCAGCTCATGCAGGATCTGCCACTCCGGATGCGGGGTCCCGGGCGCCGAACGCCGGATCAGCTGCTGCTCCGAGCCGTCCTGCGCGCGGTAGCGCAGCACCGCCATATAGCCCGGACCCACGGTCGGCTGACCGGGGGGCGGCGGCGGATAGGCATAGCCGGGCGGCGGCGCCATACCCGGCGCGGCCGCACCCGGAGGCGGCGCCATACCCGGAACGGGCGCGCCGCCGGGCGGAGGCATACCGGGGGCGCCCGGCGCCCCGGGTCCGCCCGGGTAGGGCGGCCCGGCCGCGCCCGGCGGGGGCGGTGGCGTATGCGGACCACCCGCACCGGGGACACCGGGTGGGCCGGGCGGCTGCGGGCCGGACGGGGCACCCTGGCCCGGAGCCCCGGGTGAGCCGGGCGGCTGAGAGGCGCCCGGGGGCGGGGTCTGACCACCGGGAGCACCCGGACCACCCGCGAGCATCGTCGCGGCGGCATGCACCCCACCACCGGGCCCACCCGGAACACCAGGCGGAGGCGTCTGCCCACCACCAGGCACACCAGGAGCACCGGGAGGAGGCGGCGTCTGCCCGGCGCCGGGCACTCCGGGAGGACCAGGCGGGCCGGGAGGTCCGGGGGGACCGGGCGGCTGCGGGGCGCCCGGGGGCGGGGTCTGACCACCAGGGGCACCCGGACCACCCGCGAGCATCGTCGCGGCGGCATGCACCCCACCACCGGGCCCACCCGGAACACCAGGCGGAGGCGTCTGCCCACCACCAGGCACACCAGGAGCACCGGGAGGGCCGGGCGGCTGCGGGGCACCGCCAGGGCCACCGGGGCCACCGGGGCCATCAGGACCGTCGGGGCCGAGCTGCGAGACCAGCTGCGTCGGTACGTACCCCCCGGCCGGAGCGCCGGGGGCACCGGGTCCGGACGGCGCGGGCGGAGGCGTCGGGGGCGTGGAATCCGCGCCCGGCCGGGCGCCGGGCGTCCCGGGGGCGCCGGGCGTCCCGGGGGCGCCGGGCGGCGGAGGCGTAGCGCCGCCGTCCGCCTTGTGGGTGGCGGCGTCGGCGATGTCACTCGCGTTGGCGCCCGCGCCCGGACCGGCGGCGGGGCCGCCCTGCGGCGGCGGGAAGTCGAGGCCCGGGGCGATGGCCGTGGGCGGCAGCGAGCTGCCGCCGGACATCAACTCGGTCTTGGCGTCCGGCCGTACGCCCGGCGGCGGGGTGTCCTCGTCGTCGGAGCCCGCGAGCGGCGGGGCGAAGACCGTGGCGGGCGGGGCGACCGAGCGGTCGTCGTCATCGTCGCCCGTGATGTCCGTACCGGCCCATGGCGTACCGCCGCCGGGCGTAGCCGCGTTACCGGCCTGACCGCCCGAGGAGGGCGTACCGGAGCCCGGCGCGGGCGGGGCCCACGGGCTCGGCCCACCGGCCGGCGGCGCGTTGCGCCATCCCTCGCCGCCGGACGGGGCACCCGGTGCGGGCGGGGCGTCCTGCTGCCGGTCGGCCGCGAGCGGGCGTGCGACACCGTCGGACGGCCAGTCGTCCACGGCCCCGCCCCGCCCCTGGGACGGACCCGGAGCGGGAGCACCCGGAGCGGGAGCACCGGGAGCGGGAGCACCGGAGGCGGGCGCGGGTGGAGCGGGCGGCGCGCCCTGCGCCCCGCCGTCCGCCGGCCAGTCGTCCATGCTCTGGGCCCTCTGCCCCGATCCACCGGCCGCCGGCCAGCCGTCCTGGGCAGGCGCGGGAGGTGAAGGAGGCGGAGCGGCGGGTGGCGTGGCGGATGCGGGAGGGCCCGAAACCGGCGCGGAGGCAGCGGCGGCAGCGGCCGCATCGGGCGCGCCGCCACCCGGCTCCGCCCCCGGCCGCTGCTCGGGAAGGTCCAGCCGCCCCTCGGATCTGCTGCTCATCGCGTCCGCCGCCTCCTGGAGCCACTCCGGCGGAGTGAGCAGGAAGGACGTCGCGTTCAAGTCGATGCGCTGCTGGCGGCCGCTGGTGGACTCGTCGCGGGAGCCGTCGGTCGTGCCGTACCGCTCCTCGTAACGGCGGATCACCTCACCCACCGGCAGCCCCGGCCACAGCGTGGTCTCGCCGCTGTCGCGGGCGATCACCATCCGCACGCCCTCGGCGCCGCGGCCCGAGACCGGCCCGTCCGCGCGGTCCTCGGCCCAGACCACGAAGCCCAGGTCGAACTCCCGGACCCGCGCCTCGCGCTGCTGATAGGCGGGTACATCGCCGTTGATCCAGAGTTCCGCGCGCTCCTGCGCCTGTGCGTAGGTCACCATCGCGCTCACCCCTCCACCGGGACGGCGTACGCGAATCCACCGTCCACCATCAGGTTCGCCACGGTCTCCAGCTCCGGCGGATTGCCCGCCAGCCGGAGCAGGAAGGCGTCGAAGTCGTCGCCGCAGGGCAGCATCAGCCGCTCCACGCGCTCCTGGACGGTCCAGCCGTCGCGGTCCCGTGCGTCGTCGTACGCGCAGAACCACACCGAGCCGATCGCGTCACCCTTCACCTTGACCGCGACCACACCGCCCTGGACGAAGCCGACGCCCAGATAGTCCTTGGTGAAGTGGTCCCGCAGACACTTGTTGATATAGACGAGGTCGTTGATCGCCGCCTCGTCGCGCACCGTGAAGAAGGGCTGGTCGATCAGCAGCCCCAGCTCCGGGTCCAGCGCCGCGCCGACCGGTGCGCAGCCGCCCGCCGCCTTGAGGAAGGAGCGGTACGACTCGGGCAGCCGATAGCCGAGGTCCTCCTCGACGCCGAGCACCTGCTCCTCGGTGACCGAAACGCCCTTCAGCGGCAGGCCCACATGGATCGGCCGGGTCTCCTGCAACGGGCGGGTGCCCCGCTTCTCCTGGTCGACCTGCGCCGTCGCGAGCCCGCCGTGGTGCCGGAGCAGGGCCTTGACCTCGACCGGAACCAGCTCCATACGGCGGGTGCCGGCGACGTGGTGCCAGGTCCAGCCGTGCGGGGTGGCCACCGCCGACGATCCGTTCCACAGCTCATGGCCCGTGGCGTGCAGCGCCGCGTTCGCCGAGACGTAGTCCGTCAGCCGCAGTTCGTCGACGCCGAACCCCTCCGGGGGCTCGGCGATTTCGGCGGCCGCGCGCGCATACGGCGAGAAGTCCGGAAAGCCGTCTTCGTCCACGCGGACGCCCTTGGGGTGGCGTGCGGCCCGGACGGGATCCGGGAAGTGCACGACCTGCCCGGCGTAGGCCGTGTTCGGTGGCGCGGCATGCTGCCCGAGCCGACCTGTCGTCATGGCGGTTGCCCCCTGCTGATGCTGGCTACTGGGCACAGCCTATGCGGTGACGCAACAGTCCGAACCGGGCGGCCACCCGCCCCCGCGGCGGTCTCGGCCCCCACCAGGTCGTTCAGGCCCGGACTACCGCAGCGCCCACGGGATTTGGCAATCTGATCATTGCAACCGGGGGATTGCACAGGGAGGGATCCACCACATGCACATCACGCAGAGCAACGGAGGCGGCGACGGCGCCGCCCCCGCGGCCGGCGATCCCCGGCTGAGATGGAGCAGCGTCGACCCCGACGCCGGCCCGCCGCCGATCCGCCACCGCCGCGACGGCATCCTGCCCGCCGTGGCGGCCGCGCTGTCCGCCCGTGGCTCCACGCTGACCTGCACCGGAGGCAAGGGCGACCAGCCGCCGACGCTGCACCCACTGGTCCAGGAATTCCTCGACGCGCTCGCCAGCGGCCAGCGTGAACGATTCACCGGCCGCTGCCCGGAGGCCATCCTGCTCTCCCGCCATCTGTCGAACGTCGAAGCGGGCCGCTCCAAGCGCGCCTCCCGCAAACCGCTCACCCAGGGTGAGGCCCGCCGCTCCCTCAAGCAGTCCAAGCTCACCACCCGCCGGATCCGGGAGGCGGGCGATCCGCAGCACGGCAGCTACGCCCCGCCCTGCCTGTCCTGCGCCGCGCTGCTGGCCCATTTCGGCGTACGGGTGGTGGGTGAGAGCACGTGAACCGAGCACACCAAGCACAACAGACGGCACAGGCTCCGGGCGCGGCGCGGACACAGCCGACACGCCCGGCGCGGAAGCCGATCGACCGCCTGGACGTCACCCGCTTCTCCGTCGCCGTGGACGCCGCCCTGCGCGAGGCCGGCTGGCAGCCCGGCCGCTGGGACATGCGACGCGCCGAGGTCTGGGCCGACGCCCTGCGCGCCCACACCTCCCCGGCGGGCCACCGGCACTCCGTCTTCCCGGCGGCGGTCGAGGCATGGGCGGAGTTCGGCGGACTGCACATCCAGCCGCCCGGCACGGGCCGCGAGATCGCCCCGACCCCCTTCCGCATCGACCCCCTCCACGGCCTCCACCTCGCCCGCACCCTCGGCGACCTGGGCCGGGCCCTGGAGACCGAGGTCTCCCCACTGGGCGAAGAGGCCGACGGGCAGGCCCTGTTGACCATCGACGCGGAGGGCCGGATCTACAGCCTCGACCACACCGGCGACTGGTACCTCGGCCCCACCCTGGACGCCGCCCTCAGCACCCTCGTCACGGGCGCGCTCCCGGCCAGACTGACCCGCGCGTAGCGCGCGTACCGCGCGCGATGAACGCGATGAACGCGATGTACCGGACGGGCGCGCGGGCACTCAGCAGGCCGGCGGAAGTCGGCCGCGGTGCGGAGGCGCTCTGAAGGGGCGCGGGGCTGTGTCGATGCGCGGCTCCGCCGCGGCTGGGTCGATATGCGGCTCCGCCGCGTGGGCGACCAGCCACGACGGCGGCGGCCGATCGACGGCGGCTCGGAGAAGTTCCAGCGAGCTCAGCGCACTTCCGGCGGAGCACTCAGGCGCTCTTCGCCCGCTCCACGCCCCCGCCGCGGCCCTCGGCGGCGGTGCGGTCCGCCGACTCATCCGCACGGTCCGCGCGCTCTGTGTGATCCGTCTCATCCGTACGGACCGTGTGATTCGCGCCATCCGTACGGCGCGTCCGGTCGGCGCGATCGGTGCGATCGGTGCGATCGGTGCGATCGGTGTCATCCGTACGCTCGATGCGATCCGTACGGTCCGTGCGGTCCGGGATGACCGCCGACACCCGGAAGCCACCCGCCTCCGTGGCCCCCGACACAAAGCCCCCGCCGAGCGTCGAGACCCGCTCCCGCATCCCGACCAGACCGTTCCCCCCGCTGGGCAGCCCCGCGTCCGCCGCGCCGCGCTCCGAGGGCCCGTTCTCCACCTGGACCGCGATCTCGGCCGTACGGTGCGCCACCCGGACCCGGGCGCTCGCGCCCGGGGCGTGCTTGTGGACGTTGGTCAGCGCCTCCTGGACCACGCGGTAGGCCGTCTGCTCCACCGGGGCCGCGTACCGCCGCTCCTCGCCCTCGACCGAGAGCTCCACGGCCATCCCGGCCGCCCGGGACTGCCCGACCAGCGCCTCCAGCTCCGCCAGCCGCGGCCCCGCGATCACCTCCGCGCCCCGCCCGGCGACCCCAGCCGCCTCGGCCGCGGCAGAAGCGGCGGCCGCGACCGCCGCCAGCGGCTTCTCCTCGGCGGAGGAACCAGCGGCGGAGGTCCCGGCGGCATCGGCGGCGGAATCCCCGCCGGCGGGTACGGAAGCGGCGGCGGCCGAGGCGGCACCCGGGGCCCGCAGACCGTCCTCGGACCGCAGCACCCCCAGCATCTGCCGCAGCTCCGTGAGCGCCTGCCGTCCCATGTCGCCCACCAGCGCCGCGTTCTTCGACGCCTTCTCCGGGTCCTTGAGGGCCACCGCTTGCAGCGCCGCCGCGTGCACCACCATCAGGCTCACCCGGTGCGCCACCACGTCGTGCATCTCGCGCGCGATCCGGGTCCGCTCTTCGTTACGGGCCCATTCGGCCCGCTCCTCCGCCCGATCCGCCAGCAGCGAGAGCTCACGCTCCAGACCGTCCGCCCGCTCCCGCAGGCTCTCCACCAGCCGCCGCCGGGCCCGGACGTACAGCCCCAGCAGCACGGGCGGAGCGGTCAGCCCCAAGGTGAGCACCGTGGCGAACATCGGGGCCTCCCATACGGAGGTCCCGAAGCCGCTTTGCGGATTGTCCCGCCGGAGGCCGATCACCGTGACGAGGAAGCTCCCCACCGCCGCCATTCCGGCCAGCACCGCCGTGATCCGGCGCGGCACCTCGGACGAGGCCAGGGTGTAGAGCCCCACGACGCCGAGCAGCAGACCCATTTCGGCGGGCGTGACCGCGATCGATATCAGCATCACGGCGATCGCCCAGCGCCGCCGCAGCACCAGCGTGGACCCGACGAGCGCGCCGAGCAGCACACCGGCGACGACCGGAATCCGGGCATCGTGGGCGAACCCGACGCCCTCCGCCGCGCACTCGGCCGCCGACGCCACGGCGAGCAGGACATCCAGTCCCATGCTTCGCCGTCGCGCCCACCACAACGGTCCCGCGGGCGCGCCCCGCGCGCCCGTCGCGTCTTCCCCCGTCGAAGTCATAGCGACCAGCCTACGGCCGCGCGCCAGCGCTTTTCCCGGGGACACGGCGGCGCACAAGGGACTCGAACGCGAGGTAAAACCGCTCATTCGGCTCGAACACCCCAATCGCCCATATTTTCGACCCGGTGTGTCCGTATAGCGAACGACCGCGCGACCCCGGGCGAGCGGACCACCGACGCCACCCCGTCGCCCACACCCCCCAACCGGGCTGGCCTATACCGTCGCATTGAAGCCCGGCGGTACGGCATAGTGGTGGAGGCCAAGTCGGCAGACTGATCCACTGTCCGAATTGATCCCTCTTGCCATCCCCCGTGGTGTAATTGGCAACACGACCGGTTTTGGTCCGGTTGTTCCAGGTTCGAGTCCTGGCGGGGGAGCCTTATATTCCGCCTTCCCGGGCCTGACCGCCCGGCTCGGGACCCTCCTTCCTTTCCGCCCGGAAACCTCTCGGTATCCTGCGGGTGTCCACCCCCGAAGCCGAAGGGCACACCCGTGAGCGCCAACCGCCCGGCAGCCGTCGTCGTCCTCGCAGCGGGTGAGGGCACCCGCATGAAATCGACGACCCCGAAGGTTCTGCACGCCCTCTGCGGCCGCTCCCTCGTCGGGCATGTCGTCGCCGCCTCCCGTGAGCTCTCGCCCGAGCAGCTCGTGGTCGTGGTCGGCCACGCCCGGGAGCAGGTCTCCGCGCATCTGGCCGAGATCGACGCCGAGGTGCGCACCGCCGTCCAGCACGAGCAGAACGGCACCGGGCACGCCGTCCGGATGGGGCTGGAGGAGCTGTCCGACAGCGGGGTCGCCCTCGACGGCACCGTGATCGTCGTCTGTGGCGACACCCCGCTGCTGACCGGCGAGACGCTCCAGCGGCTCGCCGCGGCCCACGCGGACGACGGGAACGCCGTGACCGTGCTCAGCGCCGAGGTCCCCGACGCCACCGGCTACGGCCGGATCGTGCGGGACGACGCGACCGGCGCCGTCACCGCGATCGTGGAGCACAAGGACGCGACCGCCACGCAGCGCGCGATCCGCGAGATCAACTCCGGGGTCTTCGCCTTCGACGCCCAGCTGCTCACCGACGCCCTCGGCAAGGTGCGCACCGACAACAGCCAGGGCGAGGAGTACCTCACCGATGTGCTCGGCATTCTGCGCGAGGCCGGGCACCGGGTGGGCGCGTGTGTGGCGGCCGACCACCGCGAGATCGTCGGGATCAACAACCGCGTCCAGCTGGCCGAGGCCAACAGGCTGCTGAACGACCGGCTGCTGGAGCGGGCGATGCTGAGCGGGGTCACCGTCGTCGACCCCGCCACCACCTGGGTCGATGTGACCGTCACCTTCGAACCGGACTCGCTGGTCCACCCCGGCACCCAGCTGCTGGGCGCCACCCATCTGGCCGCGCGTGCCGAGGTCGGGCCGAACTCCCGGCTCACCGACACCGCCGTCGGCCAGGGCGCGGTCGTCGCGTTCACCGTCGCGGAGGGCGCGGAGATCGGCGCGGGGGCCAGCGTGGGGCCGTACGCATATCTGCGCCCCGGGTCCCGGCTGGGCGCCAAGGCCAAGGCGGGTACGTACGTGGAGATGAAGAACGCCACGATCGGCGAGGGCACCAAGGTGCCGCATCTGTCCTATGTGGGCGACGCGACGATCGGCGAGCACACCAACATCGGTGCCGCGAGCGTCTTCGTGAACTACGACGGGGTGAACAAGCACCACACCACCATCGGCAGCCACTGCCGGACCGGAGCCGACAACATGCTTGTGGCTCCCGTCACGATCGGGGACGGCGCATACACCGCCGCCGGATCGGTCATCACCAAGGATGTGCCCCCGGGCTCGCTCGCCGTCGCACGCGGACAGCAGCGGAACATCGAGGGCTGGGTCGCCCGTAAGCGCCCCGGAAGCGCCGCGGCGCGAGCCGCCGAGGCCGCTCGCCGGGAGGACGAGGGCCAACAGTGACATGTGCACAGGTCTGCCGTGCGGGGCGTACGGTGAGAAGTGCACCAAAGTGACATCCAAGGAGACTTGTTGTGACCGGGATCAAGACGACCGGCGAGAAGAAGCTGATGCTCTTCTCCGGCCGCGCCCACCCCGAGCTGGCCGAGGAGGTCGCCCATGAGCTGGGCGTCAGCTTGGTCCCGACCAAGGCATTCGACTTCGCCAACGGCGAGATCTACGTCCGCTTCCAGGAGTCCGCACGCGGTGCCGACTGCTTTCTGATCCAGAGCCACACGGCTCCGATCAATAAGTGGATCATGGAGCAGCTCATCATGCTCGATGCGCTGAAGCGGGCCTCCGCGCGCTCGATCACGGTGATCGTTCCGTTCTACGGCTATGCCCGCCAGGACAAGAAGCACCGCGGCCGCGAGCCCATCTCGGCCCGGCTGATCGCCGATATGTTCCGGACGGCGGGTGCCGACCGGATCCTCACGGTCGATCTCCACACCGACCAGATCCAGGGCTTCTTCGACGGTCCGGTGGACCATCTCTTCGCGCTGCCGGTGCTCGCCGACTACGTGGGCGCCAAGGTCGACAGGTCCAAGCTCACCGTGGTCTCGCCGGACGCCGGCCGGGTGCGGGTCGCGGACCGCTGGTGCGACCGGCTGGGCGCGCCGCTGGCGATCGTGCACAAGCGGCGGGACCCGGACGTGGCCAACCAGGTCACGGTGCACGAGGTGGTCGGCGATGTGCGCGGCCGGGTGTGTGTGCTGGTCGACGACATGATCGACACCGGTGGCACCATCTGCGCCGCGGCGGACGCGCTCTTCGCGAACGGCGCGGAGGACGTGATCGTCACCGCCACGCACGGTGTGCTGTCGGGTCCGGCGGCCGACCGGCTGAAGAACTCCAAGGTCAGCGAGTTCGTCTTCACCAACACCCTGCCGACGCCGAACGAGGTGGAGCTGGACAAGGTGACGGTGCTGTCGATGGCGCCCACGATCGCCCGCGCGGTCCAGGAGGTCTTCGAGGACGGCTCGGTGACCAGCCTGTTCGAGGAGCAGGCGTGAGCGGCTTAACGTCCCCAGGCCCGATCCGGAGGCCACTCCCGTGAGGGGGTGGCCTCTGCCGTTGGTAGAATCGTGGAGTTGCTCGGCGAGGGAGGTCGCGTTTTACCGCGGCTGTCCGTTATCGACGCGCTCTTCGTAGCAGGTCTGTCGTGGGCCGGGTGACGCCCACACACCGTAAACGATCTACGAGGAGTGCCCCATGGCCGAGGTCAAGATCTCCGCTAAGCCCCGTACCGAGTTCGGCAAGGGCGCGGCCCGCCGTGCCCGTGCCGCCGAGCGCGTTCCCGGCGTGGTCTACGGCCACGGCGTCGAGCCGCTGCATGTCACGCTTCCGGCGCACGACCTGCTGATGGCGCTGAAGACCCCGAACGTGCTGATCCGTCTGGGCGTCGAGGGCGGCAAGGACGAGCTGGTCATCCCGAAGGCCGTGCAGCGCCACCCCATCAAGATCGGCGTTCTGGAGCACATCGACCTGCTGCTGGTCAGGAGTGGCGAGAAGGTCACCGTCGAGATCCCGATCTTCACCGAGGGCGACCTGGCCCCGGGCGGCAACCTGCTCGAGCACGTGCTGAACGCCCTGCCGGTCGAGGCCGAGGCCACCCACATCCCGGAGTCGGTCACCGTCTCTGTCGAGGGCCTCCAGGCCGGTGCCACCATCCACGCCAAGGACATCACCCTCCCGACCGGCACCACGCTGGCCGTCGAGGACGACGCCGCGGTACTCCAGGTGGTGGCCGCCCAGGCCGAGGCTCCGGCCGGGGAGGGCGCCGAGGGCGAGGCCGAGGGCGCCGAGGCGTAGTCTTCCGCTGCCCCCTTACCGCTTTCCCGGCCGTCGTCCCGCCCCCGTCTCCGTCGCCGCCGTCTTCCGTACGGCGGCGCCTGCCAGGGGGTGGGGCGGCGGCCGTCCTCGAGGAGAGACATCCAGATGACGGACGACACGAGCCCCTGGCTTGTGGTGGGCCTCGGCAACCCCGGAGGCGAGTACGCGGGCAACCGCCACAACGTCGGCTTCATGGTGGCCGATCTGCTGGCCGAGCGCATGGGTGCCCGTTTCAAGGCGCACAAGTCGCGGGCCCAGGTCGTCGAGGGCCGGGTCGGCCCGCCCGGGCCGGCGAGCCGCCGGGTCGTGATCGCCAAGCCGATGTCCTTCATGAACCTCTCGGGCGGCCCGGTCACCGCGCTGCGCGACTTCTACAAGGTGCCGGTCGGTCATGTCGTGGCCGTCCACGACGAATTGGACATCGACTACGGTGCGCTGCGGCTGAAGCTGGGCGGGGGTGACAATGGCCACAACGGGCTGAAGTCGATCACCAAATCGCTGGGTACGGACTACTTCCGGGTGCGCTTCGGAATCGGCCGTCCACCCGGCCGGATGGATGTCGCGGCGTTCGTGCTGAAGGACTTCTCCGCCGCGGAGCGCAGGGAGTTGGACTATTTCGTGGACCGTGCGGCGGACGCGGTGGAGACGCTCATCGCGGACGGGCTGGAGCGCGCGCAGGGTACGTACAACTCCTGAAAAATGTTGTTCGCCCGTTTGTTCGGCGGAAGGTTGACCGGCGGCCCGGGGATGGCGAGGATCGCCGCCATGGCTTTCACCGGTGTGACCAAGCGCAGCCGTGGCCGGCGGGCGGGCGAGAACGCGTACGGACTTCTGCTGATCGCTAAGAACGTGACGATGGTGCTCGTCGCGGCGCTGATCCTGGCCGCCGGGGTGTGGTCCTCCTGGGGCGACGCCAAGCCCACGATGCTCACCAAGGGGCTCGAGCGCGGCACCGTCGCGGTCTCCGACTGCGACGACGAATGGTGCACCGGCTCCTTCACCCCGGCCGACGGGGGCGGCAAGGCACATGGCCGGGTGCGGATCGACAAGGCGGTCACGGACGGGACGGGCGACCATGTGGCGGTGGCCCTCAAACCCGGCACCGACCACGCCGTCCGCACCGGCATCGCCGGCACCCTCCACGCCTGGGTCCCCTTCGGCGGCTCCCTCCTCCTCACCTCCCTGATCGTCGCCGGCGGCCTCCGCCTGCGCCGCACGGGCTGGGTCATGGGCCTGCTGGGCGTGGCGCTACTGGGCGCGTCCTTCGCCACGCTTACGCTGTAGCGCTGCCCCGCCCCCTCGTCGTCGTGAGCTCACCCTCCATCCCGGGACCACCCACCGTGGTATGAACCGGCCCGGTGGCGCGGGCAGCTCGGCACCGCCGGACTCCGCCGTGGGAGTCCTCGCCGTCGCGGCGGAGAAGGGCTCGCCATCGCAGCGGAGAAGGGAAACCACCCCACCGTCGTGCGACCGGCCCCGTGGCGCGGACCGCTCGGCACCGCCGGACTCCAGCATTGAGGTCCTCACCGTCGCGGCGGAGAAAGGAGCCATCCCACCGTGGCGTGACCAGCCCCGTGGCGCGGACCGCTGGGCACCGCCGAACACCAGCACCGGGGTCCTCGCCATCGCGGCGGGGAAGAGAAACCACCCCGCCGTCGTGCCACGGGGCCCGTGGCGCAGGCCGCTCGGCACCGCCGGAGACCACCGTGGGGGTCCTCACCGCCGCGGCGGAAAAGAAGTCACCCCGCCATCGTGCGACCGGTCGCGTGGTCCAGGTCGCTCGGGATCGCCGGACACCGCCCTAGGGGCCCTAGGGGTCCTCGACGTCGCGGCGGAGAAGAGGTGCCTGCGCGGCGGACCGGGCGGGCATCGTCGAGCGGCGATCGTGGGCCGCGAGGCCGGGGTCTCCAGTGGGCCGCCCAGCCGCAGGACGGTTTGGCCGACCGCCCACCGGCGAGCGATGGCTGCGGGCCGCGAAGTGGGGCGGGGAGCCGACCGGCCGCTGCCGGGGCGACCTGCGCGGCCGTGGGACAGCGGCGGAGCCTGCTGCCTGGCGGGGGGCCGGGGGCGCCAGCCCCCGGGGCCTTCATCTTCTATGAGCACCGGGCGGGGCCCGCTCCCCCTGGGGAGCGGGCCCCGCCCGGTATCCGGGCCACCCCTTTGTTCAGCCCGTGTTGCGGAGGCCCGCCGCGACGCCGTTGACCGTGAGGAGGAGCGCGCGGCCGAGCAGCGGGTCGGGCTCCTCGCCCCGTTCGCGCGCGGTGCGCTGGCGGTGCAGCAGGGTGACCTGGAGGTACGAGATCGGGTCGAGGTAGGCGTCCCGGACGTGGAAGGTCTGCTTCAGCACCGGGTTGGAGTCGAGGAGCTCCCGCTCACCGGTGATGCGCAGCACTTCCCGCACCGTCAGCTCGTGCTCCTCCTGGATCACCTCGAAGACGTGCTTCAGCTCATCGGGGACCAGCGTGTCCACGTAGTGCTGGGCGATCCGCAGGTCGGTCTTGGCCAGCGTCATCCCGACGTTGGAGAGGAAGTTGCGGAAGAAGTGCCAGTGCTGGTGCATTTCGTCCAGGACGCCGTCGAGCCCGGCCTCGCGGGCGGCCTTGAGGCCGGAGCCGACGCCGAACCAGCCGGGGACGATCTGCCGGGACTGGGTCCAGCCGAACACCCACGGGATGGCCCGCAGCCCGTCGAGGCCGGCGCCGGAGTCGGGGCGGCGGGAGGGCCGGGAGCCCAGGTGGAGCTCGGCGAGCTGGTCGACCGGGGTGGAGGCGAAGAAGTACGCGGGCAGGTCGGGGTCGTCCACGAGCGCGCGGTAGGCGCCGTGGGCGGCCTCGGAGACCGTCTCCATGGCCGCGTCCCAGCGGGCGAGCGCCTCGACGGACTGGCGGGGCGCGGTGTGCAGGGCGGACGCCTGGAGCGTGGCGGCGACCGTGAGCTCCAGGTTCTCGCGGGCGAGCGAGGGCACGAGGTACTTGTCGGAGATGACCTCGCCCTGTTCGGTGACCTTGATCTCGCCTTCGAGGGTGCCCCACGGCTGGGCGAGGATCGCGTCGTGGGTGGGGCCGCCGCCGCGGCCGACGGTGCCGCCGCGGCCGTGGAAGAGCCGCAGCCGTACGCCGTGCCGGTGGGCGACGTCGCGCAGCAGCCGCTGGGCGCGGTGGATCTCCCACTGGGAGGTGGTGATACCGCCGAACTTGGACGAGTCGGAGTAGCCGAGCATGACCTCCTGGACATCGCCGCGGAGGGCGACGAGCCGCCGGTAGGAGGGGTCGGCGAGCATCTCGTCGAGGAGCTTGTCAGCGATCTTGAGCTCTTCGGTGGTCTCCAGCAGCGGAACGATGCCGATCTTGGCCCAGCCCGCGTGGAGGTCGATGAGCCCCGCCTCGCGGGCGAGGACGGCGGCGGCGAAGACGTCGTCGGAGCCCTGGCACATGGAGATGATGTAGGACTCCACGATCTCGGGGCCGAAGCGCTCGAAGGATTCGCGGATGGTGTGGAAGACGCCGAGAGTCTTGGCACCTGCGGCGTCGAGGGGCGCCGGGGTGGGGGCGAGCGGGCGCCGGGAGCGCAGCTCCTTGGCGAGCAGCTTGCGGCGGTAGTCGCGCGGCATGTCGGCGTAGCGCCAGGATTCCTCGCCGAGCCGGTCGAAGAGCTGGCCGAGGGCGTGGTGGTGGGCGTCGGCGTGTTCGCGAACGTCCATCGTGGCGAGCTGGAGGCCGAAGGCCGCGAGGGTGCGGATGGAGCGTTCGAGCCGGCCGCCGGCGATGAGCTGACCGCGGTGGGCGCGCAGGGAGTCCTGGATGAGGTGGAGGTCGGCGAGGAGTTCGCCGGAGCCGAGGTAGTCGCGGCCGGGCTGGTGCGGGGTGTCACCGGCGAGCCGCTCGCGGGTGTTGACGAGCTTCTGCCGCATGCAGGTGGCCTTGAGCCGGTAGGGCTCCTCGGCGTTGAGCCGCTTGTAGCGCGGGCTGATCTCCGGCAGCTGTTCGAGGTCGCGCTGGAGGGAGGCGAGGAGCTCCTCGGAGGCGCCGGTGTTGCGGATGGAGCTGGAGAGCGCGGCGCGCAGATCGTCGATGATCTCCAGCGCGTCGGTGATGCCGTGCTCATGCTGGAGGATCAGCACGTCGCGGGTCACCTCGGGGGTGACATTGGGGTTGCCGTCGCGGTCGCCGCCGATCCAGGTGCCGAAGGTGAGGGGGCGGGTGGTGGCGGGCAGCTCGACGCCGACGCGCTCGAGCTCGGCGCTGAGGTCCTCCAGCACGTCGCCGACCGCGCCCGCGTGCAGCTCGTCCAGGTAGTAGATGGCGTTGCGGGCCTCGTCTGCGGGTTCGGGGCGGGCGACCCGCAGCTCGTCCGTCTGCCAGAGCAGGTCGATGTTCTCGGCGAGCCGCAGATCGGCGCGGCGGGCGTCGCCGCTGACGGCGAGGGTGTCGAGCAGTTCGGCGATGCGGCGCAGCTTGGTGAGGACCGTGCGGCGGGCGGCCTCGGTGGGGTGGGCGGTGAAGACGGGACGTACGCCCAGGTTGGCGACGGTCTGCCGGAGGTGCTCGGGATCGGCGTCCTTGAGCTGGTCGGCGGTGCGGGCGAGGATGCCGCCCTCGGCGGCGCGGCGGGCGCGCAGCTCGCGGCCGCGGTGCACCTGTTCGGTGACGTTCGCCAGGTGGAAGTAGGTGGAGAAGGCGCGGACCAGCTTGGCGGCGGTCTGGAGGTCGGTGGAGCCGAGCAGTTCGGCGGCGGCCTCGCCGTCACTGCGGGTGAGGGCACGGACGCGCTCGACCAGTTCGAGGAGGCCGGGCCCCTCCTGGCGGACGAGGGTCTCGCCGAGCAGGTCACCCAAACGGCGGATATCGGCACGCAGGGCGGCATTGGTGTGGTCGGCACTGCTCACAGGTGCGGGCTCCTTGCAGTGAACGGAGTTCGAAGCGCGGCATCAGGGCTTGCGCGGCGGGCGCCGCGGGCTGCTGACCCGGTGCTTTCGGCCATGTGCGGACCGCGCTGTCCGACGCCCCCAGGATAGGCGGCACACCCCTGGGAGAAACCAGAGCCCTATTGCCCCGCTTCCCGGCCCTGCCATACTTACGACGCCGTAGGTTACGGATCCGTAGCCATGCCCCGAGCCCCACGAGGGATCCCATGACTGCAAGCCCCGACGTGGTCAACGACACGCCGAAGGCCCCGGAGGCCCCGCTTCCCTCCGCCACGCTCGGCGGGGACAACAAGCGCTCCATCGAACAGATCACTCTGCTCCTGTTCATCACCGTCCCCTTCGTCGCGCTGGTCGCGGCGATTCCCCTGGCCTGGGGCTGGGGGGTCAGCTGGCTGGATCTGGCGCTGCTGGCGTCGATGTACTTCATCGGCTGCCACGGCATCACGATCGGCTTCCACCGCTACTTCACCCATGGCTCGTTCAAGGCCAAGCGGCCGCTGCGGATCGCGCTGGCGATCGCCGGGTCGCTGGCCGTGGAGGGACCGCTGGTCCGCTGGGTGGCCGATCACCGCAAGCACCACAAGTTCTCCGACGCGGAGGGCGACCCGCACTCCCCGTGGCGCTACGGCGAGACCGTTCCGGCCCTGCTGAAGGGGTTGTGGTGGGCGCATATCGCCTGGATGTTCGATGAGGAGCAGACCCCGCAGTACAAGTACGCACCGGATCTGATCAAGGACGGTGCCGTCCGGGCGATCTCCCGGCAGTTCGTGGTGTGGACCGTGGTCTCGCTGATGCTGCCCCCGCTGATCGGCGGACTGGCCACCTGGTCCTGGCAGGGCGCGTTGACCGCCTTTTTCTGGGGGTCCCTGGTCCGAGTGGCTCTGCTGCACCATGTGACCTGGTCGATCAACTCGATCTGCCATGCGGTGGGCAAGCGCCCGTTCAAGTCGCGGGACCGCTCCGGCAATGTGTGGTGGCTGGCGGTGCTCTCGTGCGGCGAGTCCTGGCACAACCTGCACCACGCGGACCCGACCTGCGCCCGGCACGGTGTGATGAAGGGGCAGCTGGACTCCAGCGCCCGGATCATCCGCTGGTTCGAGAAGGCGGGCTGGGCGTATGACGTCCGGTGGCCCAGCCAGGCCCGTATCGACGCCCGCCGTCAGGGGGAGACCGCCGGAGCGGCATGATGGAGAGCGTGGCGACCGACAGTGATACCAGCGGTGAAAACGACCGGCCGGGCCGGGCCGGCCGGTCCTCCGGAACCGGGACCCGGCGGCCCCGCCGGGTCCGGATGACCGGCAAGGAGCGCCGGGAGCAGCTGCTGGACATCGGTCGCACGCTCTTCGCCGAGCGTGGCTTCGAAGGCACCTCGGTGGAGGAGATCGCGGCGAAGGCCGGGGTCTCCAAGCCGGTGGTGTACGAGCACTTCGGCGGCAAGGAGGGGCTGTACGCGGTCGTCGTGGACCGCGAGATGCGGCGGATGCTGGACATGGTCACCACATCGCTGACCGCGGGCCATCCGCGGGAGCTGTGCGAACAGGCCACGTTCGCCCTTCTGGACTACATCGAGGAGTACACGGACGGCTTCCGGATCCTGGTCCGCGACTCCCCCGTCGCCCAGTCGACGGGCACCTTCGCCTCGCTGATCAGCGATATCGCCACCCAGGTGGAGGACATCCTGGGCCTGGAGTTCAAGGCCCGCGGCTTCGACCCCAAACTGGCCCCGCTCTACGCGCAGGCGCTCGTGGGCATGGTGGCGCTGACGGGCCAGTGGTGGCTGGACGTCCGCAAACCGAAGAAGGCCGAGGTCGCCGCCCACCTGGTCAACCTGGCCTGGCACGGCCTGGACGGGCTGGAACCGAAACCGCGCCTGATAGGCCACCGCAAGAGCTGACGACGGGGGTCCGCTCCGCTAGGACCTGACGATGGCCTCCCCGATGACGAGCCCCTTCGCGGGGCCGTCGGGAACGACGGCGTCGGTGCCGTAGGGCACGCGGTGCTCATCGGCGTAGACGGCCTTGTCGGGGTCGGGTGTCGTGAGGATGACGACCGTCCCGTCGCCGTCGAAGTCGTCGATCAGGACGTAGAGCGGGATGCCCGCGCGGGCATAGGCACGACGCTTGCGCTTTCTGTCGCGTGCCTGGGCTTCGCGTCCAGGCGAGACCACCTCGAAGACGGCCCGGACACCGCTCGCGTCCACTCCGAGGTCTTCTTCGTCGGGGATCTCGTCAAGATCTTCGGGGGCGATGAAGAGGTCGGGGATCCACACCTTGCGACGGTAGATGAGATTGCCGTCCTGGTAGGCGGCATGGTCACCATCCGCGAGATGAGCCTCCAGGGCCCGGCGGAGGCGGTTGATGATCACGGTATGACGGCGACGGCCGGTGGGCGACACCTCGATGAACTCCTCGACGATCTCGGCCCGGTAGCCCTCGGGGAGTTCCATGGCCTTCCACGCCTGCCACAGCACCTCGTCCAGGTCCCGGACCTCGGGCTCGGCGGCCGGGGACAAGCCGTCGTCCACGGTGGGGCACTGCTCGTGTGCGAGAGCGGTCATCGTGAAGCACCTCCTCCATCAGTCTGGGCGCCGACGCCACTACGGCACAAGCGACACCGTGACGCTATGCGTCCATAAAGGCCCATCACGGCAAACTGAGAATCAATCATCTGATCGGGTGATATCACCCGATCGGATCCAGGAGGTCAGGCCGTGTGGGCCACGACGAAGATCCGGCGGAAGGGGAAGGCCGTGCCGTGCGGGCCGGTGGGGTAGGCGTCGCGGAGGAGGGCGGCGTAGGTGGTGAGGAAGCGGTCGCGGGCGGGCGGGTCGTCGGCGAGGGCGGTCAGGACCGGGCGCAGGGCGGTGCCCTTGACCCAGTCGAGGACCGGGTCGGGGCCGGTCAGGACCTGCACATAGGTGGTCTCCCAGGCGTCGACCTCGCAGCCGAGGGCGGCCAGGCGCTCCAGGTACTCGGTGGGCTCCAGGACGGAGGCCGGGTCGCGGAGGTGGTCGGCGAGGCGGTCGCGCCACTCGGGGGCGTTGCACAGGTCGCGCAGCAGGGTGTGGCTGGGGGCGGTGAAGTTGCCGGGGACCTGGAAGGCGAGGGTGCCGCCGGGGCGCAGTCCGGTCAGCCAGGTCCGGAAGGAGTCGGCGTGGCCGGGGGCCCACTGGAGGGCGGCGTTGGAGACGATCAGGTCGTAGGGCTCGTCGGGCGCCCAGCTGCGCACATCGGCGCGGCGGAGGTCGAGGCGGCCGCCGCCGGTGGTGGGGCCCGCGAGGGGCTGGGCCTCGGCGAGCATCTCGGCGGAGTTGTCCAGGCCGGTGACATGGGCGTCGGGCCAGCGGTCGAAGAGCAGCACGGTGACATTGCCGGGGCCGCAGCCCAGGTCGGCGATGCGGGGCGGGCGGCCGGGGTCGGTGGGCAGCTCGGGGACGCGAGCCAGCAGGTCCAGGAAGGGCCGGGTGCGGTGGCCGGCATGGCGCAGATACTGCCGGGGATCCCAGTTGGGCGCGGTGGTCATGGTCTTCCCCCTGTGGGTACGGTCGGTATGGGACGCCGTGGCCGCCGTGTCTCGGCCCCGCGCCTTACCGTGGTCCACGGTATCTCTTGATGTCAAGAGACTTCATGTCGACAGACCCACTACACTGATCGCCATGGAGGACGAGGTCGATCGGCTGGTCGCGGCGTGGCGGCGGGAACGCCCCGACCTCGATGTGGAACCGCTCGAAGTGCTCAGCCGGGTCAGCCGGCTCGCCCGCCATCTCGACCGGGCACGGCGGATCGCCTTCGCCGAGCACAATCTGGAGCCCTGGGAGTTCGACGTCCTGACCTCGCTGCGCCGGGCCGGGTCCCCGTATCAGCTCTCCCCCGGGCAGCTGCTGACCCAGACCCTGGTCACCTCGGGCACCATGACCAACCGCATCGACCGGCTCGCCAAGAAGGGGCTGGTCGAGCGGGGGCCCGACCCGAGCGACCGGCGCGGTGTGCTGGTCCGGCTGACCGCCGAAGGACGTGACCGCGCCGATCAGGCTCTGGCCGGGCTGCTGGACCATGAGCACGCCATCCTGGCCGAGCTCTCCCAGGCCCAGCGCGCCGAACTGGCCGCGCTGCTACGCCAGTTGACCGCCCCGTTCGACAATCTCCCCGGCTAGGTCGACGGGGCCCACGCCCGCGCGCCGGGCCAGCGCCACGGCCGCCAGTGTGGAGTGCACACCCAGCTTGCCCAGCACATTCTGCATATGGGTGCGGACGGTGTGCGGGGAGAGGAAGAGCCGCTCGGCGACGGCCTTACGGCCGAGCCCGGCCACCATGCAGCGCAGCACCTCCCGCTCACGCGGTGTCAGCGACTCGACCAGCCGCTCGCTTTCTGTGCGGTGCTTACGGGCGGCCGTCAACTCCCGCAGAACGCCGGTGAGCAGGGCGGGCGGCAGATGTGTCTCGTCCCGCAGCACCCCCCGGATGACCGCGAGCAGCCGGACCAGTGAGCAGTCCTTGGCGACCCAGCCGGACGCCCCGGCCTGGAGCGCCGCCGCCGCGCGGCGCGGATCGTCGCGCTCGGCCAGCACCACGGTGCGCACCCCCGGCTGTGCGGAGCGGACCGCGCCGACGAGCGATATGCCGTCGGCCGCCCGGCCGTTCACCGCCCGGGCGGGGCCGCCGTGCGGCCCGCCATGGGCCCCGCCGTACGGCCCGCCATGCGGCCCGCCGTGGATGCCGGTGTGCGGTGTGCCGTTGGCCCCGCCGTAGGCCGGCTCGGCCGACGCGGGGAACGGTGGCCCCGCGCCATCGGCGGCCGTGCCCAGATCGGCGTCGACCAGCAGAATGTCGAAGCGGCGCCCCTCGGCCGCCGCGCGCTCCAGACAGCGCAGCGCCGCCGGGCCGCTTCCGGCCGCCGCCACGTCCACGTCCTGCTCCGCCGCGAGGGCGGCCGCCAAGGACTCGGCGAAAATACGATGGTCGTCGACCACGAGAACCCGAATACGTGCCACGAACAACCCCCCACGTCGCCGGATGAAGATCCCGGATACACCGAGAAACAGTGCGGGTACGGCGCCCGGCGCAAGGTCACCACAACCCGCACGGCCGCCGCCGTGCTCTGATTGCTACCCCGCCCCGGGCGTCGTACCTGACTGTCTCGCCCCCTGATAAGCGTCGGCCCCCACCGACACTGTACTCAGAGTAAGGCCGTGGTCTCATATCGGAAGCGGATTAGCGAAACTGACCGCTCTCGGCTGTTCACTGTGCGTTTCTTGTTCGCTCTTGAGGAGTCGGTGATCTACGAGCGATGGAAATCCACCGAGGAGCGATCAAGGGGGATGGTGCGACGGCCCGGCTCCCCGGCTTCAGTCGTCGCACCCGCCCGTCACAGCCCTCGCGCCCCCGAGCTGGGCACCGCCGGGAAGATCCGCGGAGCCCGGTGGCCGGCCACGCCGAACGCCTCGGTCACCGCCTTGCTCACCGCCTCCGCGTCCCCCTCCGCCACCAGCACGATGGCCGAGCCACCGAAGCCGCCGCCGGTCATCCGCGCCCCGAGCGCACCCGCCGCGTTCGCCGTCTCCACGACGAGGTCGAGCTCGGCGCAGGAGATCTCGAAGTCGTCGCGGCAGGAGGCGTGCCCGGCGGTCAGCACCGGTCCGATGGACCGGGTGTCCCCCGCGTCCAGCCGCTCGATGACCTCCTCCACCCTGCGGTCCTCGGTGACCACATGGCGCACCCGGCGCCGGGTGACCGCGTCGCAGCCCAGCCGCTCCAGCTCGGCGAGCGCCGCCTCCAGCCCGTCGAAGGGCACATCGCGCAGCGCCCGCACCCCGAGCGCCCGCGCGGCCGCCTCGCAGGCGGCCCGCCGGTTCGCATAGGCGCCGTCGCCCAGTTCGTGCTTGACGCGGGTGTCCACGACCAGCAGCCGCAGCCCCTCCGCCGCCAGGTCGAACGGCACCTGACGCTGGGTGAGATCACGGGCGTCGAGGAAGAGGGCGTGCCCCTCGGTGCAGCACGCCGACGCCATCTGGTCCATGATCCCGCAGGGCACGCCCACGAACGCGTTCTCCGCGCGCTGGCACAGCTGGGCGATGCGCGGCGGGGTGAGCCCCAGTCCGTACAGGTCGTTCAGCGCGGTGGCCGTGACGACCTCCAGCGCGGCGGACGACGAAAGGCCGGCGCCGGTGGGCACGGTGGACTCGAAGTGCAGCTCGGCACCGCCGGCCGCGCCCGTCAGCAGCCCCGCCTCGCGCAGCGCCCAGACCACTCCGGCCGGATAGGCCGCCCAGCCGCCGTGGTCGCCGCCGCCGGTGCCGTCCGCGACCGGCGTCAGCTCCTCGACCCGCAGCTCGACGACCCCGCCCGGGACGTCGCCCGAGTGCAGCCGCAGCACCCCGTCGGTACGCGGGGAGGCGGCGGCCAGGCAGGTGTGGGGCAGGGCGAGCGGCATCACGAAGCCGTCGTTGTAGTCGGTGTGCTCGCCGATCAGATTGACCCGGCCCGGCGCCGCCCAGACGCCGCCGGGCTCGGTGCCGTAGACCTCGCGGAACCCCGCCGTGACCCGCCCGGGGCCGTGCTCGTCCGTCACTGACTCTCCCTCCGCTGCGCGAACTCCCATGCGTCCGCGACGATTCCGGCCAGGTCGGCGCGGGTCGGGCGCCAGCCCAGGCGCTCCTTGGCGCGCTCGGCGGAGGCCACCAGGACCGCCGGGTCGCCGCCGCGGCGCGGGGCGGCGATCTCCGGGATGGGGTGGCCGGTGACCTGGCGCACCGTCTCGATGACCTCGCGGACGGAGAAGCCGTTGCCGTTGCCGAGGTTGCAGATGAGGTGCTCGCCGGAGGAGGCCGCGCCGAGGGCGAGCAGGTGGGCGTCGGCGAGGTCGGCGACGTGGATGTAGTCGCGGACGCAGGTGCCGTCGGGGGTGGCGTAGTCGTCGCCGAAGACGGAGATGGCCTCGCGCCGGCCCTGGGCGACCTGGAGCACCAGGGGGATGAGATGGGACTCGGGGTCATGGCGCTCGCCGTAGGCCCCGTAGGCGCCCGCGACGTTGAAGTAGCGCAGGGAGACCGCGGCCAGACCGTGGGCGGCGCATTCGCCGCTGATCATGTGGTCGACGGCCAGCTTGCTGGCCCCGTAGGGATTGGTGGGCGCGGTCGGGAGGTCCTCGGTGATCAGGACCTGGTCGGGTTCGCCGTAGGTGGCGGCGGTGGAGGAGAAGACGAGGGTGCGCACCCCGGCGTCGCGCATCGCGGCGAGCAGATCGGTGGTGCCGCCCACATTGTTGACCCAGTACTTCTCGGGGTTGACGACGGACTCGCCGACCTGGGAGAACGCCGCGAAGTGCAGGACGCCGTCGTAGGAGTGGTCGAGCCACTTGGCGGCGTCCTGGATGCGGCCCTCGATGAACTCCGCGCCCTCGGGGACCCCGGCGCGGTGGCCGGTGGACAGGTCGTCGAGCACCGTCACCCGGTGCCCGGCTTCGAGCAGATGCGCCGCGACCACGCTGCCGACATAGCCGGCACCGCCGGTGACCAGGTACTTCTTCTGCTGCGCATTGCTCACTTGCTCGCTACCTCTCGCAGTCGTTCGGCCGCGGCCTCCGGCGGCACATCGTTGATGAACACATTCATGCCGGATTCGGAACCCGCGAGAAACTTCAGCTTGCCGGAAGTGCGGCGGATGGTGAAAAGCTCGAGGTGAAGTGCGAATTCACCGCGGTCGGTCAGGTGGTACGGCGCCTGGTGCCAGGCGGAGATGTAGGGCGTGGGCGGCTCACCTTCACCGAAAATCCGGTCGAAGCGCTTCAAGAGTTCCAGATACATCTGTGGAAACTCTGTGCGCGCGGCCTCGTCGAGCGCGGGCAGGTCCGGGACCCGGCGCTTCGGGTAGAGGTGCACCTCATAGGGCCAGTGGGCGGCGTACGGGACGAACGCGACCCAGTGCTCACCGTCGAGCACCACCCGGCGCCCGTCGGCCAGCTCATCGGCGACCACATCATCGAACAGATTCCGACCGGTGGCCTCACGGTGCTCGCCGAGCGAGCGGAGCATCAGCTGTGTGCGAGGGGTCACAAAGGGATAGCCGTAGATCTGGCCGTGCGGATGGCCGAGGGTGACGCCGATCTCCTCACCGCGGTTCTCGAAGCAGAAGACCTGCTCCACGGCGGGGTGGTGGGCCAGCTCGGCGGTGCGGTCGGTCCAGGCGTCGAGCACCAGCGCGGCCTGTTCGGCGTCGAGGTCGGCGAAGGAGGCGTCGTGGTCGGAGGTGAAGCACACGACCTCGCACCGGCCCGAGTCACCGGCCAGTGACGGGAAGCGGTTCTCGAAGACCACGACGTCGTAGTCGGCGGCGGGGATCTCGCTGTGCCGGCCCTCACGGGAGGGGCACAGCGGGCATTCGTCGGCCGGCGGGTGGTAGGTGCGCGCCTGGCGGTGGGAGGCGATCGCCACCCGGTCGCCGAGCAGGCGGTCGTGCCGGATCTCCGAGCGGGTCGCGATGGGGTCGAGCGGCCGCTGGTCGACGGCGTCGCGCACCGCGTCGTCGCGCGCGTCGTAATAGATCAGCTCGCGTCCGTCCGCGAGCCGCGTCGCCGTCTTCTTCACTCCGCCAGCTCCTGTCAGATGCACCCAACACAACTCAACATAATGAACCACAAGCCAACAGCGTCGTCAATGCGCGGGGAGGGTGCTCGGACAAACCACAAGAATTCGGATACGTTCACCGAACGTTTCTGCTGCATTCCGTTCAGGCGATGAGGCGAGACCATGCACTATCTGGCAGAAGGGCTCCGGCTCCCCACCAATGCGCTCGACTACACGATCCTGATCCTCTATTTCGCCGTCGTCCTGGGCGTGGGATTCGCCGCCAGAGCGAGCGTCAAGACCAGCCTCGACTTCTTTCTCTCCGGCCGGTCGCTGCCCGCGTGGGTCACCGGTCTGGCCTTCGTCGCCGCGAATCTGGGCGCCCTGGAGATCCTGGGCATGGCCGCCAACGGCGCGCAGTACGGTGTGTACACCGTGCACTGGTACTGGGTCGGGGCCATTCCGGCCATGGTCTTCCTCGGCCTGGTGATGATGCCGTTCTACTACGGTTCCAAGGTACGGTCCGTGCCCGAGTTCCTGCTGCACCGCTACGGACCGTCCTCGCACCTCCTCAGCTCGATCATCTTCTCGGTGGCGTCGGTGCTGATCGCGGGGGTGAACCTCTACGCGATGGCGATCGTGGTGGAGGCCCTGCTCGGCTGGCCGCAGTGGGTGGCCATCGTGGTCGCGGGGCTCTTCGTGCTCGCGTACATCACACTGGGCGGGCTCTCCTCGGCGATCTACAACGAGGTGCTCCAGTTCTTCGTGATCCTGGCCGCCCTGATCCCGCTCACCGTCGTCGGCCTCAGGCGGATCGGCGGCTTCGGCGGGCTCAAGGACTCACTCGTGGCCTCCCACGGCCCCAACTTCGTCTCCGCCTGGGGCGGCACCGGCATCGGCTCCGCCAACCCGCTGGGGGCCAACTGGCTGACCATCGTGCTGGGCCTCGGCTTCTGTCTGAGCTTCGGCTACTGGACGACCAACTTCGCCGAGGTGCAGCGCGCCCTGTCGGCCAGGAATCTCTCGGCCGCCCGGCGCACCCCGCTGATCGCCGCCTTCCCGAAGGTGCTCATCCCGCTGATCGTGGTGGTGCCCGGACTGATCTCCCTGGTCCTGCGGCCGGACATCGGTTCGAAGAAGAGCGGTCTCCAGTACAACGACGCGATTCCGCTGCTGATGAGCGAGCTGCTGCCGAACGGGGTGCTGGGGCTCGCGGTGACCGGGCTGCTGGCCGCCTTCATGGCGGGCATGGCGGCCAATGTGTCGTCCTTCAACACGGTCTTCACCCACGACATCTGGCGGGCGTACATCCAGCGGAACCGGTCGGACGGGTACTACCTGCTGACCGGGCGGGTGGTGACGGCGATCGGGGTGCTGGCCGGTATGGGCACGGCCTTCATCGCCTCCTCCTTCAGCAACATCATGAACTACCTCCAGACCCTGTTCTCGTTCTTCAACGTGCCGCTGTTCTGCGTCTTCATCATCGGGATGTTCTGGAGGCGGGCCACCGCACCGGCCGGGTTCTGGGGGCTGCTCTGCGGCACGCTCGCCGCGCTGATCAACTACTTCTGGCTCTACCGGGCGGACGTCATCTCCATCCCCAGCGACCAGGGCGCCAACTTCGTCTCCGCCATCGTGGCCTTCGTGGTCGGCGGGGTGGTGATGATCGCGGTGACCTTGTTCACCAAGCCCAAGCCGGTGGAGTCGCTGGCCGGTCTGGTCTACGGCACCACCGCGCCCGGTGTGGCCGAGCCACCGGCGCCGGGCGACGAGGCGTGGTACCGGCGCCCGGCCGTGCTGGGCTGGAGCGCGCTGATCCTCGCGGCCGTGTGCTACATCCCGTTCTCGCTGTGACCCTCCGGCGGACAAGGAGTCCACACCATGAGTGAGGAGTACGAATACCGGCACGAGGTCGAGGAGCTGGCGGAGAGGTCGGCGACCGCGGCCCGGCTGTTCGATGTGCGGCGCATCATCGGCGGGCTGTTCGTGGTCTACGGGATCATCGTCCTCATCGCCGGGTACACCGCCTCCGACGCGGATGTGAAGAAGGCGTCGGGCATCAACATCAACCTCTGGACCGGATGGTGCGTGCTCGCGGTCGGCCTGCTCTTCCTGCTCTGGATGAAGCTCAGGCCACTGTCCGCCCCCGGGGCCGTGCCCAAGCCGGAGCCCTCCCGGCCCGGGAACGGGCCGGGAGCCGGAACCGGCACCGGCACCGGGAGCGGCACCGGGACCGGGGAGGGCTGAGCGGCGCACGGGCCACCCCGCCGGTACGGCTGGCGGCGCCGGTACGGGCTACGGCGGCAGCGCGCGCTACGGCGCCGACGCGGGCGGCCGGGGCGACGCGGGCGGCCGGGGCGGGGGCTCCTCGGTCGTACGGCGGGACGCGGCGCGGTCCAGCAGCCCGGTGCGCGCGGCCAGGGCCGCCGCCTCCAGCCGCGAGCCCACCCCGAGCTTCATCAGCACCCGCTGCACATGGGTGCGGGCCGTACTGGGGGCGATCCCCATGCCCGCCGCGATCAGCCGGGTGTCCTCGCCCTCGGCGACCCGCACCAGCACCTCCACCTCGCGCGGGGTCAGCATGCGCAGCAGCCGGGCACCCTCGTCGTCGGGCTGGGCCGCGGGGTTGAGCAGCTCCGCGAACGCCCCCTGGAGCAGCTGCGGCGCCACGGCCGCCTCGCCCGCCCGCGCCTTCATCATGGCGCGTTCGACACCCTCGATCCGCTCGTCGTGGCGCACATAGCCGGAGGCCCCGGCGGCGAAGGCGGCGGCTATGCCGCGCGGGCTCGGCACCGGGCCGAGCACCACCACCGCGACCTGCGGCCGCTCCTTCTTGATCCGCATCACCGGGTCGAACACCCCCGGTTCGGCGGGTGCCGCCGTGCCCAGCAGGCACACCTCCGGCGCCCGGCTCACCACCAGGTCCGCCGCGCCCGCGCTCGGCGCCGCCGCGGCGAGCACCCGGTGCCCGCGCAGCTTCAGCGCCGAGGCGAGCGCCTCCGCGAGCAGACGGTGATCGTCGACCACCATGAGTCGCACGCCCATGAGCTCCCCCCATTCGCTCAGGGGGGAAAGCTACACGCTTGTTCGACGTTGCGCGCCCCTTACCGGGGAGAAGCCCCTCGGAATGCCGAAATCCCGGCCATTCGTGCCTACTTGACGTCTGGTTGACGCCCCAATCGGATCGCTGCGGCCGGGTTCCGCGGGGGCGCGCACCCCGGCGCTCCGCCGGCGCGCAAAGCGGCGGCCCCGCCCGTACGGTGGGTACGGGCGGGGCCGCCGTGGGCTGGTTCGGCGGACGCCGAGGGTCAGCTCGCGCCGAAGACGAGCGCCAGCGGGTCGTCCCGGTCGTAGGTGCCCGAGGGCTTGCTGGCGTAGACGTCGCTCAGGTAGAGGTGCTCCGCGGAGTAGATGATCTCCGAGTAGCTGGGGCTGAACTTCGACTCCAGCTCATGGCTGGTGACGGGGTTCTGGAGCAGCTTGGTCTTGGCGTACGACTTGGGGTCGATCCGCCAGACCGCGCCGCCTGCCTCCCAGGTGCTCTCCTGGTAGGCGAGGACGGAGCCGTCCGCGTCGAGCCCGAGCGGGGTGAGCGCGGCGCCCTTGACCCCGTCGGTCTTCCCGATCGGCTTGCCGTTCTCCAGGCTGAAGGCCACGACCTCGTTGGCCGTCGCGGCGCTGGAGTCGGTGCGGTCCTCGGAGCCGAGGAAGAGGGTCTTGGCCGACTTGGAGACGGCGATCTTCCGGCAGCCCTCGACGTTGGTCGACTCGCACTTGGCGTCGTACTTGCCGTTCTCGGTACCGATCTTGCCGAGCACCTTGCCGGTCTTGGCGCTGTCGTCGATGGACAGGAAGTCCGAGACCGCCGAGCCGGTCGAGTCACCGGCGTCCAGGCCGATCACCAGCGGGTCGGTGGAGGCGACATGGACGTAGTCGATGCCCTGCGAGACCTTGTAGGCCGACTTCACCGCGCCCGTCTTCGGGTTCAGCGTCTGGACCTGGATCTGCGGGTTGTCGTAGTCGCCGCAGCGGCGCACCGCGACCAGCTTGTCCTCGCCGCCCGCGTAGCCGTCGTCCGAGCACTGCTCGCCCGACTTGGGCTTCCACAGCGCCTGGCCCGAGCTGGACCAGGCGGCGCCGCCGCTGGTGCCGCCCGCGGCCACCGTGCCGCCGCCGATGGTGACCTCGTCGAAGGAGATCTTCGAGTCACCCTCCTTGACGTTCCGGTGCCACAGCATCTTGCCGTTCTTCAGGTCGAGCAGCCCGACCTCGGTGCAGCTGGGGTACTTGTCGGCGGCCGACGGCTTGGCCTCCTGGTAGAGGACCGTGGTCAGCCCGTCCTTGGTGAGGTGGTCCGAGGACCAGCAGACCGCGCCGTCCAGCGGGATCGTCCACTTCGCGGCGCCGCCGCTCAGCGGATAGCCGACGATCTTGTAGACACCGGCCTTCACGAAGGCGTCGTCGGTGACCCACATGCCCTCGACGGTGACCTGGTCGGAGACCTTGGGCATCGGGACCTTGTTGAGCAGCTTGGCGTCGACGGCCTCGGCGGGCTTGTCCCCGTCGCCCGAGGAACCCTTCGAACCGCCCTGGCTGGACTGCTTGTCCTTGCCCTTGGCCTCGCTGCCGCCGCCGTCGTCCTCCTGGGTGGCGAACCAGATGCCACCGCCGATGATCAGGGCGACCGCGACCACGACGCTGACGATGATCGCCATGCGCTGCTTGGACTGGCCGGAGCCGCCGGGGCCGCCGGGGCCGGGAGCGCCGGGGTACTGGGCCTGCGGCGGCTGGCCGAATTGCGGCTGTCCGTAAGGCTGCTGGCCGTACTGCGGCTGCCCGTAAGGCTGCTGGCCGGATGCGTACGGCGACGACGCGCCGCCCTGGGGCGGCTGGCCGTACGCCGGCTGCCCCGGGTAGCCGTAGCCGCCGGCGCCCTGCGGGGGCGTCTGCGGCGGCGCCGGCGGTGCCGACGGCGGCGGAGGCGGGGTCTGCGGCGGCTGGCCGGGAGCCTGCGGCGGCTGGCCGGGGGCCTGCGGATAGCCGTAACCCTGCTGGCCCGGAGGCGGCGTGGGCGGCTGCTGCGGATAGCCGTAACCAGGATCCTGCGGCGCGCCGAAGCCACCCTGCGGCGGCTGGTTGGGCGGCGGAGGCGGCTGTGACATGCGAAGTCCTTCAGATGCGGGGCCCATCGACCGACCGGCCTCCCCCGCGATCCCGGTGGTTCAAAACCCTCCGGGAAGGAGCGAATCGGACAGGGCACCCCGCCATTGAGCGGAAGGCAGGCGGGAGTTCTTTGTATCACCCGTAAGGGGCGTTATAGGGACCAGTGCCCAGGTCATCGACCAGCTGAGACCGGCCTGTGACGCGACCGTTGCCAGGGCACGCGCCACCGCCGCACAACCTCTTCACACGATGCTTTCAGGCCACTCACATGGAGAGGTGGCCCGTCCGCTTGTCCGTTGTCCGCCTGCCGCCCATCAACCGCTCATTCACCGCTTATCCGGTGCTCAGCCGGTGCTCGTGCGGTGCTCATCCGGGGCTCATGCGTCGTCGGCCAGCTCCAGCCAGCGGGTCTCCAGTTCGTCCCGCTCCCCCGTCAGCTCGCGCAGTTGGGCATCGAGCTCGGCGACCTTGGCGAAGTCCGTGGCGTGCTCGGCGATCCGCGTATGCAGCTCGGACTCCTGCCCGCTGATCCGGTCCAGGCGCCGCTCGATGCGCTGGAGTTCCTTCTTGGCGGCGCGCTGCTCGGCCGCCGACCGCTGCCGGGCGGCCTGTTCGTCGGTCTTCCGCTTGGCGGGCGCGGCGGCGGCCGGGGCGGCCGCGGCCAGCACCCGCTGCCGCCGCTCCAGGTACTCGTCCACACCGCGCGGCAGCATCCGCAAGGTGGCGTCGCCCAGCAGCGCGAGCACCCGGTCGGTGGTGCGCTCGATGAAGTAGCGGTCGTGGCTGATGACCACGAGCGAACCGGGCCAGCCGTCGAGCAGGTCCTCCAGCTGGGTCAGGGTCTCGATGTCCAGGTCGTTGGTGGGCTCGTCCAGGAAGAGCACATTGGGCTCGTCCATCAGCAGCCGCAGGATCTGGAGCCGGCGCCGCTCGCCGCCGGACAGATCGCCGACCGGGGTCCACTGCTTCTCCTTGGTGAAGCCGAACTTCTCGCACAGCTGCGAGGCGGTCAGCTCCCGGCCCTTGCCGAGGTCCACCCGCTGCCGCACCTGCTCGACGGCCTCCAGGACCCGCAGGTTCGGGTCGAGTTCGGCGACCTCCTGCGACAGATACGCCAGCTTCACGGTCCTGCCGACCGCGATCCGGCCCCCGGCGGGCTGCCGTTCGCCCTCGCTGCGGGCGGCCTCGGACAGGGCGCGCAGCAGCGAGGTCTTGCCCGCGCCGTTCACCCCCACCAGGCCGATCCGGTCGCCGGGCCCCAGCTGCCAGGTCAGATGCTTGAGCAGCACCTTGGGCCCGGCGGTGACGGTCACGTCCTCCAGGTCGAAGACGGTCTTGCCGAGCCGGGAGTTCGCGAACCGCATCAGCTCGGCGCTGTCGCGGGGCGGCGGCACGTCGGCGATCAGCGCGTTGGCCGCCTCGATACGGAAGCGGGGCTTGCTGGTACGGGCGGGGGCGCCACGGCGCAGCCAGGCGAGCTCCTTGCGCACCAGGTTCTGCCGCTTGGCCTCCTCGCTGGCGGCGATGCGCTCGCGCTCGGCGCGGGCGAAGACGTAGTCGCTGTAGCCGCCCTCGTAGTCATGGACGGCGCCGCGCTGGACGTCCCACATCCGGGTGCAGACCTGGTCCAGGAACCAGCGGTCGTGGGTGACCACCACCAGGGCCGAGCGGCGGGCCCGCAGATGCCCGGCCAGCCAGGAAATGCCCTCGACGTCGAGGTGGTTGGTGGGCTCGTCGAGGACGATCAGGTCCTGCTCGGCGATCAGCAGCTTGGCGAGCGCGATACGGCGGCGCTCACCGCCGGACAGCGGGCCGATGACGGTGTCGAGCCCCTGGGGGAAAGCGGGCAGGTCCAGCCCGCCGAACAGCCCGGTGAGCACATCCCGGATCTTGGCGTCACCGGCCCACTCGTGGTCGGCGAGATCGCCGATCACCTCATGGCGGATGGTGGCCCCGGGGTCCAGGGAGTCGTGCTGGGTGAGCACGCCGAGCCGCAGATCACCGGAGTGGGTCACGCGGCCGTCGTCGGCGGGCTCCAGCTTGGCGAGGATCCGGATGAGCGTGGTCTTGCCGTCGCCGTTCCGGCCGACGACGCCGATGCGGTCGCCCTCGTTCACCCCGAGGGAGACGCCGTCCAGCAGCGCACGGGTGCCGTACACCTTGCCTACGGATTCAACGTTGACCAGGTTGGTCGCCATCACACTCCATTACGCGGATCGATCGGCATCCCAGGGTAGTCGCCGCGCGGCGCGCCTCGCTCAGGGCCTGGGGAGGCGCGACCTGGGGACCGGGGCTCGGGCCCGACCGGCTGCGCCCTGGGGGCCGGGGCTCGGGCCCCGGGGGCCAGGGCTGGGCTCCCACGGTCAGGGCTGGGCTCCCGGGGGCAGGGCTGGGGCCCTGACCAGCCGCGGCCGCGGGGCCGGGACTCAGACCAGGACCAACCGCGCCCCGGAGACCAATGCTCAGGCCCAGACGAGCCGCGCCCCGGGGACCGGGACTCAGGCGACCGGGGCTCGGGCCCCGGGGCCAGGGCTCGGCTGACCAGCCGCGCCCGCTGGGGACCACCCTGACCAGCAGCACCCCGAGGGCCAGGGCTCAAGCCCCGACCAACCGCGCCCTGAGGCCCGGGACTCAGACCCTGACCAGCAGCACCCCGAGAACCGGGGCTCAGGCCCCGACCAGCCGCGCCCTGGGGGCCAGGGCTCAGGCCCCCCGGGGCCAGCCCTCGGCCCCTGACCAGCCGCGCCCGCTGGGGACCACCCCCATCAGCCGCGTCCCGAGGACCAGGGCTCAGGCACCGACCAGCCGTGCCCCGGGGACCGGGCCGGAGGTGATTCGGACCGTGCGGCAGGTGCCCGAGGCGGTCAGCGCGCCCGCCACCGCCTGCGCGGCCTCGGTGTCCTTGGCCAGGAAGGCGCAGGTCGGGCCGGAGCCCGAGACGAGGGAGGCGAGTGCGCCCGCGTCCGCGCCGGCGCGCAGGGTGTCGGCGAGCGCGGGACGCAGCGAGAGCGCGGCGGGCTGAAGATCGTTGGAGACGGCGGCGGCCAGCGCGGTGGCATCGCCCGTGCGCAGCGCGTCCAGCAGCGCCTCGGAGGGCTCGGGCTCGGGGACGTCGGCGGCGCTCGCGCCCGCGCCGGACGCCTCGCGGAGCCGGTCGCATTCGCGGTAGACGGCGGGGGTGGAGAGCCCGCCGTCGGCGACGGCGAACACCCAGTGGAAGGTGCCGCCGGTCTCCAGCGGGGTCAGCAGCTCGCCCCGGCCACGGCCGAGGGCCACGCCGCCGACGAGGCTGAACGGGATGTCGCTGCCCAAGTCGGCGCAGATCTCGAGGAGTTCGGCGCGGGTCGCCTTGGTGCCCCACAGCGCGTCGCAGGCCAGCAGCGCCCCGGCGGCGTCCGCGCTGCCGCCCGCCATACCGCCCGCGACGGGGATGTCCTTGGCGATGTGGAGATGGACATCGGGCGCGATGCCGTGCCGTTCGGCGAGGGCGGAGGCGGCACGGGCGGCGAGGTTGGTGCGGTCCAGGGGCACCTGGCCGGCGTCCGCGCCCTCGACGGTGAGGCGGAGGGAGTCGGCGGGGGTGGCGGTGACCTCGTCGTGGAGCCCGACGGCCAGGAAGACGTTGGCGAGGTCGTGGAACCCGTCGGGGCGCAGTCCGCCGACCGCGAGCTGGACGTTGACCTTGGCGGGCACACGGGCGGTGACGGGGCGGGTCACGGGGCTCCTTGGTGGGGTTCGGGTGTTCCGGTGGGGCCATTGTCCCGCCTGTGGGGGCCTGGGGGTGGCTTGTTCCCCCCCCCGCCCCTTCCCGTAACCGGGGCTACGCCCCGGACCCCGTTCCGGGCGCTCCGCCCCCGAACCCCCGCCGGGGCTCCGCCCCTGGACCCCGCTCCTCAAACGCCGGAGGGGCTGGATAGTGACACATCTCCCGAGCCCCCACTCCCCGACACCGGAGGGGCAGACGGTGGGACACCCCCGCCCCAGCCCGGCCCAGAGGGCTTTACCCCCAGGGATTGCACCCCATGACCCGACGAGGCTCCGGGTACACGGCTCCGTGCCCTAACCCCCGGCCAGGGCACGGCCAAAGCGGAACCCCAGCGGGATTAGGGCAGCACCTCGGCGGGGGTTCTCGGGGGCAGAGCCCTGGCAAGGCTCCCGGCCCCCAATTTGCCCTCCGGCCCCTGACCCCAGGCCGGGGCACAGTCAAAGCGGGATCTAGGGCAAAGCCCCAGCGAGGGGCTCCGGGGGCGAAGCCCCCGGCGGAAGCGGAAGCAGGGCTTGAGGCAACGCTCCGGCGAGGGTTGGGGGCGGAGCCCCGGCGAGTCTCCCGGCCCACGGTCTCGGCTCCGGCCCCTGCCCCCGGCCGGGACACCACCGAAGCAGGGCCTGGGGCAGAGCCCAGCGGGGGTTCTGGGGCGGAGCCCCGGCCCCCGGCTCGCAGCTCCCGCCCCTGACCCCCGGCCAGGGCACGGCCAAAGCAGGGCCCGGGGCAAAGCCCCAGCGAGGGGCTCCGGGGGCGAAGGCCCTGGCTAGGGCTCAGGCACGGAGTCCCGGCGAGGCTCACGGTCCCCCGCTCCTTCTCCCCCCAACCGGGGCACAGCCGAAGCGGGGCCTGGGGCGGAGCCCCAACCGGGGATCCGGGGCAGAGCCCCGGCGGGGGTTCGGGGCGGAGCCCCTGGAACCGGGCCCGGGGGCGGAGCCTCCGGGATGGGGTCCGGGGCGTAGCCCCGGTTACGGGGAGGGGCGGGGTGGGGAACAAAGCGCGACCGCAGGCGCGACGTCGGATCAGGCCGCCGGACCGTGTTCGGCGATCGCGGCGAAGTCCTCCACCGTCAGCGCCTCGCCACGCGCCTGCGGCGAGACCCCGGCGGCCTTCAGTGCCTCCTCGGCAGCCCCCGCCGACCCGGCCCACCCCGCGAGCGCCGCCCTGAGCGTCTTGCGGCGCTGGGCGAACGCAGCGTCGACCACCGCGAAGACCTGCTCCCGGGTGGCCGTGGTGCGCAGGGGTTCGTCCCGGCGTATCAGCGAGACCAGGCCGGAGTCGACGTTGGGCGCGGGCCAGAAGACGTTGCGGCCGATCGCGCCCGCGCGCTTGACGTGGGCGTACCAGGCGGCCTTCACGGAGGGGACGCCGTAGACCTTGGAGCCGGGTGGCGCGGCGAGCCGGTCGGCGACCTCGGACTGGACCATGACCAGCGTCCGTTCGATGGTCGGGAAGCGGCCGAGCATATGGAGCAGCACGGGCACGGCGACGTTGTAGGGCAGGTTGGCGACCAGTGCGGTCGGGGCGGGGCCCGGGAGTTCGGTCACCCGCAGGGCGTCGCTGTGCACCAGCGCGAAGTGATCGGCGCGGTGCGGCAGCCGGGCCCCGACGGTCGCGGGGAGGGCGGCGGCGAGGACGTCGTCGATCTCGATGGCGGTGACCCGGTCGGCGGCCTCCAGCAGCGCGAGGGTCAGCGAGCCGAGCCCGGGGCCGACCTCGACGACCACGTCCTCGGGGCGCACCCCGGCGGTCCGAACGATCCGGCGGACCGTGTTGGCGTCGATGACGAAGTTCTGACCGCGCTGCTTGGTCGGGCGTACGCCGAGCCGCGCCGCGAGTTCGCGGATGTCGGCGGGGCCGAGCAGGGCATCGGCATCGGGACCGGGGACGGGGACGGGGACGGGATCGGTGGAGCTCACCTGGGAAGTTTACGGCTGCTCTTCGGGCCCCGGTTCACGGACGTCGGAGCCTGGCTTACCGACATCGGAGACCGGTACGCAGACATCGGGACCCGGCTTACCCACGTCGGAGCCCGGTTCACGGACGGGGCAGGGCGTCCCCGCCCTCAGGGGGCCGGCCACACCGGCCGGGGGCACCCCCAGCCGGGCGCCGAAGGGGCGCGTCGCTGTCGCAAGGGCGAGCGGGCGCGGAGAGCGCGTGCTGCGGTCGATGTGCGCGCGGCGCCGCCTGGACGACCGAGTACAGCCGACCGTCGGCAGGGACACCTCCCAGCGGAAGTCGGCCGCGATTCGAATCGCGCCCCGGAGGGGCGCGGGGCTGTGCCGCCGCGCGGCCGCGGCCGACCCCGGCGGTGCCGCGGACGATCGACCACAGCTCAGGGCACTTCCGGCGGAGCGCTCAGCGCGCCCCGGAGGCGATCCGGGCCCGGATCATTGGTGCAGCTTGCGGCCGCACGTGGGCCAGGGGCCGGCGCCGCGCTGTTGGTAGAGCTTCTTGGCACGGTAGGTCTGTTCGGCCGGGGGCGCGTCCTGGGGGCGGCCGTGGCCGCCGAGGGCGTGCCAGGTGCCCTGGTCGAGCTGGTAGAGGCCGCCGTAGCGGCCGGAGTCGTCGACCGCGTCCGGGCGGCCGCCCGATTCGCAGCGGGCCATCGCCCGCCAGTTGAGCCCGTCCGCCGGGCCGCCGACCCTCGCGGGCACGATCATGGTGCCGACCCGGACGATCCGGGCCACGGGCGCCTTGACGATCTCGCTGCCGATCTTCCGCGGCCGCTGCCGTACGCCGTTGACGCTGCGCACCCGGTAGGTGATGCGCAGGGTGCCCGGTTCGCCGGGGCGTCCTTCGATCTCGGTGCCCTTGGGGAGCGTGGGGTCGGCGCGGCGGACGGTGGTGAAGGGCACCGGCTGGTCCCGGACCTCCTTGCCGCCGGTGATCCGCATCACCGTCACCGTCTGGCCGTCGCGCGGGAAGCTGTCCAGGGGCACGGAGGTGGTGTCCTGGCCGCGCAGCGTGAGCCCGGCGGCGGTGAGGGCCTCGCCGACGGTGGCCGCGTTGGTGCGGACGGGGTGTTCGCGCCCGTCGGCGCGGAAGGTGACGGTCCGCTCGGTGCGGACGTGCAGGAGCAGACCGCGGCTGGTGATGGCGGCGGAGCGGGAGGCGGACAGATACGCGCCCTCGGCACGTACGCCCAGTTGGCGCAGTGCGCCGTCAACCGTGCGCGCCGTGGTCCACACCCGGCGGCGCTCCCCGTCGAGGGTGAGGGTGACCGGGCGGCCGTAGCGGATGGCGATCTCGTCGCCGTCGGCGAGCCGCTGTCCGGGCGCGGGGGCGACGATGTCGTGGGCGCCGACGCGGAGGTCCTCGTCCGCCAGCAGCTCGCCCACGTCGTCGGCGTAGGTGTGCAGGGTGCGCGCGTCGCCGTCGACGCTGAGCCGTACGGCCTTGTCCTGGGCGACGAAGGCGGAGGTGCCGCCCGCCAGCGCGGCGACCACCATCGCCTGCGGCAGCAGCCGCCGCATCGGGTCGGCCCGCCCGGGGGCGCCGCGCCGGGCGGCTCGCCGGGCGGCTCGGCGGGCGGCTCCACGGCCACCCGGGACGCGGTGGCTGCCACTGCGGCTCACGACAACACTCCGGTAACACTCCACAAGTCCACTGATCAGGGCGTTGGGTCCGGGACTGTAGCGGAGTGGAGGTGACTCTCCAAAGGAAGATCATCACGCTGTGTGATCACCCGCTCCGGAGCGCCACCGCCTCTCAATAGCCGAAAACGCGCGCCGTATTGGCCGCCACGGCGGTCGCCAGGGTGTCCTCGGGGACGTTCTTGACCTCGGCCATGGCCCGCAGGGTGAGCGGAATCAGATACGGAGCGTTGGGCCGTCCGCGGTAGGGGACGGGGGTCAGGAACGGGGCGTCGGTCTCGACGAGGACGAGGTCGAGCGGGGCGACGGCGAGGGCGTCGCGCAGCGGCTGGGCGTTCTTGAAGGTGACGTTGCCCGCGAACGACATGTAGTAGCCGTGCTCGGCGCAGATCTTCGCCATGGCCGCGTCACCGGAGTAGCAGTGGAAGACGACGGTGTCGGGCGCGCCCTCCTCCGCGAGCACCCGCAGTACGTCGTCATGGGCCTCGCGGTCGTGGATGACCAGCGCCTTGCCGTGCTCCTTGGCGATGGCGATGTGGCGGCGGAACGAGCGCTCCTGGGCGGCCATGCCCTCCGGGCCGGTGCGGAAGTAGTCCAGGCCCGTCTCGCCCACGCCCCGCACCTGGGGCAGGGCGGCGAGGGCCGCTATCCGTTCGAGGGCCGCGTCCAGGGCGGCGTCGCCGCCGGGCTCGCGCGCGCCCTGCCGGGACCGGCCGTCGCGGGGGGTCTGGGGGGCTTGCCCCCCAGAAGGAGGGGTGCCGAGGACGATACGGGGCGCCTCATTGGGGTGCAGGGCCACCGTGGCCCAGACGCTCTCGTGCGCCGCCGCGGTCTCGGCCGCCCACTGGGACCCGGCCAGATCGCACCCCACCTGGACGACGGTGGTCACACCGACCGAGGCGGCCTTGGCCAGTGCCTCCTCGACAGTGCCCGACTGCATGTCCAGATGGGTGTGGGAATCGGCGACCGGGACCCGCAGGGGCTCCGGCGGTGGCGGGGGCGCGTCCTTTTCCTTTTGCCCGCCGTTCGCCTTGTCACTGCCGCCGCGGGTCGATGCTGTTTTCGCCATGGTCGCGATTCTATGAATCCCGGTGAATGTGCGGTGAATCGCGTCCGGCCGCTCAGTTGACCCGCGGCCGGCTCATGTGCACCAGCTCATGTGAAACGGCCGGGGAACCGGCTCATATGAACCGACGTGGAACCAGCTCATGTGAAACAGCTCATATGAACCGGATCGTCCTCAGTCGCGGTGGTGCTGAAAGGGATGCAGCAGATTCGGAAGGTGCCAATGGTGCCCACGGTGCCGCGCGGAGTCCTCGTTTTCCGGTGCCGCCGCGGCATCCGGCGCGGTGTCCGTCGGGGCCTCCGCCGGGGCCTCCGCCGCGCCCGTGCCGTCGCCCCGGCGCCGGGCGGTGTGCGGCCTCCCGCGCCGCGCACTCTCCAGGACCGAGGAGACCTGGCCCGACCGCATGATCCGCACCAGATGCGCACCGCAGTTGACGCAGTCCGGGCTCGTCAGCGGGGACGGGACGCGCCGGCCGCCGGTGAAGTAGACGACGAAGGCACGGCCCTCGCCGTCCACGTGGTGTTCGATGTCGTACGACCGCTCCCAGCCGTGCCCGCACTTCATGCAGGCGAAGGCGTACGCCTCGTGGGCCACCTCGCCGGGCTCATCGGAGGGGGTGTGGGCGGCTATCGGATGAGCACCGCTCGAGGTTCCCGCTATATCGCTCATGGCAGCTCCTCTTGTCACACAGGACAAGTCTTCCGGGATGGGATGGCCCCAGGTCTTCCACAACCAGTGGACGCCTTTCCCGGCGCGACCGCACCGGCTCTTCCCTCTCTTTGAGGGAGATTTGGCCCCGGCCTTCCCAAACCGGTGAGCAACTGCCCGGCTACTAACCTGAGCTTTGCTTTTCGCTACGGTGCTTTACCTTCGCGTGGCGTGCTCCCCGTCACGTTCTTCGCCGCCACCACGGCGTCGAACACCTGCCGTTTGGGTACCCCGGCCTCCTGTGCGACCGCCGCGATGGCTTCCTTACGGCGCTCACCGGCCTCCTCGCGCACCGCGACCCGGCGGGCCAGCTCGGCGGGGCCCGCCTCGTCGGGGCCGGGCGCGGGGGCGCCCTCGACCACGATGGTGATCTCGCCGCGCACGCCCTCCGCCGCCCAGGCGGCCAGCTCCGCCAGCGGGCCGCGCCGCACCTCCTCGTAGGTCTTGGTCAGCTCCCGGCACACCGCGGCGCGGCGGTCCGCGCCGAACACCTCGGCCATGGCCGCCAGGGTGTCGTCCAGCCGGTGCGGGGCCTCGAACCAGACCAGGGTGCGGCGCTCGTCGGCGACCTCGCGCAGCCGCGTCAGCCGCTCCCCCGCCTTGCGCGGCGGGAACCCCTCGAAGCAGAAGCGGTCCACCGGCAGCCCGGAGACCGCCAGGGCGGTGAGCACCGCGGAGGGGCCGGGCACTGCGGTGACGGTGATCCCGCGCTCCACGGCGGCGGCGACCAGGCGGTAGCCGGGGTCGGAGACCGACGGCATGCCCGCGTCGGTGACCAGCAGCACCCGGGCGCCCTGGGCCAGCGACTCGACCAGCTCGGGCGTACGGGCCGATTCGTTGCCCTCGAAATAGGAGACCACCCGGCCGGACGGGCGCACGTCCAGGGCCTGGGTGAGGCGGCGCAGCCGCCGGGTGTCCTCGGCGGCGATCACATCGGCGGCCGCGAGCTCGGCGGCCAGCCTCGGGGGCGCGTCCGCCGTGTCGCCGATGGGGGTCCCTGCCAGTACGAGCGTTCCAGTCACGCCCACCATCCTCGCAGCCGGACGCGGCGGGCCCGGCGACAGGCCGACCCCGGCGGCACCAGGCCGAACCCGGCGACGAGGCCGGCCCCGAGGCGGCCGCCCCGGGCACGAATCCCCGTTCGCCGCCTTTCCCCGCCACACTCACAGACCCCTTCCCTACGATGGCCCGGTGAGCAGTGACACCGCGACCCACGCCCAGCCGGGCAAAGCCACCGGCCATCAGCCGCCGGCCTGGCAGCGCCGGCTGCGCCGTTTCGGATACGCGGGCCAGACCAGGCCCGGCGTACGGGAGCGGCTGGTCCCGCCGTACGCGGAGCCGGGCACCCGGCTCTGGGAGGTCCTCGGCGCGGCCCCCTCGGCGGCGGCCAGAATCGCCCGCTGGAGCGGCTGGGGCGGTCCGCTGCTGGTCGCGCTGTGCGCCGGGCTGACCCGTTTCTGGCGGCTGGGCAGCCCGGACAACGTCATATTCGACGAGACGTACTACGCCAAGGACGCCTGGTCGGTCTGGGAGTACGGCTACGAGGGCACCTGGCCGAAAAACGCCAATGACCGGATCCTCGACGCCCCGCAGCACATCCCGCTCGGCGACGCGGCCTCGTATGTGGTGCATCCGCCGGTGGGCAAGTGGGTCATCGGGCTCGGCGAGCAGTTCTTCGGGCTGCACCCGTTCGGCTGGCGGTTCATGGTCGCGGTGCTCGGCACGCTTTCGGTGCTGATGCTGTGCCGGATCGGGCGGCGGCTGTTCCGGTCGACGTTCCTCGGCTGTCTGGCGGGCGCGCTGCTGGCCGTGGACGGGCTGCACTTCGTGATGAGCCGCACGGCGCTGCTCGACCTGGTCGTGATGTTCTTCGTGCTGGCCGCCTTCGGGGCTCTGCTCATCGACCGGGACCGGGCGCGCGCCAGGCTGGCGGCGGCCCTGCCGGCCGGTGAGGACGGCACGGCGCGGCCGGACCCGGCGGTGGGCCAGGGTCTGAAGCTGGGCGCGCGGCCATGGCGGATCGCGGCCGGGGTTCTGCTGGGCCTGGCCATCGGCACCAAGTGGAACGGGTTGTACGTACTGGCGGCCTTCGGCCTGATGACCGTCCTGTGGGACGTGGGCAGCCGCCGTACCGCGGGCGCGCTCCGCCCCTACCGGGCGGTGCTGCGGCGCGATCTGGGCTGGGCGTTCGGCTCGCTGGTGCCGGTGGCGATCGTCACGTACATCGCCTCCTGGTCGGGCTGGTTCACCGCGAGCGGCACCTTCGACCGGACCCGCGGCTGGCGGCACAGCGGCTACTTCCGCCACTGGGCCGAATCCGGCAAGCCCGACGGCGGCGGCTACGGCACCGGCGGCGCCTTCGACTGGCTGCTCAACCCGCTGCGGAGCCTGTGGCACTACGAGTCCGAGGTCTACAAGTTCCACGTCAACCTCGACTCACCGCATGTCTACCAGTCCAATCCGTGGAGCTGGCTGATCCAGTCCCGCCCGGTCTCGTACTTCTACGAGTCCCCGCGGGCCGGCCAGGAGGGCTGTCCCAAGGACGCCGCCGAGAAGTGCGCCCGCGAGGTGCTGGCCATCGGCACCCCGCTGCTGTGGTGGACGGCCTGTTTCGCCCTGCTGTACCTGCTGTTCCGGTGGGCGCTGCGGCGCGACTGGCGGGCCGGCGCGATCCTGTGCGGAATCGCCGCGGGCTATCTGCCGTGGTTCCTCTACCAGGACCGGACGATCTTCTCCTTCTACGCCGTGGTCTTCGTGCCCTTCCTGTGCCTGGCGGTGGCGATGATGATCGGCGCGCTGCTGGGGCCACCGGGCGCGAGCGAAACCCGCCGGGTGATCGGCGCGGTCGGCTCGGGCGCACTCGTCCTGCTGATCATCTGGAACTTCATCTACTTCTTCCCGCTCTACACAGGCCAGACGATCCCGATGGACGACTGGCGGGCCCGGATGTGGCTCGATACCTGGATCTGACCCCCGGCCCGCCGTCTGGTTCCGGCCACTGCCCCCGTGCCCCCTACTGTGAGGGCGCGGGGGCGTCACGTGGTGCCGGTAGAGTGCCGGGCACCGCGACCTCCATCGACTGATGGAGGGACCCGAGAACACAGTGTGGGGGTTCTGCAATGCGGAGTGGCGCGAGAGCCGCGATCGTCGGTGCGGTGTTCGCCGCCATGGTCGGAGTGGCCGGTTGCGGCAGCGGCCAGGACGATTCATCGAGCGCGAAGGACGGTGCGAGCGCCGGCTCGGGTGACGACAAGCCGTCGCTGAAGAAGGTGAAGACCGGCCCGCCCAGCGCGGCCGAGGTGAAGACCACCGCCCGCGCGTTCCTGGCGGCCTGGGCGGAGGGCGAGACGGCCAAGGCCGCCGCCCTTACGGACGACAGCGGCGCGGCCACCACGGCGCTGAGCGGTTACCGCAAGAAGGCCCGTGTGGCCAAGGTGGCGCTGGAGGCGGGGCAGGCGAGCGGTGCGAAGGTGCCGTTCTCGGTCAACGCGCAGATCTCCTCCGGCGGTGCGAGCATCCCCTGGACGTATGAATCCTCGCTGACCGTGACGCGCGACACCGAGACCGGCAAGCCGGTCGTCGCCTGGAAGTCCTCCGTGGTCCACCCCGACCTCGCCGAGGGCGACACGCTGAAGACCGGTGCGTCCGAGGCGCCGCCGATCAAGGCGGTGGACCGGGACGGCAAGGAGCTGACCGCCGCCGAGCACCCGACCCTGAAGACCGTCCTGGCCGCGCTGCGCGAGCGGTACGGCAAGAAGGCGGGCGGCAAGCCGGGCGTGGAGACCTGGATCGCGCGTGCCAAGGGCTCCAAGTCCCCCGACAAGACGCTGAAGGTGCTCTCCAAGGGCACTCCGGGCACGCTGCGCACCACGATCGACGCATCGCTTCAGCGCACGGCCGAGCAGCAGGTGGGCAAGCGCACCAAGGCGTCGGTGGTGGCGGTCAAGCCCAGCACCGGTGAGATCCTCGCGCTGGCCAACTCCCCCGCGAGCGGTTTCAACACCGCCTTCCAGGGCTCGTACGCACCCGGCTCGACGATGAAGATCATCACCTCGGCGACGCTGATCGACAAGGGTCTGGCGGCGTACGGCAAGCCGCATCCGTGCCCGAAGTACTTCTCCTACGGCGGCTGGAAGTTCCAGAACGACAAGAAGTTCGAGATCAAGAAGGGCACCTTCGAGCAGAGCTTCGCCCGCTCCTGCAATACGGCCTTCATCAGCCAGGCGGGCAAGCTGAAGAACGACGACCTGACCAACGAGGCCCGGGACGTCTTCGGCATCGGGCTCAACTGGCAGACCGGTGTGCCCACCTTCGACGGCTCCGTGCCGGTGCAGTCCGCGGCCTCCAAGGCCGCCTCGCTGATCGGCCAGGGCGGGGTGCGGATGAACCCGCTCAACATGGCGTCGGTCGCGGCCACCGCCTCCACCGGCACCTTCCGCCAGCCGTACCTGGTCTCGCCGTCGCTGGACAACCGGACGCTGGCCAAGGCGAGCAAGACGATGAAGTCGAGCACCCATGACCAGTTGCGGAAGCTGATGAACCTGACGGCCACCTCGGGCACCGCCGCGGAGGCGATGGCCGGGATGAGCGGTGACTTCGGCGCCAAGACCGGTTCGGCCGAGGTGGACAACCAGGAGAAGCCCAACGGCTGGTTCAGCGCGTACCGCGACGATGTCGCGGCGGCCGGTGTGGTCCCCGAGGGCGGCCACGGCGGCGACACGGCGGGCCCGATGGTGGCGGCGCTGCTGCGCGCGGGCGGCTGAGCGGGGCCTTCCACCGCGGTTCGTTCCGTCACGGTTCGCTCCGCCAGGGTTCGTTCCGCCGGCGTGACGGCACGGGAGCCGGGCGGGCGCTCAAGCGCCCGCCCGGCTCCTTCGCCTTCGGCCGACCGGCCGGTCGGCGATGGGATCAGCGGTCGGCCAGGCACCGTCAGCCGAGCGCGCGGCCGGTGGTGCTGTCCACGTGAGCGGGAATCTCGCCGTCATGGCGGTCGCCGGTCGAGCTGGTCCCCGAAGGTTCGAACATCAGGATCGAGCCGCCCGGGGAGGACGGCTTGTGCTCGGTGCCCCTGGGGACCACGAACGTGTCGCCCTTGTGCAGCAAGACCGTGCTCTCGGTGCCGTCGGCGTCCCTGAGGGCGATGTCGAACCGGCCGTCGAGGACCAGGAAGAACTCGTCGGTGTCGTCGTGGGCGTGCCAGACGTGCTCGCCCAGGGTGTGGGCGATCCGGACGTCGTAGTCGTTCATCCGGGCCACGATCCGGGGGCTGTAGGCATCGTCGAAGGAGGCCAGCGCCTCGTGGACATTGACGGGTCGCGTATCCATGGCCCGATCATCCTCGAAACACCGGGCGCGGTCTTGGACGCTGGTGCGACCCCCGGGGAAAAGTCGTGGCGTGGGCCGCGGGCGCGTCGGTAGCGTCGTTCCATGGTCGATCCCACCCCTGACACCGCCGCCCACCCCCGCTTCGCCGAAGCCCTGCGCGAGCTCGGCCTGGACGTCGAGGTGCGCCGCTTCCCCGACGCCACCCGCACCGCCGCGGAGGCCGCCGCGGCCATCGGCTGTGAGCTGAGCCAGATCGTCAAGTCGCTGGTCTTCGAGGCGGACGGACAGCCGGTGGTGGTGCTGATGGACGGGTCGTCACGGGTCGACGTCGAGCTCGTACGGCGCGAGTTGGACGCCGGTAGCGTCCGCCGGGCGAACGCCGCCCTGGTGCGGGAGACCACCGGCTACGCCATCGGCGGGGTGCCGCCCTTCGGCCACCGCACCCGCACCCGCGTCCTCGCCGACCGCGGGCTGCTGGACCACGGGACCGTATGGGCCGCGGCGGGCGATCCGCACACCGTCTTCCCGCTCGACCCCAAGACCCTTGTCGCGCATGCCGACGGCACCCTTGTGGATGTGCGCGAGCGGTCCGCGTGACCCCGCTGGTCACGGCCGCGGTGCTGATCGCGGCCGTCACCCACGCCAGCTGGAACGCGATCGCGCACGGCATCAGGGACCAACTGCTCGCCTTCACCCTGGTGGGCGGCGGCGGGGCGCTGTGCGGGCTGGCGCTGCTGCCGTTCGCCTCGCTGCCCGCGGCGGGCGCCTGGCCGTATCTGCTGGCCTCCGCGGCCATCCATGTGGTCTATCAGCTGCTGCTCATGCGCTCGTTCCACCTGGGCGATTTCGGCCAGATGTATCCCATCGCGCGCGGCACCGCACCGCTCGTGGTGACCGTGGCGGCCGCGGTCTTCGTCGGTGAGCGGCCGGACCACTGGCAGGCGGCGGGGGTCGCGCTGGCCTCGGCGGGGCTGGTGGGCGTGGCGCTGTGGGGGATCAGGGGGTCGCGGCACGCCGGGCGCGAGGCCGACGATGGCAACGAGAACGACGAGAGCAATGAGAACGGCGGGGCGAGCGGGGTGAGCGGCGGGGGCGCACCGCAGTGGCTCGCCCTTACGGCCGCCATCGCCACCGGTCTCTCCATTGCCGCGTACACCGTCGTGGACGGTCTGGGGGTGCGCGCCTCCGGCAGTCCGCCCGGCTATATCGCCTGGCTGATGATCCTCGAGGGCTTCGCCATCCCCGGCTGCGCCCTGGCCATCCGGCGCGGTGCGCTCCTTGGGCAGCTGCGGCCGGTCGCGGCGCGCGGACTGCTCGGCGGGCTGCTGTCGGTCTGCGCCTACGGCCTGGTCCTGTGGGCCCAGACCCAGGCCGAACTCGCCCCGATCGCTGCGCTGCGCGAATCGTCGATCATCGTGGGCGCGGCCATCGGGGCGCTGTTCTTCAAGGAGCGGTTCGGCGGTCCGAGGATCGCGGCGGCGGGGCTGATGGTGGTGGGCATCGGGCTGATGCTGCACGCCAGTTGATGCACTACGTGCTTCGGGCCGGCTCTCTTGGCGGCATCCAGGTGTGTGCGGCTACCCCTGGTCCAGCGACGCCCAGAAGCGGGTGAGCGCCTCCGCGCCGCGGGCGGGGTCGTGTGTCATCCACCAGTGGCCCAGCCCATCGAGGACCTCCACCCGGGCACCAGCGCGGCGCGCGGCGCGGCGGCGCTGCTCGGCGGTGCCGCCCACGTGGTCCTCGGTGGCGAGGAACACGAGTCCCGGCCGTCGCGCCGCGTTTTCCAGGTCCCGGCCGAGCTCGGCCATCACCGGTGGCATGGCAGAGGCGTAGAGCGCGAGGACGGCCCGGCCCATCTCCTCGTTCTGCCCCTGGGCGACCCACTCGGCCGCCGCCTCGCCCATCCCCCGCTCGACGAGCGTCGCGATCCGCTGCTCGACGGGCGCGCCGAAGCGTGCGGCCACATCGGCCTCTCCGATTCCCGGCGTCTGCCATCGCTGGGCGAACTCATGCCAGACGTAGTCGGGTTCGAAGACCGCGATCGTGTCGCTGGCCCAGCTCCGTACCAGCTCCGGGCGGCTCATCACCGCGTTGAGGACGTGTCCGCCGCCCCAGTCGTGGCCCACCAGGTCCACGGGCTCGGCGAAGCGTGTCAACTCCTCGATCAGCCAGTCGCGGTACTCCCCGACGGTCGCCCCGAACCCGGGCGGCAGTGGCGCGCCGAACCCGGGCGGGGACAGGCAGATGAGGTCGGCCGGAGCAGTGCCGGCGGCCTTCAGTTCGGCGAGCAGGGGATCCCAGACGGCCGCCGTCTCGGGATTGCCGTGTACGAAGACGGCGGGCATCAGACCACGCTCCCCTGGCGCGGCACGGTCGGCTGCAGGACCGATTCCACCAGCGCCTCGCTACGGAAATGGGACGCCGCCCGATAGTCGGGGTCAGGGATCATGTCGGCGAACGTCGGGCGGCTGGGGTGGCGCACCAGGAGCGCCGCGTCCCATGCCTGCCCCTCCTCGGCGACCAGGGCCCGACCGCCGTCCCCGAGGTACTCCACCCGCAATCCGTACCGCGCGTTGATCTCCGGGCCCAGCGCCTCGACGTAGCGCTGGTAGCTCTCACGACCGCCGTCCGGGCGGAACCGCAGCAGGTTCAGCATCACCACGGGGCCGCCAGGATCTTCGGCCAGCAGCGCATCGAGGGCGCGCTCATCTATGTCGATCATCGAAACCTCCAGTCAGGATGAGTGGCACCGTATAAACTTGTTGGACGACACGCAAGTTAGTGAGGACTCTCGTCATGACGCCCCCCGCCGCACCCAGAAGCAGCGCCGCGACCAGGCCGAAGCCGCCTTGCTGGCGGCAGCCGCCGAGCTGGTCGTCGAGCAGGGAGTGCGCTCGCTGACGCTGGCGCGGGTGGGTGAGCGAGCCGGGTACAGCCGCGGGATCATCGCCCACCACTTCGGTTCGAAGCAGGCTCTCCTCGAGCTCCTGGCCCGCACCGCACAAGCCGGGTTCGTGCCGGGCCTTGCCGATCTGCCCCCAGGACTGGACCGCCTCCTGCGGCTGATCGACGGCTACATCGGCGAACTCGGCCAGGTGGGCGCCGCCCATCACGCGTTCCTGCTGCTGTGGGCCGAGGCGCCCACCATGCCCGAACTGGCACCGATCTTCCGCGAGCGGGACGAGTCGTTCAGGGCCGATCTGCGCGTCGATGTGGCGGCCGGAATCGCCGACGGCACCATCCGCGACGACCTCGCACCCGAGGAGGTCGCGCCGGCGATCGTCGGACAGCTCCGAGGAATCGGGCTGCAACGACTTCTCGACCCGCCCGCCGTCGACACCGAACGCCTGCGGCGGTCGGTCACCGAGCAGTGGCGCCGGGCGCTGGCCACACCATCGGCACGGCAGCCATGAGCGGGCGGCTCGCACCCGAACTCCGTTGACCTTGCGCTTCGTTGCTCCTGCGCGGACGCCCCTGGGTAGGACAGAATCGGGGAGACGGTCGTCACAAGGGGGACTTGGTGCGGATCGACGTAGCGGTGAGCGGTGGGGAGGCGGAGCTGCGATCGCTCCGCGACTGGCTGAGCCGGGATCCCGGCGCGCGCCGCGGCGCCCATGTGGAGCTGGTCCAGGCCGAGCCGTCGCCCGGCCAGATGGGCGTGCTCACCGATGTGCTCCAGCTGATCACGGACAACGCCTGGAGCGCGGCATCCTTCGCGCTGGCGCTGTCCACCTGGCGGCAGACGCGCCCGCACGCCCGGCGGATCACCGTACGCCGCGGCGACCTTACGGTCTCCCTCGACGGCGGCGGCGACGAGGAGCTGAGGCGTCTGCTCGACGTGCTGGAGCCCCCGGCCGCCCCCGAGCCACCCGACCCGGACCGGGAACGGGACCGGGACCGGGAACGAGACCAGGACGGTCGGGCCGACGGCGGAGAAGGGCGATAGCCGTGGCCGTTCTGCCCGACCCGGCCGCCAGCCGCGCGGTGCTCATCGGCACCAGCCGCTATGCCCACCTGGAGCAGATCCCGGCGGTGGCCAACAACCTGAGCGCGCTGGCCGAGGCCCTGTGCGCCCCGCTGTCCTGGGGGCTGGGCATCGTCATCTACCGGTGGCTCCCCGACTTCCCGAGCGGTCAGGGCTTTTTGCAGCCGCTCGCCGACGGCCGTCTCATCCGGAGCACCGGCAACACCAATATCGCGGAGCTGGACGACCCCGCCATCGACCACCTCCTCGACACGGCCATCGCCGAACAGGACCCGGAGAAGGCCGGGAGCGACTATGCCCGGATCAATCGGAGGATCTCCGACTCCGCCGCGTTTCTGCCCATCCTGTTCGAGAAGAGCGTGATCTGGCGCGGCTCCCGGCTGACCAACGTCTATACGGGCGGGCCCTGGCAGGGCCGTTACGACTATGTCTCGCTGGGCGTCTCGGAGTGACGGAAGGCCCTGCGCGCCGCCACGTTCGTGGTGGTGATCCCGCCGTCCACGGGGAGGGTGATCCCGGTGATCCAGGCGGCGTCGGAGGAGGCGAGGAAGGTGATGGCGGCGGCGATGTCGGTGGGTTCGCCGACCCGGCCGAGGGGGTAGACCTCGGCGGCGCGGCGCAAGGTGTCCCCCTGGCCGTCCCAGCCGGGGGTGCGGATCGTGCCGGGGGCCACGAGGTTGACGCGGACGCCCCGCCCGGCCGCGTGGGCGGCCAGGGTGCGGGTGAGGCTGCCCAGACCCGCCTTGGCGGCGCTGTAGGCGTGGTTGCCGAAGTCCTGGAGGCCGTTGACCGAGCCGACGTTGACGATCGCGCCCCGGCCGTCCGCGGCGGCCAGATGCGGCAGCGCGGCACGGGAGCAGCGGAAGGCCCCACCGAGGGTGACATCGATGTCCTGCTGCCACTCGTCCTCTGGCTGGTCCTCGAACAGCGGGGTGTCGACATGGCACGAGTGGGCGCTGTTGACCAGGACGTCCAGCCTTCCGAAGCTCCTTACGGCGTGCGCCACGGCCGCCTCGGCGTCCGCCCGCAGGGCCGCGTCGCAGCCCAGCGACTCGGCCTCGCCGCCGTCGGCCCGTATGGACGCGGCGGCCTTGGCGGCCCGTTCGCCGTCCAGGTCGGTGATCAGCACCCTGGCCCCCTCGTCGGCGAAGCGGCGCGCGGTCACCTCCCCGATCCCGCGTCCCGCGCCGGTGAGCATGACCGCGTAGCCCTCGAATCTCCGCACCATGTGCCCCTTATCGTCGCCCGGGGGACCGCCGCCGCCTCTTGGCGGCGGGTCCGCCGGGGATCATGCCCGGCCCCGGCATGATCCTCACGCGCGGGACGTTGCACCATAAGGAGAAACACAGCACACACGCTCGGGTCGGCATGGCGGGAGTCGGACAGTGGTGGACGTCCAGGGCACGGTGGCGGACGGTTTCGGACCGGTCCGGGACGCCTTCGCGGCGAACTTCACCCGGCACGGGGAGCGCGGCGCGGCCGTGGTTCTCTACCGGGAGGGCGAGAAGGTCGTCGATCTGTGGGGCGGTACGAAGACGCCCGACGGCGCCGATGACTACGACGGCGGCGAGGGTTCCGACGGCGGCGAGGGGCCCGACGGCCGCGAGGAGTCCAAGGGCGGCCATGAGCCCTGGACCCAGGACACCGCCCAGGTCGTCCGGTCGGTGACCAAGGGCGTCGCCGCCGCCGTTCCGCTGCTGCTGCATCAGCGCGGCCAGCTGGACCTGGACGGCCGGGTCAGCGCCTATTGGCCGGAGTTCAAGGCGGCCGGCAAGGAGCGGGTGCTGGTGCGCCATCTGCTCGCGCACCGCACCGGCGTGCCCGTTCTCGACACCCCGCTCACCCCCGACCAGGCCGTCGACGGCATATCCGGGCCGCTGGCCGTCGCCGCCCAGCGCCCCGTATGGGAGCCCGGTACGGCACACGGCTACCACGCCCAGACGTACAGCTGGCTGCTGGGCGAGCTGGTGCGCAGGGTCACCGGGCGGACCATCGGACGGTGGATCGCCGAGGAGATCGCCCGGCCGCTGGGGCTGGACCTGTGGCTCGGGCTGCCCGAGGAGCAGCGCGGCCGGGTCGGCCGGATCGCGGCGGTGGAGCCGCCGGCCGCGCCCGCCTCCGCGGGGCCGCGGCTGCGCCCCAAGCGGTCGGTCGCCGAGGCGTATCGGGATCCGGAGTCGCTGACCCGGCGGGCGTTCGCCGCGATCACCCCGGTGCCGGACGAGAACGACCCCGCGTATCTCGCCGCCGAGTTGCCCGCCTCGGGCGGGGTCGCGACCGCCGAGGCGCTGGCCCGCTTCTACGCGGCGCTGATCGGCCCGCTGCCCTCGGCCCGTACGGTCCGCTCGGGGGGCAGGCTGTTCGCCCCGGCGACGCTGACGATGGCCCGTACCGAGGAGTCCGCGGGTCCGGACCAGGTCCTGGTCGTCGGCACCCGCTTCGGCCTCGGCTATATGCTGCACGGCCCGGCCTGCCCGCTGCTGGGGCCGGGCTCCTTCGGCCACCCGGGGCGCGGGGGCTCGCTCGCCTTCGCCGACCCGGAGGCGCGCATCGGCTTCGCCTACGTCACCAACGGTATGCGGCGCGGTGTCACCGCGGATCCGCGTGCGCAGGCGCTGGTGCGCGCGGTACGGACCAGCCTCGCGACACTGGAGGCGTAAAGGGCGCCGGAGACCGCGGATGCGGCGGGGCGGCCCGGAGGGGCCCGGCTGGGGTCGACGAGCCGACCGGGCCCGACATCCGCCGAGGCAGCGGATCCGGTCACCCCCGCCGCAACGTCACCTCACCGGCACCGCACGGGGCATCACCGCACCGGCGCCGTCACCGACCGGGGGTCGAAGCCGAAGGGGAGCTCCAGCCGGTGCTCGCGCATCAGCTCCTCGTCGCACAGCAGCTCCTGCGTTCCGCCGTCCGCCGCGATCACCCCGCCGCTGAGCACCACCGAGCGCGGGCACAGCTCCAGCGCGTACGGCAGATCGTGGGTGACCATCAGCACGGTCACCTCCAGGGACCGCAGGATGTCGGCGAGTTCGCGGCGTGAGGCCGGGTCGAGGTTGGACGAGGGCTCGTCCAGGACGAGGATCTCCGGCTCCATGGCCAGTACGGTCGCCACGGCCACCCGCCGCCGCTGCCCGAACGAGAGGTGGTGGGGCGGCCGGTCGGCGAACTCCGCCATCCCGACCCGCTCCAGCGCGCGGCGCACCCGCTCCTCCAGCTCCGCGCCCCGCAGCCCGGCCGCGGCCGGCCCGAAGGCCACATCCTCGCGCACGGTCGGCATGAACAGCTGGTCGTCCGGGTCCTGGAAGACGATGCCCACCCGACGGCGGATCTCGGCCAGATGCGTCTTGGCCACGGGCAGCCCCGCGACCGTGACCGTCCCGGCGCCCGCGGTGAGGATGCCGTTGAGGTGCAGTACGAGAGTGGTCTTGCCCGCGCCGTTGGGGCCGAGCAGCGCCACCCGCTCCCCGCGGGCCACGGTCAGATCGACCCCGAAGAGGGCCTGATGGCCGTCGGGGTACGCGTAGGCCAGACCGGACACCTGGAGGGACGGCGGGGTGGTGGCGGGGTCGGTCATGGGAGCATCCATCCGGTCAGGCAGACCACCAGCGCGGTCAGCGGGAGGGCGGCGGCATACAGCCACTGGGCACGGGACGCCGTCACATCGTCGATCACCGGCATGGTGCCCGTATAGCCCCGGCTGACCATCGCCAGGTGGACCCGTTCGCCGCGCTCGTAGGAGCGGATGAACAGCGCCCCCGCCGAGGAGGCGAGCACACCCCAGTGCCGCACCCCGCGCGCCTCGAAGCCGCGCGACTGACGGGCGATCCGCATCCGGCGCATCTCATCGGAGATGACGTCCCCGTAGCGGATCATGAACGAGGCGATCTGCACCAGCAGCGAGGGCATCCGCAGCCGCTCAAGCCCCAGCAGCAGGGCGCGCAGCTCGGTCGTGGACGCCAGGAGGACGGAGGCGGCGACGCCGAGGGTGCCCTTGGCGAGGATGTTCCAGGCGCTCCACAGCCCGGACTCGCTGAGCGACATCCCCAGCGCCTCCACCCGCGGGCCCTCCGCGATGAACGGCATCAGCACGGCGAAGGCCACGAACGGGATCTCGATCAGCAGCCGCCGCAGCACATACCCGGCCGGTATCCGGGCCACCGCCACCACCCCGGCCAGCAGCACCGCGTACGCCCCGAAGGCCCAGACGGCCTCGCGGGGCGTGGAGACGACGACCAGGACGAAGCAGAAGACCGCTGCGATCTTGCAGTGCGGAGGGAGGGCGTGGACGGGCGACCGGCCCTCCCGGTAGAGCTTGTGCGCGTGTCCCGCGCCCATCGTCAGACTCTCCCGCTCTCGGCCGTCGCCCTGCGCCGCCGTACGACGATGAAGACCCCGGAGCCGACGGCGAGCGTGGCTCCCACCCCGATCACCCCGGCGAGCCCGCCGGAGATCCGGGCGTCGGAGATGTCCTTGACGCCGTAGTCGGCGAGCGGCGAGTCCTTGGCGGCGTGGTCCTCCTCCTTCTGGTCGATCCCCTTGTCATGGGCGACCTTCTCCAGCCCGTCGGGGCTCGCGGAGGCGTAGAAGCTGACGACCCCGGCGCACAGCAGCGCGGCCGCGAGCCCGGCCCACCACACATGCCGCGCCGACCGCCGCGGCGCGGCGACGGGCTCGGGGGTCCGGGATGCCGCCGCCGTGGGTTCGGCAGTCGTGGGTTCTGCCGTCGCGGGTTCTGCCGTCGTGGGTCCGGCCGTCGCGGGTTCGGCCGTCGCGGGTTCGGCCGCCGGGGCCTCGGCTCGGGCCACCGCCCCCGGGGCGGCCGGGGCCAGCGGGCTGTCGCGGATCTCCAGCGGACGCGCCGTCACCCCGCGCGCTCCGTACACCAGATCCGGCCGTACGGCCACGACGGCGCCGACCGTCAGCGCGGTGATCGCCGCCTCGCCGATGCCGATCAGCACATGCACACCGACCATCGCCGTGAAGACCTTGCCGATCGACACGTCCGCCGTACCGCCGAGCGCGTAGATCGCGGTGAACGCGATGGCCGCGGCCGGTACGGAGATCAGTGCCGCCACGAAGGACGCGACGGTGACCGTACGGCGTCGGTGCGGGGCCAGCTTCACGATCGTACGGAAGATCGCGTACGCCACGACCGTGGTGACCACGGCCATGTCCGTGATGTTGACGCCGAGCGCGGTGAGACCGCCGTCCGCGAACAGGACGCCCTGCATCAGCAGCACCACGGAGACGCACAACACCCCCGTATACGGCCCCACGAGTATCGCTGCCAGCGCCCCGCCCAGCAGATGCCCGCTGGTCCCCGCGGCAACGGGGAAGTTCAGCATCTGCACGGCGAAGATGAACGCCGCCACCAGCCCGGCCAGTGGCGCGGTCCGCTCGTCGAGCTCCCGCCGGGCACCGCGCAAACTGACCGCGACGGCCCCCGCGGCGACCACACCGGTGGCCACCGACACCGGCGCGTCTATGAATCCGTCGGGCACATGCATGGCAGGGCTCCGCTCCTGAGCTGCGACTATCGGCCCGATGGTAGCCCGTACCTGCAAGTCGTTCGCAAGAGCGCCTACGCCGCGAATCGGATTCCCGTACGGAGTCGCCGCTACGATTCCCGTACGGAGTCGCCGCTACGCGACTCGGGGCAGCCCGGTGGGCAGCGTGGCGTCGAGCCAGTCGAACATGACCTGGTGGGCCCGCCCCATCGCGCCCATGTGGCAGTGCTCACCGGCCCCTTCGGCCTCCGTGAGGGTGACGAGGCGGGTGGGGGCGTTGGTGAGGGCCTTCTCGACCTCGGCCGCCTGGCCCTTGAAGAACTGGTCGTTCTCTGCGTCCATGATCAGCGTGGGGGCCGTGATGCGGTCGGCGCTGTCGGCCAGGGTGTAGCGGCGGGACATGCGGACGAGGTCGGCGAACGATGCGGCCCCCATGGCCCAGACGCCGTTGCGCAGCGCCCAGCGCACCTGGGTGCCGGCCGTGGCCAGCATCGCCATGACCGGGTTGGCGACGTCGTCGCGCTCCTCCTCGATCCACCGGTACAGCGCGGGCGGGAGCATCCGCTCGAAGGCGGCGTGGAAGTCGTGGACGCCGTCGTCGAGGATCAGCGCGGCGATGCGGCGGTCGAATGCCGCGCCGCGTGCGACGAGATAGCCACCCAGGCTGTAGCCGAACAGGGCGATCTTGTCGTCGGCGATCTCGGGACGGCCCAGCGCGTAGTCGATCACGGGCACCGTCACGGCCTCCCAGTCAGGGCGGAAGACCAGCCGCTGCTCGCGCAGCGCGGCGCCCTGCCCCGGGCCGTCGAAGGCCAGGACGTTGTAGCCGCGCCGCAGTGCGGCGGCCGCGATGGCGAAATAGGACTCCTCCAGGGTGGAGTCGTAGCCGCTGGTGTAGACGACGGTCGGGCGGGGGGTGCCGGAGTCGTCGACCAGGAAGAGATAACCGGGCAGCGTGGTGTTCTCGTAGGGAATGGCCACGGCCTCCACGGGGGTGTCGAAGAGCCCGGTGGCGGCCGCGAAGGTGTCGCGCGAGCGGGAGGAGAGCAGGGCGACCTCCTGGTCGGTGGCGGGGTTCTCGCGCAGGAAGAACTCGGCCGTGCGGTAGTAGTTCGACGCCCGCAGCAGCGCCTCGCGGGCGCTCACCCGGTGCCCGTCGGCCAGCGACTGCCGCCCGATGGCCTCGACCCGCTCGGCGGTCGCCTTCCATGCCCGGTGCCAGCCCTCCTCGTCGCCCTCCGCGATGTTCCGGGCGGTGGCGATGACTTCGCCCAGGTCGGCGCCGCCGTAGTTGGCGAACCCGGCCGCGCGCAGCGCTTCGAAGGAGAAGGACTCATCGTCGAAGAGGAACTTCATGAGATCACCTCCAGCCGATACGGAACCGTTCCGTATCGACAGAGTCGACCGTACTCCTGGCGACAGTCGAGACGCAACCGTTCCGTCTCGCGTACGATCGCCTCATGGACACCAATATCGGCGCACCCGCCGGCAAGCGCCCGCCCGGCGGCCCCGTCCTCCAGGGAGATCTGACGCGGGCCCTGGAGGCCGCCTTCTTCGAGGAACTCGCCGCGGTCGGCTACGGGAAGTTGTCCATCGAGGCCGTCGCGCGCCGGGCGGGCGCCGGCAAGGCCGCCGTCTACCGCCGCTGGCCCTCGAAGCAGGCCATGACCATCGAACTCACCGCGAGGGCCGCGACGGCGTTCGTACGCGCCCCCGACCGGGGAAGCCTGCGGGAGGACGTCGCCCAGTTCGTCCGCGACACCATGGCCGCCCTGAGCCACCCCCTGGCCTCCCGCATCGTTCCCGATCTGCTGGCCGAGGGATCGCGCAACGCCGAACTCGCCGACGCCCTGCTGACGGGCATTCGCGACCCCCGGCGCGAGAACGTCGCCCAGATCCTGCAACGGGCCGTCGAGCGCGGTGAGTTGCCCGAGGACACCGACCTCGAACTCTGTCTGGACTTCCTGGTCAGCCCGACGTACTGGCGGCTGGCCGTGATCAGGACCCCCGTGGACGACGACTACGCCGAACGCCTTACCGACAAGATCATCGCCGCGCTGAAGGCGTGAGGCTGGAGCTCACCACCCGACGCGGTGGTGACGCGGCGGAAGCCTGAACGCGCCGACGGCGGCCTTCCGGGATCGGAAGGCCGCCGTCGGGCCCGAAGCGTGACTCCGGGTGTCAGACGCGGATCAGACGCGAGTCAGCTCCGCGTCGGGGTCGGAGTCCCGGTCGCGCCGCTGGGTCGCGGGGTCCGATTCGAGCTGCTTGCGCAGCCCCTCGCCCTCCACGTCCACATTGGGCAGCGCCCTGTCCAGCCAGCGCGGAAGCCACCAGGCCGACTTGCCGAGGAGCGCCAGAACCGCCGGGACGATGGCCATGCGCACCACGAAGGCGTCGAAGAGAACGGCGGTGGCGAGGCCGAAGCCGATCATCTTGATCATCGACTCGGACGAGCCGATGAATCCGGCGAAGACGCTGATCATGATGACCGCGGCCGCGGTGACCACCCGGGCGCCGTGCCGGAAGCCGGTGACGATGGCCTGGCCGGGGCGCTCGCCATGGACGAACGCCTCCCGCATCCGGGTCACCAGGAAGACCTCGTAGTCCATCGCCAGACCGAACACCACACCGATCATGAAGATCGGCATCATGCTCATGATCGGGCCGGTCTCCTCGACGCCGAACAGATCCGACAGCCAGCCCCACTGGAAGACCGCGACCACCGCGCCGAGCGCGGCGACGACGGAGAGCAGGAAGCCGAGCGCCGCCTTGAGCGGGACCAGCACGGACCGGAAGACGACCATCAGCAGCAGGAAGGCCAGTCCGACGACAAGCACCAGATAGGGCACCAGCGCGTCGTTGAGCTTCTGCGAGATGTCGATGTTCATCGCCGTCTGGCCGGTCACCAGCACCTCGGCACCGGTGTCGGACTTGAAGCCGCTCGCCTCGTCCCGGATGTCACCGACCAGGTTCTCGGTGTCGATGCTGCTCGGCTTGTACTTGGAGATGACGCTGAGCGTCGCGGTGTCACCGGCCCTGTTGAACGTGGCCGGGCTGACCGCCGCCACCCCGTCCAGACCGGTGATGGTCTTGCGGACCCGCTCGGCCGCGCCCCTGGCGTCATCGCTGCCCTTGGCGTCGACGACCACCATCAGCGGACCATTGGAGCCGGGGCCGAAGCCCTCGGAGATCATGTCGTACGCCTGGCGCTTCTGGCTGCTGACCGGCTGCGAACCGTCGTCCGGCAGACCGAGTTCCAGGCTGACGGCGGGCACGGCGGCCGCACCGAGGCCGAGCACGGCCACCAGGAGCACCATCAGCGGGCGACGCAGCACGAAGCGGGCCCAGCGGGTGCCCATGTTGGGCTTCTCCTCGGAGGTCTGCGAGCCGCCCGCGGCGGCCGCCGCCGCGCGCTCCTCAAGCCGCCGGCGCGCCCTGCGCCCGAACACCCGCTTGCCCGCGAAGCCCAGCACCGCCGGGATGAGGCTGATCGCGATGAGGACGGCTATGACGACCGTACCGGCCGCGGCGAAGCCCATCTTGGTCAGCATCGGGATGTTGACGACGGCGAGGCCGACCAGCGCGATGACCACCGTGAGGCCGGCGAAGACGACCGCGGAGCCCGCGGTGCCCACGGCACGTCCGGCGGCTTCCTCCCGGTCCCGTCCCTCCATCAGCTCCGCGCGGTAGCGGGAGACGATGAAGAGCGCGTAGTCGATGCCGACCGCGAGGCCGATCATCATCGCCAGCGTGGAGGTGGTGGTGGACAGCCCCAGCGTGGTGGCCAGCGCGGTGATCGACGAGATGCCGATGCCGACGCCGATGAGCGCGGTGAGCAGCGGCAGTCCGGCAGCGACCAGCGAGCCGAAGGTGATGGCGAGCACGACCGCGGAGATCGCGATGCCGATGATCTCGGTGGAGCCGGTCTCGGGCATCTCCTGGAGCGCGTCACCCCCGATCTGCACCGTCAGACCCGACTTCTCGGCCTTCTCCCCCGCTTCCTTCAGACCGTCCTTCGCGGCGTCCTTCAGCTCCATGGCGTTGACCTTGTAGCTGGTCAGGATGTACGCCGTGGAGCCGTCCTTGCTGACGGCGTGGGCCTGGTACGGGTCGGCGACCGAGGCGATCTGCGGAGAGCCGGCCTGGAGCTCGGCGACGGTCTTGGTGACCACCGCCTTGTTCGCCGGGTCGGTCATCTTCTCACCGCTCGGGGCGCGGAAGACCACACGGGCGGTGGCGCCGTCCGCGTTCCCCCCCGGGAACCGCTGCTCCAGCAGGTCGAATGCCTTCTGGGCCTCGGTGCCGGGGATGGAGAAGCTGTCGTTGGCGGGCTGGGAGGCGGTGGCGGCGCCGACGCCCGCGACCGCGAGCAGCGCCACCCATATCAGGGCGACGAAGCCGCGTCGCCGGAAGGCGAATCGGCCGAGTTTATAGAGGAAGGTGGCCACGAGAAGGGGTGCTCCCGTCGGTTGTATGGCACTGGGCAGGGATGGGTGACCGAACCGGCGACGAGAGCGGCGCGCCGGCCGGGGCCTTATGCGGTTGTGCGGGGATCAGGGAGTGGGGGGTGGTGAGGAGAGGGAAGGGCTATGCGGCGCCGAGCGCGGGGAGGATCACGGCGTCGATGTACTCCAGGAGATACGTCTGGTCCGGCTGCCGGCCCTCGACGAGCGGTCGGGCGATGAACGCGCCGCACACCATGTGCACGACGTAGTTCAAGGCGGGCCGGTCCGGGGCGATTTCGCCCCGGTCGACGGCGCGCCTCAGCAGCACATTGAGCGCGTCGATCTCGGGGTAGATCAACAACTCTCGCAGGGCCTCGTGAAGGTCCGGATTGTCGTGACTTGCGTGGGCGAGTCCCCTCATCAGGCCGGAGTCCCGCTCATGGGCTTGCTCCGAACACCGCACGATCTCCCGCAGATCACCGCGGAGCGATCCGGTGTCGATACCCTCGAGCAGAACGGGCTTGGTATGGCGCAGCGCGGTCGCGACCAGCTGCGGCTTGCCTTTCCACTGGCGGTAGAGCGTGGCCTTGCTGGATCGCGTACGGGCCGCGACGGCGTCCATCGTCAGACCGTCGTATCCGACCTCGCCGAGCAGCTCCAGCACCGCCTCGTGCAACTCCCGCTCACGCTCCGGGGAGAGCCTGCTGCGGCGCACCCGGGCGGTGTCCCGGTCCTCCGTCGGCCGGTCCGTGGTCCGCATGGGCACGTCGCCTCCCTCCGAACGAAACGGTTTCGTACTCCTCCAGCATACGCCCGGCGCTATCGAAACTAGGCCGTTTCGCTCGTGGTCTCGGTCACACAACCGAGTTGCTCCGAATGGCGTAGCCCGAAAACATAGGTGGGTGGAGCCTTACGCATGCGACGACGACCTGGCGTACCTGCGATTTCCGCATCTGCACGGCGACTTGCTGTGCTTCGCGGCCGAGGACGATCTGTGGGTCGCCCCGCTGACCGCGCCCGGTGGATCACCCGGGCGGGCCTGGCGGCTGACCGTGGACCGTACGCGCGTGGGCCCCGCCCGCTTCTCCCCCGACGGCTCACAGATCGCGTTCACCACCTGGCGCAGCCTCGACCCGGAGATCTATCTCGTCCCCGTGACCGGCGGCCGGGCCCGCCGGCTGACCTACTGGGGCAGTACGGACGCCCAGGTCTGCGGCTGGAGCCCGCCGGACCAGGACGGCGCCTCCCAGATCCTCGCGGTCTCCTCCCATGAGCAGCCGTTCTCACATTTCTCCTGGGCCTACAGCCTGCCCACCGACGGCAGCCCCGGCGGGCGGCTGCCCTGGGGGCCGGTGTCCGACATCGCCGTGGCCGACCTCGACGGTGAGCGCCGCACCCTGCTGCTGACCGGCAAACCGCCGCATGAGCCCGCCACCTGGAAGCGCTACCGGGGCGGGGCGACCGGCCGGCTGTGGCTGCACGGCACCCGGCTCATGGCGGAGCTGAACGGCCATCTGGACGCGGCGATGTTCGTCGGCGGCCGGATCGCCTTCCTCTCCGACCACGAGGGCATCGGCAACCTCTACTCCTGTCTGCCCGACGGCTCCGATCTGCGCCGCCACACCGACCACGCCGACTTCTACGCACGGCACGCCTCGACCGACGGCTCCCGCGTCGTCTACCAATGCGCGGGCGAGCTGTGGCTGGTGGACGACCTGGGCCCGGACGGCGAACCGCGCAAGCTGGACGTACGGCTGGGCGGGGCGCGGACCGGCCGGCGGCCCTACCAGGTGCCGGCCGCCTCGCACATCGACTCGCTGTCGGTGGACACCACGGGCCGGGGCAGCGCGGTGTGCGTCCGCTCCAGCCTGTATTGGCTCACCCACCGCGACGGCCCCGCCCGCACCCTCGCCGACACCCCGGGCGTCCGGGTGCGGCTGCCCGTGATGCTGGGCTCCACCGGCCGGGTCGCGTACCTCACCGACGCGGAGGGCGAGGACGCCATCGAGACAGCGCATCTGCCCCGGGCCGGCGACCCAGGCGAACCGCGCCGGCTGGCCGCCGGGCTGCTGGGGCGGGTGGGTGAGCTGGAGTCCTCACCGGACGGCGACCGGCTCGCGGTGGCCGCGGGCGACGGACGGCTGCTGCTGGTGGACACCTCCCCCGAGGGGGACGGCGAGGTCACCGAGCTGATCCGGTCGGACAACGGCCCGGTGGGCGACCTGGCCTTCTCCCCCGACTCGGCCTGGCTCGCCTGGTCCCACCCCGGAATAGGCCGCACCCTGCGCTCGATCAAGATCGCGCGGCTGGCCGACCGGACCATAGTGGAGGTGACCAACGGGCGGTTCGAGGACGAGGAGCCGGTCTTCACCAGCGACGGCCGCTATCTCGCCTTCCTCTCCTGGCGCGGCTTCGACCCCGTCTACGACGTGCACACCGGCGACCTCTCCTTCCCGCTGGGCTGCCGCCCCTATCTCGTACCGCTGTCCTCCGCCACCCCCTCGCCCTTCGCGCTCTCCCCCGAGGGGCGCCCGGCCGCCGGCGGGCTGGACCCGGACATCAGCGGGGGCGAGGGCGACGGCACGGTGACGGTCGAGGTGGAGGGGCTGGCCAGCCGGGTCACGGTCTTCCCGGTGTCCGCGTCCAAGTACTCCTCGCTGCGCCCGGTCAGCGGCGGCGGACTGGTGTGGCTGCGCTGGCCGATCTCGGGCGCGCTCGGCGAGACGTTCGCCAACCCGGCCGAGACCTCCGGCCGCCCCACCCTCGAACACTTCGACCTGGCCAAGGCCAAGCGGACCGAACTCACCAGCGACCTGGACTGGTTCGTGGTCAGCGGCGACGGCACCCGGCTGGTGGTCTACGACGACGGCGATCTGCGCGCGGTGCCCGCCACCGACACCGCCGACAGCGACTCCACCGTCCATATCGACATGCGGCGGATCCAGCACACCGCCGATCCGGCGGCCGAGTGGCGGCAGGCGTACGACGAGGCCGGGCGCATCACCCGGCACTTCTACTGGGACCCGGGGATGTGCGGTGTCGACTGGGACGGGGTGCTCGACCAGTACCGCCCGCTGGTCGAACGGGTCGCCTCGCCCGACGAGTTCGCCGATCTGCTCCGCGAGACCCTCGGCGAACTGGGCACCTCCCACGCCTACGTCAGCGCCGCGCGCCGCAACGAGGGACCGTCCCACTACCAGCGCCCCATCGGACTGCTCGGCGCCAACCTCATCCGCACCAAGGACGGCCGCTGGGCGGTGGCCCGCATCCTGCCCGGTGAGTCCTCCGACTCCCGGGCCCGCTCACCGCTGGCCGGTCTGGGCATCCGGGACGGCGCCGTCCTCACCCATGTCGACGGGCGTCCGGTGGACCCGGTGGCCGGTCCGTATCCCCTGCTGACCGCCGCGGGCGGCACGACGGTGGAGCTGACCTTCGAACCGCAGGACGGCGACGGGCCGCCGCGCCGGGTCGCGGTCTCCCCGCTGATCGACGACCGGCCGCTGCGCTATCAGGACTGGGTCGCCCAGCGCCGGGCCGTGGTGCGGGAGTTGAGCGGCGGGCGGTGCGGCTATCTCCACATCCCCGATATGGGCGGCTCCGGCTGGGCGCAGTTCAACCGCGATCTGCGCCGCGAGATGTCACTGCCCGCGCTGATCGTGGACGTCCGGGGCAACGCGGGCGGCAACATCAGCGAGTTGGTGGTGGAGAAGCTCACCCGCAAGGTCATGGGCTGGGACCTCACCCGCAACGCCCAGCCCGTGTCGTACTCGAGCAACGCGCCGCGTGGGCCGATCGTCGCCGTCGCCGACGAGATGACCTCCTCCGACGGCGACATGATCACCGCGGCCTTCAAGATCCAGGGCATCGGGCCGGTGGTGGGGCTGCGCACCTGGGGCGGGGTGGTCGGGATGACCGGCCGTCACCGCCTGGGCGACGGTACGTCGATCACGGTGCCGATGAACGCCGCGTGGTTCGACGCCTACGGCTGGAGCGTGGAGAACCACGGCGTGGAACCGGACATCGAGGCGCCGCGCTCCCCCGTGGACTGGGCGGAGGGCCGCCATCCGCAGCTGGGGGTCGCCGTCCGTACGGCGCTCGATCTGCTGGAACGGCACCCGGCCGCGGCTCCGCCGGACTACTCGGGCGTCCCCGATCTGCGCCGGCCCCAACTGCCGCCACGCGGGGGGAAATAGGCAGGCGGAAGCAGGCGGGCGGGGGCGGGCAGACGGAGGGCGGACGGGCGGAGGGCGGGTAGGCAGGGGCGGGCGCGGGGGCGTGTCCCCAAGGCCGGCCTTGGGACGCGCCCCCGCCCCGGCGGGTCACATCTCCTCGTAGGGCTCCTGGTCCATCATCTCGTCGCCCATGCCCTGCTGACGGCGCTCACGGCTCATCCGCTGGGACTCCCCGCGGTCCTCCGGTCCGCCCTGCCGACCACGGCGCTGCTCCTGCCCCGGCTCCCGGCGGGAGCGCTCCTCCATGCGCTCATCGGACTGCGTGCGGTCGCCGGACTGCATCTGCTGGCCCTCCTGCATCTGCTGGCCGCGGCGCTCCTGACCGCGTCCGCCCTGCGACTTCCGCTTGCCCTGCTGAGCCTTCTCGTTCGGCTGGTCCTTGGGGCCCATGTGTCACTCCTCATCGGATGAATGGCGTCGGGCCCGACAAGAGTTACATGCGGCGACTTTCGCCGCATTCCGGACCAGAGGAGTCGAAGAAAGCGCAGGTCAGCGCGGTTGACAGAGCGTTACTGGTGACGCTGGGTATCCGCGGTGTCCACTGCGCCCCCTCTCCCAGCCGTGCGCGCGCGCTCGTCCGCCGCGCCGCCTTCGCCCACCAGACCGCCCCGCTCCTTCCGGGTGGCCGCCAGCCGAGGTTCGGCACGGCGCATCTCGCGCTGCCCCACGGCGTGGATGAACATGGGCAGATAGCCGCGCACCGACTGCATACCGCGCAGCCACCACTGCGCGTACACATGCGCCGACCGGCGCTCTATGCCCGCCACCAGCCGGTCCACCGCCGGGCCCAGCGGATAGGTGCGGCCCGCGGGCCAGGGCAGCCGCTGCCGTAGCTCGCGCATCACCTCGTCCTGGTCGGCGCCGCGCACCATATCGGTGTCCGTCCAGCTCAGATAGCCCACACCGACCCGGACCCCACGGTGGCCCACCTCGGCCCGCAGACTGTGGGCGAACGCCTCGACACCGGACTTGGACGCGCAGTACGCCGTCATCATGGGCGCGGGCGCGATCGCGGCCAGCGAGGCGATCTGCAACAGATAGCCGCGGCTGGCGGTCAGCGCGGGCAGGAAGGCACGGGCCGTGGTGACGCTGCCCAGCAGATTGACCTCGATCACCCGCCGCCAGGCCGTCTCCTCGGAGTCGAGGAACGGACCGCCCTGGGCCACGCCCGCGTTGGCGCAGACGATGTCCACCGCGCCGAACCGCTCCACGACCTCCTCCGCCACCCGCGCCATCGCCTCGGCGTCGGTGACATCGGCGTACCAGTGGGCGGAGTCGGTGGGCAGCCGCTCCGAGACCCGCTTCAGCTCCTCGGGCTCCAGGCCCACCAGCGCGACCTTCGCACCGCGTGCGGAGAGCTTGCGGGCGAGCAGCTCGCCGACTCCCCGCGCCGCGCCCGTCACCACCGCGACCTGGCCCTGAAGGCTTCTGCGCGCACTCATGCCGTCTGCTCCTTCGCATGGGGTTTCTGAGTTGTCGAGGGGTGGGGCGCCAGGGACGTCCCGTGCTCCTCGACCAGACCGCGGATCACTCCGGTGACCGCCTCGGGGTCCTCCACCGGCGTCATATGGCCGAGCCCGGGGAGCTCGATGAGGCCGGTGCAGTGCGGCAGCGCGGCGGCCATGGCGTGGGCGTGCTCGAGCGGGGTGAGCCGATCGGCGGTGCCGGCGATGACGGCCGTGGGCATGGTCAGTTCACCGATGCGCGCGTCCAGTTCGAGATCCAGCAACACCCGGCCCCATCCGGCGCGCACGGCGCGGGGGCAGGCGTGCAGGATCCGCGCGCACACCTCCACCGTGGCCGGGTCGGCGCCCGGGCCCATCGTGGCGTACCGCACCAGCCGCTTGGAGAGCGGGGTGACCGGGCCCAGCGGGGCGCGTGAGCCGAGGAGCGCGCGGTGCGCCAGCGCCCGTGCCCGCGGCGGGCGCAGCGGCAGCACCCGCGCCCGGTCCACCAGCCGTGAGGCACCCGTGCTGCACAGCACCGCGGCGGCCGCGCGCTCACGCAGCACGGGGCGGTCGGCCGCGGCCATCAGCGTCATCCCGCCCATGGAGTGGCCCGCCAGCACGGCCCGCCGACCGGCCGGAAGAGCCGCTTCCACCACCGCCACCAGGTCGTCGGCCAGGGCGTGGGTGCTGTAGCCGCCGGGGCCGGGGGCCGGGCTGCGGCCATGGCCGCGCTGGTCGTAGACGATCACCCGGTGGTCTGCCGAGAGGGCGCGCACCACCGGCGCCCAGAAGGCCGTGGAGCAGGTCCATCCGTGCGCGAGCACGACGGCCGGGGCGTCCTCGGGGCCGTGCAGCTCCGTATGGACCCGGCTCCCGTCGGCCGAGACGGCCGTCAAGGTGCGCTCCGGGACGGGCGGTGCGTACGGCCCCGAGGAGGGCGGGGAAGGAAGCCGCCTCACCGCGATCCCCTCCCCGCACCGGCCGTGGACACGGTGGCCTTGACCGGGCCGGTGTGCGGCCGCAGTACCCGGTACTCGGCGAGGTCCACGCGCCGGGTGACCCTCCGCAGCTCGGTGGTCGTCCCGGGCCACAGCGTGGTGTTCCGGCCGTTGTCGAGGTACCAGCTGTCACAGCCGCCGGTGTTCCACACCGTGCGCCGCATCCGCTCCTGGACCATGTCGGTGTAGGCGCGCACCGCCGACGGCCGGGCGTCCAGCGCGACCTTGCCGCCCAGGGTGTCCAACTGGCGCAGATAGTCGGCCATATAGGCCAGCTGTGCCTCTATGACGAGGATCATCGAGCTGTTCCCGAGGCCGGTGTTGGGCCCGATGATGGTCAGGAAGTTGGGGAAGCCCGCCGGAGTGGTGCCGCGCAGCGCCTCCATCCCGTCCTTCCACTCCTCCGCGAGCGTCGTCCCGCGCGCCCCGGTCACCCGGTGGGCTATGGGGACATCGGTCACATGGAAGCCGGTGCCGAAGATGATCACGTCGGCCTCGGCCTCGGTGCCGTCGGAACCGACGAGGGTGGAGCCGCGCACCTCCTTCAGCCCGGCCGGAACCACGTCCACATGCGGCTGGGCGAGCGCCGGATAGTAGTCGTTGGAGAGCAGGATGCGCTTGCAGCCGATGCGGTAGTCGGGCGTCAGCGCCGCCCGCAGCGCCGGGTCCTTGACGGCCCGTCGCATATGGGCACCGGCCAGCCGCTCGACGAACCGCATCTCGCCCGGCCGCTTGGTGAAGGCTCCGACCTGAAGCTCCCGGATGCCCCACAGCACCCCGCGGCGCAGCGCCCGGGTGGCCGGGACCTTCGTATGCAGCCATCGCTCGACGCCGCTGATCCGGCGGTCCATCCGGGGCAGCACCCAGGCCGGGGTGCGCTGGAAGAGGGTGAGCCGGCCGACCTCGCGCTCGATGGCGGGGACGATCTGTATGGCCGAGGCGCCGGTGCCGATCATCGCCACGCGCTTACCGCGGAGATCGACGGTGTGGTCCCAGCGCGCGGAGTGGAAGACGGCGCCGGGGAAGCCGTCGAGCCCCGGGATGTCCGGCATCCGGGGGTCGGCCAGCGGACCGGTGGCGCTGACCACGACATCGGCGGTCAGCGAGCCCCGCGCGGTCTCCACCTCCCAGTGCACCGCCCCGGAGTCCCAGCGCAGGGACCGCACCTCGGCACCGAAGCGGAGGTGCGGCCGCAGCCCGAAGGTGTCGGCGACCCGCTCCAGATACGCGCGGATATGCGGCTGACCGGAGAAGTTCCGGGGCCAGTCGGGGTTGGGCGCGAAGGAGAACGAATACAGATGTGACGGAACATCACAGGCACAGCCCGGATAGGTGTTGTCCCGCCAGGCCCCGCCGACCGCGTCCGCCCGCTCCAGCACCACGAAATCCGTGATGCCCGCGCGGCGCAGCCGCACCGCCGCTCCCAGCCCGCCGAATCCGGCGCCGATCACCGCCACCCGTACATGCTCATGCGTCAGCCCAGCCATGCCGCCGCCTCCCACGAACGCGAATACGACCGCGCCAGCAATCACTGGCACGATGGGAAGCGTAGGACAGGGATCTACCGAGCGGTAGGGGCTGTGGATAACGAAGTTACCGCCGGTCGCACCCGACCGGCCGCGGCCTTGGCTTCGGCATAGGCTTCCCCTGTGGCGAAGAGCGAAGCGGACGAGGTACGCGAGTACCGCATGGCGGAACTGGCCGAGAAGGCCGGGATCACCGTGCGCACCCTGCGCTTCTACCGGGAGCGCAAGCTGCTCCCAGCGCCGCGCCGCGAGGGCCGGATCGCCTGGTACAACGACCACCATCTGGCTCGGCTGCGGACGATCGCGGCGCTGCTGGAGCGCGGTCACACCCTCGGCGGCATCGCCGAGTTGCTCACCGCCTTCGAAAGCGGCCGCCGGGACGTGGGCGAGCTGCTCGGCATGCCGGGCGCGGCCGCCTCCTGGCCCGCGGAGACCCCGGTCCGGCTCGCCCCCGAGGTGCTCGCGGACTACTTCGAGGGAGAGGTCACCCCGGAGAACCTCATCACCTCCCTCGACCTCGGCTATCTGGCCGTCGACGGCGACGAGATCGTCCACCTCAGCCGCCGCCTGCTGGATGTCTCACACACCCTGGTCGAGCAGGGCGTCCCGCTGGCCGCCGTGCTCGCGGCGGCGCGCGAGGTGCGTGAGCATGTGGACGCGATCGCCGAGACCTTCGTCACACTGCTGCGCACCCATGTGCTGGCGGACGCCCAGGAGCGCGGCGAGGACATCGGAGAGACCGTGGAGCGGCTGCGGCCACTGGCCACGAGCGTGGTGGACGCCGAGCTGACGATGGCCATGAACCGCCGGATGCGGGCGGATCTGGGCGACGCGCCGCGGAGTCGGTGAACCCGGCCGAGTGAGCGTCAGCGAACGCGTGGGGCGGGTTGCGCCGTACGCGACAGGAACGCGCGGGGCCGGTTGCCCCGTACGCGTCAGCGAGCGCGCGAAGGCCGGTGAGCGCGCGGGACCGACGACCCCGCGAACGTCAGCGAGCGTGCGGGACCGGCTGCCCCGCGAACGTCAGCGGACCGACTGCCCCGCGAACGTCAGCGAGCCGGGCCGTAGACCACCGTCACCGGGGCGTGGTCGCTCCACCGTTGGTCGTAGGCGGCCGCCCGCTCCACGACCGCCTTGACCGCGCGTCCGGCGAGCCCGGGGGTGGCGACCTGGTAGTCGATGCGCCAGCCTGCGTCGTTGTCAAAGGCCCGGCCGCGGTAGGACCACCACGAGTACGGACCGGCGACGTCCGGGTGCAGACCGCGCACCACGTCCACGTACGCCGCCTCCTCGAAGACTCTGGTCAGCCAGGCCCGCTCGTCCGGCAGGAACCCGGACTTCTTCTGGTTGGCCTTCCAGTTCTTGAGGTCGGCCTCCTGGTGGGCGATGTTCCAGTCACCACACACCAGCGCCTCGCGCCCACCGGCCGCCGCCCGCTCGCGCAGCTCCTTCAGATACGGAAGGAACTCCGCCATGAAGCGCTCCTTCTCGTCCTGGCGGTCCGTGCCGACCTCGCCCGAGGGGAGGTACAGGCTGCCCACGGTCACGCCGGGCAGATCGACCTCCACATAGCGGCCGCTGCCGTCGAACTCGGACGACCCGAAGCCGACCCGGACGCCCTCAAGCTCGCGCCGGGCGTACACCGACACCCCGGCCCGGCCCTTGGCCGCCGCGGGGGCGTGCACCACATGCCAGCCATGGGGTTCGCGAACCGCCTCGGGCAGCTCCTTGGGCTCGGCGCGTACCTCCTGGAGGCACACCACATCGGCCGCGGTACCGTCCAACCAGGAGACAAAGCCCTTTTTGGCGGCGGCGCGCAGCCCGTTTACATTCACGGTCGTCACGGTGAGCACCCCCGGCACGATACGCGACAAAAACCACGCGCCACGCGCACTGCATAGAAGTACGATCCATCGCATGAACATTCGAACCGTCCGTTACGACCACCCCGACGCCCGCAAACTCGACGGCGAAGTACAGGTCGAGTACGCCGAGCGCTACGGCGAGGGCGATCTGACGCCCATGGACGCGACCCACTTCGACCCGCCGCACGGCCTCTACCTCGTCGTCTACGACACGGACGGCACCCCGGTCGCGAGCGGCGGCTGGCGCAGCCAGGAGCGGAGCGATGAGGGCTACGAGGACGGGGACGCCGAGATCAAGCGGATGTTCGTGGTGCGCGCGGCCCGCGGGCGTGGGCTGGCCCGGCACATCCTCGCGGCGCTGGAGGACAGCGCGCGGGAGGCGGGGCGGGTGCGGATGGTCCTGGAGACCGGCACCGAGCAGCCCGAGGCCATCGGGCTCTACACCTCGTCCGGCTATGCACCGGTGACGAAGTTCGGACTCTACCGCTTCGAGGAGAGCAGCCGCTGCTACGCCAAGCTCCTTACGGAGGCGACGGACGGAACGGACGCGGTGGACGCGACCGTAAGGCGGCCATGACGAGGGACCCGCCCCGGATGAGGAGCGGGCCCCTTCGTCTACCGTGCGCCCGAGGGCGTTCGCGCGGGGTCAGCCCTGACCGGCGAACTTCTCGCTGATGGCCTCGAACACGCCCTTGGCCTCGGACCCCAGATGCGGACCGGCGAGCCAGGTGTGTCCGTACGAGCCGATCGAACTGTTGGATACCAGCACCGTCTTGCCGTCGTGGTTGACGAACCAGCCGCCGCCCGAGGTCCCGCCGGTCATCGAGCAGCCGATCCGGTACATCGTCGGCGAGGTGGGCGAGAACGACAGCCGGCCCGGCCTGCTGGTGCAGTTGAACATCTTCGCCCCGTCATAGGGCGGGGCCTGCGGATAGCCGTAGGCACCGATCGAGCTCACCCGGTCCGCCGACGGCGCCCCGAACCACACCGGCACCGAGGCCCCGACCGTCTCCTGAAGCGACTTGCCACTGCCGTTCTCGGGCTTCACATGCAGCACCGCGAAGTCGTAGGCCGACCCCAGCCCGCCGGTCTTACCGCCATTGGCGATCCACTCGGACGAGGTCTGCGACCAGTCCGCCCACCACACGCCGTAGGGGCTCACCTCGTTCTGGGCCGCCGTCTGGGTCTGCTCGGCCGCCAGCCCGTTGTCGTTGTACGAGGGCACGAACACGATGTTGCGCATCCAGCCGCCCTGCTTGCCGGAGTGCACACAGTGGCCCGCGGTCCACACCAGGTTGGACTTCCCCGGGTGGGCCGGATCGTCGACAACCGTGCCGGAGCACACCATCGGCCCCTCGGGGCTGTCGAAGAACACCTTCCCGACAGGCGCCATGTTCTGGTGGTACGGCCGCGAGACCTGCTTGGCCGGCACGGCGGGCGGCTCGGGGTCGGTGGCCGCCTGGTTCTGGCCGGTGCTCTGTGTGGAGACGGTCTTCGACGAGTCCTTCGCCTTGGCCATCCTGGACGGCTGCCAGAAGTTCTTGATGATCGGATTGGCGAATTCCGACGCCTTGCGGGCCCACTTGTCCCAGTCCTTCCAGCCGCCCTCCTTCCACTTCTTCAGGTCGTCCAGACTCGTCGGGACGCCTTCGGGCAACTGGATCCCGTCCTTGGCCTGCTGACCGACGGACGCGGCCGAGGAGCTCGACGAGGAAGCCGCCTCGTCGTCACCGGGCCCGCAGGCCGAAGCGGAGACCACCAGCAGCGCGGTCATCGCCGCGGCGCCCACAGTGGAACGGCGTATGAGTGGCATGGAGCCTTATCCCCCTGTTGTGGTGCAGTTGTTGTGCTGTGACGCACTATGGCCTACGGCGGTTTCCCGCCATGGAGCCACGGAACAGGGCACCTACTATGCCTCTGCCCCTGGCCTGCGCCATCACCGGTCTCACGGCTCGCACCAAACACCAACGCGGTCAGCACGATTCCATGACATCGCGCCTCCCGAACGCTCAGGGAGAGACCAGCAGCAGCATCGCCATCGCCACCTGGGCGACGCCTTGCAGCTTCACCGCCCACGAACGCGCCGAGGTGAACGGCAGCCGCTCCCGGGGGCAGCCGACGGCGAAGACGCCCAGCGCCGCCGACACGAGAAACACCCCGAAGATCATAGGGCCCGGAATGGAGGAGCAGCGGTTGCCGTACATGACGCAGTCGGCGGCACGTTCCGTCATCAGGGACAGGACGACGCTGACGACGGCCGTGGGCACCAACAGCGCGAGGCCGACCTTGGCCGCCATGCGGAGTCTTTGGTCATGCGCGGCGCCGGACGCCTCGGCGGCGCCCGTTCCGGTGGAAGCTGTCTCGTTCACCGTTCCACCCAACCGCGCGCGGGGCGTGGGCGAATCGCGCCGAGTACTCATTCCCCCTGGGTACCGGTGCTCACCCGCCCCGATCCGCCCCGCGCCCGGCCGTCCACCCAACCGGCCCAGGCGCGGTGGCGGCGGTCGGAGACCTCCCTGAGGCTTGATCGCATAGGAACACGGGCCTCCTGTGCCAGGGGTCTGCTGTGCGGCGCTTTCGAAGGAGACACCCCATGGCCTCTTCTCCCGGAGGTTCCCGACGTCCGGAGAGCGGTATCACCGGATTCACGGCCTCGCCGCAGTTCACCCAGTCGTTGCAGCAGATCGTGGTGGATCTCGTCGAACTCCATCTCCAAGGGAAGCAGGCCCACTGGAACGTGGTCGGCCACAACTTCCGGGACCTGCACCTTCAACTCGATCAGATCGTCGATGACGCCCGGGAGTCGGCCGACACCATCGCCGAACGCATGCGCGCGCTCGCGACCTGCCCGGACGGCCGCTCCGACACGGTGGCGGCGACCACCACGCTCCCCGGTTTCCCGGAGGGAGAGGTGAGCGTGAGCAACGTCGTCGATCTCGTCACCACACGCCTGCGCGCCACCGTCGACACCCTGCGCACCCACCACGACCGGATCGACAACGAGGACCCCTCCACGGCCGACCTGCTGCACGCGATCATCGACTCCCTGGAAAAGCACGCCTGGATGGTCAGCGCGGAAAACCGAACCGCCTGACGCCACCAAAAAGCCCCCGCCGAATATCCCCGGCGGGGGCTTTGAGCTGCGGTGGACCTGAGGGGATTTGAACCCCTGACCCCCTCGATGCGAACGAGGTGCGCTACCAGTCTGCGCCACAGGCCCTTGCAACGAGTGAAACTCTAGCATCCCCTCCCGGGTGCTTGGTAATCCGTTCCTCGCTGGTCAGTGAAGGGGGCGTCACTCGTTGGCAGCACGTGGCCGGTCCTCGTCGGCGTACTGGTCGAAGAGGGGGGTGCGGCCGCGATCGCGGGCGCCGCGGGGCGGGGTGGCGACCGGGTCCGGGGCCGGGGTGGGGTTCTGGGCGGAGGCGGAGTCGACGGTGCTGGAGCGGGCGGAGCTCCAGGCGTCGGGGGCCGCCAGGTCGACGCTGCCGGTGGCGCGCGGGGCGACCGGGGCGGTGACGTAGGTGGGCAGCGGGACGGGCACCGGCTCCCAGCCCTCCCCGGCGGCCGGGCCCCGCTCACGCTCACGCTCCTGGTCCACCCACTCGGCGTGATCGGTCTGCTCGACCAGGGCGCGGCGCCCGGCCGCGTGCCGGGAGGGGGCCGGTACCGGGGCGGGCTCGGCCTCGGCGGGGGCGGGAGGGTCCACGGGGCCGTCGTCGTCGGAGGGGCAGTCGGCGGGCGGATGGGTCCGCCGACGGCGCTCACGCAGCCGCTGCGCGGCCTGCTCGGCGTGGCGCTGGTCCATGGTGAACGCGAAGCGGCGGCGTTCCTGGGCGCGCAGATAGGCGATATAGGCGCTGAGCAGTATGGCCGGGATGCCCGGGGCCCACAGGAAGGCGAGGCCGCCGACGGCGGCGACGATCGCGCCGAGGGTGAAGCCGAGGAAGAGCATCACGGTGGTGCGGCGGCGGCGCGCGAGCACTCGCGCGCGCCGTCCACGGTCCAGCGCGCTCCAGCCTCCGCCGCCCGCGCCGCGCGCGGCGGCCGAGCCACCCTGGCCGCGCGCACCGGCCGTGCCGCCCGTGCCCCGGGCGCCGGTCGCGCCCCCGGCCGCCGGTGCCGACACGGCCTCGGCAGGGGCGTCGCCGGCCGCCGGAGCGGGGGCGCGCAGGGTTACGGGGTCGGCGAAGGCCCGGACGTCGACCGCGTCGGTCACCGCTTCCGGGTCGGCCACGTAACGCCCCGGCTCGGCGGAGGCGCCCGCCGCGGCGGGGGCGTCCGCGTCCTCGGCGCGCTCCGCGGGGTCGTCCGCCGGGTCCCCGGGGCGCTCGAGGTCCACACGGCTCTTGGCGTAACGGCGCTCCATGCCCGCCCGTCCGGACAGCAGCCGGATGGCGGTGCTGAAGCGTTCCGTCGGACGGGCCTCATTGAGCTCGTCCTGCCTACGAAGCCACATCGGCACCAAATAGGCGGCCCAGGCCCCGACGATGACTGCGTAGATGAGGCCACTGCTGCTCACGCTCACACGGTAGAGGGGTCCGCATGAGGCCATCTGCCAATTGGCGCGGTGTGTCGCACGATCTGGCTGATATCTCGAAAGTTTTTTGTGATTGTTGGGATGACCAGGTTGGAAATGTTCTCCCGTAATTCGAACAGGTATTTTATTTCTGCGATGCGCCTGGTCGGGTCCGGTGCCACCGGTCGAGCAGCCCCTCGGACAGTTCCTCCACCGTGAGCGCGTAGACCAGGTGGTCGCGCCATGCGCCGTCGATGTGGAGATAGCGCGGACGCAGTCCCTCCTGGCGGAATCCGAGTTTCTCCACCACCCGGCGGCTGGGCAGGTTCTCGGGCCGGATGCACACCTCGATGCGGTGTAGTCCGACGGTGCGGAAGCAGTGGTCGACGGCGAGCGCGACCGAGGTCGGCATCACCCCGCGCCCGGCCACCGCCTGGTCGACCCAGTAGCCGATGTGGCCCGAGCACATCGACCCCCAGGTGATCCCGGCGACCGTCAACTGCCCGGCCAGGCGCCCCTGGTACTCGATGATGAACGGCAGCATCCGGCCCGCGTGCGCCTCGGCCCGCAGGTGGCGGACCATCTGCCGGTAGGTGGGCCGATGGGTGACGGGGCCGCCCGGCGTGGGCGGCGGGATGGTCGCCTCCCAGCGCCGGAGCCACTCCCGGTTGCGCTGGTTGATCTCGCGCCAGGCGCGCTGGTCACGCAGCTTTATGGGGCGGAGGACGGTGTCGCCGTCCGCCAGCACGACCGGCCAGGGGGCGTTCAGCGCGGGCTCCCGGCCGATCCCGCGGGATCGGCGGGGTCAGCGGGATCAGCAGGGTCAGCGGGCTGGGTGGATTCAGCGGGCCTGCGGTGGTCCCCGCCGTGGATCTGGTCGACCGCGTGCTCCAGGAGGCGGCCGAGCACCTTGAGGCCGTCACGCACCCCTCCGGTGGAGCCGGGCAGATTGACCACCAGGGTGGTGCCGGCGACTCCGGCGAGCCCCCTGGAGAGCGCGGCGGTGGGCACCTTGGCGAGCCCCTCGGCGCGGATGGCCTCCGCGATCCCGGGGATCTCGCGGTCCAGGACGCGCCGGGTGGCCTCCGGGGTGCGGTCGGTGGGGGTGAGCCCGGTGCCGCCGGTGGTCACCACGACGTCGTACGAGGCCGCCACGGCGTCCCGCAGGGCGGCCTCCACCGGATCGCCGTCGGGCACCACGCGCGGGCCGTCCACGGCGAAGCCGAGGCCCGCCAGCCCCTCGGCGATCAGCGGGCCCCCGGTGTCGGCGTAGACCCCGGCGGCGGCCCGGTTGGAGGCGGTGACGACCAGGGCGCGGCGGCGCGGCGCCGCTGAGCCGCTCATGCCCGGCTCCAGTCGCCGGACTTGCCGCCGGTTTTCTCCTCCACCCGGACGTCGGTGATGACGGCTCCCTTGTCGACGGCCTTGACCATGTCGATCACCGTCAGGGCGGCGACCGAGACCGCCGTCAGGGCCTCCATCTCCACGCCCGTGCGGTCCGTGGTCTTCACGGTGGCGGTGATCTCGACGGCGTCATCGGCGACCTCGAGGTCCACCGTGACGCCCGACACCGCGAGCGGATGACACAGCGGGATCAGATCCGGGGTCCGCTTGGCGCCCATGATGCCCGCGATACGGGCGGTGGCGAGGGCGTCGCCCTTGGGGACGCCCTCGCCGCGCAGCAGTTCCACGACGCGCGGCGCGACCCGTACGCGGCCGCTCGCGCGGGCGGTGCGCGCGGTGACGTCCTTGGCCGAGACGTCGACCATGCGGGCGGCGCCCGACGGGTCGAGGTGGGTGAGATGGTCCTGGGCGCTGCTCATCGTTCTCCCGGTCCGGGCCAGGTGGCTCCTGTGTGGGACGACACCGTACCCGCCGCGAATGGCGGCTAGGCCAGCAGGACGACGTCCACCTCGCCGCCTGGGGCGACCTCGGTGACGTTCTCGGGGACGACGATCAGCGCGTTGGAGTGCGCCATGGCCTTGATCAGGTGCGATCCCGTGCCGCCCACCGGGCTGACGGTGGCCGGCCCGTCGATCGTGGCCGGCTCGTACCAGCCGCGCAGGAACTGGCGCCGGTCCTTGGGCGAGGAGGCGACGCCCTCGGGGCAGACCGCCGGCACGATGGTGCGGTGGATGTCGGCGCTGCCCAGCATGGTGCGGATGACGGGCCGCACGAAGAGCTCGAAGGAGACGTACGAACTCACCGGGTTGCCCGGCAGGGCGAGCAGCGGGGTGTTCTCCGGGCCGACGCGGCCGAAGCCCTGGGGCTTGCCGGGCTGCATGGCCAGCTTGCGGAAGTGGACCTCGTGCATCGCCTCCTTGACCACGTCGTAGGCACCCACGCTGACCCCGCCGCTGGTGACGACGACATCGGCGCGGACCAGTTGGTCCTCGACGGCGGCGCGCAGCGTCTCGGCGTCGTCGGCCACCGCGCCCACCCGGTAGGCGATCGCGCCGGCCTCCCGGGCGGCGGCGGTGAGCTGGAAGCTGTTGGAGTCGTGGATCCGGCCGGGGCCCACGTCCTCGCCGGGCTGGACCAGCTCGCTGCCGGTGGAGAGCACGACCACCCGGGGCCGGGGCCGCACCTTCACGGTGGCGCGGCCGAGCGCGGCCAGCAGCCCGATCTGCGGGGCGCCCAGGACCGTGCCGGCGCGCAGCGCGAGCTCGCCCGCGTCCGCGTCGCTGCCCCGGGCGCGCACATGCTGGGCGTCCTTCGCCGGGCGGAAGACGCGCACCCTGCCGCTTCCGCCATGGGGGTCCGAGCCACGGGCGGGCATATGCGTGACCGGCCCGCTGTCGAGGCCGCCGTCGGTCCACTCGACGGGGACGACGGCCTGGCCGCCGGGCGGGATCGGGGCGCCGGTCATGATCCGGGCCGCCTCCCCGGGGCCCACGGCGGGCAGGTCACCACTGCCCGCCGCGATGTCGCCGACGACGGTCAGCACCGCGGGATGGTCCTCGGTCGCGGCCGCGACGTCAGCCGTACGGACGGCATAGCCGTCCATGGAGCTGTTGTCGAACGGCGGAAGCGCGCCGGGGACGGTGACATCCTCGACCAGGACACAGCCCTGGGCGTCGAGCAATTGCAGCTCGATGGGCTCCAGCGGGTGGACGTGCCCGAGGATGTCGTCGAGGTGCTCGGCCACCGTCCAGACCCGGTCCTGGTCCGGACCGCGATCGGCGGCCCGTTCTGCGGTGCTGCTCAAGGTGCTACATCTCCTCGGTGACGTAACTGCGAAGCCATTCCCGGAACTCCGGGCCCAGATCTTCACGTTCGCACGCGAGTCTGACAATGGCACGCAGATAGTCGCCACGGTCGCCTGTGTCGTAGCGGCGCCCCTTGAAGACGACGCCGTGCACAGGGCCGCCGAGGTCCGGGCTGGAGGCTAGCGCCTGGAGGGCGTCGGTGAGCTGGATCTCGCCACCGCGGCCGGGCTCGGTCCTGCGCAGCACCCCGAAGACGGCCGGGTCGAGCACATAGCGGCCGATGACGGCGTAGTTGCTGGGCGCGTCGGCGCGGTCGGGCTTCTCGACCAGGCCGGTCACCTGGACGACGTCGTCGTCCACGGTCGGCTTGACCGCCGCGCAGCCGTAGAGGTGGATCTGTGAAGGGTCCACCTCCATCAGGGCGATGACGCTGCCGCTGTGCTGCTCCTGGACGTCGACCATGCGGGCCAGAAGCGGGTCGCGGGCATCGATGAGGTCGTCGCCGAGGAGGACGGCAAAGGGCTGGTCACCAACGTGCGGGGCGGCACAGAGCACGGCGTGGCCGAGACCCTTGGGGTCTCCCTGCCGGACGTAGTGCATGGTCGCCAGGTCGCTGGACTCCTGGACGCGGGCGAGTCGGGTCTCGTCGCCCTTGCGGGTCAGTGCCTCTTCGAGCTCGTAGTTGCGGTCGAAGTGGTCTTCCAGGGGCCGCTTGTTACGACCGGTGATCATGAGGACGTCGGACAGACCGGCGGTGACGGCTTCCTCGACGACGTACTGGATCGCCGGCTTGTCGACGACCGGCAGCATCTCCTTGGGGGTGGCCTTGGTGGCCGGAAGAAAGCGGGTTCCGAGGCCCGCGGCAGGGATGACAGCCTTGCTGATCCGAGTACGCGATTGAGTCATGCACCGAACCTTATCCGGTGCCTTTGGGGCAAATGATGAGTATTCGGTGAATATGGCATGAGACAAGGAGATTGCCCACCCAGTGATCAACACCGACGCTAGTAAGCGCGCATTGCGGAGACGTCACCTGACGGTGAGGTCCAGGTTGACGGCGGATGACATCGAGAAGGCCGGCGCCGCCCTGGCGTGTCGCGCCCTGGAACTGCCCGAGATCGCCGGTGCGGCCACGGTCGCGGCCTATGTGTCCGTGGGGAGCGAGCCCGGTACGCACGCCCTGAGGGAGGCCCTGCGCGCCCGCGGGGCCCGGGTGCTGCTTCCGGTGCTGCTCGAGGACGACGATCTCGACTGGGGCGAGGACGAGGGGCCCGGCCGGCTGGCACCCGCACGGCGCGGCCTGCTGGAGCCCGGGGGGCCGCGGCTCGGCCCCGAGGCGGTCACCCGGGCGGACGTGGTGCTGCTGCCCGGGCTCGCGGTGGACCGGCGCGGGATGCGGCTGGGCCGCGGCGGCGGCTCGTACGACCGGGTGCTGGCCCGGCTGGCGGCCGCGGGAGCCGATCCGGCGCTGGTGGTGCTGCTGTACGACGGTGAGCTGCTGGACGAGGTGCCCGAGGAGGGCCACGACCGTCCGGTGCACGCGGCGGTGACGCCGTCGGGCGTCCACCGCTTCACGCCACGGCCCCGCTGAGGCGCCCGGAGGCGTCTCTCGGCGGGGCCGCGAGGGTCGGCGGGCCCGGGAGCGGCCGGGGGCACAAACGCCCCTCAGACGGCCACCGGGCCCTTCGGGGCCCGTGCGGGGCCCCGGGTGCTCCATGGATCGCTACGGATCGCTACGGGGTGAGCGCCAGCTCGTCGTCCGTCGACTTGTCCACGGCGCCCTTGCTGAACGCCCAGGGCAGCAGCTCGCCCTTCGCCCACTTCTCGGTCTGGTCCGTGTAGTGCGCGTTGTAGGCGTGGCCGGACGCGCCGGTGAGGTTGATCCAGCGCGACTTGTCGAGGTTGTCGAGGTTGACGACCATCCGCATCGAGGGGACCCAGGTGACGTCGTAACCGCCCGCCGCGTTCCATCCGGTCGCGTTGACCGCCGCCTCGCCGCCGGAGAGGTTCCACGGGCCCCGGTTGAGGAGCCACTGGACCACGCCGGGGCCGTCGGTGCCCAGGGTCTGGTTCTTCAGGTTCAGCCGGTGCAGCCGGCCCCAGCTCCAGCTGTTGATGTCCTTGCCCAGCTTGGCGGTGAGCTCGGAGCGCGCGGCCCGCATGGCCTGCGCGAGCAGCTCGTCACGGTTGGTGGCGCCGGGCTTGTTGCGGGTGCCCTCCGTCTTCCACCAATTGTTCTTCGGATCCTTGATGATGTTGCGCACGACCTCGTACCAGCGGTCGCCGCCGTCGGGCTGCGCCATGTCGGGGTCGCGCTTACCGCATTCGCGCACCAGCCGGGTGTTGCCGTTCAGGTCCTCCAGCGGACCCGAGTCGTCGGCCGGGCGCACCCGCAGGCACTCCCCCTTGACCCGCAGCTCCTTGGGGAGCTTGTCGCCGAAGGCCAGCTTGAGGGTGTTGCGCCAGACGGCGTTGAAGTACGCGGCGGCCGCCGAGTCCGAGTCCTGGGTGTAGTCCCAGCTCTCCAGCAGCTTCTGCGCCTGGCGTACGTAGTCGTCCTTGATGTCGATCTTCAGCAGATAGGGCGTCAGCAGCTTGGCGATCTCGCTGCTGTTGTCCATTTGCAGGGACTGCATATCGTCCGTGGAGATCTTCCCGCCGTCCTTGATCTTCGACTCGATGAGGTCGGTGATGCGCTGACTCCGCGCGCCGTACCCCCAGTCGTCGGTCAGCGGATACGGGTAGCTCTTCTCGTCTATGACGGCCTGGTTGGCGGTGACGATGAAGCCGCGATCGGGGTTGAGCTCCCAGGGCAGCGCCGACTGCGGAATGTACTTGCTCCACTTGTAGCGCGAGTCCCAGCCGGGCGCCGGGTAGCGGCCGTCCCCCTTGGAGCGCACCGGGATCTGGCCGGGCGCCTGGTAGCCGATGTTGCCCTGGGTGTCGGCGTAGATGAGGTTCTGGGAGGGCACCGCGAAGTCGCGGGCCGCCTTACGGAAGTCACTGAAGTTCTTGGCGGTGTTCAGCCCGAAGACCGCGTCCATGGTGTCGGACGGGGTGAGCGCGGTCCACTTCAGCGCCACCGCGTAGCCGTCGCCGCGGTCGGGGGCCACATCGTCGGCGCCGCTGCCCACCGGAGCGCTCTTGCCGACGGAGGCTAGCTCGTCGTCGCGGTCGGAGATGATCGGGCCGTTGTTGGTGGTGCGGACGGTGATCGTACGGCTCTTGCCACCCGCGACCTTGATGGTCTCCTCACGGGTGGTGAACGGCACCTGCTTGCCGTCGTAGAGGTAGCCCTCGGCGGTGACCTTCTCCAGGTACAGGTCGCTGACGTCGGCACCGAGGTTGGTCATGCCCCAGCTGATGTTCTGATTGTGGCCTATGACCACGCCGGGCATACCGGAGAAGGTGAAGCCCGCCGTGTCGTACGGACAGGCGCTGGAGACCTGCTTGCAGTGCAGCCCCATCTGGTACCAGACGGACGGCAGCTGGGGCGCCAGGTGCGGGTCGTTGGCGAGCAGCGGCTTGCCGGTGGTCGTGTACTTGCCGGAGACGACCCACGAGTTGGAGCCGATGCCGGTCCCGTTCGGGCCGAGCAGCGCCGGAACGTCGTCCAGGGTCTTGGAGAGCGAGGACAGCTGCGTCTGAAGCCCCTGCGCGGCGCCGGTGGCCCCTCCGCCCACCGTGCCTCCCGTGCCGTCCGTGGAGGCGGCCGGGGTCGCCTTGGGGTCGAACTCGTCCGTGGCCTCGTTGACGGCGCCGTCCTGCACGATCGGCTTGTTCCGGCTGTACGGGTACGACGGGTAGAGCTCGTCTATCTGCTTGGCGCTGAGCCTGTTGGAGGCCAGGGCGCGATCCACCTCGTCCTGCATGTTGCCACGCAGGTCCCAGGCCATCGCCTTGAGCCAGGCCACCGAGTCGACCGGGGTCCACTTCTCCGGCTTGTAGCTGTCGTTCTTGAAGTCCAGGGCCGCGTACTCGACGGACAGCGCGTCCCCTTGGTGGTCCTCGAGGTAGGCGTTGACGCCGTCGGAGTAGGCCCGCAGATACTTCTTGGTGGTGGCCGACAGCTTGGTGTCGTACTCCTGCTTGGCCACCCGGTGCCAGCCCATGGTGCGCAGGAACGCGTCGGTCTCCACCTGGCCGGAACCGAACATCTCCGAGAGACGGCCGGCCGTCATATGGCGGCGGACGTCCATCTCCCAGAAGCGGTCCTGGGCCTGGACGAACCCCTGGGCGCGGAAGAGGTCCTCGGGGGTGCCGGCGTAGATCTGGGGTATCCCATAGCCGTCCCGCTTGACCTGCACGGGGCTTGACAGCCCCTTGAGCTGAAGCGATCCCGTGGTCTCCGGGAATGAGGCACGGACTGTACTGATGCTCCAGTACGCGCCGTAGCCGACGCCCCCGACGAGCAGCAGCACGACTGCGATCACGATCAGGCGGAGACGTCGGCTCTTCTTCTTTTTGGGAGAAGAGCCGGTTGTGTTGGCGGGCATCGCTGTCCTTCGAGGGGCAGGGTGAACCTGGAGTGCTGGAGCAACCATAGGCGCAGCGCTGTCGCCGCCCCTACGCGGAGTCATGACTGGACGCCGCGCACCGGCCATCGGCCGGGCTTGTACACCTCGGCGAAGACCTCTCGGCGGAGGCTCGCGTCAAGATCCCGTAAAATGTTAGATAAGGCAATGAAGTTCCGGTCGGAGGGGACCCTTTCTCAGCGTTCCCTCCGCTCCCGTGAGAAAGGGTCGGCCCCTGACTGTTCACCACCTCAATGAATTGCTGTTGATCTGCGCGCTCGTCCTGCTCGTCGGCGTGGCGGCCGTAAGGATCTCCACACGCAGCGGGCTGCCCACACTGCTGATCTATCTCGGCATCGGCGTCGCCATCGGCACGGACGGGATCGGCGTCACCTTCAACGACGCCGAGCTCACACAGATCCTCGGCTACACCGCACTGGTCGTGATCCTGGCCGAGGGCGGTCTGGGCACGAAGTGGGGCGAGATCAAACCTGCCCTGCCAACGGCCGCCGTACTGTCCACCGTGGGTGTCGCGGTGAGCGTAGGGGTCACCGCTGCCGCGGGGCACTATGTGGTGGGACTGGACTGGCGGCAGGCGCTGATCATCGGCGCGGTGGTGTCCTCCACGGACGCGGCGGCGGTCTTCTCGGTGCTGCGCACGGTGCCGCTGCCCAAGCGGCTCACGGGCGTCCTGGAGGCCGAGTCCGGCTTCAACGACGCCCCCGTGGTGATCCTGGTGGTCGCCTTCTCCGGCCAGGGCCGCATGGATTCCTGGTACACCCTGATCGGCGAAATCGCCCTGGAGCTGGCGATCGGCGCGGTGGTCGGTCTCGCGATCGGCTGGCTGGGCGCCTTCGGCCTGCGGCATGTGGCACTGCCCGCCTCCGGTCTGTACCCGATCGCGGTGGTCGCCATCGCCGTCATCGCCTATGCGGGCGGTTCGCTGGCGCACGGGTCCGGCTTCCTCGCCGTCTACCTCGCCTCGCTCCTCCTGGGCAACGCACGGCTGCCGCACTGGCCGGCGACCCGCGGCTTCGCCGAGGGGCTGGGCTGGCTCGCCCAGATCGGGATGTTCGTCCTGCTGGGACTGCTGGTCACCCCGCATGAGCTGGGCGATGATGTGCTGCCCGCCCTCGCGGTCGGGCTGGTGCTCACCGTGGTGGCCCGGCCGGTGTCGGTCCTGCTCAGCACGGCGCCGTTCCGGCTGCCCTGGCGGGAGAAGGCGCTGCTGTCCTGGGCCGGGCTGCGCGGGGCGGTGCCGATCGTGCTGGCCACGATCCCGATGGTCAGCAACGTGCCCGACAGCCGCCGGATCTTCAACATCGTCTTCGTACTGGTGATCGTCTACACCCTGGTCCAGGGGCCGACACTGCCCTGGCTCGCCACCCGGCTACGGCTCGAGGAGCCCGAGCCGGCCGACCTGGGCATCGAGTCGGCGCCGCTGGAGCGACTGCGCGGCCATCTGCTGTCGGTGTCGATCCCCCAGGCGTCCAAGATGCACGGCGTCGAGGTGGGCGAGCTGCGGCTGCCCACAGGAGCCGCGGTCACCCTGGTGGTCCGGGACGGCACCAGCTTCGTACCACTGCCTTCGACCATGCTGCGGCGCGGCGACGAGCTGCTGGTGGTGGCCACGGACCCGGTGCGCGACGCGGCGGAACGGCGGCTGCGGTCGGTGGGCCGGGGCGGCAAGCTGGCCGGCTGGCTCGGCACGGGAGCGAGCTGACGGGGGCTGAACGGGGAGCCTGGGAGCCCGCCCGGGGCGGTGGATTCGATCACCCCATGCCCCGCCCCAGTGGACTGACGCGCGGGAATACTGCACTATGGAGCGTCGTTAGCACTCATCGAGTGAGAGTGCCAGGAGGAAGAACGTGCCGACCTACCAGTACCAGTGCACCGAGTGCGGCGAGGGCCTCGAGGCGGTGCAGAAGTTCACCGACGACGCGCTCACCGAGTGCCCCAACTGCCAGGGACGCCTGAAGAAGGTGTACTCGGCGGTCGGCATCGTCTTCAAGGGCTCCGGTTTCTACCGGAACGACAGCCGCTCCTCCTCCAGCAGCACGAGCGGCGGTTCCGGCAAGTCGGCCGCGAAGAGCGACAGCTCCAGCTCGTCGTCCTCTTCGTCCTCGTCATCGGATTCGTCCTCGTCATCGGACTCCTCTTCCTCGTCCTCCTCCTCGACGTCTTCGTCTTCTTCGTCGTCGACGTCGTCCTCGACGACATCGACATCGAGCTCGGCCGCCTGATCCGGCCGCCTGGCCTCCGGTTTCATCGACACCCCGCCACCTCCACCGGGAGGCGGCGGGGTGTCTTCGCGCAGACGCGGGTGGCTAGGGTGATCGCATGGTCGAGACCAGCAGGCAAGCAGACATAGGGGTCATCGGGGGATCGGGGTTCTACACGTTCCTCGACGACGTGACCGAGATCACCGTGGAGACTCCCTATGGGGCGCCGAGCGACTCGCTTGTCCTCGGCGACATCGAGGGGCGCCGGGTCGCCTTCCTCCCGCGGCACGGCCGCAAGCACCATCTGCCACCGCACCGCATCAACTACCGCGCCAACCTCTGGGCCCTGCGCTCGCTCGGGGTACGGCAGGTCTTCGGCCCGTGCGCCGTGGGCGGACTACAGCCGGAGTACGGACCTGGGACGCTACTCATCCCGGACCAGCTGGTCGACCGCACCAAGGCGCGCACGCAGACCTACTTCGACGGCGAGCCGCTGCCGGACGGCCGGATTCCGAATGTGGTGCACACCACCTTCGCGGACCCGTACTGCCCGGTGGGCCGGAAGGCGGCCGTGGAGGCGGCGCGCGGACGCGACTGGGAGCCGGTGGACGGCGGGACGATGTGCGTGATCGAGGGGCCGCGCTTCTCCACCCGGGCCGAATCACGCTGGCATGCGGCGCAGGGCTGGTCGGTGGTCGGCATGACGGGCCACCCGGAGGCGGTGCTCGCACGTGAACTGGGGCTCTGCTACACGTCGTTGACGCTGGTCACCGACCTGGACGCGGGCGTGGAGACCGGCGAGGGCGTCACCCACACCGAAGTGCTGAAGGTCTTCGGGGAGAACGTGGGCCGACTGCGCGAGGTGCTCTTCGACGCGGTGGGCAAGCTGCCGGAGAGCTCCACTCGGGACTGCCTGTGCACCCATGCCCACGACGGCTGGGACCTGGGGATAGAGCTTCCGTAGGCGCGGGGGTGAGGTGCCGAGGTCATCGCGGGGGCGGGTCCGAACTCGCCTCGGGGCGCGTATCGCTCGCCCGGGTGACCGAGTTGTCCACAGCCCGGTGACCGTCCACAGGCCCGAGCGGGATCGGGCGGGGGCGGACATGGTGAGGGGGCCCGAAGCACCCGGACCCTCACGGCAGGCGGTGATGTGCCATGTCCCATCCGTCCCCCAACCTCGCGTTGCCCCGCTCCCTCGCGTTGCCCCGCTCCGCTCCCCCGGCCCGTGCGGTGCCGTGCTTCGATCCGGTGCGCACCGGGCGCGCCCGTGAGTTCGGGCTGCGGCGGGCCGTGCGGCGGCGGCGCCGAGCGATGGCGGCCGGGCTGGCGCTGACGGCCGCCGCACTCGCGGCCGCGGCACCGTCCGGCCGTGGGCATACGGACGCGGTGTCCTCGCGAGCGCCCGCCCCCGCGGGCGAGGAACGGCGGGGCGGCCCGCGCCCCGCCATGGTGTCGGCGCCGGTCCGGATCGCAGACGCGGCCGCGGTGCGGCTGCTGCACCCCGGCGACCGGGTGGATGTGCTGGCCACACCGCTTCCGGACGCCGCAGAGGCCCGGCCGTCCGGCGCCGCGGCGCGGGTGGTCGCGCATGGGGTCCGGGTGACCGAGGTGCCCGGCTCGCGGAGCGGCCGCGCGACGGGCGGCGCAGCCGAGGGCGGTGCACCGGAGGCCGGTGCGGACGCGGATCCGAGCGGTGACGGGACCGTGGACGACGGCGGCGTGCCGTACGGAGGGGCGAGCGGCGGCGGGGCGCTGGTGGTGCTGACGGTGCCGCGAGCGGACGCCACCGCGCTGGCCGGGGCCGCGGCCGGTTCCCGATTGGCGGTGACGCTATGCCGTCGCTGACTCCCCCGACTCCCCTGATGCCCCGCTCACCTGCGGGTGTAGGTTGCGAAACCGTCCGCTCCCGCACCGACGCGGCGAAAGAGAGGCAGTGGGGTGAGCCAAGAGAAGGTGGCCGAGGAGAAGAAGAGCGTCATGGAAGGGTTCAAAGCCTTCCTGATGCGCGGCAATGTGATCGACCTCGCTGTCGCGGTCGTCATCGGAGCCGCCTTCACCTCCGTCGTGAACTCGATAGTGAAGGGCTTTATCAACCCCATAGTCGGAGCTTTCGGCACGAAGGACCTCGAGAAGTACCGCTCCTGTCTGAAGGCGCCCTGCGAGACCAACGCCACGGGCGATGTGGTCCACGGCATCCCGATCCTCTGGGGAAGCGTGCTCTCCGCCGTGCTGACGTTCCTGATCACGGCCTCGGTGGTGTACTTCCTGATGGTGCTGCCGATGTCGCGCTATCTGGCGCGGAAGGCCGCCAAGGAGGCGCAGGCGGAGGAGGAGCAGGCCGTCGCGGACGCCGAGGAGATCGTTCTGCTGCGCGAGATCCGCGACGAGCTGGTGGCACAGCGCGCCGCCGTCCACAACGGTGGTGGCAGCGGCTCCAGCGCCTAGGGACCCGTCAGAGGTGGTGGGGCGGCTTCTCGTCGAGGAACCGGGCCAGATCAGCGGCATCGCCGGCGCTGTCGCCGCCGGGAATCCGCTCACCCCACCCGTGGTCCGTATCGTCCGATGACCGCTGCGCCAGCGGATCGTCGAAGATCAGCGCGGCGGCCGGATCGCGCGGTCCAGGGGCAGGGGCGGTGTTCATGCCTCAAGAGTACGGCCCGGGCAGCGGCTCGGTGTATCGGCCGAGCTCGTCATGCCACCACAGGTCACGCCCGGGCTTCCAGGACACCGGGCAGGCGAGCCGGTGGACCACCAGCACGGACCGCACCTCCGGGCAGCCGCTCAGTGCCCGGTCGACATGGCGCTTGAGCGGCTGGAGCTCCCCGCGGTGCTGCCCGGCGTCCGCGGTGATGACGACCTTGGCGCCGACCTCCCTGATCCGGTCGCGCAACTCATGGGGGTGCAATCCCACAGGAAGGCTGGCGCGGACGACGTCCAGCCGACCACAGGCGAGCGTGGCTATCACGGACTCGGGCACCAGCGGCAGATGGACCGCCACCCGGTCCCCGGCGCGGACGCCGAGCCGGGTGAGCGCGGCGGCGGCCCGGGCCGCCTGGTCGAGCAGCTCGGCATGGGTGAGCTCCTCGGTGCGGTCCGGCTCGCTGATCCAGCGGAGGGCGACCCGGGCGGACCGCCGAGTGTCGGTGGCCGGCGTCGGGAGCTCCTCCGTCCGAGAGGTATGGGGCACGGCGGTCTTCTTTCGGACGGGGGCGAACGGCATACCGCTCAGAGTGCTGCCACGCCATCAACGTCTGATGAACGCCCTCTATATGAGAGGTCCTCACCCCGTCCCGCGCCCTTCGGCGGCGATCGCGGGAGGACGGATACGAGGGTGGTTCGCGCCTCGGTACCCGACCATGCCACGGCTTGCCGTGCTACGCATAGCTTCCATGAACGCCGAGCGGACAAACCCCGAATCAGCCCCCACCGGTCCGGCCGACTGCCTGACGGATGTCCCCGGACTGCGGGTGGGGCATGCCCAGCGATCCGGCGGCGGCCGGCTGACCGGGACAACGGTGGTGCTGGCCCCTGAGGGCGGTGCGGTCGCCGCGGTCGATGTGCGCGGCGGTGGTCCCGGCACCCGGGAGACCGATGCCCTCGATTCGCGCAATCTGGTCCAGCGCGTCGATGCCGTGGTGCTGACCGGCGGCAGCGCGTTCGGGCTCGACAGCGCCTCGGGGGTGGCCTCCTGGCTGGAGGAGCACGGCCGGGGCTTCCGGGTCGGCCCCGATCCGGCGCAGGTCGTTCCGGTGGTCCCGGCCGCCGCCCTCTTCGACCTGGGCCGGGGCGGCGACTGGCGGGCCCGCCCGGACGCCGCGTTGGGGCGCGAGGCGATCGAGGCGGCGGCCGGTTCGCGGCCGGGAGCGCCGGTCGCTGAGGGCAATGTGGGGGCGGGCACGGGCGCGGTGGCCGGTGGGCTCAAGGGCGGCATCGGTTCGGCCTCCACGGTGCTGCCGTCCGGCGTCACGGTGGCCGCCCTGGCCGCGGTCAACGCCGCGGGATCGGTCGTCGATCCCCGTACGGGCGCGCTGTACGGGGAGCACTACGAGCCGTTGGACGAGGACGGGCCCCACAGTCCCACTGTGGCCGAGCATGCGGAGGCGATGCGGCGGCTGACCGCCGCACGGGCCGAGTCGGAGCGGCGGCAGGCCGCGTCGGTACGGCCCCCGCTGAACACCACACTGGCCGTGGTCGCCACCGATGCCGTGCTCACCCGGGCCCAGGCCCACAAGCTGGCGGGTACGGCACATGACGGTCTGGCGCGGGCCGTCCGGCCGGTGCATCTGCTGTCCGACGGCGACACGGTCTTCGCCCTGGCCACCAGCGGGCGGCCGCTGATACCGGACGGCGGCCCCGAGGACGCCGGCGATCCGGCGTTCGGGGTGCACCGGGAGAGCGGTGCGCTGAACGAGGTGCTGGCGGCCGGGGCGGATGTGCTGACCCGGGCGGTGGTCAAGGCGGTGCTCGCGGCGGAGATGGTGGACGGCCCGGGCGGTGTCTTCCCGGCGTACCGGGATCTTTACAACCGCTGATCCGCCGGGGCCGGAAGGAAGGAAGCGTCCGGCCGGAAGAGCGGCGGGCCGCAGCGACGAAGAGAGGGGGGCTTCATATGGACATGGATACCGATCTGCTGATCGTCGGTGGTGGCCCGGCGGGCTGCGCCGCCGCCGTGATGGCGGCGAGCGCGGGGATGCGCTCGGTGCTGATCGAATCGGGCGACGCCCTGTGCGGGGCGCTGCGGCGCATCCCGGCGGTGCGCAATGTCCTCGGAGTCACCAACGGCCCGGATCTGGCAGCGGCGATCGAGGCCGATCTGGGGCGGTGTGATCCATGCCGGGTGGAGCTGGGCCGGCGCGCCACGCGGATCGACGCCTACGACGACCATGTCGAGGTCACGGTCCAGCCCGTAGGACCGTTGGGGGCGGTGGGATCCGTGGGGGCGGTGGGGTGCATGGGGCCGGTCGGATCCATGGGGCCGGAGGGGTCCGCGCAGGCGTCTGGAACGCGGCTGACCGCTCCGTATGTGGTCGTCGCCACCGGGGTCGGGCCACTGGATCCCGAGAGCGTGGAATGGCTCGGGGGTGCGGCGGGCCGGGCGCTGCCGCCGCTGTGGGAAGCGGATCCGGCGGCGATCGACGACCGGACCGTGCTGGTCCTGGGGGCGGACCGGCCCCTGGGGACCGTGGCGCTGGCTCATCCGGAGCTGAGGACCCGCTTTGTGGTGGCGTATCCGCCCGAGGACGCCTACAAGACCGAGGAGATCCGGCAGGACCCTCGGACGGAGCTGGTGGCGGTGCGGCTGCTGGAGTTGGGGCCCGTGTCGGCCCCGGTCACCGCCGAGGTCCGGACGGTGGAGGGCGAGCGGCGGACCCTCACGGCCGATCTCGCCTTCCTCAACCTGGGCAGCGCTCCGGCGCCCCCGGCCGGGGCCGTGGCCCGTGACCGGTCCGGGTACTGCCCTCCCGGGAGCCAGCATCCCAGGGTCTTCACCGCCGGTGATCTGCGATCGGTTCGCTTCCAGCGGATCGCGACCGCCATGGGGTCGGGTGGCGAGGCGGCGCTCGGTGCCTACTACGCCTCGCGCGGCCTGCCCACAGAGACCGGCATGTCCGCAGAGGGGACTTGCCTGTCCACGGAGACCGGCGGCCCGCCCACGGAAGTGGGCAAGCCGCCGGGCCCGACAGGGGGTGGCTGAGATGCGGTCAGACCGCGACCGCCACCTTCGACTCGTCCTCGGTGGCGCCGCCCGTGGCGGCCTCGCCGCCCGCCTGGCCCTTCGCCTCCGGTTCCGCCGTCTTCCGCAGCCCCTTGAGGAAGATCACCAGACCGGCCGAGACCACCGTGCCCGCCACGATGGCCAGCAGGTAGAGGAACGGCTGGCCGATCAACGGGACCACGAAGATGCCGCCGTGCGGGGCGCGCAGTGTGCAGTCGAACGCCATCGACAGCGCACCGGTGACGGCACCGCCCACCATCGAGGAGGGGATCACCCGCAGCGGATCCGCCGCGGCGAACGGAATGGCGCCCTCACTGATGAAGGAGGCACCCAGCACCCAGGCGGCCTTGCCGTTCTCCCGCTCGGTCTTGGTGAACAGCCGTCCGCGCACGACGGTGGCCAGGGCCATCGCCAGCGGCGGGACCATACCGGCCGCCATCACCGCGGCCATGATCTTGAGGCTTCCGGCGGACGGGTCCGACACCGCGATACCACCGGTCGCGAAGGCGTAGGCCACCTTGTTGACCGGGCCGCCCAGGTCGAAGCACATCATCAGGCCGAGGAGGACGCCGAGCCCGATGGCGTTGGCGCCGGAGAGCCCGTTGAGCCAGTCGGTCATCGCCTCCTGCGCGGACGCGATGGGCTTGCCGATCACCACGAACATCAGGACGCCGACGATCGCCGACGAGATCAGCGGGATCACCACCACCGGCATGATGCCGCGCAGCGCCGGCGGAACCTTGAACCGCTGGATGGCCATGACGACCGCGCCCGCGATCAGACCCGCGACCAGTCCGCCGAGGAATCCGGCCTTGATGGTGGTCGCGATGTAGCCGCCCACGAAACCGGGGACCAGACCGGGCCGGTCGGCCATTCCGTAGGCGATATAGCCCGCCAGGACCGGCACCAGGAAGGTGAACGCGGCACTGCCGATCTGGAAGAGCAGCGCGGCCCAGCTGCTGGTCTCGATCCAGACGAAGTGGTCCGCCACGGACTTGGCGCTCGCGATCTCGTAACCGCCGATCGCGAAGGCGAGCGCGATCAGCAGACCGCCCGCGGCGACGAACGGCACCATGTAACTGACGCCCGTCATCAGCCACTTGCGCAACCGGGTGCCGAAGCCGTCACCGGCGGCACCGTCCGCGTCCATCGGCGCCGAGCCGTCCGCCGAGCCTCCGGCCGGTGCGGTGATCTCGCCCCGCGCGGCCTTCGCCCGCGCCTCGGCGATGAGTTCGGCGGGACGGTTGATGGCCGCCTTCACCCCGACATCCACCGTCGGCTTGCCCGCGAAGCGGGCCTTCTCCCGGACCTCCACATCGTGTGCGAGGACCACCGCGTCGGCGGCGGCGATGGTGGCGGCGGGGAGCTTGTCGAATCCGGCCGAGCCCTGGGTCTCGACCACCAGCTCGATCCCGGCCTCGCGAGCGGCGTTCTCCAGCGACTCGGCCGCCATATAGGTGTGGGCGATACCGGTCGGGCAGGAGGTGACGGCGACGATCCGGAAGGGGGCCACCGGCTCCGGAGCGGTCTGGGCGGCGCCGGAAGCACCAGCGGAGGATGCGCTGGGCTCAGCGGTGCCGGACTCAGCAGCAGGCACCTCGGCTTCCGTGTCCTCGGCGGCGGGTGCGCTCCGCTCATCGCCGCGGATCAGGGCGGCCACCTGTTCGGGCTGGTCGGCCGAGCGCAGCGCATCGGTGAAGTCGGCGTTCATCAACTGCCGCGCCAGGCTCGACAGGATCGACAGATGGTCGCTGTCCGCGCCCTCAGGGGCGGCGATCAGGAAGATCAGATCGGCCGGGCCGTCCGCCGCGCCGAAGTCGATCCGGGCCGTGCTGCGCCCGAAGGCCAGGGTCGGCTCGGTGACATGCGCGCTGCGGCAGTGGGGTATGCCGATGCCGCCGTCCAGGCCGGTCGGCATCTGCTGCTCACGCGCCGCCACATCGGCGAGAAAGCCATCGAGGTCGGTGACCCGACCGACCGCGACCATGCGTTCGGCGAGCGACCTGGCGGCGGCTTCCTTGGTGTCGGCGGACAGGTCAAGGTCGACCAGATCCGCGGTGATCAGCTCACTCATCTCGCGGCTCCCTTGTGTGCGGTGCCGCCCTTGGGGAAGCGGGCGGGTGGAGTGGGGACTGGGGGGTGGGAGTGGGGTCGGCCGGTCACGCGGGCTCCTTGAGCACACGGTCCAGCGGAATGTCCGCCGTAGTGATCACGGCGGACGGGTCGAGGTCGGCGGGGGTCGGCATGG
>NZ_JANIIC010000050.1 GCF_024519315.1 Streptomyces malaysiensis subsp. samsunensis | reverse complement strand
CTCCGACAAGGCTGTGTCGACCTCGCGGATGGTGTCGCGGTAGAGAGCCGAGGTCTCCCAGAGGCGTTGTCCCATGCCGACCCACTGCGACCCCTGCCCGGGGAAGACCAGGACCGTCTTGCCACCATCCGGAGTGTGTCCGGTGATCTGTTCCAGTGCGGTGGCGAATTCCTCACGGGTGGAGCCCACGACCACGGCACGGTGTGGCAGCCCGGCCCGCGTGCTGATCAGCGAATGGGCGATGTCCCGCACCGAACCGTCCACGGTGGCCAGTTGGCGGGCCAGGTCTTTGAGCGCGGTTTCGTTTTGTGCGGAGAGCACCCACGGCACCGGACCGGAGGGTTCCAACTCAAGCCCGACGGGGCCGGAAGGCTCGGCCGATTCAGAGGGCTCGACGGGCTCCGTCGGCTCGGGCGCGGGCGGTGCCTGTTCGAGGATGACGTGCGCGTTGGTGCCGCTGACCCCGAAGGACGACACGCCCGCGCGCCGGGGGCGTTCGTCCGCGCCCGGCCAGTCCCGGGCCTCGGCCAGTAGCTCGACCGTACCCGTCGACCAGTCGACCTCCGGGGTCGGCTGGTCGATGTGCAGGCTCTTCGGCATCACCCCGTGCCGCATCGACAGGACCGCCTTCATCACACCGGCCACTCCGGCGGCGGCCTGGGTGTGCCCGATGTTGGACTTCAACGACCCAAGCCACACCGGGCGGTCACGGTCCTGCCCGTACGTCGCCAGCACCGCCTGGGCTTCGATCGGGTCGCCGAGTTTGGTGCCGGTGCCGTGTGCCTCGATGAGGTCGATGTCGGCCGCGGTCAGTTGGGCGTTGGTGAGTGCGTCGCGGATGACGCGTTGTTGGGAGGGGCCGTTGGGGGCGGTGAGGCCGTTGGAGGCGCCGTCCTGGTTGACGGCGGTGCCGCGCACGACCCCCAGCACCGGATGCCCGAGCCGCTGGGCGTCTGACAGCCGCTCGACCAGCAGCAGGCCGGCGCCTTCGGACCAGGCGGCGCCGTCGGCGGTGGCGGCGAAGGATTTGCAGCGTCCGTCGGGGGAGAGGCCGCGTTGGCGGCTGAATTCGATGTAGGAGGAGGGGGAGGCCATGACGGTGACGCCGCCGGCGACGGCGAGGGTGCATTCGCCGGCGCGTAGTGCCTGGACGGCGAGGTGCAGGGCGACCAGGGAGGAGGAGCAGGCGGTGTCGACGGACACGGCCGGTCCCTCGAATCCGAACGTGTAAGACACCCGGCCCGACACCACGCTCCCCGAGCCACCACTGCTCAGATAGCCCTCCAACTCCGGTGGCACAGTGCGCAGGCGTGAGATGTAGTCGTGGTACATCACGCCGGCGAAGACGCCGGTGCGGCTGCCGCGGAGTGAGGTGGGATCGATGCCCGCGCGTTCCAGCACCTCCCAGGTGGTCTCCAGGAGCAGCCGCTGCTGCGGGTCCATGGCCAGCGCCTCGCGTGGCGAGATGCCGAACAGGGCGGCGTCGAAGTCGCCTGCGTCGTGGAGGAAGCCGCCCTCGCGGACATACGAGGTGCCGGGGTGGTCCGGGTCGGGGTCGTAGAGGTGTTCCAGGTCCCAGCCACGGTCGGTCGGGAAGCCGGAGATGCCGTCGCCGCCCGAGGACAGCAGTTCCCACAGCTCCTCGGGTGAGGTCACACCGCCCGGCAGCCGGCAGGCCATCCCGACGATCGCGATCGGCTCACCGGATGGAGCGGCGGGGTCCGCCGGCTCCGTGTCGGGGCCCGCCGCGGATGTGTCGCCGAACAGGCGGCCGCCGAGGTAGGCCGCCAGGGCGTCGGGGTTGGGGTAGTCGAAGGCGAGTGTGGCGGGCAGCGCCAGACCGGTCGCCGCCGCCAGTCGGCCCCGCAGCTCCACGGCGCTGGTGGACGTCATGCCGATGTCGCGGAACGACTGTCGGCCGTGTACCGGTCGGCCGCCGGTGATCACGCCGACCTCGGACAGCACCAGGTCGAGCAGGGCACGGCCGCGCTCCGCCGCGGGGAGCCGGACCAGCCGTCCGGCGGCGCCGGTGTCGACGGCCGATGCGGCCAGTTCATGCCGTATCGCCAGCACCGACGCGTCGTCCACCGTGGTCGCCGCGTCGAACAGGGCGAGCCTCTCCCGAGACGTCAGCTCCTCGCGCGGCCCCCAGCCGAGGGCCAGCGCGGGCAGCCCCGCGGCGTGCCGACGGTTGGCCACCGCCTGGAAGACCGCATGCGCCGGGCCGTTGTCGATCGGTGCGGAGAGCACGAACAGTGCCGGGGGCGTCTCCCGGGTGAGTTCGTCCAGGGCCAGCGCGTCCTGGAGCGGGCCGAGTTCGACCTCGCCGGTGAGCGTGGTCGGCAGCGTCTCCGGACCGGCCACTTGCAATACGGCCGTGACCGGCGGCCCGGCCGTCTGGAACGCCTCCGCCAGCGATGCCCGGTCGCCGGGCGCGCGGACCGTCTGAGTCACGGACGCACCCAGCTCGGTCAGGCGCGCGACCAGGTCCGGTACGGCCGTGCGGGCGAGCAGCCGCACATGCCGTATGCCGTACGCGGCGACCAGGTGCCCGGCGAGCTCGGCGGCCTGCTCCTGGTCCGCGCCGGAGACCAGCACGGTGCCGTCCGGGTCCGGCCGGCTCACCCGCTGCCCGCTCCCCGCCCGTGCCAGCCGGGGGACCAGCACCTCGCTGCCGCGCACCAGCGCCCGTGGCTGCCCGGACGCCAGGACGGCCGACAGCGCGGCGGTCGCCTCGCCGCCGTCGGCGTCCACCAGCACCGGCGCGTCGTGCGGCGCGTCCGCCCGCATCGACTCCACCAGCCCCCAGACCGCGGCCTGCGCCGGGTCGTGGTCCGCACCGTGGGTCAGCACGGCCACCCGGCCGGACCGGTCGGTCAGCCCGGTCCGCACCGCGCGCAGCACCTCGTCGAGGGAGCCGCGCGGGCAGCCCACGACCGCCGACCCGGGCGCTTCGGGGTCCGCCGTCGCCACGTTGCCACCGGCCCGGTGCGCGGGGGTCGCCCGGTCGCCGTCGACCGGCCCGGCCTCCGTCACCGGCGCTGTCCACTCCACGCGGAACAGCGACTCGAACGACCCGGAGCTCACCGCCCGCAGCCGGGCCGGGCTCTGCGCCAGCACGTGCCGCTTGATCTTCCCGGACCCGGTGCGCGGTATGGAACCGATTTCGTACAGCTCCTCCGGCACCTTGAAGTACGCCAGGTGCTCGCGGCAGGCGGCGAACACCTCGTCCGGGTCGAAGCCGTCCGCGGCCGGTACGAGGAACGCGACCGGCACCTCGCCGAGGGCGGGGTGGGCCGAGCCGACGACCGCCGCGTCGGCCACGCCCGGCACTCGCAGCAGCACCTGCTCAACCTCGGTCGGGTGGATGTTCTCCCCGCTGCGGATGATCAGCTCGCTGAGCCGCCCGGTGATGGTGTGGTAGCCGAGGTCGTCGCGGCGGCCGAGGTCGCCGGTGCGGTACCAGCCGCGGGGCAGCGCCGCCTCGGTCGCCTCCGGCTGGTTGTAGTAGCCGACCATCAGGCTGGGCCCGCCGACCCAGATCTCGCCCTCCTCGCCGGTCTCGACACTCTCGTGGGTCTCCGGGTCGACGATCCGTACGGTCAGGCCGGGCACCGGCAGTCCGCAGGAGCCCTCGACCTGGGTCCCGTTCGGCCAGTTGGCGGTGATCAGGCCGCAGGTCTCGGTGCTGCCGTAGCAGTCGAGCAGCGGGACGCCGAAGGTCTCCTGGAACTCGGCGCGCAGCGTCGCGGTGCTGATCGCACCGGCCGACAGGCACACCCGCAGGTTCGGCAGCGACAGGTCGCCGTCCCGGGCGGCGTCCAGCAGATAGTGGTACATGGTCGGCACACCGGCCAGGAAGGTGAACTCCTCGGCGCGCAGCGTGTGCAGCAGCTCCTCGGCGTCGAACGCCTCGGTGATCCGCGCGGTCGCGCCGACCGCGGTCACGCTGAGCACGCAGTAGATGTGCGCCAGGCTGTGGAACAGCGGCACCGGCCACAGCACCCGGTCGGTCTCGGAGAGCCCCAGCACACCGGCGGACGAGGCGGCCACCGACCACAGGCAGCTGCGCTGGGTGGACAGCACGCCCTTGGGCCGACCGGTGGTGCCGGAGGTGTAGAGCATCCAGGCGATGTCGTCCAGCCCGAGGTCGTCGCGGGCGGGCTGCTGCGGTTCGGTCTCGGCGAGCGCGTCGAACGGCACCGCGCCGCTTTCCTCGTCGCCGGTGACCACCACGGTCAGATGCGGCCGTTCCGCCTGGAGCCGGCGGACCTGGGGCAGCCGGGTGTGGTCGGTGACGATGACCCGGGCCGCGCTGTCGTCGAGCAGATAGGCGAGCTCGGCGGTGGAGGAGTGCGGGTTGATGGGCACGCCGATCGCGCTGGCGCGCGCGATGGCCAGATAGCTCTCGATGGTCTCGACACAGTTGCCCAGGTAGATGGCGGCCCGGTCGCCGGGCAGCAGCCGCAGCTGGGCGAGGTGTCCGGCCAGCCGACGGGTGCGCGCCTCCAGCTGGGCGTAGCTGACGCCACGCCTCGAGTCGGCGAACGCGGTCTGGCTTCCCCTGCGGGCCGCGTGCGCTTTCAGCAGCTCGGGCAACGGCCGGATCAGCTCGCGACGGAGCATGCCACCACACCTCTCGGTCGTACCGGTCGTCCCGGTCGGTCGGCGCTCCGCTGACGGTGTCCGCCGACCCGCGGACGTCAATCCCGGCTTATTCCAAAGGCCGTGTCCGTAAAAGCGGCCAGCAGGCGGCACATTAACCAAGTGGAAGCCCGTAACACCCCCCTAGCCGCCCCCTAGTGGTCACTATTTTTTTGTACTCACCGGTCGCCGCCGCGGCCCGGTCGGGGCGCAGTGTAGCTTTTTTGACGGGCCGCAAGAACGCCTCCGGCGCATCGTTCCCGGGGCCATGAGAAAGCAACCCGAAGAGAGAACGCGGAGCCACATTGAACCCGTCATCGCTTGTCCTGAATGGGTTGACGTCGTACTTCGAAAACGGGCGCGCCAGGGGAGTACCCCCGGCCGGCAGAAACATCCTCGGGGTCGTCAACTACGCGTCCGTGTGCGAATACCCGACCCTTGACCACGGCTATCCCGAACTCGAAATCAACATGGTCGCCCCGACCGCGGAGCCCTTCGCCGAGGTATGGGTGACGGACGCCGAAGCGGAGCACGGCGAACGCGACGGAATCACCTACGCGCACGACGGCGAGTACTTCTTCTGTGCCGGTCGTGTGCCACCCACCGGGCGGTACACGGAAGCCACCAGAGCGGCGTACGTCACCATGTTCGAGCTGCTGGAGGAATTCGGCTACTCCAGCGTGTTCCGCATGTGGAACTTCATCGGTGACATCAATCGCGACAACGCGGAGGGCATGGAGGTCTACCGCGACTTCTGCCGCGGCCGGGCCGAGGCGTTCGAGCAGTGCCGGCTGGAGTTCGACCAGTTCCCGGCGGCCACCGGGATCGGCTCCCGGGGCGGCGGCATCGCCTTCTACCTGCTGGCCTGCCGGTCCGGCGGGCATGTGCACATCGAGAACCCCCGGCAGGTGCCGGCCTACCACTACCCGAAGCGGTACGGCCCGCGTGCGCCGCGCTTCGCCCGCGCCACCTACCTGCCGTCCAGGGCCGCGGACGGGGGCGGCGGCCAGGTCTTCGTGTCCGGCACCGCCAGCGTGCTCGGCCATGAGACGGCGCACGAGGGCGACCTGGTCAAGCAGTGCCGACTGGCGCTGGAGAACATCGAACTCGTCATCAGCGGCGGGAACCTGGCCGCGCACGGCATATCCGCCGGCCACGGGCTGACGGCGCTGCGCAATATCAAGGTGTACGTCCGCAGGTCCGAGGATGTGCCCGCGGTGCGCGAGATCTGCCGGGAGGCGTTCTCACCGGACGCCGATATCGTGTACCTGACGGTGGACGTCTGCCGTTCCGATCTGCTGGTGGAGATCGAGGGCGTGGTCATGTAGGACGGTCGGGCGCGCCCCGCGCCCTCGGAATGCCGATCGGCGCCCCGGAATATGGCCCGGGGCGCCGTAATGTCGCGTCCGGCCGCGGCGCGGCAGGAGCGGGAATTCAGGCCGCGGCGGTGTCCAGTGTCACCTTGCGCAGCGTCTCCGCGGTCTGACGGGCCGTCTCCAGTACGCCCGCGTCGGTCTCCGCGAGCAGTCCCTCGACCTCGGTGATGCGCTTGGCGGAACGCTCCGACAACACCACCGAGACGGTGTAGCGGAAACGGCCCTCGGGGTCCTGGTCGAGTTCGTTGATGACCGCGGTGAAACGCGGGTCGTCCATCACCTCGAAGTCGATGCGCCACTGGTCGCGGCGCGGCGTGACGCGTTCCCGCACGATGTCCTTGCCGAAGAAGACCGCCTCCCGCAAGAAACCGTCGGGGTACCGCTCGACGATGCGGCACTCACTGATCTGCGCCACGTAGTCGACCGGGCATTCCGCCTTGCGGAGGAGGGTCTCCCACAGCGCGTCGTAGCTGATGCCGTCCTGGTCGTCCGTCGTGGAATCGTTGATCAGGGCGGAATGAGAAATGATGATGGCCACTTAGTCTCGCTCTCAGCGGGTGCGGCGCCCTACCCGGTGCTGCCGCACGGTCTTCGGCTGACGGCTCGGCAGCCGCGAGCGTAGAGCGGGCCCGGCCGCACCGGGAATTCGGAGTTTTCCAACGTCTGTCCATCGGGCGGTAATTATTTGTCCTACGCCGCCCGGGTGACCGGCGTTTCCGCAGCTCAGCGCCGTATTGTTTGCCTTGACCAAGATGAGCGGATGATGGGAATGTATGCCCCGTGCAACGTGCCCTGATCCGGAGGAACAGATGAAAGCGCCACGACTAAATCCGAAATTATCAGTCAGCGTGATGTTCACCGTCTCCATGTTCGTGCGCATGCTCGACATGACGATCGTGACCGTGGCACTGCCGGCGATCAGCCGGGACTACCACGTGGATACGGTCAGCGCCGGTGTTGTCGTGGTCAGTTACCTGTTGGGCCTGGTCATCGGCATCCCCGCGGCGAACTGGTGCGGCGACCGGTGGGGCACCAAGCAGGTGTTCGTGCTCGGGCTGGTCGTCTTCACGCTCACCTCCGTCGCATGCGGGGTGGCCCAGAACCTGCCACAACTGATGATCTTCCGGCTTTTCCAGGGCCTCAGCGGCGGTCTGTTCGGGCCGGTGGTGATGGCGATGCTGGTGCGCACCTTCCCGCCGGAGGAGCGGATCAAGGCCAGCCGGGTCATGACCATCCCGATCGCCGCCGCCCCGCTGATCGGATCGGTGCTCGGCGGCTTCATCGCCGACTCGCTCTCCTGGCGCTGGATCTTCTACATCAACCTGCCCATCGGCGTCGCCGCGACCCTGTTCGCCGTGTTCTTCCTGGACGACGACGGGGTACGGGCGCGCAACCCGTTCGACGTCCTCGGCTTCGTCTACGCGGCCGGCGGGCTCACCCTGCTGATGTACGGGCTGAACAAGAGCGTGACCGAGGGCTGGACCTCGGCGCTTGTGCTGGGCTGCGTCGTCGGCGGTGTGGTGCTGCTCGGGCTGCTGGTCTTCACCGAACTGCGGGCCGCTCACCCCCTGTTGGACCTGAGGGTCTTCGGCAACCACATCTTCCGGATCAGCTCCGGCATCATCTTGATGATCACCGCGTTCAACGCCGCGTACAACTTCGTGTTCCCGCTGCTGTACCAGGAGGTGTTCGGCCGCTCGGCCCTGCGCGTCGGCATCGACATCGGCCCCGCCGCCATCGGGGCCATCGCCGGGGCACAGGTCGCGGTGAAGATGTACCACCGGCTCGGTCCGCGCAGGCACCTGCTGGTGTCGCTGACCGCCTCGTTCGTGGGCCTGGCGCTGATGGCGTTGATCGACGTCGACACGCAGCGGTGGCTGGTGTGGCTGATCATGCTTTACACCGGCGCGGTCAGCGCCATCGCCTACAACGCCGCGCAGACCACGTCGTTCGCCACCCTGACGCCGCAGCAGGTCGGGGTCGCCTCCTCGCTGTTCAGCACGGCCACCCAGACCGGCGCCGCGCTCGGCGTCAGCCTGCTCAGCACCGTTCTGGCCGGACTGGGCACCACCACCGACGGCGGTGCGCCGGATCTGTCCACGTACCAGCTGGGCTTCGTCATCACCAGCGGACTCGCGATCGTGGCGCTGCTGCTGACCCTGCGGGTCCGCGACAGTGAGGCGGCCGGCACGCTGGAGTCGAAGCCGGAGAAGGAGTCGGTCGCCGACGCGAATCCGGCCCCCTAAACCCCCCTAGAAACGACTCCGTCCCCGCCGCGCCGCGGCGTGCTCTCCCACCATGGAGGCCATGGCGAACCAAGTGAGCACGTCCGCGGAGCTGCTGGACTACATCACCTCGGTCTCGCTGCGTGACGACGAGATCCTGCGCGGCCTCCGCGAGGAGACCGCCGGGCTGCCGGGCGGCACAACGCTCCCGGTGGCCGCGGAGGAGGGCCAGCTGCTCGCCCTGCTGGTCTCGCTCACGCGGGCGAGGACCGTCCTGGAGATCGGCACCTACACCGGGTACAGCACGCTGTGCATGGCCCGCGCGCTGCCGCTCGACGGTCGGATCGTGACGTGCGACGTCACCGACAAGTGGCCGTCCGTCGGCCGCGAGTACTGGAAGCGCGCGGGCGTCGCCGACCGCATCGAGGTACGCGTCGGCCGGGCCACCGAGACCCTGGACGCGCTGCTGGCCGACACCGGCTTCGGGCCGGACTCCTTCGGCCTGGTTTTCGTCGATGCCGACAAGGCGAACTACCCGGCCTACTACGAGCAGGCGCTGCGGCTGGTACGGCCGGGCGGGCTCGTGGTCATCGACAACACGCTCTTCTTCGGCCGGGTCATCGACCCCGCCGCGCAGGACCCCGACACCGTCGCGGTGCGGGAGCTGAACGCCAAGCTGTTCACCGACGACCGCGTCGAGCTGTCGCTGCTGCCGGCCGCCGACGGCATCACGCTGGTCCGCCGCACCGCCGCCTGATCCACCGCACCACCCCAAGCCCCTTGCCGCCACGCCCTGCCGCCCGGCCGCACCGCGCCGGTGGCCGTGGCGGCTCGGCCCCCGCCGCCCGGCCGGTCCGCCGCCGGGCCGTCGGCCCACGGAAGTGAACGTTCGGGAGGACATGTGACGTCAGCAGCTCATGAGCCGCAGGACCGGGCGCTGGTGGTGCTCGGCGCCGGTGTGATGGGCGTCGGCATCACCACGCTGGCCCTCGCCCACGGGGTGCCGGTCACCCTGGTGGACACCGCGGAGGGCGTGCTGCCCGTGGCCCGCGGCCGGATTCGGGAGGGCCTGCGGATGGCGCAGATGATGGGTGCGCTGCCGAAGGACGTCACCACCGGCGAACTGACCGAGGTCACCGCCCCGGCCGAGGTGGACTGGGCGGCCGGACCGGCCGCGGTGATCGAGGCCATCACCGAGGACGCCGAGCTGAAGGCCAAGGTGCTGGCCGAGGTGGCCCCGGCGGTCACGCCCGGCACCCCACTGATCTCCAACACCTCCTCGATCCCGATCGACGAACTGGCGGGCGCGATCGGCCGGCCCGAGGACCTCCTCGGCACCCACTTCATGAACCCGTCGTACCTGATCCCGACCGTCGAGCTGATCCGCGGCCCGCGCACCGGCGAAGCCGCGCTGCGTGCCACCCGGGAGCTGCTGGACCGGCTGCGGCGCAAGGTCATCGTGGTGAACGACGCCCCCGGGTTCGTCACCAGCCGGGTGCTGCACCCGATGATCAACGACGCGGCGCGGGTGGTGGAGGAGGGCACGGCCTCCGTCGAGGACGTCGACGCCCTGATGCGGGGCTGCCTGGGGCACCCCACCGGACCACTGCGCACGGCCGATCTGATCGGTATCGACAACCTCGTCGACTCGCTGTGGGTGCTGTACCGGCGCACCGGTGACGAGGGCTGCCGGCCGTGCGAACTGCTGCTGTCCAAGGTCCGCGACGGACACCACGGCCGTAAGAGCGGCCGCGGCTTCTACACCTACGAAAGGGCGATGTGATGGGTACCAGCACGGAGAACGCGTCCGTCGAACAGCAGCTGCTGTCCTTCCTCGAGGAGCGGACCAAGACCCCGTGGACGCCCGACCGCGACCTGTTCGCCGACGGCGGCCTGTCCTCGCTCTTCGCCATGGAGCTGGTCGTCCATCTGGAGTCGACCTACGACATCATGGTGGCCGGCCCGGACCTCCAGCTCATGAACTTCCGCACCGTCAACGCGATGGTCGCGATGGTCGACCGGTTGCGGCAGGCCGCCGGTGAATGACCGCGAGGCCCTGGTCAGCGAGCTGGTTGGAGACCGCGCGGACACCTGGGACCTGACCGGCCTGATCCCCGCCGAGCCGCTGCGGAAGCTGGGCGAGGCCGGACTGCTGTGCGGCGAGCTTCCGGAACAATACGGCGGACTCGGGCTGAGCAGCCTGGACAACGGCCGGTTCACCGCACACGTGGGCAGCCTGTGCAGTTCGCTGCGGTCCGTCATGACCTCGCAGGGCATGGCCGCCTGGACCATCCAGCGGCTGGGCAGCGCCCAGCAGCGCGCCGACCACCTGCCGCGCCTGACCTCCGGCACGCTGGCCGCCGTCGGCTTCAGCGAGCCCGAGGCGGGCAGCGACCTGTCGGCGATCAGCACCGAGATCCGCCCGGACGGCGACGACGTGGTGGTGGACGGCCGCAAGGTCTGGGTCACCGCGGCGCACTACGCCCACCTGCTGGTCATCTTCGGCCGCTATGGCGACGGCGCCGCGGCGGTGCTGGTGCCCGCCGATGCCCCCGGTGTCACCGTCGAGCGGGTAGCCGACCCGATGGGCTGCCGGGCCGCCGGGCACGCGGGCATCCGGCTCGACTCGGTGCGGCTGCCGCGCGGTCACGTCCTGGGCGGTGCCGGTGCGGCACTGACCATGCTGGTCACCGCCGCACTGTCGTACGGCCGGATGTCGGTGGCCTGGGGCTGCGTCGGCATTCTGCGGGCCTGCCTGGCGGCGGCCTCCCGCCACGCCAAGTCCCGCGAGCAGTTCGGCCGGCCGCTCGCGCAGCACCAGCTGATCGGCGGCCACCTGGCCGATCTGCTGGTGGCCGAGCAGACCGCCACCCGGGTGTGCGAGCACGCAAGCCACCGCTGGGACGAGGGGTCCCCGGACATGGTGACCGCCGCGGTGCTGGCCAAGCACGTCGGTGCCACCCAGGCGGCGGCCGCCGCGGCCACCGCCGTTCAGGTCCTCGCGTCGGCGGGCGCGTCGGACGGACATGTGGTGGCCCGGGCGTATCGGGACGCCAAGTTGATGGAGATCATCGAGGGCAGCAATGAGTTGTGCCGGCTGATGCTGGCCCAGCACGCGCTGTCGGTCTCGGGCTGAGAGGAGAACCCGGTGGACGGGCAGGTCACCATCGTCAAGTGCGTGGTGTGGGACCTCGACAACACCCTGTGGAAGGGGACGCTCCTGGAGGACGGCGAGGTCAGGCTCTTCGACGGACTGCGCGAGGTCATCGAGGAGCTGGACCGCAGGGGCATCCTCCAGTCGATCGCCAGCAAGAACGACCACGACCACGCCTGGGCCAAGCTGGAGGCGCTGGGAGTGGCCGAGTACTTCCTGCTGCCCAGGATCGGCTGGGGGCCGAAGTCCGACTCCGTCCGGGAGATCGCCGAACGGCTCAACTTCGCGCACACCACCATCGCCTTCATCGACGACCAGCCCGCCGAGCGGGCCGAGGTCACCTACCACCTCCCCGACGTGCGGACCTACGATGCCGGGCAGGCGTCGGCCCTCCCCGACCTGCCGGAGTTCTCCCCGCCCGCCTCCACCGTGGATTCCCGCCGTCGCCGGGAGATGTACCGTGCCGGCTTCGAGCGGGACGCGGCGCGCACCGAGTACGCCGGGCCGGACGAGGACTTCCTGCGTTCCCTGCAACTCGTCATGACCATCGGCAAGGCCGGTGAGGAGGAGCTGACCCGGGTCGAGGAACTGACCCTGCGCACCAGCCAGATGAACGCCACCGGTGTGCACTACTCGGACGCCGCGCTACGCGCTCTGCTCGCCGACCCGGCCCACGAGGTGCTGGTGGTCACCATGTCCGACCGGTTCGGCACGCACGGCGCGGTCGGCATCGTGTTGCTGGAGAAGCTGGCCGAGGTCTGGCATCTGAAGCTGCTGGCCACATCCTGTCGAGTGGTCAGCTGGGGCGCCGGCGCCACCATCCTGAACTGGCTGTGCGACCAGGCGGCCCGTGGCGGCGTGCACGTGGTGGCCGACTTCCGCCGCACCGACCGCAACCGGATGATGGAGATCGCCTACCGGTTCGCCGGCTTCTCCGAGCAGGACTGCGGCTGCCGGTCCGCCATCACTCACGCCCCGGAGATCGAGGGCACCGAACGCCTCCACCTGGAGCCGGCCCGGCAGCCCGCGTCGTCGACGGTGACGGTGATCGCCGAGGACATCGAGGGGCCGGCGGCGAGGACCTGATACCTGCGCCGATCGACCAGGTGAACTCTATGAGACATATTTGTCTCATGCGAGTTATGGTTGTCGCATGAGTCTTGATCGCAACGATGTGTTGCACGAAGCCGCCGCCCTGCTCACCCGCAGGGCCACTGCCTCGATGGACGACATCGCCAAGGCGGCGGGGATCAGCCGCGCCACGCTCCACCGGCACTTCGCCGGGCGGGACGCGCTCATCCGGGCGCTGGAGGAGCTGGGCATCGAGCGGTTCGAGGCGGCACTGGACACGGCCCGCATCGAGGAGGGCGACGCGGTCGAGGCACTGCGCCGGCTCGTGGCGGCCCTTCAGCCGGTCTCCGGCTTCCTCGCCTTTCTCTACAGCGAGAGCCAGCTCTTCGAGGGCGAGGAGGTCAACGCGGGCTGGGCGCGGCTCGACGCCCGCCTGACCGCGCTCTTCCGGCGCGGCCAGGAGCAGGGGAACCTCCGTATCGACCTGACACCCGTGTGGCTGACGGAGGCCCTGTACGGGCTGGTGGCGTCGGCCGCGTGGAGCGTCCACGACGGGCGGCTCGCCGCCAAGGACATGGAGTACATGGTGCTGGAGCTGCTGCTCGGCGGCGCGCTGCGGAGGAGCGGGGACGCATGAGCGGGAGCCCCGTCGAGGTCGGCGAAGAGCGCGCGGAGGCGTACCCGCGGTCCGGCCGCTGGCTGGCGCTCGCCGTGCTCGTCCTCGCCGTCCTCCTGGTCGCCGTCGACTCGACCGTCCTGGGGCTGGCCACCCCGTTCCTGAGCGAGGATCTCGGGCCCTCCAGCACCCAGCTGCTGTGGATCGGCGACATATACTCCTTCGTCATCGCGGGCCTGCTGGTCTCCATGGGCGGCCTCGGCGACCGTATCGGCCGCAAGAAGCTGCTGCTCGGCGGCTCGGTTGCGTTCGGCGCCGTGTCCGCGCTGACGGCGTACGCGCAGAGTGCGGAGATGATGATCGGCGCGCGGGCGCTGCTCGGTATCGCGGGCGCGACCCTGATGCCCTCCACCCTCGCCCTCATCCGCAATCTCTTCCAGGACCCCCGCGAGCGCAGCTTCGCCGTCGGCATCTGGGGTGCGACGGCATCGGCGGGCATGGCCGTCGGCCCGGTCCTCGGCGGCTTCCTGCTCGAACACTTCTGGTGGGGCTCGGTCTTCCTGATCAACCTTCCCGTCATGGTGCTCCTCGTGGTCGTCGGGGCGAAGCTGCTCCCCGAGTCGCGGGACCCGGCGCCCGGCCCGTTGGACCTGCCCAGCGTGCTGCTCTCCCTCGTCGGCATGGTCGGCGTCGTCTACGCGGTCAAGGAGACCGCGGCGTACGGAATGCGCGGGGACATCGCGGCCACCGGCGCGGTCGGGGCGCTGGCCCTGGGGTGGTTCGTACGGCGGCAGCTGACGCTCCCCGCCCCACTGCTGGACATGCGGCTCTTCCAGCACCGGGGCTTCTCGGGTGCGGTCCTGGCCGACCTGTTCACCGTCCTCGGCCTCTCCGGGCTGGTCTTCTTCCTGTCGCAGTACCTGCAACTCGTGCAGGGCCGGGACCCGCTGGAGGCGGGACTCGCCGAGCTCCCCACCGCGGCCGGAGCCGTGGTGGCGGGGCTGCTGGCGGGACGCGCCGCCCACCGCTTCTCCGTGCGGGCGGTGGTCTCGGGCGGTCTGGCGGCGATCGGGCTCGCCCTCGCCGCGCTCCTCTGGCTGCGCATCGATACCGGTTACCCGCTCCTCGGAGCCGTGCTGCTGGTGGTCGGTGTCGGCGCGGGCCTCGCGTTCACCGTCACCGCCGACGTGATCCTCTCCACCGTGCCCAAGAACCAGGCGGGAGCGGCGTCCGCGGTATCGGAGACCGCGTACGAACTGGGCGCGGCCCTCGGCATCGCCGTGCTCGGCTCCATCGTGACCGGTGTCTACCGCGGCTTCACCCCGCCGGTGGGGGTGCCGGGCCCGGTGGCCGAGAGGGCGGACGACTCGATCGGCGGCGCCGTCGAGGCGGCCGCCGGGCTGCCGCCCGAGGCGGGCACGGCCTTGCTGGCCACGGCCCGGGACGCGTTCGTCGGCGGCCTGCGGATCGCGGCCGGCGTCGGTGCGGGTGTACTCCTGGCGACCGCGGTGGCGGCGTGGTTCCTGCTGCGCCGTCAGCGACTGGCCGACTAGACGAACGGCGTACGAAGCGGCATTCAGACGAGCTCCTTGGTGCCCATGTCCTCGCGACGCCGGTCTCCGCGGCGCCCGCGTCGGAGCCGGAACGCCCACCGGATACCGAAGAGCACCCCGCACAGAACAACGAGGAGGAGAAGGAGGGACACCCAGGGAATGGTCCAGGCGTGTGCCGTGGTCCCGACGGTGGCGAGCGGGGCGATCGAGCCCGACGCGTCGGTGAGCAGCGGGGTGAGGGTGACCCTCCCCGTCGTCCTCAGCGCGGGAGCGACTCCCCGTACGGGAACGGAGACCTTCCAGGTGTCGCCCGGGAGCAACTGGGGTGAGTCGTCGATCTTCCCCGCGTCGGTGTGCGGGCGTCCGAAGGGGCCGGACAAGGAGACCGCTTGACGGGTGGAGAGGATCGCGTTGCCGGTGTTGCGGATCGTGTAGGTGACAGTGGCCTCACCCTTCCCGAGCGGGTTGGACGTCCCCGCGTAGCGCACCCGCAGGTCCTCCACCGACAGCCTCGGTTCGAGCCCTCCACCCACGCGCAGCCGGATCCGGATGCCGAGACGTTGCTCCGCCTGTCCGGGCCGGGTCAGCGAGGTGACGATGCCGCCCATGTAGTCGCCGGGTTCGGCGTTGTCGGCCACGGTGAGCGTGAACGGCACCTCGGCCGACTGGCCGGGCCGTACCGTCACATCGGGCCGGTCCGGGCGGGCCCACGCCCCCACTCGCGTCGACTTGGCGCCGTTTCGGACCAGGTCCAGCTTGCCCGCCCCGGTGGTGAACCCGTCGGCGGTGTACACGGCCAGGTGGAGCGGTGTGCTGCCGTGGTTGGCGACCACGAGGCCGTCCTCGATATGCGCGCCCGGGTTGAGGGTGTAGCCGTAGTTCCGCCGGTCGGTCCCGAAGTCGTTGGCGGCCGTCCTGACCGTCCAGGAGGCATCGCCGTCCGCGGCCGCCGCGGGTCCGGCCACCGCTCCGAGAACGCCGAGCGCGGCGAGCAGCACCACGAGCGCGGCTCGGGCGAGGGCTCCGACCGCTGGGCCTGCCGCGGTCGTCGGCGGTGTGGGCGAGTGGCGCATCTGATGATCCTCGGGCGGTTCGGGGGCGGTGGGCGGAACGTGCGGTGGGGTGGGCACCTCGCGGTGCCCACCCCGTCGGGTGGAGCGGATCGCACCACCCTCGGATGGCTACTGGAGCCAGTCGGACCCGGTCGGGGCGGAGGTGGCGTCGGCCGACTCGGCGGTCGCCTTGCCGCGGTACGGGTGGACCACCACCTTGTCGACGACGGAGCCGACCGGGGGAGCGGTGTCGGCGCCGTCGTCCGGGCCGCACCACGACACCTTGCCCAGCTCCACGGCGGCGTTGGGGGCGGCGCAGGTGCCGCTGCGGAGGTTCTCGACGACGAGCTTGTTGTTGCGCACCTGGACCTTCACATAGGTGCGAACGTGCTCCTGGTTCTCGACCGAGTTGGCCCAGTGGCTCTTGGGGTTGAGCGGGTCAGGGCCGTAGGCCGGGTCCTGGGCCGGGTCGGGAGCGGTGAGGTCGTAGTACTTCGAACCCGACGCGGAGTTCGCCGTCACGTAGATGACGCCGCCCGGCCCCTGGGCCACCTGGTCGGCACCCGGCTTCTCGGCCGGGTCCGCCTTCTTGCCGTTCTTGATCACGTAGCTGCGGGAGTAGCTGTGGTCGTGGCCCTGGAGGACCAGGTCGACGCCCAGCTTCGAGAACGCGGCCGGGAAGTCCTGACGACGCTTCTGGTTGTCGGAGTCGTTCGCGTGGTCGGCCGGCGAGTAGATCGAGTGGTGGTACACGAGCACCGTGTACTTGGCGTCGCGGCCGTGCTTCTCGACGACGTCGCTGATGTAGCCGAGGTGGGCCTCGTCGGCACCGTTGGCGTAGGCGTTGCTGTTGATGTCGATGAACAGCACGCCCTTGTACGTGTACCAGTAGTCGCCGCCCGACTGGGTCGCCGGGTCGCCCTTGTAGTACGCGGCGGAGCGGTCGGTGTTCGGCGTCCAGAAGTGCTGGTCGTACGCCTTGCCACCGACGTCGTGGTTGCCGATGGTGGCGGCCCACGGGTACTGGCGCAGCTTGTCGGGACCGAGGAAGGCGTTCCACTGCGACTCGGTGTTGGCGGAATCGACCTGGTCACCGCCCGAGACCAGCAGCTCGGCCTTCGGGTTGGCGGCGAGGGACACGTCCAGGGTGTCCTTCCAGCCGGCCCCGTCCCTCGCCACGTCGCCGGACGAGCCGATCTGCGGGTCGCCGTAGAACAGGAAGTCGAAGTTGCCCCTGAAATCCTGGGTCTTGAAGGAGTACGTCGGGGACCAGCTGCCCTGGGTGCCGACGCGGTAGGAGTACGTGGTGTTCTTGCGCAGGCTGTCGATCGTGGCGTGCGCGTTGTAGCCGCCGCTGACGCTGTTCGCGGCGACGGTGGCGGAGAAGGTGGCGGAGTTCTTGGGGAACTGGCCGCCCCGGACCTGAGAGGTCGGCGCGACCTGGACCACCTGCGGGGTGTCAGCCGAGGTGTACCAGGACACAACGCGCTGCGATTCGCCGGCGCCCACACCGAGGACGATGCCGGTGGCCGTCGTGGCACCGTCGGCGTGCGCGGTGGTCGTCAGAGGGCTGCCGAGCATCATCGCGGCGCCCACGGCCACCGCGGTGGCGCCCGTGGCCACCCGGCGTCGCACGGGTCTGTTTCTCTGTGTCCCCTTGGGGAGCTTCATCGGCTTCCGTTCTTTCGAGTACAGCGGGGGGTGGGAACGGGGTAAAGGTCGCGGGGGTCTCTGTCATCAAGGTGAACGGGGAACGAGCGAACACTTGCACTTGCCGGAAAGTGTCCTGTCGCCACGCTGTCCGAGGGCGGCGAGCGCTCCGCGGGCTCCACGGGTTTCGCGGGCTCAACCGGTTCCGCGGGTTCCGCGGCTCAGCCGGTTCCACCGGATCAGAGAACGCGCTGCACGAACCACACCAGCCCCATCAGAGCCACCCCCGCCGCGATCACCCCGGTCACCCACAGTCCCGCGACCGGCTGACGGCGGCGCAGCAGTGCGAGCACCGGGAAGACGAGGGCGATGATCGCCAACTGGACCGCTTCGATGCCCATGTTGAAGACGAGGAGTGACCACAGGAGCGTCCACGACCATGCCTGGTCGATCCCCAGCGCCGACGCGAAGCCGAGCCCGTGCACCAGACCGAAGCAGAAGACCACCGCGAGCCGCGTCGAGCCCGCGCGGTCCAGGCCGAGGCGACCGCGATCGCCCGTCTCAAGATCTGTGGCGTGCGACCCACGTCGCCAGATCCGCGACAGATGCCAGCCCGCGACGAGCGCGATCGAGAGCGCGATGACCGGCTCGACGAGCGATGCGGGCGCCCGCACGAGGCCGATGGCGGCCAGGAGGAAGGTCACCGAGTGGGCCAGCGTGAAGGTCGTCGCCGCCAGCACGATCTCACGCAGCCGGCGTGACCCCACGACGAGCGCCAGCAGGAACAGGATGTGGTCGATGCCGGTGAGCAGGTGCTCGGCGCCGAGCCGGAAGAACTGCCAGAACCGCTCGGCCCAGGATTGCCGGGTGGAGAACGACCTGTGCTCGGCGTCGAGAGCGGTGCTTCCGGTCCTCAGGTCGAGGTCGTAGGTGACGATCGTCTTGGTGTCCCGCACATAGCCCTCGGAGTCCGCGAACAGACCGCTGCGCACCTCGTGCGCGTCAGCGGCCCCGGGACACCGGTAGTCGAGGACCAGCAGCGCGTACGGCACACCCTCGCGCCGCTCGATGGTGAAGTCGCCGTCCCGTACCGGGGTGCACCCCCGGCCCCCGGCCGTGACGCGGAAGCGGTCGGCCACGTAGGCGACGACCGAGTCGGCGTGGGCGTCGAGCGCCGCGGCCTGCCGGGCCGTGTCACCGTCTTCGAAGGCCGCGTCGCCCGCCTGGAAGAGCGCGTCGTCCTTCTCGTGGTCCGCGGCGGACACGACGAGCAGGTCGTACTCGAGCCCGAGTTCGGTGCGGACGTGCCCGGCCTCGCGCGAGGTGAGGTCGGCGTACACGGTCGAGGTGAACCCATGGGCGGGAGCGGGCGCGGCACTGAGCAGGACCGCCACGACCGCGGCGGCGAGCGTGGCATGGACGCGATGTCGGGTGGCGGAAAACATGCGACTCCTTTTCCTTGCCGCACGGAATCTGCTGGGTCCGGGTGAACGAACGGCGGCTCGCGCACGAACCGGCACCGAACCCGCCGCGACCACTACGGCCCCATGCCCGAAAGCCGCTCGTCGTGAGGTAGGAAGTAGGCACGTGCCCCGCCGCTCTCCGCCGCTCACCGAAGGACGAACCCCCATGCCCCCTCGGCTCCTGCCCGTCGGGCTGCCGGCCGCGGCAGTCGTGACCGCCCTCCTGGTCAGTGGATGCAGCTCCGCCGACGACTGGTCCCGGCCGCGCCCGAAGCCCACCGCCATCGGCGCCCTCGGTCCGGGGTTCTTCGATCCGACCGCACCGCCCGCCCCGGAAGGGACGATCACACCGCGCCCCGGCTCCTGGGACGGACTGCGCCCGTCGAAGGGCTACCGCGTGGTGCTGCTCACCGCGGGGAAGGACGCCCGGACCAGGACGCTGGCGAGCGCCGTGACGAAGTGGGCCGACGAGGAACACGTCAGTCTCAAGACCATCACGGCCACGAAGCCGACCGACTTCATACCGCGCATCAGCGAGGCCATCGACCTGTCGCCCGACCTCGTCATCAGCGTCGGCAACGACCTCGTCGACCCCCTGGCCCTGGTCACGGCCAGCCACCTCGACCAGCAGTTCCTCGTGGTCGGGGCGGAGTTGGCGGAGCCGACGGAGAACGTCACCGCCGCCGACTGGACCGGCGCGTCGTTCCGCGGCGAGGGCCTCGGCATGTCCTCGTCGTACGATCCGGCCACCTTCACGCCCGAACGCGCCGCCCGTGCCGTCCGCGCCGGTGTCGCGGCGGTGCTGAGCGATCTGACCGGCATTGTCGTATGGCTCGACTGAGGATTTCCGGCCCGTGGGTTTCGTCGCTCTCCGCCGCGGTGAGCCCCCACGGCCACGTCCGCGACCGTGAAGCGCTCATCACCCTGCTGATCGCCGACGCCTACGACGGACTCTCCGACGAACTCGCCGGGGCGCCGACGTCCTGGACCTCGTGGTGCCCCAACTTGCGGTTCATGGCCGCGACACCACGCGTGACGGCCGTACGGGGAAGGAACCGCGCCGCCCACGAACTCACCCGATGGAGCCTCCGGCCCGGATACGAGGCCGCCTTGCCGCGCGCGAAGTCGTCCAGTGTCTTCGTGGCGACCGCCTCGGGCCGGTCGGTCACCCTGGGGTCCATGACGGCGGTGGTGTTGTCGAAGAAACCGGTGTCGGTCGCGCCGGGGTGGGCGCCCATGACACGTACCCCGGTGCCCCGCAGCTCTTCGGCGAGCGCCTCGGTGAAGAAGAGGACGAACGCCTTCGTCGCGGCGTAGCTGGCCTGGTAGGGCATGGGCTGGAAGGCGGCGGTCGAGCCGACGTTGATGATGCCGCCCGAGCCGCGCTCGACCATGTCCGCCCCGATCAGCCGGGTCATCCGCATCAGGCCGGTGACGTTGACCTCGACCGACTCCAGACTCTGCTCGAAGGGGCGGCTGAAAAAGGGGCCGACGGACCCCATGCCCGCGTTGTTGAGCAGGAGATCGACGGTGACCCGCTGCCCCTTCAGCTCATCGAGGACGGTGGCGGGGCCCGATGGATCCGACAGGTCCGCCGCGATGACCCGGGCGTCAACACCGTATTCCGTGCGGATCTCGGCGGCGATCTGCTCCAGCGCCGTGTGCGAACGGGCGACGAGGACCAGGTGGGAGCCGCGTCGGGCGAGCTCGTGGGCGTAGGCCCGGCCGAGCCCCTTGGAAGCTCCGGTGACCAACGTGGTGGTGCCGCGATAGCTGTGCATGAGGCGGGGAAGTCCTTCGGTTTCGGCGTGCGGAGCACGGGGCGGCGGACATCCGGGAGCCGGGCGAACGGCTGGATGTGTGCGGTGTCAACAATGACCTCATGTGGTGTGCAGTGTCAACATTGGGTGTCGCTTCCGTTCGCCGAAGGGTTGACGTCCGTAGAAAGCGCTTGCTACAACGTTGTAACAACGTGGCAACGGCGCCCGGTGTGGCAGGGCGCGCGAAGCCGGCGCGCGCCCCGGCCCGGATCACCCACGGCTCGTCGCACGCCCGACCGGCTCCGGAGCAAGGGCACCGTCCGGGCTCTGTCGCCAACCACCCCTGATGGAGCGTGACATGGCCAATGTTCCCAGCCGCCGTGCCGTCGTCGGCGCCACCGCCGGCGTGGTACTCACCGGGGCGCTCGCCGCACCCGCCACCGCGAGCTGATCAGCCTTCCCGACGGCGCGAAGGCCCACCTCAGGGGCGAATTCTCCACCCCATGGCGGACGCTGGTCATCGGCGGCCGACCCGGCGACCTCGCCGAATCGCATCTGATCGAGAACCTCAACGAGCCGTGCGCGCTCGCGGACACGTCATGGATCTCGCCCGGCACGTACGTCGGCGTCTGGTGGGAACTACAGCGGCGACACACCACCTGGACCGAGGGACCGCGTCACGGCGCCACGACCGAGCGGGTCAAACGCTACATCGACCTCGCCAGGGAGGCGGGCGCGAGTTCCGTACTCGCCGAGGGCTGGAACACCAACGCCGGCGGCGACTGGACCGGCCAGGACTTCCTCACGCCGCGGGCCGACTTCGACCTGGCCGAGGTGCTGCGCTACGCCCAGGCCAACGGCGTGGGGTTCACCGCGCACAATGAGACCCGTGGCTTCGTCGACTACTACGAGCAGCACCTGGAAACGATCTTCGCCCGGTACGCGGAGCTGGGCATCCACTCGGTCAAGACCGGCTACGCCACCAAGTTCGTGCTGGGCGGGGTGAACCGCAGCCACTTCGACCAGGAAGCGGTGCGTCACTACCAGCGTGTCGTCGAGACCGCGGCCCGCCACCAGATCATGATCATCGCGCATGAGGCGATCAAGCCGACCGGCCTGGCGCGCACCTACCCGAACATGATGACCGGCGAGGGCGTCGCCGGCATGGAGCAGCACAACTACATGGGACGGCTCGGCAACCCGCCGGAGCAGGCCACGATCCTTCCGTTCACCAGGTTCATGGGCGGGCCGGCCGACTACACCCCGGGCGTACTCAACGTGACCTGGGACCCGGCCGGACTCGGCACCCGCGTACAGACGACCTCGGCCGCCCAACTCGCCCTGTACTCGGTGTTCTTCAGCCCGCTTCAGATGCTGGCCGACACCCCGGAGAACTACCACTCCCACCCCGGATTCGCCTACCTCAAGGACATGCCCGCCAGCTGGGACGAGACCCGCTTCCTGGACTGCGTGATCGGCGACTACACGGTGGCCGCCCGCCGCAAGGGACACACCTGGTACCTCGGCGCCATCACCGACGAGTACGACCGGACGCTGAGACTGCCGCTGCGGTTCCTGGGACGGGGCCGGTACACAGCCGAGATCTACAGCGACGCCGCGGACACCAGCTGGCACGACAACCCGCTGCCGATCGACGTCCGGACCGAGACGGTGCGGGCGTCCACCGTGCTGAAGCTGAAACTCGTCGCCGGTGGAGGCACCGCGATCCGCTTCCGCCGCGTGCGTTCCTGACCGTTGGGCCTTCCAGGAGGAACCGGGCCAAGCCACCAGGATCAAGGGCAGCCTGACGGAGTCCTACCAGGTGGCGTGGTCATCCGGTGTGGCCATCCGGCGTGGTCATCCGTCGAGGAAACGCAACAGCTCGGCGGTGACGAACCGAGGGTTCTCCTCGACGAGCCAGTGCCCGGCCTTCGGTACATCCACCGCCCGCACGATGTTGGTCATGCGCGGGGCCACGGTGCCCCGGACCGCGTTGAGCTGTCCTTGGGCGGTCATGAGCAGGGCCGGGACACGTACCGGCGCCGCTGCCACGGTGTCGCGGACGTCTTTGTCGAGGGCGCGGTAGAGCTCGAAGCCGCCCGAGAGGACCTTGGGCCGGCTGTAGGTTCGTGCGTACTCGTCGATCTCGGCGTTGGTGAACGGGGACCGGTTGGAGGTGCCACCGAACGCCGTGCCACCGAACGAGACCTGAGGGTAGAACAGTGCCAGGTACGCGCGGACGTCGTCGCCTACGACCGTCTCGGGAACCCGTCGCTGGGAGTGAAAGGCGATGTGCCAGCTCAGTGCGCGGTAGGTGGACGCATCGATCTTTGGACCGGGCAGCGGCAGGTCGAGGTAGCCGAGGCGTGCGGTGTCATCGGGGAATCGGCTGGCGTACTGGAATGCCACCGCGGCGCCGAGGTCGTGCCCGATGACACGGGCGTCACGCACCCCGAGCCGATCGGCGATCAGCTTGTGCACATACCGTGCCAGCGTGGCCTTGTCGTAGCCGGTCGGTGAGCCGGTGCTGTCGCCCAGTCCGGGAAGGTCGACGGCGTAGACGGTGTGGTGCTCGGCGAGGTCCGGCATGATCGGCCACCAGCCGTACCAGCTCTGTGGCCAGCCGTGTATCAGCACGACCGGCGTGCCGCTGCCGCCGGTCACGTAGTGCATGCGAACGCCTTCGACGTCGGCGAACTTGTGCCGGAAGGTCTTCTTGAACCGGGGATCGTCCTGGGTGGCGGCGGCGTAGGCGGGAACGTCGTCGCCGGCTGTCGGCGTGGATGTGGACGTTGCCTTGGACTTGGGCGCGGACGTGGGCGCGGACGTGGAACAGGCGGCGGTGGCGATCGTGAGCAGGAGCGTGAGCATCACGGTCGCCACCGTGTGCGTGGATCGGCGGAAGCGGCGTGGCGACGGCCGTCGTGCTGTGATCATGTCTTCCCGTTCTGGAGAGGGTGGGTCAGCGGCCGGTCGTGCCGTCGATGAGTTCGCGGAGGATGTCCGCGTGGCCCGCGTGTCGGCCGGTCTCCTCGATCATGTGGATGAGCGCCCAGCGGACGCTGGGAGCGGGGCGGCCCGGCCGCGGTCGGGGGACCGGTGCGCCGAGGTCGGTGCACCCGTCGAGGACACCGTTCGCGCGCTCGACCGCGTCCCGGTAACGGGCGACGACATCGGCCACGCTGTCCGCGGGTGCGGCTCGGAACGTCGCCTGCCAGCCGGTCACATCGTCCCCGAGGAACATCGAGCGCTCGACGAAGGTCAGGTGGTTGAGCAGGCCGAGCAGGTTCGTACCGGACGCCACCGCGGCCGTCCGCACCTGCGGCTCGGGTGCGCCGTCGACCTTCGCGGCGATCGAGGTCCTGAGGTAGTCGAGGAATCCGCGCAGGGCCTCGATCTCGCTGCTGCCGGTCCGGGGCGGCGGGGTGTCGCCGCGGCGGTCGCGGCGCGTGGTGGTGGGCATGGTGGTCTCCCTTCGTCTGCCGAGGAGGGGCGCCGGCCGCCGGATCAGGCGGCGCGGCGGATGAGGAGGACGTGGTCGGTGACCTCGGCGGTGTGCCCTCCCGGTCCGGTCGCGATGCGGCGAGGGGCGTCGGCCCGCTCGACCGTCCATGTCTCCGGGGCCAGACCGATACCCGCGGCGACCTCCTGCGGGCTCGGGTACCGGGTATCGGGGTCCTGGTTCCACGACCATGGCGCGGTCGAGCCGTGGTCGACGACCAGCAGCCGCCCGCCCGGGCGCAGCGCGTGCGCGGCCGAGCGCAGGACGGTCGCCCGGTCCAGGTCACAGGGGGTGTGCAGGTAGTGGGCGCAGACCAGGTCGAATGCGCCGGACGGGAAGGACGTGTGCAAGTCGTGCCGCACGGTGATGACGCGGTCGCCCAGGCCGTGTGAGCGGGCGAGGACGGCGAGCCGCTGGACCGCCACGGCCGAGATGTCGACGGCGGTGACCTGCCACCCCTGGCCGGCGAGCCACAGCGCGTCGCCGCCGTCGCCGCATCCGAGGTCCAGTGCGTCAGCGGGCGGCAGGCCCGTCACCGTCTCGGTGAGGCGGGCGTTCGGCCGCGGGGCGCCGGCCGCCGGCCGGGCAGCGTAGACGCCGTCCCAGAAGGTGGCCGCATCGGTGGTGCTCATCAGGACTCCTCGGGTCGATGGGGTGCTCAGTCGTCGATGGGGTGCTCAGTCTTGGCGGCGCACGGCGAACTGGCACGAAATCTTGCGGTAATGGCAAGGTGGGGCTCATGGATCCCACGATGGACGACGACGTGCTGGACGCGGTGGGACCGCGGCTTCGTGCGCTGCGCCGTGACCGAGGCATCACCCTCGCCGACCTCGCGGCGACGACCGGCGTGTCGGAGAGCACCCTGTCCCGGCTGGAGAGCGGGCAGCGCCGGCCGAGCCTGGAACTGCTGCTGCCACTCGCCCGTATCTACGACGTTCCGCTGGACGACCTCGTCGGTGCCCCGCGCACCGGCGACCCCCGGATCCATCTCAAGCCGGTCAGACGGTTCGGCATGACCTTTGTGCCCCTGTCCCGTCGACCGGGCGGTGTGCACGCGTTCAAGATGATCATCCCCGCCCGGCCGGAACCGCTCGAACCGACCCCGCAGACCCATGAAGGCTTCGAATGGCTCTATGTGCTCAACGGACGCCTGCGACTGGTGATCGGCGAGCGCGACCTGACGCTGCCGCCCGGTGAGGCGGCGGAGTTCGACACGTCCTTGCCCCACTGGCTGGGCAGCGCCGACGGCGGCGTGGTGGAGCTGCTCATCCTGTTCGGCCTGCAAGGGGTGCGTGCGCATGTGCGCAACGAGCCGCGCCGGAACACCATGTCCTGATACGCGGGGCCTCGCCGTCGAAATGGGCGAGCGCCGGGGCGCGGCGTGACATGCGTGGGAGTCGTGAAGAGTTCGCGCGCGATTCTCGGGATTCGGTGACGGGAACGGAAGACTTGGGGGGCTCACTCGGCGCTTTCGAACAGGTCGGGCGCCGACCCATGCGAGGGGAGACCCGTCAACGATGTTCACTCTGGTACGGAGCAGAGTACGGACGGCCGCGTTAGCGCTCTCCGCGGTCGCGGCCCTCGCCTTCGGCGGGACCGCCGCGACCGCCGCGACCGGCGCGGCAGCGGCCCCCGCCCCCGCGAAACAGGGGCCGACCTCGGTGGCGTACGTCGAGGTGAACAACAACAGCATGCGCAACGTCGGCAAGTACACCCTCGCCAACGGCGGCGGCAATGTCTTCGACGTCGCCGTGGTCTTCGCGGCGAACATCAACTACGACACGGGTACGAAGGCCGCGTATCTGCACTTCAACGAGAACGTGCAGCGCGTCCTCGACAACGCCGCCACGGAGATACGGCCGTTGCAGCAGAAGGGCATCAAGGTCGTCCTCTCGGTGCTCGGCAACCATGAGGGCGCGGGCTTCGCCAACTTCCCTTCCCAGCAGGCGGCTTCGGCGTTCGCGAAGCAACTGTCGGACACCGTGGCCAAGTACGGCCTGGACGGCATCGACTTCGATGACGAGTACGCCGACTACGGCAACAACGGCACGGGCCAGCCCAACGACAGCTCGTTCGTGCACCTGGTGACGGCGCTGCGCGCGAACATGCCGGACAAGATCATCAGCCTCTACAACATCGGCCCGGCCGCGTCGCGCCTCTCCTACGGCGGCGTCGACATCTCGTCCAAGTTCGACTACGCCTGGAACCCGTACTACGGCACCTGGCAGGTGCCCCGCGTGGCGCTGCCCAAGTCGAAGCTGTCGCCGGCGGCCGTCGAGATCGGCCGGACCTCGCAGAGCACGGCCGCCGACCTCGCCCGCCGCACCGTCAGCGAGGGGTACGGCGTCTATCTGACGTACAACCTCGACGGCGCCGATCGCAGCGCCGATGTCTCCGCGTTCACCAGGGAACTGTACGGCAGCGACGCCGTCTACACGCCGTAAGGCGACCGCACGTCCCGGTGCGCGGACGGCGATCCACGCGGTACGTGTCACCAAGGCCCGGTTGGCCGCCCGGACGCCCGGCGTCCGGGCGGCCGCGATCCGGCCTCGCCAGTCGTCGAGGCCATCAACCTCCGTCTGCTGCGCGGCCAGCGGTCGGCTGACGCCGTTCGCATCCCCTTCGGATGACGAGTTCACCCTCGGTTTGAAGGGCAAGCTGCTGGGTCAGGTGTGGCTGCTACGCCGGGCTCTGGATCACGTACGGGACGGTGGGTCCATCACGCTCACCAGCGGCACCTTTCAGGGAAAGGCGCAGGGGCAGATCCTGACCCCGCTGCTCCGCCACTGAGGCCGGCAGCGGCAAGGGGGCTGGCTCCGGAATGGCACGGACTGGCGACCGGCTACGACAAGACACCCGGGAGCCATGCCGCCGGGCTCCGCCTGCACGGATCCATCCCAGATCGAGTTCGTCGGCCGTACCGTCCGGCGTGTGGGCGTGTGGGCGTGTGGGCGCGGGCACGCCGGGTCAGCGGCCGTGGGCGAAGCGGGCGGTGAGTTCCCGTTTCAGTACCTTGCCGCTCGGCCCGAGGGGGAAGTCCTCGACGAACTCCACCAGGCGCGGGTACTTGTGCGCGGCGACTCGCTGTCTGCTCCAGGACACGATGTCCGTGGCCAGCGCCGCGTCCGGGTCCGTGCCCGGCCGCGTCCGTACCACGGCACACACCTCCTCGCCGTACTTGTCGTCGGGGACACCGATGACGGCGACCTGGGCGATGGCCGGGTGGCGCATCAGCACATCCTCGACCTCGCGCGGATAGACGTTGTAGCCACCGCGCAGCACCATGTCCTTCTTGCGGTCGACGAGGGTGAGGTAGCCGTCGGCGTCCTTGACTCCCAGATCGCCTGTTCACCTCCGGCTACACCGCCAACGACGGCGCGCTGTCGGTCATCGCCGGCCGCATGGAGGGGTGCATCGTCTTCTCCGACGCGCTCAACCACGCCTCCATCATCGACGGCCTGCGCCACAGCCACGCCCAGAAGCAGATCTTCCGCCACAACGACCCCGCTCACCTGGAAGAGCTGATAGCGGCGGCCGACCCGGACGCCCCCAAGCTCATCGTCGCCGAGTCCGTGTACTCGATGAACGGCGACATCGCCCCGCTGGCCGAACTCTCCGACATCGCCAAGCGCCACGGAGCGATGACGTACCTCGACGAGGTGCACGCGGTGGGCATGTACGGTCCGGAGGGCGCCGGCATCGCGGCCCGGGAGGGCATCGCCGACGACTTCACCGTCATCATGGGCACCCTGGCCAAGGGCTTCGGCACCACCGGCGGCTACATCGCCGGCCCCGCCGAAGTCATCGAGGCGGTGCGCATGTTCTCCCGCTCCTTCATCTTCACCACCGCCCTGCCGCCCGCCTTGGCCGCCGGCGCCACGGCCGCCGTACGCCATCTGCGCTCCTCCGAGGCCGAGCGGGAACAGCTGTGGTCCAAAGCGCAGTTGATGCACCGGCTGCTGAACGAGCGTGGCATTCCCTTCATTTCGGACCAGACACACATCGTTTCCGTCCTGGTGCGGGACGAGGCCGTGTGCAAGCGGATGTCCGCGCACCTGCTCGACCAGCACGGAATCTACGTGCAAGCGATCAACGCGCCGAGCGTGCGGGTCGGGGAGGAGATCCTGCGGGTCGCCCCCGGAGCCGTACACACCGCCGACGACGTACGCGGATTCGTCGACGCCCTGGACCAGGTCTGGAAGGAAACGGGCCACCCCCGCATGCCGGCGACCCTGGCCGCTCCGGCCCATTGATCTCGGTCACCGAACTCCTGGTCGACACACATTGAACAGCCCACAGCGCAGGAGGCCCTATTGCCGCAGTTTTACCTCGATTCTTCCAAGGGCTGACGGCGACGTCGTGGGCGGCCGGGCTGCCCGACATGTCTCATGCCGTGTCGCGACTGGCCGTCGCGTGACGCTGTGAGGGTGTCGGGCTCCACGGGCCCGAGGGTGATCCCCTCACCGGTGCCGGCAAGCCGGAGGGAGGTCCCGGCGGTAGATGTACAACGCCTCCGCGCGCACATCGCCGAGCGAGGCGTCCGCGTCGCAGGGGTAAGTGACCTGAATCGCCCGCGGTCGGCCGGTGACCCGGATGCGCAGTCCCTCCGAGGCACTCCGCCTTCCGGTGCTTGGCGCGGCCGCCGAAGGGTTCTGAGGATCCTCGCCGGCTTTGGCCGCTGTTGTCGCGCGCCCCGGTCGGTCATACGGGTGTCACTCCTTGCCGGGGGCTTCCGGACCGGTGAAGTCGGGGCCGGCGAAGTCCGGGCTGCTGAATCCCAGCCGCGGCCGGCGGCCGTCCGATGTGTCGTCGGGGGAGGGGTCGGAGGCCGGTTCATGGCCCAGCTGTTCGCGGAGGAACGGCAGCATTCCCCGCTGGAGCAGGGCTTGCCGCCAGACATCCCTTGCCCGGGCCACTGCCGGTGCCTCTTGGGGGTTCGGCCCCGCGGGCGGTGAGCCCTCCGGAGGGGAGGAGCGGTGGCGCGCCGCGATGGTCAGCACGCCGATCAGGCCCGCCAGCCCAGCCGCCGTGGCGCAGGCGGCCGCTATCCAGCCCGCGCTGACGAGGGTGTCGGCGAGTTCGCGCTGGGAGCCCGAGAGTCTCAGGCAGTAGCCGAGCAGGAGGAAGACGACGCTCGCCCCCGCGGTCACCAGTGGTACGAGGACGGTCACCGCGGCCAGCGGCCCGTGTTTCGCGCCGGGCGCCGATGCCGGCGTCGGCGTCCGAGGCGGGCCCGCTGCCGGGCCGCCGCTTTCGCGCAGCCGCCGGTAGGCGGCGTACTCATCGGCCGCCGCTGCCGTGATCTCGGCGCTCCGCTCGTGCGCGCGGTCGCGCAGCCGTCTGACGAGGTCCTGCGCGCCCTCGGTGCCTCCGGAGCCCGGAGCGGCCACGATCTCGGGGGTTTCCAGGGCCTTCCGCAGAGCCTGTTCGAAGTCCGGTCTGTCGTCGGGGTGCAGGGGAGGAGGGCTGGTCATGGATGCCTTCTGGGCGTGGTGTGGCGCCGTTGACGGGTCTGGTGCCCCCGGCCTCACCGAGGGGCGCCCGGGGCGCGGGGCTGGTGGCGTCAGGCGTTCGGCGACACATTGCCGCCCTTGGGCAGGGAAACTCCCACGTTCTCCTCCGGAGTTGAGCCGCTGGGTCGAGCGAAAATCTACAGCAGTGTAGAAGTTGTCCGCGCGGTTCTCGCACACGGATGGCCCGAGTGGGTGTCGGAGGCGCGGTCGGGTTGTGCAGTTGCGCAATGTCGCAAGCATCCCAAGGGGCGGTGCCGGTGGCCGACGAAGAGGAACGAGGTGAGTGTGGTGCTTCGCAACGGACTGGAACCCTGGCACCTGCTGATCGTGGCGATTGTGTTCATCCTGCTCTTCGGGGCGAAGAGGCTGCCCGACACCGCTCGGTCCCTGGGCAAGTCCCTGCGCATCCTCAAGAGTGAGACCAAAGCCATGAAGGAGGAGGGCGGGCAGGCGGCCGAAGCCTCGTCGGAGTCCGCTGCCGCCGACGAGGCCGAGCGGCCCTCGAGTCGCGTTATTCAGACGGCCTCCGGCGAGACCTCCTCGGCGCGCGCGGTCCCAGAAGATCGCACCGCAGGGCGATGAGCTTTGTGCGGCGCACGTCGCCTCCTTCTCGCCTCCACCCTCGATTTCGTCGTACCTCCGCGTGCCTCCGCCCGGGGCGTGGCCCGGCAGACAGGTCGGGGCCGGCAGTCCCCTGTGCAGGGCCGGACGCACGAGGGGTGTACGGATGACCAACAGCCGCAAGAACACGGCGTCCAGGCGCCGCGCCCCGGCGCGGCCGACCGACCGGGGCCGGGACGCCTCCCGCGCCCGGCGGCGGACGGCGGCCGCCCGGCCCACCGGGCTCAGTTCGCCCCCGGCGCCGCGGCGGCCCGTGTGCAGCAGGACCATGACCAGCGCCTGGGTGAGCAGGTTCTCGGTGAACCAGCCGGAGTGGAAGACCGCCTCGTCGTCGCTGCCGGGGCCGTACACGGCGAGGGCGAGCAGGGCGAAAGTGGCCAGGTCGGCCAGGGCGTTGAGGGCGCCGAAGCCGGTGATGAAGCGCAGCAGGCCACGCGGGCGCAGCACGGCGGGACGGCGCAGCGCGGCCGGGTGGGGCCGGTCGTAGGCGAAGGCGAGCTGGGCGGCGTCGAAGCACAGGTTCTGCACCAGGACCTGGGCGGGCAGCATCGGCAGGAAGGGCAGCAGCACGCCCGCGGCGAGCATCGCGATGACGTTGCCGAGGTTGGAGGAGAGGGCGATGCGCAGGTACGCCGTGATGTTGCCGCTGGCGTGCCGTCCCGCCGTGACGGCGCGGCCGATGGCCGTGAGGTCCTTACCCCCGTTGTCCTGTTTGCGCTGTCCGGCGAGGACCACATCGGCGCCGTCCCGGGTCACGGCCACCGCGTCGCGCGGGCAGATGCCGATGTCGGCGGCGCGCAGGGCGGGCAGGTCGTTGGCGCCGTCGCCGAGGAAGCCGGCCGTGTGCCCATCGGCGCGCAGGGCGGTGACGACGCGGGCCTTGTGGTCGGGCGAGCAGCGGGCGAAGACGGTGGTACGGCGTGCGGCGGCGGCCAGTTCGGCGTCGGTGAGCGAGTCGACGTGGTCGGCGGTCAGGACGCCGTCGACCGCGAGGCCGAGATCGTGGCAGGCGCGGGTGGCGGTTCCCGGGTGGTCGCCGGTGAGGATCTTCACGCTCACCCCGCGGTCGGCGAGGTCGCGCAGGGCGGTGGCCGCGGTGTCGGTGACCTCGTCCCGCAGCGTCACGAATCCCCGGAAGGCGAGACCGCGCTCATCGGCGTGGGTGTAGGCGCGGTGGTGTGCGGCGCGCTCGGCGGTGGCGACCGCCAGCAGGCGCAAACCGTCGGCGGCCCGGCGGTCGGCGAGCGAGTGCAGCCTCGCCCGCTCCTCTTCGCTGAGGGCACACCGTTCCAGGACGGCCTCGACGGCACCCTTGACGACGAGGGTGTGGGTGCCGAGGCGGCCCGGGGTGCTGACGACGGCGGTGGCCAGGCGGCGTACCGGATCGAACGGCAGCGCCGCCACCGGCTCGTAGGCCATGGCCTACGCCTCGTCGACGGCATCGAGCAGCGCCTCGTCCAGCATGTCGGGCACGGGCAGGTCGGCGAGTTGCAGAGTCCACCATGCGTTGACGGCGGCCCAGCGCAGCACCTCGGCGTCGTCCTGGCCGTCCGCGTCCAGGGCCCGGTGCACCACGGGCCGGTCCTCGGTGAGGGTGCCGGTCTTGTCCAGACACAGCACGTCCATGGCGCCCAGGTCGTGCAGCGCGGGCAGGCGTTTGACGATCACCCCGTGGGTGCGGGCGAGGAGCGCGGCGCCGCGGGCGAGACAGGTCGTGACGACGACCGGCAGCATCTCGGGGGTCAGCGCGACCGCCCCGCCACCGCGAACGGCAGGGTCTCCAGGCCGCGTCCGTCCACGGCGGCGTTGGCCATGAGGACCAGTGGCGGGGTCAGCAGCATGAAGCGGACCAGAATCCACGAGACGCCGTGCACCGAACGGTCGAAGGCGCTGGGGCCGCGCCGCCGGCCCCCCGTGTGCGTGCTCGCGAACTCCGTACGCGCCCCGGTCGCCTCCACAACGGCCGTGCCACTGCCCGACGCCACGCTGCTGCCCTGGAAACACAGGTGCGGCTGCCCGAACACGCCCCGGCCGTACCGGGCGTCGGGCACGTCGACCGCGTACTTGTCGACGGGCTGCGACTCCCCGGTGAGCGCCGCCTGGTGCACCCGTAGGCCACTGGCGCGCAGCAGACGTACGTCCGCGGGCACCAGATCCCCGGGACCGAGACTGATCACATCGCCCGGCACCAGCTGGTCGACCGGGATCTCGCGCACCACCGGAGCGGCGTCCCGTGAGTCGGCCCGGCGCAGCACGCTCGCCGTGGTGGCGACCAGCTCGCGCAGCTGGGCCATGGACCGGTCGGCCCGCAGCTCGCCGGATATACGCAGCCCGCAGCTGACCACCACGAGGAAGGTGATCACGGCCGCGGTCGCCCAGGACGCCACCGCCGCCGACACCAGACCGAGCACCAGCAGCACCGCGGTGAACGGATCGCGCAGGCCCAGCAGCAGCCGCCGGGGCCAGGGAGTGACGCGCTGAGTGGGCAGGACGTTTTCGCCGAAGCGGGCCAGACGGTCCTCCGCCGCCCCCTCGGTCAGCCCGCGCGGCCCGCTGCCGAGGGCGCGCAGCACTTGCAGCGCGGTCGGCGCCGCGCTCCCGTCGCTTCCCGGGGACGGTGCCGCGGCGGTCGAGGGGCCGCCCCCGCGGCCACGGCCCGCTCAGGCACCGGTTTCGTGCACCAGACGCACCGGCGCCGTGGCCTCGTTCCGCGCGCGGTCGGCGAGCTGGCCGACCATGAGACGCACCACGGTGACGACGTCGGGGTCATCGACGAAGTACACCTGGCGGCGGCCTTCCCGCCGCGAGCGGACGAGCCCCGCCAGCTTGAGCTTGGTCAGATGCTGACTGATCGCGGGCAGCGCCCCGCCCACCCGGTCGGCGAGGTGCGTCACATCGCTCTCCCCCTGGGCGAGGGCCCACATGATGCGCAGCCGCGCCGCCGATGCCAGCAGTCCGAAGGCCGCCGCCGCCTCGGCGAGGACATCGGCAGAAGGATCTTCAAACTCGTGCACGTCGCCCTTCGCCATCGCCGACCTCCGTCGCCCGGAACCACCCGTTCACAAGGCTCCCCAGTCTAGGCGCCGCGGTCTCCACCGCCGGGGCGGCCGCTTGGAAACCGCCGCCGGTGACCTTCTGGCCGAACCGCGCCTCGCCGCCGGGCAAGGCCCGCGGCGGCCGACCTTCGCGGCCGAGGTTCAGCCCGACGCCCGGCACGTGACGTCCTTCTCCGGCATCACTCCGTCGGCCAGCCATGCCGTGCCCACGTTCAGCGCACACGCGTTGCCGCCGTAGACGTAGACACCGTGACCGCTTCCGTCCGCGGTCACCAGACGTGAGCGATCGGCGAACTTCTTCCGGAACAGCTGTCCACCGAGCAGCGGCGTGACCGGGTCGTGCCGATTCTGCGTGATCAGGATGTTCGTCGGCCCATCATCGTTGATCTTGACCTGCGGCTCGGACGGCGCGTGCGGCCAGAACGCACACGGCAGAATGTTGGCCGCCGCCGCACCGAACAGCGGATACTTCTCGCGGTCCGCGGCGACGCTGTGCTGGTACGCCCGGACATCGCTGGGCCACTCCACGTCGTTGCAGGTCACCGTGAGGAAGACGGACCATGAGTTGGAGTACGACGCTCCCTCGGCGGTCGCCGCCGGTACGCCGCGGGTCTCTGTCATCAGCCTTTTGGCCGCCCTTTTGACCGCGGTCTCGTCGGCGTCCTTGATCGCTTCCCAGAGCTGCGCCGTCCGGCCGTACGTCCGCTTGGCGTAGAGACCACCGAAGGTGGTGAACCGGAACTGACGGCCATCGATACCGAAGACCGGCTTCTCGTCGAGCCGTTCGGCAAGCGAGAAGTACGTCTCGCGCACTTCCTCCGGAGTCCGTCCGAGCCCGTACGCGGAGTTCCGTGCCGCCGTCCACTTCGCGAAGTCGGGAAAGGTCTCCTCCATGCCCAGCGCGTACCGACGGAGACCGGCGCGGTCCAGGGCCGTGTCACCGAGGTTGCTGTCGATGAGCACTCGGTCGGTGGTGTCCGGGAACATCGAGGCGTACGCGGCGCCCAGCGCCGATCCGTACGAGAGGCCGAAGTAGCTGGCCTTCTTCTCGCCGAGCGCGGCCCGGATCCGGTCCAGGTCCCGCGCCGTGTTGGCGGTCGTGATGTGGGCCATGCGGCCGTCGGTGTCATGGGCCGCGCACTGCTCGGCGACGCCCTTGGCGATCTCGGCCTGCTCGACCACCGCCGCGTTGTCCACGGCGTACGGCGGGACATTGCCGATGTAGTCCTGGCCGACGGTGAACCCGCAGTCGATCGGCGCCGAATGTCCGAAGCCGCGGGTGTCCATGCCGATCAGGTCATAGGTGTCGAGGACCTTTGACGGGATGCCCAGGTCGGCCAGCTCGGCCGGCATCGTCAGCGCGGACCCGCCCGGACCGCCCGGGTTCAGCAGCAGCACACCGCGCCGCTTGTGCGGGTTCTCACTCGCCAGCCGCGACACCATGAGGTCGATCTGTGTGCCGTCCGGGTCGTTGTAGTCCAGCGGCACTCTCACGGTCCCGCACTGCACATTCAGATCCGGCGCCTTGGCCGTGACGTCGTCCGGACAGGCACCCCACTCCACTTGACCTACGTCGTCCCGATCGGCGGCGGCGGGCGGGGCCGACGCCAGCGACCCGGCGAGGCCGATCGCGACTGTCAGGGCCAGACCCCGGCCCACCCTGTGCCTACGGTCCATGTACGTTCCTCCGAATGTGATCGGCGATGTGCTTCCTGGCGTCATCCAGGGCACCCCCTGCCCTTGGGGCCAGGTCAAGCCGGACGAGCGTAGAGATCACATTCGGTGTGGTCGTTCTGCCGGAACATCAGCCTCAGCGGTGCTCGGTGGCGTCTTCGAGGGGGCGTCCGACATCACGGATCGGCCTGCCCAGCGTCGCCGCGGTGCCTGCCGCGGACCTGAACTCCTGGTTGAGCGCGTGGGCCCGGGCGAGGGCCTTGAGCTGGGCCCGGTTGAAGAGTTCGGCGAAGGCGGGGCCCATCACGGCCTCGGCGAACCGCTTGCCTCGTGGTGCGGCACTGCCCGGGTCGCTCAGCCACGGGAATCGGTCCTGATGGGCGCGGATCGCCACGGCCAGACGCCCGGCCAGTTCGTCGATCGTCGCGTCGTCCGCGTCCTCGGGGAGGGCTTCGAAATCGTCCTCGTAGTCGTCGCGTTCCGAGATGAGCTCGCGCAGATCATCGAGGGCGTCTTCGTCGAACACCTGCGAGAGGACGGTGACCAGGGCATGGCCTCGCTCGCCCAGCTCATCGGCGACGGGACCGAACGGCGGCGGAGTGTCGAGCGGCGCCTGGTGCTCGAGGATGACGGCCAGCTCAGCGCGTATCCGTCGCAGGCGGTCGATGGTGTCCGCCAGTTCGGCGTCCAGGATACGGATGGCCTCGTCGGGTTTTGCCCCCGCTCGTCCCATCGCGCCGATCTGCGCGAGGGAAACACCGAGGTGGCTCATCCGCTTGATCTGAAGCAAACGCACGAGATGAGCCGGCTTGTACTGCTTGTAGCCGTTCGAGGTGCGTGCGGGTTCGTCGAGCAGGCCGATCCGGTGGTAGTAACGCACCGTTTTGACGGTGGTATCGGCGAGATCGGCGAGTTGCCGCGTGCTCCACGCCATGACGTTGGGCCTTTCCGGTCTCGGTGCTGCCCCGGTGAAAATACAACCTATCGGGCTCCCCTTTCCGGGGGCCGCGTCGCTCGCGTGGAGGACGTACGGACCGGGACCGATGCGGCGTGCCCAACGCCGTGATGGGAACGTGTGGTCGGCATCGTGACCGCCTAGAGGCCGTAGGTCTTGCCGATGATGTCTCGCTGGATCTCGCTCGTCCCGCCGTACACCGTGGACACCACGGTCGACCGCAGCAGGGCTTCCATGCCGTATTCCGTGGCGTACCCGTAGCCGCCCATCATCTGCATGCCCTCCAGGGTCACGTGCTTGGCGAGTTCGGTGCACTTGAGCTTCGCCATGGACGCCTCGCGGGCGAACACGCGGCCGGGCTCGGCGTCGATCGCGGCGGCGACGTCGTCCAGGAGCAGTTGGGCACATTCGAGCTCGGTGGCCATGTCCGCGATCCGGTGCTTGAGAGCCTGGAACGAGCCGATCGGGCGGCCGAACTGTTCGCGCTGCCGCACATACGTGAGGGTGTCTTCGAACGCCCGCTGGGCCACGCCCAGCATCATCGCGGCGAGGATCATCCGTTCCAGGTTCAGCCCGGCCATCAGCTGTGTCCACGCACGGTCGGGCACACCGACGACGGCGGAGTCCGCTACGAAGCAGTCGGTGAAGTAGAGGTCGTTGACGTCCCGCCCGCCCATGGTGTCGATACCCCTGATCTGGAGGCCGTCGGCGTCTGCCGGCACCATGAACTGGGTGAGCCCCTCATGTTTCGACTGCCCATGTGCCGTGCGGGCGATCAGCAGGATGTGGTCGGCGAAGTGTGCGTTGGAGCACCAGGTTTTCTGTCCGTTGATAACGTAGCCGCCGTCCACGCGCTCCGCGCGGCAGGAAAGGGCGCCCACGTCCGATCCGGCGCCCGGCTCGGACATCGAGATGGCCTCGACCCGGCCATTGACCACGCCTTCGAGAACGGTGCGCTTCTGCTCCTCGGTGCCGAACTTCTCGTATGCCGCGGCGGCGATGATCGTGGTGCCGAAACCGCTGATGGGAGCCAGTCCGTAGGAGGTCTCCTGAAGGAACAGGCAGAGGTCCGTCATGCCCAGGCCCGCGCCGCCGTACTCCTCCGGGACGGCGATGCCCAGCCAGCCCAGCTCGGCCATCTTCCCGTAGAGCTTTTGATTGTGCTGTTCCTGGCCGTTGGCCGTCAGCTTGTCCCGTTGCTCCTTCGTACCGCACTCGCGGCGGCAGAAGTCGGCTATCGCCTTGGTCAGGTCGCGACGTTCGTCCGACAGGGTTCGGGGCATGATGTGCCTCTCTGCTCGGGCAGGGTCGGTAAGGCGTTCTCAGTCGTCCCGTACGGCGGGGAAGACCGTGTGGACAAGGTGGAGCACGGTGCGTGTGAGCATCACGTGCAGATCGCTGCGGCTGAGGGCGCCGCGCACCAGCCATTCGCGGGAGGCGGCCTTGAGCATGCCGCTGTGGGCGCGGATCATCGCCCGGAGCTTCTGGCGGCCCTCGACGACGTCGGCCATCATCACGGCCTCCAGGACGCGGTCGGTGGCGATCTCGTCGGCCTCGAGCATGATCTGGTCGATCTCCGGGTCGTTGCTGAGCGCCTCCGGGCCGATCGCGGACAGCCACATGTCCCGGTTGCGCTCCACGACTTCGAGCCACCGGTCGACGCAGATCGACACTCGCTCCTCGGCGTTGGTCGGGGGCAGTCGCTCCGAGACGGAGGCCGGGACGACCATCATCTGCCGCACCACCTCCAGATAGAGCTGCCGCTTGCTGCCGAAGTAGTGGTTGACCAGAGCACGGGCCACGCCGGCCTCGGCCGCGATGTCCGAGATGGACACCGCGGTGTAGCTGTTGGTCCCGAAGAGCCTGCGTGCGACGCCGAGGATTTCGGCGCGCCGGGCGTCCGGCTCCATTCGGCGTCGTGGGGCCTGGCGCTGAACACCCATGCGGATAGTCCCTCCGTGGTCGCGGTGTGTCGGACCTATGTGTACATCGACTCGATGGTGTCGGCGTGCAGTTCGGCGATGGCCCGGCGGCGCAGGCTCAGTTTCGGCGTCAGCTCGCCCGTTTCGATGCTCCATGGGCCCGGCAGGACACGGTGCTTCTTCACCTGCTCCGCACGGGACAGCGCCGTGTTCGTCTCCGCGACCAACTGGTCCAGGACCGCGAGTATCTCGGGGTGGTGGGAGAGCTCGCCCAGGTCGGACGTGGTGATTCCGTTCGCCCGCGCCCAGAGCGGGGCCGTCTCCTCGTCCAGTACCAGCAGCGCGGTGACATAGCGGCGCCGGTCACCGATCGCGACGGCATGGGCGATCAGGGGGTGGGCTCGCAGCTGGGACTCGATCCTGGCCGGGGCGATGTTCTTGCCGCCGTCGGTGATGATGATCTCCTTCTTGCGGTCGGTGACCGTGACGATGCCCCGTGAGTCGACCGTCCCGAGGTCGCCGGTGGGCAGCCAGCCCTCCGCGTCGGTCGCGGGCTCGATGCGGCCGTCGGCCCGTAGATAGCCGGGGAAGACGACGGGGCCGCGGACGAGGAGCTCGCCGTCGTGGGCTTCCTTGATCTCGATGCCCGGCGCGGGGCGCCCGACGGAGCCGAGCGCGAACGCCTCGGGCGTGCTGACGGTGGCCGCGCCGGTGGTCTCGCTCAGGCCCCAGACCTCGTACACCGGCAGCCCCACGCCCGCGAGGAACTCCAGGACGCTGGTGGGGATCGGCGCGGCGCCGCTGAAGGCCCGGTGGCAGTCGTCGAGCCCGATGGCGGCCCTGATGGGCCGTAACACCTGCGCGTCGAGCTGCTCCAGCACCTCGGTGAGGTCGGCCGGAATGTCCTTGCCCGCGGAGCGCAGCCGGAACACTTCGAGATAGGCCCTCCTCGCCTGCGTCACGGCCACGGCCTGTTCCTCGGCGAGGGCACTGAGCTTGGCCCGCAAGGCGGTGGCGAGCTTCTCCCATACCCGGGGGACTCCGAAGAAGCCGTGCGGGCGCACCGTGAGCAGGGTGGGCAGGAGCTGCTCGGGCTCCGGGCAGATCGTGACGTGTCCGGCGTGGCAGATCGGCATGTAGATCCCCAGCACCCGCTCGGCGATGTGCGCCATCGGGAGGTACGCGATCGAGCGCGGATGTTCGGGGACGGGGACGAGCTGGTCCTGCATCAGGGACTCGTGGATGACGTTGCGGTGGGAGAGCACCACGCCTTTGGGCGCCCCGGTGGTGCCCGAGGTGTACACCAGGGTCAGCGGCCGGTCGGCGGTCGCGGCGTTGGCGAGCGCCTCGAACGCGGCGTCGTCGGGGGGTATCGCCCCGCGCACGGCCGAGTAGCTGACAAAGCGCGGATCGTCGGCCGGGGCCGCGTCCCAGTCGAGGATGACGATGGCGCGCAGGTGCGGCAGGTCGTCCAGGACCGGCTGCCAGCGGCGCATCTGCTCCGCGCCTTCCAGGACGAGAACGGTGGCCGCGCTGTGCCGGGCCACGGCGCCGATCTGCTCGGTGCTCAGTGTGTCGTACGTACTACAGGGCAGGGCGCCGATGTGGATGGCCGCGAGGTCGACGATCCAGTGCTCCGCTCGCCTGGACATCGCGATGAGCATCCGGTCCTCCGGGCTCAGACCGAGCGCGGTGAGACCGCGGGTGAGGGCGGCGACCTCGGCGCGCAGCTGCGACCAGGACAGGGTTCCCGCGTCCGGACCGAGGCCGGTGGTCAGCGCGGGACGCTCGGCGAACTGCTGGGCGTTGCGGCGCAGCAGCTTGGTGATCGTCAGCTCCTCGATGGACTGCTGGAGTTGCTCTGCTGTGGCCACGGAGGGCTCCCTCCATCGCGAATCGTGAGCGGGCTGCTTGAACGGCCTTAACAGTGAACCGCTCTTGGCGATGTGTCAATAGATTGGTTTCGTGGCGCATCTCTGCCCACCTCGGCTACGTGGCTCAATGGCCATGTGGCGGGCGTTGGACGCAAGGTTCCCACGGCGACGCACTATTGACAAGGTGTCAATAATTGCCTTTACCTGGCTGCGCCGGAGGTGCCGCGCCAGCCGGTGCGCGCGGCCCAAGGCGGCCGGATGGACACGGAAGACGCCTGTCGGCGGAGAGGAAGTGCGAGGACAGTGACCGAAGCATTCATCTACGACGCGATCCGCACCCCGCGTGGCCGGGGCAAAAACGGCTCGCTGCACCACATCAAGCCGGTGTCGCTGGTGACCGGGCTGATCGATGAGCTCGGCCGCCGCCATCCGGACCTGGATCCCGGACGCCTGGACGACGTCGTGCTCGGCGTGGTCTCGCCGGTGGGGGACCAGGGCATGAACATCGCCAAGACCGCGGCGCTGGCGGCCGGGCTACCGGATCACGTGGCGGGGGTCCAGCTCAACCGGTTCTGCGCCTCCGGTCTTGAGGCGGTGAACACGGCCGCGCAGAAGGTCCGTTCCGGCTGGGAGCGGTTGGTCGTCGCCGGCGGTGTGGAATCGATGTCCCGCGTCCCCATGGGCAGCGACGGCGGGCCGATGGCCGCGGACCCGGAGACGGCCTTCGGGACGTACTTCGTGCCGCAGGGCATCGGCGCCGATCTGATCGCGACCATCGAGGGCTTCTCGCGACGGGACGTCGACGCGTACGCGGTGCGGTCTCAGCAACGGGCCGCACTGGCGTGGTCCGGCGGGTATTTCGCGAAGTCCGTGGTTCCGGTCCGGGACCGCAACGGGGTGCCCGTGCTCTCCCAGGACGAGCACATGCGCCCGCAGACGTCGGTGGCGTCGCTCGGGAAGCTGAGGCCGTCGTTCGCCGACATCGGAGAGATGGGCGGCTTCGACGCCGTGGCCTTGCAGAAGTACCACTGGATCGAGCGCGTTCAGCACGTTCACACCCCGGGCAACTCCTCGGGCATCGTGGACGGTGCGGCACTGGTCCTGGTCGGCACGGAGGAGGCGGGCGCCGAGTCCGGGCTGACGCCCCGCGCCCGCGTCGTGGCGAGCGCGGTCAGCGGGGCCGATCCGACGATCATGCTCACCGGTCCCGCCCCGGCGACCCGCAAGGCGCTGGACCTCGCCGGGCTGACGGTGGACGACATCGACCTGTTCGAGATCAACGAAGCCTTCGCCTCGGTGGTCCTCCGGTATGTCAAGGACCTCGACCTGCCCTGGGAGAAGGTCAACGTCAACGGTGGCGCGATCGCCATGGGGCATCCGCTCGGCGCCACCGGGGCCATGCTTGTCGGCACCGTGGTGGACGAGCTCGAGCGCCGTTCCGCACGGCGGGCCGTGGTCAGTCTCTGCGTCGGCGGCGGCATGGGCATCGCCACCGTGCTCGAACGCCTCTGACAACCCTTCCGGGCCCCGCGGGCCGTTCGCGCATGTCTTCCGAAAGGAACGCCGTATCAATGCTGGAGAACAACATGATCCACTGGGAGCGGGGGTCCGACGGCGTCGTCGTACTGACCATGGATGACCCGGACCAGCCGGTCAACACGATGAACCAGACCTACGTCGAGTCGATGGGCGCCACCGTCGCCCGGCTCGAGGCCGAGCGGGACCACATCACCGGCGTCATTCTCACCTCCGCCAAGGAGAGCTTCTTCGCCGGCGGTGACATCGGCTTCATGAGCGAGGCGCGTGTGGAGAACGCCGCGGAGCTCAGCGAGCTGTGCACGCTCCTCAAGGCCCAGCTGCGCCGACTGGAAACGCTCGGCAAACCGCTGGCCGCGGCCATGAACGGTACGGCACTCGGCGGTGGGTACGAGATCGCGCTCGCCTGCCACCGGCGTATCGCCCTGGACACACCGGGCAGCCGCATCGGTCTGCCGGAAGTGACCCTGGGACTGCTGCCCGGAGCCGGCGGGGTCAGCCGGACCGTCCGCCTCCTGGGGCTCCAGGACGCGCTGACGGACGTCCTGCTCCAGGGACAGCGGTACAAGCCCGGGGAGGCGCTGGCCCGGGGGCTGGTGCACGAACTGGCCACGACCCCCGAGGACATGCTGGCCAAGGCCAGGAGGTGGGTCCTGGCCCATCCCGAGTCCGCTCAGCCGTGGGACACCAAGGGCTTCCGGATTCCCGGCGGCGCCCCCTCGCACCCGAAGGTCGCGGCGAGCCTGCCGGCCCTCGCGGCGCACCTGCGCAAGCGGTTGAGGGGCGCGAACGTCCCGGCGCCGCGCAACATCCTCGCCGCGGCCGTCGAGAGTGCCCAGGTCGATCTCGAGGCCGGCCAGAAGATCGAGACGAGCTATCTCGTCGAGCTGATGACCGGCCAGGTCGCGAAGAACATGATGCGGGCCTTCTTCCACGACATGCGGCACATCGACTCCGGCGGTAGCCGCCCGGCCGGATACGCCCGGCACACCGCGCGGAAGGTCGGTGTGCTGGGGGCCGGAATGATGGGGGCGGGGATCGCCTACTCCTGCGCCCGGGGCGGCCTGGAGGTCGTGCTCAAGGACATCTCGGCCGACGCCGCGCGGCGGGGCAGGCGATACTCCGAGAAGCTGCTCGCCAAGGCCATGGCGCGCGGCCGGATGTCCCGGGAGAAGGCCGACGGGATCCTCGCGAGGATCACACCGACCGCCGACCCAGCGGACCTCGCCGACTGCGACCTGGTGATCGAGGCGGTCTTCGAGGACCCGGCGCTCAAGCACCAGGTCTTCGGCGAGATCGAGGATGTGATCGCCCCGGACGCGGTACTGGGATCCAACACCTCCACGCTGCCGATCACCATGCTGGCCGGGGGAGTCAGGCGTCCCGAGGACTTCATCGGCCTGCACTTCTTCTCCCCGGTCGACAAGATGCCCCTGCTGGAGATCATCACCGGTGAGAAGACCGGCGACCACACCGTGGCGAAGGCCGTCGATATCGCGCGGCAGATCGGCAAGACGCCCATCGTGGTCAACGACAGCCGCGGCTTCTTCACCAGCCGGGTGATATCCAAGTTCATCGACGAGGCGGTGGCGATGCTCGGCGAGGGTCTGCACCCCGCCTCGATCGAGCAGGCCGCCTCCCAGGCCGGCTACCCCGCACCGCCGCTCCAGCTGCTGGACGAGCTGACCCTGACCCTGCCCCGCACGATCCGGGAGGAGACCAAGGCCGCGGTGCTGGCCGGGGACGGACAGTGGCACCCGCACGGCTCCGAGGCGGTCGTGGACCGCATGATCGATGAGTTCGGGCGCGGCGGACGCTCCTCGGGCGCCGGCTTCTACACCTACCAGGACGGCAGGCGCACAGGTCTGTGGCCCGGCCTGTACCAGCACTTCACCGTGGTGGGACGCGAGATCCCGTTCGAGGACATGAAGGAGCGGATGCTCTTCGCGGAGGCCCTGGACACCGTCCGGTGCCTCGACGAAGGCGTGCTGCGGTCGGTGCCCGACGCCAACGTCGGCTCGATCCTGGGCATCGGCTTCCCCGCGTGGACCGGCGGCGTCCTTCAGTACATCAACGGCTACCCCGGCGGGCCGTCCGGCTTCGTCGTACGGGCCAGGGAGCTGGCCGACCGGTACGGGGAACGCTTCGACCCGCCCGCTTCCCTGGTGGCCAGGGCCGCGAAGGGCGGAATCTACGAGTGAACGGAGTGCGGTGGCCCGAGCATCGGGACGAGGAACTGCCGGGCCACCGCGCGCATCCGCTCATCGTCGTCGATGTCGATGAGGTGGCTGGGAATGACCAGGAAGGACGCGGTGACGCGGACCATCATCTCGGCCACGAGGTCCACGTCCAGATCGCCGGCGATATTGCCCGCGTGCTGCTCCTGGCGGAGCCGCTGTGCGACGAACTGCCGCACCGCGGCCAGGGTGCGGCCCTCGTCGCCGGTCATGGAGGGCACGACCGCGTCCGGTTCGGTGGCCATGAGGCCGCCGATGAGGGGGTTGTGCCGGATGGCCCGCAAGGAGCTCACGAAACCCAGCACGACCCGGTCGGCCACGGTCTCGGCCTCCTGGATGTCGATGATGAACTGATCGAAGTAGCGCCGGAACTCGCGCCGTACGACGTGCTCGACCAGCACGTCCTTGGACGCGAACCGGCGATAGACGGTGATCCGGGAGACACCTGCCAACCGCGCCACGTCCATCATCGTGGACCGCTTGATCCCCATGCGGCAGAACTGCTTGTACGCGGCGTCGAGCAGACGCACGGAAATGTCGTCGTCCTGGCCGACGCCTTCGACGGCCTCGGTGAACGCGATTTCCAGCACCGACGGGTAGTCGGGCGGCCCCGTGAGGGCCAACGGGACGGGTTCCACGGTTGCCTCCCTGATTCTGTGCTGCCTCTGGTGTTCGCGTCTCCTTTATGCTCCCCTGGGGATACAGAGATGCTCAACGTGTATCAGCGTATCAAGTGGGGCTACAGAGCTACGGGGCTCAAGGAGGAGTTCGGAGCGATGGACGGACTCAGCAGGCGCAAGATGGTGATCGCGGGCGGGGCATTGGGGGTGTTCGGGGCCTTGGGCGTGGCATCGCCGGCCCGCGCGCGGTCGCTGTGGACATGGGAGCCGAGCGGTTCGGTGGCGGGCAAGGGTGCGGGCCTCGACCCGGACTGGGTGTGGGACGAGGAGGTCGACCAGTTGGTCGGCTCCGTGATCGACCGCGGCGATGTGCCCAGGGTCAATGAGCTGCTGCGGACATGGACCCGTAACGATCAGCCGCTGCCGGACGGCCTGCCCGCGGATCTGCGGGAGTTCATGGAGAAGGCGCGCCAACTGCCGTCCTGGGCGGACCGGGACAAGCTCGAGACCGCGGCCAAGTTCAACGAGTCCCGGGGTCTTTACCTCAATCTGCTCAACGGAGTGGGCGGCGGCATGCTGAGCACCGCCATCCCCAGGGAGGCGCGCGCCGTCTACTACTCCAAGGGCGGCGCCGACATGGAGGACCGGGTCGCCAAGACGAGCCTGCTGGGCTTCGCCGTCGGGGATCTGAACGCCTACCGGCCCGACGGAAAGGTCGTCGTGGAGGCGGTGAAGACCCGGCTGGTGCACGCGGCGGTGCGCCATCTGCTGCCGAAGTCCCCGGGCTGGTCCCGGACCAGCGGCGGCCAGAAGATCCCGATCAGCCAGGCGGACATGCTGGTCACCTGGCACAGCCTGCCCACCTACGCCATGCGGAAGCTGCTCGACTGGAAGGTGCCGATGAAGTCCGCAGAGTCGGCGGGGTATCTGCATGTGTGGCAGGTGACCGCGCACATGCTCGGCATCCGGGACGAGTACATCCCCGCCTCATGGGACGCGGCCAACGCCCAGTCCAAACAGGTCCTCGACCCGGTCCTGGCCCGCACGCGCGAAGGCGTCGAACTCACTGACATCCTGCTGGGCCAGCTCGCCGAGCAGACCAGCCCCGGCGGCATCGACCGCCCCCTGGTCAACGCTCTCGCCCGGTATCTGGTCGGCGATCAGGTCGCCGACTGGGACGGCATTCCCCGCGAGCCGTTCTGGGAGAAGGCGATCGAGACCGCCTGGCCGAAGCTGGTCGCCTTCCGCGAGAAGCTGATTCCCCTGCCGCTGGTGCCGCCGCTCGCCTGGACGATCGACGAGGCGGCGCGTCAGTACATCCTGTTCTACCTCACCAAGGGACGCGGCACCCGGATCGAGATCCCCGAGACCAACCGCCCCGGCTGAGGCGGCGGCGCGGCGGCGCGTATGCGGGAACGCGTCATCCGTCTCTCTCACATCACGATCTCTCACATCACCCGTGCTCATAGACCGGACTCGAGGAGGAGTTCAGAGCCATGGACGAACTCAGCAGGCGCAGGATGCTGATCACCGGAGGGGCGCTGGGGGCGCTCGGGTTACTGGGAGCGGCGTCACCGGCCCAGGCGCGGTCCCTGTGGACGTGGGCACCGAGCGGTTCGGTGGCGGGAGCGGGAGCGGGACTCGATCCCGACTGGGTGTGGGACGAGGAAGCCGACCCGGTGCTCGCCGCCGTTATCGACCGTGGAGACGTGCCCAGGGTCAACGAACTGCTGCGGCAGTGGACCCGCAATGACCAGCCGCTGCCGGACGGCCTTCCCCGGGATCTGCGGGACTTCATGGAGAAGGCGCGCCAACTGCCGTCCTGGACGGACAAGCGCAAGCTGGAAGCCGCGGCGCGGTTCACCACGAAGAAGGGAATCTACACCGGTGCCCTGTACGGGCTGGGCAGCGGTCTGATGAGCACCGCCATCCCCAGGGAAGCCCGAGCCGTGTACTACTCCAAGGGCGGCGCGGACATGAAGGACCGTATCGCCAAGACCGCCCAGCTCGGGTACGACATCGGAGCCCTGGACGCCTACCAGCCCCAGGGCTCGATGGTGGTGACCACGGTGAAGACCCGGCTGGTGCACGCGGCGGTGCGTCATCTGCTGCCGAAGTCCCCGGGCTGGTCCCGGACCAGCGGCGGCCAGAAGATCCCGATCAGCCAGGCGGACGTGATGGTCACCTGGCACAGCCTGGCAACATTTGTCATGCGCAAGCTAAAAGACTGGAGGGTCCCGGTCTCCTCCGCCGAGTCCGACGGTTATCTGCACGTGTGGCAGGTGACCGCGCATATGCTCGGCGTCCTGGACGAGTACATCCCCGCCTCCTGGGACGAGGCCAACGCCCAGTCCAAGCAGGTGCTCGATCCGATCCTGGCTAGTACCCCGGAAGGCGCCGAGCTGACCGACGTTCTCCTGGACATCGTCGCGGAACTCGACGCCGGGCTCACCCGGCCCCTGATCAACGCGTTCTCCAGGTATACGGTCGGCGACCGGGTCGGCGACTGTATCGGACTGGACAAGGAGCCGTTCTGGCAGCCGCTGATCAGCGCCGCCTGGCCCCTGCTGGTGGCCTTCCGCGAGGGGCTGATCCCGCTGCCCCTGGTCCCGGAGGCCGCCTGGACCGTGGAGGAGGCCATCCGCAGGTTCGTCCTGCTCTTCCTGGCGGAGGGGAGGCGCATCGAACTCACCATTCCCGACACCAACCGCCCGTCCTGAGCCCGCACCGATGACCGACCTGCCGGAACGCGGGGTCATGTCGCCGCCGACAGAGCCTTGCGCCGAGGCACACAGGTCCCGACCATGGCTTCCGCACCGTCAGATGGCCGCCGACACCTCAGCACCGCCCGGGTCCGAGCCGGGACGGACGGCTGATGAGAGAGCGCAGGAATGGGATGACGAGACGAGCCCTCGAGAACACCGGGCCGGAGCCCGACGGGCCCGCCCTCGGCAGACGCCGGTTCCTCGGCTATGTGCTGGCGGCCCCGACCCTGCTGGCCGCCGCCGAACTGGCCCCCGCGGCGGAGGCCGCGGCCGACATCCCTTCACCCGAGATCACGGAACTGGTCGATCTCAACGATGTGATGACCGCGGCGGCGCTGCCCACCTCCGGCCTGATCACGGTTCAGGTCCACAAGGACGGCACCGTGTCCTTCGCGCTGCCGCGGGCGGAGGTGGGGCAGGGCATCACCACATCGACGGCCATGCTGATCGCCGAGGAAATGGACGTACCCCTGGAACAGGTACGGGTCACACTGGCCGACGCCCGGCCGGAGCTGGTGTTCAACCAGCTCACCGGTGGCTCGAACACGACCATCTCGACCTACACTCCCATCCGGGTCGCCGCCGCCATCGCTCGCGCACGGCTGTTGGGGGCCGCGGCGACCGAACTCGGCGCGGCCGTCACCGACCTCACCCTCGAAGCCGGAGTCGTCACCGGTCCCACGGGCCGGAGCCTGGGCATCGGCGCACTGGCCGAGAAGAGCGCGAGCGTACGGACGCGGCAGGTCGCCGTTGAACTCAAACCGCGCGAACGGTTCACCGTCATCGGCAGACCGCACGGTCGCGTCGACGCCCTCGACGCGGTCACCGGGCGCAAGAAGTTCGCGATGGACCTCGATGTCCCGGATGCCATGCCGACCATGGTGTGCCGCCCGCCGACGATCAACGGCAAGGTCGGATCGGTGGCCAACGCCGACGATGTCCGTGCCATGCCGGGAGTCACCGATGTCGCCGTGATCTCGACCGGAGTGGCGGTACGCGCCCGGACCTTCGGCCAGTGCATCGACGCCGTACGCGCCCTGCGTGTGTCGTGGCGGCCGGGGAGCGCGGCAGGCAAGTCCGACGCGTCCGTACTCGAAGAGCTGCGGGCCGCCGAACCGCCGCTCGGTCCGCCGCCGCTCACGCCGAGTGTGGAAGCCACGTTCACCTTCAATTTCCGTAGCAACAGCGCACTGGAACCGAACTGCGCGATAGCCGACGTACGGCCGCACCGCGCCGAGATCTGGTCGAGCCTCAAAGCGCCGATCGTGGCGAAAGAGGCGATCGCCGCCAAGCTGGGGCTGCCGCTCGGCGCGGTCACCGTACATGTCACCGAAGGCGGCGGCTCCTTCGGACGCAAACTCTTCTTCGACGCCGCGCTGGAAGCCGTCGAGATCTCCCGGAAGATCGGCAAACCGGTCAAGCTCATGTGGCACCGCGCCGACGACTCCCGTCAGGGACGCACCCACCCCATGGCCACCTCCCGCGTACGCATCGCCTACCTCGGCAACACCGTTCTCAGCTATGAGCAACGGCACACCAGCGTGGCCACCGACCTCAGCCACGGCCTCGGGGAGATCTTCACCGCCTTGGCCGCGAAACTTCCGGTGGGCGACATCGGGTTCTCCGAGACGTTCTTCCAGCTCTCCCAGTCGATGCCCTACGACTTCGGCGCCAACAGCCGGCTTCTGAACGAAACCGACAAGGGCTTCAACACCGGCAGTATGCGCAACGTCTACTCACCCGATGTCACCTGCGCCCGGGAGCTCCTCGTCGACCGATTGGCCTCGGAGATGGGTAAGGACCCGTTCCGGTTCCGGCGTGACTTCCTCCGGGGCGACCGGTCCGTGGCGGTGCTGGAGAAAGTCGCCGAGGCGGGGAACTGGGGTCGGCCGATGCCGGCCGACATGGCGCAGGGCATCGCGTTCCACTCCGAATACCACGCCGTCAGCGCGGTGCTGGTGGAGATCGACTGCCGCCCCGAGACCGTCAACCGCCCCATCCGCAACGGGGTGGCCGGACCACGGATCACCAAGGCCGTCATCGCCGTGGACGTCGGCCTCGCCGTCAACCCGCGCGGTCTGGAGGCACAGATGATGGGCTGTGTCATGGACGGCATCGCCCTGGCCCTGACCTCCAGCCTGCACCTGCGCGACGGGTACTTCCTGGAAGCCAGCTGGGACAACTACTTCTACACCCGGCAGTGGAACACACCACCCGAGCTGGAGATCATCGTCATGCCGACCACCACGGGGAAACCCGGCGGTGCCGGAGAACTGGGCGTCGCCGCGTCCATGGCGGCGGTCGCCTGTGCCTACGGCCGCGCCACCGGCGCCATGCCCACCAGCTTCCCGATCAACCACGGCACGCTCTCCTTCGAACCGAAACCCACCGTCCCGCCCATCCCGGAATCACCCACCGACGGCCTGGACCACGTCCGCTGACACCCTGGAGAACCCGTGCCCGAGCACACTTTCCGCCTCAACGGCCGACAGGTGGCCGTCGACGTCGCCGACGACGTACGCCTCCTGTGGGTGCTGCGCGACATCCTGGGCGTCACCGGTCCCAAGTACGGCTGCGGCATCAACGTCTGCAAAGCCTGCACCAGCCATCTCAACGGCAAGGCCGTCAACCCCTGCGCGGTCCCCATCAAGAATCTCGGCCCGACCGACGAGGTCACCACGATCGAGGGCCTGCCGGCCACCGTGGGCGCGGATCTGCATCCGATGCAGCAAGCCTGGATCGACCAGGACGTGGCCCAGTGCGGCTACTGCCAGCCCGGCCAGATCATGGCCGCGGTCGCGTTGGTCCACCGGGCCGCCGAGGAGGGCCGCGAGATCACGGACTCCGACCTCGACGGCATCCGCAATATCTGCCGCTGCGGCACGTACTTCCGGATCCGCGCGGCGATCAAGGCCGGAGCCGAGAAGATGTGAGGAAACAACCTCTCCTCACACGTCAGTCGGCCGGCTTCTGGACAGGGGTCGGCTTGGCGGTGAGCAGTGCGGTGATCTCCTGGGCGAGCTCCGGGCCGAGTTCGCCCCAGCCGTCCTTGTAGCCGTAGACGCTGGCCAAGGTGCGGGCGTCGTAGTCGCCGTTCATGATCTCGATGTCGTTGGTGGTGATGAGCGCCGGATGGGCGACGCCGACGGCTCCCGAGACCTTCAGCAGCTCCTTACGCAGGGTGCGCAGATAGACAGCGGCCCGGGTGGCCTTCGAGGGCGCGTCGATACCGCGCCCCAGCCACGGGTCCTGGGTGGCGATGCCGGTGGGGCACTTGTCGGTGTGGCATTTCTGCGCCTGGATGCAGCCGATGGACAGCATCGCCTCGCGGGCGACGTTGATCATGTCGACACCCAGGGCGAAGGCGGTGGCGGCGTTCTCGGGCAGGCCCAGCTTGCCCGAGCCGATGAAGGTGAGGTCGTCGGTCAGACCCCGCTCGGCGAATGTGCCGTAGACGCGGGAGAAGCCCATCCGGAACGGCAGCGACACCGAGTCGGTGAAGATCAGGGGAGCCGCCCCGGTGCCGCCCTCGCCCCCGTCGATGGTCACGAAGTCGACCCCGCGATCACCACGCGCCATCAGCGTGGCCAGCTCCTGCCAGAAGCTCATCTCCCCCACGGCGCTCTTGATCCCGACCGGCAGACCGGTCTCGGTGGCGAGCAGCTCCACGAAGTCGAGCATCGAATCGACGTCGTGGAACGCGGTGTGCCGGGAGGGGGAGGCACAGTCCTTGCCGGCCGGGATGCCGCGGATCTCCGCGATCTCGGGGGTCACCTTCGCGCCCGGCAGCATCCCGCCGAGCCCCGGTTTGGCGCCCTGGGAGAGCTTGATCTCTATCGCCTTGACCGGGGCGCCGGCGACCACGTCCTTGAGCTTGTCGAGGTTGAAGGTGCCGTCCTCGTCGCGGCAGCCGAAGTACGACGTCCCGATCTGGAGGACGAGGTCACCGCCGTTGCGGTGGTACGGCGAGAGGCCGCCCTCGCCCGTGTTCTGCATCGCGCCGGCCAGCGCCGCGCCCTTGTTGAGCGCCGTGATGGCCGCGCCGGACAGCGAGCCGAAGCTCATCGCCGAGATGTTCACGACGCTCGCCGGCCGGAACGCCTTGGCGCGCCCGCGCGGGCCGCCCAGCACCTTGGCCGAGGGCAGCGGGGCCTGCGGGTCGTGCAGATCGGGCAGCGTGCCGGCGAACGTGCGCTGCTTCACATACGCGTGCCCCTGCACATGCTCGACATCCACGTCGGTTCCGAACCCGAAGTAGTTGTTCTCTTCCTTCGCCGACGCATAGATCCAGGTGCGCTGGTCACGGCTGAACGGGCGCTCTTCCTCGTTGGAGGTCACGACGTACTGCCGCAGCTCCGGCCCGATCGTCTCCAGCAGGTACCGGGCGTGCCCGATCACGGGGAAGTTTCTGAGCAGTGCGTGCTTCTTCTGGACGAGATCGCGGGCAGCCACCAGCGCCAATGCTGTCGCCGCCGCCGCGCCGATGCTCCGAGCGCGCATGAACGTTCCTCTCCTCGACTGCTCGATACCCGACTCCATCGCTGTGCGGCGGACGTCGCGGGCGTTGGGCGGCGGACACGGCCAGGCAGGCATCGGCCTCCGACGCCGAAACGCCACACGCGATGGTAGAGGTCGCGCGGGTGGGCGAACGGGGCAGGGTGTGTGAGTCCCGGTGACGGCCGGTGTCACGACGAGGTGAGGCCGGGCGAGAGGATGCTGTCAGATCGCCCACGTTGTCCTGCGGGGGTGGCCCCTAGCGCAACGCCTGCGCTCCTATGACGGACAGCAACCGCAACTTCTCGTAGCTCTCACTGCCGGGAATGGCGGTGTAGACGATCAGGAGCTGCGACTGGTCCGGATCGAGCAGCGTCTGGCAGGTCAGCTCCAAAGCGCCGACCTCGGGGTGGACGAAATGTTTCACCTCGTTCGGCCGGATGCCGACCTCATGGTCGTTCCACACCCGACGGAACTCCTCGCTCTGAGCGAGCAGCAGCTCGGCGTAGTGGGCCGCGCGGGAACCCGGACCCCGCAGGGTGGCCACCCCGCGCAGGCCCGAGACGAACATGCGGGTGAGGAACGGATGGTCGTCGGGGGCGTAGAGCCGTCGCGCGGCGGGGTCGGTGAACCAGCGGTAGCCGAGGCTGCGGGACGGGCCGCTGTAGACGGTCAGATCGCCGGTGAGCGCGATGCCGAGCGGCGTCTGCCGCAGCGTCTCGCCGAGCTCGGTGACGATCTCCGCGGGTGTGTCGTGCAGGCGGTCGAGGATGCGCAGCAGGCCGGGACCGATGTGCTCGCTGTCCGCGCCCCGCGGGGGCGGGGTCTGTCCGGCGAGCCGGAACAGGTGGTCGCGCTCATCGAGGGAGAGGTGGAGTCCTTGCGCGATGGAGGCGATCATCTGCTCGGACGGCTGGGGTCCGCGCTCCCGCTCGAGCCGCGCGTAGTAGTCGGTCGACATATGGCACAGCGCGGCCACCTCCTCCCGCCGCAGCCCGCTTGTCCTGCGGCGTGGTCCGCGCGGGAGGCCGACGTCCTCGGGTTGCAGCGACTCCCTGCGGCGCCGAAGGAATTCCGCCAGTCCGGTCCGATCGATCACCATGCGGCCTCCGTCACCGTGCGTGCCTCCTCAGGCGCTCATTTCTACCGTCCGCGCGTCTCGACATCCACGGATCGTCAATCCCCCCTTCACCAGTTGCCGCCGCCACGGCGCCATCCGAACCTCGGTGACGTACCCACGCGCGAAGGAAGCGGGGGCATGACTGATCCCACCGGGACCCGCCGGAGCCCGGACTTCCTGATCAGTGGATCGAGCGGCCCTGAACAGCGCCGCCGTCTTCCACGACGGTGGGGGCAACGACACAACCCAGGAGTGAGCACATGCCACGCAACCCCATCGACATCACCGTCCCCGACCTGTCCGGCAGGCTCGCCGTCGTCACCGGAGCGAGCGACGGCATCGGGCTCGGCCTCGCCACGAGGCTCGCCGCGGCCGGGGCCGAAGTGCTCCTGCCCGTTCGCAACCCGAGCAAGGGCGAGGCCGCGCTCACCACGATCCGCCGGACGGCCCCCCACGCGAACGTGTCGCTCCGCGAGCTCGACCTGTCCTCCCTCGCCTCCGCCGCGGCCCTCGGCAAGACCCTGCGGGAGGAGGGCCGGCCGATCCACATCCTCATCAACAACGCCGGTGTCATGACCCCGCCCGACCGGCAGACGACCGCCGACGGGTTCGAGCTTCAATTCGGCACCAACCACCTCGGCCATTTCGCCCTGGTGGCCCATCTGCTGCCGCTGCTGCGGGCCGGCCACGCCCGTGTGACCTCACAGATCAGCGTCGCGGCGAATCAGGGCGCCATCAACTGGGACGACCTGAACTGGGAACGCTCCTACGACGGCATGAAAGCCTATAGCCAGTCGAAGACCGCGTTCGGGCTCTTCGGCCTCGAACTCGACCGGCGTGGTCAGGCGAATGGCTGGGGCATCACGAGCAACCTCTCCCATCCCGGGGTCGCCCCGACGAACCTGCTCGCCGCCCGCCCCGAGGTCGGACGCGACCGGGACACCCGGAGCGTGCGCATGATCCGGACCCTGTCCGCCCGCGGCATCCTCGTCGGGACGGTCCACACCGCGCAGCTTCCCGCCCTGTACGCCGCCACCGCGCCCGACGCCGAGCGTGGCGGGTTCTATGGGCCGCGCGGACTCGGGCACGCGGGCGGCCCTCCCGGAGAGCAGAAGCTCTACTCGCGCCTTCGCGGCACCGAGGAGGCCCAGCGCGTCTGGCGGGTCTCCGAAGAGCTCACGGAGGTTTCCTTCCCCGACAGCTGAGCCGCCGCTGCTCCCGCCGCCGTGGCCGGGAATTCCCCGGAACTCGGGACCACTTCGGCCCGACTACCTGAAAGACACCTTTCAGCCCGAGGAATACCTTCCGCACGCAGGGAGCCCGCATGCCAATGAACCGGCCGGCCACCACCGCTCTGGCCGCAGCCCTCTGTCTGCTCACGGCGGCATGCGGCGGTTCCTCCGACGACGGCAGGGCGAGCACACGGGCGACCGGGGCCTCGAAGGCCGGATATCCGGTGACCCTGGACAACTGCGGCCGGAGCGAGACCTTCAAGAAGGACCCCGGCCGGGTCGTCGTCATGAACGGCGCCTCGGTCGCCGAGGTCTCCACCCTCCTCGCTCTCGGCCTCCAGGACAAGATCGTCGCCAATCAGCAGACCTACGGCAGGTCCGAGGTCGCCGGCCGGGCCGCCGCCATCAAGGCCCTGCCCACCGGCGACGTCGAGCTCAACGAGGGCTACGACATCCCCCGCGAGGCCATGTTCGGTCTGCGTCCCGACCTCGTCCTGTCCGTCACCACATACGGCTTCGACCAGAAGAACGGGTTCGCCACCCGCGATCAGCTGAAGCAGGTGGGAGCCAACAGCTACGTCTCCCCGCAGGGCTGCGACGACGACCCCTCCAAGATGACCGTCGCCGACAGCTACCGGCTGCTGCGCGATATGGGAAAGATCTTCAACGTCGGTGACAAGGCCGAGAAGCTCATCGCCGAATCCGAGAAGAACATCGCGGCGGTCTCCGAAAAGGTCAAGGGGAAGAAGCGCCCGAAGGTCATGGTGCTCTTCTCCAACATGTCCATGGGCAGCAACGACTTCAGCTCGGTCTTCAGCAACGGCATCGCCAACGACATCCTCGCCAAAGCCGGCGGCGCCAACGCCTTCGCGAACGCCTCCAAGACCCTCTTCGCCGATCTGAGCAAGGAGAAGGTGGCCGCCACCGACGTCGACGCCCTCGTCGTCATCAGCTACAACGACCCCAATCCGGCGGCGTACGCCAAGAAGCTGCTCAAGGAGTTCCCCCAGTGGTCAGCCGCCAAGAACAACAAGTACGTCGTCCTGTCGGACTCGATGTACCTCGGCCCGAGCAACGACCTGGCCGTGGAAAGGATCGCCAAGCTGCTGCACCCCGAGGCGTTCTGACCCGGCTCAGGGCTCCGCTGGCGTTCACGCTCCTGCCCGTCGCGCTGATCGTCACCATGATGGTGGGGATCAGTATCGGCGCGGTCAACGTTCCGCTCGGCGATGTGTGGAGGATCGTCCTCCACCACGTCACCGGCGCGGGGGAGGCGCACTCCGACCCCGCGCTGGACCAGATCGTCTGGAACTTCCGCACCCCGCGGGTGGTCCTGGCGGCCGTGGTCGGCGCGGGCCTCGGAGTGTCCGGCGCCGTGCTGCAAACCGTGGTGTCCAACCCGCTGGCCGACCCCATCGTGCTGGGTTTCTCCTACGGCGCCACGCTCGGCGCGGTGCTGGTCATCACCCTGGGCGGCGGCGCCGCGCTGGCCGGGCTCGGGGTGTCGGCGGCCGCCTTCCTCGGCGCCATCGCCGCCGGTGTGCTGGTCTTCGCCCTCGGACAACGGAGGGGACGCCTGGCGCCGACCCGGCTGGTGCTGGCCGGAGTCGCCGTCGGCTACGTCTTCCTCTCGGCCACGAGCTATGTGCAACTCCAGGCGACACCGGCCGAGTTGCGGACAGTCATGTTCTGGATGCTGGGCAGCGTCACCGGCGCCCAGTGGAGCCAACTCCCCACCGTCACCGCGGTGGTGCTCGTCACCACCACGCTGCTCACTCTCTTCGGCCGGCGGCTCAACGCCCTGCTGGCCGGTGACGAGTCCGCCACCGCGCTCGGCGTCGACGTCAACCGGCTGCGCGCGGTACTCCTGGTGCTCACCGCACTGCTGACGGGAACCGTCATCGCCGTCGCCGGCAGCATCGGCTTCGTCGGCCTGATGATCCCGCATCTGGTGCGCCTGACCACCGGCGCCGACCACCGCCGGCTGCTCCCGCTGACCGCCCTGCTGGGCGCCGTCTACCTGGTCCTCGTCGACCTGCTCTCCCGCACCCTCAACCGCCCCAACGAAATCCCCCTGGGCATCCTCACCGCTCTGCTCGGAGCTCCCTTCTTCCTGTGGCTGCTGCGCCGCAACAAGGGCTTGGACTAGACGCATGAAACTCACCGTCGACCGGCTGCACGTCACGCTCGACCGCAACCCGATCCTCCGCGATGTCAGCCTTCAGGCCCGCAAGGGCGACATCGTCGGTCTCGTCGGCCCCAACGGCAGCGGCAAGTCCACCCTGCTGCGCACCGTCTACCGCTCACTGCGGCCGGCGGACGGTGTGGTCAGGGTGGGGGAGGACGACGTATGGGCCCTGTCCCCGCGCACCGCGGCCCGTCGCACCGCCGCCGTCCTCCAGGACGGCGGCGGCAACACCACCGGACTGACCGTCACCGAGATCGTCGCTCTCGGCCGCGCCCCCCACCACGGTCTGCTGGGACGCGACGGAGCCGAGGACCACCGGGCCGTGGCCGACGCCGTCGACCGCTGCGGCGTACGAGCGCTCGCGGACCGGGACTACGCCTCCCTGTCCGGGGGAGAACGCCAACGCGTCCTGCTGGCCCGCGCATTGGCCCAGAGCCCCCAGCTCCTCGTGCTGGACGAACTCACCAACCACCTCGACATCCGCGCCCGCTTCGAACTGCTGGACCTCATCCGCACCACCGGCATCACCACGCTGGCGGTCCTGCACGACCTCGACCTGGCCGCCCGGCTCTGCGACCACCTGGTCGTCCTGCACGAGGGAACCGTGGTGGCGGCGGGACCGGTCCTGGACGTACTGATCCCGCGGATACTCGGCGACGTCTTCGGCGTCCGCGCACGCACGGAACGGCATGCCGACGGCGTCATCCGCATCACATACGCCGCCGATGCCCTAGCCGACGGAGAGACTACGGCGGACGGCCCCCCGGAGCACCGAGACGGCCGTCCGCCGACTGGGACATGAGAGCAGTCGTCAAGCCGGGTCGATGCGGGAGACGGTGCCACCGATGGCGAGCGCGTACAGCTCGCCATCGCCGCCCTGCACGAATGAGATGACCTCGCCGCCGTTGACTCCGAGGTCGTTCGCGCCGGTCACCTTGCCGTTCTCGATCTGGAGAGAGCGGATGGTGCCGTCGCAGTAGTCGCTGAACACGTACTGGCCCTTGAGGTCCGGGATCGCGTCGCCTCGGTAGACATAGCCGCCGGTCACCGAGCAGCCCAGATTGGCGCGGTCGTACTCATGGATCGGCGGCACATGGTTCGCGGGTTCCGTGCCGCCGCGGAACGGATGGGTGCCCTCCATCTGGGACCAGCCGTAGTTCTCGCCGCCCTTGCTGTTCGCCGGGGCCCAGTCGATCTCCTCCCAGTCGTTCTGGCCCACGTCACCGATCAACAGGTCGCCCGTGGCCGCGTCGAAGGAGAACCGCCACGGGTTGCGCAGCCCGTACGCCCAGATCTCGTCCTTCGCGTTCGGGTCGTCCACGAACGGGTTGTCCGGCGGGATCGCGTACGGCTCGCCGCCGCTCGGGTCGATCCGCAGGAGCTTGCCGAGCAGTGTGTCGAGGTTCTGCCCGTTGCCGTGCGGATCGCCGCCCGAGCCCCCGTCGCCCAGGGCGATGTAGAGGTAGCCGTCGGGGCCGAACTTGATATCGCCGCCGTTGTGGTTCGAGTAGGGCTGCGACTGGGTGAGGACGGTGCGCCGGGTGTCCGGCTGGAGCTTGCCGTCCCGCACGGCGAACTCGTCCACGGTGCTGGTGCCTTCGAGGTCCGTGAACGAGATGTAGAAGTGCGCGAAGTCCTTGTCGAACGCGATGCCCAGCAGACCGCGTTCGCCGTCGGTGGTGGTCTCGTCGGAGATGTCGAGGACGGGGTCGCCGAGCCCCTGATCGTCCAAGGTCCTTACGGTGCCCGCGCGCTCGGCGATCCAGACCGTGCCTCCGGGGCCGGCGGCACCGGCGGTCGGATTCTGGGCCTTGGCCACATTCTTGAGCGCGATCTTCGCTGCCTGCCGTGGGGCGGCGGGCTCGTCGGCGGACGCCGTGGTCAGGGCGAGGGAAGCGACGAGGCAGATGGTGCCGATGATGGCCGAGCTTCTGGTGCGAACTTTCACCGTGATCCTCCTGGAGGCGGTGAATCGGGAGGTCACCCGGCTGCTTGGGCAGGTTCAGGGGGGGTGTCGCCCGCGCCGGCACGCAACCTGGGTGGGGGGATGGTGTGCTACTGGCTGTGGATGAGGATACTGGGACGGACGTTGCCTGGTATAGACCAGGACTCCATCCATCTGCCCCGGTTCTGCCCTCCGCCGCGCGGAAACCCGCGCCACCCGCCCGAAAATCGGTGGAGCCACACTCCCGTGTGCCGCTACCGTGCTCCCGCCCCCGGTCACTCTGTCAAGGACATGCCGTTGTACACCATGTGAGACCTCCTGAGCGCTGATCCGTCGCGCGTCGCACATGTGCGCCGTGCTCTTTTCCGCTGTGGTCCTCTCACGGGAATCGGTGTAACTCTGTGTCCAAAACCTGGGCGGTCGTGCCCGCCTGTCTGTCCATCGTTCTCCGCCGTTGCGACGGGTGCGCCTCCGGGCACTTCCGGGCGAACGGCGAATTCCGCGTCAACGCGGACCACAAGCTCCTCAACACCCGCCTCTTCGCGCCGTGCACCCGGTGCGGGGGCACGGCCGACGAGCGGCCGGCCTGGCAGTCGCCGTACGGCCCGTCGCCGCACCGGGCACACCGCGGCCGGTGGGCGCCTGTGCCGGGGGTGGCGCGTACCAGGGCGAGGGTGTCCGGGTCGCTGAGGTCCCTGGCGAGGTCGGACGCGTAGCGCTCCAGGTCCCCGCGGAGGCTTCCGGTGTCCGACACCACGATGTCGCCGGAGAAGCGGCTGGTCGCGACGTCGGCGAGCAGTTCGCCGACCCGGGGGTCTGCGCCACGTCATGGCCCTTCCGCACGGTGGTGGTCATCCCTGGACACGCCTTGTCGGGGCGGCCGTGCTGTATCGACGGTCTCAGCCTCACCCCGCCGACCGCATCTGGCGACCGCGGCAGGCCGTCCGAGTGATCACCCAGGGATGTGGCGGCTGGTCGTGGGTCGTCATGGGGGAGGGGGCGCCTGGCCGCGGACCACGACGACGGAACTGTGCGCATGGTGCAGCAGCGCCTGGCTCACCGACCCCAGGAGCAGACCGGTGAACCCCCCGCGCCCCCGGGCTCCGGCGACCATGAGCTGGGCGTTCCTGCTTTTCTCGATCAACACCTCCCGGACTTCGCCACTCGCCACCTCGCGTGTGACCGTGACATCGGGATGTTTCTCCGCGTGCCCGGCCAGCGCCTGGGCCGGCAGCCGCTCCGCGCTCTCGACACCGGTACCGGCCGGCGCATGATCCGGCAGCCATACGTGCACGGCCACGATCTCGGCTCCGCGCAGCGCCGCCTCGGCGAAGGCGAACTCGACCGCCATCTCACTCGTGGGGGAGCCGTCGACACACAGCACGATCGGGCCGGCGTCGGCAGACTCCTCGCGGGCCACCATCACCGGGCACCGGCTGTGGGCCGTCAGGGACGCCGCCGTCGACCCCAGCAGCATGCCGATGAAGCCCCCCACCCCGCGGGCACCCACGACCAGCAGGTCCGCCTCCCTCGACTCGGCCTTCAGCACCGACACCGTGTCGCCCGCCACCATGGCCTCGGTGACCGTCGTCTCCGGGGCCACGCTCCGCGCACGGTCCGCGGCCTCGGAGACCAGGCGATTGAGCGGTGTGGTGTCCAGCGGCGCGTACATGGGTCCGACCGGCCAGTTGAGGGCGTACACCACACGCAGTTCCGCATGACGTCGCCGGGCCTCTTTCGCGGCCGTCTCCACCGCGGCCAGACTCGACGGCGAGCCGTCCGCTCCCACAACCACCAGGTTGCCCATCACTCCTCCACGGCTCGATCCCGTTCATCGTCGGCGTCGCGCGGGTGGTGCGCGACTCGGTTTGAGCCGTTCGCCCAGTCCCACCACACCCCGCCTGACCCGGGCGCTTCCTCAACGCGGTGTCGATCCGCTTTCGCCGGGGGCCGATCGGTGGCGTACGGCGACGACGGTGCCGGCGCCGAGGACCGCGGCGGCCGCCACGGTCCACGGAATCCACGATGCCGTGTCCGAGCCCTCCTTCCGGGGGGTCGCCGCCGTACGGACGGGGGCGTCGGTGCCGGTCGTGGTGGGCCGTGGCGCCGCCTTCCGCTGGCCCTGCTCCGCCTTGGCCGCACCAGCGTCCAGGATGAGTACGGGTGCCGGGAAGTCCGGTTCCCCGTTGCCCGTCCGTCGTTCGTTCCAGTTCACGACCGACCCGTCCGAGTACGTCTGGGTCACGTCGAAGGCGATGCTCGGCCTCTTCGGGAGCGGCCCTACTCGTACGTCGAAGTAGCGGTGCGCATCGGGCTCGAGTTCATGGCCTGCCGTGGCGGTCCATATGAGGTGGATCGGCCCGCCCTCGCGCGAGGGAATCTCCTTGCGCGTCCATCCGGCGGCCGGTGGTACGGCGGTGGGTGTGACCCCCTTGGGGAGGGCGACTTCGAGACGGATGGTGGTGACGTCCGCCTTCTCGGAGGGGACCCGGAACCGTAGTGTGGCCGGGCTTCCCTCCTCGGCCCCGTCGGAGAACACACGCACGTGTGCGGAGGCGGGGCCCGCGAGGAGGAGCACCCCTGCGGCCGTTGCCAGCACGGCTGCCGCCTTGTGCGTACGCCGGCCGGAGCGGATGCGAGGTGGGGGAGTCATACCGGGCCCTTCAGCAGCAGTCGCAGTACAGGAGGTCGGCGGCCTCGACCGCGCTGTCCGAGCCCGGGTGCATGGAGGCGACCGCGGCCGACATCCGGGCCAGGGTCTGGGGGGTGGCCCTGCCCTCGGAGGTGAGGGAGATCCGCACACCGGTGAAGTCGGCGAAGGCCAGCACCTGGGCGGCGTTGCCCGAGGAGTCGGTGGTGAAGGACAGCAGCGGGACCTTGCTGCCGTCCTTCTGGACGGCGTACGCCCGGTAGGTGGTGGTCGGCCGGAGGCCGCGTGCCTGGAGCTGGATCATGTCGAGGCCGCTGACGGGCCGGACCGTCGCTTCCAGCCGGCGGCCCTTGTCGCCGGGGCGCATGGGTTCGCCCGCCGTTCCGTCGGGCAGGCTGGTGGGCACGTTGTGCGGCGCGTCGCCCAGGCCCTGGCGTCCGAGGTTGGCGGCGGAGCCGGCGGGCGCCGCGTTGGGCACGTACACCAGGGCTTGAGGCTCCTGGCCCACGGCCACCGTGTCGATGACCTTGTTGGTGGCCGTGTCGATGACGTCGACCGCGTCGGACTTCTCCATGCCCACGTACACGCGGGTGCCGTCGCCGCTGGGCCAGAGGCCATGCGGTGCGTGCCCGGTGTCGTGGACGCGGGTCACCAGCTCCGGTGTGCCGCCGGGGTCGCGGCGGTAGACGAGGGTCTCATCGAGACCGCCCACGGTCAGATAGACGAACGAACCATGCGCCGTGTTGGCGAAGTTGGGGTGGTTGGTGTCCGGTCCGGTCTTCAGTACGGCCGTGACCTCGCGGTGCTCGAGGTCGATGACACTGGTCAGCCCCGCGCGTTTGTGCGCCGCCCACAGTTCCGTGCCGTCGGGTGAGATCGACTCGTCCGAGGAGAAGGCGTCGCCGAGGCCCTTGATGGTGTGGACGACCTTGTGCGACGTCACATCGACGGCTGTGATCTCCGGGGCGCTGATGTGGTTGATGTAGGCCGTCCTGCCGTCGGGGCTGAGGACGACCTTGGACGGCCCGGGGCCGACCTTGATCGTACGGATGACACCGCCGTGTACGGCGTCGACGACCGTGATGGTGTCGCGTCCCCGGTCGGCGACCCAGAACTGCTTTCCGTCCGCGGTGAACGTGCCCTCGTGCGCGGCACGGCCGACGTCGGTCTCGTTGATCACCTTGTTGGTGGCGGTGTCGATGATGTCGACGGTGTTGCTCGTGACGCTCACCACGCCGAGCCGCTTGTCGTCACGGGAGAAGGCCAGGCCGTGCACGCCGACGTTGTCGGTGTACTGGGGGCCCAGGGTGGCGCCGAGCCGCTGGGCGCCGAGGGCGATGGTGCCCAGCGTCCTGTTGGTGGACGGATCCATGACCGTGACCGTGTTGGAGATCTGGTCGGCGGTGTACACGCGGTCCCGGCCCGAGACGCGCGCCGAAACCGACGTACCGTCGCCCGCGGTGGTCTTCGCCGCGCCGCCTCGGGCCGTGGCCGGGTGCGATGGGTCGGCCTGGGCCAGGCTCACGACTCCGAGGGCGGCGGCGCCCACGCCGGTCAGCACCGCGGCCGCGCCGGCGGTTTTTTTGATTGAGAACACTGATAAACCTCCATAAAAGGTGCCCCTGAGGGCGCATTGAGGGAAGGGCAGGTTCATGACCGGCCCTGGTTCGGGGGAAAGTCCGGGTGGGGCGGGGTGATGCCCCTGTCAGGTGCCGCGGTGCGGGCCCACCGGGGCCTGGGCGACGAAGTGCCCGTCCGCGTCCTGTACATACAGCGTGGTGATGGTGTCCTTGTGCATGGCGGTGGTCATGCGGACGTGCAGCGGCGCGCCATCCCTTCCGCTCGCCCGCACGCTGCCCGCCTGCACACGGTCGCCGCGCGCGTTGCCCGTCATCAGCCGGTAGGTACCGCTGGCGCGCAGCCCGGACAGCGACACCGGGATCTCGGTGCCCCAGGGGTGCGAGACCATCGCGCCGTCCTGGGCGACATGGACCGCGGCGACGTGTGTGCGGGTGTCATCGCCGGAGGTCGCCATCACCGTGGCGAAGACCGCGCACGCGGCCAGGACCACGCACACGATTCCGACCGCCATCCGGCGGCGGACCCGCCCGAGCGGCCGCACCGAGACGACGGCGGATGCTCCGCCGGACTCGGGGAGGGCGGATGGGATACGAACGGATTCCGCCCGCTCGAAGGTCCGAACCACCCGGCGCACGCCTTCCGCCTCCTCGGCGCACCCCTCGCATGACGCCACATGGCGAGCGAGGGGGACGGGCAACGGCTTGCCCAGCAACAGGAGTTCGGTGACCTCCCCACGGACCGTGGTGCAGAAGTCGCTCATGGTGCCAGCCATCCGTTCTCGTCGAGGATGTCGCGCAACGCTCGGATGCCGTGGTAGAGGCGACTGCGGGCGCTGGAGGCCGGGATGCCGAGCTCCGCGGCCAGGTCGGCACAGGTCCTGCCGAGGAAATACACCTCGATGACCGCTTCCCGGTGCTGGGGGCACAGCCGGTCGAGCGCCTCGCGCAGCTCGATCCGTGCCAGCAGCCGATCGTACGGGTCGGCCCCCGGATCCCGGTGCATCTCCTCCGTCTCATCCCGGTGCGCCACCGTCGGCCGGACGGCCCGGTGCCGCCGGGCGTCCACGATCACATTGCGGGCGATGGCATACAGCCAGGTTCGCAGGCTCCCTCGCCCGCTCTCGAACGAATCCGAGGCGCGCCAGGCCCGGAGGAACACCTCCTGCACGACTTCCTCGGCCAGCTGAGTGTCCCCCAGCGCGTTACGGGCGAAGCCCAGGAGCTCGCCGCCGTACTCGTGATAGGCGGCGCGCACCCCCGTTTCACTGCCCAAGGACTCGTCGCCGGACCCCTTCCGGCGTCCGCGCCACATCCGGACGCCCACTACCGGCGCCCGCCGTTCCCGGTATGCCACACATCCACCAGCATCCTCCGATCTCGCCATGCGTGATGCGCGAGGGGATACGGGCAGCGGTACGGGAGTGTTGATCGGCGCAGAGGTGACCTGCGTCACTTCATACGGAGGCGGGATCCGAGGGGCGGCTCCGTGATCGCCGGCCGGTCGGTCAACCGGTCAGGCGGTTCGGGCGGCGCCCGGGTCGCTCCGGGCGGACGGATAGCCTGGGCCCGTCAGCGAAGATCGCAGAAGGGCGGAGCACATGGCGGACATCATGGAGACGGCGGCGCGGAAGGTCTTCGACCGCTACGACCTCGACGGGGACGGCCTGGTCACCGCGGACGAATACCGGAAAGTCGTGGCGGAGCTGGAGGGCTCGGAGATCACCCGGGCGCAGGCCCAGGAGCTCATCGACTCGCTCGACACCAACGGCGACCGCCAGATGTCCTTCGAGGAGTTCTGGGCGGCCATGAATGCCTGACACCGCCGGGTCCGGCAGGTGAACCTGCGGCCGGCGGTGCGGCTCCTTCCCGCCATCGCGCGGAGCGTGGCCGGAGCGGAGCCGCGGTCGCCCGGCAGCGGCGGATGGTGGCCGAGCCGCCCGAACACACCGGTACGCGGAGACCCCGGGCCGTCATGCGCTCGGGGTCTCCCGCGTGTACGGGACAACGGACGGAGCCGCGCGGACCGCGCGGACCGTGCGCGGCTGTCGACGGCCCCGCACACGAGGGCAGGTGGCCCGCGTGGAAGCCGAGTGCCGCGTCGGCGCGGGGGAGGGCGAAGGCTGGCCGCCGCCCGGTCCATGGGCCACACTGCTCACAACTCTCAAGGCCGGGCGACGTGAAAGGGCTCTGATGGGCGCGTACGACGAGACTCACCACCGTAGCCTCGAGGATGCCGAAGGGTTCTGGCTGGACGCCGCGTCGGCGATCGACTGGACCCGGCCGCCGACCCAGGCTCTGGACGACTCCCGCGCCCCGCTGATGCGGTGGTTTCCCGACGGTGAGCTCAACACCTCGTACAACGCCCTGGACCGCCATGTCGAGGCCGGTCGCGGCGACCGGACCGCCCTGATCCACGACTCCCCGGTGACCGGCACGGTCCGGCGGTTCAGCTACGCGGAACTCCGTGACGAGGTCGCGCGCTTCGCCGGAGGGCTGCGCTCGCTGGGTGTCGGCAAGGGCGACCGGGTGATCGTCTACATGCCGATGGTGCCCGAGGCGGTCATCGCCATGCTGGCCTGCGCCAGGATCGGCGCCGTGCACTCGGTGGTCTTCGGCGGCTTCGCGCCCAGGGAACTGGCCGCCCGTGTCGATGACGCCCAGCCCGTCGCGATGGTCACCGCGTCCTGCGGGATCGAACCGGCACGGGTGGTGGAGTACCGGCCCATCATCGAGGAGGCGCTCGCCCTCGCCACCCACCAGCCGGACAAGGTGGTCGTCCACCAGCGCGACACCGCGCGGGCGGAGCTCGGCGGACGCTACCTGGACTGGGCGGAGCTCATCGCCGGCGCGGAGCCCGTCGGCCCGGTGCCGGTGGCGGCCACCGATCCGCTGTATGTGCTGTACACCTCCGGGACCACCGGCAAGCCGAAGGGCGTCGTGCGCGACAACGGCGGCCATGCGGTCGCGCTGTCATGGTCGATGGCCGCGGTCTACGACATCGGGCCGGGCGACGTCTGGTGGACCGCCTCCGACGTCGGCTGGGTGGTCGGCCACTCCTACATCGTCTACGCACCGCTGCTGATCGGCGCGACCACCGTGCTGTACGAGGGCAAGCCCGTCGGGACCCCGGATGCCGGTGCGTTCTGGCGCGTCATCGGCGAACACGGTGTGAAGGCGCTGTTCACCGCTCCCACGGCACTGCGGGCGATCAAGAGGGTCGACCCGGAGGCCGCCGAGCTGAAGAAGTACGACCTGTCGTCGTTCCGCACCCTCTTCATGGCGGGGGAGCGGCTCGACCCCGAGACCTACCACTGGGCACACGGGCACCTCGGCACCCCGGTGGTCGACCACTGGTGGCAGACCGAGACCGGCTGGCCGATCGCGGCGAACCTCCAGGGGCTGGAGCCGATGCCGGCCAAGCCCGGGTCGGCCACGGTCCCGGTCCCCGGCTGGGACGTGCGCATCCTCGACCCGGGCGGTGCCGAACTGCCCGCGGGGCAGGAGGGCGTGATCGCGATCCGGCTCCCGCTGCCTCCCGGCGCGCTTCCCACCCTGTGGGGCGATGACGAGCGGTTCGTCGAGGCATATCTGTCGCGGTACGACGGCTACTACCTGACCGGTGACTCCGGGTACCGCGACGCGGACGGCTATCTGTTCGTCATGGGCCGCACGGACGACGTGATCAACGTCGCCGGGCACCGACTGTCGACCGGTGCGATGGAAGCGGTGCTCGCGGCGCACCCGGCCGTCGCCGAGTGTGCGGTGATCGGGGTGCGTGACGAGCTCAAGGGCCAGCTGCCGCGGGGCTTTGTGGTGCTCAAGGCGGGCGTCGACATCGGCGCGGAAGACCTCCGCCAGGAGCTGGTCGCGGCGGTGCGCCGGGAGATCGGCCCGGTCGCCGCGTTCCGCTCCGTCTCGGTGGTGGACGCGCTGCCCAAGACCCGGTCGGGAAAGATCCTGCGCAAGACCATGCGCGGGATCGCCGACGGGCGCGACGAACCGGTGCCGTCGACGATCGAGGACCCGGCGGTGCTGGACGCGCTGCGGTCCGTGCTGCGCCCTGAGTGAGCGCTCGCCCCGGGGTGCGCGCGGCCGGACGAGGCCCGGCGGCCGGGAACCCCGGGGTACCGGCCGCCGGGCCCGTGCGGGGCTGCTGCGACACTGCCCCCGTGACGCTCACCCCTCGTGCACCGGAAGCCATCACCCCGGACCCGCCGGGCGACACCCCCCGTCCCTTTCTCACCCAGTCCTGGCTCGACCTCGCGTTCCTCCACTGGGAGGCCGATCCGGACGAGGTGGCGGCGATCCTTCCGGCCGGGACGGTTCCCGACACGCTGAAGGGGACCACCTATGTCGGGCTCGTCGCCTTCCGTATGCACCGGGTGGGCTGGTTCCGGCTGCCCGGCATCCCCTGTCCGGGCACCTTTCCCGAGACCAACGTCCGTCTGTACTCGGTCGACGAACACGGCCGCCGCGGTGTGGTCTTCCGCTCGCTCGACGCCTCCCGGCTGATCCCGGTGGCGGTGGCCCGCGCGGCCTTCCGGCTGCCCTATCTGTGGTCCCGTATGAGCGTCGAGCGGGACGGCGACACCCTCACGTACACCAGCACCCGCCGCTGGCCGGAGCCCCGCGGGGCGCGCAGCCGGATCGCCATACGGGTAGGGGAACGGGTGGCGGAACCGAGCGAGCTGGAGAACTTCCTGACGGCCCGCTGGGGCATGCACAACGCGTTCTTCCAGCGGTCGGTGTACTTGCCGAACACCCACTCGCGCTGGCCGCTGTGGAGCGCCGAACTGCTGGGCTGTGACGAAGACTTGATACGGGCGGCGGGCCTGTCCGCGCCCGCCGGACCGCCGGTGAGCGTGCTGTACTCCCCGGGTGTGCCCGTGCGCTTCGGCCGCCGCGTACGGCCCGGCCCGATCCCCGGCTCCGTGCCATGACGCGCAACCTCCGCAGGTCCCGCGCCCTCTTCCAGGTCGACCATGACCGTACGCGCCGACGTGCCCCGGTCCTGGCCGCACACCGGCCGAGCCGTCGTCCGTCCTCGTGCGGACGGCCTCGGTGCACACGATCGACTTGGGGCGGATGTGCCGGAACTTGTACTGCATGCCAATGGACGCACCTGGGCCCTGGACGCGTCCCGGAGCTACACCATCGGGCGCGACCCGCAGGCCGACATCTCGTGCATCGACCGCCGGGTCTCCCGGCGGCACCTCGTGATCCGCTGCGACGGCGGAACGTGGGTCATCGAAGATCTCGGCAGCGCCAATGGCACGTTCGCCGACGGGCGTCGTATCCAGCGGATGGAGATCGGCCACGGTTCGATCATCCGGCTGGGAAACGTCTCCACCGGTATGCGGCTGGACTTCACCGGCGTCCTCACCGGAGCCCCGGCGGCGGTGGGTGGCGATCAGGCGCGTGCCGACGTTCCGATACCCGCGGGGCCGCCCCGGGGCGAGACCCGTCCCAGGGCCCGGGGTGCCACGGGCGGGGGCACGCCGGAGGCGGCCGCCACACCACCGGTGGTGCCTGGTCCCCGGGCGGGGGAGGCTCCGGGAGCACCCACGGGGGCCGCGGCCCATCGCGACGAGCTGTTCCGGCCGCTGCCCCACCACGCCGCGTCCGACCCCGCCCGTGCGGCGGCTCCCCGGACTCCCGGAGACGCGGGCGACGCCCCGGACCCCCGTCGATGCGAAGGCCCCGCGGCCGGTCCCCGCGGAGCCGCCGCGGCCCTTTCCATCGACCGGGACCCCTCCGGCGTCCACCCGATCGTCCTGGGGCAACGGCTGCGTATCGGTCGCGCGCAGGACAACGAACTCGTGGTGGAGGGCCCGTATGTCTCCCGCCACCACGCGGAGTTCCGGCCCCTGCCCGGCGGCCGTTTCGAAATCGTCGACCTCGGAAGTCACAACGGCACCTATGTCAACGGGCAGCCCGTGGACCGCCGGATCATCGGCCCGTACGACATCGTCGGAGTCGGCCACTCCACCTTCCGGCTCGCCGGAGACCGGCTGGAGGAGTTCGTCGACACCGGCGAGGTCTTCTTCGCCGCCCGCAATCTGACGGTGACCGTCGGGCGCGGCAAGACCATCCTGGACGACGTCTCCCTCGGTGTCCCCGAGAAGTCGCTGGTCGCGGTGATCGGGCCGTCGGGCTCCGGGAAGTCCACCCTGCTGCGCGCGCTCACCGGCTACCGGCCCGCCGACCGTGGTCAGGTGCTCTACGACCACCGCGATCTCTACGCCCAGTTCGCCGAGTTGCGCCGCCGTATCGGTCTCGTCCCGCAGGATGACATCCTGCACAAGGAGCTGACCGTCGACACCGCCCTGAAGTACGCCGCCAGGCTCCGCTTTCCCGGTGACACCAAGGCGGCCGAGCGCAAGGCCCGTATCGACGAGGTGCTCCAGGGGCTCAGACTCGACGTCCACCGGGACAAGAAGGTCGCCTCGCTCTCCGGCGGTCAGCGCAAGCGGGTCTCCGTTGCCCTGGAACTGCTGACCAAGCCCTCCCTGCTCTTCCTCGACGAGCCCACCTCCGGACTGGATCCGGGCCTGGACCGTGATGTCATGAAGTTGCTGCGGGAGCTCGCCGACGACGGCCGTACCGTGCTGGTGGTGACCCACTCGGTCGCCGAACTGTCCCTGTGCGACCGGGTGTTGGTCATGGCGCCCGGCGGCTCCGTGGCGTACTTCGGTCCCCCGGACGAGGCCCTGGAGTTCTTCGGTCACGACAGCTGGCCCGATGTCTTCTCCGCCTTCGAGAACCACCGCGACGACGACTGGGGCGGGCGTTGGCGGGCTTCCCCGCAGTACGCCCGGTGCGCCGCGGAGATCGACTCGGCCGTACCGCCGCGGCAGCCGGGCGCCCCCGCGGCGCAGCCGCCGGCACGGGCTCTGCGGCCCAAACCACAGGGCTGGCTCGGCCAGTTGTGGACGCTGATGCGCCGCTATGTGTCGGTCATCGCCTCCGACAAGGGCTTCATGGCGCTGATGCTGCTGCTCCCGGCCGTGCTGGGCGGAGTGAGCTGTCTGATTCCGGCGACCTTCGGACTCGCCCCGCCACCGCCCGGCAGCCGTTTCCGCTACAACCAGGAGTCCGGAACCATTCTGCTCGTGCTGGTCGTCGGCATGTGCTTCTCCGGCGCGGCCAACTCCGTACGTGAATTGATCAAGGAACGGGTGATCTACGAACGGGAGAGAGCCACGGGTCTGTCCCGGTCCGCGTATCTGATGTCGAAGGTGATCGTCCTCGGTCTGATCACCGCGATGCAGGGTGTCGTCATCTGCGCGATCGGCTTCTCCGTCCGTCAACTGCCCGCACAGGGGCTGCTCATGCCCACGGCCGTCGAGGTCTGCGTGGTCGTCAGCGCGCTGGGCTTCACCGCCATGATGTTCGGCCTGGTCATCTCCGCGCTGGTGAGGACCCCGGAGAAGACCATGCCGCTGCTGGTGATGTTCGCCGTCGTCCAGGTCGTCTTCACCGGGGTCCTCTTCAAGCTGTTCGACTCCCCGGGCATCGAACAGATCGGCTGGCTGATGCCCGCCCGCTGGGCCGTCGCGGGCGCCGGGACCACACTCGACCTCGCGCACACCATGCCGCCCTGGAACCTCGACCAGCCGGACGATGTCGACCCGCTGTGGGCCCACACCGTCACCCAGTGGGGCATCGACCTCGGTGCGCTGCTGGCGATCGGGCTGGTCTGCGGCTTCGCGGTGGCCCGCCTGCTGCGCCGGCACGAACCCGAGGTGATGCGGGACTGAGCGCTCCGCCGGAAGCGCCCCGACCTCCCGTCGACCGTCCCCGGCGCCGCCGTGCCCGGTCGCGACCACGCGGCGGGCCTCTAGTGCGTAGGCACCAGGACAGGTGAGTGGCTGGTCCGGGTGCACCAGGGGAAGACGGCGGCGGGGGACGATGCCCGGCGGGGGCGCCGGAAGGAAGGGTTGCAGGCGCGCGGAATCCCGCGCAATTCCCCTTGCCCGACGGTGTCTGGAGTGATCGACAGGTGGCGACTTTTCTTTACCGGATCGGACGGTGGGCGTTCCGGCGCCGCCGACTCGTGGGTGGTCTGTGGCTGGGCGTCCTGGTGCTGGCCATCGCCGCCGCCGGCCTGGCGCCGGAGGGCAAGGAAGAGGACCTCTCCATGCCCGGCACCGAGTCGCAGAAGGCGTTCGACCTGCTGGACGAGCGCTTCCCCCAGAGCAACGCCCAAGGCGCCGAGGCCCGCCTGGTGTTCCGGGCCCCGGACGGGCAGCGGGTGACGGCCAGGGAGAACAAGGCGACCGTCGAGGACACGCTCGGCTCGCTGGACGGGGGCGATCAGGTCGCATCGACCACCGACCCCTATGAGGCCGGTGCCGTCAGCGAGGACGGCACCATCGCCTACTCCACGATCACCTACACCGTGGGCGCCGTCGACCTGACCGAGAAGGCGAAGAGCGCCTTGGAGGATGCCGCGAGCCGGGCCCGGGACGCCGGGCTGACCGTGGAGATCGGCGGCTCGGCCCTGGATTCGGAAGAGGAACCTGGCGGTACGACGGAGATCATCGGCGTGGCGGTGGCCGCGGTGGTGCTGGTTCTCGCCCTCGGGTCCCTGGTCGCGGCCGGATTGTCGCTGCTGACCGCCTTCGTGGGGGTGGCCATCGCCCTCGGTCTGGTCTCCGCGCTGGCCGTTCCGCTGGGCCTGACGTCCACCGTCGCCATCCTGGCGCTGATGCTGGGGCTCGCGGTCGGCATCGACTACGCGCTCTTCATCACCTCCCGCTTCCGCGATGAGCGTGCCCAGGGCCGCGAGCCGGAGGAGGCCGCCGGCCGGGCGGTGGGCACGGCCGGATCCGCCGTCGTCTTCGCCGGTGCGACGGTCTTCATCGCCCTGGTCGGGCTGGGGGTCGTCGGCATCCCCGAACTCACCAAGATGGGCATGGGCGGCGCGGGCGCCGTGGCCCTTGCCGTACTCGTCGCACTGACCCTGGTCCCCGCGCTGTTCGGCTTCTTCGGCAATGGGGTATCCCCTGCTCGAGCGAAGCCGAGAGCTTGGGGAAGGATCCTGGCGCGTGCCGTGCGCAAGGCCGAGGGAGCGCCCCGAAGGGGCGCGGGGAACTGCGCCATCAGCCACGATGAACCCGCAGGCGATCGACGACCCATCGCGGCAGATCCAGCGAAGCGCATGGGCACCCGCTGGGCGCGGTTCGTGCTGCGCCGGCCGGCGGCCGTGCTGCTGATCGCCGGACTCGGCCTCGGCGCCGTCGCCGTACCGGCGCTGAGCCTCGAACTCGGGCTGCCCGGAGACGAGTCCAAGTCGGTGGAGACCACCCAGCGCCGCGCCTACGACCTGCTGTCGGAAGGCTTCGGCCCCGGTTTCAACGGCCCGTTGACCGTGGTCGTGGACATGTCGGCGTCGTCGGAGTCCGGCGACAGCCGGGCCACCACCGACCTGGTCGCCAGGACCGTACGGGGAGTGGACGGGGTCGCGTCGGTCGGCGATCCGGTTCTCAGCCGGACCAAGGACACGGCCGTCCTCACCGCCGTCCCGCGGACCGCGCCGAACAGCGGCGAGACCAAGGACCTGGTGCACGCGATCCGTGGCGCGGTCTCCGGTGTCGAGGCCGACACGGGCACCGGCATCCTGGTGACCGGCACCACCGCGATGAACATCGACATCTCCGAAGCCATGTCCGACGCCCTCATCCCCTATCTGACCGTGGTCATCGGCCTGTCGGTGCTCCTGCTGATGGTGGTCTTCCGCTCGCTCCTGGTCCCGGTCAAGGCCGCGCTCGGCTTCCTGCTGTCGGTGGGTGCCGCCTTCGGCGTCCTCGTCGCCGTCTTCCAGTGGGGCTGGGCGGCGGACCTGCTCGGCATCGAGCAGACCGGACCGGTCATGTCGCTGATGCCGATTCTCATCATCGGCATAGTGTTCGGCCTCGCCATGGACTACGAGGTCTTTCTCCTCACCCGGATGCGGGAGACCTACGTCCATGGCGCGTCCCCCGGCGAGGCCATCGTCAACGGTTTCCGGCACAGCGGACGTGTGGTGGCCGCGGCGGCGATCATCATGATCAGCGTGTTCGCCGGATTCATCGGGATGAGCAGCCCGACCATCCAGACGATGGGCGTCGGCCTGGCCGCCGCCGTCGCCTTCGACGCCTTCGTGGTCCGGATGGCGATCGTACCCGCGGTCCTGGCACTGCTCGGCCACCGGGCCTGGTGGCTGCCCCCTATCCTGAACCGTGTGCTGCCGAACGTGGATATCGAGGGCGAGAAACTGAGCACGCGGGTCCCGGCGGCCGCGACCGTGCCGGACGCGGCGCCGCCGCGGCTCCCCGTCGGCCGCCACCGGCAGTGAGCCGGCCATGACGAATACAGGTGGCGGCGGCCCGCGACCACGCGGCACGTGGTGGCGCGAGGGAGCGATCACGGCGACGGCGTTCGTGCTCTGTCTGCTCGGCGGCGTGGTGCAGGAGGACGGCAGCACGCTGTCACCGCCGCCTGCCGCCGCCTACCTCATCGCCGTGGTGTCCTGTGCCGTGCTGCCGCTGCGGCACCGGGCACCCCTGGCCGCCATGGCGGTCACGACCGCGAGCGGCATGCTGGTGCCGCCCCTGGGCGTTCTGCTGAGCCCGCTCATCGTGGCCCCCGCCGTGATCACCGCCTACTCGCTCACCGTGCGCACCCGACGGCACGCGGCGAGCGCGGTGGCGCTCACCTCCGCGGCGCTGCTGGTCGCCGCCACCCCCTTGTTCGGGGCCCTCTCGTGGAAGGACGCGAGCAGGGTGGGGGCGGTGGCGGCGTTCCCGCTGGTGGCCGCCGTACTCGGGCATTCGGTGCAGAACCGGCGGGCCTATCTGGCGGCCGTGGAGGAGCGGGCCCAGCGGGCCGAGAAGAGCCGGGAGAGCGAGGCGCGCCGGAGAGTGGCCGAGGAACGGGTGCGCATAGCCCGGGAACTGCACGACCTCGTGGCCCATCAGATCACCCTGGCCAACGCGCAGGCCACGGTCGCCGCCCACCTCTTCGACGCCCGCCCGGAGCAGACCCGCAAGAGCCTGACGGAGCTCGTCGAGACCACCGGCCACGCGCTCGACGAGCTGCGGGCCACGGTCGGTCTGCTGCGTCAGTCCGGGGACACGGCCGGGCCCGCCGAACCGGCGCCCGGCCTCTCCCGGCTTCCCACGCTCCTCGAGTCCTTCCGCCGCGCGGGTCTGGAGGTGTCGGTGCACCACGAGGGCACGGCCAGGCCGCTGCCGCCGGGAGTGGACCTCACCGCGTACCGCATCGTCCAGGAGGCCCTGACCAACGTGACCAAGCACGCCGGTACCGGCAGCGCCCGGGTGCGCCTCGCCTGGAGCCGCGATCGCGTGACCATCACCGTGACCGACGACGGAGGGGGCGCCCGTACGGCGCCGACCGTGTCCAGAGGACCGGGTGTGCCCACGGGACCGAGTACGTCCAAGGGGCCGAGCGCGCACACGGTGCAGGAACGCCCGCCCGGTTACGGTCTGATCGGGATGCGTGAACGTGCCACCGCGGTCGGCGGACACCTCTCCGCGGGCAGGCGCCCGGAGGGCGGCTTCCTCGTCTCCACCCAACTGCCCCTCCCGCCCGCCAAGGACACGACGCCGAGCACCGACGGAGCGACCACCCCCGAGGGGCGGCCGGCCGACGCGGCGACAGGCGACGGACGGACGGGCGACGGAGAGGCCGGGGGTGCGCCATGACGCTCCGGGTGCTGCTCGCCGACGATCAGGCACTGCTGCGCGGTGCCTTCCGGATGCTTCTCGACAGCGCCGACGACATCACCGTGGTCGGCGAGGCCGCCGACGGCAGGGAGGCGGTGACACTCACCCGGGAGCTGCGCCCGGACGTGGTGATCATGGACATCCGTATGCCCGAGCTGGACGGTCTCGCCGCCACGTCGGAGATCTGCGCGGACCCGGAGCTGCGTGCCAGCCGCATCCTGATCCTCACCACCTACGAGACCGACGAGTACGTAGCCCAGGCGCTGCGCGCGGGGGCCGGTGGCTTCATCGGCAAGGGCATCGGGGCCGAGGACCTGCTGGACGCCGTGCGTACGATCGCCGACGGCGACACCCTTCTGTCCCCCGCCGCGACCCGCTCCCTGGTCGCCCGTTTCCTGGCCACACCGGACCACGCCCCGCGGCACCACCCCGAACGGCTCGCCGTGCTCACCCCGCGCGAACGCGAGATGGTGGCCCTGGTCGCGACCGGCCTGTCCAACCAGGAGATCGCCGAGCGGATGTTCCTCAGCCCCTTCACCGTCCGCGCCCATGTGCAGCGCGCCATGACGAAGCTGGACGCCCGCGACCGGGCGCAACTCGTCGTCATCGCCTACCAGTCGGGCCTGGTCCACGCCGCCGCCCCCGACCCGGGCCCCGACCGCCCGTCGTAGTGCGGTACGGGCCCCTCCGGCGGCTCCACGCGGCCGGTCGCCAGGCGCGAAGAACCCCGCCTGGCGACCGGCCATGACGTCGAGGTCACGGCACCGGGGTCACGGCGTCGGGGCGAACTCGGGCAGCGCAAGGGCCGAGTGGGCCGGTCGTACCGGCGCGGCCGGCATGGTGACGAGGGCACGCAGCATGGTGTTGCGCTGCTCCAGGGCCCGCTCCGTGGTCGGGAAGAGCCTGGCCGCGCCGTTGTCGACCAGTGCCTGATTCATGGCCACGAACTCGCGGGTGTCGCGTTCGTAGGCGGCGAAGGCCGTGGTGTGGTCCCGGTGCGTGGCCAGGGCGTTGGCGAGCATATAGGCACCGACCAGCGCGAGGCTCGAGCCCTGTCCGGTGAGGAACGAGGGTGCGTACGCGGCGTCGCCGACGAGCGCGCCGCGGCCGCTGGACCAGTGGGCCATGCGGATCTGACCGGCCGTGTCGAAGAACAGGTCATCCGCGTCGCGCATGGCGTTGACCATGCCGGGGACCTCCCATCCCGCGTCCGCGAAGACCGTGGCGACCAGGTCGCGCTGGGCGTCGGGGTTCCGGAGGGCGTCGAACGGCGGTCGCGGTCGGTGGAAGTTCAGGAAGGCGTGCAGCTCGTCGTTGTCCCCGACGGCGTAGAGGGCCGCGGCCTTCCCCGGGGCGTTCCACAACATGAGCTCGCGGGAGAGCCCGAAGGTGTTCGGCATGGTGAAGATGGCGAAGCAGTAGCCGAGGTAGCGGTGGAACCGTTCCTCGGGGCCGAACAGCGACTCCCGGGTGGCCGAGTGCATACCGTCGGCGCCGATCACCAGGTCGAAGGTGCGCCGTCGCCCGCTGTGGAACGTCACATCGACGGCTGGTCCGGACTGGTCGAGGGTGTCGATGGAGTCGCCGAACAGGAACTCCACGTCGTCGCGGACTTTTCCGTAGAGGGCCGTGGCCAGATCGCCACGACGTACCTCCAGGTCCTGTCCCTCGACACTGCCGGCGACGACATGCGGCCTGACCGAGGCCAGTTCACTGCCATCGGCGTTGAGGAAGGTGCAGCGACGCGAGTCGATGTGCGCGTCCCGCAACTGCGGCAGTATCCCCATCCGCCGGACCACCTCTATCGCGGTACCGCGGATGTCGATCGGGTAACCACCGTCGCGCAGTGTCCGCGCCTTCTCCACCACGGTGACCGCGCATCCGGACCGGCTCAGCCAGTACGCCAGGGCGGGTCCGGAGATGCTGGCCCCGGAGATCAGAACTTCGCGCTTCGCGGTGGTACGCACGTCCATGGACAGACCGGTGGGCCTCATGCCTGGACTCCCTTCTGCGTCATACGGACAACGAGCAGTGACAACGCGGCGACGAGGCCGGCCATGGCGAAACCTGTGACGAAGGCCGATTCGGTGGGCAGGCCCGTCGCCGAGTCGGCCCCGGCGTCGAGGATCGCGGCGGCGACCTGGGAGCCCACGGCGACGCCGATCACACGTGTCACCACGAGCAGGCTGGTGGCGATGCCGGTGTCCCTGGTCTCGACGGCGGTGGCGGTCCGGGTGAGCAGCGCCGTGGTACCGACGCCCGCGCCGATGGCGATCAGCACCTTCGCGACGACGAGCTGCCACTCCGCGGTGTGCAGCGACACCAGGGCGATCACCGTGGCCACCGTGACGACGGCGCCCCCGATGAGCACGGCACGCAGACCGAAACGCCGCGCCGTGACCCCGCCGAGCGAATCGCTCACCGCCCCGGCGATGGCGCCGGGCAGCAGGAACAGCCCGATATCGGTGGTGTTGAGCCCGAAGCCGTACCCGTCGGCCGGTATCGCGAACAGCTGCGGAAGCAGAAAGGCCACCATCCCGAAACTGGTGGTGATGACGAGGGTGAGCACACACGAATGCCATATCGCGGGCTTCGCCAGCATGCGCAGATCGACCATCGGCGAGGCCGCCCGGCGCTCGACGGCGACCCATCCGGTCGCGAGGGCGGCCACGACCACCGCGATGGCACCGACCGCGAGTGGCGGCAGGCCGTCGCCCGTCACCTTCACGAGGCCGAGCATGAACGCGAGCAGCGTGCCGCTCAGCAGTGCCATGCCGGGCCAGTCGATCCTGTTGTCCGACTGGACCGGCGGATCATGCGGCATCAGCCGGGTGATGACCAGCGTCATCGCGATGATCGCGATCGTCGGCAGCGCGAACATCCAATGCCAGGACAGTCCTTCGGCGATCGGCCCGGCAAACAGCGTTCCCACCATGCCGCCGCCCGTGAACAGCGCCATGACCACCCCGATGGCCAGTTGCGACTCTCCTGTCGGGAGGTGTTTGCGCACCAGGATGAAGGAGAGGGGCAGCGCGCCCACCATGACGCCCTGTAATACCTGACCGAGCAGCAACACCGGCAGGTTCGGCGCCAGGCCGGCCAGCAGACCACCGGCCGAGACCACGGCCATCAGCCGGACCAGTACCGACTTCCCGCCGTAGCGGTCGCCGAGTTTGCCCGCGACGGGTGCGACGACCGCGCCGGTGACGAGCAATGTGTTGCCGACCAACGCCCCTTCGGAAGGGCTGACCCCCAGCTCGCGCTGGAGCAGCGGAAGCGCGGGTTCCACCACTGACTGGAGGGTGCCGAGGGCGAGTGCCAAGATGCCCAGGGCACCGATCGACAGCCTCCCGATGCGGACCGGAGAAAGCACAGCTTCGGACATAGACGTCCTTTTCGTTGGGGGAATCGCGCGGGAATCACGCGCCTCCAACACTTCCTCCCGGTGCCCCCGCCGGGCATCGTCCCCCGCCGCCGTCTTCCCCTGGTGCGGCCGGACCAGCCACTGATGTGTCCTGGTGCCTGCGCACTACAGGCGCACGCCGCCCAGCTCCAGCTCCTCCACCTCGACCGGGCGGGTCCCGGAGCAGGGGCGGGCGGTCGATATGCCGCGCGGCACCACCGCACGGGTCTTCATGTCCGCACCTGAGGACGCGGGACGCAGCGCAGTACGTCGCGGCTCTCCAGCAGCGGGAGGACCGTGCCGAGCACGATCTCCTGGAAGTGCGGGGTGGCGCAGTGTGCGGTGAAGTCGGCTTCGCGGACGTACTCCTCGTACAGCACGATCGTCCGCGGGTCCTCGGCGCCCTGGTGGACGCGGTAGGCGAGGTTGCCCGGCTCCTGGCGGGACGCGGCGGCCATCGTGTCGAGCAGGGTGAGGACGGTGTTCTCCTCGCCCTCCTTGGTGCGGTAGCGGGCGACGACGACGTATGACATGGGAACTTACTCCTGGGAGGGTGCGGAAGGTCGCTGCCGTGCGGTGGGCGGAACCTCTGATGACGGGGGATCCGCGGACGAGACGCGGCTGCGCGGCGCCACCCGGCTGCGCTGGTTCACCGACCCCGTCGCGTTCGGCATGAACGCCGGGATTCAGGACGCGGCGACGCTGGGCTGGATGCTCGCGGCCGTCCACCACGGATGGGCGCCCCCCGGAGCTGCTGACCGCGTATGAGCGGGAGCGCAAGCCGGTGGGGGAGCAGTTCGCCAGTGCCGTGGGCTCGGCCGCGCGCGCCTCCCTCGCGGACGTGTCGCCGGACATTCACCTGCCAGGCCCGGATGGCGAGCGGGCCCGCGCCGAACTCGCCGACCGGCTCGCGGTGACGGAGCCGCACCGGTACTCGCCCGACGGCTTCAGCTTCGGCTACCACTACGCGAGTTCGCCGCTGGTGGTCGGGGGCGAGGAGCAGGACGCCATCAGCATGGGCGGCTACCAGGAGCGGGCGCGGGCGGGTTTCCGGCTGCCGCATGTCTGGCTGGACGACGGCCGGTCCGTGCTCGACGTACTCGGGCCCGTTTTCACCCTGCTGCGGACCGACAGCGGTGTCGATGTGGGGCCCTGGGGCGACGCGGCGCGTGAGCGGGGGATCCCCCTCACCGTGGTCGATCTGCCCGGGCGGTGGCCCGACCGCTATCCCACGGCGCTGCTGCTCGTGCGTCCGGACCAGCACGTGGCCTGGATGGGCGGTGCGGACGCCCGTCCCGACGCGCTCCTGCACACAGTCACCGGGCGCCTCGCCGCCCATCAGCGGTAGAGAACACCAGGAGAAGGCACATGTCATACGCACTCGGCATCGACGTCGGCGGCACGTTCACCGACGCCGTCGCCTCGGACGGTGCCGGCCGGATCGTCTCGGCCAAGACGCCGACGACCCCGCCGCACCGCGAGATCGGCGTCATGCGCGCGCTCGAGGATCTCGCGGGCGAGCTGGGCATCGGCGTCGGCGAGCTGCTCTCGCGGACCGACTACATCGCCCACGGCACGACCGCGTCGATCAACGCCCTCGTCCAGGGGGCGGTGGCCGACGTCGGGCTCATCGCCACCAAGGGCCACCGGGACTCGATCTACATCATGAACGCCGAGGGCCGCACGCTGGGCCGGTCGGCCCACGAGATCCAGGACACGCTCCGGCAGCGCAAGCCCGCGCCGCTGATCCCCAAGCACCGCGCGCTCGAGGTCACCGAGCGGATCGACCACGCGGGCAAGGTGCTGGTCCCCCTGGACGAGGACGAGGTCCGCGGCGTCGCGCAGTCCCTGGTGGACCAGGGCGTCGAGGCGATCGCGGTCTGTCTGCTGTGGTCGTTCAAGAACGGCGCCCATGAACAGCGCGTCCGCGAACTGATCCATGAGATCGCGCCGGACATGTACGTCACGCTCTCCTCGGAGGTCAGTCCGCGCATCCGCGAGTTCGCGCGGACCTCCACGACGATTATGAACGCCCAGGTCGGGCCCCGGTTGCGCCAGTATCTGACCCTGCTTCAGAAGCAGCTGGAGGAGGGTGGACTCAAGGGGCCGCTGCTGGTCATGCAGAGCGAGGGCGGCACCATCACGGCCGACCGGGCACCGGAACACGCCATCACCACGGTCGGATCCGTCCTGTCCGGCGGTGTCATCGGCGGGATGCGCATGGCCGAGCAGCTCGGGCACCGCAACGTCATCACCACCGACGTCGGCGGCACGACCTTCCTGGCCGGGCTGATCGTCGACGGGGAGCCGGTGATGGCGCCGGGTTCCATCGTGAACCAGTTCCCGATCAACGCGGCGACCATCCGCGTGCACACCATCGGCTCGGGCGGCGGGGCTCTCGCGTCCGTGGACGCCGGCGGCAATCTGCGGCTGGGCCCGCAGAGCGCCGAGGCCGTCCCCGGCCCCGCCTGTTACGGCAACGGCGGCACCCGGCCCACCAACACCGACGCCAACCTGGTCCTGGGCATCCTCAGCGAACGCGGGCTGCTCGGCGGCAGGAAGCCGCTGCGGATGGACCTGGCGCGCGAGGCGATCCGCGAGCATGTGGCCGAACCGCTCGGCCTCACCGTCGAAGAAGCCGCCATCGCCATCCACGAGGTGCAGAACGCGCAGGCGGGAGACCTCCTGCGGCAGGCCGTCGTGCAGGCCGGCTACGACCCCCGGGACTTCGTCGCCTACGCCTTCGGCGGCGCCGGACCCGCCCACTGCGCCGGATACTGCCAGGACCTGGGGTGGGCGAGGTCGTCGTGCCGCTCGGCCCCGTCGCCTCCGCCTTCTCGGCCTACGGGCTCGCGGCCTCGGACATCGTCCTGAGCGCCGAACTCTCCGACCCCTCCTCCTTTCCGGTCGACCACACCGTGCTGGAGTCCCACTACGCGCGGCTGGACGCCGACCTCCAGCGCGCGCTCGACCGGCAGAAGGTGAAGTTCCATGACGTGACGCTCCAGCGCGAGATCGACCTGCGCTACTCGATGCAGGCCAACGAGCTCGCTACGGCCATCCCGGACACCGATTTCACCGAGCGCACCGGCGAGGAGATCCTCCAGCGCTTCGAGGAACAGTACGAGCGCATCAACGGACCCGGAGCCGGCTACCGCGAGGCCGGTGTGCAGGCGATCACCTACCGGGTGCGGGCCAAGGCCGGACTCGGTTTCCCCGTCGCGCTGCCGGACATCGCGCGAGCCGACGGCCCCGACCCCGCCGAGGCGTTCCTCGAGGAACGCTCCGTCTGCCTCGACTCACAGACCGGCTTCGTGCCCACCCCCGTCTACGACTACGCCCGGCTGCGCGCGGGCCACGAGATCGCCGGACCGGCGATCGTCGACGTGCCGACCACCGTGGTCGTGGTCCCCGCCGGGGTAACCGGCCGCGTCAACCGTCTCGGCAACCTCGTGCTGAGCCACCAGTGAGGACGACTTCCATGACATCAAGGATCCCCGGGGCGGAAGAGTTCACCAGCCGGCCCATTCCGCGCGAGGAGCTGCTGCGGCAGATCTCGCCCGCGCTGCCCCTGCACCGGATCGACGACGAACAGGCCGGCCAGGTCAACGCCCTGACCTACGAGGTCGTCCGGCACCGCCTGTGGGCCATCACCCAGGAGATGGGGGAGACGCTGCGGCGGATGTCGGGCTCGCACGTGGTCACCGAGTCCAACGACTTCAACTTCTCCATCTGCGACGAGCTCGGCGAGCAGGTCCAGGTCGGCGCCTACAAGGTGGGCCTCATCGGCTCCATGGACCTGGCCATCGTCTGGACGCTGCGCAACCGCAGCGCCAACCCGGGCATCGCCGAAGGCGACATGTTCCTGTGCAACGACCCCTGGATCGGCGGCGGGCTGCACCAGAACGACGCCGCGATCCTGGCCCCGATCTTCCACGAGGGCAAGCTGTTCGGCTGGACCACCGCCATCGCCCACCAGGTCGATCTGGGCGGGCCGCGGCCGGGCTCCTTCAGCCCCTCGGCCCAGGAGCGGGTCGGTCGCGCGCTGACGGCTCTCGGGATCGACCGAGCCCATCTGGTGGGCAACTCCTACGGTGGCGGTGTCGCGATGCGGATCGCCATGTGCCACCCCGATCGCGTGGACCGGCTCGTTCTCATGGCGCCCGGCGGAGTCCTCCCGCAGGACGCGGCCCCCTGGCCGGTCGGACTTGAACACCTCTTCGCCTACATGGCGGCCGAGAACCCCTCGCGCGAGGCCATGGCCCGGTTCGTACGCCTCATGGTGTACGACGAGACCCTGGCGACCGAGGCCCTCATCGACGAGCGGTACGAGTCGAGCCTGAAGGCCCACCCCGAGCTGCCGATACCCCCGAACTTCGGCGATCTGACCCCCGACCTGGCCCTCATCGACGCCCCCACCCTGCTCGTGTGGGGGCGGGAGGACCAGACCGTCCCGCTGACCTGGGCGCCCACGATCCTTCAGGGCATCCCCAACGCGGAGCTGCGCGTTCTGCCCCGGTGCCGGCACTGGGTGCAGTACGAGCGCGCGCCCGAGTTCAACCACATCGTCCGTGAGTTCCTGCAAGGCGGAGCCGCCGCCACGTCGAAGGGATGACACCGCCATGGGGATCCGCAAGCTGGGCTATATCGGCCTCAATGTCACCGACCCCGGCGCCTGGGCCGATCTGCTCGGGCGCACCCTGGGAGTCGGGATCACCACCGACAAGGCCGGTACGGACGAGGTGGCCCTGGTCGAACTCGACGCGTTCAAGTACCGCCTCGCGCTTCATCCCGCTGCGGTGGACGGCCCACGAGAGGTGGGGTGGATCGTCGATTCACCGCGCGAACTCGACCGCGTCACCCGGCGCCTGACCGATGCCGGCTTCGCCGTCCAGGAGGGATCCGCGGACGAGACGCGGCTGCGCGGCGCCACCCGGCTGCGCTGGTTCACCGACCCCGTCGGCTACCGCGTGGAGATGGCCGTCGGCGAGACCAAGGTCCGCACCAGCCCGGCCCGCCCGGCCGACACGCACCCCGGCGTCACCGGGCTCGGCCACTTCGTCCTCGCCGGCCCCAAGCTGGACGAACTCCGTGAGCTCCATGAGTCGGTGCTCGAATTCAAGCTGACCGACTACCGCGCCCCCGGCCTGTACTTCCTCCGCTGCAACACGACCCACCACAGCATCGCGCTCGCGCACGCGGAGACGCCGTCCATCCACCATATCGAGATCGAGCACGGCTCGATCGACGACGTCGGACGCGCCTACGACCGGGCCCAGGCCAATGGCGTGCCCATCTCGATCAGCCTGGGCCGGCACATGAACGACAGGGCGATCTCGTTCTACGTCAGGAACCCCAGCGGGTTCCACCTGGAGATCGGATGCGGTGGCATCGAGGTGGGCGAGGACTGGATCCCCCACGATTTCGGTGCGTCGGACGTCTGGGGACACCACCATGCCGATGCCAACCCCTTCGCCTCCCCGGCGTCATGACCGGCGATCTCCGCCTGCCCGCTGCCGCGGTCGGGTGCGCCGCCAGGCACCAGGCGGACTGTTCAACGAGAACGGCTGGACCGGGCCCCTCCTTCGGCGCGGACGGCGGCGTCGTACATGATCTGTGAGGCGGGCGAACGCCCCGCCGGATCCATCGCGGTGGTCCGGGGCCGGACACGGTCCCGCCGGAACCGGGTACGCGCCGCATGGCCATCCGTCCTCCTGGGGAAAGCAGTCCCGCATGGCACTCTTCGACCTTCCACGCGAACAGCTGCACCGCTACCGCGGCGCCTCCGCCGAACCGGACGACTTCGACGCGTTCTGGTCCGCCACGCTGACGGAGGCCCGGCAGTACGATCTCGACGCCCGCTTCGAGCCCGTCGACACGGGCCTCAGCACGGTGCGGGTGTACGACGCCACGTTCGCCGGCTTCGGCGGTCACCCGGTGAAGGGCTGGCTGACGCTGCCCGCGGAGGCCGCCGAGCCGGTGCCCCTCGTCGTGGAGTTCGTGGGGTACGGCGGCGGGCGGGGACTGCCCCATGAGCACCTGCTCTGGGCGTCCACCGGCCGGGCGCACTTCGTGATGGACACCCGCGGCCAGGGCAGTGGCTGGGGCGGCGGCGGAGGCACTCCGGACCCGGTGGGCGCCGCCCCCGCGTACCCGGGATTCATGACCCGTGGCATCGACGCGCCCGAGAACTACTACTACCGGCGGGTGTTCACGGACGCCGTGCGCGCGGTGGAGGCCGCCCGTACGCATCCCCTCACCGACGCCTCCTGTACGGCCGTCATCGGGGAGAGCCAGGGCGGAGGCATATCCATCGCGGTGGGAGGGCTGGTGCCCGACCTGCTGGCGGTCGCCCCGGACGTGCCGTTCCTGTGCGACTTCCCGCGCGCCGTCACCCTGACGGACTCGGCCCCGTACCGGGAGATCGGTCTGTTCCTCCGCACGCATCGCGGCCGCACCGGGGAGGCGCTGCGCACGCTCTCCTACTTCGACGGCGTCCACTTCGCCGCTCGCGGCCGGGCGCCCGCGCTCTTCTCCACCGCCCTCGAGGACCAGACGTGTCCGCCCTCCACCGTGTTCGCGGCCTTCAACGCCTGGGCCCACGAGGAGAAGTCCATCGAGGTGTACGACTTCAACGGCCACGAGGGCGGCGGGCCGTACCAGGCGGCGGCGAAGCTGAGGTGGCTCGGCTCCCGGATGTGACGAGGGCGGCGGCCCCGACCGCTGCCCGACCCCCGCTGTACGACCCCGCTGTACGACCTCGGCTGCCCGACTCTCGACGCACGACCCCGGCACACGACCCTGACACACGACCCCCGACGCACGACCCCCGGCACGGCCGGTGGGTGGTCCTGCCACCCACCGGCCGGCTGCGGCATGCCCGGAACACACCGGCCGTACGGACGGCACCCCGCGAAAACCCGTGAATGGCTGACGTCACACCCGTTGACGCGCGGACCGGGACCACCGAAGAATGTGCGGCACCCCTCTGACAACGTTGTCCAGCCCCGAGGTATCGCACCGTGTCGCACAGATCCCTGCCCATCGACCGCCGCCGCTTCCTGCACCTCGCCGGTCTCACGGGTGCGTTGGCCGCCCTGCCCCCGCTCACCGGAGCCGCGAGCGCCCACGCGGCGCACGGCGGCACGGACACGCCGCCCGACGCCGTCGCGGCCACCTATCTGCGGGTGCTCCTGGACCACACCCGGTGGTCCGAGACGCAGTGGGACGAGGCCCGGGGCCACTACCTGGCCAAGGACTTCGGGTTTGCCGTGGTCCTCGGCAACGCGGTCCTGCTCACCCACGGCACCTACGACGCGGCGCGCGCGGGCACCGACCGGGAGACCCTCGAACGGCGCACGCTCGCCACCATCCGGCACTTCGCCGCGTCCAACCGGCTCACCGGCGGCGACGAGTGGGGCCGCACGCTCTTCTTCGACACCACCTTCCAGTCGTACTTCATCCTCGCCGCCCGGCTGCTGTGGAAGGACCTCGACACCGCGACGCGGCGGAACGTCGAGACCATCGTCCGCGAACAGGCCGCCTACACCGTGTCGTTGGGCAGCGGCGACGACCCCGCCTCGGGCGACTGGACGCCGAACGGCCTGAACGGCGGACACATCGGCGACACCAAGCTGGAGGAGATGGGCCTGTACGCGCAGACCCTCGCACCGGCGCTCGCCTGGGCCCACGACGACCGCCGCGCCGCCGACTGGGCCACGTGGTACGGCGTCTGGTCGCGCAACGAGGCGGGGCTGCCGCCCGCCGATCTCGCCAACCCCGCCCGCGTGGACGGCGTCGCCGTCTCCGAGAACACCGCCCGCAATCTGTACGACACCTTCATCGTCGAGAACCACGGCTCCTTCGGCCCGCACTACCAGGAGGAGCTGTGGCGCACCTCCGGCCGCAACGCCGCACACTTCCTGGCCGCCGGACGCCCCCTCCCGCAGGTCCTCGCACGGCAGCCGAACGCCCAGCCGCTGTGGCGCACACTGCTGGGCGTCATGAGTGACGCGGGCGAGCCGCTGATGCCGATGGTCAACGACCGCGAGCACCTCTACGGCAGGGACGTCATCCCGCTCGCCTTCCTCTCCCAGGTGATGCGGGACGGGGCCGCGGCGCGCGCGGAGCAGGAGCTGGCGGCACGGCTGGAGGCGTATCAGCAGTACCCGCCCGAGCACCGGTTGGCGAAGTTCTCGGGGGAGCCGAAGTACGAGCCGGAGGCACGCGCCGAGATCGCGATCAGCTACCTGCTGCACGTATGGGCGGCGGCGTCCGGGCGGCCCGTCGAGCCGCTGTCGCGCGAGGAGCTGTTCGCGCATGCCTCCGGTGTCACGGACTTCGGGACCGGCCCCGGACTGGTGTCGCACCAGTCGCGAACCGCGTGGGCCGGTGCCGTGACCAAGCCCGGGTTCGTGAAGTTCGCCTGGCAGCCGGGCCACGACGACTGGCTGTTCCGGCTCAGTGGCGCGACCCCGATGTTCCTGCCCGCCACCGCCGCGAAGGTCCAGGGCCGTACCGTGCGCCTGTACGAGTCCCCGCGCGACGGCTTCGACGGCAGCGCGACGCTCCTGCGCCTCGACGGCGGCTGGGCCGGGTTCGCGACGCTCCCCACGGGCGCCGTCGTCTACGCGAGCAGCGGCACCGCCGACGCGGAGGGCCACCTCGAGGTGCACAACCTGACGATGCCCGGCATGCCGGGGCTCGACGGCGCGCGCACCTACCGCTTCGAGGAGGGCGAGGCGACCGTACGCGCCCGCGACACCGCCACCGGCACACCCGCCGGACGGGTCGACGACCTCGGCTTCACCCCCACGACGGTGCGCCACGTCCGCATGCTCGGCGTGCGGCCCGACCCGGCCTACGGGTACTCGCTGTACGCCTTGGAGGTGCGCGACGGCGCCCAGGGCGCGGACCTCGCGCGCGGCGGGTCCGCCACCGCTTCCTCGGCCGACGCCGGGAAGGGCGCGCCGCTCGCGGTCGACGGCGACGCGGCCACCCGCTGGGCGGTGTCGAGGGCCGACCGTCCGCGCGCCGACAGCTGGCTGGCCGTCGACCTCGGCGCCGAGCGCCGGATCGACCGGGTCACCCTGCGCTGGGAATCGGCGGCCGGCCGCGCCTACCGCATCCAGGGTTCCACGGACGGCCAGGACTGGCGGGACCTGGCGACCGGGCCGAGGCCGGCGGTGAGCAGCCGCGGCGGCTGGCTCGACGTCGAGGGACGCGCCGGGCTGGTGGTGCGTGACGGCCGGAACCGGATCGGCGTCTACGACGACACGATCGTCCTCGGCGACGGCCCGGCGGCGCCCCTCCTCGTCGAGGGCTTCCCCGGCACCTCGGCCGGGAAGCTGCGCGCGATCGCCCGGGGGAGCGCACCCACGGCGGAGGCCACCGAGGTGCGTACGACGCTGACCGACGGGCATCTGACCCTGTTCAACCTCTCCGGCGAGTCGGTCACGACGCGGATCGCGATCCCGCGCACCGGCACGGACACGGTGGTCTTCGAGGGCACGCAGCGGCTGACCGCCGACGGCACGTCCTTCGAGGCCGCGCTGCCGGCCGCCACGGCGGTCGTGCTGGCCCCGCGCTTCACGCTCACCCCCCTCACGAGCCGGAGCCTGCCGCCGGGCCTGCGGGTCCAGGGCGTCGACGGCGCGACCGTGCGCCTGTCGGGGGCCTCCTGCACCCTGCGCGTCCGGGCCCAGGGGCACAGCAAGGTCGCCGTCGTCGGAGCGGGCCGGACGATCACCGTCGTCCTGGACGGCGCCGTCGCCCACCCGCTTGACGACCTGGCCCTCGGCCGGACCGTCTTCCCCACGAGCCCGCTGCCGGAGGGCATGTCCGACCCCGCGGCGGCGGTGGACGGCGACGCCCATACGGCGTGGCGGCCGGGCACGCGCGGCCGCATGGTCGTGGACCTCGGCGCGGCCCGCCCGGTCCGCCTGGTGGAGGCCGAGTGGACGGCGGGCGCGGCGCCGGGCGCGAAGGTCGGCTTCAGCATGGACGGCATCACCTACCGGGACGCCGGGGCACTCACCAGCCGGGGCCGGGTGCGCCGGCTGACCGCCTCCGGGACGGCCCGCTACGTCAGCCTCCAGGTCGACGGGGCGGCGGACGCGGCGGTGTCACGGCTGACGGTGCGCTGAGGGCCCCGGGCCCGCCGGGCCCCGCGGGGACGCTCGTCGCCCGTTCCCCCCAACCCGAGTCGGCCACAACAGTCCGTCCGGCGCTTGAGGACGGGACCGCTGCGGCCGACTCGGGGGCATACCAAGGGGGCGAGTCCCCTCAGGGAGAGCTCACCGGTGGCCGCACCGCAGGGGGCGGAGCCGTGCGTGGAGTCCGCCTCGGCCCACGGCTCCCTTCGGGTAGTGGCGGCGCAGGTTGGCGGCGAGGACGCGGTCGAGCGTGCGGTCGGACAGCATCCGGCCCAGGCGCATGATCAGGGCGGCATCCCGGCCGGCGGTGTACCGGGTGCGCGGTCGGCGGGTCGTCACGGCCTTCGCGATCACCCGGGCGGCGGCGTCGGCGGTCAGACCCGATGAAGTGCCCGAGGCCATCAGCCTGTTGTACGCCTGGACCAGGCCGCCGTAGCGCTCGTCCTGCTCCGGCGTCATCCGGGCGGCCAGGTGGTTCGCCGTCGCGATCCCGCGGGTGGCCATCTCCGTGCGGACGCCGCCCGGCTGGACCACGACCACCTGTACGCCCAGCGGCGCGACCTCCCGGCGGAGCGAGTCGCTGACCGCCTCCAGGGCGAACTTCGCGCCGGCGTACGCGCCGTATGTGGCCATGGCGAACTTGCCGCCGACCGAGCTGATGTTGATCACGCGGCCCTTGCCGCGCAGCAGCGCGGGCAGCAGCGCCTGGGTGACGGCGATGTGGCCGAACAGGTTGACCTCGAACACCCGCCGCCACTCCGCCATCGGCAGGGCCTCGACCGGGGCGTTCACCTGGACGCCGGCGTTGTTGACGAGTGCGTGCAGCGCGCGCGGATCGTCGGCGACGCGGGCGGCGAGCGCCTCCACCTGCTCGGGCTTGGTGATGTCGAGGATGACCGGTTCGATGCCGGTCGATCGGATGGCGTCGGCGTCACGGTCGCGTCGCACACCGGCCAGGACGTGGAATCCCTGGCGAGCCAGTTCGCGGGCGGCTGACGCGCCCATGCCCGTGGAGGCTCCGGTTACGACGATCAGCTTCCGGGTTTCAGATGACGTTGTCACCTTGGCTACGCTACCGACTGAGATGACGCTGTCAACCGAATGTATGATGGCCGTCATGGTCACCCGTGCGGAGTCCGCCGCCGTCACCCGCCGCGCTCTGCTCGACGCGGCCGCCGAACTCCTCGACCTCGGCGGCCCCGAGGCGGTCACCTTGCGCGAGGTGGGCGCGCGGGCGGGCGTGACGCGGGGGGCGCCGTACCGGCACTTCGCGGGCAAGGACAGCCTGCTGACCGCCGTCGTGACCGAGGGCTGGGAACGGATCGGCGACCAGGTGCACGCCCTGCGGACCGACCCGGCCCTGTCGGCCTCCGAGAAGCTGCGCGGCGCTCTCCGCGCCCTCATCGGCGTCGGCCGGGACCAGCCGCATCTGTACCAGATGTTGTTCAGGCGGCCCGGACACCGTCCTGAAGAGCTCGGCGAAGGACTCGATCGCGTCCGGCGCCAGCTCTGCGGACCCGCGGGCGACCCGGCCGCGGACCGCGTCCGCGCGGCCGGACGCTTCCAGGACGAGTTCCTGGCCATCGTCGCCGCCCTCGTGGGGGAGCGGAACACACGGCACTACGGCGCCCTGCTGCTGAGCGGCGCCCACGGCATCGCGGACATGGAGCTCAGCGGCCACCTCGGCACGGACAGGTTGCGCAGCACCACGGACGAGCTCGTCGACACCCTCGTCCGCATGGTCGGGGACGCCGGCGAAACGACCTAGCGGCCGCTCGTCCGCGACCGGTTCGCCTACCCGCTTCCCCCCGGGCTGGGCCCGGCCGCCGCCGCCCCTCTGCTCTGCGCCGGTGTCACCGTCTGGGAACCCCTGCACGCTCTGGGCGTGGGGCCCGGCAGCCGCGTCGGCGTGGCGGGGCTGGGCGGTCCGGGGCATCTCGCGGTCAAGGTGGCCGTGGCGCTCGGCGCCATGACGTCGGTCATCAGCGACGTCCGCTACCGTTTCGTGCTGGACATGTCCGACCTGGGCTGAGCGGCCGGGCGGATGGCCTCGTCCGGCCAACGCCCGCCGCCCGCTCTGCCGTTCACCCCTCCGCGCACCGGATCCGCCACGGCCCGTCCCACGAGCCGTGGCGTCACCCCGTGCCCGCTGAACCCCTGACGGGTGTCCGTCGGTGGGGGACCGAACGGCGTGCGTCCCGGCCGGGTGCGATCAGGGAGCGATCAGGACGGTCTTGCCGGGCAGCCGCCCGGTGCCGGCGTCCTCATGCACCGCGCTCGACTCGACCAACGGGCGGCGGGCGGCGATATGGATCCGGAGCCGACCGTCATCGACCCTGGCGACCAGCTCGGTCAGCTGGGCGGCGTCGCCGCGGACGAACAGGCTCGCGGCGCGCACGGACCGGGCGGGCTCCTCGGGAACCGGGGTGCCGTGCTGGCGGCGACCCCGCCGTCGGCGACATAGCGCGACAGCCGCGCGGCCTCGTCCGGGGCGACGCGCACCAGGTTCAGCAGGACCTGGAACGGACCACCCACGGCGGCCGGACCCTCGACGAGATCGAGGTGGCCGACGACCCGGGCCGCGCCGTAGCCCTTCAGGCGCTCGGCGTGCCGCGGACCGGCCGCCGCGGTGACCTGCGCCCCCGCGTCGACGGCGAGCTGGACCGCGAGGCCACCCACCGCGCCCCCTGCCCCGTTGACCAGGACGGTCTGTCCGGGCTTCAGCTCGGCGAGCTCGAACAGCGTCTGCCAGGCCGACAGGCCGACCAGGGGCAGCGCCGCGGCGTCGACCAGCTCGATCGTCCGGGGCGCCGCGACCAGGGCCTCGGCCGGGGCGAGCACATACTCGGCGGCCGCGCCGGGGGCGTCGAGGGGCAGCATCGCCACGACCCGGTCACCGACCTCCAGGCCCGACACCTCCGCGCCGAGTTCGGCGACGGTGCCCGCCAGATCGATCCCGGGCACATGCGGGAGGGCGACCGGGATCATCTCGGTCAGGGCACCGGCGCGGATGTGGTCGTCGACCGGGTTGAACGAGGTGGCCGCCACCCGCACCAGCACCTGCCCGGCGCCGGGGACCGGACGCTCGATGTCCTCGTGGCGCAGGACCTCGGCGCTGCCGAAGCCGTGGTAACGCACTGCCTTCATGGCACTTTCCTCCAGTGTGTGGTGACTGTGTGTCGATACCGATGCCATGCCGATGAGGCGATCGGTCGGTCATGCGCGGCGAGTCGATGCGCGGAAGTGCTCGCCATCGTGTTGCGAAACCGCGGCGCGCAGTGGCGCTTGAGGCGCGAACCGGCCGAAGGCGGCCTTCAGTTCATCCGCGCCGGCGGTGAGCGAAAGAGGGACGAGACGATCGGCCGCCGGGTGGGCGACCGCGACACCGGGTGGCCTTGCCCCGGTGGTCGGTGAGGGCGTCGACGTGGGCTCGGACGAGAGCGTCGACGGCCTCGTCCTACACCATCACGGACACCGTGCCCCGGATGCCGAACAGCGACTTCCCGTAGATCTCGGCGGCCACTTCGGGGTTCGCTGTCTCCTCGGTGCGCAAGACCGTCGGCTTCGCGCCGTTCCCCGCGGGGCCCGCGGGCGCCCGCACAACATCCCGTCCTGGAGCCTCGGTATCAACACCTTCTCCCGACTGCGCGATGACGCATGGGAGTTCATCCGCTGGGCCGCGGGCCCGGACATGGCCGCCGAACTCCAGGCCGCGGGAATACCGTGCGCCCGGCAGTCCGTGTGGTCCGATCCCAAGACCTCGCGTCCTTCCCGCCCGACCTCGCCGAGGCGATGCGCGTCAACGCCGAGCGCGGCACCGGGCACGACCGCCCCCAGGTGCTCCAGGTCGGACGGGCCCGCGACATCGTCGGGCGCCCGCTGGTGGCCGGGATCCTCGGCAAGCCGGTGAAGCCGGTGAAGCCGGTGATCCGTGACGCCGACGCCGAGTTCGCCGATTTCCTCGTCCGCGACAACCGCCACAAGGAGTCCTGATGTCCACCACCGAGGTCCGTGCGACGGCGACGGCCCGGGACTCCGCCCATCCGCCCCGCGGCCGGGCCCCGCGCACCGTCGAACAGGCCAACCGCCGGCTGAAGTGGGCGACGCTCACCCCGGCCCTCGCCTTCGTCGGACTGATGATCGTCTTCCCGCTGGCCTTCACCGTCGACCTGAGCCTCACCGACGCCTTCGGCGCGGTGAACGCCCGGAAACACCACGTGGGACTGCGGAACTTCGTGGACGCGCTCGACGACGCCCGCCGGTTCTGGCCCGCGGTGAAGCGGACCGTGATCTTCACCATCGGAAGCGCTCGGAAAGAGCAGACATTTGACTTCCTCCCCCGTCTAGAGGCGGGGGAGTCCAGCGGTCGCCCGCTGGGTTTCCTGCTTCACCGACGACCGCCCCGTCCGGGAGGACTCCCGTTGAGGTCTTACACCGTCTCCACAGGCAGACGCCGCCAGCCCGGCGGCCAGGATGTTGCGTGCCGCGTTCACATCGCGGTCATGCACCGCACCGCAGTCGCACGTCCACTCACGAACGTTCAGTGGCAGCTTCTCGCGGACGGTCCCGCACGCCCCGCACAGCTTGCTGCTGGGGAACCAGCGGTCGACCGTCACGAGTTCGCGCCGGTGCCAGGCGCACTTGTACTCCAGCATGGAGCGCAGTTCCGTCCACGACGCATCGGAAATGGCGCGCGCGAGCTTGCCGTTCTTCAGCAGATTGCGGACGGTGAGGTCCTCGAC
>NZ_JANIIC010000005.1 GCF_024519315.1 Streptomyces malaysiensis subsp. samsunensis | reverse complement strand
GCCCTCCGGGCGGTAGCCCCCCCCGACGAGGGCTTCGGGGGTCTCGAAGGGGGGGTAGAGCGCCCCGACCGCCACTCCGGCCCGCCGGGCGATCTCTTCCACATGGGCGTCGGCCTCGCCGGTGAGGAACGCCTCCCGTGCCGCGGCCAGGAGCGCTTCGCGGTTGCGCCGCGCATCAGCGCGCAGCGGACGTGACGACGGCAACAGTCCTCCATAAGGTGAATCGGACTCCGCTTGTGTATGGTTTCCGGAGTCAGGTTCATCTTACTGGAGGAGCACTTCCATGACGGTTCCGGAAGAGGGGCTCAGCGGCCTTCGGGTGCTGGTCACCGGTGGCAGCCGCGGTCTGGGCGAGGCGACCGTCCGTCGATTCGCCGCCGCGGGCGCGACGGTGCTGACCGCCTCGCGCGGCACGCCTCCGGAGGATCTGCCCGCCACTTTCATCCCCGCGGACCTCGCGACGGACCAAGGAGTGGCGGAGCTCGGCAGACGGGTCCTCGACAGCGTGGGCGGGGTGGATGTCCTGGTCGACAACGCGGGCGCGGCGAGCGCCCCGGTGTCGACCCTCGAGCGGTCCGACGACTCATGGCGTGCGGACCTGGAGATGAACCTGCTCAGTGCCGTCCGGCTGGACCGGATTCTGGTGCCGGGGATGGTCGAGCGGGGTTCCGGCGTGGTCGTGCACGTCTCGTCGATCGCCAGCCGCCTGCCGCAGCGCACCGAAGTGTCCTACGCGGCGGCGAAGGCGGCACTCAACGTGTACAGCCGTGAGCTGGCGACCGAGGTGGGCGAGCACGGGGTGCGGGTGGTGTGCGTCCTGCCGGGCTTCGTGGCCACCGAGGGCGCGGTCGAGCACCTCCGGCACCTCGCCGATCGGCAGGGCGTCGGCATGGACGAGGTCACACGGCAGATCGTGGATCACCTGAAGGTGCCGATGGGGCGGCCCGGCGATCCCGAGGACGTGGCGGAGATGATCGCCTTCCTCGCGTCCGGCCGTGCGAAGTGGCTCACGGGAGCCGAGTTCCGGGTCGACGGCGGCATCATCCCGGTGGTCTGACATCAAGCCCGAGCGGGGGAGTACGGAGAAACGAGCATGAACATCGACCTCGGCGCAGTGATCATCGACGCTGCCGAGCCGGATCCCGAGAGCGCGTTCTGGCACCGGCTGCTGGGCGGCTCGATCGCGAAGACCGCGACCCACCACTTCCTCCGGATCGACGGGTTCCCGGTCCTCGTGATCCAGCGGGCCGAGGGGCATGTCCCCCCGAAGTGGCCGGACGGCGACTCGCAGCAGATGCACATCGATCTGACGACGGACGACCTGGCGGCGGCGGACAGACTGGCGCTCGACGCGGGCGCACGTCGGCTGAACCCCACGGACGACGTAGACCCCGCGGCGCGGAACGGCGGCCGGGTCTACGCCAGCCCCGCCGGACACCCCTTCTGCCTCCGCTCGGCCTGAGCCGCATCGGCCTGTTCGCGCGTCAGTGCCTACTGTCCTGCGCGTGCTTGGCGAGGCCATCGGCCATGCCTTGCATGAAGCGGGTCAGGTACCAACGCCAAAAGGGGCCGGACAGCGGCAACTTGGGGGCGAAGTGTGCGGACCAGACGATGTCGGTGCCGCCGCCACATGACCGTGTCAGTTCGACGGCGCCTTGGTAAGACCGGAACGGCCCGTTCACATTCTCGTACGCGAACCGCTTGTCGGTGATCAGCTCGACGATTCGCTCATGCGAGACGGCCCTGCCGGTACGGAAGATTCTGATGTCCCCGGCCTGCTGCGGATCGCCCGGATCGCCGACTTCGACCTCCGCGGCGTCGATCCGCGACCACAGGGGCCACGACCCCGGCCGGAGCAGGATCGAGAAGACGGCGTCGGGGTCGGCGTGTGAATGCGCCGTCACGGTGTAGGTGTATGCCACCGCTTGAACGTAGGGCCGCGTTGACGTGCGAGGACATGCGTCGGATTGCGACATGGCGATCAGTTCTTGCGGTGGCCCGGTGGCCCGGTGGCCCGGTGGCCCGGTGGACGGGTGGGCCGGTGGCCCGGTGGGCCGGGCGTGGTCGAGGTTGCGGTGCGCTACACTCGATCTTGTCGTGCTCGCCCGAACTTCGGGCAGCCGGTCACGCGTTGGTGGTCCAAGGCAAGACGCCCCGCTTCCTGCGGGGAGATGCAGGTGCAAGCCCTGCCCAGCGCTCAGAGGGCGAGCCCACTCCGCATGCGGAGTGGGCTCGCGCCATTTCGCGGCACGGTTCAGGGCCGCCGCGGCCCTATCGAGCACGGTGCGAGAGCTGCCCGAGGAGTGTGGCCGTGGCTCGGCGGCGGCCGTAGGCGATCCCGCCGAGGATCACGGCGATGATGAGCGGGGTGTACCAGTAGGTGGTGTCCAGGTAGGTCCATGTGAAGATCTCGGCGCCCACCATGAGCCCGGTCAGGGCCAGGGCGGTGAGACCGGCCAGGCGTGGGATCAGCAGACCGATGCCGCCGGCCACTTCCAGGGCGCCGACCAGGTACATAAACCAGTCGCCGTAGCCGATCTGGTCGAATGACTCGGCGGCGGCCGACATCCCGGCCAGCTTCGGGAGGCCGCTGCCGACGGCGAAGAGCAGGGCGAGGGCGATCTGGCCGGTCCACAGCGCGATATCGGCCCGACGGGAGACGGCCGGCGACGGGGCGGGGCCGGTGGCGGTGTGGGCGGTGGTGTTGGCGGAGTCAGCGGTCATGACGGTTCCTCGTGGCTCGGTGGGCAGTGCGACGGCGAGCGCGGTCATCTGTATGACCGCGGCCGCGGGCAAAGCTCATCGGTCCTCGCCGTGGCCACTTGGCCGACTCCCGTTTCGGGCCGCCGTGCCCTAGACCAGGAGGTCGCCCGGGATGCCCGCCTTGTCCGGGGCGTAGTAGTCCTTGATCCCGGCCACCCAGGTCGCCACCTGGATCCGGTCGTCCGAGGGGTCGAAGGCTTCGAAGAGGGCGTCGATGTTCGCGGGTTGGAAGCCGATCGCCCGCATCAGCGCGACGAACCTGGGGCGTTCGATGAGCCCGTCGCCGTCCGGGTCGCCGAGCGCGGCGAGCGCCTCGGCGAACACGCCGATCGTGGTGTCGAAGCGCTCGGGCGAGAGCACACAGGCCACGTACTCCTCGTAGCTCACCTTGCCGTCGTCGTTGGTGTCCAGTTCGGTGACCAGGGTCGTCCAGTACTGGCGGAACGCCGCGCGCATCGCGTCCTTCGCCGCCTCGTCCGAGTCGGGCGCGGCCTCGACCACATTGCCCGCCATGAGGTCGAAGTCATCGGCCTCAAGGATGCCGTTGCCATTGGCGTCGAACAGGGAGAAGACGTGTGCGACTCGCTTGGTGGCCTCAGTGCGCATGGTTGCTGTCACCCTTCGTCGGTCCATCGCGGCTGCCTCGCTCACTATTCGGCCGATGGCGCTCCCATGTGATTGGCATCTCTCCTTATTCACCCGAAAGGCGGAAGTGTGCTGAATCCTGTGTGATTCCCGCGCCAGGGGCCGGTGCCGGATGTGGTGCCGCTCGACGGAAAGTTGGCGCACAGGTCTTGACCCGTTCCGTACGGCACCCGCAGAGTGCTCGGTAATGCGCATAGGTAATGCGCATTACCAATGCGACGGCGAGAAGGAATCAGAACGTGGAGCAGTCGAGGAAGCGGGCGAAGCCGGGGCGGAATCCGGGCTCGGGCAGTCGTACGTCACGGCCGCGGCAGGCCGAGGTGGCCCAGCTCGCCGGAGTCTCGCAGGCCACGGTCTCGCTGGTGCTGTCGGCCCGTTCGGACGGCAAGGCGGCGACGATCTCCGAGGAGACCCGGCAGCGCGTCCTCGACGCCGCCCGCAGCCTCGGGTACGCACACGACCCGGCCGCGCGGCGGCTGGCCGCCGCGCGCAACAACCTCCTCGGCGTCTTCAGCTTCACCGCGACGTTCCCGACCGATGTGCAGCACTCGTACTACCCGTTCCTCGTCGGCGTGGAGCAGGAGGCGGCCGCCCGCGGCTATGACCTGGTGCTCTTCACCGGGTCGAGCAGCGGCGGGGCGGGCGCGGCCGGGCCGGACGCGTTGAGCCGGGTGCGCCTGGCCGACGGCTGTCTCTTCCTCGGCCGCCATGCGCCGGGCGCCGAGCTCAAGCGGCTGGTGGCCGACGGTTTCCCGGTGGTCCACCTGGGTCGGCGGGAGGAGTTGGAGGGGCTGGCCTGGGTCGGCGCCGACTACGTCAGCGCCAGCCGCGCCGTCGTGGAGCACCTGGCGGCGCTGGGGCACCGGCGCATCGTCCTGGTGCGCGAGGCCGACGACGCCCCGGCGTCCGCCGACCGCCAGCGCGGCTTTCTGGAAGGGCTGGCGGCCGTCGGTGGCGAGGCGGGCCCGGGGGCGGTGCTGCGCTGTGCCGACCCGGCGGGCGCGGTGACGGCGGAGCGGGTGCGCGCGCTGGTCGCGGACGGGGTGACGGCGTTCGTCGCGGAGGAGACGGACACCGGCGCGGCCTGGCGCGCACTGGACGCCGCCGTCCGGGAGGCGGGGCTCAGCTGCCCCGGGGACGTCTCGCTCGGTCTGCTCGGCAGCCCGCCGCCGGACCTGGCCGCGGCACCCGTGCCCACCGGGTTCGACGTGCCCCGGCATCAGCTCGGCGCGGCAGCCGTCCGGCTCCTCGCCGCCCTCGTGGCCGGTGAGGAGGCCCAAGAGCCGCTGGTGGTCTGCGAGTTCCGTACCGGCGCGACGGCGGGTCCGCCCGGCCGACGGCCATGACGCCCCGGACGAGCGAGCACCACAACTCTCGCATCCGACGACGAACCCCACGCCCGCACGCGATGACGAACACCACGCTCGCGCAGGACAACGAACACCACGCTCGCGCATACGACGACGAACCCCACAGCTCGCACGTGACGACGAACCGCTCGCACACGGCGACGAACCCCACAGCTCGCACACGACCCCAAGGAGCACAGTGATAGCGGAACCGGACATCCTGATCGTCGGTGGCGGCCTCGGCGGAGTCGCCGCCGCGCTCGGCGCCTGCCGGGCGGGCCGACGTGTCGTGATGACCGAGGAGACGGACTGGATCGGTGGTCAGCTCACCGCGCAGGCGGTGCCGCCGGACGAGCACCCCTGGGTTGAGCAGTTCGGCACGACGGCGTCGTACCGGGCGCTGCGCGAGGGAATCCGGGCCTACTACCGGCTGTGGTACCCGCTGCGCGCCGAGGCGCTGGGGCTCGCCGACCTGAACCCGGGAGCCGGCCGGGTCAGCAAGCTGTGCCACGAGCCGCGGGTGGCGCTCGCCGTGCTGGAGGGCATGATCGCCCCGTACCGGGCCGCGGGCCTGCTGACCGTCCTGACCGAACACCGCCCCGTGTCCGCCGAGACGGACGGCGATGTGATCCGCGCGGTGACCGTGCGCGACCTGCGCGGCGGTGGGCTGACCACGTTCACCGCCCGGTACGTCCTCGACGCCACCGAGACCGGTGAGCTGCTCGAACTCGCCGGGGTGGAGCACGCCAACGGGGCCGAGGCGCGGGACGAGTTCGACGAGCCGCATGCCCCGGCCGAGGCGCGGCCGGACAACCAGCAGGGCATCACCGTGTGCTTCGCGCTCTCGCACCACGAGGGCGAGGACCACACCGTGGAGCGGCCCGAGGACTACGACTTCTGGCGTTCCTACCGGCCCGACTTCTGGCCGGGTCCGCTGCTCGGCTTCGAGGCGCCCGACCCGCGCACCCTGGAGCCCGTGCCTCGTACCTTCGTACCCAACCCGGATCTCGACCCGCTGGCGGTCAGCGCCGACCAGAGCGCCGACGCCGGGGACAAGGAGCTGTGGGGGTTCCGCCGGATCCTCGCCCGTGGGCTGCACCGGCCCGGCGCCTTCGGCTCGGACATCACCCTCGTCAACTGGCCGCTGAACGACTACTGGCTCAAGCCGTACATCGGCCAGGAGGCCGAAGCCCTGTGCGAGGCACGCCAGTTGTCGCTGTCGGTGCTGTACTGGCTCCAGACGGAGGCGCCGCGCGTGGATGGCGGCACCGGCTTCCCGGGGCTGCGCATCCGCCCGGATGTCACCGGCACCGCGGACGGTCTGGCCAAGGCGGCCTATGTGCGCGAAGCGCGGCGGATCAAGGCGGTGACCACCGTCGTCGAGCAGGACGTCGCGATCGATGTGGTCGGCCCCTACGGCACGACCCGGTACCGCGATTCGGTCGGGGTGGGCGGTTACCGCATCGACCTGCACCCCTCCACCGGCGGCGACACCTATATCGACATCGGCTCCGTGCCGTTCGAGATCCCGCTCGGCGCGCTGCTGCCGCGCCGGATGCGGAACCTGCTGCCCGCGGGCAAGAACATCGGCACCACCCACATCACCAACGGCTGCTACCGGCTGCACCCCGTCGAGTGGAACATCGGCGAGGTCGCGGGCGCGCTCGCCGCGCACTGCCTGGACGCGGGCGTGGAGCCGCACCAGGTGCAGGCCGAGGACAAGCGGTTCGAGGAGTTCGGCCGCCTCCTGGACCGGGCGGGGGTGCAGCGCCGCTGGCCCGACGTCCGCGGCTACTGACCCCGTCCGACGGCTCTCCCCGCCCCGTTCCCCCAGCCCTGTTCGCCCCCTCTCTTCCCTCTCTTCCGGTCCCCGTCTTCGTCAACCCAAGCACGTCAACACACAAGGAGGTGCCCGCCATGACTCCAGACCGCCGCATCCGCGTCGGCATCGACGTGGGTGGCACGTTCACCGATGCCGTGGCGGTCGACGCCGCCACGCTCACGCTGGTGGGCCAGGTGAAGGTGCCCACCAGCCACCACCACGAGGACGGCGTCGCCCACGGCATCGTCCAGGCGCTGGAACAGCTCCTGGCGAAGGTCGACCGGACGGCGGGCGACGTGGTGTTCCTGGCGCACGGCACGACCCAGGCCACCAACGCCCTGCTGGAGGGCGATGTGGCCACGGTCGGGCTGATCGGGATCGGCAGCGGGCCCGGCGCGGTGATCACACGGCGGCTCGCCGCCTTCGGCAAGCTGGAACTCACCCCCGGCAAGCGGCTTCCGCTGGCGTACGCGCATGTGGCCGACCCGACCGAGGAGGCCGAGGTGCGCGCGGCCGTGGAGCGGGTGCGCGCCGAGGGGGCCGAGGTCCTCGTCGCCACGGAGCCGTTCGGCGTGGACCGGCCCGATGGCGAGCGGGCCGTGCTCGACGTGGCGCGGCCCACGGGGCTGCCGCTGGCCGCCGCCCATGAGATCACCTCGATGTACGGACTGCACAAGCGGACCCGCACGGCGGTGGTGAACGCCGCCATCCTGCCGCGGATGCTGGCGACGGCCGATCTGGTGGACTCGTCCATCGCCAAGGCCGGGGTGACCGCGCCGCTGATGGTGATGCGCTGCGACGGCGGGGTGATGTCGCTGGACGAGATGCGCCGGCGGCCGCTGCTGACGATCCTGTCGGGCCCGGCGGCGGGCGTCGCCGGGGCGCTGATGCAGGAGCGGATCAGCGAGGGGGTGTTCCTGGAGACGGGTGGCACCTCGACCGACATCAGCGTGGTGCGGCGGGGAAAGGTGGCGGTGCGCCACGCCACGATCCTCGGCAAGACCTCCTATCTGAGCGCCCTCGACGTCCGCACGGTCGGGATCGGCGGCGGCTCCATGGTGCGGGTCTCCGACGGGCGGGTGGTCGGCGTCGGTCCGCGCAGCGCGCATATCGCGGGCCTGCCCTACGCCTGCTTCGCCACGCTCGACGAGTTGCGGGACGCCCGGGTGGCCACGGTCCGGCCGATGGCCGGTGACCCGGACGACTACCTGGTCCTCGACGCGGCGGGCGGCCGGTTCGCGGTGACGATGACCTGCGCGGCGAACGCGCTCGGGCGGGTCGGCGAGGAGGACTTCGCGCGCAGCGACCAGGAGGTCGCGCGGGCCGCTCTCGCCCCGCTGGCCGCCACGCTCGGCACGGATGTGGCCGGTGCGGCGCGGGCGGTGCTCGACGCCGGAACGGAGCAGGTCAGGGCGGTGGTGGACGCCATGATCCGCGACTACCGGCTGGACCGGGACACGGCACTCCTGGTGGGCGGTGGCGGTGGCGCGGCCGCGGTGACCCCGCATCTGGCCGCCTCCGCCGGGCTCGAGGGGCGCATCGCCCGGCACAGCGAGGTGATCAGTCCCGTAGGGGTGGCGCTGGCGCTGGTGCGCGAGCAGGTCGAGCGCATCGTGCCCGGCGCCACCCAGGAGCAGATCCTCGCGGTACGGGCCGAGGCCGAGCGGGCCGTCGTCGCGCAGGGGGCCGCCGCCGACGGTGTCGAGGTGGAGGTGACCGTCGATCCGCAGACCAACACCGTACGGGCGGTCGCGACGGGCGCCACCGAACTGCGCACCCAGGACCGGGCACACCGCGCCGACGCCGATGAGCGGCTGCGCGCCGCCGCCACCAGCCTCAAAACACCCGAGACACGTGTGCGGACACTGGCCGGCACGGACGCCTACACGGTGTACGGCACCGAGGTGCGGCGCCGGTTGCGGGCGGCCCGCCACCCGGTGCGGGTGGTCGACGCGGACGGTGTGGTGCGGCTCGGCGCGGCGGACGCGCGGGTGGCGACCATGACGGTGGAGAGCTCGGGCGAGGCGCTCGCCGCGCTGGTCCGCGACGCCACCTCCTATGGTGACGGCGGCGTACGGGCCCCGGCCGTGCGGCTCCTGGTGGGCGGCCGGATCGCGGACCTCTCCGGTGTTCTGGAGCCCGCGGCGCTGCTGGCTCTGGCCCGCACCGAGCTGCGTCCGCGCGGCGCCGGGGAGCCGGTCGTCGCCGTCGTGGAGTCACGGACATGAGCGTCGCGGACATGATCTGTGACCCGGACGTGGACCTCGCGGTCCGCCTGCTCGGGGGGACACCCACGCACGAGGGCCGCGATCCCGCGCTGCTGCGCCAATGGGCCCTGGCGGCAACGGAGTTCGGCCGCCGGATGACTCCGCGGGCCGAGGCCGTACGGATCGTGGAGCGGGACGGCGGGCTGGACGCCGGACTGCTGGCCAGGTACCGGTCCCGGCCGCCGGTGGTCGAGGTGTACATCGACACCGTCGAGCGGGCCGAGCGGCTGGTCGCCGAGCGCGGCTGGCGCCATTGGTTCCCGGAAGGGTCGGTGCGCGCCGCCGCCCTCGCCCATGAGCGGGCACACGTCTGGCTCCACCACGCCGAGGTGCGCGCCGAGTTCAAACGGACGCTGGGCCATACGGCACTGCGGTTCGGGCGCCGCCGACTGTACGCGTATGTCGCGGGCGCGGACGAGGTCGCCGCGCACGCCTACGCCCATGCCGCGTGCGGCCTGGGCCGCAGCCCTCTGCTGCTCACGGAGGCGCTGGCCGCCGTCGTGTCCTGCGAAAGCGAGAACTGATCGATGGGTGTCGTCATTCTGCTCGTCATGGCGGCGGGGGTCGCCGCCATGCTCAGCCGCAAGCTGCCCACGGCGTTCGCCCTGGTGCTGCTCGCCGTGGTGATCGCGTTCCTGGCGGGTGCGCCGCTCTCCGGCAAGGGCAGCGTGCTCGACACGGTGCTCCAGGAGGGGGCGCCCGCGCTCGCCGCCACGATGATCGCGATCCTGCTGGGGTCGTGGCTCGGCAAGCTCCTGGAGGAGACCGGTATCGCGGGCACTCTGGTCCGTAAGATCGTCGAATTCGGCGGCGACCGGCCGGTGTTCGTGGCGCTCGGTGTGCTCGCCGTATCCGCGCTGGTCGGCACCGTGACCGGATCGGCGCCCGCGGCGATGCTCGCCGGTCTGATCGGTATCCCCGCGATGATCGCGGTCGGCATCCCCAAGGTGACCGCGGCGGGCACGATCCTCATGGGGATCGCCGTGGGCGTGCCGTTCGAACTGCCGGTATGGCAGTTCTTCTCCACCGCCCTGGACCTGCCCATCGACACGGTGCGCGGCTTCATGGTGAAGCTGTTCCCGTTCGCCCTGGTGGCGGCCGTCGCCTACGTCCTGGTGGAGTCGCGGCGCCGCGGCGTGGAGCACACCTGGTCCCTGAAGTCGGTGCGGGAGCGGCCTTCGCGCGACGACCGCCGCCGGCTGCCCGGCGACGCCCCGTGGTACGCGCTGCTGACCCCGGCGGTGCCGCTCGCGCTCGCCCTGGGCCTGGACGTGGCCATCATCCCGGCGCTGCTGGGCGGAGTGGCGTACGCGCTGGTGACGACGACCCGGCCGCGGGAGATGAACCGCCGTCTGCTGCGGACCCTGTACGGCGGATTCGAGGTGGCCGCGCCGCCGATCACCCTGTTCGTGGCGATCGGCATCCTGCTCGCCGCGGTCAAGCTGCCCGGCGCGATCGACGCGCTGGAGCCGCTGGTCAAGGCGGTCAGCCCGCAGAACGCCGTGCTGTTCGTCCTCGTCTTCACCCTGCTGGTGCCGCTGTGCCTGTTCCGGGGCCCGCTGAACGTCTTCGGCCTCGGCGCGGGGATAGCGGGCGTCCTCATCGCCACCGGCATCTACCCGGCCGTCGCCGTCCTCGGCATGACCGCCTCGTACAACCAGGTCTTCGGGGTGGCCGACCCGACCAGTACCCAGACGGTGTGGAGCGCCCAGTACGCGGGCGTCTCCCCGCACCAGGTGATGGTGCGCACCCTGCCCTACGTATGGGCCGTGGCCTTCGGCGGCCTGTGCGTCACCGCCTCCACCCACCTCTGACCGCAACCGCAACGACTTCAGGAGCCGATCATGCATGAGCCGCAGTCCGGCCCGGACCGCCGTATGTTCCTGCGCGCCACCGCCCTCTCCGGCGCGGCGCTCACCTTCGGCGGGCTGGCGACGTCGTCCGCGTCGGCCGCGCCGGGCGGATTTCCCGACTACGCCTACGTCCGCACACTGCTCACCCCGTCGAAGCTGAAGTACAACCCGACGGGCGAGATCATCTTCCCCACGATCCGCGGGGTGTACGACAAGCTCTCCTCGCCGCTGGGCCGCTACTACCTGTACTACGCGCCGCATGACGCGCCGGGCGGCATCTGCCTGGCCTACGGGAACTCCCTGGAGGGCCCGTTCACCGAGTACCCGTCGAACCCGATCGTCGCCAACAAGTGGGACCCGCACTACTCGGTCAGCCATGTCTCCTCGCCGCATGTGCTGTGGAAGGCGGACGTCAAGGAGTTCTGGCTGTACTTCCACGGCGAGAACACCACGACCCGGCTCGCCCGCTCGAAGGACGGCATCCACTTCACCTACGACAAGGTGGTCCTGAGCACGTCCATGATGCCCGCGGGCACCACCGAGACGTCCTACGCCCGGGTGTTCCAGTACGACCTGCCCGCCCGCGGCGCCCACTATGTGATGCTGTTCATGATCAACAACACCACCGACCACCGGGACATCGGCTGGGGCTGGTCCGCGGACGGCCGCAACTGGACCTTCGCCCAGACACCCCTGGTGCGCCACTCGGACGTCGGCGCGGTCAACGTCGGGGGCCCGCATCTGCTGACGCGCAACGGCTCCGCGTTCGTCGTCTACAACAAGGACAAGTCGAGCGGCGGTGACCTCATGATCACCGAGGTGGGCAAGGACTTCTCGCTCCGCAAGCACCTCGGTGTCTTCTACGACTCCCACTCCTCGGCACCCGAGAACGGCCGGGCCGCGGCCCCCTCCTTCGGCACGGACAAGGGTGTGCCGTACATGATCTACGAGGCCGGTGAACGCCTCGCCGGTTCCATCGCGATGGCCCGGGGCTGACACCCGGGGGAGCGGGCCCGGTGACCACCGGGCCCGCACTCTCACGTCACGGCGTTGATGGCCGATTCGATGACCTTGGCGACCGGCTCCGGGTCGGAGATGAGGGTGAGATGGGAGCCGCCGCGGAAGGTGGTGACCTTCGAACCCGCGCGCCGGGCCATCCTCCGCTCCGACTCGGGGGTGATGATCCGATCGCCGCTGCTGATGAAGTACCAGGAGGGAATGGTCTTCCACGCCGCGTACTTGGAACGGGTGTTGAACGCGGCGGTGGACGCGGCGCGTTGCGCGGCCCACAGGTCCGTGGCCTGCTGCACCGGCACGCTGCCGGCGAACTTCTTCAGGAAGACATTCTTCTTGAGGTAGAGATTGCGGGCTCCGCTCGGGGCGTTCGCGTAGGGCACCGCGTCGTACAGCGTGCCGGGCGGCGCGCTCAGGGCGGACGCGGAACCGCTCAGCGCCCCGGTGGTCTCCCCGACGGCGGGGGCGGCGGCGTCCACGTAGACGAGTGCCTTGACGTTGTTGCTCCGGGCGGCCGCATTGGTGATCACTGAGCCGCCGTAGGAGTGGCCCACCAGGACGACGGGCCCGGGGACGCTCCGCAGGAAGTCGGCCACCGTACGCGAGTCGGTGGTCAGGCTCTCCAGCGGGTTGGCGATGGCGCGGACGGCGTACCCCTTGCGCCGGAGAATCTCGATCTCGCCGTTCCAGCTCGATGTATCGGCCCAGGCGCCATGCACCATGACCACGGTGGGCCTGGCGCTCTTCGCCGCCGAGGGCCCGGTGAGCCGTGCGCTGGGTGTTCCGGCCATGGAGCGGGCGTCCGGGGGCCCGGTTCCGCAACTGGTCATCAGGGCGGCGCTCGCGACAGCGGCTGCCGATGCGCACAGACGGATCCGTATCAGGCGTCGTCGTGATCTGAACACGCGCATGAGCGGAAGCTCTCCTTAGGTCACATCGGCCCCTGCCGCGACATTAAGAGGTCGAGGGTGCGGAGCGCTCCTCGCAAGGGGCTCAATGGGTGATGCGCCGGACCCGTCCGCTCCGCTTGGGCGCCGAGCGACCGGACGGTGTACCCGGGTGATCATTGCGCGTACGGTGCAAGGCGTTCCGCTGTCCGTCAGATGAACGTGTCGTTCTCACCGTCCTCGTTACGAAGGAGAGCCACCGCATGCGCACTGCTCCCCTGGGTGCCGCCCTCGGGCTGGCATCGGTCGCCGCACTGATGTCCTTGATTCCGGCGAGCACCACCTACGCGGCGGAGACCACCGCGGAACGGGCGTACTGCCCGCGCCTCTCATCCTCGCTCGCGTGGTACGGCGACAACAGGGAGCGGCTTCAGCGGGTGATCGACGAGCGGGGAACCTGCGGCAACCCACAGGCGCGCCATGGCGAGCGGCCGGTCGCCGCCTTCGACTGGGACAACACCGTCTCCAAGAACGACATCACCGACCTCGCCATCGCCTGGGCCCTCGAACACGACAAGATCCTGCGACCGGCACACTGGTCCGACACCAGCCCCTGGCTGACCGAGGAAGCCGACCGGACCCTGACCGAGGCGTGCGGCACCGATGTGCCCGTCGGCGCGCCACTGCCGACGTCCACCGACACCGCCTGCACGGACGAGATCTTCTCCATCCGCAGCGAGGCCACCCTGATGAACGGCCACAAGGCATTCGCGGGGGAGTGGAACAGCCGCCGGACCCTTCCCCAATACGCCTGGGTGCCCCAGCTGTTCGCGGGTCACACCGAGGCCGAGGTCACCTCCTACGCACGGAAGTCCCGGGCCGAGGCGCTGGCCGCGCCCGTCGGCGCCACCCAGCGGGTCGGCAGCCACACCCTGCACGCCTACGCCCGCTACAACCCGCAGATCAAGGATCTGATCCGGGTCCTGAAGAAGGCGGGCTTCGAGGTGTGGGTGGACTCCGCCGGCAGCACCCCGGTCACCAACGCCTGGGCGGGCGGCGTCGGCGTCGACCGCGAGCACGTCCTCGCCATCCGCAACCTGCTCGACCGCCACGGGCGGATCACCTACACCCAGGAGGGGTGCGGCGGCGAACCCGCCAGTAAGGGCACGGTCATGCCCTATATCGAGGGCAAGCGCTGCTGGCTCAACGAGAAGGCGTTCGGCGTCACCGGCCCCGACGCCTGGAAGCGGCAGGCTCCCCAGAACCGCCCGGTGATCGCCGGGGGCGACGCCGACACCGATGTGACGATGGTCGGCGACGCCACCGGAGCGGGCCTGGTCCTCAACCGGAACAAGAACGAGATCATGTGCCGGGCCTACGACAACGCGGACGGCACCTGGCTGATCAACCCCATGTTCATCGAGCCACTGCCCCGCAAGGAAGCCGCCTACCCCTGCTCCACCACCGGCTACACCAACCCCGACGGCACGCCGGGCCCGGTGCGGCGGCAGGACCGCAGCGTCATCCCGGACCAGGAGGACTCGGTCCACGGGGGCTGAGCGCAAGGGTAAGCGGACCGGGCGCGGCGCCGGCCGTCGCGCCCGGTCTCTGTCAGCCGATACACCGTCGGCCGGAACGGGAGCAGTAGGCCAAGGCGCACGGATGGACCGGCTGTGTAGCGCAGGCTCACGCAGGACAAGGTCGTTGCATGAGCGATTTCCCATACAGCTCCGTGGGGGCATCCGAGACACCGGGCGAGACATTGCGTGATCTCGCCGGAGAAGCAGTCTGGGACGATCTGGTCCGACAGTCCTACGAGCGCTGGCATCCACCCGGTGTGTTGCTGTTGCAACAGGGCGAGCCCGGAACCCTGGTACTGGCCGTTCTCCGAGGTGTGGCCAAGGTGGTGCGGACTTCACGGAGCGGGGCGCCCACGTTGCTGGCATTCCGTGGTCCGGGCGAGCTGCTGGGCGAGGTAGCCGTACGGGGCGGCGGCGTGCGACTGGCGAGCGTCGAGACGCTGACCCGCTGCAAGGTCGCAGTCATGATGGCCCCGGAGTTCACCCGGTTCGTCGACGCGCACGAGCTGTCGCCCGTCCTTGAGCGCTACGCGCTGGCGCGGCTGCGCGAGTCGACACAAGCCCGCGGGGGCGGGGACGTACTGCACCGGCTGGCGGTGACCCTCGTGAAGTTCGCCGACATCTCGCGCGCCCGGGAACTGGCCGTCACACATGACGAATTGGCACAGCACTTGCGGGTCTCCCGAAACACCATCACCCGACTTCTGCGTGAACTGGAGTCCTGTCAGGTGTGGGCGCGACGCAAGCGCATCGTGATCGACGATCTGCCGGCATTGCGTCGAGTCGCGAACTCCGACGGCGGATGAACCCGGCAGCCTCCGTGGTGTCTGTGGCGCCTGTCACCCGTTATCCGCACTGAGAGAGCGGAAGGCGAGACGTCGATTCGCGAGCCTCGAGGGACACGGCGGTTCGATCCGTTTCCCGCGGACGTTCCAGACCGCCCACGTCCCATTCGTCGATTCCGTGAAGGAGCACCAGATGTCCGAGCACTTCCAACCCCATTTGCCGCTGCCCCAGGCGACCGCCGCGCCCTACACCCGCAGTCGGCCGCTGCCGCCCTACCGAGGGATCGTGGCCGTCGACGCGAAGGACTTCACCGGCTATCCGGCCATCGAGCACGACCTCATCAGCCGGGCCATTCCCCAGCTCCTCGCCAGATCGTTCGAGCGTGCGGGAATCGCGGACGTCTGGAACGACAGGCGGTTCCCCGACTCCACCGGCGACGGCTTTGTGTTCGGCTTCGACCCGACGGCGATGCCCTTCGTCATTCACCCCTGGCTGAGCACACTCCAGGAGGTGCTCACCGAGTTCAACGTGCACTCCATGGGGGCTGTACGCATCCGGCTTCGCGTCAGCCTGCACATCGGGCCGGTGACCGACTCGGGGGAGCGGGAGGACGGGAAGGGGACGCCGCGCAATGACACCCACCGGCTGCTCGACTCCCGCCCTGTCAAGGCGATGCTGGCCGCATCCAGTGAGAACGTCACTCAGGTCGCGGCCATCCTCTCGGACCGCTGCCACCAGGACGCGGTCGAGAGTGGCTACACGGGCCGCCATCTCGATTACTTCACCGAGGTTCCGGCCACGGTGGAAGGCAAGTCGTTCGCCCAGCGCGCCTGGCTGTACGTACCCGCTCCCTCCGGCACGCTGTACGACCGTCGGATCCTGGGGGACCAGGTGATCGAGGACCAGGAGGCCCAGCGGGCGCACGAGGACAGCCCGCGCGACCCTGGCCACGTGGCGGATCCCCGAACCGTCACGAACAGGGCCGACAACGGAAACGTGAACACCGGCACTGTGCACGGGGGCCAGAGCGTCAACAACACGCGCACCAACACACACGTCGCCGGCGACCAATTCGGCGGCAGCAAGGCGGGTACGGTCCACGGCACCCAGGGCGATACCGTCCGCGGCGACAAGAACTCGGGGCACCGATGAGCGAGCGGGACCGGCGCCCCGAACTCCCCGTCGGCACCATGGCTCCGGTCGCCGGGAAACCCGAGGCCCCGGCCGCCGAGGAAGGGGACGACCACACCGCCCGGGAGGAACCGGAGGCCACGGGCCAGGGGGAGTCGGACGGATTCGACGACGAGGACGGTGTCGGTGACGAGGGCTCCATCCCCGGAATCGACGACCTGTTCGGTGGTGCCGGCCGCAACGGCCGGGGACCGTTTATTTACGCCCCCAACGGCAACATCAACACGGGCTCTGTGCACGGCGGCCAGCGTGTGAGCAGCCACAGCCATACGACCGGTGCGGGCACCCACCGGGTGGAGGCGCGCGAAGGCCCCATCTCCGAGGATGAGATCGAGGACGCGGCCTTCGGCTTCGCGGAGCCGGAGTGGTTCCCGGAAGGGCTGAGGAAGCTCGACAGCGGTGTCCTCTTCCTGACCGGAGCACCCGGCTCCGGCCGCCGTACGACCGCTCTCAACCTGCTGCACCGCCACAGCGGCAGCATGGCGCTGCGCGCGGTCGACAGCGACATGGACCTCGCCACCTGGCGGCCCACCCATGCCGACGCCCGCGGGTACCTCGTGGACGGGCTGGTGCCCAAGTACCCTTTGCGCCCGGGCATGGTGGGCAATCTGCGGAGCCTGCTGCACCAGGCCAATGCCCGCATGGTGATCGTGCTGCCGGAAGACCCCGAACTCGTACGGCGTCTGGAGCGGGACCTCCATGTGACCCCCCAGGTCTGCCGACCGGCGCCGCCGCGGGCGGTGTTCGACGCCCGTCTGCGGGCCGCCGTACCGGACCCGGTGCATCGGAACCTGCTGCTCGCGGGGCTGGAACCGGGGCTGCTGGACGACCTGCTGGTACCGGAGCTGGTTCCCGCCGAAGTCGCGGAACTCGTCGCCGCGGTGGTCGACTCGGGCGAGGACGGTACGGACGCCACGGGCCTCCGGAACCGTCTGAGCTTCCTCGCCGAGGGCGAGGTGCCGGACCTGATCAAGGATCTGCGGGACGACTCCGACGGGCTCGCCTTCCTACTGGCGACTTGCGTCTTCGAGGGGCTGGACCACCGCATCATCAGGGAAGAGTCCGAACGGCTCCTCGAAGTGGCAGAGGGTCGTCTGGATTCCGTACTGCCACCGTCCGAGGAGGGCACGGGCGATCAGGGCAAGCGGGAACAGCCTCGGCCCAACCCGCACTTCGTGTTCCGTCGATCCCTGGAAGACCTGCTGCGCTCCGTACGCGCGCAATGCGCGCCCAAGGAGATCCGCGCGACCTCCCAGTACACCTTCGCGGTGGAACCGGTGCGGTTCACCCGGCAGCGGCAGGCCGAGACCGTACTCCGCTACGTATGGCGTGAGTACGGCCGGCTGTCCCAGGTGCTGACTTCGTGGATGGACTCGGTCAGGAACGAGACGGAGCTTACGCAGCCGGTGGGCCGAGTCATGGGCATGGCCGCAGGGTGGGGCGGCGGACGCCGAGCACTGCGCCACATCGGCGCCCTCGCCGGGTCCGAACGTCGCAGCAGTCGGATCATCGCCGCTCATGCGATGGGCGTGGCGGCGAAGGATCCCGTATTGGCCACAGAGGTCAAGCATCGCCTCCGTGAATGGAGTTGGGCACGGAGTCAGCAGCTCCGGTCCACCGTGGCGTACACCTGTGGTACCGACTTCGGGCTCTCCCGGCCGGACCTCGCCATGCGGCTGCTGGGCGGTCTCCATCACGGTCTGGACGACGAGGGGGAGAGCGCCGTGCGCAGGGCGGTGGACTCGGCCCTGGTCGGTCTCTTCAACTCGGGCAGTCAGACGCTGGTCTTCAGGCACCTGGCCGAATGGGCGGGCCAGGAGGGGACCGATGCCGAGCTGGCGCTCCGCAACTTTCCCCGTCTGCTGGCGGACCCCTCCTGGTTCCAGCAACAGCTACTGGGCGCGGGAGAGTGCGCGTGGCAGATCGTCGACCTCGTCCACCGGACACTGGACGACGACGACACCTTCGACACCACAGCCAGGCACCTGATCGGGTGGTGCCGCATGGCCGCCTGGAGCGAACAGCAGAAGGAGGCCGTGGAAACCCTGCTCACTGCCTTGGCACAGGACATGCGACACGGAGTGTTCCGGCTGTTCGTGGTGATCGACCGGCACGAGGACACCGATTTGGTCGGACGGGACATCGCGCGCCGGGCGCTGAACGTCTGGCGCGAGGGCGAGCCGGCGCCGCGACCCCCGTACAGCGACCCGCACTCATCCGGGAGGACATCGTGACAACCGAGGACAGCTGCCCCGTCTACACCCTCGCCCCGCACGCGCCGTGGCGCGAGATCCTTCGCCAGCGTCTGTCCGGGCGGCGCGACCGGGCCCTGGTCCTGCGGGATCGGGAGGGTGCCCACCACGTGCTGGGTACCAAGCGTCCCCGCGGCACGGAGCCCGGCATGGCCGCCGACGGTGCGATGCCCTCCCTACCCCGGCTGCTGGGCTACGAGGAAGCCTTCCGTGTCCGGCTCGGAGAACAGCCCGAAACCCGGAGCGTGGCGCTGCCGACCGCATATGGCACGGAATCGGTGAATGTGCGCGTGTTGTGGTGGGTGCACGATCCGGCGCAGGTAGTGCGCTCCCGGACGGCCTACGGATGGGACGTCGTACGCAAGAACCTCGACCAGTGCCTCCACCAGATGGAAGAGGCTCAGACCACCGGGGGTCGCAGCTTTGGCGCCCCCGAGATGATGCACCACCTGGCTTCGCCCCAGCGTCTGGAGAGTGTGGGGCTCACCTACCGCGTCACGGATGTCCAGGCCCGCGACACCGATGGCGAACTGCGCCTGGGGCAGCCGGGGGACGCCGGCCTGCCGTACTCATGGACGGCGCATCGCCGTGAGGAGTACGACTTCTGCATCCAGGCCCTGCGTAACGGGCCCGTCTCCCTGGCAGCTCTGTGGCTGGTCAGACACCCGGACCAGGTCAGCCAGGTGCTCGACTGGTCGGTGCAGAACCCCGGCCTGGTCCGGGAGGAGACCGACTGGCAGGAGGAGATGGCCGGCCTGCTCGGCAAGCTGACCCCGCAGGAACAGCAGGAGCTCTCCGAACTGCTGCGTGACCGGCTCGTCAACCTGGGACGGCGCGTTCCGGGCCCCCGGAAGGCCGGGGTGAACGGCAGAGTGGACCACCCCTCCGCCGTATGAACACGCGTCCGCCCGGCACCCGGGCGTGCGGAGACCCCAGAGCTTCTTGAGGGTGATTTCCCGGTGTGAGGAGGGGCTGGCTGCGCTCGTCGGTCGCCAACGGGGGCGCGGGCGGGGACGTCGGGTTCGCCTGGCCGTACCTGCCCGCGCTGCGGGCGGTGAGCGCCCCGCTGGCCGAGGCGCTGGTGCAAATCTATAAATCAGATCGCCTACAGCGGAAACATCTGTTGGACAGAACTACGGCCATGTCCAAGGATCCCTCGTGCGGTAGCACAGTCAACGCGACACCGGGATGGACTACCGCCTGAGTGGAGGCTGAAAGTTGAGTGAAGAGACTGACGTAGTCGTCGTCGGGGCGGGCCAGGCGGGTGTGGCCATGAGTGAGCACCTGGGGGCTCATGGCGTGCCGCATATCGTCCTGGAACGGCACCGTATCGCCGAGCGGTGGCGTTCGGAGCGGTGGGACTCCCTGGTGGCGAACGGGCCAGCGTGGCACGACCGGTTCCCGGGGCTGGAGTTCTCCGATGTCGACCCCGATGCCTTCGCCTCGAAGGAGCAGGTCGCGGACTACTTCGTCGCGTACGCCGAGAAGATAGGCGCCCCGATCCGGTGCGGTGTCGAGGTGACCTCGGTGCGCAGGCACGCCGGGCGGCCCGGCTTCCGGGTCGAGACGTCGGAGGGCGCCATCGACGCGCGCTTCGTCGTGGCCGCGACCGGGCCGTTCCAGCGGCCCGTGATCCCGCCCATCGTCCCGGACGGTGCCGTCCCGGTGCAGATCCACTCCAGTGGGTACCGCAACCCGGAGCAGCTCCCCGAGGGCGCGGTGCTCGTGGTCGGGGGCGGGTCCTCGGGGGTGCAGATCGCCGATGAGCTGCGCCGGTCCGGGCGCCGGGTCTTCCTCTCCGTCGGTCCGCACGACCGTCCGGCCCGTGAGTACCGCGGACGGGACTTCTGCTGGTGGCTCGGGGTGCTCGGGCGGTGGGACGCGGAGACGCCGCCCCGAGGCGCCGAGCATGTGACCATCGCGGTCAGCGGCGCTCGCGGCGGCCACACCGTGGACTTCCGTGCCCTGGCCGCCGAGGGGATCGAGCTCGTCGGTCTGACCTCGTCCTACGACGAGGGCGTGCTGCGGTTCGCGCCGGATCTGGCCACCAACATCGCGCTCGGCGACGCCAAGTATCTCGAGCTCCTCCGGGCGGCCGATGAGTATGTCGAGCGCAATGGGCTCGATCTGCCCGAGGAGCCACAGGCCCATGTCCTCGGGCCGGACCCGGAGTGTGTGACCGACCCCCGGCTGGAGCTCGACCTGGCCGGGGCCGGTGTCACCTCGATCGTCTGGGCGACCGGCTTCGCCACCGACTACGGCTGGCTCGAGGTCGACGCGTTCGACGGGAACGGCCGGCCGAACCAGCGACGCGGTGTGTCGTCCGAGCCCGGCGTGTACTTCCTGGGCCTGCCCTGGCAGTCCCGCCGCGGCTCGAGCTTCATCTGGGGCGTCTGGCACGACGCCCGGTACGTCGCCGACCACATCACGACCCAGCGGGCCTACCTCGCGTACGGCACCACCGACCGGCCCGCCGCCGCCCCGGCGGGCCGGAAGAACTGAGGAGCGGACGATGACCTCCATGAACGAGGGCCGCCAGGCGAAGGCCCCGATCGTCGCCGGCGGGCACACCCGGATCCGGCCGTTCAACACCCGCGAGACCTATCCCGAGCAGAACCTCGACAACGACCTCTGCCAGGCCGTGGTCGCGGGCAACACCGTGTACGTCCGGGGCCAGATCGGTCAGGACCTCGACACCAGTGAGTCGGTGGGCGTCGGCGACGCCGAGGCACAGGCGGAGCAGGCCATGGCGAACATCAAGATGCTGCTCGAAGAGGCGGGCAGCCGGATGGAGCACCTGGTCAAGCTCACCATCTATCTGATCGACCCGCGGTATCGCGAGGCGGTGTACCGCACCGTGGGCCGCTGGACCAAGGGGGTCCACCCGATCTCCACCGGTCTGGTGGTGTCGGCGCTGGCCCGTCCGGAGTGGCTGTGCGAGATCGACGCCGTCGCCGTGATCCCCGAGGAGGTGCGGGCATGACGTTCTCCCTGGTGGTCCGCGATGGCGACCGGTTCGGCATCGTGGCCAGCTCATCGAGTCCGGCGGTCGCTGCCCGGGTCGCCCATCTGCGGCCCGGGGTCGGCGCGGCGGCCTCGCAGAACATCACCGACCCCACGCTCGGCACCAGCCTGCTGGCGGGGCTGGCGGACCACGGCGACGCGGAACGCGCCCTGGCCGGTGTCACCGGCGCAGCGCGCAACGCGAAGTCCATCGCGTACCGCCAGCTGACCGTGGTGGGCCGCTCCGGGCCCGGGTTCGCCTTCAGCGGACCGCACACCCTGGGCAGGCACGCCTCGGCCACCGCCGAGGGCGCGGTGGCGGCCGGCAACATGCTGTGTGGCGAGCACATCCCCGGTGTCCTCCTCGACGCGTACGCCGCCGCCACCGGGGAGCTGGAGGAGCGGCTGGTCACCGCCCTGAAGGCCGCTGTCGAGGCCGGCGGCGAGGAGGGGCCGGTGCACTCCGCGGGGCTCGCGGTCGTCGCGGACGTGGACTGGCGGGTGACCGACTTGCGCGTGGACTGGGCCGACGACCCCGTCGACCGGCTCGCCGAACTCCTCGCCGTCTGGCTGCCGCAGCGGGACGACTATGTGCGCCGTGGACTCGACCCTGCCTCCGCCCCCTCCTACGGCGTACCGGGCGATCTGTGATGAGGGCGCTGAAAGACGCCGCCCGGCAGGAGGTCGACCGGCACGCCGAGGAGCTGATCGGCCTGTCCGAGCGGCTGCACGCCGACCCGGAGACCGCCTGGGAGGAGCACCGGGCGGCGGCCGCCGTACCCGAGCTGCTGGACCGCGCCGGATTCGATGTCACCTCGTCCTACCTGGGCCTGGACACCGCCTTCCACGCCCGGTTCGGCGGCGGGCCGGTCCGGATCGCGCTGTGCGCCGAGTACGACGCGCTGCCCGGCCTCGGCCATGCGTGCGGGCACAATCTCATCGCGGCGAGCTCGGTCGGCGCCGCGCTCGGCCTGGCCGCCGTCGCCGACGACGCCGGTCTCACCGTCGAGGTCTACGGCACCCCGGCGGAGGAGGGCGGCGGCGGCAAGATCGAGATGCTCGACCGGGGCGCCTTCGCCGGGGTGGACCTCGCGATGATGGCGCACCCGGCGCCGGTCGACGTCGCCGAGGCGCGCCCCTTCGCGGTCAGCCACTCGAAGATCTCCTACACGGGGAAGTCCGCGCACGCCGCGGCCTACCCCGAGGCCGGGGTCAACGCGGCCGACGCCTTCACCGTGGCCCAGGTCGCGATCGGGCTGCTCCGCCAGCAGCTGCCGGCCTCCGCCCGGGTGCACGGTGTGGTGACCCACGCCGGGGACGCGCCGAACGCCATCCCGGAGCGGGCCGCCGGCCGCTGGTACGTCAGGGCGGAAACCCTCGCCGAACTGGCCGAGCTGGAACCGCGGGTCATACGGGCCTTCGAGGCGGGTGCCCTCGCCACCGGGTGCGAGCTGGAGATCGAGCCGGAGAGCAAACCGTACGCGGAGTTCCGCACCGACGAGACCGCTCTCGACCACTACCGCGCGAACGCCCTCGACCTGGGACGGGAGTTCGCGCCGCCCGGACAGGCCGCCCGGATGAACCGCGCCTCCACCGACATGGGCAACGTCTCGCAGGTCGTGCCCGCCATCCACCCCTACATCGGCATCGGCTCGCTGCCCGCCACCAACCACCAGCACGAGTTCGCCGCGTTCTGCGTGGGCGGGAAGGCCCAGCGGGCCCTGCTCGACGCGGCGACGGCGCTGGCCTGGACCGGTGTGGACCGGAGCTCGGCCTGATGTGCCAGCGCCGGTTACCGACCGAGGCGGAACCCCGTGTGCTCACCCAGCCCCCCTCCCCAATCGGCCGGCCCGCGCGCTGAGGGCACGGCGACCGGCGGCACCCGCTCAGCTCCGGTTTCTTCCACCCATTCCCCAAGGAGGCGCGCATGCCCACTCCTCACACCGACGTCACCACGGCCGAGGTCGAGGTGGCCACCGACGTCGCCGCACTGCGCAGAAGCGTTGTCGCGGGAGCCGTCGGCGTGTTCGTGCACTGGTTCGACTGGGCTGCCTACGCCTATCTCGCCAGTACCGTCGCGACCGTGTTCTTCCCGGACGAGAACGGCACCACCGGACTGCTCGCCGTGTTCGGCGTGTTCGCCGTGTCCTTCGGCATCCGGCCGATCGGTGCCATGGTGTTCGGACCGCTCGGTGACCGTATCGGCCGCAAGCGCACACTGTCGCTGGTCATCTTCATGATGTCCGGCGCGACCCTCACGATAGGTCTGCTCCCCGGCTACGCCGCGATCGGGGTCGCCGCCCCGGTGCTCCTGGTGATCCTGCGCCTGGTCCAGGGATTCGCGGCGGGCGGCGAGTTCGGCAGCGCGGCGAGCTTCCTCGCCGAGACCGCCTCCCGGCGCCGCCGCGGATTCGGGGTGAGCTGGCTGGAGGTCGGCTCGCTGCTGGGCTTCCTCGCCGGTTCGTTCGTCTATCTGCTGCTGTCGACGGGGCTCGACGAGAGCCAGCTGACCGCCTGGGGCTGGCGCGTCCCCTTCCTCATCTCCGCGCCGCTCGGCGTCATCGGCTTCATCATCCGCAACAAGATCGAGGACACCCCCGAGTACCGGGCGCTCGAAGCCAACGACACCGTGGCGCGCACCCCCGTACGGGAGCTGTTCCGCCACCACAAGCCGCAGCTGCTCCAGGCGGCGGGCCTGATGGCGGCCATGCATGTGCCCTTCTACGCGGTGCTGACATACCTGGTCACCTACGAGACCGACCACCTGGGGCACTCGGCGGGCAGCGCCGCCCTGCTGTCCACGGTGATCTCGCTGCTGGGGCTGGTGCTGGTCCCGGTGTTCGGGCTGCTGTCCGACCGGGTGGGACGCAAACCGGTCTTCGTCGGGGCCACCGCGGCCCTCCTGGTCCTCTCCACCCCCGCGTTCCTCCTGATGCGCGGCGGGCTCGCCGGAACCTGGATCGCCGGTCTGCTGCTCGGCGCGATCCTCGCCGCGATCCTCGGCACCTACGCGGTGTGGTCGGCGGAGATCTTCCCCACCCGCACCCGCCAGAGCGGCCTGTCCATCGCCTACAACATCACCGCCGCCCTGTTCGCCGGCACGGTGCCGTATCTGATGACCGTGCTCATCTCCGCGACCGGCTCCACCCTGGTGCCCGGCCCCTATCTGATGGTGTTCGCCGCCGGCGGGCTCATCGCCGCGCTGTCCCTGAAGGAGACCGCCGGTTCCGCCCTGCTGCGCCCCGAGGACGTCTCCGACCCGCCCTCCGAGCGTCATGAGGCGCCGGCCGTATAGGGTCGGCGTCGATACGGACACGGATCACCAGGCGCGAGGGTCACGCATGACGTCACCGGTGGGTTTCACCCTCCTCCAGCTCCGCTACTTCCTCGTCGCCGCCGAGCGCGGTTCGATGACGGAGGCGTCGGGGGAGCTCCACATCGCGCAGTCCGCCGTGTCCGCGGCCATCCACAACCTGGAGCGCGACCTGGGGGCGCAGCTGTTCATCCGCCGCAGGGGCCGGGGGCTGACCCTGACCCCCGCGGGGGAGAGGCTTCAGCAGCACGCCCGGGAGCTGCTGGCCCGCGCCCGTGAGGTCGAGCGGGAGGCCCGGGGAGACGGTGAGACCATCTCCGGGCCGGTGGCCGTCGGCTGCTTCGTGACGCTGGCCCCGTACTATCTGCCGCCCCTGTTCAGCGAATGCACCCGCCACTACCCGGGCATCGAGATCGACGTGGTGGAGGCGGAGACGGATCAGCTCGTCCAGGCGCTGGGCGCGGGGCGCATCGACTTCGCCCTCACCTACGACCTCGGTCTGCCGGCCGAACCCGATCTGCGCAGCGAGACGATCGCGCGGGCCCCGGCCTATGTCATCGTCCCGGCCGATCACCCGCTGGCCCGGCAGGGCGGCGTGGAGCTGGCCGAACTCTCCGCGGAACCGCTCGTCCTGCTCGACCTGCCGCACAGCCGCGACTACTTCCGCTCGCTGGTGGCCGCCACCGGCACCGCGCCCGATGTCCGCTACCGCACCCGGAGCTATGAGACCGTACGGTCGCTGGTGGCCCGAGGGCTCGGATACTCCGTACTGAACCAGCGCCCCGCGACCAGCCAGACCTACGGCGGCGGCGAGATCGCGGAACTGGAGCTGCGGGACGAGAGCCCCGCGCTCGAAGTCAAGATCGCCTCGGTGAAGAGCATGACCCAGACCGCCCGCGCGCGGGCGGTGATGGAGCTGCTGCGGGAGATCGCCGCCCGCCCCACCAGGGCCTGAGCCACCGGATCCGCCGTGGCCGTGGTCAGGCGCGCGGGACGGTGATGACCGGACAGCGCGCGTGCAGCACCACGCCCTGGCTGACGGAGCCCAGCAGCATGCCGGTGAAACCGCCGTGCCCGTGTGTGCCCACGATCAGGCCGAGGGCATGTTCGGACGCGTCCGCCAGGGCCTGCACCGGGTGGCCCGGTACGACCTCTTGGCGCAGTTCCACCTCCGGATGGTCGGCGGTACGCCCGGCGACGGTCTCCGACAGCAGCCGACGGCACTCGTGGACGGCCTCGTCCTCGTCCACCAGTCCGAGCCGCGGAGGCTGCCACACATAGAGCGCCCGCAGGGCCGAGCCGTGCACGGCGGCCTCGTCGAAGGCGAAGTCGACCGCGGCCGCGGAGTGGCGGCTGCCGTCGACCCCGACCACGAAATACGGCTCCCGCCGGGGAGCGAGTTCCGACTCCGGTACGACCACCACCGGGCAGGGCGCGTGGGCGATGAGCGGCAAGGTGACGGCGGAGGAGGCGAAGAGCTCCTGAAGAGCGTTCAGACGCCACGAACCGAGCACCACTTCCGTGGCGTTCCGCGCCTGCTCACGCAGCACCCAGGCCGGATGCCCCTCGGCCAGCAGCCCCGACACCCGCAGCCGGGGATGCCGGGACTCGACGGAGGCCACCGCCTCCTTCAGCACACGATCCCCCGTCGCGTGCAGCGCGTCGTTCCACTCCTCCCAGGACGGCCGCCCGCCCGTCGGCCGGTACCCGGGGGTCGGCACGTTCTGCGCGAGGGCCACCAGCAGCGGCAGACGGCGCCGGTCCGCCTCGTCCGCGGCCCAGTCGAGTGCCGCGCGTCTGCCCGGATCGGGGTCGAGACCGACCACGATCGGTTCCTGTCCGGGTGCCTGCGCCATCGCCGACCTCCTGTGGCGGAGCGTCCTCCGACGGGATGCTGTCCATGCCGCCGACGGGATGTGTCCATGCTGCGCGCCTCCGCGCCACCCTGCGAATCGGAGGCGGAGCGCGCGAGGACCGCACCCCCGCGGTTCTCGAGTGGCCGGGGGAGACCGGGGGGCCGGACACTGGAGGCGCGAGATCGAGGAGGAGTCCCCATGGCTCGCCCCATCACCGTAGGTCTGGACGGATCGCCCGAGAGCCTGGACGCCGCCGACTGGGCGGCGCGCGAGGCCCGGTCGCGTCATGCGCCGCTGCGCCTGGTGCACGCCTGGATGCCGCCGCCGCGGACGGCGCGGACCGCGCAGGCTCCCGAGGCCGGGAAGGAGTGGGCCCACACGGTCCTGGAGGACGCGGAAGCCGATCTCGCCGCCCGCTACCCGGATGTGCCCCTCTCCACCGAGCTGATGGCGGAGACGGCCGTCCCGGCCCTGGTGGCCCAGGACGCGGGCTCTGAGATGCTGGTGCTGGGCTCACGGGGCCGTGGCGCCGTGGCCGGTTTCCTGCTCGGCTCCATCGGGCTTCATGTGCTCGGCCGGGCCACCCGCCCGGTCGTGCTGGTGCGGCAGGGAAGTGGCCGGGCACACGGGCCGACCGGGGGAGATGTGCTGGTGGGGGTCCAGGACCCGCCCGAGTCGGCCGCGCCGATCGAGTTCGCCTTCGCCACGGCCGCGGCACGGGGCACGGGAGTGCGCGCCGTACGGGCCTGGGCGCTGCCGCCGGTGTTCGAGTACGGCACGCCGTATCTGCGGGCCCTCGACGAGGCCGGTGGCATCGAGCCCGGTGAGCGGAAACGGCTGGCGGAAGCGGTCCTGCTGTGGCGGGAGAAGTACCCGGAGGTGCCGGTGACCGAGCATGTCGAGATGGGCAACGCCGCTGAGGTGCTGCTCACATCGGCCGTGGGGGCGGGGCTCGTGGTCCTCGGCCGGCACTCCCGACGGTCCGCCGTCGGCCCGCGCCTCGGCCATGTGGCACACGCCCTGCTCCACCACGCGGCGTGCCCCATCGCGGTCGTCCCCTACGACTGACCCCGCGGCCGCGCGGAACCACCTCCGTGGCCAGGTGCTTCTCGACCGGATCACACTCATGCCCGCCGCCCGCCGTCGACCGACATCGCGATCCCGGTGACGTAGGACGCGGCGTCCGAGCAGAGCCAGACCGCCGCCGCGGCGACCTCCTCCGGAGTGGCCAGCCGGCCGAGCGGCGTGATCGCCTCCTGCCGCGCGGTCATATCGGTGCCGGCCGCCACCTTCTCGAACCCGGCGGTGCGGGTCGGTCCGGGACAGACGGCGTTGACCCGGATGTTCTCCGGCGCGTGGTCGACCGCTGCGGCCTTGGTGAGGCCGACGACGCCGTGCTTGGCGGCCACGTAGGCGGGGGCGTGCGGGATCGCGTACAGACCGCCGTTGGAGGCGATGTTGACGATCGCGCCGTGGCGGGTTCGCCCTCGGCCCATGGGCGACGGCAGGCCCGGAGAAGTCCGGGTGATCCCGCGACGCCGGCCGGATGGGGCGGAACCCGTCGCGGGTCCCGCCCCACCTTCCGCGCGTCACCTGCCGTCGGTCAGAAGCGGTCCGGGGAGCGCTGCGGGAGCGGCGCTCCGGGGAGTACGTCCCGCTTCCGGTTCTCCCGGGCGTCGCCGTTCGAGCCGGCCGTCGCCTCGCAGGTCACGTCCTTCGCCGGCAGCTTGCCGGTGGTCAGGTAGTCCTCCACCTCGCCGTCGGCGCACGCGTTGCCGCTCGGGTAGACGCCGTGGCCCTCGCCGCCGAGGACCGTCAGCATCTTCGAGCCCTTCAGATCGGCGTGCAGGGCCTGACCGCTCGGCAGCGGGGTCTGGGAATCCCATTCGTTCTGCACGACCAGCGAGCCGACCTTGTTGTTCACGACGGTGGCCGGTTCGGCGGACCTGTCCCAGAACGCGCAGGGCTTGACGCTGGACGCGAAGTCGCCGAAGAGCGGGTAGCGGCCCTTGTCCTCGATGGCGTCCCGCCGGTAGCTCTCGGGGTCGCGGGACCAGGCGGCCGAGTTGTCGTTGCACACCACGGTCCAGAAGCCGGCGGTGCCGTTGTCGGACGGGACGTCGGCGTCGGCGGCCGGGCGCGCCGTTCCGGCCGGAGCCGGGAGCCTCTTCGCGGAGGCGGGCTCGCCGGCCGCGGCCTTCTTCAGCTCCACGACCAGTTCGGTGCCCTCCTTCACACCGAAGACCGCGCCCCGCATCATGCCCCGGACGTCATCGCCGGTGTACTTCTCCCCGTCCATCTCGATGGGCTTCTCGTCCGCCCGCTGGACCAGGTCCCAGAACGTCCGGTCGACCTTCTTCGGGGTGTCGCCGAGGCCGTACTGCTCCGAACGCGCGGCGGCCCACTCGGTCCACCGGTCGAACGCCGGCTCGGCACCCTCCGCCCACCACTGGATCATCCCCCGCCAGGCGCGCGCCGGATCGACCGCGCTGTCCAGCACGAACCGGTCGGCCCGGCCCGGGAACATCTGGGTGTAGACGGCGCCGAGGTAGGTCCCGTACGAGTAGCCGAAGTACGAGACCTTCTTCTCGCCGAGCACCGCCCGCAGCAGGTCCATGTCGCGCACCGTATTGCGCGTGGTGATGTGCTTCAGCGTGGCGCCCGACTTCTCACGGCACTTGCGCGCGACATCGCGCGCCCAGGCCACGTCCTTGTCGAACGTCGCTTCCTTGTACGGCCGCAGCCAGTTCTCCTCCTCCGGCTCCAGACCGCAGGTGACGGGGGTGCTCCGGCCCACGCCACGCGGGTCGAAGCCGATGAGGTCGTACTTCTGCCGCGCGGACTCGGGCAGCGACTCCTTCATCAGCATCGGCATGTCGAGCCCCGGCCCGCCGGGGCCGCCGGGATTGGCGAGCAGAACACCGTGCCGCTGGTCCGGTGCGGTGCTCTTGATCCGGGATATGGCCATGTCGATCCGCTTGCCGCCGGGAACCCGGTAGTCCAGCGGCACCTTGATCGTCGCGCACTGGTATTCCGCCGGCAGGTCGGCCTCGCACCGCTGCCACTTCGGCTTCTGTTCGACGTACTGGTCCAGGGCGCTCCCGGTGGCGGCTGCCGGGGCGGCGCCGACCTCGGCGGCGTCGGCCGTGGAGGTGGCGAGCGCGGGAGCCAGCGTTGCCGTGACACTGACAGCCAATAGGGGCGCCAGACCTCGTCTACGCACGAAATCGTTCCTTCCGCTTGCGGATTGGGACAGGAACGATCATTCAGGTGGTGTGCGTCGGACGACATCGGTCGCACGGCCTCAACTCCCCTCCGTCTACGGGGTGATGGGACGGCCGTGCGTGGTCCCTTGGTTGTACGGCGAGGGGTACCGGGGTACGGGGAGGCGGCCGCGGTACGGGGACGCGCCCGGCCCGCGGTCGTCCGGGCCTGTCAGGCGCCGACGGCCTCCAGCAGGAGGTGGAGGTCGTGGGCGGCTTCGGCGGTGGAAAGGGCCGTGGCCGCGAGGACGACGACGGTCGCGGCGGCGAGGACGGGATGGCGGCCGAAGGGCGGCGCCAGGAGGGCCGCGACCCGGCGGGGCACGGGGCCGGCGGCGGTGAGCGGGCCGCGGCGGCCGAAGATGGCCAGGCCGACGCCGGCGGCGCGGGCGGGGGTGTGGTGGGCGGCGAGGGCGGCCTTGGCCACGGTGTGGGCGACCTGGGTGCGGTCGCCGGTGGCGGTGGCCGCGTTCTCATCGGCCCACCGTTCGATGGTGTACGACACGGCCGTGGCGAGGGGGCGCAGCAGCGGATTGGCGGCGGCGCCGAGCTGGGCCAGGGCGACGAAGGCGTAGTGGTGCGCGCTCAGGTGGGCGCGCTCATGGGCGAGCAGGATATGGCGCTCGGTCTCGTCCAGGGTGCGCAGCATGCCGGTGGAGACGACGACGCGGCCGGGCAGGCCGGGGATCGCGAAGGCGTCCGGGGCCTCGTCCTCGACCACGACCAGGCCGTCTTCGGTGGGCATGCACTCCGCTTCCAGGACGGCGGCGGCCAGGGTGCGGGCACGCCGCCAGAGCATCCGGGCGGCCATGAGCACGGCGGCGCCGAGCAGCAGTCCGGCGATCATGGCGACGGACAGTTCGGCGGGGTCGTCGTGCTGAGCGTCGTGGGCCGACCAGTGGCCGAGGGTGGCCAGCTCGGGGAGGCGGATCAGCCCGGTGACGGCCAGCAGCCCCAGGGAGATGGTGGTCGCCGTGCCCAGTACGAGGGCCGAGACGGTGAGCAGCCACGTCGCCAGGCGGGGTTCGCACCGCTCCGACAGGGGGCGGGCGCCGAGGGGCGCGAGCAGGGACAGCAGCAGGGGTATGTAGACGGCGATGCGCATCCGGACGGCCTCTTCGCTACTGGTCGGGTTCGAGCAGTTGGCGCAGCAGGTCCGCGTCGGCGGTGGACAGGCCGTCGGCGAAGCGGGCCAGGACGTCCTGGCGGTCGGATCGCTCCTCCAGGACGGATCGCATACGGCGGGCGGCGAAGCCGGGGTCGTCGGTCACGGGGGCGTAGGCGTAGGCCCGGCCGCGCGGGGTGCGGGTGAGCAGCTGCTTGGTGTGCATACGGGTGAGGATCGTCACCACGCTGTTGTAGGCCAGCCCGCCGCCGATGCGTTCGGTGACCTCGCGGGGGGTCAGCGCGCCGTCGGCCCGCTGTAGCAGATCGAGGATCTCGGCCTCGCGCGCGCCGTTGGGCCGCTTGGAGCCGCGTCCTGGCGTATGGGCGCCCATGGGTTTTGGCGTTCCTCCCTCTTATCTTTTACAGTCGTGTAGGACTCCTACACCGGTGTAAAAGTCGCTGTCCGTCAAGTGTGCCATGTGCTTGTACCAGGGCAGAACTCTGCCCTGCGCCGCGCACGGCCGGAAAGGACCCTGCGGTGCCTCTCGATCTCCATGCGCTGGATGCCGCCCGACCGCCGACAGCGTTCGGCACGGTGGGCGGCTCCCTCGCCGATGGCATACGCGCTCGGCCCTCGGGGAGCGCCAAGTGAAGATCACCTTCCTGATTCACCATGTGTACGGGATCGGCGGCACGATCCGCACCACGCTCAATCTCGCCGCCGAGCTCGCCGACCGGCACGAGGTGACGGTCGTATCGATGCTCCGCCACCGCTCCTACCCGCGATTCGCCATCGATCCACGGGTGACGGTGGTGCCCCTGGTCGACCTGCGCGCGGACGCCGCGGACGCCTCCGACCCGCTGCTGCACCAGCCGGCCGAGGTCTTCCCCACCGCCGAGAAGCGGTACAAACAGTACAGCCGCCTCACCGACCGGCGGGCGAGGGAGTACCTGCGGAGCTGTGACGCGGACGTGATCATCGGCACCCGGCCGGGCGTCAATGTGTACCTGGCCCGCTTCGCCCCGCCCCGGGCGCTGCGCATCGCCCAGGAACACCTCACCCACGACACGCACCCCAAGAAGCTGCGCGCCCAGCTCGCCGGCCAGTACCGCGACCTGGACGCGGTGGTCACCACGACCGAAGCCGACGCGGCCGTCTACCGGACGAGGATGCGGCTGCCGGGCGTACGGATCCTGGCCATACCCAACAGCGTGCCCGACCCGGGCCCGCTGCCCGCCGACGGCGGCACCCACGTCATCGCCGCGGCCGGACGGCTGGTGCGCGCCAAGCGGTTCGACCTGCTCATCGAGGCGTTCACCGACACCTCCGCCAAGCATCCGGACTGGTCGCTGCGCATCTATGGCGCGGGCGCCGACAAGGACCGGCTCCAGCGGCTGATCGAGGAGCAGGGCCTGGGGGACCGGGCGGCGCTGATGGGCGCGGTGTCCCCGATCGAGGACGAGTTCGCGAAGGCGTCGATCGTCGCCTCCGCCTCCGACGCGGAGTCCTTCGGCATGACGCTGGTCGAGGCGATGCGCTGTGGCAAACCGGTGGTCACCACCAACTGCCCGCTCGGCCCCGCCGAGATCATCAACGACGGTGTCGACGGCCGCCTGGTCCCCATGGGCGACCGGCAGGCGCTGGCCGTCGCGCTGTGCGACCTGATCGCCGACGAGCCCGCCCGCCACCGCATGGGCGAGGCCGCCCGCGCCGCGGCCGGCCGCTTCGATCCGGCCCCCGTCGCCCACGCCTACGAGGAACTGTTCGGCGACCTCGCCGCCACCCGCTCCGCCCGCGCCTGGCAGCGCCGCAAGGCCCGCTGGCGCGGTCGCGCGGGCCGGGCCCTGCGCCACCTGCGCCGCTGAGCCCCTGCCACCACCCGCGGCCGCAACGCTGTCCCGTCCCCCGCGGTCGTAACGCTGTCCCATTCGGTCGTAACGCCCCCCCCGCGGCCATACCGCGGGGACCTCCTCGCGGTCGTACCGCGCCGCGCCGTTCCCCCGCGGACACGGCTCGTCCCAGCCCTCACAGAAACGGATCCAGATGAGTGCCATCAGCATCGGCCAGGCGGCCATCCTCGGCATCGTCGAAGGCATCACGGAGTTCCTGCCCGTCTCCTCCACCGGTCATCTGAAGATCACCGAAGGGCTGATGGGCATTCCGGTCGACGACACATCCGTGGTCGGCTTCACCGCCGTCATCCAGGTCGGCGCGATCGCCGCGGTGCTCGTGTACTTCTTCAAGGACATCGTGCGGATCGTCTCCGCCTGGGGCCGCGGACTCGCCGACCGTGAGCAGCGGCACCACCACGACTACAAGTTCGCCTGGTGGGTCATCTACGCCACCATCCCCATCGTGATCGTGGGCCTGGCCGCGAAGCCGTTCATCGAGGGCCCGCTCGCGTCCCTGTGGGTGGTCGCCGGCTCCCTCGTCGCCGGGTCGGCCGTGATGTGGGTGGCCGACCAGATGGGCCGCCACAAACGCGGCGAGGACGACACCAGCTTCAAGGACGCCATGCTGGTGGGCTGTTCGCAGATTCTCGCGCTGCTCTTCCCCGGCTTCTCCCGCTCCGGCGCCACCATGTCCACCGCGCTCATCCTGGACCTGGACCGGGTGGCCGCCACCCGCCTGTCCTTCTTCCTCGGCATCCCGGCGCTGACCGGCGCGGGCCTGTACGAACTGAAGGACGCCGTCGGCGCCGGGGTCGGCAGCGCCCCGCTCGTGGTGGGCACCGCCGTCTCCTTCGTGGTCGCCTACGCCTCGATCGCCTGGCTGCTGAAGTTCGTCGCCAAGCACTCCTTCAACGCGTTCGTCGTCTACCGCGTCGCCGTCGGGCTGCTGCTGCTCGGCCTGCTGGGCACCGGGGTGCTCTCCGCGTGACCGTGGTGAGCGCGGTCCCGCGGCCGCCACGCCGGATCCCGTGGCCGGCGCTGGTCGCCCTCGCCTATGCGGTGGCCCAACTCGCCCTCGTGGTCCCGCACCTGGGGCTGGGCTGGGACGAAACGGTGTACGTCTCCCAGGTCGATCCGGGCCGTCCGGCGGCGTACTTCAGCGCCCCGCGCTCGCGCGGCATCAGCCTGCTGGCCGCCCCCGTGCTCGCCGTCACCCACTCCACCACCGTGCTCCGGATCGTCCTGGCGCTGTTGTCCGCCGCCGCCCTGTACGCGGCCTACCGCGTCTGGCAGCCGCTGCTCGGCCGTGCGCGTACCGCCCTGGCCGCGCTGCTGTTCGCCAGCTTGTGGACCACCGTGCTCTACGGGCCGCAGGTCATGCCCAATCTGTGGGTGGCCCTGTCCGCGGTGGCGGCCGTCGGCTGGTTCCTGCGCGCCGTACACCTCCATGAGCGGCGGCGGGCCCTGCTCGGCCTCGGCGCCATGGTTGCCGCCGCCACCTGCTTCCGCTTCTCCGACGGCGTCTGGCTCGCCCTGCCCCTGCTCGCGGCGTGCGCGATCGTCCCGGCCTGGCGGCGCCCGGCGCCCGCGCTCGCCGTGGCCGGAGGGTTCGCCATGGGCGGCGCCGAGTGGGTCGCGGAGGCGGACGCCTTCGGCTACGCACACGTCCGCCGCGTCGAGCGCGCGCTGATCCAGGAGTACCGCGAAACCGTCCTGGGAGCCCTGGCCGCCGCGAGGCCCGCCACCGATCTCGACGCCGTGGTGGAGCTGGCGGAACTCCCCGACATGGTGCGCGGCTATGAGCGGATCAAGCTGGACAACGTCGACGCCTACCACCGGCGGCGGTCCGAACTCCTGGAGCAGCTGCGGCCCGCACCAGTCCAAGAGACGCCGACGTGTCGCTGAGCCACCGCAGGATCGGGCCGAGCCCCAGATGTCCGAGGGCTGGAAGGGGGGCTACGTGTGCTGTCCGTCCCGCGCCGGGTCGCGGGAGGGCAGCGGGAAGATCATGCAGCTGCTGGTGGCGTGTGCGAGCAGACGATCCGCCTCGTCGAACAGCTCGGCCTGGGCGAGCGCGGTGCGGCGGCCACTGCTGAGGACGGTGCCCACGGCGCGGATCTCGCCGGTGTCCACGGTGACCGGCCGAAGGAACTTCACCGTCAGGTCCAGGGAGGTGTAGCCGACGCCGGCCGGCAGTGTGGAGTGCACGGCGCATCCGGACGCCGAGTCCAGCAGGGTGGCGTAGACACCGCCGTGCACGCTGCCCAGGGGGTTGTAGTGCTCTTCGCCGGGGCTCAGGGAGAACACCACGCGCCCGTGCTCGGCCTCGGTGAGGGTGAAGCCCAGCGTGGCGCTGATCGGTGCCGGGGGAATGGCGCCGGAGGCGATGCTCCGTAGCGTCTCCAGGCCGGTGAGTGTGCCGATGGCCGCCGCCGATACGGCCGGGTCCTCCCACTCGTACGTTCGCGAGCGTCCCATGCTGTTGACCTCCCCGGCTGGTTTCTTGATCGACGCTAGCCCGCGGGCGTCTGGCTGTCAATCTCGCAGTCAGCCTATGATGGCCGTGTGAACTGGCTGAACATCAGCACCGAGAACTGCCCGATCCAGCGGACGCTCGACATCGTGGGCGAGAAGTGGACGCTTCTCCTGCTGCGCGACGCGGTCAACGGCGTCCGGCGTTTCGAGGATTTCCACCGCCATATCGGGCTTTCGGAGTCGGTCCTCACCGACCGGCTCCGGAAGCTGGTGACAGCGGGGATCCTGAAGGTCACCCCCTACCAGGAGCCCGGGAGCCGGGCCCGGAACGAGTACCGCCTCACATCCAAGGGCTGGGATCTCTGGCCGGTGCTGATGGCCCTGCGGCAATGGGGTGATCAGCACGCCGCCGACCCCGAGGGCCCGGTCCTGGACGTTCGGCACGCGGAGTGCGGTGCGCCGGTGCGCGCCGTCGTCACCTGCGGCGATGAGCGTGTTCCGCTCGGCCCCGCCGAGGTGACGGTCCTGCCCGGCCCCTCGGCGCGGCCTCGGCCCTGAGCCTGCTCCCGAGTCGCCGGGACACCGAGTCACCGACCCCGGCGGTCGCACCCCGCGACTGTGGCGGCCGCGCATTGCCCGACATCGACATGGGTCAACCGGTCAGGAATTGGAGCACGAGGCTGGTGGCCGAGACCACCACCCACAGACAGCCACCGAGGATGAGCGGCCGGGGGCCGGTGCGGCGCAGTGCGGTGAGGTCGGTGGACAGGCCCGTCGCGGAGAGCGCGACGGTGATGAGGAAGACCGAGAGCTCGCCGAGTCCATGGTGGGCGGCGGCCGGGATGAGGCCCACGCTGTTCGCCGTGGTCATCAGCAGGAAGCCGATCAGGAACCCGGGTACCAGCCTGACCACCCGGAGCCGGGGCCGGACCGTGGCTTTCGACGCGGCACGGTCACGGCGGCCCACCAGCCAGGCCAGTCCCAGGCAGATCGGGATGATCATGAGGCTGCGGGTGAGTTTCACGACGACCGCGTAGTTCGCCGCGGTCGGACCGTACGCGGTGGCGGCGGCGACCACCGAGGACGTGTCATTGACCGCCGTGCCCGCGAAGAGTCCGAAGCCGTGCTGACCCATCCCCAGCAGATGGCCGACCAGCGGGAAGGTGAGCACGGCGGCGATGTTGAACAAGAAGATGGTGGAGACCGCGTAGGCCACCTCGACCCCGGCCGCGCCGATGACCGGGGCGGTCGCCGCGATCGCCGACGCGCCGCAGACGCCCGTGCCCACGCCGATCAGCGTGCGCAGGTCCCGGGCTATGCCGAGCCACCGGCCGATGCCGTACGCGGCGATCAGACAGACCGCCAACGAGCCGATCATCACCGGAATCGAGTCCGCGCCCACCTGGACCAGCCGGCCCAGCGACAGCTGCGAGCCCAGGACGACGACCGACACCGGCAGCACCCGCTTGCTCGCGAAACCGATGCCCGGAAGCAACCGTGCTCCTGGCCTCACCACGGCGGCCAGCAGCACACCGAGGACGATCCCGGTCACCGGGCCGCCGATGAGCGGGAACTCCTTCCCCACCGCCGTGCCCGCCACCGCGAGAGCCAGGGCGAGGGCCAGACCGGGTACGAGAGCGGCGGCCCCCCGGCCCATGGGCGGTCGGGGCGGCTCGGCGCGACGCACGGTGGGCCGGGACGCCCGCGTCGGTTCGGCCTCCGGTCGTACGGGGACCTCCAGCGGGACCTGACAGTCCGGATCTTCGCTCATGGTCCGACTCTGCTGCGCTCCGGACCTGGGCTGTAGCCCCGAGATCGCGAGGAGGTCATAGCCAAGGGGAATGACTGCCGACCGGGCCCGGCCCATACCCTGGGGCCATGAGGAAGCTATGAGCCGGTTGCCGGATCTGGAGTCGCTGCGGCTGCTCGTCCTCGTCGGTGACGTGGGGAGCCTGAGCGGCGCGGCGGCGCGGCTCGGACTGGCGCAGCCGTCGGCGAGCAAGCGGCTGTCCATGCTGGAGCGCAGGCTGGGCCTGGTGCTGGTGGACCGGACCCGGCGGGGATCGGAGCTCACCGACGCGGGCCGGGCCGTGGCGGGCTGGGCCCAGGGGGTCCTGCGGGAGCTGGAGGGGCTGCTGACCGGCGCGGAGGCGCTGCGTACGAAGCGGGACGCCGAACTGAGGGTGGCGGCCAGCATGACCGTGGCCGAGCATCTGGTGCCGGGCTGGATCGGGGAGCTGCGCCGCACTCGGCCGGAGCTGTACGTCGGTCTCCAGGTGACCAACAGCGAACAGGTCCCGGAACTGCTGCGCGGCGGCGCGGCGGACCTCGGGTTCGTCGAGTCACCGCAGGCCCCGGCGGGGCTGTCGGCCCGGCAGGTGGCCACCGACCGGCTGCTCGTGGTGGTCGCCCCGGGGCACCCCTGGACGCGCCGCCGCCGTCCGCTGGGCGTCGCCGAACTCGCGGCCGCGCCGCTGGTGGTGCGCGAACGCGGGTCGGGCACCCGCGAGACCCTGGACCAGGCGCTGCGCAAGGCCGGTGTGGGCGAACCGCTGTGTCTGCTGGAGCTGGGGTCGGCGACCGCCGTACGCAATGCCGTGATCGCCGGAACCGGTCCGGCGGTGATCAGCGAACTCGCGGTACGGGCCGACCTCGCCGACGGCCGCCTGGTGTCGGTGGAGGTCGAGGGCATCGAACTGCGCCGTGTGCTGCGCGCCGTCTGGGCTTCGGGCCGCGTCCCCGCCGGCCCCGCGGCGGAACTTCTGGCCGTGACCAGACGCCGCGGAAAGAAGGCGTGAGGCGCCGCGGGGGCCGATGCGATTTCGGCGCGGGGGCCGCGGACGCCGACGCGAAATCGGCGCGGGTGTGGTGGGGACCGACGTCATATCGGCGCGCGCGGGCGCGGGCGTGGTGGGGCCGATGCGATTTCGGCGCGGGCGTTGCGGGAGCCGGCGCGGTATCGGCGCCGGCCCCGCACACCGTGGCATCGTCAGGGAGCGATGCCCACACCGTCGATCCGGCTCCAGGCCCTCTCCTGGGCGGATGTCATGGCCGGCCAGGACAGCCCTCCCGGCCGCGGCCGGACACGAGAGGCGTAGGGCTTGGGACCGAAACCGGCGTCGTAGAAGCACCCGGTGCCGTAGACGTGGTCGTACGTGGCGCAGGAGGACGCGATGGACCGCGGGGTCGGCCGCTTTCCGGTGCGCACCCAGGAGTCCAGCGCGGCGATGGAGTCGGCGTACTCAGAGTCGCTCAGCTCGCTGTGTTCGCTTTCCTTGGTGAAGGTCTGCACGAGGTTCTCCCCACGGTGCGCGCCATCGACGGTCGCCCGGTAGGCCGACTCGTGCTCGACGAACGCCGTGGGGTCGTCGATGGCGTGCATGGTCAGCACCGGGATGGCGATCTGCCCGGTGAGGTCGCTGTCGTAGGAGAGATCACGCCGAGCGGCCGGGTCGGCGGAGAAGCGCTCGACACCCGCGTTCAGCGCCTTGTCGTCATGTGAACCGGAGTACCACACGCCCTTGTTGCTGAAGGGATTACGGTCGCGGAGCCGGTTGTGCACGATGTCGCGGAAGGTGAACACCGAGAAGCGCAGATGCGACTCCAGCGTCCGCTCCGGGAGGCGGGTGACGGCGAGGATGTCGTCGAGGTTGCGCTGCTGCCGCTCGGTGCGTTCCTCGGGGGCGGAGGCGTAGCCGGTGCACTCCTGGAGGCGGGCGCGCAGCCCGGCCGTCGTCAGGGTCGAGGTGGGACGCAACCCCTGCCACAGCGGGTACCGGGGCTCATCGGGGCGAGGCAGGTTCTGGCAGTAGTACTGGTAGACCACCCGCAGATCGACGCGGTAGTCATAGCCCCGGGAGCCGCCGCCCAGGACACCGCTGGTGAGGAGGGCCCCGTCGTAGGGACCGTTCTTCTTCCCGTACGTCTCCACGACCTTGGCGGCCACGTTTCCGCCCCAGGACTGGCCGTGTACGTAGGTCCGCTCGGGCTTGCCGAACTCGTCCACGAACAGACGGCGCAGATTCTCCGTGTCGGCGGCCGCCATGCGCGTTCCATAGCCACCTCGCCGGTAGGACGAGCCCGCCCAGGCATAGCCCTCGGACACCATCACCGACCAGCGGTCCAGATCGCCGACGCTCCGCTCGGGATCGGAGCCATCGCCCAGGTCGGGGCCGCCGTGGGAGTGTACGACCAGCGACCCGTTCCACTTCTTGGGAACGGCGATCGCGTAGTAGGCCCCGTTGTCGTCCTGGCCGGTGTAACACGTGGCCTTGTCGCCAATGCTCGCCGGGCATGAGACCGGTGCGGGGCGCGACTCGGCCGCCTGGGCCGGGCCGGTTTGGACCAGTGTCCCCGCGACGACGCCCGCGATGCCGGCGGTCAACGCGACCGTACGCCGCATGCGCGCCAACGGCCGTGGAAGAGAAGGCGCGTTCCGTCTTGAGCTGTGCAAAGCGATGCTCCTGACCTCAGTGGCGCTCCCTTGCGCCAGGCGTTGCGATGCTAGGGAGGCCCGACCCGCAACACCATTGAGCAGGGAGTTCCGTTCATAAAGAACACCGCCCGCGGCGGTGGGCGTGGTGACCCTATGGACGAGTGACGACGCGTACGGAGACGCGCAGTCGCCGGCGGTACTCGTCGAGCGACGCCGACTCGTACTTGGCTCCGGCCGAGGCGTCGAAGAGGTGCTGGGCGACGTCGGTGGCGGACAACCCGGCCGCCTCCCACGCGTTGGCGCGCCCGCTCTGTGTCAGCAGCGCGGCGACATCGGTGACCAGGTCGTGTTCGAGCCGGCTCATCGGGGCCGCGGCGAAGGCTTGCGCGGCCCGCAGCGTCTCGGCGTAGGTCTCCCGGTCGACGATCTCGACGGTGACGGCGTGGAAGGCTTCGAACGCTCCGGCGAGACGCTCCTCGACGGTGTGGTCCGCCCGCCCGAGCGCCTGCCAGGTCGCCCCGCGCAGGTCGTCGAGCATCTGGGCCACGACCGCCCGGAAGAGGGCGTTCTTGGTCTTGAAGTGCAGATAGAGACCCTGCCGGGAGATGTCCGCGGCGCGGGCCACATCGTCCATCGAGGTCTTGCGGGGCCCGAAGCGCAGGAAGACGCCGACGGCCGCGCGCACGATGCCGTCCCGCCGCCCGGCAGGCTGTGGAGTGTCAGGCACGGTCAGCCAGTCTGACCGGTCCGCGCGGCCAAGGGAAACCCGACCCCGGTCAGCCGGGTGCTCTCCTCCCACAGACGGGCGGCGACCGCGGTGTCCTGTGCCCGCCGGATGATCCTCGCGGGGCCCGGATGGCCCTTGGTCTCGAAGAGACGCCGCGGACCCCAGTAGCTTCCGCCGGGCGCGCCCGGATCGGTGGCGGCGCGCATCGTGGTGAGAGCGCCTTTGTCCGGGCGCATGCCGATCCACCGGCTCACCCGCTGGAGGAACGCGGGGGAGTGGCGGGTCAGTTCGGTGCTGGTCCAGCCGGGATGCGACGCCGTCACGGTCAGGTCGAGGGCGGCGGCACGCAGCCGTCGGTCGAGTTCGAGGACGAACAACATGTTCGCCAGCTTGCTCTGCCCGTACGCGGCTCCCGTCGAGTACGGGCGGGTGCGCCAGTTCAGGTCCTCGAAGTCGATGCGGCCCTGCGTCTGCGCCAGGCTCGTCACGGTCGTCACCCGGGCGCCGGGGGTGCGCAGCAGCAGGGGGAGCAGGTGGCCGGTGAGCGCGAAGTGTCCGAGGTGGTTGGTGCCGAACTGCGACTCGAAGCCCTGCTTCGTGCGCGTCAACGGCGTCCACATCACGGCGGCGTTGTTGACCAGCGCGTCCAGGCGCTCCTGACCCGCGAGGACTTCGTGCGCGAACGCCCGTACGGAGTCGAGGTCGGCGAGGTCGAGTGAGCCCGCCCGTACGGTTCCGCGGGGGCCGCGGGCCCGGATCCGATCGACCGCCGCGGCCGCCCTGGCCGCGTCGCGGCAGGCGATCAGGACGTCCGCGCCCCTGTCGGCGAACATCGACGCGGCCTGGAAACCCAGGCCCGTGTTGCCACCGGTGATGATCACTGACCGGCCACGCTGATCAGGAACGTCATGAAGAGTCCACGAGGACAGCCCAACCACCTCCACGCTCGTAGTGAGGCAGACGAGGTTGACAACTTCAGTCATGAATGTCAACTGCGAGTGCGGTGCCGGGGAAGCCTGGTCCGGAGTATCCGGATCGCTGGGGCCGGACCGTCCCGTGGTGAGACCCGCCGACCCGAGGACCCGCCGTCGCCGAACGTGGGCGAGACCTCGGCCAGGACGCTTCGGCTAGGACGCCTCGGCACGCACCGGGGTCAGATGCGGGCGCTTGGCGGTGTGGCCGTCGCCGGAGGAGCGGCCGCGCAGCCGCCGGGCGAGCCAGGGGCCGAGGAAGGCGGCGGTCCATCGCACCTCGTCGGCGGCGGCGCGCCATCCGGTGGGCGCGGGGGTCGTCGGCGGGGGCAGTGGGTGGGTCCAGGTGTCGTCGGCGCCGGGGAGGCTGAGGGCGTGCGCGAGTGCGGCGGCGATGCGCTGGTGGCCGAGCGGGCTGGCGTGCAGGCGGTCGAGGCTCCACAGGCGGGGATCGGCGACCACGGGGTGGTGACCGGTCTCGGCGACGGTGACGCCGTGGCGCCGGGCGGCCTCGCGGATGCGCTGGTTCAGGGCGGTGACGCGCGGGGTGAGGGGGCGCGCGAGAGGGGTCATACGGGCGGGGTCGGGGAAGGTGAGTGTGGCCACGTGGGCGCCCTGGGCGGTGAGCGCGGCGAACATCGTCTCCAGCCGGTGGGCGACGTGGTCGGCGTCGAAGCGGGGGCGGAGCAGGTCGTTGACGCCGGCGACGACGGTGGCCAGGTCGGGGCGGAGGGCCAGGGCGGGCGCGAGCTGTTCGCTGTGGACCTGCGCGGCGAGGCGGCCCCGTACGGCGAGGTTGGCGTAGGAGAGGCCGGGGTCGCCGTGGGCGAGGTGTTCGGCGAGGCGGTCGGCGAAGCCGCGCAGCCCGGTGGTGTCGTCGCCGTCGCCCAGGCCCTCGGTCTGGCTGTCGCCCAGCGCGACGTAGCGGCTGTAGGCCGCGTCAGTGGGCATGGGTGTGCTGCCTCTGTCGCAGGACGGTGATGGTGTGCTCGCACCAGTCGCGGTTGCCCCGTTCGAGGGCCAGGCCGCGCAGACAGGTCAGATACGGGCCGATGCGGTCGCCGTGGCGGAGGAACTCCTCCTCCGTACGGTCACCGCGCATTTTGCGCAGCAGCTTGCCGAAGAGGTGGATCTTGGCCTCGGCGAAGGCGACACGCTCGGTGAGCTGGGCGATCAGGGTCTCCTTGTCGACGTGGTCGGCGGCCTGGACCTTGACGAGCAGGTCGTCGCGGATGAAGGAGGGCTTCGCGAACGCGGCCGTGAACTCCTCCAGCTCCGCCAGCCCGGCATCGGTCACATGGAACAGGCGCTTGGTGGGGCGGGTCTCCTGGACCACCGCCCGGCCCGCGATCAGCCCGTCCCTCTCCAGGCGGGTCAGCTCGGCGTAGAGCTGCTGCGGCTGGGCGTGCCAGAAGTTCGCCACGCCGATGTCGAACGCCTTGGTCAGCTGGTACCCGCTGAGCTCCCCTTCGAGCAGCGCCGCCAGTACGGCGTGCCGTAGGGCCATGGGATCGCCTCCTTCACCCCTCTGTCGCCGGACACCCGGCCATGGTAGTCATGAAAATGACTAATCGCATCCATGATGATAGAAGTTGGGGACGCCATGACCACCGCCGACCGCTTCCGTGCCGCCGTCGACAACCGGGACCTCACGGCCCTGGACGACCTGTTCACCGAGGACATCCGCTTCTACAGCCCCGTCAAGTTCACCCCCTTCGAAGGCAAGCCGATGGTGCTGGGCCTCTTCGGGGTCCTGCTGCGCACGTTCAAGGACTTCCGCTACGTCGGCGACTACACCGGCACCGCGCAGACCAGCACCGACGGCACGGCCGCCGAGTCGGCGGTGCTGCTCTTCCGCGCCGGGGTGGGCGACAAGGAGATCCACGGCATCGATCTGCTGCACTTCGACGACGACGGCCGGATCAAGGAGTTCACCGTCATGGTCCGCCCCCAGTCCGCCGTCCACGCCCTCGGCGAAGCGGTCCTCGCCGGTCTGGTTGCGGACGGCCTCGCCCCGGCGCCCGCCCCCTCCGACACCGTCCCGCTCACCGCGCCCCGGCGGGGGTGACCAGCCGGCCGCCGACGAATGTGTGGGTCGGCTCGAGGTCGCGGAGGGTTTCGGTGGGGCAGTGGGCGGGGTTCCGGGGCCAGACGGTCAGGTCGGCGAGGCGGCCCGGGGCCAGGGCGCCGCGCAGGGTCTCCTCGCCGCACAGACGGGCGGCCTGGGTGGTGTGCAGGGCGAGGGCCTCGTCGTAGCTGATGGCGTGCTCGGGGCCCTTGACGCCGATGACGGTCTGCCGCGTGGTCATGCCCCACACGGAGCGCATGGCGCCGAACTGGCCCACGGGGAAGTCGGATCCCGCGCTGACCTGGGCGCCCAGGTCGATCCAGCCCCGCGCGGGGAAGAGGCGCGCGACGCGGTCCGGGCCCCAGAAGCCCTCCTCCACCTCGGCGGTGTCGTGCAGCAGCGGCTGCTGGATGGTGACCGGGATGCCCAGGGCGACGGCGCGGGCACGCTGTTCGGGGCCGGCCAGGCCGCCGTGCTCCATGACGAGCGCCCCGGCGGGCAGGCCGGGGTTGCGCCGAAGGACGCGTTCGTAGACGTCCAGGAGGGTGCGGACCGCGCGGTCGCCGTAGGCGTGGGTGCCGACCCGCCAGCCGCGGCGGACCACGGCCTCGACCGCCTCGACCAGCGCGTCCGGCTCCCAGATCAGCATCCCGGAGTAGGAGTGGTCGCAGGCGTACGGCTCCTCGGTGGCCCCGGCCTCCAAGCCGCCGTCGAGGCCGAACTTCACGCCCCACACCCGCAGCCATGGATCGGATTCGTAGCGCCACTCCTCCATGGCGTCGAGCAGATCCTCCACCTGAGCCGCGCCGGTCATGCCGAGCGCCGAGATCAGGGCCCGCACCCGGGTGCTCAGCGCCCCCGCAGCGCCGGCGGCCAGGAGCACCCGGTAGTCCTCGGGGGCGACCGCGCAGTCCCGTACCGTGCCGATGCCGGAGGCGGCGTACTGGCCGCCGGCCAGGCGCAGTCCGTCGATGCGCCGGGCCTGGTCCGGGGCCGGGACCAGGCGCTCCACCAGGCCCAGGGCGTTGTCGATCAGCCGGCCGTTGAGCCTGCCGTCGGGGCCGCGGCCGATGGTGCCGCCCGGTGGTACGGGGGTGTCCTCGGTGATGCCCGCCAGACGGAGCGCGTAGGTGTTGACGACGTCGTTGTGGCCGCCGCGCTTGACCAGGACCGGGTGCCGGTCGGTGGCCCGGTCGAGTTCGGTCGCGGTGGGCATGCGGCGCTCGGCCAGGTTGAGCTCCTGCCAGTTGGTGGTGGTGCGGATCCACTCGCCCTCGGGGGTGGCCCTGGCCCGCTGCCGGATGAGGTCCAGGAATTCGGGGATGGTGCGGGCCTGATGGACGGGGACGTCATGCGCGCCGTACGCGGCGAAGATCAAGTGGGTGTGGGTGTCGTCGAACGCGGGCAGCACGGTGGCGTCCGGCAGGTCATGGACGGTGGTGCGCGACGTCACCCAGCCGTCAAGGCCGTTCGGGTCGGGGGACAGCGCCGCGATGCGGTCGCCCCGCACCGCCACTGCCCGCTGTGAGGGCTGGCCCGGCACCAAGGTGCGCACCGCGGCGGCCCGGATCAGCAGATCGGCTCCACGATCGGTCATATGCCGTCTCCCATCGCCATCTCGACGTTGTCGTCCGTAACGGGTCAGGGGCCGCGGGCGGACCGTTTGTTCATCCGCGGCGCCTGACACAGAACGTTGTACGGCCCGTCGGCCGATCCATGTACCTCGGCGGCCCGTGGCGCGGGAAATACGTCATGCTCGTGCCTGGAACGCCGATCATGCGCCAGGTGGACGAGGCGAACCGCCGTGGTGAGCCGCCGTGGCCTTATGCGGGGAGTCCGCGGACAGGAGCCGGGCCAGCCAGTCGGTGCGGGTCCGGCGGGCCGTGGCCGAGATGCGAGCTTGTGGGAAACCGGCGTCGAAGCCGTGGAAGCCACCCGCCCAGACATGGAGTTCGGCCTGGCCGCCGGCCGCCCAGATACGGGTGGCGTAGTCGGTGTCCTCGTCGCGGAAGACCTCGGCGGAGCCGGTGTCGATGTAGGTGGCCGGCAGGCCCGAGAGGTCATCGGCCAGCGCGGGGGAGACATACGCGGGCACCGCGTCATCGGTGAGGTCGCCGAGGACACAGGACCAGCCGAACGCGTTCATCTCACCGGTCCAGACGCCGGGCACACCGGAGTACTGACGGCTGGAGGTGGTGGTGTTGCGGTGGTCGAGCATGGGGCAGATCAGCATCTGCGCGGCGATGGCCGGGGTGCCGCGGTCGCGGGCCAGCAAGGTGACACCGGCCGCCAGACCACCGCCCGCGCTGATGCCGGCGACGACGATCCGGTGGGGATCGATGCCCAGGTCTTCCGCGTGCTCGGCGACCCAGAGCAGTCCCTGGTAGCAGTCCTCGACGAGGGCGGTGCCGGTGAACTCCGGCGCGAGCCGGTGGTCCACGGAGACCACGACCGCGCCGAACTCGTCGAGCCACTCCAGCGGGATGTCGATCTGCGAGAAGCGGTCGCCCATGACCATCCCGCCGCCGTGTATCCAGTAGACGCACGGTGCGGCGGTGGTGCGGCCGGTGGTGGCGGCGTTCGCGGGGCTGAGGACCGACAGGGGAATCGGGGCACCGTCCTTGGCGGGCACGGTGAGCTCGCGCCGGTCGGCCTGCCGGTGTGCGAGGAGGTCCTCGACGGGGGTCGAGGGCAGCTGGCGTAGTTGGGCGAGGATTTCCGGGCTGAGCTGGGACATCAAGGGCGTGTCGGCCAGGAGTTCGCGCAGTTCGGGGTCGAGGGCGGGGCGGGTCGTGGTCATGGTCGTCGCCTTTCGTGGGTGGGGTGGAGCGGGGTCGGCGGGCCGGGGTTCGGGCCGGGGCCTCAGAACGCGGCCTTGCCGCGGACCGGTACGTAGTCGGTGTAATCGGACTCCTTGGCCAGCAGTCCGCCGATCCGCGCCACGATGGCCTGGGCGGCCGCACCGGCGAAGATCCGGTGGTGGTCCTCCTCGCTGGTCCAGCCCTCGGTGACATGGACGACGTCGGGGTCGGACGCGGACCGGGAGACGAGGTAGACGACGCAGTGTTCGCTCGCGCCGGGGCTGCCCTCGTCCAGCCCGGTCAGCAGCAGGTCGATCAGCTGGTCGCCCATTCCGGGCCTGGCGGTCAGGGTGGCGTTGAAGCCATAGGCGGGGATCATGGAAATCCTCTTCTCGGTGGGGGAGTGCGATGACTCCATTCAACCGAGCTGACCTGCGGAAACGTTAGAACGATGCTCGCTTTGACTTGCACGATCCTCGCAGGTACGGGAGACGTGGCGCGCTCAATGGTGCTGCAATGGACGCATGTACCTCGAAGAGCTCCGCACTCTGCTGGCCCGGCACGCCCGCCCCGACTGGACCACCGCCATCGACGGCGTGCTCATCTCGGAGGTCGACCGGCCGGACCCGCCGGAGCCCTCCATGACCGGCACGGTGCTCGCGGTCATCGCCCAGGGCTCCAAACGGCTCGCGCTGGGCGACCGGGTGTACGAGTACGGTCCTGGGCAGTACCTGGTCGCATCCGTCGACCTGCCCGTCACGGGGCAGTTCACCCAGGCCGACCCCGAGCGGCCGGCCCTCGGCTTCGGCCTCATGCTGGAGCCGTCCGCCGTCGCCGAACTGCTGCTGGAGGCCGGTCCCGGAGACACCCCGCGCTCCGGCGGAGGCACTCCGTCGGGGATCGCCGTCAGTGACGTATCCCCCGCGCTGCTCGACGCGGTGATCCGGCTGCTGCGCCTGCTCGACGAACCCCATGACCGGGCCGTACTGGCGCCGATGGTCAAACGCGAGATCCTGTGGCGCCTGATGACCGGTGAGCAGGGGGCGACGGTCCGGCAACTCGGCCTGGCCGACAGCAGTCTGAGCCATGTCTCCCGGGCCGTGCGCTGGATCCGCGAGCACTACGCGCAGCCGTTCCGGGTCGAGGACGTGGCCCGTAGGTCCGGCATGAGCGTGTCCGCCTTCTACCGCAACTTCCAGGCGGTGACCGCGATGAGCCCCATCCAGTTCCAGAAGCAGATCCGGTTGCAGGAGGCCCGGCTGCTGCTGGCCACCCATCCGAACGATGTCACCGGGGTCGGCCAGCGCGTCGGCTACGACAACCCGTCGCAGTTCAGCCGGGAGTACCGCCGCCAGTTCGGCGCGCCCCCGAGCCGGGACGCGGCCCGGCTGCGGGGGGACACCGTACCCGCTCCCGTGGGGGTCCTGCCCTGAGCCGAGCCGAGCCGAGCCGGACTGAGCCGGACCGAGCCGAGCTGAGCGGAGCCGAGCCAGTGGGAGGATCGTGCAAGGGGAAGCGAGGATCGTTCTATCGTTTCCGCAGGTCGGAGCGGTGCAATGGGATCACGAGTTCTTCCGTGGGGCAGGAAAGTGCCTGTCCTTCCGCGGATCCCATCACATCGCGAGGGCCACACCATGAAGACAGTCCTGATCACCGGTACCTCCTCCGGGTACGGGCGGGAGACCGCCCTCCATTTCCACTCGCAGGGGTGGAACGTCATCGCCACGATGCGGACGCCGCGGCCGGGTGACTTTCCCGAGTCGGACCGGTTCCGCGTCGTCGCGCTCGATGTGACCAAGCCCGAGAGCATCGCCGCCGCGTTCGAGACGGCGGGGCCCATCGACGCCCTGGTCAACAACGCGGGCATCCCGTCGATGGGCGTGTTCGAGGGCACCCCCATGGCCCGGGTGCGGGAGGTTTTCGAGACCAACACCTTCGGTGTGATGGCGATGACCCAGGCGGTGCTGCCCCAGTTCCGCGAGCGTGGCTCCGGCGTGGTGGTCAATGTGACCTCCAGCGTGGTGCTGGGACATATGCCGCTCACGGCCGTCTACAAGGCGAGCAAGATGGCCATCGAGGGGTTCACCTCATCCCTCGCGCTCGAGCTCGCGCCCTTCGGCGTACGGGCGAAGACGGTCGAACCGGGCGCCTGTCTGACGACGAACTTCGGCGCCAGGGCGACGAACGGCGCCCCGATGGACGAGCTGGTCCCGGAGGCTTACGCGGCGTTCACGAAGAAGGCCATGGACGACTTCATGCGCCAGGACGTGTTCACCAAGGAGAGCGACGTCGCGGAGACGGTGTGGCGAGCCGTGTATGACACGACCGGCCAGCTGCGATTCCCGGCGGGTCCCGACGCGGTCGCGCTCGACCAGGCGAAGTGAGCGGCCGGCGGGCAGCAGACAAGGTGACGCCGCACTGATTGATCTCATGAGCCGGCCCCGCGCATACGCACGGGGCCGGCTCGCCGTTCGTGCCGCCCGGCCCGGGTCCGACCGCGGCGTCATACGGAGTGGGTGCGGCGGGCGTAGGCGCGGGCGGCGCGGGCGCGGTCGCCGCAGCGGGTGGAGCACCAGTGGCGGCGGCCGTGGCGGAGCAGGTAGCGGTTGCACGGGGTGGAGCCGCAGGCGGTGAGGCGGTCCGCGGCGGGGCCGGTGAGCAGATCGGCGGCGTCCGCGGCGAGGGTGGCCAGGGCGTCGTACTGCTCTCGCACGACGAGCACCCCGACAACCTCGACGACTCCGGCCGGGCCCTGCTCGCCGACGTCCCCCTCACCCTGACCACGCCCGGCGGCGGCGAACGCCTGAGTGAGGGTCTGGGGAAGAAGGTCAGGGGCCTGGCCGACTGGGAGCCCATCGCACTGGACTCGTGCTGAGCAGCGCCCAGGCGGCCGAGGCCGCCCATATCCTCGACGCCGACCGGGTGGCTCCCGTCCACTACGACAGCTGGGCCCACTTCACCGAGGGCCGCGATGACCTGGCGGCCGCCTTCACCGCCGCCCGTCTGGCCGACCGCCTGGACTGGGGCCGGGAGAACTGACGAACCGTCGTCATGGGAGAAGCGGGCTCGCGGTCGGCGTCACACTGCCGAACAGCCCGATCTCCTTGCCCGGCCGCTGTTCAGGGTCCGGGCGTGGCCCGTCAGCCACGCAGCCGGGTGTTGAGGCGGGCGGCCTGGCGGGTCAGGTGGTCGCGTTCGGCGAGGTTGGGTGCCTTCCGGGCCGCCTCGGCGTACAGCCGTGCCGCCGTCGGCAGGTCGCCGTCGCGCTCATGGAGGTACGCCGCCACCGCGGTGTGGCGGGGCAAGGGGTGTCCCCTGCCCGAGGAGGTCGGGGAAGAGTCGTCCAGCGCCGCGAGCGCCGCCAGCCCGGCGCGCGGGCCGTCGGCCTCGCCGACGGCCACCGCGCGGTTGAGCCGCACGACCGGGCTGTCGGTCAGGCGGGTGAGCTCGTCGTACCACTCGACGATCTGTACCCAGTCGGTCTCCTCGGCGGTGGGCGCGTCGGCGTGGAGCGCCGCGATGGCGGCCTGGGCCTGGAACTCGCCCAGCCGGTCGCGGGCGAGGGCCGCCTGGAGGATCTCGACGCCCTCGGCGATCGACCCGGTGTCCCACCGGCCGCGGTCCTGCTCGGCGAGCGGCACCAGGCTGCCGTCGGGTGCGGTCCGGGTGGCGCGCCGGGCGTGGTGGAGCAGCATGAGGGCGAGCAGCCCGGCCACCTCGGGGTGGTCGATCGCGGCCGTGAGCTGCCGGGCGAGCCGGATGGCCTCGGCGGCGAGGTCCACATCGCCGGAGTAGCCCTCGTTGAAGACCAGGTAGAGGACGCGCAGCACGGTGGCCACGTCGCCGGGCTGATCGAACCGCACACCGGAGACGGTGCGCTTGGCCCGGCTGATGCGCTGCGCCATGGTCGCCTCGGGCACCAGGTACGCCTGGGCGATCTGCCGGGTGGTGAGCCCGCCGACGGCGCGCAGCGTGAGCGCGACCGCGGACGACGGCGTCAGCGACGGGTGGGCGCACAGGAAGTAGAGCTGGAGCGTGTCGTCCACCGCGGCCGCGGGTCCGGGCGGCGGTTCCTCGTCGACCAGGTCCTCACGCCGGCGGCGGGCGGCGTCCGCCCGGGTCGCGTCGAGGAACCGGCGCCAGGCCACGGTGATCAGCCAGCCCTTGGGGTCCCGCGGGGGGTCGGCCGGCCAGACGCGGACCGCCTCGACCAGCGCGTCCTGCACGGCGTCCTCGGCCGCCGCGAAGTCTGTTCCGCGGCGGACGAGGATTCCGAGCACCTTCGGCGTGAGGCTCCTCAGCAGGGCCTCGTTCATGAATGAGGACACTCGCTGATGGTGGGCGGCGCGGCCAGGAACGGGCGCAGCTCGAGCCACTCGTGGATCGGCTTCCCGCCCGCCCCGGGGGCCGCCGACAGCTCCCCGGCCAGTTCGACGGCGCGCTCGTAGCTGTCGACGTCGATCACCATCCAGCCCGCGATCAGGTCCTTGGTCTCGGCGAACGGACCGTCGGTGACCGGCGGGCGCCCCTCACCGTCGTACCGGACCCACGTCCCCTCGGGGGCGAGCGCCTGACCGTCGATGAACTCGCCGGTCTTCTCGAGCCGGGCCGCGAAGTCGTTCATGTACCGCATATGCGCCGTGACCTCTTCCGGCGCCCACTGGTCCATCGGCACGTCGTTGACCGCTGCCGGGGCGCCGCGGTAGTGCTTGAGCAGCAAGTACTTGGCCATGGTGGTTCTCCTCGGTGCTGGTGCGACCCATTGTGGTCGCATTCACCACGGGGACGGAGCCGCTCACGGGTTCTCGACATCGCCGCCGGAATTTTTTTTGGGGCACCGTGGTCGCGGACGCCCCGGTGGCCTCTGAAGGCGGCGGGGCTCAGCGGGCGGCCTCGGGGTTGGCGCAGTGGGCGAGTGGTTCGCCGCGCAGATAGCGGGCCACCTCCGCGGCCACGATCCGGGCGGCCTTGTGGGCGACCTCGCGGCTGGCGCCGGCGATGTGGGGGGTCAGGACGATGCCGGGTGTGGACAGCAGCCGGGAGCCGGCCGGGACGGGTTCGGCGGGGTGGACATCGAACCCCGCGCCGCCCAGATGCCCGCTCTCCAGGGCGTCGCACACCGCGTCATAGTCGACGAGCGCGCCCCGGGCGCAGTTGACCAGCACCGCTCCGCGCGGCAGGGACGCGATCCGGGCGCGGCTGATCATTCCGCGGGTCTCGTCCGTCACCCGGGCGTGGAGGGAGACGATCCGGGAGCGGGTCAACAGCTCCTCCAGTGACACCAGCCGGGCCACCCCCGCCACCGCGTCGGGGCGTATGTACGGGTCGTGTACGAGGACGGTGGCGCCCATGGCCGCCAGGGCGCGGGCGACCCGGGAGCCGACGGCACCGAAGCCCACCAGCCCGACGGTCGAGCCGTCGATCTCGATACCGCAGTTGCCGTAGTCGTAAGTGTCGCCCCGCCAGGTGCCCCGCTTGAGGTCGGTGTGAACGTCGGCGACGCCACGGGCGGCGGCGAGGATGAGGGCGAGGGTGTGCTCCGTGGTGGCCACCGCGTTACGGCCGGGCGCGTAGCAGACGGCGACGCCGTGGCGGGTGGCCGCTTCCAGGTTGGCGTTGACCGGTCCACCGCGGCTGACGCAGAACAGTTCGAGGTCGGGACAGGCCCGGAGGACGCGTTCGGTGAGCGGGGCCATCTGCGTCACACAGATCCGGCTCCCGCGCAGTACCTCGATGATCTCCTCCTCGCCGCCGGACGCCTCGTCGCCGGTCGCCTCGTCGCCGGTCGCCTCGTCGCCGGTCGCCTCGTCGCCGGTCGCCTCGTCGCCGGTCGCCTCGTCGCCGGTCGCCTCGCCGACCTCGTCGACCTCGTCGACCTTGCCGAACGGTGTGTGCGGCCAGGGCAGCCGCAGCTCACGGATCTCGAGTTCGCCGTCGCCGGGGACGGCGTTCCGCAGCTCCTGGGTGAGCAGTCGGGGCAGCACGAAATGGTCGCCTGCGGCGAGGACGGTGGTGGGCGCGGTGGGACTCCGGGGAAAGGGGGACCAGTGGAAAGAGGGTCAGTCGGGGGCCACCGCCGCGGCGTTGAGCCGCAGCAGCGACGCCCGGTCGCCAAGAAGGCGCAGCTCGGTCAGCGCGCCGTTCTCAAGCCGGGGAAACACCTGGCGGTAGTGGGCGAGCGGGATGCCGAGCAGCTCGCACAGGACGAGGCGGACGAGAGTGGAGTGGGCGACGACCAGGACCCGGCCATCGGGCGATTCCCGCTGGATTTCGGTCAGGCAGGCGATCGCGCGGGCGGCGGCCGCCGCCGGGTGCTCACCGCCGGGCAGATGGTGGGCGACCGGATCGGCCAGGAACGCGTCCAGCTCCGCCGGGAAGCGCTCCCTCATCTCCGCCCGGGTCAGCCCCTCGCCACGACCGAAGTCCACCTCGTACAGCCGCTCATCGACGCGCGGGGTGAGGCCGAGCGCCGCGGCGGCGGGCCCGGCGGTGAGCCGGGCGCGGGACAGCGGTGAGCTGAGCACCGCGTCCAGCCGCCGGCCCGCGGCCCAGGCACCGAGCGCGGCGGCCTGCTTGTGCCCGAGTTCGGTCAGCGGCACATCGGTGCGGCCCGCGTAGCGGTTCTCCGCATGCCACACGGTCTCCCCGTGCCGTACGAGGACGAAGTCGGTCACCGGTCGGCCTTTCTGTGGGCGTGGGCCGCCACTCGCGGCTCCAGCCAGCCGCGGTGGACCAGTTCGTCGACGAAGCCGAGGTAGCCGGGAAGCAGCCGTTCGGTACGGGAGGAATCGGGGCGCAGCTCGATTCCGGTTCGCACCATGGAGGCGGCGGCCTGCTCCAGCGTGACGCCCGAGGCGGTGGCGGCGAGCACCGCCATGCCGACGGCGCTCCCGCCCTGCGCAGGCAGGGTCACGCTCCGGCCGAGGAGGTCGGCGCGCAACTGCGACCAGTAGCGGTTACGGGCGCCGCCGCCGGTCAGGCTCAGCGGTCCGTCGACGGGCGCGCCGATGTGATCCAGGTGGTCGAGGCAGAGCCGCTCCACACAGGCCACACCGAGCAGACAGGCGTGGAACTCCTCGGCCGCACCGGTCGGTTCGCCCAGGACGAAGGGGCGCGCGTCGGGCGCGCGGAACGGGAAGCGCTCACCGCGTTCGCCGACGAGCGGGTAGACGACCGCGGTGGAGCCGGTCGCGGCGGCCCGCTCGGTGAGGGCGTCGAGGTCGGCGCCGGGAAAGCGGCGGGTCAGCACCCCGGCGCCGCTGCTGGAGGCACCGCCGGGCAGCCAGCTGCCGCCGGGCCCGCGGTGGCAGTAGACCACTCCGGCGGGGTCGCGCACCGGACGGAGGGCGGCGCCCTTGAGGACCAGGGTGGTGCCCAGCACCGAGTTCCAGGCGCCGGGGCTGAGCGCGCCCGCCCCGATCTGTGCCGCGCAGCCGTCGGTCGGTGAGACAAGCCTCATCCCATCCGATGGCCGAAAACGCGGCACCCGCCGGGCGACTGCCTGGCGGGCACCGGGTGGTGGGGACGGATCAGCGGGTCACCAGCCGACGGCGACCGCGAGGTACTGCGGATCGCCGTGCGAGACGAAGGACGACTGCCCCGCGAAGTCGTCGTACGGGAAGCCGTAGGAGAGCTTGTCGATGGAGTGGTCGTGCCAGAACTTGGCGTAGTAGTTCGCCGGTGCGTCCTGGTAGTACTTGCTCGGATCAGACCACTGGTCCTCGGGCAGTTGGGCCACGTGCCGGTTCAGCGCGGAGCACTTGCCCGCCTCGTTGGCCAGCACACCGGCGCAGCCGAAGATGTCGGACGTGGGCGCGTCGATGCCGACCGTCTTGGCGTAACTGCTCATGTAGTCCGCGTACTTGCCGCCCTCCCGGAAGTCGGGCACGCTGCCCGGCGCGAGGATCCGGTAGGGCTTCTCGACCTCGGTCAGCGATGCGAACTCATCCGGCACCGCGTCGGCGAACTTCTTCCAGGTGGCGTCCCGGTCCTCCTGGAACGTCTCGTAGTCCTCGCCGACCTGTGCGTCGAAACCGTCGTGGGCGTGCAGTCGCATCGCCAGCTTCAGCCCGAAGGCGTCGACCCGGGTGGTGTTGCCGTTGAAGACGTCGTCGCCGACGGTGAACTCGATGAAGTCGGCGTACTTGCTGTCGGGCGAGCCGAGGTGGAAGTACATCCGGCCCGCGGAGTTCGCCGGCATGTCGAGCGTGGACTGCTCGGCGATCGAGTGCGTTTCGTTGTTGAAGGTCCAGTAGACCTGGTCGTCCGGGTACTTTCCGTTCGTCCGGTTGAGGACCTGGACGGTGAGGACATTCTTCGCGGGCGGGATGGAACTCGTGTCGCCCCAGAAGGAGTCCGGCGGCTGACCTTCCGCCCGGCCGCTGACATGGTCGGCGGCGGTCGCCGGCGCGGTGCCGGTGAGCGAGCAGAACGTGGCGAATGCCAGCGCGGCGGCGGCGATGAGGCGGGTGGCGCCTCGACGCCGGAGTAGCGGCCGTGCGGTGGGGGGCATGGCTCTCTCCTGATGTGGGGGGTGGGGCCGGGCAAGCGGTCACCGCCGGGCGGCGACCGTTGTCCGGCCTTGCCGAGCGCTCCCGCGCGGGCCGCTGGGCTGCGGGCGGGTGAGAGCGCTCTCTCGAAGAGTTGTCGCGTTTCATGTCCTTGTCAAGAAGTCTGTCTTCAAGAGATGAAGGTGCGCTGGCCAACCGCCCGAACGCATAGGGCCGATGGGCACGGCGCCGGAACCGCGAGGGGCCCCGGCCGGCCGGGGCCCCTCGCGGTTCCGGCCGACCGGCGCGGGGGCACCCGGCAGCGCGGGGCTCAGGCGGAGGTGGCGGTCGGGGCCGCGCCGGTCCGGTGCTCCTGACCGCCCGTCGAGTCCGGGACGGGCTGCCCGCCGCCCTGCTCTCCGGGCAGCTTCAGCAGAAGGGTCAGCACGAGGGCGACCAGGTAGAGGGCGAGGAAGATCACGGTGACTCCGCCGGCGCCGACGAGGGGGAGGAAGAGGCTGGCGATGGCCGGGCCGACGAAGGCCGCGCCGCCCGCGCCCAGGTTGAGCAGGGCCATCGAACCGCCCTTGTTCTCCGGCGCCATGGACGGGATGAGCGCCGAGATGGGGACGAATCCCGCGAGCGTCGCCCCGTAGAACATGCCCGCGAGCACCGCGACCCAGTAGTAGTCCGGGCCGAGCCAGGTCGGTACGAAGTACAGCGTCGTGACGCTGATCGCACAGCCCAGCGCGCCGAAGCCCGCGATGGTGGTGCGCCAGCCGATGCGGTCGGAGAGGACACCGAAGATGAGGTTGAAGAAGATGTTCGTGCCGTAGATGATCGCCAGCAGCTGGAGCCACTTGTCCTCGCCGAATCCGACGTCGTCGGAGAAGATCCGCGGCAGATACACCAGCATGCCGAACTCCGGGGCCGTGTTGATGATCCGGACCAGGCAGCCCACCAGCACCCGCGGATGGGTCCAGATGATGGAGACGGAGTTGAGCAGGCTCTCACCGGTGGTGACCTCCGGCGGTGCCATCCGGTCACCGCCGGGCCTCCGCCGGGCGCCGACCAGGGCGATGGCGCCGCCGATGAGGATGAGGACGAGTGCCGACCACAGCGTGCCCAGGCGGCCGAACGAGGGGATCGTCAGGCTCGACCACAGCGAGCCGAGGGTGGGCAGACCGCCCGTGAAGGCGAAGTAGAACCATCCCACCGCGGTGCCCAGCCGGGCCTGCGGTGCGGTGTTGGTGATCCATACGAGGAAGCCGAACGCGAAGAGCGGGTAGCCGAAGCCCCGGATGCCGTAGAAGAGCAACATCATCGGGTAGTTCTCGGTGCCCAGTGCGAAGAGCAGGTACGCGGCGTCGAAGACGGCCCAGATCACCAGGCCCGTCCACATCACCCGGCGCGGCCCCCACACCTGGCAGAGCGCGCCGGAGAACCACGACGCCAGCATGACGGCGATGCCGTACACGGTGATGACGTATCCGGCTCTTACGTCTGTTGCCGCGCCGTGGTCGGCCATATACGGGGCGATGAACCCGGATTCGACACCATCGCCGATCATGAAAAGGAGCACGCCCAGATAACCCAGGACCAAGGGTTTCGGCATCGCTACCTCCACTCTGAGGTGAGGACGGAGTACGACCGCAGATACTCAAGCGAGCCGAGAGAAATATCAAGGGTCCTGGTAAAAATAACGATGATCAGTGATAACTACTCGGTCTCGACGACCCTCACATCCGTGAGCTCGCGCATCTCCCGCACCAGCTCCTCGTCCACCGGACCGGTCAGCAGAACGTGGTCGAAGGAGTCCACGCTCTCCAGCCGGTGCAGTGCGCGCCGGCCCACCTTGCTGTGGTCCATGAGCAGCACGCTCCGCGCGCCCGCCTGCCGGGTCGCCCGCTTGATGCTGACGATCTCCTGCTCCTGGTGGAAGGTCATGCCCGCGGTCATCGCGGAGGTGGAGAGCACGCTCAGATCGGCGGAGATGCCGCTGATCATGTCCATCGCCGGCAGGCCGATCCATGAGTCATGGGTGCGCGAGTACTCGCCGCCCACACAGATCAGCCGGATGCCCTCGGCCCCCCTCAGCTCCTCGGTGATCAAGCGGTAGTTGGTCACCACGGTCAGCGGCCCCACCTCGGGCAACAGCCGCGCCAGGGCCAGTGCCGAGGTCGAGTCGTCCAGCATCACCGACATCCCCGGGGCCACGAACGGCAGGGCGGCGCGGGCCAGTGCCCGCTTCTCGCCGGCGTGCGAGTGCAGCCGGAAGTCCGAGCTGGACTCGAAGACCATCGAGGGCTGTGCGGAGACGCCGCCGTGGTACTTGCGCAGGATGCCGCGGTCCGCCAGTTCGGCGATGTCCCGGTGGACCGTCATCAGGCTGACGCCGGTGAGCTCGACCAGTTCGGCCACGGTGGCGTCCCCCTGGGCCAGAACATGATCGACGATCAGTTGGTGTCGCTGCTGCCGCGCACCGCGCGACGACGGGGGAGTAGTCATGCCCACCATCCTGCCGTGTTTGTTTCTCACATAGAACCAGTGACAACTCACGCTGCTACTGTTAATTTCGCTGTGACGGGCACCGCCCGGTGCTCCGTCCAGCCAAGGATCATCAGCCAGGAGATCAGGGGTACGCATGGCCGACGCAGTGGTCTTCGACATGGACGGCGTGCTGGTCGAGAGCGAGCATCTGTGGGAGGAGCTGTGGGCCGCCTACGCCGCCGCCCGCGGCCGCGCATGGGGCCCGGAGCAGACACGCGACGTCCAGGGGATGAGCGCCCCCGAGTGGGCCGCCTACCTCACCCGGTTCTGTGCGGCGGGTGACCCCGCCACCAGCACCGAACGAGAGGTCGTGGACGGTATGGTCCAGGCCCTGGCCGACGGCCGCATCGGCCTGTTGCCCGGAGCGCGGGAGATGATCACCGCCACCGCCGAACTCGCACCCGTGGCGCTCGCCTCCTCCGCACCGCGCCGGGTGATCGACGCCGTTCTCGTCCACCACGGTGTCGACCACCACTTCAAGGCGACCGTCTCCAGCGCCGAGGTGGAGCGCGGAAAGCCGAGCCCGGACGTCTATCTGGCCGCCGCGCGCGCCCTCGGCGTGGCCCCGGAGCGCTGTCTGGCGGTGGAGGACTCCAGCAACGGACTGCGCGCCGCAGCGGCCGCCGGGATGACCGTCGTGGCCATCCCCAATCCGCAGTACCCACCCGCCGAGGACGCCCTGGCCGCCGCCGCTTACCGTTCCTCGGACCACCATGCCGTCCGTGACTTCCTGCTCAGCAGGCTCGAGACCCGAGGGGAGTGACCGACATGACCACGGTCCTGGTAGCCGGCGACGACTTCATCGCCCCCGACCTCTTCTCCGCTGCTCTGCGCGAGGGCCTGCCCGCCGCCGGGCTGAGCTTCCGCACCATGCGCACCCGCTGGCCGAACGAGCCCTTCGGTCCGGTGGGGGCCGACGGGCAGGGCAACGGCGGGGTCAAGGAGGCCAGCGGCACCGAGGAGCAGGTGCTGGAGGCGCTCGGTGACGCGAGTGTCGCCCTCACCCAGATGGCGCCCTTCACCTCCCGTGTCATCCGCGAGTCCCCCGGTCTGAAGTTCATCGGGGTGGCCCGCGGCGGCCCGGTCAACGTGGACCTGGCCGCGGCCACCGCCGCCGGGATACCCGTCACCTTCACCCCGGGCCGCAACGCCGCCGCTGCCGCCGAATTCGCCGTCGGCCTGATCCTCGCCGCCATGCGCCGCATCACCCACGCCGACGCGGCCCTCAAGGAGGGCATCTGGCGTGGCGACTACTACGCGTACGACAACGCGGGTCTCGAGCTCGACGGCGCCACCGCCGGCCTCGTCGGCTACGGGGCCATCGGCTCGATCGTCGCCCGTGTGCTGCGCGCCTTCGGTGCCCATGTCCTCGTCTCCGACCCGTACGCGGATCCGGCCCGGGCCTACGCCGACGGTGTCGAGCTCACCGGCCTGGAGGACCTGCTGCGGCGCAGCTCCGTGGTGAGCCTGCACGCCCGTGTCACACCCGAGACCCGGCATCTGCTGAACGCCGGCAACCTCGCGCTGCTGCCCGAGGGCGCCGTCCTGGTCAACTCCGCCCGCGGGGAACTGCTCGACTACGCTCCGCTGCCCGGTCTGCTGGAGTCCGGCCGGCTCGGCGCGCTCGCCCTCGACGTCTACGACATCGAGCCGCCCCCGGCCGACTGGCCGCTGCACAAGGCCCCCAACGTCATCACCACGCCCCATCTGGCGGGCGCCACCCGGCAGACCGCCGACCGGGCCGCCCTGATCACCGCCGCCGAGGCCGCCCGCTTCCTGCGCGGCGAGCCGCTGCGGCACGTGGCCAATCCGGAGGTGCTGACCGGGGGCCGGCCATGATCGTCGGAGTCGACATCGGCACCTCGGTCACCAAGGCCCAGCTGATCTCCCGCGACGGCCGGACCACCCCCGCGCACGAGGCCCGCAGCACCGTCTACACCCTGCCGGGACAGCGCGTCGAGCAGGACCTGGACGACGTGGTGGGCACCGTGGAGACTGTCGTACGGGCGGCGCTCGGCGACGCCGCGCAGCTGGGCGGCGAACCGGTCGAGGCCCTGGCCCTCACCGGGCAGGGCGACGGGCTGTGGCTGCGCGACGCCAAGGGCGCCCCGGTCGGCCGCGCGCTGTCCTGGATGGACGGCCGGGCCGCGGACCGGGTCGACCGCTGGGCCGCCGACGGCACCCTGCACGCCCTGCACCGGCGCACCGGTGTCGGCCTGTTCCCCGGCTCCGCCGCGCCCCTGCTGGCGCATCTGGCCGAACACGAGCCGGAGCGGCTGGCGGCGGCCGAGGTCGCCGGATACTGCGTGGACGCCGTCGTGCAGCGGCTGACCGGTGCCGTCACCGTCGATGTCTCCGACGCCTCGCAGCCGTTCCTCGACGTCGCCACCCGCACCTACGACGAGACCGCGCTGGAGCTGTGCGGACTGTCCGCACACCGCCGGCTGCTGCCCGATCCGGCGCCGTCCGGCACCCTGCACCGGCTGCTGCCCGACGCCGCCCGGCGGCTCGGCCTGCCCGCGGGGCTGCCGGTCTCCGCCGGTCCGTTCGACATCCCGGCCTGCGCCTTCGGCTCGGGAGTGGCCGAACCGGGCGAGGGCAACCTCATCATCGGCACCACCCTCGCCGCCCAGGTCCTCGACACCGAGCCGCGCCCGGCCATGGCCGAGGACCCGGCCGGGATGGTGCTGGCGACCCCGTACGAGAACCGGTACCTGCGGGTCATGCCCGCCATGATCGGCACCGCGGGCCTGGACTGGCTGCTGAAACTGCTCGATGTGAAGATCGAGGCGCTGGACGCGCTGCTCGTCCAGTCCCCGCCCGGCGCCTCGGGCGTCACCGCGCTGCCCTTCCTGTCCACCAGTGGCGAGCGGGCGCCCTTCGTCGATCCGCGGGCCCGTGGCCGGTTCGACGGGCTCTCCCCGCTGGCCGGCCGTGCCGACCTGGTGCGGGCGCTGTGCGAGGCCGTCGCCTACTCGGCCCGGCACTGCATGGAAACCCTCGGCGTCACCGGCACCGTCACCGCCTGCGGCGGCGGTGCCCGCTCCGGGGAGTGGGCGCGCGTCTTCGCCGGTGTCCTCGGGGGCGACCTGGAGGTCTGCGACGACGCCGTGGGCATCCGCGGCGCTGCCCATGTCGCCTGGCGCTCCCTGGGCACGCAGGTCGACCCCGGCGCCTGGCGCGCCCGGCTGCGCACCGTGACCGCCGAGCGCGGGCTGATCGACCACTACGCCGAGGGCTACGCCGCCTACCGCCACGCCCTCGACCTCGCACGCGAAGGCTGGAGCACGCAATGACCAGGCTCTTCAACGACCCCGCCCGGTTCGCCGACGACATGGTCACGGGGTTCGCCGCCGCCCATCCCGACCATGTCCGGGCCGTGCCCGGCGGTGTGGTGCGCGCCCGCCCCACCCGCACCGGGAAGGTGGCCGTCCTCACCGGCGGCGGCTCCGGCCACTACCCCGCCTTCTGCGGTGTCGTCGGCCCCGGATTCGCCGACGGCTCGGTCATCGGCGATGTCTTCACCTCCCCGTCGGCCGCCCGCGCCCGCTCGGTCGCCGAGGCGGCACAGGCGGGCGGCGGTGTCCTCTTCCTCTTCGGCAACTACGCCGGGGACGTGATGAACTTCGGCCTCGCGGCACGGCAGTTGGCGGACGACGGGATCCCCGCCCGCTGCTTCGCCGTCACCGACGACATCGCCTCCGCCCCCGCCGGCCAGACGGCCCGGCGGCGCGGCATCGCGGGCGGCTTCGTCGTCTTCAAGACCGCGTCGGCGGCGGCCGAGGAAGGCGCCTCCCTCGACGAGGTCGTGCGCGTCGCCGAGCTCACCAACGCCCGTACCCGCACGCTCGGAGTGGCCTTCGACGGCTGCACCCTGCCGGGCGCCGGCGAGCCGCTGTTCACCGTCCCCGAGGGCCGCCTGGGCCTCGGGCTGGGCATCCACGGCGAACCGGGGGTGAGCGAGGACACCCTGGGCACCGCGGAGGACCTGGCCCGCGCCCTGGTGACCGGGCTGCTGGCGGACCGGCCCGCCGGTACGGACGGCGAGGGGCGGGTCGCGGTCGTCCTCAACGGCCTCGGCGCCACGAAGTACGAGGAGCTGTACGTGCTGTGGGGCGCCGTGGCCCGGCTGCTGGACGAGGCGGGCCTCACCCCCGTACGCCCCGAGGTCGGCGAACTCGTCACCAGCCTCGACATGGCCGGTTGCTCCCTGACCCTGAGCTGGCTGGACGACGAGCTGGAACGCCTGTGGCTCGCACCGGCCGACACCCCCGCCTTCCGCCGGACACCACCGGCGGAACCCCCGGTGGACGGCGCCGCCGTACGGCCCGCCGCGGCCCCGCGCCGCCAGGCCCGGTCCGCCGCCACGGCCTCCGGCGCCGCGGTCGAGGTCGCCGAGCTGGCCGTCCACGCCCTGCGCGCCGCCCGCGACGTACTGCACCGGGACGCGGAGGCCCTGGGCCGGCTGGACGCGGTGGCGGGCGACGGCGACCACGGCCGTGGCATGTGCAAGGGCGTCGACGCGGCACTGTCGGCCGCCGAAAAGGCACACACCGACCGGCTCGCCCCGGCGGCGGTGCTGGCCGCCGCCGGAGATGCCTGGGCGGCGGAGGCCGGTGGCACCTCGGGCGCGCTGTGGGGGGTGGCGCTGCGCGCCATCGGCGCCGCACTGCCGGCCGACCGGGCGCCGGGCCGCGAGGAACTGGCGTCGGCCGCCGCGGCCGCGCTCACCGCCGTCACCTCGCTCGGCGGCGCCGAAGTGGGCGACAAGACCCTGGTCGACGCGCTCGCGCCGTTCGCCACCGGCTTCGCGGCGCGGCTGCGGACCGGAGCCCCGGTGTCCGAGGCGTACGCGTCCGCCGCCGCCGAAGCCCGTACGGCCGCCGAGAACACCGCGGGGCTGCGCCCCCGGCTGGGCCGCGCCCGTCCCCTCGCCGACCGCAGCGTGGGCACCCCCGACCCCGGAGCCACCTCACTCGCCGCGGTACTGACCGCCGTGGCCACCCTCCGCGCGACGACAGGAAGCGAACCCGTATGACCACCGCCAACGCGTTCCGGATCGTCGTCGGCTGTGACGACGCCGGCTACGACTACAAGGAAGCGCTCAAGAAGGATCTGCTGGCCGACCCACGGGTCGCCGAGGTCATCGACGTCGGTGTGGGCAGCGACGAGCACACCGCCTACCCGCATGTCGCGGTGGAAGCGGCCCGCCGGGTCGCCGAAGGCAGGGCCGACCGCGCCCTCCTGGTGTGCGGCACCGGCCTCGGCGTGGCCATCAGCGCCAACAAGGTGCCCGGCATCCGCGCGGTCACCGCCCATGACACCTATTCCGTGCGCCGCTCGGTCCTCAGCAACAACGCCCAGGTGCTCTGCTTCGGCCAGCGCGTCATCGGCCTGGAACTCGCCCGTGCGCTCACCGACGACTGGCTCGCGCAGCGCTTCGACGAGACCTCCCCGTCGGCCGAGAAGGTCGCCGCCATCCGCAGTTACGAGGGCTGATCGAGGAGGCCGGGAGCTGACCGCGGTGGGCCGGAACGGCGGAGGAGGGCGGGGTATGGACCCCGCCCTCCTCCGTCTCCTCACCTACCGGTGACCTACCGGAGAGGCCGCTACTTGCTCACCTTGACGGAGAACCAGTCCACGCTCATTCCCTCACCGGAGGTGGTGTCCTCCGCGGGTGAGGTGCAGCCGCAGACCTTGTTCGGGTAGGAGCCGCCGACCGCCACATTGAAGATGGCGAAGAACCCGTGGTCGACCGCCTTCTTCCAGGTCTCGGCGGACACCTGGTCCTGCTTCACCGTGAAGGTCTCCTTGCCGTCGCGGTAGAAGCGCAGTTGCTCGGCGGAGGTGTCGGTGCGATCCACGATCACGGAGTACGTGTGGTAGTCGGTCTGACAGCCGTCGCACGGCAGCAGGTCGCTGGAGATTCCGTCCGGGTCGTGGCACTCACCGGCCCACTCCCCGCAGTGGAAGGTGTGCGAGTGCTTGTTCAGCCCGTTGACGGCCTCCATGATGTCCAGCTCGCCGATGCTCGGCCAGTTGGTGGCCCCGACCGGGCGGGCGTCGGCGCCCATGGCCCAGAAGGCGGGCCAGATTCCGAGGGCCTTCTCCGGGTTGGGCTGCTTGAGGGACGCGCTGATCTCCAACTGCCCACCGGCCGGGGCCTCGAAGTCGGTGCGCTGGGTCTCCACCCGGCCGGAGGTCCACTTTCCGGAACCGTCACGGATCGGCTTGATCACCATGTGACCGTCACCGTCGTGGTAGACGTTGTCGGTCGAGTCCGTGACCGACTCGATCTCCCCGGTGCCCCAGTTCGGGGCGCCGCCCGGGTAGCCGGTGCCAATGTCGTACAGCCAGTCGGCCTTGTTCAGACCGGTGCCCGCCGCGCCGTCGAAGTCGTCCTGGAAGACGGTGGTCCATTCGGCGGCGGCGGGCTCGCCCGCGGCGGCGTTGGAGGACGCGCTGAGAGCCAGCAGTCCGGTCAGCGGAAGCGACAGGGCGGCCAGGAGGGCCAGAACGCGTCGTCGGCGGCGGGGGCGCGCGGCGTCCGCCGTCGTATCTGAGGAAGTGATCCTGAACATGTGGGGGGCTGCTTTCGTTCGACGGAGTTCCAGTGACGAGGTGTACGAGCCCCCGTAGCCCGCTCCTGGCGTGGGGGTGGTGGGAGTCTGGGCTACGGGAACTCGGGCACGGGGAACTGAGCGAGCGCAATCAGGTCGAGAGAGCGCTCACACGGAACGACTGTCTTGGACCTCGCCCCCGCCGGTCAAGAGTCGTGCAGGGTTCACGACTTGAACGAAGGTCCTTCGCATGACCGCGATCACGCGGCGGTATCGCCCTCCCCACTTCAGAGTTGGAGGCAGGGGCGAGGGGGCCGCGCCCTCAAAGGCCAACTCTTGACGGCGCGCCACACCGCCATGAGATGGCGTTCCCTCTTGAATATGACGACTTATCGCTTTGTTGAGAGAGCGCGGGAAACAGCGGAGCGGATCGGTCGGAGACACGGCTCCCGCGGCCTTTCCGGCTCGGGCTCATGTGACGAGGACGGCCCGCGCGATCTCATCGGGGACGGTGCCCGTCCCGGCGATCAACTCCCCGTCCGCGGACCAGATGCCCGAACGGCCCGACGTACGGTCGAAGCCACCACCGGTCGGCCCCGCGAAGGCCGCCATGGCGACCCACACCCCATGGTCGGCGGCGACCCGGCGGGCGCGCTCGCCGTGAACCTCGGCCTCGTGGTCGGCGTGGACCACCCCGGCCACATAGCCGTCCATGCCCAGCGCCGCCGTCCTCGCGGCGTGTTCGGGGATACCGGTGTCGCGGCATACGGCGAGCCCCAGCCGCCATCCGTCCACTTCCAGCACGGCGGGTTCCCCGGGCACGAAGCGGATGGCCTCACTGCTGTGCAGGCAGACCTTGCCGTAGACGACATGTGCGCCATCTCCGTCCACCGCCAGGATGCCGATGCGCGGACCGCCCACGGCCGCGCCGACCAGGGCGAGTGTCCGGGACTCGGCGCACGCGGCGACGATCGGGGCCGGCCGTTCATCGTCCGGGGCGACCGGCGTCGCGTCCAGTTCGTACCCCGTCAGCGACATCTCGGGGAAGACCACCACCCGCGCGCCCGCGGCCCTGACGGCCTCCGCGTGCGCCGCCGCGTTGGCCGCCACGTCATGAGCCACGCACCTCGGCTGCGCCACCGCGATGCTCAACGGCCGCGTCACGCTGAACTCCCCTCGTCGAGCCGCACGATCAGCCTATCCACGGCAGGCGGACGGACACGGCCGGTGTGGCCGGGACGAGGCCGGAACCCACCGCGGGCGGCAACCGGTGGCGCACACGGTACGTGTTCCCTCGTGACGCTGTGCGGACGCCGGACGCGGCGTTACCGTGCGATGGGATCGACGGGATCGACGGATTCTGGCGAGGGGGAGGAACGGGGATGCTGGAGCAGGCGTTGACGGCGCTGGCCGCGGCGGGCGGGACCGCGGTGGCGCAGGCCGCGGGTACGGAGACGTGGACCGCGCTGCGGCAGGCGGTGGCACGCTGGTTCGGCCGGGGCGACTCCCGGCGCGAGCGGGCGGAGCTGGAGCGCCTGGACCGGACCGCGGGCGAGCTGGAGACCGCGGAGGCGGCCGTGGCCGAGCGGGCGCGCATCCGTCAGGAAGCGGCGTGGCAGGCCCGTATCGAGGCCGTTCTGGAAAGCCTGGACGACACCGAGCGGGCCAGGGCCGCCGAGGAACTGCGTGCCCTGCTGGCCCGGCACACCCGCAGTGGCGGGGCGTCGACCGGTCGGGGCGGGCTGGCCGTCGGCGGCGATGTGGACATCCGCGCCGAGCGGGGCTCGATCTCGGCCGGTGTCATCCACGGAGGTGTGCACATCGACCGCCCTCCGGCGCCGGAGCCGTCCCAGGGCTGAACGGACCGGCGGCCACCCCAAGCCCACCGCCCCCCGTGGGCGGCGATACGCCGAAGACCATCACAGTCCACGCCGCCCACGGCGGCGTGGCGATAGGCGGCGCCGACCAGGTCAACTATTACGCGTCGGCTCGGGAGCCCGCCACCTGGCCGCATCAGGTCGGTGTGATCCCGTCCCGGGCCCAGTCCTTCCAGCACCGCGCCGAGGCGGAGCGGCTGCGGGCGGCGGCCGACGACGGCGGCACCGCCGTACGGGGCCAGATCCTGACCGGTATGGGCGGGGTGGGCAAGACCCAGCTCGCCGCCGACCACGCGCGCACCGCGTGGCAGGACGGCAATCTGGACGTACTGGTCTGGGTCGCCGCGAGCACCCGCCCGGCGGTGGTGGCCGGATACGCCCAGGCCGGTGTCGAGTTGTGCGTGGCCGATCCCGGCGATCCCGAGCGGGCCGCGCGCACCTTCCTGGCCTGGCTGGCCCCGAAGGCCGGGGCGAGGCCGTGCCGGTGGCTGATCGTCCTGGACGATGTCGCCGACCCCGGCGATCTGCGCGGGCTGTGGCCGCCCGCCGGTCCCTACGGCCGGACCCTGGTCACCACCCGCCGCCGCGACGCCGCCCTGACCGGAGAGGAGCGCCACCGGATCGAGGTCGGCCTGTTCACCGAGGCCGAAGCCGTCGCCTACCTCACCACGTCCCTGGCCGCCCACGGCCGCCACGAGCCCGAGGGCGGGCTCACCGCCCTCGCCGCCGACCTCGGCCATCTGCCCTTGGCCCTGTCCCAGGCGGTCGCCTACCTCATCGACTCCGGCGAGGACGTGGCCACCCACCGGTCCCAGCTGTCCGACCGTGCCACCCCACTCGCCGACACCACCCCCGACCAACTCCCGGACGAACAGGCCCGGCCGCTCGCCGCCGCCTGGTCCCTGTCCGTCGATCGCGCCGATTCCCTCCGCCCCTCCGGCCTGGCCCGGCCCATGCTCCGCCTGGCCGCCCTGCTCGACCCCAACGGCATCCCGCAGACCGTCCTGACCAGCGAACCCGTCCTCGGCCACCTTCTCGAACACCGCACGCGTCAGGCCCCCACCGGGGAGTCGGAACCGGTCTCCCCCAGGGACGCGGTGCGCGTCCTGCGCGTACTGCACCGGCTGAGCCTCATCGATCACACCCCCGCCACACCCCACCAGGCGGTCCGTATCCACCAGCTCATCCAGCGCGCCACCCGGGACTCCCTCGCCCCCGAGCGGCATGACCGCCTCGCCCGCACCGCCGCCGACGCCCTCACCGCCGTCTGGCCGGACATCGAACGTGACACCTCCTCGGCACGGGCCCTGCGCGCCAACACCCGGGCACTCATCTCCCATGCGGAGAAGGCCCTGTTCGGCATGGACGGTGTGCACCCGCTGCTCACCCGGCTGGGCCGGAGCCTCGGCGCGGCGGGCCAGGCGGCGGCCGCCGCCGCTCACTTCCGGCATCTGGCCGCCACGGCCCTCGACCGGCTCGGCTCTGACCACCCCCATACCCTCGCCGCCCGGCGCGATCACGCCCGGTGGCGCGGCATGGCGGGGGACACCGACGGCGCCGCCGCCACCCTCGCCGAACTCCTGCCCGACGATCTGCGGGTGCTGGGACCCGATCACATCGACACCCTCATGACCCGGCACAACATCGCCGTCTGGCGGGGGACGGCGGGGGACGCCGCCGGGGCCGCCACCGCGCTGGCCGCCCGTCTGCCGGACTTCCTGCGGACGCTCGGTCCTGACCACCCCCGTACCCTCGGCGTCCGCCACAATCTGGCCCACTGGCGGGGCGAGGCGGGCGACGCGACGGGCGCCGCCGCGGCATTCACCGGGCTTCTGCCGGACTACGTACGCGTACTGGGACCGTACGACTCCCGCACCCTCATCACCCGGGCCCAACTCGCCCACTGGCGGGGCATGGCGGGGGACCCCGCCGGGGCCGCCACCGCCTTCGGCGAGCTTCTGCCCGACGATGTGCGGGTGCTGGGACCCGACCACGTCAGCACGCTCATCGCGCGGTACGGCCTGGCGCACTGGCGGGGCGAGGCGGGCGATCCGGCGGGCGCCACCGCGGCGCTCGCCGCCCTGCTGCCGGACTTCCTGCGGGTGCTGGGCCCGAACCACCCCCGCACCCTCACCACCGGATCCCAACTCGCCCACTGGACCCGACAGGCGCGGAACGGAACCGTCCGGCCGTCGACCGATCCCTGAACCTCGAGCGGGGGCGCGCCCTCAGACCCCGGCCTCCAGGACCGCGCGGAAGCGCGCCCCGCCGGAGAGCATGTGCTCATACGCCTTCGGGGCCTCGGACAGCGGGAACACCTCGATACGGGGCCTGATCCCATGGGCGGCGCTGAAGGACAGGTTGTCCTCGTTGTCGATCGGGGTGCCGGTGAGGTGGCCCTGGATCGTACGCGTGCCGAAGAGCAGCTCGCCGGTGTCCACCTGGATGGGGTCGGCCGCGGCACCGAGGACGATGAGCCTGCCGCGCGGGGCGAGCCCCGCCACCAGGGGGCTCATGGAGGCTCCGCTGGCGGCGGTCGCGATGACGGCGGACGCGCCACCGAGGTCCTGAAGGGCCTCGGCGACGTTCTGTTCGGTGCTGTCGATGTAGTGATGCGCCCCGAGCTGACGGGCCAGCGGCTCCTTCTCCCGGCCCCGGGCGATCGCCACGACCTGGTACCCGAGGCTGCGCGCGTACTGAAGGGCGAGGTGTCCCAGTCCGCCGATGCCCTGCACCGCGACCAGTGCGCCGGGACGGGAGTCGATCTGCTGGAGTCCCGAGAACGTGGTCAGTCCGGCGCACAGCAGCGGGGCCGCCTCGGCGGCCGGCACATCGTCGGGGATGCGCGCGAGTCCACTGGTCCGCGCGTAGACGACCTCGGCGTAGCCGCCGTCGGTCGTGGTCCCGGTCTGCGCCTGGTCGCGGCAGTTGACGAAGTCACCGCGTCGGCACGGTTCGCACTCCCAGCAGTGCCCGGCCAGGAAGCCGACGCCGACGCGCTCACCGATCCGCCAGGCGCCGACGCCCGGACCCACCGCGTCGATCACGCCGACGATCTCGTGCCCGGGCACGATGGGCCGCTCGGGGTCCACCCGCAGCCCCTCGGCGGCGAGGACGTCGGTGTGGCAGATGCCGCAGTACTCGACCCGCACCCTGACCTGATTCGGGGCGGGGTCGACCAGCTCCCGGTCGACGAGACGGAAGTGGCGGGTGCCGGTCACTTCGAATGCACGGTAGGTAGCCATGCGCTGCTCCTTGTGGTCGATTGCATGGATGGCATTCAATATGACCGACCATCTTAGATTTCCGCAACCCGCCCTCTCGCGGGCTGATCCGGCGACCGTCATCGGGCCCGGGGCGGGCCGGACGGGCGGACTTGACGGTCAACAAGACGACCGTTCATATTCTTTGCGGGGAAGAGATGCGAGGAGTCCGTATGCCCAGGCCGAGCGTTCGTGAGCAGTTGGTCGAGGCCGCGATGGAGTGCTTCCACGAGCGCGGCTTCAATGGCACGGGGATCCAGGACATCGCCCGTACGGCCGGCGTCCCCAAGGGGTCGGTGTACAACCACTTCGACAGCAAGGAAGCGCTCGCCGCCGAGGTCATGGACCGGTACGCGGTATCCTGCAAGATGGAGATGCTGCGCGACGAGACCCTCGCCCCCGTGCCGCGCATCCGGGCCCATTTCGAGTATCTCGCCGCGGACCTGGAGCGGTTCTCCTTCGAACGCGGCTGCCTGTTCGGGAACTTCGGGACGGAGCTCTCGAATCAGAGCGCGATGCTGCGCGGCAAGGTCGACACCGGTCTGCGTCTGTGGACCTCGGCCGTCACCGAAGTCCTCGAAGAGGCGCGCGCGGCGGGGGCGCTCGCGACCGCGCTCACCCCCGACCAGCTGGGGCGGTTCCTGGTGAACGCGTGGGGGGCGCGGTGCTGCGGGCGAAGGTGGTCGGCACTCGGGCCCCGTTGGACGGCTTCTTCGAGGTTTTCGACTCACTCGTCGCCTGAGGCACGGCGCAGCAGCGGGGTGAGGCGGTGCGGCACCAGTTCGCGCATGGCCAGGGCCGTCGTTGTGCGCTCGATACCGGGAACGGCGAGGATCTGGCCCGCGATCCGGTACAGGTCCTCCGCGTCCGCGGCGACCACCCGTACGAGCAGATCGGTCTCGCCGCTGAGGCCGAAGACCTCCACGACTTCGGCGATGTCCGCGAGTGCCTCGGACACCTCGGCCAGCCGGCGCTGATCGACCCGCGCGGTGACGAACGCGGTGAGCGGATGGCCCAGCGCGTTCGGGGTGATCCGGCGTTCGAAGGAGCCCAGCGCGCCGCTCTGCTCCATTCTGGCCACCCGGGCCTGGACCGTGTTGCGGGACAGTCCCAGCCGCTCGGCCAGGGCGACGACGGTGGCCCGAGGGTTGGCGGCGAGGGCGAGCAGGATCCGCGCGTCGGTGGCGTCCAGGTCTCGCTCACTGTTCATAGTGCTCAATCGATATCCCTCATCCGGCTCAGAGCATAAGCAGAATGCTCAATGGCAGAGGAGCATCTTGTGCAGTTGAAGAGTCACCTGTCTACTGGCGGCGCACAACGACAATTTTCCACGGCATGGTGCCGATAGCGGAGGCGGTCTGTGATGGTCCTGGACCCGGAGCTGAGAGCGGCCGGCGGCAACGGCTCGGGCCTTGCCCGGCAGGATGAGCTCGCCGTGCTGAAGGCGGTCGGGCAGCGGGTGCTGTGGCTGTCCACCGCGATCATCGACCACGCCAACCGGGTGCGGCCGAACCCCTCGGGGCTGAAGGTGGGCGGTCACCAGGCGTCCAGCGCGTCGATGAGCTCGATCATGACGGCGCTGTGGTTCCACGCGCTGACCGCGGATGACCGGGTGTCGGTCAAGCCCCATGCCTCACCCGTACTGCATGCGATCAACTACCTCCTGGGCGAGCTGGACGAGTCCCGTCTGACGACCCTGCGCGCCTTCGGGGGGCTTCAGAGCTACCCCAGCCGGTCCAAGGACCCCGATCCGGTCGACTACTCCACCGGTTCGGTCGGCATAGGCGCCACCGCCCCCCTGTGGGGCGCCCTCGCACGGCGCTATGTGGAGGGCCACCTCGGCGGGGCGGGTACAGGGCGGCAGTACTCCCTGCTGGGCGACGCGGAGCTGGACGAGGGCGCCATCTGGGAAGCCATCCAGGACCCGATGGTGCCGGGCCTGGGCGAGGTGGTGTGGGTGGTCGACCTCAACCGGCAGTCCCTGGACCGGGTCGTGCCCGGTATCGCCGCGGACAGGCTGCACGGCATGTTCGCCGCGGCCGGCTGGCAGGTCATCACCCTGAAGTACGGGCACCAGCTCCAGGAGTTGTTCGAGCGGCCGGGCGGCGAGGCACTGCACGCCCGTATCGACGCCATGGACAACCCCGAATACCAGCGCCTGCTGCGCTGCTCCGCCGAGGAGCTGCGGCTGCGCCTTCCCGGCACCGGCTCCACGGCCGGGCCGATCGCCGACCTCATCGCCTCCCTGGACGATGCCGCGCTGCTGGCGGCGCTGCGCAACCTGGGCGGCCATGACATCGGCGCGCTGATGGACGCGTTCGACGGCGTGGACGACACCCGCCCGACCGTCATCTTCGCGTACACGATCAAGGGCCACGGGCTGCCCACGGAGGGCCATCCGCAGAACCACTCCTCACTGCTGACCGCCGACCAGATGAGGACACTGGCCGACCGTCTGGGAACGGACCTCGACCGCCCGTGGGCGGTCTTCCCCGACGGGTCGCGGGAGGCGGCCCTGTGCGCGGCGGCCGCAGGCCGGCTGCGCCGCCCCGGGCACGTGGCCCAGCGGCCCCCCGCGGTCCCCGCCGACCTCGGGCGATCGGCACCGGCCGGCACCGGCAACACCCAGCAGGCCCTGGGACGGGTCCTGCTGGATCTCATGCGGCGGGCGCCGGAGGCGGCGAGCCGGATCGTCACCGTCAGCCCGGACGTCAGCTCCACCACCAACCTCGGGGGCTGGCTCAACAAGGTCGGTGTGTGGTCGCCGACCGAGCGCCTCAACTGGTTCGCCGATGACGCCGAGACGATCCTGCACTGGCGGGAGCGGCCCACGGGTCAGCATGTGGAGCTGGGCATCGCGGAGACCAATCTGGTCGGGCTGCTCGGCGAGCTGGGCGCCACCTGGAGTCGGTGGGGCCAGCCGCTGCTGCCGATCGGTGTCGTCTACGACCCCTTCGTCAACCGGGCCCTGGAGCCCTGGTCGTTCGGCATCTACGCGGGAGGCCAGTCGATCCTGGTCGGCACGCCGTCCGGTGTCACCCTCGCCCCGGAGGGCGGCGCCCACCAGTCGATCACCACCCCCTCGCTGGGCATCGAGCAGCCCGGCTGCGTCACCTATGAGCCCGCGTTCGCGATCGACACCGAGTGGTGCCTGCTCGCCGCGCTCGGCAACCTCGGCCGCCCGGACGGGAGTTCGGCCTATCTGCGGCTGTCCACCCGGCCCGTCGACCAGTCCGCGGCCGCCGTGCCCGACGACCCGGCCGCGCGCGAACGCCGCCGCCGGCAGGTGACCGCCGGGGCCTACCGGTTGCGCCGGCACGAGAAGCCGGTGGTGACACTCGCCGCGATGGGCGCCCTGGTCCCGGAGGCCCTGGCCGCCGCCGACCGGCTCGCCGCCCTCGGCCACGACGCCGATGTCGTGTGTGTGACCAGCCCGGACCTGCTCTTCCGCGCCCTCCAGGCCCGCCGCGGCCTGTCGGACGACCCGGCCTGGATCCTCGACCAGGTCTTCCCCCTCGACCGGGCCACCCCGCTGGTCACCGTCCTGGACGGGCATCCGCATACGCTGGCCTTCCTGAGCACGATCCGGAACACGCCCGTCACCACCCTCGGGGTGACACGGTTCGGCCAGTCCGGTTCGATCGAGGACGTCTACCGCTATCACGGCATCGACACCGACAGCATCGTCGCCGCGGCGCTGGACCTCGTCGACTGACGCCGGGGCGGGGGGAAGCCCACGCCCGTCTCCTCGGTCTCGATGGCGTCCGGAGGTCACCGACCGGTCGTCTGGCCGGGCCTCTCGCCCTTCAGCGCCCTTCAGCGGGGCGAGTCGTGGCCCGGGGCCGTGCTGATGTGCTCTTCGACGGTCCATGACCGGGTGCGGGAGCGGTCGAGGAAACGCGCCTCGTCCTCGGCGACCCCGGAGTCCTCGGCGAGCACCAGGCCGAGCCAGGCACGGCGGGTGGATTCGTCGGCGAACTTCATATGTGTCATCACATCGAAGTCCGCGGGGAAGCCGCGTTGGCCGGTCTCCGGCAGGTAGTTGCGGGCATAGTAGTCGGGTGGCGGCGCGAGGCTGAGGATGAGGGGGACGTGGTGGTGCTCGTAGTAGTCGATGAACTCATCCCGGCTGAGCCCGTCGCGGGCCTTGAGCAGGGCGATGGTGGTGATCACGGGATTGCCTTCCGGAACTGCGGCGTCAGGCCGTCTGGCGCGGGATCATGGAGGAACAAGCCGAACTCCATCACACTTGCATCAGCGCAGTGGACATGAGTGCGGTCGCCGACGGACTTATGGGGTCCCTCGCGGCGAAATCCGACGCGGACTTCGCGGCCAAAACGCAGCGGTACTTCCCGCAGGGGATTCGCGCACTCGGGGTGAGCAACGCCTCCGTCGTGGGCATCGCGAACGACTACTTCCGTACGAGGCGGGACATTCCGGCGGCGGCGCGGCTGGCCCTGGCGGAAGAGGTGCTCTCGCGCGCCTCCCACCATGAAGAGGTCCTGCTGGGATTCGCGCTGCTGCACAAGGTCGCGAGGGTCGGGCTGGACGGCGAGTTTCTCGACCGCTGTGAGCACTGGCTCGGATCGTATGTGTCGAACTGGGCGCAATGTGATGACCTGTGCCTGAAGTTGCTGTACCCGTTCTTCCGCGGACACCTCGATCTCATCCCGCGGACGCGGCACTGGGTCGAGTCCCCGTCCCCTTGGGCGAGGCGCGCCGCGAATGTGTCCGTCGTGAAGTTCGTTCGCCGCAAGGTGGGGCGGTCGGTGTTCGAACTGCCGCTGCCCCACGTCTTCGACAACTGCACCCGGCTGATGCACGACGAGGATGTGTATGTGCGGAAGGGGTGCGGCTGGCTACTCAAGGTCACCGGTGAGGTTCATCCGGACGAGGTGGCCGCGTTTCTGCGCGAGTGGCGTACCGAAATGAGCCGTGACACATTTCGGTACGCCATGGAGAAGCTGGCCCAGGAGACGCGAACTTCCCTGATGGCGCTGGGGTAGGGGCCCGCCGCCCCGGTGCCGGACCGCTTCCGGGAGCGGGTGTGCCGGTGGGTCGGCCGTGGACCGGCGGTGCGGGACCACGTGGTGCCGACGGGTACATTGCGCGGGTGCCAGCACAGATTTCGGCCATGCCCGGTACCCGGGCCGGAGCCGTCTGGCGCAACACCACGAAGAAGGGCCGCGCCTACTACGACGAGCGCACCGCGGTGTACGCGGCGCTGCTGGCCGATATCGACTCCCGGCTCGGCGCGGACGGCGACCACGGCATCATCGTCATGGACGGCACCGGAACGGATCGCTCGTACCAGCGCGAGCACCGCAAGCTGCGGCTGGCCGCCAGGAACATAGTCGAGGACCCCTGGTTCATCGACTCCCGTACCAGCCAGCCCGTCCAGGCCGCCGACCTGCTCGCCTACACCGCCTACCAGGTGGTCCAGCGCCACCCGGGCAAGGACTACATGTGGGACTGGTGGAGCCGGCAGCTCCCGGACGCCGCCCCACCCCGCCGGATCTGAGCAACGCCCTGATCTGAGCAACACCCCGGTCTTGACGACACCCTGGCCCTGACAACACCCCGGTCCTGACAACACAAAGACCCGGCACATCGGCCGGGTCTTGAGGAAGCTAGACCCGGGGATCCCGCGTACGCAGGCCAGGTCCGCACCATCAGTATGCCACAGCTCGTCAACGGTCGCGCCGGGGCGGATCCGCGGATGCGGGGGTGTGGGAGGAAGGCCAGGTCAGATCAGGCGGAAGAGGTCGGCGGCGTGCACTCGCCCGCAGCCTTCTGGCCGTGTCCTGCGCGTCCTGTCCGCCTCTACGACGAGGCGATGCGTGGCATCGGGCGCGGCCGCTCCGAGCGGGCCATGGCGAACTCCAGCTCGTCCTCCCCTTCCCGTACGGGCTGGATCTGCCCCGTCCGCTGGAAGCCGTGGCGGGCGTAGAGGCGCTCGGCGGATTCGTTGCCGTCGGCCACCCAGAGGCGCACCTCGGGAAGGTGCTGGTCCTTCGCCCACCGCAGCGCTTCGCGCACGAGGAGGTCACCGGCTCCGCGCCCTCTGGCGGCGGGGTGGACCCACATGGACACGAGCTCGGCGACGCCCGGTTCGGCCGGGACGATGCCGATCAGACCGCATGCTTCCCCGGCGTCCTCGGCCACGAACTGATTGCGCTTGGTGAGCCGCCCCCGCCATATGTCCGCCGTGAACGCCTGCTCACGGCCGAGTGTGGAACCGAATGCCTCGGGGGCGTCCGCCAGGGCCGCCAGGCGAACGGCGCGGTAGAGGGCCCAGTCCTCGGTGTCCAGGGGGCGCACGGAGATCGTTGTCATGGGCCGGACCCTGGCTTCCGGCCGATGGCCCGCGCAAGGGATTTTCACCGCGACGCGGGCCGGCGAACGCGCCGGCCCGCGTGGGTGGGTGGGGAACCGCCGGGCGGCGGCGGTGTCACCAGCTGATGGCGTCGTCCATCGACTGCTGCCAGTACGTGACCTTGATGGAGCTGTCCACGTAGACACCCTTGGCGGGCAGCGACGGGTTGGCGCCCGAGGAGAGGCTCTCGCCGTTGCGGCCCTGGTAGTAGACGGTCAGGGACTTCTCGGTGTTGCCGTTGGCACCGCTGCCGTCGGCGGCCGACAGGTTCACGGAGGCGTAGCCGGACTCGCCCGGGGGTAGCGTGACGACGGCCTGCGGATGCGAGTCCTCGATGGCCGGCGGCACCGACTGGGCCTCGCCGAAGCGGACGGCCGGGTAGCCGTAGAGGTAACAGGTCTTGCTGCCGGTGTTGGTGACGGTGAGCAGCATGTGGTTCACGGGGCGGTTCAGGGGAGCCGCGACCATCTTGGTGTTGGAGCCCTGGCAGGTGACGTTCTTGCCGCCACTCTTGCCGGAGTCGCCCGAGTTGTCGGAGCCGTTCTTGCCGTTCCCCGATCCCGCGGGGTCCTTCGCCGCGGGACCGTCCGCGGTCGGCTTCGAACCGGAGGAGCCCGGATTCGCGTCCTTGTCGGAGGACGAGTCGGAGCCGGACGACGCGGAGTCGGAGGACGACGCGCTGGAGGAGGCGTCCGCCGATGAGCCCTCGCTCTGGACGCCCTCTCCGTCGTCGCACGCGGTCAGGGAGAGAACGGCGATCGCGGCGGCAGCGGCGGCGGTCAGAAGGCGGGTGCGGGAGGTGCGGACGCTGGACATGTGGGTGAGCCCCTTCGGTACCGAGGTGGGTGTGGTGTTTGGATGACCGGAGCTTGTGGAGTGATCCGTCCCAGCCGCCACGTATGCCGGGCAGGTTGGGACACTGGAACGCCGAAATGGGCGTTGATCAGGGGAAACACAAGTGGTCTGGAACGCTGGAATGGGACGCTCCGGGCCACAGGGGAAGGTGAAGAACGGTGTCAGGGACGACAGGGGCGACGGGAGCGACGGGGGCTACGGGGGCCGCCGGGGACGTGGCGGCGTTCGCGGAGCTGCTGCGGGGGATCAAGGAACGTTCGGGGCTGAGCTATGGGACGCTCGCCAAGCGGCTGCACATGAGCACATCGACGCTGCACCGCTACTGCAACGGCACCGCGATACCGGCCGACTACGCGCCGGTCGAGCGGCTCGCCCGGGTGTGCCGGGCGACCCCCGAGCAACTGGTCGAGCTGCACCGGCGGTGGGTTCTGGCGGAAGCGACACGGGGGCGTAAGGGGCCGGGGTCGGGGCCGGAAGGGGTGGCGAGCGGTGCCGGGGCCGGGGCCGGGGAGCCCGAGGGGGCTCCTGCGGCGTCCGATGCAGCGGCGCCAGGCGGCGGGGGCGGCGTCGCCCACCCCGCCGCGCCGGGCGGCACACCGGCCGAGGAGCCGGGAGATGAGCCGGTTGCCGGTGGGGGCACCGCCCCGTCCGCTCCCGTGCGGCCCGGTCGGCGCCGTACCGCGCTCATCGCCTCCGCCGCGGCGGCGGCCGTCCTCGGAGCCGTGGTGCTCGCGGTGAATCTGCCGTCCTCCGGGGGCGGTGACGGTGGCCGGAAGGCCGCCGGGGCCGCCGACCCGGCCACCGCCGAGCCGAGTGGCACCGGCACCGACACCAGCACCGGCCGGGCGAAGCACGAGCAGCCGTCCACGTCGGCCTCCTCTTCCCCGTCCCGGGACGCGAAGAGCGGCAAGCCCTCCGCCCCCGAGTCGGAGTCCGCCGCCCGCGGTGGCGGGGGCGCCGCCGAACGCACCGACGGCGTACCGGTCAACGTGGCCACCCGTCCCTACGTCTACGACAGCCCGTGCAGCCAGCACTTCCTCGTCGACAGCGAGCCCGAACAGGTCGGCCCGCCCGCCGCCGAGCAGGACGCGCCCCGCTGGGCCGCCGCGTACGGCGCGGTCTCCTCGGGGGAGCAGCGGGTCGCCCTCACCGTGCAGGGCGCCGGGAAGGACACCGTGGTCCTGGAGGCGCTGCACCTGCGCGTCGTCGCCAAGGGCGCCCCGGTCGCCTGGAACGACTACTCGATGGGCGTCGGCTGCGGCGGTGGCGTCGAGACCAAGTCGTTCGACGTCGACCTCGACAACGGCAGCCCCACCGTCACCGTCAAGAACGGTCAGCGCGACTTCCCGTACAAGGTCAGCGAGTCCGACCCGGAGGTCTTCTACGTCACCGCGCACACCAAGGCGCACGACGTCCGCTGGGACCTCGCCCTGGACTGGTCCAGCGGTGACCGCCGCGGCACCGTGCGCATCGACAACAACGGCACCCCGTTCCGTACCAGCGCCGACGCCGGCCGCCCCGGCTACGACTACCCGCTGGGCAGCAGCGAGTGGATGAGGCGGGAGGAGCAGTAGCCCCGGACGTCGGCCGCCGGAGGGACGCCCTTCACCGCGCGTACGGGCGTGCCCTGCCGGGCCGTGCGAAGTTGTCGTGGAGTTTATACAACGTATTGACAAACCGTCGTGACGGTTCATGGGTTCGCTGGCGCGGACGTTCCGCCTGTGCGTGTCGTCCACCGCGCTCACCGCGATGATGGACGAGTGGGTCCGGTGCCGGTGGGTGTGGAACGAGAGTTCAGCGGCAACACGGTCAAGAACCTGCGCCCCGGGCAGGTCGCGATGCGGAACGACTCGCCGGACATCTTCCACATCACCGGGTGGAGGGACCGGGGGCCGGTGTCTCGGTCCGGGAATCCCGTCGCGGGCGGGCTTCGCCCGGACTTCATCCAACGTATTGACAAACTGTCGCGGCGGTTCGTAGTTTCACAGGGCATCCAGCACGACAGAGCTTCTGACGTCCGCAATTGCCGCTGGACACCGGCCCCTTGAGGCCACCTCATCCGACCCCGACCCGCCGCGCGCGCCGCCCGCGCGTGGCGCCGATGGGAGCGTGCGATCACCTTGACCACCGATACCCGGCGGGCGCTCGTCGTCCGCGGCGGCTGGGACGGGCACCAGCCCGTGACGATCACCGATTCGTTCGTCCCGTTCCTCAAGGAGCGGGGTTTCGCCGTCGAGACCTCCGAGGACCTCGCCGTGTACGAGGACGCGGAGCGCCTGGCCGCCACCGATCTGATCGTGCAGTGCTGGACCATGGGGACCATCACCCGCGAGCAGAGCGCGAACCTCGCGGCCGCCGTGCGTGCGGGCACCGGCCTCGCGGGCTGGCACGGCGGCATCGTGGACTGCTTCCACGACCACGGCTACCACCTGCTGACCGGCGGCAAGTTCGTCATGCACCCGCCGGGCTTCCTCGACCACACCTACCATCTGTCGCCCGGCCACGCCGACCACCCGATCATCGCGGGTCTTGACGACTTCGCCGTGCACAGCGAGCAGTACTGGGTCCTCACCGACCCGCAGAACGAGGTCCTGGCCACCACCACCTTCCCGCCCGGCGAACTCCACGACCGGCCCGCGGTGATGCCCGCCGTGTGGACCAGGACCTGGGGCGCGGGCCGGGTCTTCGTCTCGACCATCGGGCACAAGCCCGACGACTTCGATGTGCCGCAGGTCCGGACGCTGACCGAAAGGGGACTGCTGTGGGCGAGCCGCTGAAGATCGGCATGGTGGGCGCGGGAAAGATCAGCGGCGCCTACCTCTCGACGCTGGAGCGCCTCACCTCCGTACGGCTGACCGCCGTCACCGACCTCGACCGGGGCCGGGCCGAATCGGTCGCGGAGCAGGTGGCGCACGAGGTGGCCGTGGCGCCGGACGTGGCCGCGCTCGTGGCCAGGGACGATGTGGACGCCGTCCTCAACCTCACGATCCCGGTCGCCCACGCGGAGGTCGCCCTCGCGGCGCTGGGCGCGGGCAAGCATGTGTACGGCGAGAAGCCCCTCGCGGCCGGCCGCGAGGAGGCCGACGCCGTGCTCGCGGCGGCGCGCGGGGCGGGACTGCGGGTCGGCTGCGCCCCCGACACCGTCCTCGGCACCGGCACCCAGACCGCGCGCAAGGCGGTGGACGACGGCCTGATCGGCCGGCCGGTCGCGGCCACGGCCTTCATGACGACCGCGGGCCACGAGAAGTGGCATCCGGACCCGGAGTTCTACTACCGGCCGGGCGGCGGCCCCCTCCTCGACATGGGCCCCTACTACCTCTCCGCCCTGGTCCATCTGCTCGGCCCGGTCGTCAAGGTGACCGGCGCCTCCTCCCGGCCGCGTACGGAACGCGCGATCGGCAGCGGCCCGCGCGCCGGGCACACCTTCCCGGTCGAGATCGACACCCATGTCACCGGCGTCCTGGAGCACGCGGGCGGCGCCCTGTCGACCCTCGTCATGAGCTTCGACATCCGCGCCGCGCGGCTGCCGCGCATCGAGGTGCACGGCACCGACGCGTCGCTGTCCGTGCCCGACCCGAACGGCTTCGACGGGGCCGTCGAGATCCACCGCGGCGACGGCTGGGAGACCCTGCCCGTGTCCGCCGGCTTCCGGGACGCCGGGCGCGGTGTCGGCCTCGCCGATCTGTCCGGGGCCCTGTCGGCCGGACGCCCGCACCGCGCGTCGGCCGAACTCGCCGCCCACGTCCTGGACGTCATGCTCACCCTCATGGAGGCGGCGGCCCAGGAGCGCGCGCTTCCGGTGGGCAGTACGTGCGAGCGCCCCGCCCCGGTGGCCGACGCCGCCCGCTGACCGGAAACCCGTCGACCGGAAACCCGCCGCCCGGAAACCCGCCGACCCGCGCCCGCCCCCACTGCGTCAGGAGACCGTCTTCATGCACGACGACCGGAAACTGGTCGAGGCACGCCTGGAACGCGTCCTGAGGGAACGCGTCCGCCCGGCCGTCCACCCCGCCACCACGCCCCTGAGCGTGGAGATCTGGTCCACCGACGGCGAACCCGTCCCGGTGGCCGAGGGGCTCGTGGCGCCCACCCGCCCCATCGCCCCGGGCACCCCCTGGGGCACACCGTGGGGGACGAGCTGGTTCAAGGTCACCGGCACCGTTCCCGCCGAGTGGGCGGGCCGCACCGTCGAGGCCGTCCTCGACCTCGGCTTCACCCCGCGCACTCCGGGCTTCCAGTGCGAGGGGCTCGTCCATCTGCCCGACGGCACCCCGGTCAAGGGCCTCCACCCGCGGAACGCGTATGTGCGCGTCGGCGCTCCGGTGGCGGGCGGGGAGCGGGTCCACTGGCGTATCGAGGCCGCTTCCAACCCCGACCTCGAAGCGGACGGTGTGCCGTTCCAGCCGACGCCGATGGGGGACAGGGCGACGGCCGGTGACGCGCCGCAGTACGTGCTCGGCGAGATGCGGCTCGCCGTCTTCGACGAGACCGTGTGGAACCTCGTCATGGACCTGGAGGTCCTCGGCGAGCTGATGGCGGAACTGCCCGTCGACGGGGCGCGCCGCTGGGAGATCCTGCGCGCGGTCGGCCGGGCGCTCGACGCCATCGACCTCCAGGACGTGAACGGCACGGCACGGGCCGCACGCGGCGAACTGGCCGGGGTACTCGCCACGCCCGCCGCCGCCACCGCCCACCGCGTCAGCGCCGTAGGCCACGCCCATATCGACTCCGCCTGGCTGTGGCCGCTGCGCGAGACGGTCCGCAAAGTGGCCCGTACGGCGTCGAACATGACCGCGCTCCTGGACGAGGAGCCCGACTTCGTGTTCGCCATGTCGCAGGCCCAGCAGTACGCATGGCTCAAGGAGCACCGGCCCGAGGTGTACGCGCGGGTCAAGAAGGCCGTCGCCGACGGGCGGTTCGTACCGGCCGGTGGCATGTGGGTGGAGTCGGACACCAATATGCCCGGCTCCGAGGCGATGGCCCGCCAGTTCGTCCACGGCAAGCGGTTCTTCCTGGAGGAGTTCGGCGTCGAGAGCGACGAGGCATGGCTCCCGGACACCTTCGGCTTCGCCGCCGGGCTGCCCCAGATCATCAGGGCCGCCGGGTCGCGGAGGCTGCTCACCCAGAAGATCTCCTGGAGCAGGACCAATGACTTTCCGCACCACACCTTCTCCTGGGAGGGCATCGACGGCACCCGTGTCTTCACACACTTCCCGCCCGTCGACTCGTACAACTGCGAGATGACGGCACGTCAGATCGCCCACGCGGCACGCAACTTCAAGGAGAAGGGCGTCGCCACCCGCTCCCTGGCGCCCACCGGCTACGGCGACGGCGGTGGTGGCACCACACGCGAGATGGTCGCCAAGGCGGCCCGGATGCGTGATCTGGAGGGCGCCGCGACCGTCGAGTGGGAGACCCCGGCGGACTTCTTCGCCAAGGCCGAAGCCGAGTACCCGGACCCGCCCGTGTGGGTCGGCGAGCTCTATCTCGAACTGCACCGCGCCACCCTCACCAGCCAGGCCCGGACCAAGCGCGGCAACCGGCGCGGCGAGTCGCTGCTGACCGAGGCCGAGCTGTGGGCCGCCACGGCCGCGGCGCGCACCGGCTTCCGCTATCCGTACGAGGAGCTGGACCGGATCTGGAAGACGGTGCTGCTGCACCAGTTCCACGACATCCTGCCCGGTTCGTCCATCGCCTGGGTGCACCGGGAGGCGCGCGCCACCTATGCGCGGCTCGCCGAGGAACTGGAGGCGATCATCACCGGGGCGCAGCGCGCCCTGGCGGGGGAGGGCACACGGGAGCTGGTGTTCAACCCGGCCCCGCACGCCCGCGGCGGTGTGCCCGCCGGTGGCGCCGCGCCCTTCGACGGCCAGGGCGACAAGGCCGTGCCCACCCCGCGCGACGGCGGCGGCTACGTCCTGGACAACGGCCTGCTGCGGATCGAGATCGACGGACGTGGCCTGGTCGTCTCCGCCTACGACCGGATCGCGGGCCGGGAGGCGATCGCACCGGGGCAGGCGGCCAATCTGCTCCAGCTCCACCCCGACTTCCCCAACCAGTGGGACGCGTGGGACGTCGACGCCTTCTACCGCGATGCCGGACGTGACCTCACCGATGTCGCCGGGCTGTCCGTGGCGGGCGGGGCGGTGCGCGTCGAGCGCGTCTTCGGCGCCTCCCGTGTCGTCCAGCTCCTGTCGGTGCCCATCAGCGCCAAGCGGCTCGACATCGACACCGAGGTGGACTGGCATGAGACGGAGAAGTTCCTGAAGCTGGCCTTCCCGCTGGATGTGAAGGCCGACCGGTACGCCTCCGAGACCCAGTTCGGCCATGTGTACCGGCCCACCCACCAGAACACGAGCTGGGAGTGGGCCAAGTTCGAGGCGTGCAACCACCGTTTCGTCCACGTGGACGAGCCCGGCTGGGGTGCGGCCGTGGTCAACGACGCCACGTACGGCCACGATGTGACCCGTACGGTGCGCGGTGACGGCGGCACCACGACGACCGTACGGGCGTCCCTGCTGCGGGCCCCGCGCTACCCCGACCCGGAGACCGACCAGGGCACGCACCGGTTCCGGCATGCGCTGGTGCCGGGCGCCACGGTCGGCGACGCGGTCCGCGAGGGCCACCGCGCCAATCTGCCCGAGCGCCGGGTCACCGGAGGCGCCGCCGAGGTCGCCCCGCTGGTGACGGTCGACAACGACGCCGTCGTGGTGAGCGCGGTGAAGCTCGCCGACGACCGCGGTGGCGACCTGGTCGTACGGGTCTACGAGGCACACGGCGGGCGGGCCCGCGCCACGCTGCGCGCCGACGGCTTCGACACGGCACGAGCCGTCCTCACGGATCTGCTGGAGCGCCCGGACACCGACGCCGAGCCGCCCGCGCGGGCCGACGGCGGTCTCGTGCTCGCCCTGCGCCCGTTCCAGATGGTCACCCTGCGTCTGCCCCGCGTCTGACGCCGGCTCGTACGGGCACGGCCGCGCCGCCGTGCCCGTACGGGCCGATCCGCACGTACCGAAAGAGGCTTTCGCATGACAGCCCGAGCCGCACATCCCGCACGCCCCAGGGCGGTCTGCGTCATGGACCCCGCCGTCGCCCCGCTCGTCCTGCCCCACGATCTGCGCGCCCACCTCTCCGAAGTGGTCGAGTTCCTCCCCGATCCGACGGGGCCGGAGCCGCTCGCCGCGCTCGCCGACGCCGAGATCCTGATCAGCGGCTGGGGCTGCCCCCGGCTGACCGCCGGTGTCCTGGCCCGCGCGCCCCGGCTGCGCGCCGTGATGCACGCCGCCGGAACCGTCAAGTCCCTGGTGAGCGACGCGGTGTGGGAGCGCGGCATCGTCGTGTCCTCGGCCGCCGACGCCAACGCGGGACCCGTGGTCTCCTACACCCTCGCCCTGATCACCCTCGCCGCCCGCCGCACCCTCACCATGGCGGCCCGCTACGACGCCGGGGTCTGGCCGGACTCGGCCACCCGCACCGGCGCCGACGGCCTCACGGTCGGCATCGTCGGCGCCTCGCGCATCGGCCGCCGGGTGATCGACCGGCTGGTGCGCTCCGACGCGGGCTTCCAGGTGCTGGTGAGCGATCCGTACGTCACGGACGAGGAGGCCCGCCGCCTCGGCGCCGAACGGGTCGGACTCGATGAGCTGTGCCGCCGGTCGGCGGTGGTCAGCGTGCACGCCCCGCTGCTGTCGGAGACGACCGGCCTGCTCGACGCCCGGATGCTGGCGCTCATCCCCGACGGGGGAGCGTTGATCAACACCGCGCGCGGGGCCGTCGTCGACACCGAGGCCCTGACGCGGGAGTGCGCCGAGGGCCGCCTGGAGGCGTACCTCGATGTGACCGACCCCGAACCCCTGCCGTCCGGGCACCCCCTGCGCTCTCTGCCCCATGTGCTGGTCACCCCGCATATCGCCGGTGCCCAGGGCACCGAGACCCGCCGGCTCGGCCAGTACGCCGCCGCCGAGGTCGCCCGCTATCTGGCGGGACAGCCGCTGCTGGGCGAGGTCACCCCAGACGTTCTGCCGCGCCTGGCCTGAGGGACACGGCAGGCACGGCGGACCACCACCTTCCCAACCCCGGGACGGCCGACGACGACCGCCTCCGGTGAAAGGGCCGCACCCATGACAACACTTCACGGGCCCTGCGGCTTCGTCCCGCCGGAAGCGGTGCCAAGTAGCCTGAGCGGGCAGGCAGGCGACGCGGTTCGGCCCGGGTGCTCATGGCACCGGGCCGGACCGGCGGCGTACCCTGCCCCATCGATTGCGGGAGAGCCAGTTTGACGACCGACACGGTGCGGACCGCGAAGCGCACGATCCGGCGCGGCACCAATCTGCCGCGGATGGGCGACTTCAACGAGTCCGTGGTTCTCGACGCCATCCGCCGGCACCCCGCGGGGCTGAGCCGGGTGGAGCTGGCGCAGGCCACCGGCCTGTCCGCGCAGACCGTCTCCAACATCACGCGCAGGCTGCTCGACCGGGGAGTGGCCCGGGAGTCGGGCAAGCACAACACGGGCAGCGGAAAGCCCCGGACCCTGCTCGAGATCGTTCCCACGTCGCGTTACGCGGTCGGGGTCCATCTCGACCCGGCCGTCATCACCTGCGTCCTGGTGGACCTGCTCGGCACGGTCGTGGCCCAGCGCAGCCAGCGGACCCCGAGCGGCGGGGACACGGACGGGATCACCGCGGACATGGCGGCCTCGGTGAGCGCGCTCATCGCGGAGGCGGGCATCGACAGCGGCCGCGTCCTGGGCCTGGGGATCGCCGCCCCCGGCCCCATCGACGCGTCCGTCGGCTGGGTCATGGACCCGCCCGAGCTGCCCGGCTGGGGCCGCTACCCGCTGCGCGAACGGCTCAGCGAGGCCACCGGACTCCCGGCCCTGCTCGACAAGGACGTCACCGCGGCCGTCGTCGCCGAGCGCTGGGCCGGGGCCGCCACCGACAGCCGCAACCTGCTCTTCTTCTACCTCGGCACCGGTTCCGGGATGGGCCTGGTCGTGGAGGACACCGTGCTGCGCGGCGTCTCCGGGAACGCGGGCGAGGTCGGCGGGCTCGGCGCCGGGTGCTCCACCCGCACCCTGGTCGACGAGGCCATCGCGCTGGGCGTGCTCGGCGCCGAGTACACCGTCCTCGACCCGGCCGACGCCCAGCGCGGCCTGAAGCGCCTCGCGGAGCTCGCCGCCGGGGGAGAGGCGCAGGCGGACGGCATCATCGAGCGTCTGGCACTGCGGATCGGCCGCGGTGTGTGCGCCGCGGCCACCCTCCTGGACGTCGACACCGTGGTCTTCGGCGGACCCATCTGGCAGCTGCTCGCCGACCGCCTCCTCACCACGATCGAGCCCATGGTCGCCCGGTCCCCCTTCGTCAGGGCGACCCACCCGACCGCGGTCGTCTCCACCACGCTCGGCGAGAACGTGGCCGCGGTCGGGGCGGCGTCCCTGGTCCTCGACCAGGCACTGTCCGCGCAGCCCAGGTCACTGCTGCTGACCTGAACACCGGCGGCTGGGCGGCGAGGGCGCGGGGTCAGACCGTGGAGAGGTCGATGGCGCGGTCGATGTCGTCGGGGCGCAGCACCCGCAGGATGCCTTCGAGCAGGTAGTAGTCGGCGTAGGGGAGCGAGATCTCGACGCCGTCCCCGCTGGGGCGGTTGCGGGTGCAGCGGGCCACGACCGCTTCGGCGCGGGTCGACTTCGTGGTGAGGCAGGTCTGGGACAGCGCGTTCAGCAGCCGCAGGGCCGCCTCGCGGTAGCGGGGCTCGCCGGTGGCCTCGGACAGGTCCAGCAGGCCACAGGCCATGATCGCGCCCGCCGAGGCGTCCTTGATGTCGTTGGGCGCCTGCGGGGCGAGGTAGTCCCACACCGGGACGTTGTCCGGGGTGAGCGCGCCCAGGGCGAAGTCGGCGAGTTTCCGGGCGGTGGTGAGGAATTCGCGGTGGCCGGTGCGGCGGTAGGTCGTGGTGAATCCGTAGATCCCCCATGCCTGCCGCGTGACCAGCAGGAGGCGGGGCTGTAGCCCTGCACGGTGGCCGGACCGAGGGGCGCGCCCGAGGCCGGGTCGAAGCACGAGCGAGCGAGTGGGGCATCCGACAACGAGATGCGGTGCGGGTACATCAGCCGCCTGTGGGGCGCGGGCGAGGTGCTCGCGCCCCACAGGCGGTTTGCCGGAGCGGGCCGGTCAGCCGGGAGGATCAGGGATAGTCGGTCACGTTCGCGACGTTGCTGTTGGCATCCGAGGGGCCTCCCGTGTCATTGATGACGTGGTTGATGGTGCCGGTGCCGCCGAGCGAGACGGTGACCAGGTCGTGGAACCTCACATCCGGGCTCTGCGGAACCTCGAAGGCGTGCTCCGCGGTCACGGACTTGTCGGCGTTGAAGAAGCAGTAGCTGCCCAGGCCCCACGCCTCATGGCTCTTGACCGAGTCGGCCACCTTGTAGGCGGCGTATCCCTTGGTGGAGCCGTTCATCCAGGCGTCCTGGTCCGGCGGGTCGTAGGGCATCTCGTTCTGGTAGAAGTACGTACGGCCGCCCTCGCCGTTCCAGGTCGTCTGGTGCTTCTGGTAGTGCTCGACGAACAGGCCGTACATGGTCACGTCGTCGCCGTTGACGACGAGCCCCTGGTCGGCCGTGTTGCTGTCCCAGCCGACGCCGTCACCGTGGTCGGCGCGCCAGATCCAGGTGTGGTCGCCGATCACATCCGAGCTGTTGACCACCAGGCTCGTGGACGCCTTGCCCACACCCGCGCCGCCGACCCGGAAGAACACATCGTGCAGCGAGGTGGGGTTGTCGCTGTGGTTGGCGGACGAGTCCTCGGGGCCGAGCTCCATCAGCGTCTTGGAGTTCTCGGTGCCCGCGTCGATGAGCAGCCCCGCGAGCTTGACGCCGTCGACGTCGGCCACGTCCATCGCCGTGACCCCGTTGTCGGGAATCAGCGTGGCCAGCCCCAGGCCCAGCACGACGGTGTCGGGCTTGGTCACCTTCAGCGGCGCGTCGAGGTGGTGGACGCCCGGGGTGACGAGCAGATGCTTGCCCGCCTCCAGCGCCGCGTTCATCTCATCGGCGGTGGCACCCGGCTTGACGATGAAGAAGTCGTCCAGCGGGATCGAGGTGCCCTTCGGCGTACCGGAGGACCACGATGTGCCCGTGGAGTCCTTGCGCACCTCCGGCACGAACACCTTGTAGGCGCCCTCGTCGTCGACGTACAGGAACGGCTTCTCACGGGAGACGGGTGTCTTGTCGACCCGGGTGTACGGCGGGTTGGGGAAGTCCCCCGCCGGGGGGTTCTGCGCGCCCACGAACATCATGTTCCAGTTGGAGCCGGTCCAGCTGCCCCATTCGGTGTTGCGGGAGAGCCACTGCTGCTGCGATCCGGACCGCACCTGCCCGTCGACCTTGGTGTCGGCCAGCAGACCGCCGCTGGACCAGCCGCCGTCGTCCAGCTGGAGGTCGCCCTTCAGATGCATCCGGCGGTACGGGGCGGCCTGCGACACGGCCCAGCGGTCCGCGCCGTCATCGGGGTTGACGGCGAGGTTCTCCGCGTCGCGCCAGAAGTTCTGCGTCGCGTTGCCGTCGAACCAGTCGGCCTCGGCGTGCACCGCGCCGTTGATGGTGGTGTCGTCGGGCGACAGGCCCAGGCCCGCCACCTGTGTGTAGAAGCCGACGTTGGCGCTGACGTCGTAGGAGCCGGGCTTGAACAGCAGGGCGTGCCGGTCCTGGCCGAACTGGTTGGTCTCCTGCTTGCCGAAGACCGAGTCCAGCTTGGACTGGATCTCCTGCGCGGACATCGACGGGTCGAAGATCTGCACATTGGGGCCCAGATCCGGTTCCGCGTCCGCGCCGTGTGCCGACGGCACGGTCAGCGCCGCCGCGACGGCACCGGCCAGCACGGCGAACGCGGCGGCGGCGCGGGCGGCGCGGCGGCGTCCCCGATGGCCGCGCTCGGTGGTGTCGTTGCTCATGGTGGTGTCTCCCTCAGCCCTGGTACCGGGCGAATATTCCGGTGAACTGCCAGGGCTCCTGGGCGACTCCGGAGCAGGTGTCGTCGTTCGGGTAGTCGCCCGGGCAGGGGCGGTCGCGGTTGACGGACCAGAAGGAGAGCCGCGACAGGTGGTGCTGGGAGGCGTAGTCCAGGATCGTCTCGAAGTCGTCGGTGGAGACGGTCTCCTTGACGTCCGTGATGCCGTTCATCGAGGACAGGCCGCTGTGCCGGTAGGCGTCCTCGTCGCTGTAGCCGTAGGCGCCCTTGACGGCGTCCTTCAGCCCGTCGGTGGCCTGCTTGGTCAGCTCGCCCATGTTCTGGCCCTCGCCGCCGAAGTCGAACGGCATGATGGTCCAGCTGTCGGCCTCGAAGTCCGATTCGGCGGCCCGGCGGATCATGCCGTCGTCGGGGCCGTTCTGACCGCTGGGGAAGGTGACGTAGGTGAGCAGCCCCGGGTTGTCGCCCTTCACCTGCTTCAGGGCGTCGATCGTCTTCTGCTGGACGGCCGGGTCGTCGTAGGCGTCGCCCTCGATGTCGATGTCGATGGCCTTGAGACCGTAGGCGTCGATGACCTTCTGATAGGCACCGGCGAGGGCCTTGGCGTCGCCACACGACTGCTCCAGCTTGGCGCCACTGGCACCGCCGAAGGACGGTACGACATCGCCGCCCTTGGCCCGTACGGCCTTCACGGTCTGCTCGTCCTGTCCGCCGGTCAGCGGGCGCCCGCCGTCCCACTGCGGGTCGCAGCCGCCCGCGTCGAGGACGAAGGCGAGGGTGAACCAGCTGACGCCGGTGGCGTCCATGACCTCGCCCGGGTCCGGCGGATCGCCCCACCCGTTGTACAGGTACGGCGCCACGGCGGCGGGTGCGGCGGACGCCTCGGCGCCGTCCCGGCCCGATGGTCCGGAGTTGTCGGCCCAGGCGGCCGCGGTCGTGCTCGCGGCCGCGGCCACGACGGCCAGGGCCGGCGCGATGCGCCGCCGACGGCGGCGGTGTGCGCGGTCCTGAACGGAGAAATCTTCGCGGTGGTTCATGTGGGGGGATACCTTCCTGCCACGCGGACGGACCCCGGCAGTGGGCATGTCCGGCGGACAGGCGCCGCCGCGGCCCGCGACATGCGGTTCCGGCCGGAAGGTCACGGCCGGACTCTCGGCCCCATATATTTCGGGAGTTGAACATGTCTCGTCAATAGGTCCGCACCAATGAATGAGGTGCCTTCAAAGGGCGAACTCGCGCTCCCGGGGGCCGGAATGGGCTGGTCGGACTCGGGGGCCGTTGGACGCTCCGGCCGGTGGACGCGGCCGCGGCTCCGCTCCTGCCGCGCCGGGCCTAATGTGCTGCCATGCGCGACGACACCCCTGACGAGAGGCGCCGTGTCCAACTGAGCCGTACCTTCGACGAGGACGCGGAGCTGTACGACCGGGCCAGGCCCGGGTATCCACCGGAGCTGTTCGACGACCTCGCCGAGGTGGCCGGTACCGGTCCCGGCTGCCGGGTGCTCGAGGTGGGCGCGGGCACCGGCAAGGCGACCCTGCCGCTGGCCGAGCGCGGTTGCCGGATCACCGCCGTCGAACTGGGCGCGGACATGGCCGCCGTCGCCCGGCGCAACCTGGCCGGGTTCGACGCGGTGGAGATCGTGACGGCGGACTTCGAGACCTGGCCGCTGCCCAAGGAGCCGTTCGACGCGGTCGTCGCGGCCACGGCGTTCCACTGGATCGACCCGGCGGTGCGCATGGTCAAGGCCGCGGACGCGCTGCGGCCGGGCGGCGCCCTCGCCGTCGTCGCCACCCAGCATGTGGCGGGCGGCACCGAGGAGTTCTTCGCCGAGGTCCAGGGCTGCTACGAGCGTTTCGACCCGGCCACCCCTGCGGGGCTGCGGCTTCCCGCCGCGGCGGACGTGGACACCTCGGATCACACCGACGAGGTCGCCCGCGACGGCCGGTTCGGGCCCGTCGTCCTCCGGCGCCACGAATGGGATCTGACCTACACCACGGCGCAGTACCTGGACGTGCTGCGCACCTACTCCGGCCACCGGGCGCTGCCCCCGGAAGCCAGGGAGGGCCTGCTGGGGTGCATCGCCGGGCTGATCGACGGGCGGTACGGAGGCCGGGTCACCAAGCGGTATCTCACGGAGCTGCGGGTGTCACGGCGCGTGTGACGCCGGGCGCCGGCGGGGCCCTGAAGGACCGGCCGCGTCGCCCGGCGGCGCGTTATGAGCAGGACTTGTAGAACTGCTTCCAGCCGTCGCCGGGCATGGCGGGCGGCTCGGCCCACGACCCGGCTTCGCCGTACTTCTCGAACGCCTCGTAGTCGAAGTCGTTCAGACCGCCGCCCGGCTTCGACAGGCGTACGTCCCGGTCCATCTGCCCGTCGCCCCCGTTGTTGAGGATCGCGAGGTCCGGGTAGGCGTCGTCGTTGTAGTGGGCGATGGCGAGCTGCTTGGCCTCGCCGTGGTCGCCGATGTCGGAGTGCCGCGAATCGGCGGACCCCAGATCGGTCCGGTTCAGCGGACCGGGGCGGTACTCCGCGACACGGGCCGTCGAGGGGTCGTCCCCGTCGGCCGGTTCGACGATGTTGACGACCATGTCCAGCGTGCCGTCGTTCTGGAAGTCGGCGACCGCGGCGGTCGCGATCTCATCCGACGTGGCGCCGAGCAGATCCTTGACGGCCATCTTCCGGCCGAAGGAACCGCTCTCGGTGCCCCACTGGACCGTCATCTCGGTGCCGGTGTGCCCGGGGTTGATGATCTTGTCCGGGTAGGAGTCGCCGTCGAGATCTCCGAGCAGCGTGGTCGCGCCGGCCAGACACGGGGCCGACGCACCGGTGGCGCGGTCGGACCGGTGTGTTCCGCCCGAGTCCGACGACTCGGTCGCCATGGCCTGGTAGCCGGCGACGGTCAAGGTCAGGGCGGCGGCCGCGAGCGGCACGGCGATTAAACGCGTGCGCTTCCGAAGCATGTACGAGCTCCTCTCAATTGCTGTCACGCAGTCAGATGCCTGTGTGATCACGCGAGTTCACACGCTGAACGTCGTGTGACGTAAACGTGACATTCGGGGGAACGGAGTACGGGGCGGGGGCGTGGCGGCCACGCAGTGGCGGAGCCAGGACGCCGGAGGCGGCATTGACCGCTCCGGGCGGTCGCGGGACGGTCATGGCGCAACCGGGCGCAATGGACTCGACAGCGGAGGCAGTCATGACATTACGGTTTGTCGGGATGGACCCGAATACCGGAGGTGAGGGGTCACCGACGGTATGGGTGGAGGAAGGGAGCGCCGACCTCGTCCTGCAAGGCGAGGAGGCCGAGGCGCTCCTGATGGAGTTGATCGGCAGCACTCAGTGGGTGCCCGGGCACGCGAGGGGGGTTCCCGCCCATGAGCGGGTCATCAGGATCCCCGCTCGGATGGTGCCGATCTTGAGGGAGGCGTGCGATGTCGCTGAAGGCAAGGGCGTTCGCTGACCTGCTCGCGGCCACCCGGAGCAGCGCTGTCCACCTGGAAATGCGCGATCAGTACGCGGTCGGTGACGAGGCCGAGGACTATGCGGCCTTCCTGCGCACCGGAGTGGCCAACACCGACCCGGCCAAGTCGTTCTGGCCCAAGTGGCTTCCGCTGGTGGCCGACGCGGTCGCGCGTGGCGTGGTGGTGCGCCGGGCGCGGATCGTCTCCGAGCCGGTCACCGATTACATCCGCTACGAGCACGCCATCACCTTGCTCAACCTGCGGGCCGGGGAGGACGTACGCTGGCTGCCTCGGCGGCGGGCGAGTGACCTGGCCCTGCCCGGTAACGATTTCTGGCTCCTGGACGGCCGGATCGTGCAGTTCAACCACTTCACCGGAAAAGGGGACTGGGCCAGCAAGGAGCACACCGAGGACCCGGACGTCGCCGCTTTGTGCGCCACCGCCTTCGAAGCGGTCTGGCGGCGGGCCGTCCCGCATGAAAAGTACACCGTCTGAAAAGCAAATGGACAGCCCATGCCCGCATCTCCGTCCTCCAGCGCCCAGGCCGCCCGCGAAGCTCTCGCCGTTCGCCTGGCCCATCTGGTGCGGGACGCCGGGATCACCGGGCGTGAGCTGTCCGCCCGGTGCGGCTGGCACCCGGCCAAGACCTCGCGCATCCTGCGCGCCAAGGCCGCTCCCTCCGAAGCCGACATCCGGGCCTGGTGCGCCGCCTGCTGTGCCGAGGACCAGACCGCGGACCTCATCGCCACCGCCCGCGCGGTGGACTCGATGTACCTGGAGTGGCGCCGCCAGCACCGCGACGGGATGCGCCGCACCCAGCAGGACGTCCTCGCCCGCAACGCCGCCGCCCGCCTCTGCCGCGCCTACACCTCCAACGTCATCCCCGGCTTCTTCCAGACCGCCGGCTACGCCGAGGCCCTGATGCGCGCCATAACCGACTTCCAGGGCACCCCCGACGACATACCCGAGGCCGTCGCCGCCCGCCTGGCCCGCAGCCGCTTCCTGTACGAGGGCGACCACCGGTTCGTGGTCCTGATCGAGGAGTGGGTCCTGCGCACCCGGATCGGATCCACCGAGACGATGGCCGGTCAACTCGCGCATCTGCTCACCGTGATGCCGCTGCCCTCGGTCTCCCTGGGGATCATCCCCCTGGGGGCCCGGCGCACCGTGTGGCCGCTGGAGGCGTTCTACCTCTACGACGACCACAACACGGTCGTCGAGACCCTCACCGCCGGGATCAGCGTCCGCCAGCCCCGTGAGATCGCCGACTACACCCGCGCCTTCACCGGTCTGGCCCGGATGGCCGTCCACGGCGACGCCGCCCGTACGCTCATACGGGCCGCGATCGACGCCCTGGAGTGAGTCCGCGCCTTCCATGGGTCCGCGCCCTTCATGGGCCAGCGCCTTTCATGGGCCAGCGCCTTTCATGGGCCAGCGCCCTTCATGAGTCCGCGCAACAATCCGCAATTTCGTTGAGGCCCGTACCACCGCCTTCGTAGCGTGAGGGCCGACACCACGGCCCGGAGAGGCGGGACCTGACGCGCATACACGAACGCCGGCGCCACCGGGGCACAGCGCCCCTCCCCGGCCCGCTCGCCCGCGCAGGCCAGGAACCGTCCGCCTCCCCGGGCGGCCGCGGCGGCCACTCCGGCGCACCCAGCAGCGAGGCCCGATGACCAGCACCCACACGGTCCTGCACGACCCCCAGGGCCGTATCGAGGGGAAGCTCCCCCTCGACCGGGAAACCCATCAGCGGCTGGTCGCCGCCGTGCTCGCCTGGGCCGGTGACCCGGGGCTGCATCCGAGTGAGTACCACCAGATCGCGCTGCAACTGACCGCGGCCGCCCGCGCGGTGGCCGACGACGTCCGCCGCACCGCCGAGCAACTGCCCGCGGACCACCCGGCCCGGATACTGGCCGAACACATCCTCGACGAAACCCGCCACCGGCTGTCCAAACCCCTGAAGGGCACCGTGAGTTGCGCCCAGGACCGCGCCCGGCTCTGCCGCTCCCTGTACGGGCGCCTGGACCGCCTCACCGACGTCGCCTCGTCCCTCCCGGGCCCGCGACGCTCATCGGCCCGCTGACACCGCGCGGCGACGTCGACTGGGAGGCCCAGGCGCGAGCCGCTCACCACCGTCTGGCCCGCACCCCGCCGTACGCGCCCGAGGAGACCAAGTACTACACCGACGCCTGGTCCGAGGCCCATCGGGACTTCCACCGGACTCTGCTGGAGGGCTGCGGCACGGCCGAGGTGCTGGCCCGGCACCTCACCCTGACCGCGGCCGGACTGGCCGGCGGCACCGGCGATGAACCCGCGAAGGAAGCCCGATAGGCCGCCCGGCAACTGGTCCATACCAAACTCTTGACAGTGTTTTCCTTCACTTCTTAAATCACGTAATGAACTAAGTACAGCTCAGATCGCTCACCGCACTCCGGTCGGCGCCGTGACCACTTGGTTCAGCTGCGCCTACATGTCTCTCCGCGCCTGTTCATCCACCTGTATCGGAAGGGAGAGTCATGGACTCCCCGCGCTTACCCCGGCGACTGCTGCTGTCCGTCGTCTCGTTCCTCGCCCTCGCGTCGCTGTCCACCGGACTGACCCAGGGGCATCCGCCTCAGCGGAGGATCGGGCCGCGGATTCCACCGCGAGACCGGCGGCCACCGCGAGACCGGCCAAGGCGGCCGCCGTCACGTTCTCCGACGAGTTCGACGGGGCCGCCGGTTCGGCCGTCAACGGCAGCAAGTGGCAGATCGAGACGGGCGACAACGTCAACAACCACGAGCGGCAGTACTACACGGCGGGCAACAGCAACGCCGCCCTCGACGGCCAGGGCCATCTGGTCATCACCGCCCGCCGCGAGAACCCGAACAACTACCAGTGCTGGTACGGACGGTGTGAGTACACCTCCGCCCGGCTGAACACCTCCGGCAAGTTCACCACCACCTACGGCCGGGTCGAGGCCCGGATGAAGGTTCCGCGCGGGCAGGGCATGTGGCCCGCGTTCTGGATGCTGGGCAACGACATCGGACAGGTCGGCTGGCCCAACTCCGGTGAGATCGACATCATGGAGAACGTGGGCTTCGAGCCGTCCATGGTCCACGGCACCCTCCACGGCCCCGGATAGTCGGGGTCCGGCGGCATCGGCGCCGGGTACAGCCTGCCCGGTGGCCAGGCGTTCGCCGACGCGTACCACACCTTCGCCGTGGACTGGAGCCCGAACGCCATCACCTGGTCCGTGGACGGCACCGTGTACCAGCGGCGCACCCCCGCCGACCTCGGCGGACGGCAGTGGGTGTTCAACAAGCCCTTCTTCGTGATCCTCAACCTCGCGGTCGGCGGCTACTGGCCCGGAGACCCCGACGGCAGCACATCCTTCCCCCAGCATGTTCGCCATCTGCGACACCGTCACCGTGCTGCGCGACGGCACGTCCGTGCTCGAATCCTCCCCGCTCGCCGGCCACACCCAGGACGAGGTGGTCGGGCTGATGGTGGGCCGCGCCCACTCGGCCACCGCGATGCGACCGCGGGAGGTGGACACCTCCGCGGCCCCGGTGCTCTCGTTCGACGGGGTCTGCACCGCCGCCGGCCACCGGGACATCAGCCTGGACATCCGGCCCGGCGAGATCGTCGGCCTGTACGGGCTGGTCGGCGCGGGCCGCAGCGAACTGGTCAAGGCCATGCTCGGCCTCGACCGCGTCACCGGCGGCGAGATCCGGGTGCACGGCAAACCGGTGCGCATCACTTCTCCCCGGCAGGCACTGCACCGCTTCGGCATCGGCTATCTGACCGAGAACCGAAAGGAGGAGGGCGTCTTCCTGGAACAGCCCATCGTCCGGAACATCACGGTGACGGTGTGGAAGAGACTGGCGAAGGCGCTCGGGTTCATCTCCTCGCGCGAGGAGCGGGACGTCTCGTACGACCTCGTGGAACGGCTCGGCATCCGCACCTCCGGGCTCGGGCAGAACGCCGGAGAGCTGTCCGGTGGCAACCAGCAGAAGGTGAGCCTGGCGAAGTGGCTCGCGGCCGACACCCGGCTGCTCATCGTGGACGAGCCGACCGCCGGTGTCGATGTGCGCACCAAGCACGCCTTCCACCAACTCATCTGGGAGCTGGCCCGCGACGGCCTGCCCATTCTGCTGATCAGCAGCGACCTCGCGGAGATGATCAGGCTCGCGGACCGGGTGGTGGTGATGGCCGACCACCGGATCCGGGGTGAGGTGGACAACGACCGCGACTACGAGCGGATGAGCGGCAGGATCATCCGCGTCATCCACGACCGCGCGACCTCGGCCGTGCGCCCACGGGTGGGGGAGGTGTGATGCGCGTGGCGCGGGTGTTGTGCGCGTGGCGCGTGGGGGTGATGCGCCCGGCGCGGGTCAGGACTCCTCGTCCCGGCTGAGCTGACGCTGAAGGCTGTGGGCGAGGTGCTCCGCCATCGCCTCGGCCGCGCGGTCGGGGTTGCGGCGCAAGATCGCGTGCACCACGCGCTGGTGCTCCGCGAGGGTCGGGTCATCGGCGCCGAGGAGGCTGCTGAGCCGGAAGATATGCAGATGGGAGTGGAGCCGCTGCACCGCGTCCGCGAGCAGTGGCCGCCCGGACGCCTGGGTGATCGCGTCATGGAGGCGCTGGTCGAGGGCGGCGAAGCCACGGTAGGCCGCATAGGGCCCGGCGGTGGTCCCCGGGTGGGAGTGCATCTCCTCCGCGATCCGCTCGATGCCGTCCAGCTGGGCCTCACTGGCGTTGACCGCGGCGAGGGCGGCGGCCCTCGGCTCCAGCAGCTGCCGCATCTCGAAGAGCTCCTCGAGCCCCTGGCGGGTCAGCAGCTCGGTGGTGCGGTACCCCGAGAGCGGCCGCTTCACCACCAGCCCGTCCGACTCCAGCCTGGCCAGCGCCTCCCGGATGGGGGTCGGTGAGACGCCGAGGGTGCGGGCCAGGGCCTCGATGCCGACACGTGCGCCGGGGGTGATCTCATGGTCCATGACCATGGCCTTGACGCTCTCGTAGACGCTGTCCGAGAGGGCCTGGCGGGCGGGCGGCAGATCCCGCCCGTGCCCGCCCCGCGGTGCCCCGGGCGCGGACGTGTCCTGCGGCGGCATCCGGCCTCCTGTTGATCGGGGCTTGTCGGGGCTGGTCGGGCTGGTTGGGGCTTATCGGGGAGGCAACAGTTTATCCAGGTGAGGGACGCGATTCAGGGGTGAGCCGGGTCCGCTTCACCATGCGGGGCGGGCCCGACCCCGATGAGGGGGCTCGGCGCCTTCGGCCGAACCGTCGTACCGTGCGGTCGGCCTCGGGCCGAATGGCGCGCACCCTCGTTGTCGGCCGACCCCTGACCTTTCAGGACGGCGAGCAATGAGTCATGATTGTTGTGACCAGAGGCGTGACATCCTGTGAATGGTGTGTCATGCGCCCGGGGGCTCTGATCGTGTACCAAGGAGTTGATCTTCATCAAAGGCTCAGGAGACGCTTCCGCTGCCGCGCTCGGGGCGCGGATCCGCCGCCTGCGCAGATCACGGGGAATGTCCCAGGCCGACCTGGCGGGGGACGACTTGTCGCCCAGTTACATCTCCCTTCTGGAGGGCGGCAAGAGGCTTCCCTCGGCCGAGGTGCTGGAGCAGCTCGCGGTGAGACTCCGCTGCGATGTGCCCACCCTGACCGGACGTGCCGCGGAGGCGTCCGAGTGCGATCTCGAGGTCGAGCTCAAATACGCCGAGATGGCCATGCAGAACGCCGATCCCCTGGCGGCGCTCGCGGCGTACCGCGCGGTCCAGGACAAGACCACCGCCGTGGCGCAGCCGAAGATCTGGTACGCGGCGGAGCAGGGGATCGCCCTGGCGCTGGAGCGGGACGGCCGGCTGGAGGAGGCCGCCGTCCACTACGAGGCGCTGCGCACCGCGTCCGTCACCAGCAAGGAGTCCGTACCGCGGCTGACCGCGGTGATCGGCCTCTGCCGCTGTTACCGGGAGCTCGGCGACCTCTCGCATGCGATCCAGATCGCCGAGGAGACCCTGGACGAGCTCAGGGAGCTGAAGCTGACGCCGACGGTGATCGGTGTCGAACTGCTCTCCACGCTCGTCGGGATCCACTCCGAGCGTGGCGATGTGCATCGCGCCTCCTATCTGGCCTCGCAGGCCATCGAGCTGGCCACCGCGATCACCGATCCGAAGGCGCTCGGCGCCGCGTACTGGAACGCCAGCGTTGTCATGTACCGCAAGGGGAACACGGCGGACGCGCTGGTCCTGATCCAGAAGGCCCTCGCGATCTACGCCGAGGGGGAGGACCAGCGGGCGCTGGCCCGGCTGCGCAACGCGTACGCGAGCATCCTGCTCCAGACCGAGGACCCCCAGCCGGAGTTGGCGCGGACGGTGCTCACCCAGAGCCTGGAGTCGCTGCTCCAGGTGGGCAGCAGTGTGGATGTCGCGTACTGCCGGTCGGCCCTCGCCCGCGCCGAGCTCCATCTCGGCCGGCCCGAGGCCGCGGTGGCCCATGCCGAGCAGGCGATGGCGGACCTCGGCGTCGGCCACCGCCTCCAGGCCGCGCGCAACCTCCTCCTGCTGGCCGCGGCCCAGCTGAGGCTCGGCCGGCCCGAAGAGGCGAAGTCCTCCTATGAGCGGGGGGCTTTGATGCTGGAGGCATCCGAGGCCGGCCAGCAGGCCGCGTACGCCTGGGCCGAGCTGGCCGAGATCCTCAAGCTGTGCGGTGAGGACGAGCGCGTCCTGTGGGCGTACCAGCAGAGCATGCGGTGCATCGGCTACCGCAACACCCTGATGCTCGACCGGCTGCCGCTGTCGAAGTCGAGCTGACGCGGCGCCATCTTCAGAGGTTCCGCCAGGGATCCCATCGAAGGGTCAGCAGCATACGGGTATCTCCTTGCCGTTCGGCGGCCAGTCACCACCGGCCGGCCGCATGAAGAGGGGCGGCGCCCCGGGGGTGGAGTCCGTGGGCAGGGCCTGCACCTGGGGGGCACACAGCGCGCTCAGCAGTACCAGGGCACCGACGAGGGTCGCTCGCGACATGACGCATTTCATAAGGGCCTCTCAAGGGAGCGAGTTCGAGCGGGAGATGGAGCGGGAGATATGACGCACAGTGGGCGCGGAGATCGGGCCGCGGCCTGCCGACCGGATGCCGATGCGGGGGTGACCGGGGCATCTACGGGAGTGCGGGCAGCGGTGTTCGCCCCCTGCGAGGGATGTTCGCCTCAGGGGGGTTCGCCTTGGGGAGTGTGCGCCTCAGGGGGTGTTCGGAAGGAAGACGACGTCCGAGAGCCCGACGGCCTGACCTTGTTCGCTGACAAAGGCGACGTCGACCGGCCGTCCGGTGGATCGGGTACGGCGCAGGAGGCAGGGGCCTTGGGGACGCGGCCGATGGGTGTCCCCCCACTGCTGGAGGGCCGCGAGTACGAGACGTAGATCGCGTCCCGCGGGAGTGAGGTGATAGGCGTCGCGGTGACGGCAGCCGGGTTCCCGGTAGGCGCGCGTCTCCAGGACACCTGCTGACACAAGGGTCTTCAGGCGGGCGCTGAGGATGTTGGGGGCGACACCCAGGGCTTTCCGGAATTGCGAGCCGCAAGTCAGCTGGTCAGAGGCCGCGGGGCGGGCGGGAGGACTGCCGGGACCCTGGGCCACCTGCGCGTTTACCGCTCAACAGCCTGATTTATCAAGGCTGTTCGGCCGTAGGGTGCTGAGACACCGACCCTGTGAATGCGGTCACTCCGGCCTCCGCGAATACCGTCGCTCAGCGACCGGATCATGCTCCTGATGCTCCGCGGAAAAAGCTGACTATTGTTCTTGTTACTCAGATGGCTGCCCGAATGTGTTCCTCCGGGTGTGTGTACAGCGGCGAGCCCACCCCGGATGCGCGGGGTGGGCTCGCCGTCTTCGGTGCTGGGCGGGGCGTGAGCGTGGCCGGGCCGGCGCCCTAGCCGGCCGAGTCCTCGGCCTCGGCCGGGAGCTGAGCGGGGTAGGGCTCGTTGAAGTCGGCCGAGCGGCTGACCTTCTCCCATGCGGTCGCCTGGGTGAGCTGGCGCCGGGAGTAGTCCTGCGCCATGGTCGTCGCGTTCACACCCAGCGGGAGATGGGTCGGGACCCGGCCGCGGTGGACGGTGCGCACGATGATCTCGGCGGCGCGCCGGGGGTCCCCGGCCGCTCCGGCCGTGCTCTGCCGCACCCGCCGGTTCATCTCCCCGACGGTCGCGTCATAGGCGTCGGGGATCGGGTGGACCGGCATGGAGGAACCGGCCCAGTCGGTGGCGAAGCCGCTCGGTTCGACGACCATGACGCGCACGCCGAACGGTGCGGTCTCCGTGGCGAGGACCCGGCTGAAGCCGTCGACCGCGAATTTGGCCGCCTGGTAGGAGGCGATGCCCGGCGATCCGCCGACCCGCCCGCCGATCGAGGAGATCTGTACGACGGTGCCGGCGCCTTGCCGCCGCAAGGTGGGAAGGGCGGCCTTGGTCACGTTGTGGACGCCCCAGAAGTTGGTCTCGAACTGGGCGCGGAAGTCCTCGTCGTCCGATGTCTCGATGGGCGACACATTCGCATACCCCGCGTTGTTCACGAGCACGTCGATGCGTCCGAAGCGGGCGAGCGCCGCCTCGACGGCCTCGTGCGCCGCCTCCGGGCGGGTGACGTCCAGCGCGAGCGGGTGGACACGGTCGCCGTACTCCTTGAAAGCCTCCGCGAGCGCATCGGGGCGGCGGGCGGTGGCCACGACGCGATCACCGGCCTCGAGGGCGGCGGTGACCAGGGCGCGGCCCAGGCCGCGCGATGAACCGGTGATGAACCAGACCTGTGAACTCATGCTGTTAGTGAAACATCGTTCTCTTAATTACGCAACGTCGTTCTCTTAAGGGTTCTTATGATGTCCGGCATGACTACGCCTGCCTTCCAACGTGCGCGCAGCGCTCAGGCCAAACAAGCGCGGGAGGAAGCGATCCTGGACGCGGCCCGTACGCTCGGCCATGAGCGCGGGATCCGGGACGTCACCCTCACCGACATCGCCGCGGCCGTGGGGATGCACAAGTCGGCCCTGCTGCGCTACTTCGAGACCCGGGAGCAGATCTTCCTCAGGCTCACCGCGGAAGGCTGGCGGCAGTGGTCCGCCGAGCTGCGCGGCGCTCTCGGGGGCAGGGCGCACGCCACGGCCACGGAGGTCGCGGAGACGATCGCCGCCACGCTGGCGGCCCGGCCGATGTTCTGCGATCTGCTGGCCCAGGCGCCGATGAATCTCGAGCGCAATGTGTCGATCGAGTCGGTGCGCACCTTCAAGCTGGTCACGCTCGAGGAGATCGAGCTGATCGGCGGCGAGCTGCGACGACTGCTCGGCCTCACCGAGCCGCAGACCGTCGACCTGGTCGCCACGGCGACCAGCCTGGCCGGGGCGCTGTGGCAGATGGCCACCCCGGGCCCGCGCCTGCGGGAGCTCTACGAGACCGACCCCCGGCTCGGCCACGCGATCGTCGAGGTGGAACCCCGTCTGCGCCGCGTCCTCACCGCCTTCCTCGCCGGAGTCGGCGCGGAATCCGCCACGACGCCATCGGGCGACCCCGCGTAGTCGCCCGCTCGCTCACCGGGCTCGAACGCGCCGATCGGCACCGTCTGGCGGGTCACCAGCGCCTGGAAGCCGACGATCAGCGCACAGGAATTCAGCTGATCGCGCCCCAGGGCCCTCAGCGTGATGTCCCGGCGAAGGCTTCCGAAGCGTCGACCCCGCAGACCCGCAGCAGGCCGACCACGATGCGGTCCAGGTCTTCCCCCACCGTGGTGACCTCCGGAATGCCGAGGCTGCCGAACTCGTCGCTCGGCCGGTGCATGGTGAGCACCGCATTGCCGTCGCCGTCGCTGAAGACCAGCATCCGCAGGGGCGCGTACAGCAACGCGCGCGGGTCATGGCGGAACATGCGCTCGGCGATGACGTGATTGCCCGTCAGATACTCGACCGACCTGGTGGTGTGCCCCGCCGTACCGAAGAGTGGGGTGGTGTTGATCCGGGCGTAACGGACCATGTCGTGGGGCGCGTTCGCGGCGACCGCGGCACGTACGTCGTCCCAGCTTCCGCCGGTTTCCACAATGCGTTCCACGGGGCCCGGGTCGAAGGCGGGTGCCGCTTTCTCGAATGCCGCCACGAAGTCGTCGTAGGCGATGCCCGTGGGAATGTCGATCCGCGTCACGGTGTGGCTGTATTGGCTGGTCATGCGGCCCCTCCCCATGGTGGGACTCTTGCGCACTCCATCGTGGGCGAGCGGCACGGATGTCGCGAGTTCAGCCGCGTGCGTCCGCTTGTGCGCCCGCCATCACGCGGAAATTCCCTACCGCGGTGGCCGGAAAGGGCGGAGACTCGTCCCATGACTGACATGGGGGCGTTCCGGGAGGCGGTCACCGCATGGGCGGCCGGTGGCCCCGGCGGCCCCGCGCGCGAGCTGGCCGCGGGGCTGGGGGTCCGGGCGGCCGTCCTGCTCGAAGGGCCGAGCGACGCCGCGGCGGTCGGCGCGCTGGCCGAGCGCCACGGCCGGGACCTGGCGGGCGAAGGAGTCTGCGTCCTGCCGATGGGCGTGAGCGTCGGGCGCTTCGCCCGCCTCCTCGGGCCACCGGGTCTGGGGCTCCGCCTCACCGGACTGTGCGATGAGGCGGAGCGTCCCTTCTACGCCCGCGGCTTGGCGCGGGTCGGCGCGGCACCGCAGGGGTTCTTCGTCTGCGCGGCGGATCTGGAGGACGAGCTCATCCGCGCGCTGGGTGTGACACGCGTGGCGGAGCTCGTCCGGGCGGAGGGCGATGTGCGCGCCCTGGAGACCTTTCTGCGCCAGCCCGCACAGCGGGGCCGCACCGCACCGCGTCAGTTGCGGCGCTTCCTCGGTACGAAGAAGGGGCGCAAGATCCACTACGGCCGCGTCCTCGTGGAGGCGCTCGACCCCGATCGCGTACCGGCGCCGCTCGACGGACTGCTCACCAGGCTCTGACCGCCGAGCGAGGCCGGTACCGCCTCAACCGCCGTAGTACGCGTCGAAGTTCTTCGCGAACTCCCCGCCGTTGAAGTTGTCCCAGTTGATCGACCAGGCCATCAGCCCGCGCAGGGCGGGCCAGCTGCCATGGGGCTCATAGCCGCCGCAGTCGGACTTCTTCGTCAGGCAGTTCAGGACCTTGGTAACCTCACTGGGCTGGGTGTGGCCATTACCCGCGTTGGGGCTCGCCGGCAGGCCGATCGCCACCTGGGAGGGGTCCAGCGCGGGGAAGACGTTCTTGGTGTCGCCCGCGACGGGGAAGCCACTGAGCAGCATGTCGGTCATCGCGATGTGGAAGTCGGCGCTGCCCATGTTGTGGAACTGGTCGTCGAGGCCCTTGATCGGCCCGGAGTTGTAGTCCTGGACGTGCAGCAGGGTGAGGTCGTCCCGCAGGGCGTGAATGACCGGCAGATACGCCCCGGCACGAGGGTCCTGGCCTCCGAAGGGGCCCGAGCCGTAGTACTGGTAGCCGAGCTGTACGAAGAAGGTCTCCGGGGCCATGGTGAGGGTGAACCCGGATCCGTACTTCGCCTTGAGCGACTTCACGGCCGAGATGAGGTTGACGATCGCGGGGGTCTTGGGGTTCTTGAAGTCGGTGTCGCCGTCGTCCAGCGACAGCGAGTGGCCCTCGAAGTCGATGTCCAGGCCGTCCAGTCCGTACTTGTCGATGATCGCCCCGACCGACTCGACGAACTTGTCACGGGCGGCGGTGGTGGTGAGCTGCACCTGGCCGTTCTGCCCGCCGATGGATATCAGCACCTTCTTGCCCGCGTCCTGCTTGGCCTTGATGGCGGCCTTGAACTCGTCCTCCGACTCGACGTTCGGACATTCGCTCTGCGGGCAGAGGCTGAAGCGGATGTCACCGGAGGTGGTGGAGGTGGGCTCGCCGAAGGCCAGGTCGATGATGTCCCAGCTGTCGGGGACATCGGCCATTCGGGTGTATCCGGAGCCGTTGGCGAAGCTGGAGTGCAGATAGCCCACGAGCGCGTGCTCGGGCAGCTCCGCCTTCGCGGTGGGGGAGGGGGTGCCCGCGTTGGCGGCCGTCGTCGAGGCCGTGGCGAGCAGCCCGGCCGTGGCGACAGCGGCACACGCGCCGGTCAGGACCCTCTTGCTCAGGGGGAAACGGAGGCTCATGAAGACCGCTCCTAGGTGTGGGGGGAAGGCGGAGCCGAACTGAGGTGGGAGAAGGGACGATCGGAAGGCACGGGCAGGCCGCGCGCCCCCGAGGAAACAGGACTAGACCATTGGGTGTCAATGGTACGGTCCAAATTGGCGGTGAACCCCTTGACGTGCGCGAAGACATCGCCGCCGGACGGGCCGGGACAGGCCCTAGGGTCGTTGGCCAAAGCGATCGCGCGCGTCCTCGATGTGGCCGAGGTACCGGTGGGTCCAGCCGCACATGGCGTCGACCGTCGCCCGCAGGGCCTGGCCCGGCTCGGTGAGGGTGTACTCGACCCGTGGCGGCACGGTGGGGTGCACCGTGCGCTCGACCAGGCCGTTGCGCTCCAGCATGCGCAGGTTCTGGGTGAGCATCTTGTGGCTGACGCCCTCGACCTCGTTCCGCAACTCGCCGAAGCGCAGGGTGCGCTCGCCGAGCGCCTCGACGATGAGGAACGCCCACTTGTTGGCGACGTCCGAGAAGATCTCCCGCGCCAGGGAGTCCACCCGCCTGAGGTCCGCGTCCTCGGGCAGGCCCTTGAGCAGCCGCTTGGTCACCATGAGGTTCCTCGGTCACCGAAAAGTGCGTTCTTCCAGGTCGGGCCTCACTCTCTTACAGTTCCCGAGTAACCGCAAGAGAGAGAAAACGGAAGGGCGAACACCGTCGGCCACCATCGATGTCTTCAACCACGACGTGCCGGCCGAGAGCGACTTCGGCTACTCGCAGGCGATCAGGTCCGGCGACCTGATCCATGTCTCCGGACAGCTCTCGCTCGACGAGGCGGGCGAGTTCCTCCACGCGGACGATTTCGACGCCCAGCTCCAGCGGACCTACATCAACATCGACAAGGTCCTGGACCACTACGGCGTCACCCGTAACCAGGTCGTCTCGCAGACCCTGTACGTGGTGCACCTGCGCCGGAACGCCGCGGCGACGGCGGAGGGCAACCTGGCGTACTTCGGCCACCACCGCCCGGTCAGCACGGTCTTGGGCGTCACCGAACTGACCTTCCCCGGCCAGGTCATCGAGATCAGCTGCGTCGTCGACACGAAGCTGCCCGCCTGACCCCGTCCGCGGCGCGCGGCCCGGCGGGACGCGCGGCCCGGCGGTTCCCGCCGAGACCGGCGCGGAAGGCGGAGCCGGGTCAGGCGTGTCCGTACTCAGCACACCGCCAGCGATCGTATGAACCGGTGCCCGAGTAGGTGACGACCACATGGCCCCCGTTCGGAATGGCGTAGCAGTCGCTGTCACTGTCCGGGTGTTTGTCCCCCGAGCGAGCTACACGCGGGTGTCCACCGTGTGGTGACGATTCCTGGCCACCGGATCCGTAGCGTTCGACGCGGTCGCGGCGCCCCGCCGTGGATCGGGTGAAGGAGTGGTCATGAGACTCGTTTGGCAGTTGGTGGCCGTCGGGGCGGTCGCCTTCCTCGGTGGCCAGGGCCTCGCCGCGGTGGACGGGCACGCGTGGCTCACGCTGGCCATCGGCGTCCTGACGGCCGTGCTCGCGGTGCTGGTCTACGGGTGGGTGGTACGGCGGACCGAGCGCCGCCCGGTCGCGGAGGTGGCCCGGGAAGGCGCCACGGCCGCGCTCGGCCGGGGAGCCCTGATCGGCGTCGTGATGTGCGGGTTCGTCATCGCGAACATCGCCTTCCTCGGGTACTACGAGGTCGATGGCCTGGGCTCGCCCACGGGCGCGGTGGGGCTGTCCGGCTTCATGGCCGGGGCGGCGGTCACGGAGGAACTGCTGTACCGCGGTGTTCTGTTCCGGATCGTCGAGGAGCGCCTCGGCACATGGATCGCGCTGACGTCCACCGGTGTGCTGTTCGGCCTGTCGCATCTGCTCAACCCGCACGCCAGCCTGTGGGGTGCCATCGCCATCGCGATCGAGGCGGGCGGCATGCTCGGCGCCGCGTACGCCGCCACCCGCAACCTGTGGCTGCCCATCGGCCTGCACTTCGGCTGGAACTTCGCCATATCCGGCATCTTCAGCACCGAGGTTTCCGGCAACGGCACCTCGCAGGGGCTGCTGGACTCCGCGACCTCGGGCCCGGCGGCCGTCACCGGCGGTGAGTTCGGCCCGGAGGGCAGTCTGTACACGGTGCTGTTCGGTGTGCTGGTGACGATCGTGTTCATGTGGCTGGCCCGTCGGCGCGGCCATCTGATGCCCCGTCGCCGTCGCGCCGACCGGGCCGCCGCCACCGCTAGACTCGCCCGATGATCAGTCTTCGGCGGATCCCGGAGGTGTGGCACCGGCTTGACGTCACGGTCCGGGATCTCCCGTTCGGGCTGCTGCTCCTCGCCGGATCGCTCGTACCGGAGTTCCACAACCACGGGACGCAAGTCGGCGGTCTGCCGGCCCGCCCCTTCGACACGCTGGCCGTCGCGGCCGTCGCCCTCCAGTCCCTTCCGCTCGCCGTGCGCCGGCGGTGGCCGGTCGTCTGTCTGGCCCTGGTGTCGCTCGGCTTCGCCGTGGACCAGCTCCGCGGTTACCACTCGTTCGCGGGCACCGCGGTGCCCATCGCGCTGCTGAGCGTGGGGGCCCATCTGGAACGGCACCGGCGCGTCACCGCGCTCCTGTCCTCCGTGGCGTATGTGCCGCTGGGGGTCGCGCTGTACCGGCTCGGTTCGGGCGCCGAGGCGCCCAGCGAGTTCGTGATGTACTACCTGGCGCTGGCCCTCCCCTGGGGCATCGGGGCGTGGCTGCGCTCGACCCGGGTCGCGGAGGCCGAACGCCGCCGCCGTGTCGCCGAGGACACCCGTACCGCCGAACGCACCCGCATCGCCCGCGAGCTCCACGATGTGGTGACCCACCATGTGACGGCGATGGTGGTGCAGGCGGAGGCGGCGCGCTATCTGACCGCCGCGCCGGACCGCCTCGACCAGGCCCTGACCGCGGTCACCGACACCGGCCGGCGGGCCATCACCGACCTGCGCCATCTGCTCGACCTGCTCAACCCCGACTACGGCCCGGAGTCCAGGACACCGGCTGTCGGCCGGTTCCTCACGCTCGTGGAACAGACGCGCCGGGCCGGGCAGCCGGTGGAGTTCACCGAGGAGGGCACACCGGCGGAGTCGACCGGCAGCGCCGACCTCGTGGCCTACCGGGTGGTGCAGGAGGCCCTGACGAACGCCCTCAAGTACGCTCACGGCGGCCGCACCTCGGTCCAGGTGCGCCACGGCGAAAGGGAGATCACCGTGGAGGTCGGCACGGACGGTTCCGGCACACGGGCCGGCTCACCCGGCGGCAGCGGACGGGGCCTGGCCGGTCTCCGGGAACGGGTCGACGTCCTGGGCGGCGACTTCCACGCGGGCCACCGGACCGGTGGCGGCTTCGTGGTCCGGGCACGCATACCCGCGGGGAGCGCGTCGTGACCGAATCGATCCGGGTCCTGGTCTGCGACGACCAGGTGCTGGTCCGCACCGGACTGGTGACGATCATCGACGCTCAGCCCGACCTCGAGGTGGTGGGCGAGTGCGGGGACGGGCAGACCGCGGTCGACCTCGCCGGGCGGCTGCGCCCGGACGTCGTGGTGATGGACGTACGGATGCCGGTGCTCGACGGCATCGAGGCCACCCGCCTGCTGGCCGGCGCCGGGGTGCCGCGTCCGGTCAAGGTGCTCGTGGTGACCACGTTCAACCTGGACAAATACGTCTACGAGGCGCTGCGCGCGGGGGCGAGCGGCTTCCTCCTCAAGGACGCGCCGCCATCCCAGCTGCTGCACGGGATCCGGACCGTGGCCACCGGCGCGGCGCTGCTGGACCCCGAGGTGACCCGCCAGCTCGTGGGCACGTACGCCGCCCGCATCCGGCCTCCCGACGGCACCGCGCACAACATCCCGCTGACCCCCCGCGAACTGGAGGTCCTCCGCCTCATCGCGGACGGCCTGTCCAACAGCGAAATCGCCGGGGCCCTCGTGATCAGCCAGGAGACCGTCAAGACCTTCGTGTCACGCATCCTCACCAAACTCGGACTCCGCGACCGCGTGCAGGCGGTCGTCTACGCCTACCGCCAGGGCCTGGTGACCTGACGCCCGCACCGCCCCGCGGAGGAAGCCGGCGGCGCCAGGTGGCGCAGATAGTCACTAACTGTCGCTATGACACTTGATGTACCGGGGTGGGCGATAGAGCGGAGACGGAGCGGCGTGGCATCGAACAAGCGCAGCGGGATGAGTGAGCACCGGCGCCATCGCTTGCGACTGGAGATCTCACGGGAGGCGGCCCGTCTGTTCTGGGAGCACGGCGTGGACGGGACCAGCGGCGATCAGATCGCCGAGGCCGTGGGTCTGTCGACGCGCACCATCTGGCGGCACTTCCGCAGCAAGGAGAGCTGTGCCGAGCCCATCGTGACGCAGGGCGTGGAATGGGAGATGTCCATGCTGCGCAGCTGGCCCGAGAACCTCTCCCTGGAAGAGCACATCGCCGCGGAGGCCACCAGATACGGCCGTGAAGCCGACGAGGTCAATCGGGCCGACGACATGCTCGCGATGAAGATGATCCTGCTGGCCGACAGGGAGCCGGCCATCCGCACCGCCTGGCTGATGACCTGCGACCAGGTGGAGCGCGAAATGGCCGAGATCATCGCGGTGCGGCTGAAGCTCCCGGCCGACGACCTCCAGGTACGCCTGCACGCCGCGGCGGCCTCGGCCGCGCTGCGGGTCATCAACGAGGAGATCGGCGCCGCCCTCCTCGGGGGCACCGACCCCCGGGAATTCGCCGACGCCTCCGAACGGGTCGCGCACGCCGTCCGCAACGCCACCGGGGGAGCCGTGGGGGACCCGGTCACCGAGTGATTCCACTCCCTTGCGTGGCGTCCATGGGTGACTCACCGGCGCCCCAGCCGCCACCGACGGCCCTGCTGGACAGATACGAAGCGCGCAGCGCGCCACGCAGACCGGGGACGAGGGTGTCGAAGTGTGCGGCGAGTTTCGCGAGTGCCCGCTTGTGCCCGCCGCGCTCCGCCCCGCTGAACACGCTGGTGACCTCGACCTCGGCCGCGAACACGGCCATGGTCAGCTCGTCCATCGGGATCGCCGCCGGATCGGGGGCGCCGAGCACGGCGGCGCGCACCTTCTCCTGAAGGGCCAGCACCTCCCGCGGATCGTTGACGGCGACCCGGCTGACGGCGAGCAGCTTCAGCCGCCTCTCGTGCTGGACCGTGATCGCACCCCGCGCCTCGAGCTGTGCGCTGACGGGCTTCTCCGCCGTATGGGCCTTGTCGTGCACGAGCGGAAGCCAGCTCTTCGGCTTCTCCGCGGGTACGTCACGCCACACCTCGGCGAGGAACGGATCGCCGGGTGGTTCGGTGGACGACCGGATGACCTTCGTTCCCTCGGAGCCGAGCAGCCCGTCGAGCGTCAGCTCGGTCAGCGCCGCGGCGCGCAGCAACTGGCCGCGCCCCTGGAGGTTGGTGAGTTCGAACTTGCCTTTGTCCACGGTGTAGCAGAGCAGATACAGGCGCTGGGGCAGGGTCAAGGTCATGGTTTCTCCTCGGGGTTCTCGGCGCCGGCGGACGTACGGGCCGCGGCGGGTCAGCTCGATCCGGTGGGCCGCTGTCCCGCCAGGGCCTTGAGCCGCTTGCCCGAGCGACGGCCCGCCCACAGCACGACCAGGAAGGCCAGGGCGAGGAGGGGGTAGCCCATCGCGATCTTCGCGACGGCCAGCCAGCCCGTACGGTCCTGGTCGTAGAGCCACTGCTGTACGGCGACCCGGGCGGCGAAGACGCCCACCAGGGTGAGGGTGGCGATGTCGTAGTAGTGGCGCGAGGGCTTGTCCTTGAGCCAGGCGGTGCCGGTGCCGTTGAGCGCGCCCCAGACGACTCCGGCCAGCGGCCGCCGTACGAGGACCGAGACCAGGAAGAGCACGGCGAGCGCGAGGTTGGCCCAGATGCCCGTCAGGAAGAACCCCTTGGCCGATCCGGTCTTCCAGGCGATGAACGACGCGGTCGCGACGCCGAACAGGCCGGAGAGCGCGGGCTGCACCGACTCCTTGCGCACCAGGCGCAGTACGGAGATGGCCAGCGCCACGCCTACGGCGGTGCAGATGGCGGCCGTCAGCCCGTAGGAGGAGTTGGCGAGGACGAAGGCCACGACCGGCAGCATCATGTACACCAGGCCGGTCGTGCCGCCCATCTGCTCGAGCGGTGTCTTCTGCCGGGCCCGGTGTTCCGGGGGCTGGACCGCGCCGTGCGGGTCGATCGTCGGGTGGGAGGGGCGTGTCTGTTCGGTCATGCGAAATCAACTCACCACGTAGTCGTTTGCCGGTGGGGCGTGAGTGCGGGCGGGCGTCGGCTACCGCGTGTCCGGCCGTCCGCCGAGGTGGCGGGCGAGGAAGCGGTCGGCCGCGCGGTACACGTCGATGTTGTTCTCCGGGTTCACGAAGCCATGGCCCTCGTCGTCCTTGACCAGGTACTCGACCTCGATGCCACGGGCCCGCAGCGCCTCGACGACCTGGTCGGACTCGGCCTTGACGACGCGGACGTCATTGCCGCCCTGGACCACCATCAACGGGGTGCGGATCTCGTCCACCCGGCTGATCGGCGAACGTGTCCGCAGCTTCCTCTCCTGCTCGGTGTCGTCGGGGTTTCCGGCGTAGAGGTACCAGTTGTTGACCAGCTGCGGCTTCACGAACTCCGGCACGGTCCGGAGGAAGGTGACGAGGTTCGAGGGGCCGCAGAAGTCGATCGCGGCGGCGAAGACATCGGGGGTGAAGGTGACACCGACCAGGGCGGCGTAACCGCCGTAGGAACCACCGAAGATCGCGACGCGGTCCCGGTCCGCATACCCCTCCCCGACGGCCCATTCGACGGCGTCGATGAGGTCCTCGTGCATCTTCCCGGCCAGCTCCCCGATACCGGCTCTGAGGAACGCCTTGCCGTAGCCGGTCGAGCCGCGGAAGTTGACCTGGAGCACGGCGTACCCGCGGTTGGCGAGCAACTGCACCACGGGGTTGTAGCCCCAGCTGTCGCGGGACCAGGGCCCGCCGTGGACCAGCAGCACCAGCGGGAGCCCGGCCGGCTCGGCCCCCACGGGCAGGGTCGGATACGAGGGGAGGGCCAGTCCGTCGCGTGCGGTGATCGTGACCGGTGACATGGGGGCGAGGGTCTCGGGCTCCAGGCGCGGCATGGGCCGGAACAGCAGCCGGCTCTCGCCCGTGGAGTGGTCGTAGCCAGATCGAGCCGCGCCGGCCGGGTCCGGTCGCCGTCCCGGTTGGAGCCGAACCACACCCCGGTGCCGTCCGGGGTGCACAGGTACGGCTGGACGCCCAGCGGGTAGTCGGCGCCGTCGCACGGCAAGTGCATGACGCCCAAGCGCCGAGGTTCCGGGATGGACGAGAGGCTGTATCGGCGGCTTGACCGGCGGATATGACCGGTCGGCCCCGACCGGGCGAGCCTCGGCGCGGGGTTTACGCGCGGTCCGCGGCCTGTGAGGTGACGCGCTCTATCGCCCGGACGGCGACATCGGGCTGGTCGACGTAGATGTAGTGCTCGCTCTCGGTGGCGGTGCTCAGCCTGCTGCGGCTGGAGACCCCGCGCCACGCACGCTGGCCGTTGGACCACGCCCGCTCCAGGTCCGGCCCGTAGTCGGGAACCTGCTCGAGGTACCGCTTCCCGTGCTGGATCACCTCCACCGGGATGTCCCCGGCCGAACGGACCTCCCCGTCGGGCACCATGAGCCTCTCCGGCTTCCCTCCCTGGAGGATCGCCAGCGTCCGCGCACGCAATTCGGCCGCAGGGCCGGTGGCGGACTCGGGGATCCCCTTGTTGAGATCGGCGGTCTGGGTCGGCGAGGTGGCATCCATCAGGACCAGCCCCTTGACCCGGTCCCGATGGTCGGGGGCGTACCGGGCGGCGATCAGTCCGCCCAGCGAATGCCCGGCGAGGACGACGGGACGGTCACCGGCGACACGGTCGATCACCGAGGTGAGGACCTTCCCCGTGCTCCGGATGGTCTGCGTCCCGTCGGGCTGGTCGCTGGCGCCTTCGCCGAGCCGGTCGTAGGAGCAGACCCGGTTCTTCCCGCTCAGGGTCTTCTGGATGCCGGCCATCTTCTCCAGGCCATCGCCGCCCCCGGCCATCAGGACGATGACCGGCCTGTCGTCCGCCGGAGCACCCGAACACGACACATTCACCGACCGGCCGTCGATTTCGAACTTCTTGGCGCCGGTGAATGCGCCCTCATCGGCCGTCTCCTTCGGAGCGGCAGTGGTCCTGGTGGCGGACGCGTCCGAATCCGACTTTGTGGATTCCTCGCAGCCGACGAGCCCCATACCGGCGATGGCACAGGACACCGCGATCACAGCGGACAGCCTGCGGTTGTGGTTCATAAATCCTCCCCGTACGAGAAATGACATCGAAAAGCGTTGATTTCCGGGGCGGTTGAAGGGTGTCGTTCCGACGAACCGCCCCGCCTGTTTCACACGCTACGGATCCGGTGCCCCGGAATCGTCACCATGGCGTGGACACCCGCGCGTAGCTCGCACGGGGGACAACTCCACGATCTCGCCGGTCTCATCGACGCGGGCGACGCGGAGAGCGGAGGTCGAGGCTTGCTCCGGCCGCCACTCGACCGGGCCAATGCATGACCACATGCCTATTCAATCCTTCGGCACAGCGCCCGCGTTCCCGGTTGGCGTGTCGGGCGGCACCGTCACGCCCCCCTGGTTAATCTGCGGCCGCAGGAACAGACCGCACAGGGCTGAATACGCCAGCTGGCGCACACCATTTTCCTTGGCCGATTACTGGCGTATCCCCGTCGAGAGGATACGGACCATGCAGGATTTCCCCCGTCGAAGACTGCTCAAAGCATCGGCCGCCGCCGGTGTCGGCTCGGTCGTTCTCCCGGGCATTGCGGCCCCGCCGGTGAGTGCCGCGACCACCGAGGGCGCCGCGGCCAAGGCGACCGGAAGCGGCAAGTGCCCGCCGGCGAAGCTCACCGGACGCGTCGTCACCCCCAACGACCCCGGGTACGCGGAGGCGAGCCTCGGCTGGGACGAGCTCTTCGTCCACTATCCGCTGGTCATCGTCTACGCCCAGCACACCCAGGACGTGGTCAACGCCCTCACCTGGGCCCGGCAGCACGATGTCGCGCTGCGGGTGCGGAGCGGCGGCCACAGCCTCGAGGGCTGGTCGAACGTGGACAACGGCATCGTCATCGACGTCAGCGAGTTGAAGTCGGTCCACATCGACACCGCCTCCCGTACCGCGAAGGTCGGCGCCGGGCTCAGCCAGCTGGAAGCGGTGACCACGCTCGCGCGGAAGGACCTCGCGGTCACGACCGGAACGGAGGGCAGCGTAGGTCTCTCCGGTGCCACGCTCGGCGGCGGCTTCGGCTTCCTCACCCGCTACCTCGGCATGGCGTGCGACAGCCTGACCGCCGCCGAGGTCGTCGTCGCCTCGGATCCCGACTGCGCCAAGGTGATCACGGCGGACCTGAAGCACAACTCGGATCTGCTCTGGGCGCTCCGCGGGGCGGGCAACGGCAACTTCGGAATCGTCACCTCGCTCACGTACAGGACGTCCCCGCTGAGGAGCGTCGCCTATGTGCAAGCCACCTGGGACGGCCTCCGGGATCTGCAAGCGATCTTCGAGGCGTGGCAGCGTACGGGTCCGAGCGCCGACCCCCGCCTCGGAACCCAGCTTGAGATCCACAGGAACCAGATCCTGCTGTTCGGGGTGGTCGCGGAAGGGTCGGCGGCGGAGGCGAGGAAGCTGCTGGCCCCGATTCTGTCGATCGGCACCCCCGAGGTCACGGTGCAGATCGGCAACTGGGGCGATGTATACGCGGGCTTCCAGATCCCGACCGAGGAGGAGCCCGCGAACTGGAAGTTCTTCTCGCAGTTCACCACCAAGCCGTTCCCGAAGAAGGCGATCAGCCTGATCGGCTCGTTCATGCGGGACGCCCCCACGGACGACAGCAACTTCTTCACCCAGGCCTTCGGCGGGGCGGTGCGGAGAGAGCCCCGTGGCGGTACGGCGTTCCCGCACCGCGACGCGCTCTTCTACTCCGAGCCCGGTGCGGGCTGGGGGACCCGTGGCGTACCGGGCAGCGGCGATGAGCTCACACCGGTGGCCCAGGCGTGGATCGCCGAGTTCAGCCAGGCGCTGCGGCCCTATGTGAACGGCGCCTACGTCAATGTGCCGAACATCGGGATGCAGGATTGGGAGACCGCCTACTGGGGATCCAACTTCGACCGGCTGCGCAAGATCAAGGCGAAGTACGACCCGCACAACATCTTCCAGTACGAGCAGAGCATCCCGCCCGCGACCCACTGACCCGGGCCCCGGGGGAGATCGCCCGCGGGCCCCGGCGGACGGCCGGGGCCCGCGAACGGTCAGGAGGCGGTGGCGGGGGTGCGGAAGTAGTGGCCCTTGTCGAGGTCTTCGAGGAGGCCGGGGTGGGTCGGCCGCCAGTCCAGCAGCTCGCGGGTGAGGGCGTTCGACGCCGGGGAGTCGAGTGCGACGAAGTCGCTCAGCCAGGTGAAGTGCTCGGCCGCGGCCTCAGGGGCCACGGAGGCCGTCGGCACGCCCAGGTGGCGGCCGATCACCTCGGCGATGTCGCGGAGCGCGATACCCTCCTCCGCCACGCCGTGCAGCACCGCTCCCGCGGGGGCCTTCTCGACCGCCAGCCGGAACAGCCGCGCGGCGTCGAGGCGGTGGACGGCGGGCCAGCGTTGGTTGCCGTCGCCGAGGTAGCCGGAGACACCCTTGGCGCGGGCGGTGGCGACCAGGTGCGCCATGAATCCGTTGTCCCCCTCGCCGTGGCAGGTCGGGGAGAGCCGCACCACGGATGAGCGCACACCGCGCGAGGCGAGTGCCCGGGCCGCCGTGGCGGTGGCCGAACGGAGGGACGCCGGGGTGCCGTTGACCATGGGCATGTCCCGCTCGGTCGACACCTGCCCCGACTTGAGACCGACCAGGCCGGAGGCGAGGACGAAGGGGCGGTCGGTGCCGGCCAGCGCGTCGGCGAAGGTGTCGACGGCGCGGCGGTCGGCCTCGGCGGCGCCCTGATAGTCGCCGGTGAAGGCGATGTCGTGCTTGAAGGCGAGGTGGATCACCCCGTCCGCGGCGGCGGTGGCGGTGCCCAGGACGTCCAGGTCGTCGAGGGTGCCGCGGACCACCTCCGCCCCGGCGGCGGTGAGCGCGGCGGCGGAGCTGTCGGAACGGGCGAGACCGATCACCTGGTGTCCCGCGTCGATGAGCTCGGGAACGAGGGCGGAGCCGAGCCAGCCGGACGCTCCGGTCACGAAGATGCGCATGGGAAAGCCCCAAACTGTCGATGTCAGTGACTGTCATCGACGCTACCATCTGATGTCAGTGGCTGCCATCGCGTAGGATCTGCGCATGGGCAGATGGGAGCCGAACGCGCGCGAACGCCTGGCGAAAGCGGCGCTCGAGCTCTACCGCGAGCGCGGCTACGAACAGACCACGGTCGCGGAGATCGCCAAACGGGCCGGGCTCACCGAGCGGACCTTCTTCCGGCACTACGCCGACAAGCGTGAGGTGCTGTTCGACGGCTCGGGCGCGCTGCAAGAGTTGGCCGTGAGCGGTGTCGTAGGGGCTCCGGAGTCCGCGGCGCCGCTCGACGCGATGGCGGCGGGGCTCGAGGCGGCCTCCGGCTGGTTCGCCGACCGTCGTGAACACGCCCGGCAGCGACAGGCCGTCATCGTGGCGAACGCGGAACTCCGGGAGCGCGAGCTGATCAAGCTCGCCTCGCTGTCCGCCGCGCTCGCCGACGCCCTGCGCGGCCGCGGCGTCGCGGAGCCCACCGCGAGCCTGGCCGCCGAGGCGGGGATGGCCGTCTTCAAGGTCGGCTTCCAGCGGTGGATCGCGGAGGCCGAGGAAGCGACGCTGTCGCAGTTGATGCGCGAATCGATGGCCGAGCTCAAGGCCGTGACCGCGCACGGCCAGGCCCGGCCGGGGCGGTGACCTCCAGGAGTTCGCGGGCGTGGCTGACACGGGTGGTGAGCGGCCACGAGGGGCCCCAAAATCCTTCGCGCCCGCTCGTCCCGCCCGGTACGGTCTCGAGCGTGCCACCGCGGGGAGCCCCGGAGTTCCGCGCGCGGCCGCCCCGGCAGTTCCCACGCTGAGAGTAGGTTTCGTCCATGGCATGTCGTATCAGTGAGCTCGTGCTCGGTTGCCGCGACCCCGAGGTGCTGGCGCGGTTCTGGTGCGAGGTCCTGGACTTCGTGGTGCTCGACCGCGAAGACGACGGCACCCTCGAGATCGGGCCGCGCGAAGGGTTCGGCGGCCCACAGCCGACGATCATCCTCAGCCGCAGGGACGAGCCGGAGCGGGGGAAGCCCCGGCTGCACATCGACGTCAACGCCACCGACCGCGACCAGGGCGCCGAGCTCGAACGGCTTCTGAAGTTGGGGGCGCGCAAGGCCGACATCGGCCAGACCGGCGAGGAGCCCTGGCACGTTCTCGCCGACCCCGAGGGCAATGAGTTCTGCCTGCTCAAGGCCCGCCTCAACCCGCTCTGACGGCTCTGTGCCCCCGGTGCGGCCCCAGGCCGCACCGGGGGCGGCCCCAGGCCGCACCGGCCCGGGTCGCGGATGGGCCCCGGGTGGAACGCCACGGGTGGCCGGTGCGTGCCGGGTGGAGGATCGCGGTCACGAATTTCCACGGCTGACGCCGACCCATGCGAGAGGACACACACCGTTGTCCGACATTGACGCCCGACCCGGGGAGCGGGAGCCGCGCAGGCCCGAGCCCCCGGCGCCGTACGGAAATCACCGTCCCCTTGCCCGGTCGGGCGGGGTGGAGCGGTGAGCGCGGCGCCCGTCCCGGACGGCACCGTGCCCGGCTTGGGTATCGACGCGATCCACGAGGCCGCCCGGCGGCTGACCGGACACGTGGTACGGACACCCCTGCTCAACTCGCCGATGCTGGACGAGCTCGTCGGCGCCCGTGTCCTGGTCAAGGCCGAATGCCTCCAGCTGACCGGCTCGTTCAAGGTGCGTGGCGCGCTCAACGCCCTGCTCACCCTGGACGAGGACGCGCGCCGCGCCGGGATCGTGGCCTACTCCGCCGGGAACCACGGGCAGGGTGTGGCCGCCGCGGCGCGGCTCGCCGGCTGCCCCGCGGTCATCGTCATGCCGAACAGCGCCCCCCGTATCAAGGTCGACAACTGCCGCTGGTGGGGCGCCGAGACGGTCCTCTACGACCCGCGGACCGAGGACCGGGAAGAGGTCGCCCGGAAGATCCTTCAGATGCGTGGCATGACGCTCGTCCCGCCCTTCGACGACCCCGGTGTCATGGCCGGTCAGGGCACCGTCGGCCTGGAGATCGCCGAGCAGGCGCGCGAGCTGGGGCTGACCCCGGACACGGTCCTGGTGAATTGCAGTGGCGGCGGTCTGGCCTCCGGTGTGCTCACCGCGCTCAACGATGCGTTCCCCGGCCTGGCGAACCACATCGTCGAACCGGCCGGCTTCGACAAGATGGCCCGGTCCCTCGCGGCCGGACGCGTATGTGCCAACCCCCGCCCGTCGGGCGGCCTGATGGACGCGCTCGCCGGCCCGGTGGCCGGTGCGCGCCCCCTGGCCGTCCTCCGCCACTACGACGTGACCGGCCTGACCGTCACCGACGAGGAAGCCCTGGCCGCCATGGGCGCGGCGCACCGCTTCCTCAAGATCGTGGTCGAGCCGGGCGGCGCCGCGTCCCTGGCGGCGGTGGTGTCCGGGAAGGCGGACGTACGGGACGAGGTCGTGGTGCTCGTGGCGTCGGGCGGCAACGTCGATCCGGAGGTCTACCGCCGGGCCCTGGCGGACTGAAACCACTTCGGGGAGTTTTGTCTCCGTCCCCGCTCCGCCGATGCGTCGAATGGGTGACGTCCGCCGGCCTCGAGCGCGATGAGCGCGTGCGGCCCCGCGGGCTCTCCGAAGCTGGATGCGGCCGTCATCCCTCACCGAAGCGGAGACATCATGAGCGTTGGCCCCCGGCTCGGCGCCGCCGGACGCACCCGCCCGAGGACCGGGCCCCGCCGAAGGACCGGGCCTCGCCGAGGGACTGGGCCTCGTCGAGCGAACGGGCCTCACCGCGGGACCGGGCCCCGCCGAGGGACCCGGTGAGCCCGCCATGACGCTCGGGCTGGCGGCCAGGAAACGCCATCCGCAGGTTCCGCGGCGGCACGGTGAGGGCGGGAAATCCCATCTGACCGTGTTCGAGGGGCTGGCCGCGCTCTCGCTGGACGCCCTCAGCTCGGTCGCGTACGGCCCGGAGTCCATCGTCGTCGTACTGGTGGCCGCCGGAACGGGCGCGGTCACGGCGATGCTGCCGATCACCCTGGTCATCGCCGGGCTGCTGGCCGTCCTGGTCGTCTCCTACCGTCAGGTGATCGCCGTACACCCGGACGGCGGCGGGGCCTACGCGGTGGCGAAGAAGGATCTGGGCAGGCCGGTCAGTCTGCTGGCGGCGGCCAGCCTCATCGTCGACTACGTCCTCACCGTCGCCGTCAGTCTCGCCGCGGGCGCCGCCAGCCTGGCGTCGGCGTTCCCCGCGCTCTCCGGTCATCTGCTGGCCGTGTGCCTGATCGCGCTGGCCCTCATCACCGCCGTCAATCTGCGCGGCATCGCGGACAGCGCGCGGGTGCTGATGCTGCCCATGGCGCTGTTCATCCTCAGCGTGATCGGCGTCATCGTCGTGGGGCTGTTCCGGTCGCACCCGGCGGCGACGGTCGGAACGCACCAGTCGTTTCCCGCCGTCGAGGCGCTGGGTCTGCTCCTGGTGTTCAGGGCGTTCGCCGCGGGATGCTCGGCGCTCACCGGAGTGGAGGCCATCGCCAACGCCGTTCCCACGTTCCGCCGGCCACGCGTCAAGCGGGCGCAACACACCGAGCTGCTGCTGGGGTTCCTGCTGGGCGCCCTGCTCATCGGGCTGGCCCTGACCACCCACCGGCACCATGTGGTGCCCCGTGGCGGTGTCACACTGCTGGCCCAGCTGACGGCCGGTGCGTTCGGGACCGGCTGGCTCTACTACGCCATCAGCCTCATCGTCACCATCGTGCTGGGCATCGCCGCGAACACCAGCTTCGGTGGCCTTCCGGTCCTGATGAGCCTGCTGGCCAAGGACGACCGGCTGCCGCATCTGTTCGCCCTGCGCTCGGAGCGGCCCGTGCACCGCTGGGGTGTCGCCGCTCTGGCGGTGCTGGCCGCCGCGCTGCTGATCGTCGTCGGCGCCGAGACCCAGCGGCTGATCCCGCTCTACGCCATCGGTGTCTTCGTCGGCTTCACCATCAGCCAGATCGGTCTGGTCCGGCACTGGATCGCCCAGCGCCCCGACGGGTGGGTGTCCCGGGTGCTGGTCAACGGCGTCGGGGGTGTGCTGACCGCCGTCGCCGGAGTCGTCCTGCTCGCCACGAAGTTCCTCGCCGGTGCCTGGATCGTCGTCCTGATCGTGCCGCTGCTGATGCTGCTGTTCTCCCGTATCGAGCGCTACTACACGCTCATCGGCGACAAGCTGGCCTTGGCGGAGGCCCCGCCGCGCCCGACGCCGTCCCCCAGCCTGGTCATCGTCCCCCTGGGCCGGGTCGACGCGGTCGCCGTCTCGGCCGTCGCCGCGGCGCGTTCGATGGGCGATGAGGTCGTCGTGGTCGCCGTCTTCGACGACCCGGCGAAGGCCGACACCCTGCGCGCCGAGTGGCGGCGATGGGACCCCGGTGCGCGGCTCGACATCATCGACAGCCCCGAGCACTCGGTGGTGCATCCCGTCGTCCACTACGTCGAACGGATCAGCCGCGACGGCAGACAGATCGCCGTGCTCATCCCGCAGGTGGAGCCGCTGCGCGACCGCTACCGGCTGCTCCAGAGCCAGCGGGGCATCCTCATGGCCGGGCTGCTGAGCGCGCACACCGATGTGGTCGTCTGCCTGCACACCATCCGGCTGAAGGTGTGATCCGCGGGAGCCGTCAACGCTTCGTCGGCACGAGGGCGTCGAACGCCTCGTCGACCACGCTGCCCAGCCCCTGGCGCCCCTCGATGGCGACCCAGTGCTCCAGGGCGGCCATCAGACACTCCAGAGCCGCGGCGACACGTGCGTGGAGGACCAGGGGAGGCATATCCCGAGACCCCGAGCTCTCCGTCAGGGTCTCCACCAGGCGCAGGCGCCAGCCGGTCTGCTTCTCGTGAAGACGGGCGCACAGCGCCGGAGTCCGCTGCACCAGGCGGAGCAGCGCGAGCCCCTCGGCGGGCTCGCGGGAGAGGAACGCGACGGCTGGTTCGACGGCTCGCCTCAGCGCGGTCCAGTGGTCCTCGTCGGCGGGGCGGGCCCGCAGCGCGTCGGCCATCTGGTCGCCCAGCGGGTCGAAGGTGAAGAGGACCACCTCCTCCTTGCTCCCGAAATAGCGCAGGAAGGTGCTGCGCGACACCCCGGCGGAGGCGGCGAGGTCGTCGAGGGTCACCGCCTCGAAGCTCTCGCGGCTGAAAAGGCCGAGGGCTACCCGGGCCAGCTCTTCACGGATAGCGCTGCGCCCGATGTCGCGGGTCTTCATCCGGGGGACGTCCATCCGCCCATCGTACCCGCCGAGCGCCACTCGCTCGCACAAGGGGCACTTCGATGCTCAGTTGACGCTCGGCGTCAGAGTGGATAGCAAGTACCTCAGAGCGGAGGCGGTGGCATGGCTGCCCGGTCGGCCACCGCTTGAGGCGCTCGGACTCATCACCTATCGGACTCATCACCTGTTGGGAGAGAGCACATGACCCAGACCCTTGGACTCATCGGCAGCGGCATGATCGGCGGCACACTGGCCCGCTTCGCCGTCGGGGCCGGATGGAATGTCGTCGTCAGCAACTCACGGGGTCCCGAGACCCTCGGCGAGCTCGTGGCGGAGCTCGGGGAGCGCGCGAAGGCGGCCACCCCTGCCGAAGCGGCCGCCTCCGGCGACCTCGTCGTCGTGAGCATCCCCCTGTTCGCCTACACCCAGCTGCCTCAGGCGGAACTTGCGGGCAAAGTCGTCATCGACACCCTCCCGTCGTCCGGCGCTTCCCGCGCGGCCGGGGCCATCCAGGAGACGGCCCCTGCCGTGTGGCGCGCATCAGCCGTGGCGGTGGTCACCGGTCGGCGGTCACGGCCGTGGGCGTGTCCGAGGTACCGGCGGATGAGGCCCCGACGGATACCGCCCAGCGCTCCCACTCCGCGGTCCGCGCAGGGTAGACCTGGCCATGGCACTCGGTGACGACAAGGGGGCGATCTAGGCTTGCTGACAGCGGCCGGGCCGATCCCGGCTGAGCGGTGAGGAAGGACGCCGGCGTGCGGAAGTCCGAACACGAACTGGCCGATGTCCAGCGTGAGCACTGGCAGCGGACCTACGGCGAGCATCCCGGCATGTACGGCGAGGAGCCGTCCGACCCGGCCGTCCACGCCGCCGCCGTCTTCCGCGCCGCCGGTGCCCGCGAGGTGCTCGAACTGGGCGCCGGCCATGGCCGCGACGCGCTCCACCTCGCCCGTGAGGGCTTCACCGTACGGGCCACCGACTTCAGCCCGGTGGGCCTGGAGCAGCTGCGCGCGGCCGCGGCGGCGCGGGGCGTGGCCGAGCGGATCACCACCACGTCGCACGACGTCCGTGAGCCGCTGCCGCTCCCGGACGCTTCGGTGGACGGCGTGTTCGCGCACATGCTGCTCTGCATGGCGCTGTCCAGCGCGGAGATCCACGCTCTGGTCACCGAGGTCCGCCGGGTGCTGAGGCCGGGCGGCGCCTTCGTCTACACCGTCCGCCACACCGGAGACGCGCACTACCGGGCGGGCACCGGGCACGGAGACGACATCTGGGAGCACGGCGGCTTCGCCGTTCACTTCTTCCACCGCGACCTGGTCGACGCCCTCGCGGAGGGCTGGCAGCTCCAGGAGGTCCACGCCTTCGAGGAGGGCGACCTCCCACGGCGGCTGTGGCGCGTCACTCAGACCGTGCCCGCACCCGCCGGTGACGATCCGCCGGGCGTATGAGGGCAGGTCGAGCCTTTTCGTCGGAGGGCCGATCCTCCGGTCCTGGTCGGGGCGGACGGGCACTCAGGTGTGCGGTGGGAGCAGGATGCGGAAGGTGGCGCCCTCGTCCGGGGCCGTGCGGACCTCCACCCGGCCGTGGTGGGCCGCGACCAGGGAGGCGACGATCGCGAGGCCGAGGCCCGCGCCGCCACTTCCGGTGCGGCCACGGGCGTCGTCCGCGCGGTAGAAGCGGTCGAAGGCGCGGGCGGCCTGCTCCTTGGACATCCCCGGGCCCTCGTCGTGGAGTTCCAGCACCGCCAGGCCGCCCTCGGTGCCGACGCCGATCCGGACCGGGGTGCCGGGAGCGGTATGGGCCACCGCGTTGCCGACGAGGTTGGAGGTCACCTGGCGCAGCCGCGCCTCGTCGCCGAGCACCGGCGCGCCCCCCGGCGGCCCGCCGCCGGGACCGGTGAGCGTCACGGGGCGCCGTGGATCGAGCGCGCGCAGGTCGTGCAGGGCGTCGGCGGCCAGGGTGCGCAGATCCATCGGGGTGAGGTGGAGCGGGAGGTCCGCCGCGCCGGTGTACTCGTCGAGCCGGGCGAGCAGCAGCAGGTCCTCGACCAGCCGGACCAGCCGGGCCGCCTCCCGCTCGATGCGGCTCATCGCGGTGTCGACATCGGTGCGCTCGGGCATGCCGCCCATCCGGTACAGCTCGGTGAACCCCTTGATGCCGAAGAGCGGCGTACGCAGCTCATGGCTGGCGTCCGCGATGAAGCGGCGCATCCGGTCCGTGGCGGCCGCCCGCGCGGCGTCACTCTCCTCGATCCGGTCCAGCATCCCGTTGAGCGCCGCGGCCAGACGGCCCAGCTCGGTACGGGAAGCGGCCAGCTCCGGGACGCGGCTGGACAGATCGCCGTCCGCGATGGCCGCCGCCGTGGTCTCGATCCGGCGCAGCGGGCGCAGCCCGCCACGCACGGCGAACCACCCGGCCACGCCGAGCAGCGCCAGCACCGCCGCGTCGATGAGCAACACCCGGGTGCCGAGCTGTCGGATCGTCCCGTCGACCTGGGCGAGCGACCCGGCCACGACGACGCTGGGGCCGTACGAGGCCCGCGCTCCCCGGCCCTCGTACGGTACGGCGATCACCCGCCATGCCCCGCCGCCGTCGACGGCAGGGACCTCGAAGGGCCCTCGGCCACGTTCGCCGACCGCCGCCGCGTCGAGCCGGGGCAGCGCGGGGGCACCGTGCGCGGCGGGTCGGATGACCCGCTGGACCTGGCCGTTCGAGCCGAGGTACGCGAGATGGACATCGCCGGTCAACTGCTGCTCCACGGTGTCGCGCACCCGCGATGTCCGGTCGCCGGCCACGTCGTCGAGGTCGGTGAGGCGCGCGGCGACCGTGGCGGCGGTGCGGAGCCGGTCGTCCAGCTGATGCACCAGGTCCCGCTGGAGCAGGGCGACGGCCAGGGCGTTGCTGCCGATCAGCGCGACGACGAGCAGCAGCATGGAGATCGCCAGCAGCCGCCCGCGGAGCGAGAGCCGCTTGCGTAGTGAGAGCCGCTTGCGTAGTGAGAGCCGCCCGCGGAGCGAGAGCCGCCCGCGCAGCGAGAGCCGCCCGCGGAGCGAGAGCCGCTTGCGCAGTGAGAGCCGCCCGCGGAGCGAAACCCGTCTGTGCGGCGAGAGTCGGCCGCGCGGCCCGCGCGCTGGGCTTCCGCTCACCGCCGGGGCCTGCGCAGCACATAGCCGGTGCCGCGCACCGTATGGATCAGCTTCGGTTCGTCCAGGTCCACCTTGCGCCGCAGATAGCTGATGTACGAGGTGACGATGGTGTCGTCGCCCCCGAAGTCGTACTGCCACACCAGCTCCAGGAGCTGAGCCTTCGACAGCACCTGCCCGGCGTTCTCCATCAGCACGCGCAGCAGGCTGAACTCGGTCGGGGAGAGCTCCACGGGCCGCCCGCCCCGGCTCACCTGATGGCTGTCGGGGTCCAGTTCCAGATCCCCGACGACCAGCCGCCCGTCCGGCTGCCGACCGCTGGTGCGGCGCAGAATGGCCTGGATGCGCAGCACCAGCTCCTCCAGGTTGAACGGCTTGGTGACATAGTCGTCACCGCCCGCCCTGAGCCCGCTGATCCGGTCCTCGGGCGCATCGCGGGCGGTGAGGAACAGCACCGGTGGATGGCCTGCCGCGGTGATGGGACGCTGCCCGCGCAGCCTGCGGACCACCTCGAAGCCGTCGAAGTCGGGCAGCATCACATCCAGCACGATCAGGTCGGGACGCTGCTCCCGGACCGCGGCCAGCGCCTGTGCGCCGGTCGCGACCGGGATCACGGCGAAGCCCGCCAGCCGCAGACTCGCGGAGAGCAGCTCGCGCAGCGTCGGCTCGTCCTCCACCACCAGCAGCCGTTCCGATGCCGTCATCCGTCCTGTCCCCGCCTGATCGTCCGCGTCCCGGCGCGGCGCCGCCGCGTTCGCAGCAGGATGACAGCCACCACGGCGGCGACCATAAAAGCGCTGGTCGCCATCGTGATGTAACGGTGCACGCCCAAGGCCGAGTTCACCGTTTCGCCGTCGACGACCGTATTGGTGGACTGGAGTACGGCCGCACCCACGAACTTCAGAATCACCGCCCCGATGGCCACCATGACCATCACCATGCTGGACACGACGCCCTGGCGTTCCGGGGACGCGAGAGTCCCCGCCATGTTGAAGCCGGAGGTCACGAGCGTGCCCGCCGTGAGACTCAACAGGAAGGAGCACACGACCGCGAGAGGGAGCACGGAGTCCCCGAAGAACATCCCGACGGTGCCCACCGTTCCGATCGCCACTCCACCCGCCAGTGTGGCGGCCGGCCCGACACGTGTTCCGAGCGCCCCGGCCAGGGTGCCGCCGAGCACGATGCCGATCGCCGGTACGCCGTACAGCAGGCCCAGCGCCCCCGGGGCGGCGACTCCGTATCCGAGGTGCTCATCCGGGGAGACCTTGGCGATGTGGCCGAAGAGCGTCAGCATGCTCTGGTACGCGCCGGTGCCGAACGCGACCAGGAGGAGCGTGAGCGCCAGGGGCCTGCCGAGGTTCCTGATGTCGATGACGGGCTCGGGAATCCGGCTCGCCACCAGGAACCACCTGGCCAGTGCCGCGGCGCCACCGGCGAGGAGGGCCAGCGGGCCCACCGCGAACCAGCCGAACTCCGATCCGAGGCTCACATAGCTGAGCACCGCCGCCAGACCTCCGCCGAGGAGAGCGGCTCCGGCGATGTCGAGCCTGCCCGGTGTGGTGATCGTGGACGGAGGTACGAGGCCGCGCACCAGAACGCCCGCGACGGCCGCGAATACCGCCGACGCGACGAACACACTGCGCCAGCCGAACGCCGAAGCCGTGATGTCGAAGAGGGCGGGCATGACGATGCTGAGGAGCGCGGAGCCGGAGGTCACGATGCCCGTGGCGACCATCGCCATATCCGGTGCGCACATGTCGTGGATGAGGGCGACCGTGAGGAACACGGCTCCCACGGCCGCTCCCTGGAGCAGGCGTCCCAGGATGAACACCCAGAGGTTGGGAGCGACGAGACATACGAGGGCACCCACGAAGGCGGTGATCAGCGTCATGACCAGCACCCTGCGCTTGCCGTGGATATCGGCGCCCTTGCCGAGCAGCGGCGCCCACATCGCCCCCGCCAGCAGCGAGCTGGCGTCGATCCACGCCGATTGATCGGTGCCGAAGTGGTCGAGCATCTCGGGAAGGACGAGAAGTGGTGCCGTGACGACGGTGTCCACCATGGTGTTCACCAGAATCAGGATGGCCACCTGGCCGACGAGCCGTTTGCTCCACCGTGTGTGTTGCCGTCCGCTGCCGAGCAGTCCGGTTCCGGAACCGCCAACGCCGCTGTCCTGCATGAAGCACCCTCCGCCCGCTGTGGACTTGACCCACGCCTCACAGTGATCCGCTCGTCTGGGACGGATCTGCGCGAGTGTGAGTGCGCCATGTGAACCGGGAGTCCCGTCCGGGGGAAACCGGCGGGCCATGTCGGCGGGCGGGCCGAAAACTCACGGACAACTCTCAGAAAGCGGCCCCGGCATCCCGCGGCCGTGTGGTCCTTGCCTCCGGGTTTGGTCCTCCTTCAAGCTAGAAAGCGGTTTCACGGAGACGACCCCTCAGGAGCTGCCATGACCACCGTCCCCTCACGTGTGCTGTCGGACGGAGTGTCGATTCCCGCCGTCGGGTTCGGCACCTACCCCCTGTCCGGATCCGACGCCGAGTCGGGGGTGCGCAACGCGATCGCGGCGGGCTACCGCCTCATCGACACCGCTGCCAGTTACGGCAACGAGGCCGAGGTCGGCCGGGCCGTCGCCACGAGCGGAGTGCCGCGTGAGGAGGTGTTCCTGATGACCAAGTTGCGCGGCCGGGACCAGGGGTACGAGCGGACCCTCACGGCCTTCGAGGAGTCGGCCGCGCGGCTCGGCGTCGACCACGTCGACATCTATCTGATCCACTGGCCGCTGCCCCGCGTCAACGCGTACGCCGACTCATGGCGCGCCATGATCAAGCTCCGTGAGGAGGGGCGGATCCGGTCGATCGGGGTCAGCAACTTCACCCCGGCCCAGCTGGACCGGCTGAGCGAGGAGACCGGGGTGATGCCCTCGGTGAACCAGATCGAACTGCACCCGCGCTTTCCGCAGCGGGAGCAGCGGGCGGCCGACACCGCACGTGGCATCGCCACCGTCAGCTGGAGCCCGCTGGGCCGGGGGAGTGGCATCCTCGCCGATCCGGTGGTGACCGGGCTGGCCCGTACCCACGGTGTGACACCGGCCCAAGTGGTCCTGCGCTGGCACCTCCAGCTGGGAGCGATCCCCATCGCCAAGTCGGCCACGCCCGAGCGGCAGCGCGCCAATCTGGACATCTTCGGCTTCGCCCTGACCCCGGAGGAGATGGCCGCCATCAGCGGTCTGGAGCGCGGGCGGCTCGGCGGCGATCCGGACACCCACGAAGAGTTCTGACACTCCGTCGCGGTGTTCCGCCACACGCGGACAGCGTGCCGGCGCCGGATCGGGGATCCGGCGCCGGCACGCGTCTCCGGTCTTCAGCGCGCGTCTTCAGCGCGTGTCTTCGGCGATCATGTCCGAGCCGTACTCCGCGATCATCACGGTCGGGGCCTGGGTGTTGGAGCTGACGATACGAGGCATGACCGAGGAGTCCACCACCCGCAGCCCGCGCAGCCCGTGCACCTCCAGCCGCGGTGAGACCACCGACTGATCCGAGACGCCCATGGCACACGTGCCCACCGGGTGATACGCGGTCCTCCCGTGCCGTCGTACGAACGCGATGTAGTCGTCCTTGGTGCGCACCGGACGGCCTCCGGCGAGGTGTTCGGCCTTGATATGGGGAGCCATCGACGGCTGCCCCATGATCTCGCGGCTCTGCCGGACGCCCTCGATCGCCATGTCGAGGTCGTGGTCGTCGGCCAGGTAGTTGGGGTCGATCAGTGGCGCCTGGCGCGGATCGGGCCCCGCCACCCGCACCGTGCCCCGGCTGCGGGGCCTGAGGAAGTAGGAGTTCAGGGTGCAGCCGTAGCCGGGGCGCACCGCGGCGATCCCCGCCTCCACTCCCGCGGCCGGAAGGAAGTGGAATTGCAGATCCGGCGTCGTCTCCTCCTTGTTGCCGAAGGCGAAGCCACCCGCCTCCACGACGGTGGAGGCAAGCGGTCCCCGGCGGAAGGCGGCGTACTGCACGGCGGCGGCCGCCGTGGCGGGCAGGGGCCGTGCGTAGCGGTCCATGCTCTGGTACGAGGTGAGTTCGTAGACGATGTCGAGGTCGCAGTGGTCCTGGAGGTTCTTGCCGACTCCGGGCAGTGCGTGGACCACCTCGATCCCGGCCCGCTCGAGGTCGGCCGGGTCGCCGATGCCGGACAGCTGGAGGATCTTCGGGGAGCCGAACGCGCCCGCGGCCACGATCACCTCGCGCCGGGCCGTGTAGCGCCGGGTGGTGCCGCCCTCGACGGTCTCGATCCCGATGGCCCGGCCATGGTCGGTGATCACGCGCCGGACCATGGCGCCCGTCATGACCACGAGGTTCTCCCGGCCGCGGGCGGGACGGAGATAGCCCACCGCGGCACTGCACCGCCGGGAGTGGCGGGTGGTCGTCTGGTAGAGCCCGACGCCGTACTGCTCGGCGCCGTTGAAGTCGCTGTTGTACGGCAGCCCGAACTCCTGGCCCGCGCGGACGAACGCCTTGGCCAGCGGATGCGGATTGACCAGGTCGGACACCGAGAGAGGGCCTTCGGTGCCGTGCAGGGGGCCGGACAGCCGCTCGTTGCCCTCGGAGCGCACGAAGTACTTCCGCACTTCCTTGGCGGACCAGCCCTCGCAGCCGTGGACACTCGCCCAGTCGTCATAGTCCTGGGCGACACCACGGGTGAACACCTGGGCGTTGATCGAGCCCCCGCCGCCGATGACCTTGCCCTGGGCCAGGGGTATCTCACGTCCGTCGCAGTGTGCCTGGGGCAGGCTGGTGAATCCCCACTGATAGGGACCGGCGGTGAGTTTGGCGAAGCCGGCCGGTACATGGATGAAGGGGTGCCGGTCCGCACGCCCCGCCTCGAGGAGCAGTACCCGTACGGACGCGTCCTCGCTGAGCCGGCCGGCCAGCACACACCCCGCCGTGCCCCCGCCCGCGATCACATAGTCGAACGAGTCATCCCGCTGTGCCACAACAACACTCCTGGTTTCGGTCTCCGGTGAGTGGCCGCCCGTCCTACCGGGCGCCGCCGCGGAAGAACGGTGTGCGCTTGCCCGACCGGATCTGGACGGTCTTCACCTCGGTGAACTCCTCGAATCCGGCCTGTCCCATCTCGCGGCCGTAGCCGCTGCTCTTGACCCCGCCGCCCGGCAACTGGGGCGCGCCGTCGATGGTGGTGTTCACCCAGACCGTGCCGCTGCGCAGCCGTCGGCCCAGTGCCAGCGCGGTGTCGATGTTCTTGCTCCACACCGAGTTGGCGAGCCCGTACTCCACGGCGTTGGCGAGCTCCACCGCCTCGTCCTCGGTGCGGAACCGGCTGATGGCCAGGACCGGCCCGAAGACCTCCTCGTTGAACAGGCGCGAGGTGGGCGACACCTGGTCGATGATCGTGGGCGCCATGAAGTGACCCGCGCCGAAGCCGTCCCCGGTCAGCCGGGTGCCTCCGGCCACCACCCGGGCGCCCTCGGCCCGCGCGCCGTCCACGGCGGCGAGGACCTTGTCCAGATGGGCGGAGTGGATCAGGGGCCCGATATCGGCGTCCTCGTCGAGCGGCGCCCCCACCCGCAGGGTGGCCACCCGGTCCACCAGCGCCCGCACGAACTGGTCGGCCACGTCCTGATGGACCAGCAGGCGCGCTCCCGACACACAGCACTCGCCCTGGTTGAACAGCACTCCGAAGAGCACGCCGTCCACGGCGTCCTCCAGGTCGGCGTCGGGGAAGACCACGCTGGCCGCCTTGCCACCGAGCTCCAGCGAGAGCCTCTTGAGGTTGCCCGCGGACGCCTCGACGATGGAGCGTCCCACCGCGGTACTGCCGGTGAACGACAGCACATCCACGTCCCGGGACTGTGCGAGATGGTGGCCCACGGTCGCTCCGGGCCCGGTGACCACGTTGAACACACCGCGATCCAGCCCCGCCTCGGCCGCGAGCCTGGCGATCTCCAGCGTACTGCCCGAGGTCAGCTCGGACGGTTTGCACACGGTGGTGCACCCGGCCGCCAGGGCGAACGGCAGCTTCTGCATGAGCAGCAGCAGCGGGAAGTTCCAAGGGGTGATCATGGCGACCACCCCGCACGGTTCGCGGGTGACCAGCCCGGTGAAGTCCGGCCCGAGGCTGGTGTGCGCCTCACCGTGGCTGGTCATCGCCAGGGCGGCCGCGTACTCGGTCAGCGCGATGCCGGTGGCGACATCGCCGCGGGCGAGCCGGATGGGCTTGCCGGACTCCTCGGCGTCGATGCGGGCGAGTGTTTCCTGGTCGCGGCGGATGAGGGAGGCCAGGGCGCGCAGTACCGCGGCACGTTCCTGCCCCGGGCGGTCCGGCCAGTCCCCCTGGTCGAACGCGCGGCGCGCGGCGGCCACGGCCGCCCGCGCCTGGGCGAGGTCGCCATGGGCGAACCGGGCGACCACCTCCTGGGTGCCGGGGTTCTCACGGGTGATGAACTCCGTCGACGGCTGGATTTCCGCACCGTCGATGAAGACGCCGTAGCTGCGGACAGGACGCGCGGTGACGGGGGCTGTCATGGGCCCTCCTGGAGAGCTAGAGAGCGAGAGAGCGTTTACTCAGATCTCGGCGAGCTGGTCGTCACCGTAACAGCGGCGTAAACTGCGAACAAGGGAAAGTGCGTCGCCAATACGGGAAACGCTTTCTCGCGGTCGAACGGACCCCGTGGGCCAAGTGGCGTCCGCGCGCGGCCGGGTGTGCCACGATCTCAACGGAGGAGTCGGCCGAGGGCGGAGCGCGGCGGGCTCCCGGAGCGGGAGCGATGGGGAGGCGTAGGTGAAGGAGCGGCGTCGCGTCACGATCAGGGACGTAGCGGATGCTGCCGGAGTGTCGGTCGCCACGGTGTCACGGGTCTTGAGCGGCTCGCTCACGGTCAACCCGGAGATGGCGGAGCGGGTGCGCCGCGCCACGGACGAACTGGAGTACCGGCCCAACGGCGCGGCGCAGGGGCTCGCCTCGGGGGTGCACCGCAGTGTGGGCGTGGTCCTGCCCGACCTCTCCAACCCCTATTTCCACGACATCATCAAGGCGACCAATGTGGGGGCGGTCGGCGATCGCTACCGCATGCTCGTCACCGAGTGGCGGGAACCCGGTGAGGAGCTGAGCGTCTGCCTCGATGTGCTCTCCCGGGTGGACGGTCTCCTGGTGCTCTCGGCCCGGATGGAGGCCGACAGCCTGCGGGATCTCGCGGCCCGCGGCGTTCCCACGGTGCTGGTCAACCGGGTCGAGCTCGGAGTCGACCTCCCCATGGTCGCGGTGGACAACTTCTCCCCGATGCTGGAGCTGTGCCAGCATCTGGCCGCCCTGGGCCACCGCCGCGTGGTCTATCTGGCCGGTTCGCCGAGCGCATGGCAGAACCGTGAGCGGTGGAGGGCGGTGCGGCAGGCGCGCATCCTCGGGCTCGACCCGGTCATGGTCGCCTCGGACGGCACCATCGAGGCCGGCTACGAGGCGACCGACGAGGCGCTCGGCCATGAACCCACGGCGTTGATCGCCTTCAACGACCTGGCCGCGCTCGGGGCCATCGCCCGCCTGCGTGAGCTGGGCCTGAGCACACCCGAGGACATCTCGGTGACCGGCTTCGACGATGTGGCCGTGGCCCGGTACGTCGACCCCGCCCTGACGACGATTGTCAGCCCCAAGACCGCCCTGGGTGAGCAGGCATGGGTGATGCTCGAGGCCAGCCTGCGCGGTGAACGGCCGGAGCAGCAGCCGCTGCTGCCGGCGACCTTCGTGCAGCGGGCTTCCACCGGCCCGGCCAAGGGCTCCCGCGCCTGAGCCAGGGCCTACGGGGTCTACGGGCCTTTTCGGCGGCACGGGGGCGGATGCCCTCGTGCCGGCCTGTTTCCGACCGCCCGGCTCACCCCGGCTCCCCTCCACTTCTCGCGGAAAAGTCCAGCGCTCGGGGTTGACGCGCTTTTCTCGATGGCCTAGAAAACGGTTACAGGCAAGTGAAGCACCGCTTGGCAGGCGCCCTGGATCGGCGTCGAGCGGGAGCATGGCCGGGCCTCGTCGAATAGGCCCAGGTAGTCCAATGTGATCGGTCACCCTCGGATGGACTCTGTCCGGAGGGTCGGTCGACGGCGGGAAGCGCATCGAGAAAGCGTTTCCTAGGAGGCGGAATGAGTCTGGAAGACAAGGTCTGCGTGGTCACCGGCGGAACATCGGGGATCGGCCTGGCCACGGTGCGGCTGTTCGCCGGTCAGGGCGCCCGGCAGATCGTGCTGGCCAAGGACGAGCCGGAGTGCGACACCCTCGCCCAGGAGGCCGAGGGCCACGGCTGGCCCGTGACCGTCGTGGCCGGTGATGTGGCCAGCCCCGCCGCATGGGACGAGGTGCTCGCACATGTGGACCGGCTCGGCGGTGTGGACGTCCTGGTCAACAACGCGGGCTACGGCATCAGGGGAACGGTCCTCGACACCGAACCGCCCGCCTGGGAGGCGCTGTTCGCCACCAATGTCACCGGTGTCTTCCTCGGCTGCCGGGCGCTTGTGCCGCGAATGGTCGCGCGGGGCTCCGGGACGGTGGTCAACGTGGCCTCGGTGGCCGGGCAGATCGGCATGGCACAGCGGGCGGCGTACTGCGCTTCCAAAGCCGCGGTGCTCGGCCTCACCCGGGCCATGGCGGTGGACCACGCGGCCGCGGGCGTGCGTGTCAACGCGGTCGCGCCCGGCACCACCGACTCCCCGTACTTCGCGAAGATCGAGGCCGATGTGGCGGACCCGGTGGCCTACCGCGCCTATCTGGAAGGGCGTCAGCTGCTCAACCGGCTCGCCGAGCCGGGCGAGATCGCCACGGCCATCGCCTTCCTCGCCGGTGACGCCTCCTCCTTCGCCACCGGTTCGGTCGTCACCGTCGACGGAGGGATGAGCGTCGTATGACCGGCATATCCGCGGGTCCCGCCATCATGAGCGCCGCCGAGGCCGCGGCCACCGTCCCCGACGGCGCCACGCTCGCCATGACCGGCTCGGGCGGGGGCATCCTGGAGGCCGACGATGTGCTCGCCGCCATCGAGCAGCGCTTCCTGGCCACCGGCCACCCCCGGGACCTGACCGTCATCCACGGCCTCGGCATCGGGGACGGGCGAAAGACGGGCCTGAACCGGCTGGCCCACGAGGGTCTGGTCCGCCGGGTCATCGGCGGCCACTGGTCCTGGTCCCCGGGTATGCAGGCCCTCGCGGCCTCGGGCGCCATCGAGGCGTACTCACTGCCCACCGGGATCATCGCGGCCCTGCTGCGCGAGAGCGGGGCCCGTCGCCCGGGAGTGTTCTCGCAGGTGGGTATCGGCACCTTCGTCGACCCACGGCGCCAGGGCGGACGTCTGAACGATGTCTCGCGCGACGATCTGGTCACGCTGACGGAGATCGACGGAGTGGAGTATCTGCACTACCGCCCCGTGCACGTCGACATCGGCCTGGTGCGCGGCAGTTCCATGGACGAGCGCGGCAACGTCAGCTGCGCCGAGGAGGCGGCCTCCCTGGACAGCCAGGCGGTGGCCGCGGCCGCGCGTGGCTGCGGGGGCAGGGTCATCGCCCAGGTCAAGCGCCGGGTCGCGGTCGGTGGCCAGGACCCTCGCACGGTGAGCGTCCCCGGGCCGCTGGTCGACATCGGTGTGCTCAGCCCGGGGCAGTGGCAGACCTACGCGGGGGAGTTCGACGCGGCGTTCGGCCAGGCCGCGCCCACCGGCCGGCCACGCCCCGCGCCCCGCCCCGCCGTTGCGGGACCGCGGGACGTCGTCGCCCGCCGGGCCGCGCTGGAGGTGCCGTCCGGATGTGTGCTCAACGTGGGTTTCGGCATGAGCGCCGGTGTCGTCGACATCCTCGCCGAGGAGCACCGGCTGGACGATGTGCATCTGGTCATCGAGCAGGGCGCGGTCGGCGGTGTGCCGGAGACCGGTGAACTGTTCGGCCTCAGCCGGTATCCGGCCGCGCTGGTCTCCTCGCTCGCGCAGTTCGACTTCTTCGCCACCGGGATGCTCGACATCGCGGTCCTGGGCATGGCCGAGGCCGACCGGTACGGAAACGTCAACGTCAGCAAGGTGGGCTCCTCGGTCGTCGGGCCTGGCGGCTTCATCGACATCGCCCACGCCGCGAGCACCGTGGTGTTCTGCGGCACCTTCACCGCGCGCGGGCTGCGGGCGGACGTCACACCGGGCGCACTGCGCATCGCCGCAGAGGGGCGGGTGCGCAAGTTCGTGCACGAGGTCTCGCATGTCACCTTCGACGCCGCCACCGCGCGGCGCCGGGGGCAGCGCGCCCTCTACGTCACCGAGCGCGCCGTGTTCGAACTGCGCGACGAAGGCCCCGTGCTGATCGAGGTCGCGCCGGGCATCGACCTGAACCGCGATGTCCTGGACCGGATGGACTTCGAGCCGGTGCTCGACCCGTCGCCGCGCCCGATGCCCCCCGAAGTCTTCACCGCCTGAGCCCCGAGCGACACCGGCCACCCCCACCCCCTGGAGGTCACCCTCATGTCACCGCGTCAGACCGCCGACACCGCCCCGGAGCGCGAGGCTCTCGTCGCCATGGTGCGGGACTTCGCGGCGAAGGAGATCACGCCCATCGTCGAGGAACTCGACAGCACCGAGCGCTTCCCGGAGGAGATCTACGCCCGGATGGGCGAACTGGGCCTGATGGGCATCACCGTCCCCGAGGCCGACGGCGGGGCCGGTGGCCTGGTGGCCGACTACATCGCGGTGATGGAGGAGCTGTCCTACGGCTACGCCAGCGTCGCCGACCAGTGCGGTCTGGTGGAACTGGTCGGCTCGCTGCTGGCCCGCTTCGGCACCCGGGAGCAGAAGGACCGCTATCTCCCCGGCATCATCAGCGGCCGTACGCGCTGCGCCTACGCGCTGACCGAACCCGGCGCCGGATCCGACCTCGGAAGTCTGGCCACCCGCGCCCGCCGTGACGGCGCGGACTGGGTGCTGACCGGCGAGAAGATCTACATCCACAACGCACCGGTGGCCGATGTGGCGCTGGTGCTGGCCGTCACCGACCCGGACAAGCGCAAACGCGGCGGCATGTCGATGTTCCTGGTCGACGTGGACACCCCCGGTGTCGAACGCGGCTACCGCGAGAAGAAGATGGGCCAGAAGGCGTCCCCGGTCGGCGGCTTCGTCTTCACCGATGTCCGGCTCCCCCCGACCGCGCTGCTCGGGGAGGAGGGCAGTGGCTTCGGCGCCGTGCTCTCGGTGCTGGAGAAGGGCCGGCTGGGGATCGGCGCGCTGGCCAATGGCATCTCCCGCGCCGCACTGGACACCGCGAGCGAACACGCCGTCAGCCGCCACCAGTTCGGCAGCCCGCTGTCCGGCTTCCAGTCCGTGGCGTTCCAGCTCGCCGACATGGCGGTGGACCACCGGGCGGCGAAGCTGCTCCTGGAACACGCGGCGGGGCTGATGGACACCGGCCAAGCGGCGGGCCCCGCCTGCTCGATGGCCAAGCTGTTCGCCTCCGAGGCGAGCATCCGCAACACCTCCCGGGCCGTTCAGATCCTCGGCGGCGGCGGATACATCCGCGGGGTGCCCGCCGAGCGCCTCTACCGGGACGCCCGGATCACCACGATCTACGAAGGCACCAGCGAGGTGCAACGCCTCATCATCAGCCGCGACCTCGTGCGCCGCCGCGGGTAGCGGGGCGCCGCCACGGCCCGATGGGCCCGGCGGCTCGTACCAACAGGAGGACGTACCATGCACCATCCCCGATCCGCCGTCATCGGCGTATCCCTGACCGCTCTGCTCGCCATGTCCCTCAGCGCCTGCGGCGCGGTGGACAGCGGATCGGCCGCCGGCGACTCCGGACGCTGCGAACCGTCCGATGTCACCCTCGTCCAGTCCGGACGGGGGCTGGAGAACGAGTACTACGTGGCCGTCAACGCCGGGGCCCGTGCCTTCGCCAAGGCGCACCATGCGCGCCACTACCAGTGGATCGCCAGCAACGGCGACTCCTCGAAGCAGCTCAGCCAGATCCAGTCGATCCTGGCCAAGGGCGGCAAGTGCGTCGTACTCAACGTCGACCCCAATGAGTCCTCGGTGCTGCCGGCGATCGTCAAGGCGGTCGACAAGTCCGGGGCGTGGCTGGTCACCCAGTGGAACCGGCCCGATGGCCTGGCCCCGGAGAGCGAATCCCCGCACTGGGTCGCCCATATGTCGGTCGACGGCGTTCCCCAGGGCTATGAGACGGCCAAGGCCCTGTTCACATCGATGGGTGGCAAGGGCTCGATCGTGGCCCTCCAGGGCATCCTCGACAACGCGCCCGCCCAGGAGCGGTTCCGTGGGCTGAAGAAGGCGCTCAAGGAGTACCCCGGTATCAAACTGCTCGGCGACCAGACCGCCGGATGGGACCGCACCAAGGCCCAGAACGTCACCCAGACCTATCTGACGAAGTACGGCCACCGGATCGGCGGTGTCTGGGCCGCCAGCGACTCCATGGGCCTGGGCGCGCTGGGAGCGGTCAAGAACGCGGGCCGTAAGGGCAAGGTCAAGATCGCGTCGGTCGACGGTCTGGCCGAAGTGGTGCGCGCCGTACGGGACCCGTCCACCGGCTACGTCGCCACGACGCCCTCCACCGGGGCGGCCCAGGGCGCCCTCGGGATGTCGATCGGATACGCGGCCGCCACCGGCAGGATCGACCCCGACAAGGAGCCGCGGGGCCACCGGTCGTTCTATCTCAAGCCACTGCCCATCATCACCCGGGCCAACGCGTCCTCGGCGCCGTCCCCCACGGACACCACACGGCTCGACTTCAAGAATCCGTGGTCACAGAACGGCAGGCCGATCAAGTGAAACCGACCCTCGCACCCGCCGGCCACCACGATCCCCGCGCCACCGGCCGCGGCGCGGACGAGCCGGCACGGCCGGGGCGGGCCGCGCTCGGCTCGCACACCTTCCCCACCCCGGCCCTGAGCGTGCTCGCGCTCATCGCCCTCGTCATGAGCTTTGTCAACCCCTCGTTCCTCTCCCCGGGAAACCTGGGCGCGGTGGCCGAACAGAGCGCCGTCCCCGCCGTGTTGGCGGTCGGCCTCACCTTCGTCATCCTCATGGGAGGCATCGACCTCTCGCTCGAGGGCACGATGGCGGCGGCATCCCTGACCACCGCCCTGCTGGTCGCCAACGACCGCAACACCATCGACCTCGGCCTGTGGGCCATCGCCGCCGGATGCGCGGTCGGGGCGCTGATCGGACTGGTCGCCGGGGCCGCCGTGGGACTGCTGCGCGTCCCGTCCTTCATCGTCACCATCGGCACCTGGCAGATCGGCCTGGGCGTGGCCCAACTGCTGTTCGGGGACACTCCGCCCCGGGTGACCGACGAGTCCTTCCGCGCCCTCGCGGACCACAAGACGGCCGGTCTCCCCGGCATCGTGTGGATCGCCCTGCTGGTCGTGGCCGCCGGATGGACGCTCCAGCGCTACACCCGCTTCGGCCGCTACGCCTACGTCATCGGCGGCAGCGAGGAGACCGCGCTGCTCTCCGGGATCCCGGTGCGCGCCTACCGGGCGGCCGCCTTCGTCCTCGCGGGTGCCACCGCGGGGCTGGCCGCGGCGATGGCCACCGCCCGGTCCGGCGTCGGCGACGTGGGCATCGGGACCGGTCTGCTGTTCACCACCATCGCCGGTGTGGTCATCGGCGGGACCTTTCTGACCGGTGGCCGCGGCGGAGTGCTGCACTCACTGGTCGGGGTGGTCGTGATGGTGGCCATCGCCAACGCGATGGTCCTGGCCGGTGTCAGCTCCTACATCCAGCAAACCGTCCAGGGAGTCGTCGTGGTGACCGCGGCGAGCCTCACCCTGTGGCGCGCCCGGCGACGTCTGAGGGTGATCAAGTGAAGGACACACCGGTCATGGAACTGCGCGGGGCGACGAAGTCGTTCCCCGGTGTCCGTGCCCTGAACGACGTCAGCGTGGAGGTCCGGCGGCATGAGGTGCTGGGCCTGATCGGGGAGAACGGCGCGGGCAAGTCGACCCTGCTGAAGGTCCTGTGCGGGCTCCAGCGGCTCGACTCCGGCTCCCTGCTGCTGCGCGGCTCGGAGGCCGTCTTCCAGGGAGTGGCCGACGCGAACCGGAACGGTGTCGCGATGGTGTTCCAGGAACAGTCCCTGCTGGAGAACATCACGGTCGCCGAGAACGTCCTGCTCGGCAACGAGGGCCCGTCGCTGCGGTGCGGACTCTACCGGTGGCGGGACCTGAACCGCCGGGCCCAGAAGTATCTGGACCTGGTGGGCGGCTCCCTGCGCGCCGCCACGCCGACCGGCCGACTGCCCTTCGCCAAGCGGCAGATGGTCGAGGTGGCCAAGGCGCTCGCCTCGGGCGAACGCGGCCACCACGAACCGGTCATCCTCCTCGACGAGCCGACCTCGGTCCTCGAACACGCCGAGATGGAGACCCTCTTCTCCATCGTCCGCGAGCTGCGCGAGCGCGCCAGCGTCGTCTTCGTGTCGCACCGCATGGAGGAGGTGCTGGCCATCTGCGACCGGGTCTACGTCATGCGGGACGGCGGCGTGGCCGGCGAGTGCCGCCCGGCCGATGTCACCACCGACCAGCTCTTCTCGATGATGGTCGGGCAGGACCTCGGCGCCGGCTACTACCACGAGTCGGACCAGCGCCCCGCACAGTCCCGGCCACGGCTCGAACTGGGCGACCTCACCGGCGAGACGTTCCACGATGTCTCCCTCACCATCGCGCACGGCGAGGTGGTGAGCCTGATGGGCGTCCAGGAGAGCGGCCGGGAGGACGTGGCCCGCGCCGTCTTCGGGGCCGTTCCGGTGCGGTCGGGCACCATCACGCTCGACGGGCGGCGCATCAGGCCCAGGTCCCCGGCGCACGCGGTACGCGCGGGCATCGGCTATGTGCCCGCCGAGCGCAAGGTGGACGGAGCGGTGCTCGGCATGGACGTCCGCGAGAACCTCACACTCGCCCATCCCGGGCAGGTGAGCCGGGGCCCGCTCCTGGACCCGGCCCGCGAGCGGCACACGGTCGGGGAGTGGATCGAGGACCTGCGGGTGCGCACCCCCTCCCAGCACACCCCGATGCGCGACCTGTCGGGAGGCAACCAGCAGAAGGTCGTGCTCGCCAAGTGGCTCCTCGACCCCGAGCTGCGGGTGCTGGTCCTGGACACCCCCACCCGGGGGCTCGACGTCGGCGCCAAGGCCGATGTGTACGCGCTGATACGGCGGCTCGCGGCACGTGGCCTGGCCGTGCTGCTGCTCGCGGACACGCTCGACGAGGGGATAGCGATGAGCCACCGGGTCCTGACCATGAAGGACGGCCGTATCACCGGCGAGTTCACCTCCGGTGCGGGCGCCCGCCCGCAGCGCACCGACGTCCTCGAAAGGATGGTCTGAGATGGCCACCACCTCACAGACGCCACCGGAGGCGCGGACCGGCACCGAGGGGACCTCGCGGTTCAGGCGGCTCCACGAAGCCGGTGCCGCACCCTTCTTCGTCCTCGCGGCGCTGGTCGTCGCCGTCGGCGCCTACGACTCCTCGTTCTTCCGGGCCGCGAGCCTGATCTCCCTGCTGGAGCAGGCCGCGCCACTGACCCTGCTCGCGATCGGCGAGGCCCTGGTGGTGCTGACCGGACGTATCGATCTGTCGAACGCCGGACTCGCGAGCCTCGCCGGTGTCGTCCTCGCCCACGGGCTGGGGAGCTGGGGCCCGGCCGCGGTGGCGCTCGTCGTGGTCGGCGCGGCGCTGTGCGGAACGCTGATCGGCGTCATCCACACCACCACCCAGGTGCCCTCGTTCATCATCACCCTCGGCTTCCTGGGGATGTTCGCCGGTCTGTCGCTGAGCGCCTCGCGGGCCGACTCGATCCTCGTCACGGACGGCTACGGCTCCATCGAGTGGATCTTCTTCCGGATCTTCGGCCTGCCCATCTCCTACCTGCTGGTGCTGGTGGCCGCCCTCGCGCTGATGGCCTGGATGAAGGCGCTGCCGATCGGCCGGCGCGTCCGCGCCATCGGGCTGAACGAGCGGGCCGCGGCCTACAGCGGCATCCGTACCCGTGGCATCGTCATCGCGGTCTTCACCGCCTCCGCGGCCCTGGCCGGTCTGGCCGCGGTCTTCCAGGTCGCCCGGCTCCAGTCCGCGGGCGCCACCACCTCCGACGCGCTGCTGCTGCCCGCCATCGCGGCGGTCATCGTGGGCGGCACGGCCATCTCCGGAGGGATCGGCGGGGTGGGGCGCACCCTGTGCGGCGCGCTGGTCATCGCGCTGCTGCGGGTCGGCCTTGACCTCGTCGGCATCAACGCGGCCTTCCAGCCCATCCTCTACGGCGCGATCGTGATCATGGCGATCGCGGCGACCGCGGACCGGCGACGGGGGGCGACGGTCGCATGACCGCTCAGCGACGCGTGGCCGGACCCCCGGGAGAGACAAGGAGCCATCGACAGTGAACATCGTCGTCTGTGTGAAGTATGTGCCCGCCACCGCCGACCGGAGGTTCAGCGCGGTCGACATCACCGTGGACCGGGCCGGTGTGGAGGGAACGCTCTGCGAACTCGACGAGCACGCCATCGAGGAGGCCCTGCGGATCACCGAGGCCGACGAGGGCGAGGTGACGGTGGTGACCGTCGGGCCCGAGGAGGCGGCCGACGCCATCGCCCGCGGCCTTCAGATGGGGGCGCACAAGGGTGTGCACATCGTCGACGACGCCCTGCACGGCTCCGACGCGGCGGCCACCTCGCTGGTGCTCGCCGCAGCGGTCAGGAGGATCGGCTACGACATCGTGCTGTGCGGGATGGCCTCCACCGACGGTGCCATGGGGGTGGTGCCCGCGATGCTGGCCGAGCGGCTGGGCGTACCCCAGCTGACGCTCGCCTCGCAGGTCACCGTCGAGGGCGGCACCGTCACCATCCGCCGGGAATCCGACACCGCCACCGAACACATCGAGGCGTCGGGGCCGCTGGTGCTGAGTGTGACCGACCGAAGCAATGAACCGCGCTACCCGTCGTTCAAGGGCATCATGGCGGCGAAGAGGAAGCTGGTGGAAACGTGGTCGCCGGCGGAGCTCGGCATCGCGCCGGAGGTCGGCCCGGAGGCCGCCGGAACCAGGGTGTCGGCGTTCGCCGCCCGCCCCGCGCGCACCGGGGGCCAGATCGTGTCCGACGAGGGCGAGGGCGGAGTGCGGCTCGCCGAGTACCTCGTCGCACAGAAGCTCGTCTGAGCCGTCCGCAGATCCAACCGGAAGGTCCACAAGCGCTATGAGCGAGATCCTCGTCGTCGTCGACCACATCGGCGGCGCCGTCCGAAAGACCACGGCCGAGCTGCTGACCTGCGCGCGCCGCCTCGGCGAGCCCTCCGCGGTGTACTTCGGGGCCGAGGACGGCCTCATCCCCGGGCAACTGGCCCGGTACGGGGCCACGAAGGTCTACGTCCTCGACGACGACGCCTACCGCGACTGCCTGGTGGCGCCCAAGGCCGAGGCGCTCGCCCACCTGGTCGCCACCAGACGGCCGGCCGCGGTGCTGATCCCCTCGACCCTTGAGGGCAAGGAGGTCGCCGCCCGGCTGTCCATCAAGACCGATTCGGGTCTGGTGACCGACGCGAGCGACATCGTCCGGGGCGAGGACGGCGCCGTCGAGACGGCCAAGCCGGTGTTCGGCGGCGCCTTCACCACGACGGTGAGCATCACCAAGGGCACACCGATCGTGACGCTGAAGCCCAACTCCCTCACCCCGCCGGAGAACGCCGGGGCCACCGTCCCGATCGAGGTCGAGACCGTGGACGTGGCGGTGTCCGATGCCGCGAAGGCGGCGCGGATCATCCGCCGTGAGTCCCGCGCGGACCTCGGCCGCCCCGATCTCGCCCACGCCTCCATCGTGGTCTCGGGAGGCCGCGGCACGGGCGGTGACTTCGACGCCGTCGAGGCGTTCGCCGACTGCCTCGGAGCCGCCGTGGGCGCCTCACGTGCCGCGGTGGACGCCGGCTGGTATCCGCACGCCCTCCAGGTCGGCCAGACCGGGGTGACGGTCACCCCGCAGCTGTACGTGGCATCGGGCATCTCCGGAGCCATCCAGCACATCGCCGGTATGCGCTCGTCCAGAACCGTCGTCGCGGTCAACAAGGACCCCGATGCGCCGATCTTCGGCCTCGCCGACTTCGGCGTCGTCGGCGATCTGACGTCGGTCCTGGTCCAGGCCACCACCGAGATCGACAGCCGCCGGGCATCCGGCGCCTGACCAGCCCTTCAAGGAGGTCCCCATGCGGGTGAACGAATCCCGGCCGCTCGGGCGGACATCCGTCCGCACCACCGCCCTGTCCTTCGGCGCGGCCCCCATCGGCAACTTCCTGCGCCCCTTCGGCGAATCCACGGCCATGGACATGGTGTCCCAGGCGTGGGACCTCGGGATGCGCCACTTCGACACCGCTCCGCTGTACGGCCACGGGCTCAGCGAACACCGCCTCGGCCACGCGCTGCGCCGCTACCCGCGCGACCAGTACGTCATCTCCACCAAGGTCGGCCGACGGCTCACCCCCGCCGCGCCCGGCACCTTCGACTCCGGTCTGTGGGTGGAGCCCGCGCCCTTCGCCGCCCACTACGACTACTCCTACGACGGGATCATGCGCTCGGTGGAGGAGAGCCTCCAGCGCATGCTCACCGATCACGTCGACATCCTGCTGATGCACGACGTGGACCGCTACACCCATGGCGACGCCCAGCCGGAGATGTTCCGCCAGTCGGTCGGGGAGGGCTTTCCCGCCCTGGTGCGGCTGCGTGAGGAAGGGGTGGTCTCGGCCATCGGGTTCGGCGTCAACGAGACGGATGTGTGTCTGGAAGCCATCCGGCGGACAGACGCCGACTGTGTGCTGCTGGCCGGCCGGTACACCCTGCTGGAGCAGGATCCGCTGGAGGAACTGCTGCCGCTGTGCGAGAAGCGGGGCGTCGGAGTGATCCTGGGCGGGGTCTACAACAGCGGTGTGCTCGCCACCGGCGCGGTCGCAGGAGCGAAGTTCAACTACGCCCCCGCGCCCCCGGAGATCCTGGAGCGCACGGCGCGGATCCACGCCATCTGCCGCGCCCACGACGTGGCCCTGCCCGCCGCCGCACTGCGGTTCGCCGCGACCCACCCCGCCGTGGCGAGCGTATGTGTCGGTTCACGCACCCCCGAGCAGCAGAGCGGCAGCGCCGCGCTGTTCGAAGCCCGGATCCCCCGGCGGCTGTGGGACGACCTGCGGGACGCCGGTCTGCTGCGGGACGACGCCCCGACGCCGTAACGCGGCGACCACCCGCGCGGGGAACCGCGCCGGGACGGAACCACGCCGGACCGGAACCCGGACAGGCACCGAACGAGACGAACGGACGGGAAACGGATGAGGGCCGCTCGATTCCACGGACGAGGCGACATACGCATCGAGGAGATCCCGGAACCGGCCGTACGGCCGGGCACGGTGAAGATCAAGGTTGATTGGTGTGGCATCTGCGGCACCGACCTGCACGAATATCTGGACGGCCCCATCTTCTGCCCGGTCCCAGGGGAGCCGCATCCGATGACCGGGGAGACCTCGCCGGTCGTCCTGGGCCATGAGTTCGCGGGCACGGTCGCCGAAGTGGCGCCGGATGTGGACGGCCTCGGCGTGGGCGAGCGGGTGACCGTCGAGCCGCGGCTGGTGTGCCGGTCCTGCCCTCCGTGTCTGGCCGGGCACCACAACAGCTGTGACCGGGCGGCCACCATCGGACTGGCGGGCGGTGGCGGGGGCCTGGCCGAGTACATCGTCGTCGACCGCGAACTGGTCTTTCCCCTCGGCGAGTTGACGACCGAGACCGGTGCGCTCATCGAGCCGCTGGCCGTCGCCCACCACGCCGTGGCAAGGGCGGGGATCGCTCCGGGCGCCAGGGCCGTGGTGTTCGGAGCAGGGCCGATCGGGCTGCTGATCGTGGCGTTGCTGGAGGCGACCGGGGCCGGGCACATCACCGTGGTGGAACCGTCCGCCGGGCGCCGGGGCCGAGCGCTCGAAGCGGGAGCCGACGTGGCCATCGACCCGCTCGCCGAGAACGTGGACGAGTGCGTCAGGCGGCTCACGGGTGGCGCCGGGGCCGATGTGGCCTTCGAATGCGCGGGAGTCGACTCCGCGCTGGCCGGATGTGTCGCGGCGGTCAGGGCCCGCGGGACCGTCGTCAACGTGGCCATCCGGAGCCATCCGGCGACGCTGGACATGATTCCCCTGGTGCTCAAGGAGGTGCGGCTGGTGGGCACCATCTGCTACGCGGGCGACCACCGGCCCGTCATCGACCTCCTGAGGGCGGGCAGGCTCTCGGTGGACCGGTTCATCACCGGACGCATCGACCTGGAGGACCTGGTCGAGGGCGGCTTCCAGGCCCTTCTCGACGGCACCGGAGACCACATCAAGATCCTGGTGCGGCCCGGCGGCCGGTCGCGGTAACGGCGGTGTCCCGGCCGGATGCGGGTCGCCGAGACAAAAGGTGAGGCACAAGCTGAGTGTCAAAGCTGCGACAAAAGGTGTGCGTGGATGTAACGCGCACATGGCAGCCGTACGAAGTCGTCATTGCCCCTCTCCGGAAGGGCGAACGCACGCTTGACCCTCCTTTGACACCGTGGATAGCTTCAGCGGCATGCCGATCTCCCCGCGCTTCACGCGGCGGCGCCCCGTCGATCTGATGCGCCTCGACGCCGCGCTGTGTAGCTGAACCCGAGCAGCGAACACACACCTCCCACTCGCGCGCCCCCACCGCGACACCCGTTGATCCCCGTACGCGCCGATGCCGTACGCCCTGCACTCGGGAACCCGTATGCCCAGGCACGCCCCGCTCGCCATGGCCGCTCTGACCTGCACTCTGCTGCTGGCCGGCTGCGCCGAGAACACCACCTCACCGACCACCGCCGACAGTGAGAACGTCGCCCACATCAAGATTCCGGACAAGGCGAAAGCGAGCACCACGATCACGGTCGGCGCCCCGGACATCCAGGTGGCGCTGAAGCTCTCCGGACAGCTCGACAAGCTCCCCTTCAAGGTCAAGTGGGCCAATATCAGCGGCGGACCACAGTGCTCCGAGGCATTTCGCGCGCATGCCCTGGATGTGTGCTCATCGGCGGAGATCCCGTCGATACACGCCCACTGGACCGGCCTTGACACCAAACTCGTGGCCGCGAGGTTCCGCGAGGACCCGCTGAAGCATCCGGTCTATGAACTCGGCATCGCTCCCGGGGCGGATATCGACACCCTCGCGGACCTGCGCGGAAAGAAGATCGCCTACAGCCCGGGGCAGGCCCAGGGCGCGCTGGTGCTGCGCATCCTGGCCAAGGCGGGGCTCACCAAGAACGATGTGCGACTGGTCGAACTGCCCAGCACCGGGGATGTGTACCCGACCGCACTCGGCAGCCACCAGGTGGACGCGGCGCCACTGGGCGGCGTCAACATCAAGCGCTATCCGGCGAAGTACGGCAAGGACGGCGGGAAGACCATCCAGCACGGTCTGCGGGACGACCCCGCGCATCTGTGGGCGCCGACCGAGTCCGTGCGGGATCCACAGAAGGCCGCCGCCGTACGGGAGTTCATCAGGTTCTGGGCGCGGGCCGAGGTCTGGATCGACCGGCACCCCGAGCGGTGGATCGACGGCTACTACGTCAAGGACCAGGGTCTCACCCGCGAGGACGGCGCCTACCTGGTGAAGCAGAACGGCCATCCGGACATCCCGGCCGACTGGACACCGGCCATCGCGCGCCAGCAGAAGACGGTGGACCTGCTGGCGAAGGAGACGGGCCAGAAGAAGTTCGACGCGGCCATGCTCTTCGACCGCCGGTACGAGTCGGTCGCCGCCGACGCGATCGCGGAGGCGGGGAAGCCACGATGAACACGCACACCACGGAATCCACGAACGCCACGGACACCACGGGCCGGCGGCCGGCCCTCGTCAGGGCGGCGAAGGACGCCCCGGTGTCCCGGACCGCCCGGCGCGGGCTCGCGCGCCGCCGCCTCGGCCCCGGCCTGCCCATCCCGTACGGCAGGGCGATCGGCCCCGTACTGCTGCTCGCCATCTGGTCGGCGGGTTCGGCCACCGGCCTCATCGACCCGCGCAACCTGTCCGCCCCCTGGACCGTGGTGACCACGGCAGGTGACCTCATCGCGGACGGCAGGCTCCAGTCCAATGTGTGGACATCCGCCGTGCGGGCGCTGTCCGGTCTGGCGTACGGGGTGGCCGCCGGGCTCGTACTGGCGCTGATCGCGGGGCTCAGCAGACTCGGCGAGGGGTTGATCGACGGCCCGGTGCAGATCAAACGGAGCATTCCCTCGCTCGCGCTCATCCCGCTGCTGATCCTGTGGTTCGGCATCGGGGAGTCCATGAAGGTCATCACGATCGCCCTCGGCGCCCTCGTCCCGATCTACATCCACACCCACAACGCGCTGCGCACCATCGACAGCCGGTATGTGGAACTCGCCGAGACCCTCGGGCTGAGCCGCCCGCGCTTCCTGCTGCACATCGTGCTGCCGGGCGCGCTGCCCGGCTTCCTCCTCGGCATGCGCTTCGCCGTGACCGCCTCCTGGCTGGCCCTGGCCGTGGTCGAACAGGTCAACGCCACCAGCGGGATCGGCTACATGATGGGGCTCGCCCGCACCTACGGACAGACCGACATCATCATCGTCGGGCTCGTCGTGTACGGACTGCTGGGCCTGCTCTCCGACGGACTGGTACGACTCGTGGAGAGGAAGGCCCTGTCATGGCGGCGCACACTGGCGGACTGACGGCCACCGTCCCGGAGACCGGCACGGCCGCCGTCCGCATCAGCGGGCTCGTACGGGCCTTCGGCGAGCGCAGGGTGCTGGACGGGCTCGATCTGAGCCTGCGCGCAGGGGAGTTCGTGGCCATGCTGGGCCGCAGCGGCTCCGGCAAGTCGACCCTGCTGCGCGCCCTCGCCGGACTCGACCACGACGCCGGTGGCGAGGGCGAACTGAGCGCGCCCGACCATGTGTCGGTGGTCTTCCAGGACGCCCGGCTGCTGCCGTGGAAGCGGGTGCTGGCCAATGTGACGCTGGGGCTCAGCGGCGCGGACGCACAGGAGCGGGCGCGCACGGCGCTCGCCGAGGTGGGCCTGGCCGGGCGGGAGGACGCCTGGCCGGTGGAGCTGTCGGGCGGTGAGCAGCAGCGGGTCTCGCTCGCCCGCTCCCTGGTGCGCGAGCCCCAACTGCTGCTCGCGGACGAGCCGTTCGGCGCGCTGGACGCCCTCACCCGGGCCCGTATGCACACCCTGCTGGCCCGTCTGTACGAGCGCCACCGCCCCGCCGTGCTGCTGGTCACCCACGATGTGGACGAGGCGATCGCACTCGCCGACCGGGTGGTGGTCCTGGACGGGGGCCATATCGCCGCCGACCTCCCCGTGGACCTTGCGGCGCCGCGCAGGCCCGGCACTCCCGAGTACGCGGTGCTGCGCGAACGGCTGCTGGTCCGGCTGGGCGTCGAGGTGCCCTCCGGGTAGGGGCGGCGTTTGTCCGGGAGGCTCGTCAGGGCCGACGGCCGACGACTGACGGCCGATGGCTGACGTGCTGACAAAAGCGCAGGTCGTCGGGGTTCCGCGCAATGAGACACCCAAAGGTGTCCATTGACAGCGGCTCCTGCGGTCACGACCATATGGGGTATGCATTCAACGCATCCGGGCGTGCTCTGCCGCTACGTGGACTTCCTGCGCACCTCCAGCGCCCTCTGTCGCTGAGCGGCGGCCGCACCGTCCCCGGGGGCCCGGCACCCCGTAGGTGACCTCCACCGGCCACCGGTCACCGTTCACCGGCCACCGGACCGGCCTGGAATCGCTCCTCACCTCCCGTTGAACCCGGGGCCATCAGCCGTCCCCGGGGCGACGGAGACCTCCCTCGGGCCCGGCTTCGGGCCGTGTGCGTCCCCTCCGCCGTTGACGGCCCGGCGTCCGCCGCGTCCGATGACCACGTCCCCGGGGACCGGGCCCCAGGACCGGGCCGGCCATGGGTGCCGCATCCCTTACCCCTCGTCCACCACCGCCGACGCGACAGCCACTTCGGAGACCCCGTGACCTCCACCACCGACCGGACCCGCCGCCCCACCGCCCTGCCACCGCCGGACTACGACCGGCTGCCCGCGCTCACCGCGGCGCTGGCCGCCCGCGCCCCCGCACACGACCGTGACGCCTCCTTCCCCACCGAGGGGATCGCCCTGGTCCACGAGGCCGGGCTGCTCACCGCCACCGTCGCCACGCGGTACGGCGGAGCCGGGGCCGGGCTCGCCGACACCGTCCGCATCCTGCGCGCTCTGGGCGCGGGCGACCCGGCTGTGGCCCTGGTGACGGCCATGACGCTGTTCACCCACGCCGCCGAGGCCCGTACGCCCGCCTGGCCGGTCACCGCCTACGCCGATCTGCTCGCCGCGTCGGCCACGCGCCCGGCCCTGGTCAACGCGCTGCGCGTGGAGCCGGAACTCGGCAGCCCGGTCCGCGGTGGACTGCCCGCCACCACCGCGCGGCGCGACGGCGACCAGTGGCTGCTGACGGGCCGGAAGATCTACTCCACGGGTGCGGTCGGGCTCAGCCGCATGCTGGTCTTCGCGCGCACCGAGCCCGGCGCCGGGGAGCCCGTACGCGTCGGCACCTTCATCGTCCGCGCGGGCAGCCCCGGGCTGACCGTGGAGCCGACCTGGGACCATGTCGGTCTGCGGGCCAGCCGCAGCGACGATGTGGTCCTGGACTCCGTACCGGTGCCGGCCGGCGATGTCATCGGCCTCGCCGAGCCCGGCGACACACCGGGCGCCCGCCCCGACCCGGTGACCGGGGCCTGGAACGCACTCGGCCTGACCGCGCTGTACCTCGGCGTGGCGGGCGCCGCCCGCGACTGGCTGATCGGCTTCCTGCACGAGCGGGTGCCCACCGCCCTCGGCGCGCCGCTCGCGACCCTGCCCCGCTTCCAGAGTGCCGTCGGAGAGATCGAGACCGCCCTCATCGGCGCCGACACGCTCGTGGACGCGCTCTCCGCCCGCGTCGACGCGGGCGACCCGGAGGCCGCCGAACGGGCGGGCGCCGCCAAGGTCCTCGGCACCCGCGCGGCCATCACCGCCGTCGACCAGGCCCTCACGCTCGTCGGGAACCACGGCCTCACGCATGCCAACCCGCTCCAGCGGCACCACCGGGATGTGCTGTGCGGCCGTGTGCACACCCCGCAGGACGACTCCGTCCTCACCGCCACCGGCCGCGCGGCACTGGCCCGCCGGTCCGCGCCCGCCACCTCCGCCGTGTCCACCGCGTCCGCCCCGTCCAACTCGACCGTCCCGAAAGGCAATTGACCATGTCCGCGCCCTCCTCATCGCCCGCGACGTCGGTCGAGTTCATCGGCATGATCGAGACCCAGGAGGTCTCCGAGACCCGGCCCGCCACCGGCCCCGCGATCGACCCGGACTACACCACCCGCTTCGCCCGCGCCCACGAGGACGCGGGCTTCGACCGGATCCTCATCGGCTACAGCTCCCGCCGGCCCGACGGAACCCAGGTGGCCGCGCATGTGGCGGCCCGCACCGAACGGATCGGGCTGCTCATCGCCCACCGCCCCGGCTTCGTCGCCCCCACCCTCGCCGCCCGGAGCTTCGCCACCCTCGACCGGTTCACCGGCGGCCGCGTCGCCGTGCACACCATCACCGGCGGCAACGACGCCGAGCAGCGCAAGGATGGCGACTACCTGGACAAGGAGGAGCGCTACGACCGCACGGACGAGTACCTGGGCATCCTGCGGCGTGCCTGGTCCTCCGCCGAGCCGTTCAGCCACGAGGGCCGCCACTACCGGTTCGAGGACTACTCCTCCGACGTCCTGCCGCACCGCGCGGCCGGTATCCCGCTGTACTTCGGCGGCTCCTCGGAGGCCGCCTACCGGGTGGGCGGCAAGCACGCCGACACCTTCGCGCTGTGGGGTGAACCGCTCGCGGAGACCGCCGAGCAGATCGCCTCCGTACGCGCCGCGGCGGCGGCCGCCGGACGCACCGGGACGCCCGGGATCAGCGTGTCCTTCCGCCCGATCCTGGCGGCCACCGAGGAACTGGCCTGGGAACGGGCCCACCGCGTCCTGGACACCATCAGGACCGGGACGGGACGCCCGTTCTTCCACCAGCAGAACGGCGAGCGCACACCCGAGAACGCCGGGTCCCAGCGGCTCCTCGCGGCCGCCGCCAAGGCCGACCGCCACGACCGCGCCCTGTGGACCCCCACCGCCACCGCGACCGGCGCGGGCGGCAACACCACCGCCCTCGTGGGCACCCCGGAGACGGTCGCGCAGGCGCTGCTCGACTATGTGGACATCGGCGCCACCACCCTCCTCATCCGTGGCTACGACCCGCTCGACGACGCCATCGACTACGGCCGCCACCTCATCCCCCTCGTACGCCAGGAGCTCGCCCACCGCGCCGCCACCACCCCGTCCGCCCTCACCGCCACGGGAGGCACCCGGTGACCACCACCACCGACCGCGGGGTGGCGGGCGCCGGGCAGCGAGAGGAAACATCATGAGCCCGGAATTCCTCTGGTACATCCCCAACACCGTCGAACCGGGCCACCGTGGCGACGACACCACATCCGGCTGGGGATCCATCGAATACTCCACCGACCTCGCCCGTACGGCGGAGCAGCACGGCTGGGGCGGCGCTCTGCTGGGCACCGGATGGGGACGCCCGGACACCTTCACCGTCGCCACCGCGCTGGCCGCCCGGACCACGACGTTCAAGCCCCTGATCGCGATCCGTCCCGGCTACTGGCACCCGGCGAACTTCGCCGGCGCGGCGGCCACGCTCGACCAGCTCAGCCGCGGACGCGTCCTGGTCAACATCGTCAGCGGGCTGGACAACCCGGCCGCGTACGGGGACACCACCGTCGAACCCCCCGAACGGTACGCCCGCACCCAAGAGTTCCTGTATCTCCTGCGGCGCCTGTGGACCGAGGAGGACGTCACCTTCCACGGCGAGCACTTCCGGGTCACCGGCTCAACGGTCGCCCCCCGCCCGTACGCCACCGACGGCAGACCCCATCCGACGCTCTACTTCGGCGGCGCCTCCGAGGCCGCCGAACGGGTGTCGGCGGCCGAGGCCGATGTGCAGCTCTTCTGGGGTGAACCACTCGACGGGATCGCCGAACGCGTCGACCGGCTCAAGACCATGAGCGAGCAGGTGGGCCGCCGGCACAAGCCGCTGGAATTCGGGCTGCGCATCACCACACTGGTGCGCGACACCACCGAGGAGGCGTGGCGCGCGGCCGAGGAGAAGGTCGCGAAGATGGCGGCCGGCAAGGGCGCGGCGACCTGGACGGGAAACCGCAGGAAGGCCGTGGGGCAGCAGCGGCTTTTCGACCTCGCCGAGCGCGGAGAGGTGCTCGACACCTGCCTCTACACCACCCCCGGCAAGGTCGGCGGCGGGGGAGCGGCGACCACCTGGCTGGTCGGCTCGCCCGACGATGTGGCCGAGGCGCTGAACGGCTACCGCAAGCTGGGCATCACCCACTTCGTGCTCTCCGACACCCCGTACAAACCGGAGGTCGCCCGCATCGGTGACCAACTGCTCCACAGGCTGCGGGAACGGGCCGGGTGACCCGTTCCCCGATCGGCCGCCTGAGACAATGGAACGGCAATGGTGTGCGGCGGAGTGCGCCGCGGACGCTGGAGGAGCCCTGTGCCGCTGACCTCGAAACCCTTGCGGAAGCTGGGCTTCTTGACCATCGGGCTGTTCGATGAGGCCGACCCCCGCCGGGGCCATGAGTCGACACTCGACATCATCGAACTGGGCGAGCGGCTGGGGTTCGACAGCGCCTGGGTGCGCCACCGCCATCTGCAATACGGCATTTCCTCTCCCTTGGCCGTTCTGGCGGCGGCCACGCAGCGCACCCGCCGCATCGAACTGGGCACGGCCGTCATCCCGCTGGGATGGGAGAACCCGCTGCGGCTGGCCGAGGATCTCGCGACGGTCGACATCCTGTCCGGGGGCCGCCTCAACCCGGGGGTCAGCGCCGGTCCGCCGCATCACTACGAGCACGTCAAGGGCGCGCTCTACCCCGACACCGCCGATACCGAGGACTTCAGCCATGAGCGGGTGCGGAGGCTGCTGGACTGCGTACGCGGCGAACCGGTCACCGGCATCAGCGGTGTCGAGGGCTTCGAGGTGTTCTCCGACCGTGTCCAGCCGCACGCCCCGGGGCTCGGCCGCCGCATGTGGTACGGCGGTGGCAGCCTGCGGTCGGCCCAGTGGGCCGGTGAGCACGGAATGAACCTGCTCACCAGCAGTGTGGTGAAGGCGGAGGAGTCCGAGGACTTCGCCGAGATCCAGCTCTCGCACATCCGGACCTTCCGCGCCCACCACCCCGACGGCGACCGTGCCCGGGTCTCCCAGGGACTCGTCGTCATCCCCACCGACAGCGCCTCACCGGAGCAGCGCGCGAAGTACGAGCAGTACGTCGCGAAGCGGATGCCGCGTACCGCCACGCCCCAGGGTCCGGCGCGGATGATGTTCGCGCCGGATCTCGTGGGCACCTCCGGGGAGATCGCCGAACGGCTGTCCTCGCACGCCGCCTTCCGGGAGGTCGAGGAGGTCGCGTTCGCGCTGCCCTTCACCTTCGACCACGAGGACTACGTCCAGATCCTCACCGACATCGCCACCGAACTCGCCCCGGCACTGGGCTGGCGACCGGCCCCGTAGCGCTTCATAGGCGACCGGCCCCGTAGCGCTTCATATCGGCTTGACCTCGAAGCGGTGCCCGGTCCCGCGGGCGAGTTCATGGCCGGCCGACGGTTTCTCATCTCACCAGAGCGACAGGGAGCGGTCGAGGATACCGGCGAGGTCGTCCTCGGTGACCGCGCGCGGGGCGGTGGCCAGCAGCCGCTGCTGCTTCATGGTGCCTTCCACCAGGGCGGGGATATCGCCCTTGCCGTAGCCGACACCGCCGATGCCGTTGGGCATGCCGATGTCGCGCATCAACCGCTCGATCGCGGCCGGCAGATACTCGGCGAGGTTGCCGGGGCGTTCCATCTCCGGGGCGAGGAGTTCCGCGGCCCGGAGGTGCCGTTCGGGCTGGGCGGCGAAGGTGAAGCGGAACGCCTCCGGCGCGGTGAGCGAGACGGCCATGCCGTGCGGGACCATCGGCTCGTGCTCCGGGTAGCCGGTGGGGTGGAAGTCCTTCACCCGTCCGGCGATCGGGTAGGCGTTGGCGTGGGGGATGTGTACGCCCGCGTTGCCGAATCCGAGCCCCGCGAAGGTGGCCGCCAGGGCCATGTCCGACCGTGCCCCGGGGTCGTCGCCGTCGCGGACCGCGGTGCGGAAGGACTGTGCGAGCAGGTGCAGGGCCCGTTCCGACCATGCGTCGGAGATGGGATTGGCGCCGCAGTACGGTACGCGCTGCTCGGGGCGCTTGCGCGGCAGCGCGTCGTACGGCCGGGCCGTGTAGCTCTCCAGCGCATGGCACAGGATGTCCATACCGCTGGCGGCGGTCACCCCGGCGGGCAGGGTGAACGTCAGATCGGGGTCGATGACCGCGAGTGCGGGCCGCAGCCTGGCGTGGCTGATGCCGGTTTTGACCTCCAGTTCCAGGACGTCGAGCACGCAGATCGTGGTGGACTCCGAGCCGGTCCCGGTGGTGGTGGGGACCGCGACCAGCGGCTTGAGCGGGTTCACGGGCGCCAGCGCCCTGCCCACCGGCGCGTTGACATAGTCCATCAGCTCGCCGGGGTTGGTGCTGAGCAGGTTGACGGCCTTGGCGGTGTCGATGCTGGAGCCGCCGCCCACCGCGACGAAGGCGTCCCACGGGCCCGACGCCAGCGCGTGGTCGGCCGCCTGCCGCAGGCTGACGTCGGTGGGCTCCACGTGCACCCCGTCGAAGACATGGGCCTCGATGCCGAACGCCGTCATCCGTTCGGCGACGCGGTGCGGTGCGCCGGTGGCGGCCACTCCGGCGTCGGTGATCACGAGTACCCGGCGGACCTCCCGCTGGGCGAGGTCGTAGCCGATCTCGTCGGACGCTCCCGGCCCGAACTTCAGCGCCGGGGCGCCATAGGTGAACACGGACTCGGGTCCGGCCGGAACGGTGGTGGTCATACGCATCCCTCCTGAGGGATCGGACGGGGCCGCACGATCGGGTGCAGAAGCCGTTGGGTGTGGAAGCCGTTGGGGGCGAGCCGCATCGAGCGCGGCCGCTGGGCGTCATGACCGAAGACGACGGTGGCGTCCGACCGCTCGGCGATGCCGCGGATCTTCTCCACCGAGCCATACCAGGCGGACAGGTCGTTGACAATGGCGGTCTCCGGGGCGGCGAGCGGTTCGGCCGCCCCTTGGCGCAGCAGGAGAAGCGGCTGATCGGTAGTCTCTACGGCTCGGCCAACACACCGGTCGACATCCCCAAGCTCGTCGATCTGTTCAAGACCGGCCGCCTGCCGCTTCACAAGCTGCTCGGCGAACGGTACGAACTGTCGGCGATCAACGAGGCTTACGCCGCGCTGTCGCGGGGTGCCACCGGCCGTGCGGTGATCATCCCCGACGGGGCGGCGAGCGGCCGCCCGCGGGCAAGGAGAGACTGATGCAGAAGGACCTGATCGCAGAACTGGCGCGGCGCCTGTGGGAAGCCGGCAACGGAGCCGACGCGGTGGACCCCGCCGCGGCCGATCGGCTCGATGACCTCGAGCTGGCCTACGCCGTGGAGAGCGCGACCCGCGACCTGGCGATCGCGGCCGGGGAACGGGCGATCGGCTACAAGATCGGCCTGACGTCACAGCCCGCGCGGGACACCTTCGGCGCCGATGAGCCCTCCGCCGGCCACCTGCTCGCCGGCAGGCTGCTCGAGCACGGCGAACCCCTCGCCACGGCCGGGCTGTTCAACCCGCTGGCGGAGGTGGAGGTCGCGTTCACCCTGGGCGAGGCGCTGCCCGGCCCGGATGTGACCGCGCAGGACGTCCGCGATGCCACCGCCACCGTCGCACCGGCCTTCGAGATCGTCGACAGCAGGTGGCACGGCGGTCCGCGTGGCCTCCCCATGCTCGTCGCCGACAACACCAACGCCGCGCGTGCGGTGCTGGGGTCCGCGCTCGCGCTGTCGGCGTCGGGGGATCTGTCGCGGCTCACCGCCACACTGACGATCGGCTCCACAACGGTGCCGGGAAGCGCGGCCGCCGTCATGGGCGACCCCGCAGAGGCGGTCGCGTGGCTGGCCCGGCACCTGCTGCGCGGCGGCAGGCGACTGGAGGCCGGGGACATCGTCCTGAGCGGCACCCTGTGCGCCCCGACGGCCATCAGCGCCGGTGACCACCTGATCGCCGACCTGGGTGAGCTGGGCCGGATCGAGCTCGACGTCAACTGACCGATGGCGCGCACCGCGTACTCCGGCCGCGGGCTCGCTTTGGGACGGGTCCCGGCGGAGGGCATGGACCCTGGTGGGCGTGTCTGCGCACCTGCCGAGCATCCGCCGAACCGAGGAGACCCCGATGCCCCTCTCCGCCAGCCTCGCGCGCGGAGTCGCGCCCAGCACCCCCGGCACGCTGCACGCCCGTACCGTGACCGGTGACCTCAGCGCCCCGCCCCGGCCGGGGCTGACGGTCCGCTTCGGGCGCGGGGAGAAGCCGGACGTGGATCTGGGCGTGGGCGTGGACGACCTGCGGGTGAGCCGGCGGCACGGTGAGCTGACCTACCGTCAGGGGCAGTGGTGGCTGCGGAACACCGGGCGGCAGCTCGTGCGGCTGCCGCGCGGCCGGATGATGCATCTCAGCACCGAGCCGATCCCGCTCGACACCGGCTACACCCCGCTGTTCGTCAAGGGCTCCGGCTACCGTGAGCACCTGGTCGAGCTGTATGTGGCGGGCCACGACGACCAGGGGCCGGTGTCGCGGCGGCGCGCCGAGACCCTGCGGCCGGAGATCTGGCCGCTCGAGGACGACGAACGGCTGCTGCTGGTCGTCCTCGGCCAGCGGTATCTGCTGTACGAGGAGGATCCACGGCCCCTGACGTACGCCATGGCGGCCAGGCAGCTCGGCTATCTCCGTCCGGGCGCCGGCTGGAACGAGCGCAAGATCGAGTACCGGATCGAGGCCGTACGGCGCCGGCTGCACAACACCGGCTTCAGGCACCCGCTGATGCACGACAAGTCGCAGGGCCGCCCGGCCGACAACGGTCTGCTGCACAACCTGCTCAAGGGGTTGGTGGAGTCCACGACGCTCGTACCGCCCGATCTGGAGCTGATCGAGGACGACGCCCTCTGGCCCGACCCCGATCCCGGTCCGGCGCCCGAGGGGTAGCCACAGGGTCCGCGGTGCCCGATCCAGCGGGCACCACGGACCACCGGGGTCAGCTCACCACGTCAGGTCACCACCAGGTGGTGCAGGCGACCTCGGGGAAATTGCCGGCCTTGCCGCAGGCCCGCATGAGGTTGCCCCGGTTGTTGAACGCGTCGGTGAAGTTGCTGCCACCTGTGTTGATCTTCGTGACGCTGAGCTGCTCCCAGGTCCGGCCGCCGTCGAAGCTGCGGTCCACCCACACCAGATCGCCCGGTGAGCCGAAGATCCTGCCCCATGCACACGCTCCGTTGTACCGGAGCTCGATGCCGCGGGAGTGGGTCGAGGCGTTCGCGACCGTCCTGGCGTTGCTGGTGTTGCAGCCTTCGGCGGCCTGAGCCGCGGTCGGGGTCACCGCGGTGAGCAGGGCTCCGGCGAGTCCTGCCGCGGCGAGGGTTCCGAGAAAGGTCTTGCGCATGCTCATGGCTGACGTTCCTTCCGATTGTCGCTTTTCCGGGACCGGATGGCGCGGGTCGGAGATCCGCTGTGATGACATCGCTCATCCGGCGACACTTCCGGGTATAGCGGGAGGTTTCCGGGAGGGGTCCCGGCCCGCACCCGGAAGACGGCCCGTCTTCGGGACCCGTCCCGGAAGCGGCGGCGAACGATGGGAAGCGGCCCCACCCGTCACTCCACCGCTCCGGACCGGAAGGAACACCCATGAGGTGCATGCGCATCGTCGTTCTCGCGGGCATCACCGCGGCCGCCTCGACGGCCCTCGTGCTCCCGGCGCAGGCCGGTATCCCCGCCCGCGACGCCACCACCACGGCGGCCCCGTGCGAGTACCCCGCCGATGTCCTCGACCTCACCAACTGGAAGGTGACCCTGCCCACCGGCGACGACGAGGACCCGACCGAGATCACCCAGCCCGAGCTCGCCACCTTCTCCGCCAAACCCTGGTTCCAGGCCGACGACGACTGTCGGGCGGTCCGGTTCCGCGCCGCCGTCGACGGTGTGACGACCGGGGGCTCCAGCTACCCGCGCGCCGAACTGCGCGAGATGACCGACGATGGGGAGGAGGAGGCCAGTTGGTCGACCGATGAGGGCACCCACACCCTCGTGGTCACCGAGGCGTTCACGGCGCTCCCCGAGGACAAGCCGCATCTCGTCGGTGCCCAGATCCACGGCGGGGACGACGATGTCACCGTCTTCCGCCTCGAAGGCGGCAAGCTCTACATCACCGACGGGGACGACACCCACCACCACCTCGTCACCGACGACTACGAGCTGGGCACCGAGTTCGAGGCCAAGTTCGTGGTGCGGGACGGGAAGATCGACGTCTACTACAACGGGGAGCGCGAGACCACGATCTCCCACGACGACGACAGCAACTACTTCAAGGCAGGGGCCTACACCCAGGCCAACTGCGGCAACTCGGACCCGTGCGACGCTGACAACTACGGCGAGGTCCATATATCCGGCATCAAGGTCACCCACTCCTAGCCGGGGGAGGAGCGCGGTGCCGGGCCCCCCGCCCGTAGCGGAGGCCCGGCACCGCCGTAACCTCCACAAAGGTGAAGATTTCTGGAGTGGTGGGTGAATTCCCTTCTCAACCGGCCAGGTCCGCCGCGCCGCGCGCATCCGCCGCGCCTCTTGCAGCCCTCACGAACGCCGCGAACAGTACGTGTCCCTCCGTGTACGCAGTAAGTTCGATCCGCGTGCCCGGTAACGGCAGGTGTTCTGGACTCGTACGAGGGGAGTGTCGCCGTGCGACGGGGGGAGAAGGTGGGCAAGTACCGGCTCACAAAGGGGCCTGTCGAGGGAGGGAGAGGCGCGGTCTGGTTCGCCGTCGACACCGAGCTGGGCCGGTCCGTCGTCCTCAAACGGGCCCTGCTCGAGAACAACGGCCAGGCCGACTTCGACGAGTTGCTGGCCGAGGCCCGCGCTCTGGCGAAGTTCAGCCACCCGAACGTGGTCACTCTCTACGACGCCGTCCGCGCGGGCAAGGGCAGGAAGGCCACGTTCTGGCTGGTGATGGAGCATGTGACCGGGGGCAGTCTGGACGTCCCGGTCAAGATGGCCCCGGAGCTCGCGGCGCATATCGGCGCGCAGATCGCGGGCGCGCTGGCGGCCCTGCACCACAAGGGCATCGTGCACTGCGACGTCAAGCCCGGCAATATCGTGATCACACATGACCGAGTGGCCAAGCTGACCGACTTCGGCGCCGCGTACCGGGTGGACGGCAGCGAGACGATCACCCCCAACGGACCGGTGAGCCTCACCCCGTTCTTCGCCGCCCCCGAGGCGTTCCGGGGCGCACCCGAGCGCGCGTCCGATGTGTTCTCCCTCGGGGCCACGCTGCACTGGCTGGTGACAGGGACCGCGCCGCTGCGCGGCCCCGGGCGCGCGGTCCGGCTGGAGACCATCGCCCCCCAGGTCGGCCCGCTCGGCGGGGTGGTCACGGCGATGCTCCAGCGCGACCCCGGAGCCCGGCCCACCGCGGCGGAGGTGCTCGGCGTCCTCACGGACATCGCGGGATCGCCGGACCGGTTCCCCACCCTCCCGCTGACCCCGTCGACCACGCCCTATACGGCCACCTTTGGATACGGTGAGGTCCCGGCGGGAGGCCGGACGCGCACGATGGCGCCCCTCGTCGGACGCCGCCCGTTACTCATGGTCGGTGCCGCTGCCGTGACGGCTCTGGCCATCTCCGTTCCGTTCATCGTGATGAGCCTGGGCGACGACGGCGACCAAGCCAATCCGGCGCCGAACAAGCCGAACAAGCCGACCAGCGCCGCCTTCATCGGCGACCCCCGTACGGCCGACCCCTGCTCCTTGCTGAACGCCACCGTGTTCGACCGGTACGGCGAGGCCGAACTGGACCGCGACTACGGCAACTTCAACCGGTGCGACGTCCTGCTGAGGGAGCGGAGCGAGGAGGTCGTGGACGTCAGGGTGGAGCTCGACGCCGATCCGCTGCCGGAGGGCGTGGCGAGGAAGACCAGGGGCAGGGTCACCGTCGTGGAGCGCGCGGCCGAGGACGACGCGTGCGAACGGGCCGTGGCGGTGACCGCCGCCCATGGCAACAGCCTTCGGGTCACCGCGGCCGCCAGACAGCCCGATGAGCTCAAGGAGCCGCTGTGCGACACCGCCGACCGTGCCACGGGGCTCGCGGTCAAGGTGCTCAACCGCGGTGAGGTCCCCCGGCGTTCCCCCGGCTTTCCGTCCAGTTCGCTGGCGCATCTGGACGCATGTACGTTGCTCGATGTCAAGGCGCTGGAGAAGGTGCCCGGTATCGACGCCGGGGACCCGGACGTCGGATTCGGCCGCTGGGAGTGCCAGTGGAAGAGCACCACCAGGGAGTTCGAGGTGGACTTGCGGTTCGACCAGGGCGATCTGCCGCATGAGAAGAACTCCCGGTCCACCAGGCTCGGTGACCACCAGGCGATCGTGCTGCCGGAGAGCGAGGGTCCGGGCACCTGCCGTGTCGAGGTGGTCCACCGTGACTACACCGGCCTGGACCGGGTGAAGGGGACCGAGCGGGTGGCCCTCGTCATCAAGGGGGCGGGCGCCAAGGACCGGCCCTGCGAACTGGCCACCGATCTCGCCGCGTCGGCCGCCACCGCGCTGCCGCCGGTCTGACGGCCGATCGTCGGTCCGACGGCCGCCGTCCGCCAGACGGCCGTCCTCCACCGGACAGCCGCCCTCAGCCCGGCGTGGCGCCGCGCTACGGTCGGCCGGACGTCGCCTCGGGGAGGCGGGCGCGCCAGGTGAGCGAGGTCTTCTCCACGCTCGCGGCCAGCTTCTTGGTGGCCGGGTCGGTGCCCGCCGAGCGCTCGGAGTGGGCGATCTTCGCCGCCTGGTCGAGGTGTTCGCGCATCGCCGCGAGGAAGAGGGCGTCGAAGGCGGCGTCCTTCGTTCCCTCAATGGTGCGCAGTTCCTCCTCGGTCACCATGCCGGGCATATCGTGGCCATGGTGCGGGTTGGTGTCGGGCACGCCCGCCCGGGAGAGCAGCTCTCGCAGCTGGACGAGTTCGCGCCGGTAGCCGGCGGCCACCGGTTTCGCCCACTTCTCCACCTCGGCGTCGGAGGAGTGGTCCGGGACCAGGCCCAGTAGGAGTGCCGCTTGGTCGTCCATCGCGATCATCAGCTGGATCCAGCCGATATCGCTGGAGTTGAAGGTCCCCGATGTCGCCTGTCCGTCCGGGGGCCGGGTGGCGGCCTTCCGCGCGGCCGACGTCGACCGCCCCTCGCCCGTTGGTTTCCCGCCACCGCCGTCGCCGCCGCATCCCGTGGTGAGCAGCGTGGCGGCGGCGAGCAGCACCGCTACGGACGCCACGCGCCGTGTGACGGCTGCCGCTGTCATCTCGACTCCCCTCGTCCGTGAGGGGCGGAGCCCCCGGTGACGGGGCTCCGCCCACCGGCAGGACGGGATCGCCCCGCCGGTTCGTACGCTCTCCTGCTGCGTCAGGGACGGCCGCCCGGGTCAGGGACGGGCCCTCTCGGTCAAGGACGGCCGTCGGCGCCGCACTTGATGATCGGGTTGATGCAGTCACGCACCCGCCGGGCCATCTCGTCCTCGGGCCAGGCGTTGAAGAAGTCACCGTGCATGGTGAATCCGCCACCTGATGCCAGCTTGAACCGCGAGGGGTCGCCGCTGACCGGGTAGCGCAGCACCTGGCGCAGCTTCGGCACGGCGACCGGGTGGGTCGCCGGGCACTGGCCACCGACCGGGTAGGCCATGTGGCTCTTGTGGTCGGGGGAGTCCAGGTCCTTCCCGTTCCAGCACTGGGGGAAGTCGAGGTAGGACTCCAGCATCGAGCCGGACGGGCAGTTCACGAAGTCCTTGGAGGGGTTGACCTCTCCGTGGTGCAGGCAGGACCACCGCGAGATGGACGAGGGGTCGTCGACCCCGGTGGCCTTGGCGTTGCCCGCCACGATCCGCAGCCCCGCGGGCAGCGGCTTGATGTTCGCGATCACATCGTCGCGCACACCTTCACCGAGGTAGTAGAAGGTGGTGCCGGTGGGCTCGACCTCTTTGCCGTTGTCGTAAAGGGTGGGAGTCCAGTACGACGACAGGTCGGCGATCGGGTTGCAGCTGGTCCGGCCCTTCTTCAGGGCGGCCAGATCGGTGTGTGCGTTGGTCGAGTCGTTGCCGAAGAAGCTGTGCATATGGGACGCGCCGGGGAGCCCCGGGAACACGATCGGGTCGTCCGGCAGCCGGTGGGTGAACGGGCACTCGGCCACGAACTCGGCCACCCGCACCGGTGCCTTGACGCTCGGCGCGCTCGATGACCCGCCGGTCTTGTCGTTGGCGCGCAGATCGGCACGGGCGCTGGCCGAGCCGGTGGACAGCATGGACAGGATGAGACCGACGGCGGCGAGGATGACACCCGGCCCTCGCCAGTGGCCGAGTACACGCCGTAAGGGCGGGAAGCGCGGGGGTGTACGTGACATGACTCTCCTTTCCGTGCGCACACGGAAGAGCGAAAAGAGCGGGAGAGCCCTGCGGTGTGGTCACGCGGGGCGGTTCAGAGAGCGCTCTCACAGAGCGGTGCTGCGGACGCTAGAGGTGGCGCAGGTCACTGTCAAGAGTCCGCGTCAACGAGGGGGCGGTCGCCCTCCAGCGGCGAGATCGTCGCTGTCCGCTGAGCGGAGCCCGCTCGGTCGATCCGGCTCGGCGATCCCGCTCGGTCGATCCGGCTCGGTCAGTCCGTGGCGCCGGGGTCGGTGCGCTCGTCCGAGAGCAGATGAATGAGCAGCAGGACGACCCCGGAGATTATGAAGACGCGAGTGGCGGCCTCCAGCCCGTTCCACGCCTTCGACTGCCACATGGCGAACCATTCGCCGCCGATGGCGATGAACCCGGCACCGAACAGCACCATCAGCATCACGAGCCCCAAGGTGCTGGCCTGCCGGGCACGGCGAACCCTGCCCCCGCGCAGCCCCGCGCACCACATGGCCGTCGCGGCGAGGAGGACGAGCGCGGCGACGCTCTCCCAGACGATGATGGCGATGTAGGCGGTGTCCTGGAGCGTGGTGGACTCGATCGCCCGCCACATCAGATCGTTGTCCTTGAATGTGGTGTCCATCGCCAGGACATGCCGTACGAACTGCTGATTGGTGTCGAAGTCGGTGATGTTGCCGAAGGCGACAAGCGTGATGTACAGCGCGATCGTTCCGGTGAGTACCCCCGAGGTGAGGGCATAGGCGCGGGGGGAACGTATCCTGCCGGTTCGCTCACTCACGATGGCCTCTGCCTCCCGCTGTATCCCCGTTGGCCGGGCCGAGTTGATCGGCCCGAGCCGTAGCGTACAACTGGCCGGATCCGAGCGGTCATGGATGGCGTATGTGATGCGCGAAGTGCCGTCGCTCCCTCCGGGATACGCGTCCCGGAGGGAGCGTGATGGATCTCCGCCGGAGCGCTAAGCGCTCCGCTGGGAGTGCTATGACCTGCCGGCGATTGTCCGCGGCGCCGTCGTGGCTGGTCGCGCCCACGCGGCGCAGCCGCACATCGACACAGCGCCGCGCCCCTTCGGGGCGCCACCGAACCGCAGTCGACTTCCGCCGATCCGCTTAGCACCCATCCGAGAGCGCTGCCGATCGTCGCGGTCGGCGGCGAACTCCCCGCGTCGGGGTCTGGGTCCACGCCGTCAGCGCGCTTGGGGGCGGGGAGACGCAGGTCACAGCCGGCGATGTCACAGGGGGTCGGGCTACCCCGTCTCAGGGGTGTAGCCACTGACAACCGCGGAGGAGTACATCATGGACGCGCGACTGAACTACTTCGACAGCGTCACCGCCGGCAAGATCCTCAAGCCCGTGATGACGGCGGGCAGGGCGGTCAAGGACTCGCCGCTGCCGGCCGCTACGCAGGAGCTGGCGGCGCTTCGGGTGAGCCAGATCAACGGCTGCGCCGTCTGTGTCGACATGCACACCAAGGAGGCCGCCGCGGCCGGTGAGACCGCGGTGCGGCTGAACCTGGTGGCGGTATGGCGCGAGGCCACGGTCTTCACCGAGGCCGAGCGCGCCGCGCTGGCGCTGGCGGAGGAGGGGACCCGGGTCGCGGACGCGGCCGTCGGGGTCAGCGACGAGGTGTGGGCGAATGCCGCCAAGTACTACGACGAGGAGCAGCTCACCGCTCTGGTGATCATGGTCTCGTTCATGAACATGGTGAACCGGCTGAACATCATCACCCAGCAGCCGGCCGGCGACTACCAGGTCGGGCAGTTCTGACCCGCCGGTGGTTCAGGGGGACCCGGGGGAGGGGAGCCGTGTGAGCAAGGTCGAGGAGTTCGAGGAGCTGCGGCCGCTGCTGTTCTCGATCGCCTATCGGATTCTGGGCAGTGTGAGCGAGGCCGAGGACGCGGTGCAGGAGACCTGGCTGCGCTTCGACGGCTCGGCGACCCGGCCCACGTCGACGAAGGCGTTTCTGTCGGCCGCGGTGACGCGGATCTCCATCGATGTGCTGCGCTCCGCCCGGGTGCGACGGGAGGAGTACATGGGCCCGTGGTTCCCCGAGCCACTGCTCAGGGACCCGTATCAGGATCCGGCCCGCGCGGTGGAGCTGGCCGACTCGGTGTCGATGGCGGCGTTGCTGCTGCTGGAGCGGCTCAGCCCGCTGGAGCGGGCGGTGTTCGTGCTGCGGGAGGTGTTCGCCTTCGGGTTCGACGAGATCGCCACGGCGGTGGGGCGCTCGGAGGCGGCATGCCGGCAGCTGCTGGTGCGGGCGCGGCGGCATATGGAGGCCGGGCGGCCGCGGTTCGAGGCGGACCGGCGGGAGCGGCAGGAGCTGGCCACGCGGTTCTTCGACGCGCTGACGGACGGCGATGTGGGCGGGCTGCGGAATCTGCTGGCCGCCGATGTGCGGCTGGTCGGGGACGGTGGCGGCAAGGCCCCGCAGCTGGCGAAGGCCGTCGTGGGCGCGGAGAAGGTGGCCCGGTTGCTGGGCACGGCCTTCCCCTGGCTGTTCCGGGTGGATGTGTCGTTCGAGCCGCATGAGGTCAACGGCCAGCCCGGGGCGATCTTCCACGACCGGGACGGCAAGGTGCTCCACACCCTGGCCCTCGATGTGCTCGACGGGCGTATCCAGACCGTCCGCACGGTGTCCAACCCCGACAAGCTCGGCCACCTCGGCCCTGTCGGCGATGTCTGGGCCGTCGACCGCGAGGTGCGACAGGCCCGCCGACGGCCGAACTGACCTGCTCGGCCCACGATTCCACCTGCTTCCACGACCGGCCCTTGCGACCGACCCCTCTTGATAGGCTCGGGGAGCCAGTCGTGCCACATCCGAGGCCAGGGAATCCGGTGTGAATCCGGAGCTGACGCGCAGCGGTGAGGGGGACGGGCGGGGCATGTGATGCCACTGGGAGGAGTCCGTGACGGCCGCGAGGCCGCCGCGGACGAGCACCGGGAAGGCGCCCCGTCCGGACGAACCCGAGTCCGAAGACCTGCTGGCACCTCCGTGCCCCTGTGCGCGGAGGGACGTCCGTAGGCCAGGCTCCGCGTACGAGCCCCGACCCCGAGGCATGCCCGTGCTCAGCTCCGCCCGCCGCACCGCGGCCCTCCTGCTCGCCCCTGCCCTGCTGCTCACCGCATGCGGTGGCTCCGGCCGTGACACCGCCGACGCCGGAAAGCCCGCCGGTTCGGGCTATCCGCGCACGATCGACAACTGCGGCCACAGAACCACGTTGACGTCCGCCCCGAAGCGGGCCGTCTCGCTCAATCAGGGCACCACGGAGATCCTGCTCTCCCTCGGCCTCGCCGACCGCCTGGCGGGGACGGCCATGTGGACCGACCCGGTGCTGAAGGGCCTGGAGAAGGCCAACGCGACGGTGGAGCGGCTGGCGGACAACGCGCCGTCCTTCGAGAAGGCCCTGGACGCCGAACCCGACTTCGTCACCGCCTCGTTCGTCTCCACCCTCGGCAAGGGCGGTGTGGCCACCCGTGAGCAGTTCGAGAAGCTGGGTGTGCCCACCTATGTCTCGCCGTCCGACTGCTCGGCGGGCAGGGACCCCGACAGTGGTGGCGACGGCTCCCGCGGCAGGCCACTCACCTTGGGCGTGGTCTACGGCGAAATACGCGACTTGGCCCACGCCTTCGGTGTCGACGAGCGCGGCGAGAAGCTGGTCGCCGAGTTGAAGCGGCGTGTTCGTACGGCCACCGAGGGCCTGGACGCCTCCGGTGTCTCTCTCATGTACTGGTTCGCCAACTCCCAGTCGCCGTACCTCGCCGGCTGCTGCGGCGCGCCGGGCGCCATCACCCGGGCCGTCGGGGCGGAGAACGCCTTCTCCGACACCCACGACGAGTGGCCGCAGATCAACTGGGAGACCGTGGCCGACCGCGACCCGGACGTCATCGTCCTCGGCGATCTCACGCGCAAGCAGCAGACCGCGGAGACCGCCGAGGCCAAGATGCGTTTCCTGCGGACCCACCCCGCCACCCGCAACCTCACCGCGGTGAAGAAGAAGCGGTACATCCTGCTGAGCGGGCAGGCCATGAACCCGTCCCTGCGCACGGTCGAGGGGGTCGAGCAGGTCGCCGCGGGACTGCGCGACTTCGGTCTCGCCAGGTGAGCGCCCGCCTCCTGCCGCTGCTCGCGGGAGGCGTGGCCGCGCTGCTCGCGTCGGTCGCCTTCGCCGTGACCATCGGCCCCGCCGACATCTCCACGGCCGACGTATGGGCGGCGGTCAGCGCCCATCTCGGCCTGGGCGAGAGCACGTTGCCGCCACTGCGCGACGGCATCGTGTGGAACCTGCGCATGCCCCGCACACTGCTCGCCGCGGTGTGCGGGGCGGGCCTGGCCCTCTGCGGGGCCGTGATGCAGTCGCTGCTGCGCAATCCGCTGGCCGACCCGTTCGTCCTCGGGGTGTCCTCCGGCGCCTCCACCGGAGCCGTCGCCGTGGTCGTCCTCGGGGTGGGCGGCGGGGCCGTATCGCTGTCGGCGGGCGCGTTCACCGGTGCGCTGCTCTCCTTCGGCCTGGTCCTGGCGCTCAGCCACAGCCTCGGCGGCAGCACCGACCGCGTGGTGCTGTCCGGGGTGGCCGCCATGCAGCTGTTCTCCGCGCTGACCTCGTTCACCGTGCTCACCTCCGCGGACGCCGAGACCACCCGGGGCGTGCTGTTCTGGCTGCTCGGCTCGCTCACCGGCGCCGGGTGGGGCGATGTGCTGCTGTGCGCCGCCGTCCTGGCCGCCGTGCTCGCGGTCTGTCTCGGGCACGCCCGCACCCTGGACGCGTTCGCCTTCGGGGAGGAGGCCGCGGCAGCGCTCGGCGTACGGGTGGCCCGTACCCGTCTCGTCCTGCTGTGCGCGGTCGCGCTGCTCACCGCGACCCTGGTCAGCTGCGCCGGGGCCATCGGCTTCGTCGGCCTGGTCCTCCCGCACGCCACCCGCGCCCTCACCGGCCCCGGCCATGTCCGGCTGCTCCCGGTCACCGCACTGGCCGGAGCCATCTTCCTGGTGTGGGTGGACACCGCAGCCCGTACCGTCATCGACCCCCAGGAGGTCCCGGTGGGCGTGGTGACGTCCCTCATCGGCGTACCGGCCTTCGTGGCCGTGCTCCACCGCGGCCGGAGGAAGACGTGAACGACTCCACGGCGGGACGCCCCGCCACCGCCGAATCCCCCGCCACCGCCGAAGCGGCGCCCGGACTCCGCGCCGACCACGTCGGCCGCCGCACCCACGACCGGCTCATCCTCGACGGTGTCACCCTCACCCTGCGCCCCGGCGAGACGGTGGGCCTGCTCGGCCCCAACGGCTCGGGGAAGTCGACCCTGTTGCGGCTGCTCGCCGGGCTCCTCGCCCCCTCCGCCGGAGTCGTCACCCTGGACGGCCGCACACTGCCACAGGTCGGCCGCCGCGCCACGGCCCGCCGTATCGCCACCGTCGAACAGCACGCCCACACCCAGACCGAGCTGACCGTGCGCGAGGTCGTGGCCCTCGGCCGTATTCCGCACCGGCGCGCCTGGTCCGCTGCCTCCGCCGTGGACACCCGGGCCGTCGACGCGGCTTTGGAGCGCACCGGCCTGACCGACCGGGCCGGTCAGTCGTGGCACACCCTCTCCGGTGGCGAACGCCAGCGTGCCCAGATCGCCCGTGCCCTCGCCCAGGAACCGCGTGAACTCCTGCTCGACGAGCCGACCAACCACCTCGACATCCAGCACCAACTCGACCTGCTCGACCTCGTCGTGGGTCTGCCCATAGCCACCCTGATCGCCCTCCACGACCTCAACCTCGCCGCGATGTACTGCGATCGCCTGCTCGTGCTGCGCGAGGGACATGTCGTGGCCGAGGGCACCCCCGCCGATGTGCTGACCCCGTCCCTGATCAAGCGGGTCTACGGTGTCCGGGCCGATGTCACCCATGATCCGGGCCACCCGGTCATCCGCTTTCTGCGACGGCCGCCGAAACCGTGAAGCGGTGGGCGGCATGCGGCTCTCGAACCGCCGGACGCCGAGCCGTCGCGTTCACAGCCGCCCGCCGGGCCGTGTGCGGTGGGCGTAACCCCGGGTGATCGGCCGGAGAGACATGCGTGTAATCAGAGGTGTGTACGGTCCCGGAGGGTGGGACCAGGCCGAACACACGAACAGGCCGAGCACACGAAAAGGAGGCGCCCGTGGTCGCGCCGGGCTCGCGGAGCGAGGGCATGACGAGGGTCCGGACGGTCTGCTCGTACTGCGGGGTGGGCTGCGGCATGGTCCTCGACGTCGGCATGGGACCGGACGGGCGGCGTACCGTCCTGAAGGCATCCGGGGACAGGGAACACCCCGCGAACTACGGCCGGCTGTGCACCAAGGGCGCCACCACCGCCGATATGCTCGCCGCCCCCGGGCGCCTGACGGGGGCGCTGCGGCGTCCGCGGCGCGAGGAGGCGCCGGTGCCGGTGCCCGTGGACGAGGCGATCGCCCGGACGGCGCACCGGCTGCGGGCGATCGTCGACGAGCACGGGCCGGACGCGATCGCCCTCTATGTCTCCGGCCAGATGAGCCTGGAGGCGCAGTACCTCGCGAACAAGCTGGCCAAGGGGTTCATCCGGACCAATCAGATCGAGTCGAACTCCCGGCTGTGCATGGCCGGCGCCGGCACCGGCTACAAGCTCTCGCTCGGCGCCGATGGACCACCCGGTTCGTATCAGGACTTCGACAAGGCCGATGTCTTCTTCGTCATCGGCTCCAACATGGCCGACTGCCATCCGATCCTGTACCTGCGCATGAGGGACCGGATGAAGTCGGCGGGCGCGAAGCTGATCGTCGTCGATCCGCGCCGCACCGCCACCGCGGCGAAGGCCGATCTGTTCTTGCAGATCAAGCCGGGTACGGATCTGGCGTTGCTGAACGGTCTGCTGCATCTGCTGCACACCGACGGACATACGGACCCGGAGTTCATCGCCACGCACACCGTCGCGGCAGAAGCTGGAGACGTTCATCCGCGACTACCTCGTCTTCAACGCCGCCGACATACCGGACTCCGCCATCGACGAGCGGTACCGGGCCAGCATCGACCCCGAAGTGGTCGCCTCGCCACCGCTGCGCCGCCCCTCCGGGCCGCACGCCCTGCGCACGCTGGTGCGGATGGACTTCACCCGTGACCGGCGGCTGAACCGGCTGCCCGTGCCCACCCTCGTCCTGTGGGGTGCGCAGGACAAGGTCAACCGGCCCAGCGGCGGACGCATGCTCGCCGAGCGCATGCCCAACTGCGATCTGTACCTGGTGGCCAACACCGGCCACTGGGTGCAGTTCGAACGCGCCGAACTCTTCAACCGGCTCTGCGCCGACTTCCTGGCGGGCCGCCGATGACCGCCACCGCTTCCGAATCCGGCTCCGTGTTCGGCGCCGTCCACCTCGGCTACATCGTCATCGAGACAGGCCGCTTCGCCGACTGGCGCCGATTCGGCACCGACGCCATCGGCATGCACCACGACGCCCTCTCCCGCGATCTGATGCGCTTCCGCATCGACGACCAGGAGTGCCGCTTCCTCATCCGGCGCGGCCCGGCCGAGGACGTCGTCGCCACCGGCTGGCATATCGTCGACCACACCGCCTTCGAGCGGATCGAGGCCCGTATCCGCGCCCACGGTGTCCCCCTCGCCGTCGGAACCGACGAGGAAGCCGCCCTGCGCGGTGTCGAACGGCTGCTGCGCTTCCCCGGCCCCAAGGGCATCGCGCAGGAGATCTACACCACCCCCGTGACCTCGGCGGCACCCCTGCACATGCTCGCCTCGGGCTTTGTCACCGGCGACCTCGGCATGGGCCATATCGCGCTGACCTCCACCAGGCCGACGCGGGTCCGCGGCTACTTCAACGCCGTCTTCGACGCCCGTCCGACCGACTACGTCGAGGAGACGATCAGCGGCGTCAAGCTGAGGATCCGCTTTCTGCGCGTCAACGAACGCCATCACTCCGTCGCCGTCGCGGCGGTGCGCGGCCTGCCGCTCGACCCGATCCCCACCCGCGTCCAGCACCTCAACATCCAGGCGGCCACGCTGGACGACGTCGCCCGGAGCTATCAGCGCGTCCATGAACTCGGCTTCGACATGTCCCTCTCGATCGGCCGGCACACCAACGACAAGGAGCTGTCCTACTACGCCCGCACCCCCTCGGGCTTCGAATGGGAGGTCGGCTGGAACCCCATCGTCATCGACGAGACCACCTGGGAGCCCACCACCTACCGGAGCATCAGCGACTGGGGCCATCTCCCGGTCGGCCGGACCATCCTCGACCAGCTCGAACAGTTCCGCATCGGCGCCCGCTCCCTGGCCCGGCCGGAGAGGACCGTGCCCGCCCTCGGCGGCTCCGGCATCCCCGACGACTGACACGGGGCGCTCGGCACACCGGCGGAGCAGCGGGGCGGCGCAGCGGGGCGGAGGGGCGCGGCTTGTAGGGTACGTGCCATGCCGGACGCCCCGCCCCGCCCCGAGCCGTTCACCCCGCGAACCGCCCCCGTGGCGCTCGAGGACCTCCGCACACGGCTGCGCGCGACCCGCTGGCCGGACACGCCCGAGGACGCCGGGTGGTCGCTCGGAACCGACCTGGACTACCTCCGCGAACTCGTCGCCTACTGGGCGGACGGCTTCGACTGGGCGGCGGAGGAGGCGGCGCTCGCCCGGCTGCCCCGCTTCCGTGTCCGGCTCGGCGGCCTCGGGATCCACTTCGCACACGTCCGGGCCGCCGCCCCGGCCGGGTCCGCCCTGCCGCTGGTCCTCAGCCACGGCTGGCCGGACTCGTTCTGGCGCTATACGAAGGTCATCCCGCTCCTCACCGACCCCGGCGCGCACGGCGCCGACCCCGCCGACGCGTTCGACGTGGTGGTGCCCGACATGCCGGGCTACGGCTACTCCGACCGCCCCACCGGCCCGCCCCTCGACTCCATCGCCGTCGCCGGGCTGTGGGCCGAGCTGATGGACGTCCTCGGCTACGGGCGGTTCGGCGCGGCGGGCGGCGACGTCGGCAGCCATGTGAGCCGCTACCTCGGGCTCGACCACCCCGACCGGGTGGTGGCCGTGCACCGTATGGACGGCGGCCTGCCCGTCCACACCGGCGACCCGGCGGACCTCGCGCCCGAGGAGCGCGCCTGGTTCGAGACCGTCACGGCCTGGGGCCGGGCCGAGGGCGCCTACGCCGCCATGCACCGCACCAAGCCCCAGACCGCCGCCTTCGGGCTCACCGACTCACCGGTGGGGCTCGCCGCGTGGATCGTCGAGAAGCTCCGGGCGTGGAGCGACTGCGACGGCGATATCGAGCGGAGCTTCACCAAGGACGAGATCCTCACCAATGTGATGCTCTACTGGCTCACGGGCACGATCGGCTCCTCGATGCGCATGTACCACGCCAACGCCGCGATCCCGCCCGCGCAGCACGCCCGCCGGGTCGAGGTGCCGTCCGGCTTCTCGCTCTTCCGCGGCGACATCGTCCGCCCGCCGCGGGCCTGGCTGGAGCGCACGACCAACCTCGTACGGGTGACCGAGCCGGCGCGCGGCGGACACTTCGCGCCGTTCGAGGAGCCCGAGCTCTACGCGGAGGAGCTGCGCGCCTTCTTCCGCCCCTACCGGGCGACGGCGACGGGCTGAGCCGGAAGACGCGTAGCGGCCACGGCCCCGTCAGGAGACCGGGGCCGGTTCCCGGGCCGGGGTCCAGCGCTGGTGGACGGCCTGGTCGGCGGGGTCGGGCCGGAGCAGGGACAGACGGGGCCGTACGGCGTCGGTGCGCGAGGCGGGCGGTTTGCGCCCGCCCGCGCGGAACTGCACCGGCCACTCGGCGCCCGGACCCCGGTACTCCTGCTCGGCCGCCGCGTGCAGGGTCCAGTGCGGGTCGTAGAGGTGGGTGCGTCCCACGGCGCACAGATCGGCGCGGCCCGCCAGCAGCAGGGAGTTGACGTCGTCGTACGAGGCGATCGCGCCCACCGCGATGACCGCGGCGCCGGTGGCGGCGGCCACCTCGTGGCGGATGCGGTCGGCGAACGGGGTCTGGTAGGAGCGGCCGAAGGCGGGCCGCTCGTCCTTGGTGACCTGGCCGGAGGAGACGTCGATGGCGTCCGCCCCGTGTGCGATGAACGCGCGGGCGATCTCGACGGCGTCATGCTCGGTGTTGCCGTCCGGCACCCAGTCGGTGGCGGAGACGCGCACGATCAGCGGCCGCTCGGCGGGCCACGCCTCGCGCACGGCGTCGAAGACCTCCAGCGGGAACCGCAGCCGTTTCTCCAGCGGGCCGCCGTACTCGTCGGTGCGGTGGTTGGCGATCGGGGAGAGGAACGAGGACAGCAAGTAGCCGTGCGCGCAGTGCAGTTCGAGCAGGTCGAACCCGGCCTCGGCGCCCCGGCGGGCGGCGGCGGTGAAGTCCGCCGCGATCCGGTCCAGATCGGCGCGGGTGAGTTCGCGCGGCACCGCGGAGCCGGGGCCGTACGGCAGCGGGGACGGGCCGACGACCTCCCAGTTGCCCTCCGGCAGCGGGTCGTCCATGCCCTCCCACATCAGCCGGGTCGAGCCCTTGCGGCCCGAGTGGCCGAGCTGGAGGCCGATACGGGCGGTGCCGCGCTCGTGGACGAAGGAGACGATGCGCTGCCAGGACTCGCGCTGCTCGTCGTTCCACAGCCCCGTACAGCCGGGGGTGATGCGGCCCTCGGGCGAGACGCAGACCATCTCGGTCATCACCAGCCCGGCCCCGCCCATGGCCTTGGAGCCGAGGTGGACGAGGTGGAAGTCGCCGGGCACGCCGTCCACCGCGGAGTACATGTCCATCGGCGAGACGATCACCCGGTTCCTCAGCTCCAGCCCGCCCAGCCGGTACGGCTGGAACATCGCCGGTGCCACGCCGTCCAGGCCCTGTGCGGCGGCGAAGGCCATATCGACCCGGTCGGCGAACTCCGGGTCGCGGGTGCGCAGATTGTCGTAGGTGATCCGGCGTGAGCGGGTCAGCAGGTTGAAGCAGAACTGGGTCGGCTCCTGGTGGACGTACATGCCGATGTTCTCGAACCACTCCAGTGAGCCCTGCGCCGCCCGCTGGGTGGACTCCACGACCGGCCGCCGCTCGGTCTCGTACGCGGCCAACGCCCCCTCGGTGTCCGGGTGTTCATGCAGACAGGCGGCCAGGGCGAGCGCGTCCTCCATCGCCAGCTTGGTGCCCGAGCCGATGGAGAAGTGCGCGGTGTGGGCGGCATCGCCGATGAGCACGAGATTGCCGTGGTGCCAGCGCTCGTTGCGCACGGTCGTGAAGTTCAGCCACTTGGAGTTGTTGGCGAACACCTGGTGGCCGCCGAGCTCATCGGCGAAGAGCTCACGGACACGGGCCACGGCCTGCTCGTCGGAGGCGCCCGGCGGGAAACCGGCTCCCTCGGTGGCGTCGAAACCGGCCCGCCGCCACACGTCCTCGTGCATCTCGACGATGAAGGTGGAGCCGGTGTCGGAGTAGGGGTAGCCGTGCACCTGCACCACCCCCCATTCGGTCTGCTTGATGAAGAACTGGAACGCCTCGAAGACCCGGTCCGTGCCGAGCCACATGTACTTGCTGTGCCGACGGTCCAGAGAGGGGCGGAAAACGTCCGCGTGGGCCGCCCGTACGGCGGAGTTGACTCCATCGGCCCCCACCACCAGGTCGTACGACGCGCACAGCCGCGCGGTGTCCGGGGCGAGGGTCGAGAAGCGCAGGGTGACACCGAGGTCGCGGCAGCGCTCCTGGAGCAGCCGGAGCAGTTCCTCGCGGCTCATGGCGGCGAAGCCCTGACCGCCGACGGTGTGGCTCTCGCCCCGGTAGTGGATGTCGATATCGGTCCAGCGGGCGAAGCGCCTGGCCATGGCGCGGGCGACGGTGGTGTCGGCGTTCTCGATCCCACCGAGCGTCTCGTCGGAGAAGACCACGCCGAAGCCGAAGGTGTCGTCGGGGGCGTTCCGCTCCCAGACGGTGATCTCATGGGCCGGGTCGAGCTGTTTCATCAGGGCCGCGAGGTACAGTCCGCCGGGACCGCCGCCGATGATCGCGATGTTCACGGGGGTTCCTCTCAACTCTCGGCGACGGCCTTGGCCTCGGCGGCCCGCTCGTCCGCACTGACCTGCTGCACCTGTTGCACCTGGCGAAGCAGCTTGAAGCGCTGCAACTTGCCGCTGGTGTTGCGCGGCAGGGCGTCCTGGAATCGCACATCGCGCGGGTACTTATAGGGCGCCAGGACCCGTTTGACGTGGTCCTGGATCTCCTTCGCCTTGGCCTCGTCGCCCGGCACACCGTCCCGCAGCACCACGAAGGCGCAGACGATCGAGCCGCGTTCGGGGTCGGGCCGGGCGACGACGGCGGATTCCACGACGTCCGGGTGGGTGTCGATGGCGGCCTCGACCTCGGGGCCGCCGATGTTGTACCCGGAGGAGACGATCATGCTGTCGCTGCGGGCGTGGTAGTGGAAGTAGCCGTCCTCGTCCCGGTGGAAGATGTCACCGGTGATGTTCCAGCCCGCCAGGACGTAGTCCCGCTGTCGTTCGCCGTCCAGGTAGCGGCAGCCGACCGGGCCGATGACCCCGAGTCTGCCCGGTTCCCCTGGGCCGAGTTCCGCGCCGTCGGGGCCGAGAACGGTGGCGCGGTAGCCGGGGACCGCCTTCCCCGTGGCGCCTGGCCGGATGTCCGCACCGGCGGCGGAGATGAAGATGTGCAACAGCTCGGTGGCGCCGATGCCGTCGACCACCTTCAGGCCGATGTGTGTCCGCAGCTGCTCCCAGGTGGCGCGGGGTATGTGCTCGCCCGCCGAGACCCCGATCCGCAGCCCGGCCAGCCACTGTTCCTTCCCCTCGCGCAGGATCGCCCGGTAGGCGGTGGGCGCGGTGGCCAGGACGGTGACGCCGTCGCGCCGCACGATCTCCGCGAGCTGCGGGGGAGTGGCGGACTCCGTCAGCAGGGCGCAGGCCCCGGCCCGCAGCGGGAAGACGACCAGCATGCCGAGGCCGAAGGTGAAGGCCAGGGGTGCGGTGCAGGCCACCAGGTCATGCGGGACCAGACCGAGGGTGTGGCGGCCGAAGGTGTTGTCGATGGACAGGATGTCCCGGTGGAAGTGCATGGTGATCTTCGGGGCGCCGGTGGATCCGGAGGTGGGGCCGAGGAGCGCCACATCGTCGGCGGCGGTGTGTACGTCGGTGAACTCGCCGGACTTGGCCACGGCCCTGGCCACCAGGTCCTCCGGGCCGGCCCCGCCGTACTCCACCACCGCCAGGCCGGGCAGCACGGTGTCCCGGACGGTGTGCACATCGTCGGCGAACCGGTGGTCCACCAGGGCGATCGACGGCCGGGTGCGCTCGGCCACGGGGACGAGCTCCCGGGTGCGCAGCGCGGCCATCGTGGTCACCACGACACCACCGGCCTTGAGGACGCCGAGCCAGGCCGCCACGGTCCAGGGGTTGTTGGGCGAGCGCAGCAGGACGCGCTGCCCCGGCACCAGGCCCAGGTCCTCGGTGAGCACCTGGGCGATCTGCTGGGCGCGGATGCGGAGCTCGCCGTAGGACCACAGTTCGCCGGACGGGGTGCGCAGGGCGGGACGGTCGGGACCGAACAGCGAAATGGGCGTGTCGATGAGCTCGGTGGCCGCGTTGAGCCGGTCCGGGTAGCGCAGCTCCGGTGTGCTGAACTCGATCGTCGGCCACAGGTCCGCCGGGGGCAGACGGTCGCGGGTGAAGGTGTCGATATGCGCCGAGGGGGAGAGGCGGTGCGGAAGCGTCACGGAAGAGTCCTTCCGGGAGCCCGCCGGGAAGAACGGCGGGTCAGGTGGGGCGGATCAGGCCCTCTTGGACGACGGTGGCCAGGTGGCGGTGGTCGCGGGTGAAGAAGCGGCCGGTACCCAGACCGCGGCCCGCGTCGGCGGCCACGGCCTCCTGGACGTAGAGGAGCCAGCCGTCCACCGGCCCCGGACGGTGGAACCACATCGCGTGGTCCAGGCTCGCGGTGACCAGCCCGGGTTCGGCCCAGGCCAGGTCGAGCACCCGCAGGACGGGTTCGAGGATCGTGTAGTCGCAGACGTACGCGAGGGCGGCCAGGTCCCGCTGGGCGTCGGTGAGCCCGTCGACCGGGCGGAGCGGGTCGAAGGGCCTGAGCCAGACCGCCTGGTGCGGAAGGCGTTCCCCCTCCACGGTGAGGTAGACCGGGCCGGGAACGTGCCGCATGTCGAAGCCGCGACCGCCGGACCAGTACGCCCTGGACTCCTCGGTCATGGATCCGCCCGCGCGCCCCGCGAGGTAATCGGCCGAGGTGGACAGGTCCTCGGGACCGGGTACGTCTTCGTCGAACGCGGTGTGGAAGGCGGCACCGGCCTCGCCCGCCGCGAAACCGGCCAGGCAGACGTACAGCGGCTTGCCGTTCTGGTAGCCGCGCACCTGCCGGGTGCTGTAGCCGCGGCCGTCGCGCACCACCTCGACCTCGTAGCGGACCTCGGCGCCGATGTCGGCGGGGCGCAGGAAGTAGCTGTGCATCGAGTGCAGCGACTTGCCGTCGGTCACCGACCGCATGGCCGCCGCCGCGGCCTGGGCGACCAGATCGCCGCCGTACGCCTTGGGCCAGGGGCAGGGCTGGGTGGTGGCGGTGAAGGCGAGGTCGAAGTGGTCGGGCCGGGCGGGCTTCAGGGTGATGGCGTCGGTGAGGACGGCGGAGGTCGGGGGCGTCCGGGTCATCGGCGGTCCAGCCAGTCGCGCAGATCGGCGTCGGCGATATCGGGGAGGTTGACCACGATGTTCTCCGGTGTCCGGGTGGTCATCCAGGTCAGCGGTTTGCTGCGGGAGAGGTTGCACTCCACATGCGGCAGATACGGCGGTACGAAGACCCAGTCGCCCTCCTCCATGTCGACGTAGTCCTCGAGCTCCTCGCCGAAGTAGATACGGGCCCGGCCGGAGAGGACATAGCCGCCGGTCTCGGCCTCGCCGTGGTGGTGGGTCACCGAGCGATAGCCGGGTTCATTGCTGACCTTGCCGAACCAGAGGCGGGTGGCCGGGGTGTGCTGGGCGCTCACCCCCGAGACGCGGACGGCTCCGCCCGAGTCGGTGGTGTCGCCGCTCTCGAGGCCGCCGCGCGTCACCACGGGGGCGACGATGCCGCTGGGCAGCCGGTACATCGAATTGTCGCCTTCCAGGCGGTACTTGCTCAGGTCGGGCTCCATGGGGACGGCTCCCTTCGGTCGGGACCAGGATCCGATGTCTCGTGTTTCTCACGGTCGTCATTTAAAGTCAATACACCTGAGCGCTCCTGCCCGGCCTGGGCAGGACGGAACGCGACCGAGCCGGAGGCCCCATGCCCCCCGTCCCCGTGAACCCGCCCGCGCTGCCGAAGCCCAACGGCTACTCGCACGGAACACTCGCCGGAAACACGCTCCACCTGGGCGGACAGACCGCCCTCGACGCCGATATGAAGATCGTTCCGGGCGGTGTGGTCGAGCAGTTCCGGCAGGCGTTCACCAATCTGCTCCTCACGCTTCGGGAGGCCGGCGGCCGGCCCGAAGACCTGGTGAGCGTGACCCTCTACCTCACCGACATCCCCGACTACCAGGCGCACGGCAAGGAGATCGGCAGGGCCTGGCGCGAACTCGCCGGGCCCGTCTACCCGGCCATGGCGGGCATCGGCTGCACCGCGCTGTGGCAGCCCGAGGCGGTGATCGAGATCCTGGGCGTGGCCGTGATACCGGAGGAACGGCTCGTGGTGCCGAGCCCGTAGGCAGGGGTGGGACGACCGGCGCGCTCCCAGTATCCCTCCGCGCGGCCCGGCGGGAGCGGGTGATCACCTTCGCCGCGCCAGACGTTAGGGTGGCCAGGACATGACGGCGCAGACGACGACACGGGCCACCAGCGCGGCGGGCGAACGGGAATCCCGTCATGCCCCGCTCATCCTCACGGTCTTCGGCCTCTACGCACGGGGCGAGCACAACTGGCTCTCGGTCGCCTCGGTGATCAGCCTCATGGCGGACCTCGGCGTGGAGAGCCGGGCCGTGCGGTCCTCGGTCTCCCGGATGAAGCGCCGTGAGGTGCTGCGCGGTGAGCGCCATGAAGGCGTCGCCGGGTACTCGCTCGCCGACTCCACCCTCCAGACCCTCGCCGAGGGGGACGTCCGTATCTTCCGGCAGGCCAGGGCGTCCCGCGAGGACGGCTGGGTGCTCGTGGTGTTCTCCGTGCCCGAGTCCGAGCGCGAGAAGCGGCACGCGCTGCGGACGGCCCTGACCCGGCTCGGCTTCGGCACTGCCGCGTCAGGCGTCTGGATCGCCCCCGGACATCTGGCGGCCGAGACCCGGCGGACCCTGGAGCGCCGGGGACTGTCCGCGTACGTCGACATCTTCACCGGTGGCCACGTGGCCTTCGGGGAGCTGCGGGAGAAGGTCCGCTCCTGGTGGGACCTCGATGAACTCACCGCCATGTACGCGGACTTCCTGGACCGGTACCGCCCCGTCCTGGACGCGGTGACCCGGCGCGAGCCACGGCCGCTGGAGGCGTTCCGGACCTATGTGCCGATGCTCACCCAGTGGCGGCGCATGCCCTACCGCGACCCGGGGCTCCCCCTGGAGCTGCTTCCGCCGGAGTGGAACGGGGTGGCCGCCGCCGAGCTGTTCGACCGGCTCAACACCCTGCTGCGCGCCCCCGCGGAAGCGCACGCGGCGGAGCTCTTCCGCACACGGCGCTGACACCCCGGCGGGCCCGCGTGCCCGGCCGCGCCGCATCGCCTGACAGGCGGCGCGGATGCCCGCGCCGCCTGCGCGACGTTTCCTACGTTCCGTCACCCGACCGCGGGGAGGGCCGTCAGGAACGCTTCTCGATGGTGATGAACGGGTCCCACTGGAAGTACCCCACCAGCTCCTGGCCACTGTCCAGGAGCTGGAAGTAGAAGTGGTAGGTGACCTGGCCGACCTTGTTACTCAGCGCAGAGGCGATCAACAGGCTCAGCGCCCGCTGCTCAGCTCCTTACAGGCTTCGGCACTCGTGGGTCGGTCGGCCGGATCGGGGCTGAGCATGGCTTCGATGAGCTTGCCGAGTACGCCCGGCACGGTCACCGGGCGGTGTGGTCCGTCGACGATGGCTCGCCGCTGATCCCTACGGCTGGCGTCGTTGGGATACGCGACGTGGCGCAATCCGGTTGCGCTGATGAAGAGCGAGGCACCGAGGGCATAGACGTCCGCCTCCATGGTCGGCGTGGCCGTACCGGTGTGCAGCACGCTCCGGGAGATTTCCGGGCTCTCGTAGTGGACGAGACAGCCCCGATAGCTGAAGTCGTACGCGGCGGGGATGTCGCCGCCGTGAGCCAGGGCGAGATCAATGAGCGCCGTTCCCTCGGGGCTGATGATCAAGTGCGCGGGTTGGACGTCCCCGTGTGCCCACCCGGTGGCGTGCAAGGCGGCTACGGCTTCCGCGCAGGACAGCGCTTCTCCTGGGTCGGGTTCTGACGAGACCCCTTCGGCGCGGTGCGGGTGCCACAGGTCGTACAGGCTGTCGCCCTGGTGCCAGGGCTGGATGTTCCAGGTGCCGTGTTCCCATTCGCCGTAGCTGACGTTGGCCCTGTCGAGCTGTTGCAAGATCGCACCCTCGCGGGCGGGGGCCAGGGCCGTCCATTCCTGAGCCTCCCATTCGCTTGTTGCCTTGATTGGGTAGCCAAGCTTCACGGCATACCGGCCCTGCTGCGTCTCGACCTCCCAGACAGTTGACCCGCGCCGGTCGAGTACCAGCCGCCTTCCTGAAGCCACCAGCGTCTCCAAGACGCTGGTGGGGATCTCGTACGACGCTGCTTCGGCCATGGATTCTGTTCCTCTCCAGAAGAGCGGACCGCCCCTCAGCCTGTGCCGAGGGGCGGCCCTGTCTCACATCACCGGCCGGAGATTACTCCGACTGTCCGTACGGTCGTCCGCAGTCGGAATCGCACTGCGCGGCGTTCTCGCCGTTCACGGTCCACAGGTCGTCGAAGACCATGAAGCCCGCTGCCTTCATGGCGTGTGTGCTGGCTGTGACGGCTTCCAGAGTGCGCCCGCCCCACCGGGGGCGGGGTTGTGGTGCAGGAAGCGCCCGGCGTGTTCGTGGCAGAACTGCGCGTACTCCTCGGTGTGCAGGATGAAGGCGTGTAAGCCCAAGTCGACGTCATCCGACGGCACCATGGCCACGCTCGCCGTTGCCGCTGTCGCAACGAACGCAAGCGCCTGGTCGGCGATGCGCTCGGCCCGCTCCGGGGTCTGCCCGTTGTGGGTGACCACGAAGTGAGTGAGGCTGTCGAACAGCCCTCCGCTGACCAATGCCCGGCCGGTCCGATGGTCGTTCACTACTGCTGTCATCGCTGTGATCCCTTCCTGGTTGGAGTGGTGCACGGCACCTGCTACCCGCCCCGACCGCTAGCCCTTCCTGTTGCGAACGATCGGGGCGGGGGCTTGCCCACCCGACAGACGGGAATCAACACCGTCCGGCGGGTGGAGTCGTGGGATGCGTCAGGGCAACTCGTTGCCGGAGTCAGGGCGCGGCCGTGCCTCCTGAGGGAACTGGAGGTTCCTGGAGTCAGTTATCCACTCCTGCCCGCCCCTCTGGGGGCGGAGGAACGCGACAAGCGGGCCCGGCATCTGGTGATCGAAGAAAAGTTCATCGACGTCACAGATGGCTTGAAGAACTCCCACACACCCCGTGGCGGCGTCGTAAGCCTCCTCGCCCGGCTGGGGCCCGTTGTACGGCGTCGGCTCGTTCACGCGATCCACCCCCAACGGGGTCCGAACGGAGGCACCTTGTGACCGTCCGGGTGGTGCCGGACCTTCAGTTCGAGATCGGCGGCCAGCCGGTAGTCACCGGCTTCCATGGCCTTGGCCTTGTCCTGCTTCAGGCGGTTACAGGTGGCGCACAAGGTCATCGGGTCCGCCCTCCGCGCCCAAGGTGCTTGTCGATCTTCTTCTTCAGAGTCTCCGCGCGCTGGTCCAACTCCTTCTGAGTTGGGGCCTTGCGCGCCTCTTGCTGCGCTTCCTGTGGATGGTCCGGAGGCTCGATCGCGCTCACCGCGAGGCTCCCAACACTCGCTGCCGCTCGTGCCGAAGCACGTACAACGGCACGGGATCGGTGTCCCAAGCGATCGGGAAGCGGTCTTCAGCCGGGATACGCGGGAGCTGAAGCGTGGGCGGGTCCTCGTGACAAACAGGGACAGGTGTGCAGACGGGCGTGGGTACGGGCACAGCGAAGCGTGCCGGTGTGGGCTTTGAGGCATTGTTTGTCCGATGGCGCCCGGGGGCGGGGAATAACCTTCGTCCCCACCGTTCCATGGATCGGGCGATACGCTTTCTCACGTTGACGCTCCTCTTCAGCATTGACCACGCCCCCGGACCGGTCGCACGGTCGCGGGGGTCCTTCTCGCTCTAGGCAACCGCTCCGCTACGCATCGCGGTACCGTGGCAAGAGCGGCAGTTTTTAAGAGCTTTAAGCGCCTGCTTTAGCTGAGGAGTTGATCGCCGAGTGAGTGAGCGGGAGCCGAACGAGGGTCTGGAACGGCTGTTCCGAGAGACCGGGTGGACGCTGCGGCAGCTCGCACAGGAGGTCAACCGCATCGGCACGGAACGCGGAACGCCGCAGAAGTACCGGGAACCATCCGCTCATCAGTGGCTTCGGGGACACATGCCGAAGGAGGCTGCCCGACTGCTGATCTTGGAGGCGTTCGCCCGGAAGCTGGGCCGCCCGATCACGCACGTTGAGGCAGGGTTCCCCCTGCCTGCCGACGAGTCGAACGCATGCCTGGGTACCTTGAGGCGTTGATCGACTTGGGGAGGCAGGACATGGACCCCTCGCGCCGCAGTGTCCTTGGCGTGAGCCTCTTCTCTGTCGCGTTGACCGTGCCCAACTGGCCAGACGTTGTAGGCCGTCTGGAAGCCATTCAGTCAGGGCAGATGCAGCGAATTGGGTTGCCTGACGTCCATACGGTCGTGGCCATGACCGAACGGATCTCAGAGCTTGATGACCAGTTCGGTGGCCGACACGCACGCCCCATGGCCGCAGCATTCCTTGTCAATACGGTGGCTCCATACCTTCGGGCCGACGCCACAGAAGAAGTCCGTAAAGCGATGATGTCGGCTGCGTCGGATCTGTGTTACCTCACCGGATACATGGCCGTGGACGAAGGGGTTCACGGATTGGCTCAGCAGTATTACTTGAAGGCTTTGGAATTGGCTGGCACCTCAGAGGATCACCTAACTTTTTGCACCACGCTGCGAGGGATGAGCGTTCAGGCAGTTGATCTAGGGCATGGCAGGGGCGCGATGCGGCTTGCCGATGCCGCTGCTGCCGCGTCCCCCAAGGCCGGTCCCAGGATGCGGGCGTTTCTTGCTGGCCAACAGGCGCATGCTGCGGCGCAGATTGGCGAAAAGGCCAAGGCTCTCATGTACCTTCGGGAAGCAGAAATTGCTATGGACAAGGCCGAGTCTCAACAGAGAGCATTTGGATCATACGATCCGGCGGCCTTGAACTATCACACCAGCCAGGTTCGCTATGAGCTTGGTGACGTGACTGGTGCAGTCGAAGCAATGAAGCAGTCGGACCGATTGAGGTATGACGTTTATCGGCGCACCCGTGTCAAGGAGCGGGCCATTCTGGCCGAACGGCAAATCGCTATAGGGCATGTGGAAGCAGCATGTGCCACTTGGCACAGCGCACTTGATGACTATCCACTAGTCCAATCAGGGCGGGCTGATCAGCGAATGCAAAGCATGCTGAAACTGATCAAGCCACACCTGAAGAATCATTCTGCCCGCGACCTGAATGACCGCGCACGAATGGTTATTCCTGCCTCGCTGCTGGTCTGAGAAATGCGCGTGCCCCGGCTGGACAACTCCGGTCGGGCGGTCAGCCGGAGACGATGTGGAGGATCGCGGTGCCGTCCTCCCCGGCCGTCATCTGGATCACCACGGCGTTCGGCTGGGCGGCCGGTTGGTCCTTCCCCAGCCTGCCGCACGAGTTGGCGCTGCCATGGTCGCGCAGAACGGTGATGCATCCCTGGCCCGGCCCGCTCGCCTCGCCCTGGGAGCGGCCGCCCGACGACTTCACTGTGTACTCGACCTTGTTCGGGCCGACCTCGGTCACGGACAGCGTGGCCGGACCGGCCGGGCCCTTGAAGCGGACCGTCACCGGTTCGGACACCGCGATCTCGCAATTGCCGTCCGCGCAGGCGCCGACATCCCGCCCGTCCGCCGCCGACACCGAGGGTTTCGCCGAGGCCGAGGCCGAGGCGGAGGCGGAGGCGGGGGCGTCGCCGGAGGAGCCTCCCGAGGGCTGCGCGGAACGGGACGCCGACGCGGGCCCGCTGTGGGAGGGCGCCCCGTCCTCCTTGTCCGACCCACCACAACCGGCCACGGCCAGCGCGGCCAGCACCGCCAGCGCAAGCCCTGACCCGGCCTGACGCGCTCGTGCCCGTCGAGTTCCGCGTACCGATGTCGTCGTGGCCATGATGTCCCCCGTGTTCCGGCGTGCCCGGGTTCGACGTTTCAGCCGCCAGTCTTCCCCAGCGCCTCCGTCGCCGCCCCCTCGCGACACGCGCCAAACGGCGGGTACCGCCGGGCACCCGTCCATCCCGCGCTCCCACCTTCCGGCGGGGCCGGTCAGTGGGCGAGCTGACGGCTGATGATCAGCCGCTGGATCTGGTTGGTGCCTTCGAAGATCTGGCGACGCTGGCCTGACGGGTGTACGGGCTCGCGGCGCGCTGCGTCCGTACCGCCTACGCGGTGCCCGAGGTGCAGGCCGTCTTCACCATCGCCGGTGACCCCGACGCCCTGGTGAACGTCCGTGTACGGGACATCGAACATCTGCAACAGGTCATCGACGCCCTGCGCCGCGCCGGGCAGGTCACCGGCACCAAGACGCTGACGGTGCTGGGCTCGTGGACGCGTGATGCCTGACCGCCCCGGCGGGGCCGGTCCCCGGGTGGGCGGATCCCGTGCCCCGGCTCATGCGCCCGTGCCGGAGGCGAGGTTCTTCTCGACCTTCGCCAGGATGGTGGCGAAGGCGTCGCGCTCCGCGTCGTCGAGCCCGTCCAGGATGCGCTCCTCCAACCGCGCCCAGATGTGCGCGACCTCGGGCCGCAGGGTGTAGCTCTCCTCCGAGGCCCGGACGAGCATGACGCGCCGGTCCTGCGGATCGCGTGAGCGGACGACATGGCCGCCCTGCTCCAGCCGCCGCAGCATCAGGGTCACGGTCGACGGGTCCAGGTCGAGCGCCTTCGCCAGGTCCGACTGGCGGACCGATCCGGCGTCCCACAGGGTCATCATCAGGAATTCCTGGCCGGAGCAGAGGCCGGTCGGGCGCAGCAGCTTGCCCCCGGCGAGGCGGTGCAGTCGGGAAACCCGCGCCAGGGTCCGGCTGACGGGGCCGCCGTATCCGGCCTCCGTCGTATCGGCGGGCGGGAGCTGCTCTGAGGTCATGGCCGCAAGGCTATCGTGGCCGACCAATCATTGGCCAACCAATGAATCGGTTATGGTGGCTCTCCGATGAGATCGTTGGCCGCCCAATGATCTCGTTGTCGACTGTTGTGCCCCATCGACCTCGGGAGCCGTTGTGACCTCACCCTTCGATCCGATCGACCTGGCCGGGCTGCGGCTGCGCAACCGGCTGGTGATGCCCGCCATGGGGCGCGCCCGCGCCTTCGGGCCCGGCAATACGGCCACCGACTCCATGGCGACGTACTACGCGCAGCGGGCCACGGCCGGCCTGATCATCACCGAGGGGTCGCAGCCGTCAGTGGTCGGCCAGGGTTTCCCCAACACCCCGGGGTTGCACAGCGCCGAGCAGATCGCCGCCTGGCGCCGTGTCACCGACGCGGTGCACGCCGAGGGCGGCACGGTCTTCGCCCAGATCTCGCACGTCGGCCGGGTCGGCGACCCCGCGCTGCTGCCCGACGGGCTGATCCAGGTCGCCCCCTCGGCCGTCGCTGCGCCCGGGCGGCTGTTCACCCTCGACGGGATGAAGGACTTCGGCACCCCGCATGAGCTGACCTCCCAGGAGGTGCGGGAGACGATCGCGGACTTCGGCCGTGCCGCGCACAACGCCATCGAGGCGGGGTTCGACGGGGTCGAACTGCACGCCGCCTACGGTTACTTGATCCACCAGTTCCTGGCGCCCAGCGCCAATCTGCGCACCGATGAGTGGGGTGGCTCCGTGGAAGGCCGGGTCCGGTTCGCGGCCGAGGTGGTCGCGGCCGTCTCGGCGGCCATCGGCGCCCGGCGCACCGGGATCCGCATCTCGCCCGGGATCCGCTACAACGGAATCGAGGAGCCCGACCTCGAGCCCACCTACGTCCAGCTCGTCCGACGGCTGAACGAGACCGGCCCCGCCTATCTCCACCTCGTCGAGGACTCCCGCGATCTGACCGGCATCCTCCGCAAGGAGTTCTCCGGAACCCTCATCCTCAACCCGGCGACAGACGGTTTCACCGGCGCGGAGGACCTGGCGCTCATCGAGGACGGCACGGCCGACATGCTGTCCTTCGGCGCGCTGTTCCTCGCCAACCCCGATCTGCCGGCCCGGCTGCGGGCGGGCGGGCCGTACAACACACCCGATGAGACGACCTACTACGGCGGCACCGACAGGGGGTACATCGACTACCCCTCCCTGAACGCCTGAACGCGCCCGAACCTCGTATCCTGGGCACGGTGTGTGACGTTCCGGATTTCGACCTCGAACCGTATGCCGGATTCGACGCGAATCCGTATGTCGAGCGGACGTTCAGCAGCTGGGACAGGCTTGGCTGGCGGTCGCTGCTGCTCCAGCGGTTCCAGCACACCGCGCGCGTGGAGAGCGTGGCCTTGCCCGCCACCGAGGATCTGCATCTGATGCTCACCGTCGCGGGCGACGCGTCCATGGAGACCCGTACCGATGGGTGCTGGCGGCCGCGGCGGTGGATCCCCGGGCAGCTCGAGATGGCGGTTCCGGGCGTGGCCTCGGTGCGCCGCTACCGGTCGGTGGTCCCGCTGCGGACCCTTCAGGTGCACATTCCGTATGTCACCGTCGCCCGTACGGCGGAGCAGCTGGGCGGGGCGCGGATCGACTACGAGCGGATGGCCGCCGCGGTGGCCTCGGGGGATCCGCTCGTGGAACACACCCTGCGGTCGTTGGGCGCGGCCGGTGAGGGCGGCGATCTGTACGCGGAGTCCGCGGCCACGTTCCTCGCCGTGCATGTGCTGACCTGCGGCCTCCGGCCGCCGCAGGAGAGCCGGCTGGGCGCCGAGGGGCCCTGGGTGCACAAGGCCGTGGCGATGATGCGGGACCGGCTGGGCGGCCCTCTGACGGTGGCGGACGTGGCCGCCGAGGTCGGCTTCAGCGTCTACCACTTCATCCGGGTCTTCAAGGACGCCACCGGCCAGACTCCCCACCGCTACCTCACCCGGCTGCGCGTCGAGGAGGCGCAGCGGCTCCTCCGGGCGGATGGGCTGTCCGTCGCGCAGATCGCCACGCGGTGCGGATTCGGCAGCCCCGGCTCACTGTCCACGGCGTTCCTGCGGCATGCCGGCGTACGGCCGTCGGCCTACCGCAATCAGTGAGCCGTACCCCACGGGCGGAGCGGCGCCCGAGATCGAGCCCTTTGCCATCTCCGTTCCCGATGCCGCGCCACTTCCGTACGGTCTCCGCGGTCGTGGCACAAAATGGATAAAAGCAGCTATTTCTCCGGACTGGAGCAGCCCGCGTCGCTGGTGGGGGAAGTGCGGGACGCCTTCCGCGGTCCGCGGTGACGCACCGCACCCGGGGACCGACGACATAAGGGAACGACGATGTCCACTCCACCTACCCCATTGCTGTTTCTGCACGGCAATTGGCATGGCTCCTGGTGCACGGTGATCGCCCACAGCATGGGCGGCACCGTGCTGACGCGGGCCGCGCAGCAGGCACCCGAGCTGGTGGCCCGCGCGGTGTATCTCAGCGCGGCCATGCCCGCCTCGGACATCCCGGCCATCGCCTACCTCCGGATGCCGGAGAGCGCGGGCAGCCTTGTCCGGCCCTGCATGCGGGCCGATCCCGCCGCGATCGGGGCACTGAGGCTGGACCCCGGCTCGGACGACGCGGAGTATCGGCAGCGGTTGCGGAACGCGTTCTACGGCGATGTCGACCGGACCCTCGCGGACGCCGCCCTCGGACTGCTGACGCCCGACGCCCCGGCCGGTATCGCGTTCGGCACCACCACCCTCACCCGCGACGGCTGGGGATCGGTCCCCCGTACCTACATCACCTGCGCACGCGACATGGCGGTACGCCCGGCTCTCCAGCGGAAGTTCATCGCCGAGGCCGACGCGGCCTTCCCGGACGAGCCCACCGCGGTCGTGGCGCTCGACTCCTCCCACTCACCGTTCCTGTCCATGCCGGGTCGGCTGGCGGACGTGATCGCGGAGCTGGGCTGATCCGGACCCACGGGCCCGGACCGCACGCCCGGGGGACGTCCGGACCTCCGGAGCTCAGGCGGCGCGCGCCACGGCGAACCGTTCCACGGCGTCCCAGAGCTCCCGCTCGCGCCGCGGATCGTAGGACTCCCGCGACGACCGCGCCACCTCCGCGCGGTCGACATAGGAGCCGGTCGGCGCCGCGGTCGTGCCCAGGACGACATCGGCGAGGTAGCGGCCCGCGGCGCCGCGGCCGGTGGCGAACGGCGTGAGGGCCATCACCGGCAGGACGCGCCGCATGGCGAACCGGGAGAGGGGCCCGGCGTTGCGGGCGAGGCCGGTGCCGGGGACGAAACCGGGGTTGTAGGCGATGGCGTCGACCCCGGCCGGAAGCCGGCGCGCGTACTCGTGCACGAGGTAGATGGCGGCCAGCTTGCTCGTCGAGTACGCGGTGCGCCCGCCCGCCGTGCTGCCCGGCGCGGGAAAGGCGCCCGTACGGGCGAGGACGTCGGGGGCGTTCCAGACCGGGCCGGGCACCATGCCCAGGTTGTGCTTGAAGTCGCCGAAGTGGGTGTCGCTGACGGTGATCACGATCCGGGCGGGGGCGGCGAAGTGGTCCTGGAGCACGCGGACGAAGAGGTGGTTGGCCAGGACGTTGACGGCGAAGGTGGCCTCGAATCCGTCGGGGGACTCGGTCAGCGCATTGGTGTACTGCATGCCCGCGTTGCCCACGAAGCCGCGCACCGGTGGCAGGTCACCGCGGTCCAGCCGGTCACGGATCTCGACGGCGGCGGAGCGGACGCTCTCGAGCGAGCCGAGGTCCGCCGGGATATGCGAGACCGTATGCCCGCCGGTGGCGAGTTCCGCGGCGAGCCGGGCGCCGGACGAGGCGTGTGCGCCGGGGGATTCGCGGGCGACCACGAGCAGGTGCGCATCGGGCGACCGGCGCAGGATGTGCTCCGCGGCGACACGGCCGATTCCGCGGCTCGCGCCCGTCATCACGATGGTGTGCTTCGTAGCGGACATGGAAGGCTCCTTCACGGTCGGCCGTTGGCGCCCTGCTCGGGCCCGGCGGCTCCACGTTCGCCGCCTCCACGGGCGCCGGCCAGTGCCGTCCCCGTCACCAGGACTGGCAGTACCCAGGCTGATCCGGCGCCGGGCGGCGAGAATGGGCCCATGGCTTCCTCCCGCTCCGGCTTCGCCGCGCTGCTGCGCGCCTGGCGCGACCGCCTGGCCCCGGCGGACGCGGGCTTCGCCACGACGGCGGGCCGTCGGGCCCCGGGGCTGCGCCGCGAGGAGCCGGCCCAGCTGGCCGGGCTCTCCGTCGACTACATCCTGCGCCTGGAGCAGGGGCGTGCGAAGCACCCCTCCGACCAGGTCGTCGGCGCCCTCGCCCGCGCACTCCAGCTCTCCCGCGAGGAGCGTGACCAGCTGTACCGGAGCGCCGGGCTGCTGCCGCCGCGGGACGGGACGGTCAGCGCCCATGTGCCCCCGGGCATCCAGCGGCTCGCCGCGCGCCTTGGCGACGTCCCGATCGGGGTGTTCACCGCCGACTGGACCCTGGTGTGGTGGAACGCGATGTGGAGCGCCCTGCACGGCGACCCCGCGGTCCTCCCGGCCGCCGAACGCAACCTCGCCCGCGCCCTGTTCGGCGGCGGCGGTGGCGTCGGCGCCTCGATGCCGCGCATCCGCTTCGAGCACGGACAGGGCGCCTTCGAAGCCTCGATCGTCGCCGACCTCAAGGACGCCACCTCCCGCTATCCGGCCGATGGCCGGCTCGAACGCCTGGTACGGGACTTGCGGGCGGAGTCCGACGCCTTCGCACGGCACTGGGCCACCCGGCCGACCGCCGCGCAGCACACGGCCGACCGCAAGACGATCCGGCATCCGGAGGTCGGCGACATCCTGCTCGACTGCGATGTGCTCATCGTGCCCGGCGCGGATCTGCGCATGGTCACCTACACGGCGGCGACCGGAAGCAGCGACGCGGGCAAGCTGGACCTCCTCCGCGTCACCGGCGCCGGCACCGCCGCACCGCGCCCGTGACGTCCGCGTCCATGCCCGCGTCGACCGGCCGGGGCCGGAGGCGCCATGCGCTCCGGCCCCGGCCGGTCGTCCGCGTCAGGACGCGGGCAGCTCACCGCGGACGGTGCGGGCCGCGGCGACCAGGTTGCGCAGTGCGGAGCGCGTCTCCGGCCAGCCGCGGGTCTTCAGACCGCAGTCGGGGTTGACCCACAGCCGTTCGGCGGGGATGGCCTTCAAGCCGGTGCGGAGCAGTTCGGCCGCCTCCCGCACGCTGGGCACCCGAGGGGAGTGGATGTCGTACACACCGGGCCCGGCCTCGCGCGGATAGCCGTGGGTGGCGAGCTCACGGGCCACTTGCATATGGGAGCGGGCGGCCTCCAGGCTGATGACATCGGCGTCGAGGTCGTCGATCGCCCGGACGATGTCGCCGAACTCGGCGTAGCACATATGGGTGTGGATCTGGGTGCCGGGACGTACACCGCCGGTGGTGAGACGGAAGGCTTCGGTCGCCCAGGCCAGATAGGCGGGCCGGTCCCCGGCCCGCAGGGGGAGGGTCTCGCGCAGCGCGGGTTCGTCCACCTGGATGACCGAGGTCCCGGCCGCCTCCAGGTCGTTCACCTCGTCGCGCAGGGCGAGGGCGACCTGGCGTGCGGTGTCGCCGAGGGGCTGGTCGTCGCGGACGAAGGACCAGGCGAGCATGGTGACGGGGCCGGTGAGCATGCCCTTGACCGGGCGCTCGGTGAGGGACTGGGCGTAGGCCGTCCAGCGCACCGTCATCGGCTCGGGGCGTGTGATGTCACCGGCCAGGATCGGCGGGCGGACATAGCGGGTGCCGTAGGACTGGACCCAGCCGTGCCGGGTGGCGAGATAGCCGGTGAGCTGTTCGGCGAAGTACTGGACCATGTCGTTGCGCTCGGCCTCGCCGTGTACCAGCACATCCAGGCCGGTGCGCTCCTGGAAGGAGATCACCTCCCGGATCTCGGCCCTGACCCGCTCCTCGTACCCGGCCCTGTCGATCCGGCCCTCGCGCAGATCGGCGCGGGCGGTGCGCAGTTCGCCGGTCTGCGGGAAGGAGCCGATGGTGGTGGTCGGCAGCAGCGGGAGGCGGAGGTGTGCGCGCTGGACCGTGACGCGTTCGGCGTACGGCTGGGAGCGGTGGGCGTCGGCGTCGGTGACCGCGCCGGCGCGGGCGCGGACGGCCGGGTCGCGGGTGATGGGGGAGGTGGCGCGGGAGGCGAGGGCGGCCCGGTTGGCGGCGAGCTCGGCGGTGATCGCTCCGGTGCCGCGGGTCAGGCCCCTGGCGAGGGTGACGATCTCCGCGGTCTTCTGCCGGGCGAAGGCCAGCCAGCGCAGAATGGGCGGTTCGATGTCCCGCTCGGCGGCGGTGTCGAGGGGGACGTGCAGCAGTGAGCAGGAGGCGGCCACATCGACCCGGCCGGCCAGGCCCAGCAGGGTGCCGAGCGTGGCCAGGGACGTCTCCAGGTCGTTGACCCAGATGTTGCGGCCGTTGACGACACCGGCGATCAGCCGCTTACGGGGCAGGCCGCCGACGGCGGCCAGCTCCTCCAGATGGGCGGCCGCGGCCTCCGTGAAGTCCAGCGCGAGCCCCTCGACCGGGGCCTTGGCCAGTACGGGCAGGGCCTCGCCGAGACGGTCGAAGTACGAGGCGACCAGCAGCTTCGGACGGTCGGCGAGGGCGCCGAGATCGCGGTAGGCGCGGCCGGTGGCGCTCAGCTCGGCCGGTGTGCGGTCCTGGACCAGGGCGGGCTCATCGAGCTGCACCCATTCGGCACCTGCCGCCCGCAGGTCGGCCAGGACCTCGGCGTACACCGGGAGCAGCCGGTCCAGGAGGGTCAGCGGCTCGAAGTCCGCGGGGGCGCCGGGGGCGGGTTTGGCGAGGAGGAGGTAGGTGACGGGCCCGACCAGGACCGGCCGCGCCGCGAGGCCCAGGCCGAGGGCTTCCCGCAGCTCCGTGACCTGCCGGGCGGAGTCGGCCGTGAAGACCGTGTCCGGACCCAGTTCGGGTACCAGGTAGTGGTAGTTGGTGTCGAACCACTTGGTCATCTCCAGCGGTGCGACGTCCTGTGTTCCCCGCGCCATCGCGAAGTACCCGTCGAGCGGGTCGGCGGCGACGGCGTCGCGGTGGCGGTCGGGGATCGCGCCGACCATCACGGTGGTGTCCAGCACATGGTCGTAGTACGAGAAGTCCCCGGTGGGGACCTCGTCGATGCCCGCCCCGGCCAGTTGGAGCCAGTTGGCGCGGCGCAGTTCTGCGGCGGTGGCCCTCAGCGCGCCGGCGGTGACACGGCCCTTCCAGTAGCCCTCGATGGCCTTCTTCAGTTCCCGGTTCGGCCCCTGACGGGGGTAGCCGTACACGGTGGCCCGTGCTGCCGCGGCAGCGGACTCGGTGGTCACGGAGATCTCCTTCGCGAGATGAATCCCTGAGATCCCGGCGGCGGGACGAGGACGCGAAGGGTGACGGACCTGACGCCACGACCTCGCGCGGCAAACGCGCGGTCGTCCCGCCTGGTGTGTACGCCGACCCGCCCTCGAGGTCACCGGGATGTCCGCGCACGAGTCGTCCGTACGCGGGCAGATGGCAGGTCTTCGGACTCGCGGGCACATCCTCCTCGGAGGACATCTACTGGCCGTCGCTTCCCAGGTCCTCTCACCGGACCCAGTGCGTTATGACGGCGGTCGTTCCCGCTCACCGCTGCGGGGCAGTCCCGGATTCCCACCGGGTTCCCTCTTGCGACGCGTCCCGCCTGGCGGACGGGGCGAACCAGCTGCACCCGCCAGCCTACGGTGCCGTCCGGCGGTGTGCGGGTCCCGTCCGGAATACGGAAGGTGAGGTGGGACACGCGGTGCCCCGGCCGGTCCGGCCGGGGCACCGCCGCGTACGGCTCGTGCGGGCGGCGCCTCCGGGCCGGTCCGCGTCCGTCGCGCGTGATCGGTCGCGCGTGGTCAGCCGCGCGTCATCGGGGGGTCAGCACGCGCCGGAGTCCGACGCACCCACCAGATTGACCGGGACGGTGACGAAGGAGAACTGATTGCCGGCGCACACGTTGGGGCTGGGGATGGACGTGCTGCTGGAGTTGGTGACGGAGACATCGGGCGCGTCGTCCGCCATGGCGCCGGCCGCGCCGACGGCGAGGGACGCGGCGGCGAGGGTGACCGTGGAGAGGGCGGTGAGAGCGGTCCGCATACGCATGGGAACTCCTTGCTGAGGATGAGCGGCCGGATATGACCGGCTTCGCATGCATGGTGCCCTTTCGTCGGGCGGATCGCGGCTCAACGTCCCCCCAATGGGCGAAGACGATCCCGTCGGCTCGTCCGCCGACGCGCCGTCCGTCCTCCGCCGGTGGGCAGGGCGTGCGCGGTGCCGCCGGAGGTGTGGGGAACCGTCGGGTAATCGCGCGGTGACATCGGCCCGGAGGGCGATGTCACCGCAATTACCGGACATGACCCGTGACCTCGTTGGAGTCGGCCCCCAACTGCACTGCGGGCCGACCCTGCGAGGTTTACTGAGCGATGGCATATCCGAAGGCCGGGGCCGATGGCGTACCCGCGAGACCACATTCTCCGGATGTCGAGATCGACGTGCTGGACTACTGGGAGAAGAACCACATCTTCCAGGAGACCGTGACGGCGCGGAAAGCCGAGAACGCCGATGAATTCGTGTTCTACGACGGGCCGCCGTACGCCAATGGCCTGCCGCACTACGGGCATCTGCTGGCCGGCTACGCGAAGGACGTGGTGCCGCGCTATCAGACCATGCGCGGGCGCCGGGTCGAACGGCGCTTCGGCTGGACCTCGCATGGATTGCCCGCGGAACTGGACGCCGAGAAACAACTCGGCATCACCGCCAAGTCCGATATCGAGCGCATGGGTGTCGAGCGGTTCAACGAGGTGTGCCGGACGACGGTGATGCGCTACACCGGCGAGTGGCGCGACTATGTCAATCGGCAGGCCCGCTGGGTCGATTTCGACGAATCCGTCAAGACTCACGACCTCGACTACATGGAGAGCGTCATGTGGGCGTTCAAGACCATGTGGGACAAGGGGCTGATCTATCAGGGCCATTCGGTTTCCTGGTATTGCGCGCACTGCGAGACCCCGCTCGCCAACGCCGAGAGCAGCGGCCGTATCGACGGCAGCGACACCCACCGCGAGGTGCCGGGCACCACCGTGGTCGTGGGGGTCCGAATGGACGGCGGCGAGCTGCTGCTGGTGGAGTCCGAGCAGCCGTGGGCGCTGCCGGGCGCCACGGCGGTGGCGGTGCACCCCGACGCCGAGTACACCGTGGTGGACAACGGCGGGCGGCGCCTGGTGGTGGCGGCCGAGCGGCTCGACGCCCATGCCGATCTGCTGAGGGACGGACCCGTGGTCACCCGGCGCCGTGGCGCCGAGCTGGCGGGGCGCGCGTACACACCGCTGTTCGACTTCTCCGCCTCCGCCGAGGGCAGCCATGTCGTGGTGGCCGATCGCTCCGTGGACATCGGCGAGGGCACCGGCGCGGTGGCCGTGACCCCGTGTTTCGACGAGCGGCACCACGCCCTCGCCACCGAGGAGGGCATCGGCCGGAGCTACCCGGTCGACTCCGGCGGCCGGTACACCGACGAGGTGCCGCCGTGTGCGGGCGCCCCGGTGCTGGAGTCCGCGCGGGCCGTGCTCGATCTGCTGGAGGCGAGCGGCGCGCTGTGGGCCGGCCGGTCGCATACGCGTTCCCGGCCGCACTGCTGGCGCTGTGGCACCCAGCTGCTCCAGCAGGCCATCCCCACCTGGTTCGTGGCCGTCACCCGGCTGCGCACCCGGATGCTCGAACTCAACGAGCGGATCCGCTGGACACCCGAGCATGTACGCGACGGCCAGTTCGGCAACTGGGTGCGCGGCGCCAAGGACTGGAACATCTCCCGCAACCGCTACTGGGGCGCCCCCATCCCGGTGTGGGTGTCGGACGATCCGGCCCACCCCCGCGTCGATGTGTACGGCTCGCTGGACGAGATCGAGCGCGACTTCGGCGTACGGCCACGCGATCTGCACCGTCCGCACATCGACGAGCTGACCCGCCCCAACCCCGACGACCCCTCGGGCCGGGCGGTGATGCGGCGGGTGCCCGAGGTGCTGGACTGCTGGTTCGAGACCGGCTCCATGCCGTTCGCCCAGGTGCACTACCCCTTTGCTGCCGCTGTGGAACGCCTGGCACTTCCTGACCCTGTACGCGGGTGACACCGAGGGCCGTGTCCGCACGGACGCCGACCATCCGCTGGACCGCTACCTCCTCGCCAAGACCCGCGATCTGGTGGCGCTGACGACCCGCGCGATGGACGGCTACGACCTCTCCCGCGCGTGCTCCGCGCTGCGGGACCACCTCGATGTGCTGACCAACTGGTACATCCGCTGCTCCCTCGATCGCGTCGGCGCCGATGTCCTGCCCTTCCCGCTGAGCGGCGGAGCGCTCTGCCGCGTCGAGCATCCCGACCGGGAACGCCGGGCCGAGGCCCTCGAACTGCGGCTGCGCGCCGGGGAGATGGTCTACGTGCCCGCACATCATTCCTGCACGCTCTCCGAAGCCCGGACGCCCTGCCGACTGCTGCTCCTGGTGCTCCACGCCACGCCGTGATCCCCGCCGATGGGGCGGCGATGGGGCGCGGATGCCTCGCCGAGGGGGAGCCGGGCGCCCGAAGAGTTGTGTTACGCCATGTCGCCGTGGTCACGGGAGACGCCTGTCTGCTGTTCCGGCCGGAGGAGGCGGACACCGCCCCGAAGGTGATGGGGGAGGTGGCGGACCGGTGTATCCGGCTGCTTGCGCTCGCCCCGCGGGGGCAGGTGCGGGTGTGCGAGGTCACCCGCCGCGCGAGCGAGCCGGACATCGCCTACCGCGTCGGCCCGGAGCCGCCCGACGGATGGGAGGCCGTCCGGGTCCGCAGGCAACGGCACGGCGCTGAGGGCCGCCGTACGGCCGCCCCCCTGGACTGGGCCGCCCGGCCCGCTCCGGCCCCCGGGGAGATCCCCGCCCACGCCGTGCTGTGACGGCCGGGGTGCGGTATCGGCGGCATCGGGGAGTAATCGGGGAGTTGACGCCACGGGTGACGCCGGCTCCCCGGCCCGGCCTTCTGCCGGGCCCGGTACGCGGCCACGTCGCTCGTGTCGCCGCGGATGCCGTACGAGCGTCGCGACACTCGTCCACGGTGGCCGGGGCCGGTGCCCGCGGTTCAGGGGCCCGGGCCGCCGCTGATTCCATCGCCCTACCGCAGATGCGAGGGTAATCGCTCGCACTTCCTTGCATGAGCCGGATCTTTGGTCTATCGGCATGGCATGTGCGTTTGCGCGGGATGGGTGTTCGGGTAACGGTCCACCAGGAGGTGGTAGCCCGTGAGCGACTCCCTCGCAGCTGCCAGTACGGCCGCCGGTCCGATGGCGGAGGTCGCCCTCACCGGCGATGTGAGCCGCCCGGCCCGGCTGACGGTGTCCGAGTTGCTGTCCTGGCCCCAGCACCGGGCGCAGGTCAGCTTCGACTGCGCCACCAGCGGGATTCAGCGCCACCGTTTCACCGGGCCGTTCCTGCATGACGTCCTGGTCTCCGCGGGCCCCGCCTTCGATCCGGCCCGGCGCAAGGACCGGCTGCGCTTCCTGATCGCCGTGCACGGAGTGGACGGCCACCACGCCCTGTTGTCCTGGGCCGAGATCGACCCGGACTTCGGCCGTGCGCCCGTCCTGCTCGCGGTCACCATCGACGACACCCCGCTCGACCGCGCGGGCCCTCAGCTCGTCCTGCCCCAGGACCGCTGTGGCGCCCGGTACATCAGCGGTATCGACACGATCCGCGTGGACGGCGGATACACCGTCCGGAGCTGACGGCGGGTACGGCCGGGGCCCGGCGGTGTCAGACCAGCGGGCGGTACGCGGTGAGGGTGATGGACACCGTCACCTCGCAGGGCTCGGGCAGCGACGCGATGCGCTCCTCCAGCCGCTCACCGTGCTGGTGCCAGGCGTTGGGCCCCATCCCCACCAGCCGCGGCACGGCCTTGTGGTCCAGTGCCATGGTGTTCCGCGACCGCTCCCGGGCCACCTCGGTGAAGTACGCCGAGAACCGGTCCGCGAGCCGCTCGTCCTTCTGCTCGTCCACCCGCAGCAGCCCCAGGGCCTCCACCAGCTCCCGCAGATGATCGGGCCGGGGCGTCACCACCAGCAGAACGCCCTCAGGGCGCAGGATCCGCCGCAGCTCGGCCGGATTGCGCGGTGCGAAGACATTGAGGACCACCGACGCGGCCCCGTCGGCGATCGGCAGCCCGTCCCAGGCGTCGGCCACCACCGCGCTGATACGGGGATGTGCTCGCGCGGCCCGGCGGGCGGCGAACTTGGAGATGTCGAGCAGGATGCCCTCGTGGCCGGGAAACTCGGCCATCACCCGGGCGTGGTGGTACCCCGTGCCGCCGCCGATGTCCACGACACAGCCGGGGTCCCCGCCCGTCGGCGCCGGTGCCGTCGCGCGCGCCAGCGTGGCCAGGGCCTCGGCGATCGGTGCGTAGTGACCGGCGGCCAGGAAGTCCGCGCGGGCCGCCACCATGGCGGCGGTGTCCGCGCTGAACCTGGCGGCCGCGGGCAGCAGATTGACGTACCCCTGCTTCGCCACGTCGAAGCTGTGCCCCAGGGGACACCGCAGTGTGCCGTCGGTCATCGCCATGGCGCCGGAGCAGTGCGGACAGCGAAGGTACCGAACCGCCTCTTTCCGCACCGTGTCCCCCGTTGCCGCTGTTGTCCTGACAGGAGCTCACCCTATGCACCGGTCCACGGGGTGCCGCACACCACCCCCGGCGCCGCGCACCGCCCGCACGGCCGGCCTTCGGGAATTCGCCCAACCGGTTGAGGTGTGCGCCGGGGCTCAAGGCTTCCCGTGTGGCACCGCCCGGCGGCCAGCCGAGGGGGAGAGCTTTGTCCCAGGGCGTTTCCGTGCCAGGGGGAAACTCCTCCTCCGCGCGCATTCGCACGCAGGGTGTAGGCGCGAGCCTGGACGCCGCGCCACCGCAAAAGGCGAAAGAAAGTAGGAGCACGTTGAAGTTCATCACGCCCCGGCCCACCACGAAGGGCCCCGCGGACTGGTTCACCGGCGATGTGTGGTTCGACGTCGTCTACGTCGGCCAGGAACCCTCCCGGATGCGCGCCAACATGGTGCGCTTCTCCCCGGGCGCCCACACCGCCTGGCACCACCACGCCGTCGGCCAGACCCTGCACGTTGTGGAGGGCGTCGCCCTGGTCGGCACCCGCGACGGCACCGTCTTCGAGGCCCACCCCGGTGAGACCGTGACCTGCCCGCCCGGCGAGGAGCACTGGCACGGCGCCCCGCCGGACCGCTTTATGCAGCACCTGGCGATGTGGGAGGGCCCGGGTGACGACCGCCCCGAGACCACCTGGCTGGAGAAGGTCACCGACGAGCAGTACGGCGGCGCCCGCACCCGCAGCCACTGACCCTCGACGCGGTCCGTACCACCACGGCCACGGTGGCCCCGGGCCCGCCCACGGCGACCTCGAACGTACCGGTCGGCCGGCGCATGGCGCATGGCACATGGCGCGGCACATAAACGACGAAAAGCGCTTCCGCCGGAATTCGGCTTTTCGTCAATTAAATTGCGGAATCGTTAATGCGATATTACGCTCCGCCGCAGCGAGCACCCCACACAAGCCGCTCACTGCCGGAAAGGCAGGCCCCATGGGTATTTCACGCCGCCATCTCATCGGTTCCGCACTCGGCGCCACGGCGCTCGGCGCGCTGGGCACCGCCAGGCTGACGACGGGCACCGCCACCGCGGCCAGTCCGCCCGGAGACGTCGTCGGCAAGATCACCGTCGGCTATCAGGGCTGGTTCGCCTGCGCGGGCGATGGCGCCCCGATCAACGGCTGGTGGCACTGGGCCGCCAATATGTCCCAGCCGCCGTCGCCGAGCAACACGGGTATCCACAGCTGGCCGGATATGCGCGATTACACCAAGGGCTACAAAACCGATTACAACAACCTCGACAATGGCCAGCCGGCCAACCTGTTCTCCTCCTACGACCAGCAGACCGTGGACACCCACTTCCGCTGGATGCAGCAGTACAACATCGACACCGCCGCCCTCCAGCGCTTCAACCCCTTCAGCCCGGAGGGGCCGACGCGCGACGCCATGGCCACCAAGGTCCGCTCGGCGGCGGAGAAGTACGGCCGGAAGTTCTACATCATGTACGACGCCACCGGCTGGCTCGACATGAAGAGCCAGATGAAGCAGGACTGGACCGACAAGATGAAGGCCCACACCTCGTCCTCCGCCTACGCCAGCCAGAACGGCAAGCCGGTGGTGGGCATCTGGGGCTTCGGCTTCAACGAGGGCAACAAGCCCTGGTCGGCCGCGGACTGCCTGGACGTCGTCAACTGGTTCAAGTCGCAAGGCTGTTATGTGATGGGCGGGGTCCCCACCCACTGGCGGTCCGGCAACGAGGACTCACGCCCCGGCTACATCGGCGTCTACCACGCCTTCAACATGCTGTCGCCGTGGATGGTGGGACGGATCGGCAACATCGCCGACACCGACCGCTTCTTCACCAATGTCAACACCCCGGACCAGGCCGACTGCAATGCCAACGGGGTCGACTACCAGCCCTGTGTGCTCCCCGGGGACACCCAGTCGCGGCAGCGCGCGCACGGCGACTTCATGTGGCGGCAGTTCTACAACATGGTGCGGGTGGGCGCACAAGGCATCTACATCTCCATGTTCGACGAGTACAACGAGGGCAATCAGATAGCCAAGACGGCGGAGAACGCCTCGATGGTCCCGGCCGGTTCGGGGATCTGGGCGCTGGACGAGGACGGGACCGTCTGCTCCTCGGACTACTACCTCCGCCTCACCGGTGACGGCGGCCGGATGCTCAAGAAGGAGATCGCGCTGACCCCCAACCGGCCCACCAGGCCGGTCGCCTAGCGGATGTGCCGGGCGGACCCGCCGACCGGGTCCGCCCGGCGGGTCCGCCCGCGCAGCGAGCGCCCGGGGGCGACCCCCGGGCACGACGGCCCGACGACGGCTCAACGGAGGCCCGACGACGGCTCAGCGGCGGCGCGCGGTCTCGAAGCGGCCCACCCAGTACGCGGTGCGGTCGACATACGCCGTCTCGGCCTCGCGGCCCGTCCTCCCGTACGCCCCGCCATAGGTCCGGTAGCTCAGCGCCGTGGGCGGGGTGGCGGTGGCGGGCTCGATCTGGCTGCCCTCGTGCCACTCGTTGAACGAGGTGATCGAGACCCAGGTGGGCGGGCCCCCGTTGGCCGGGGGAGAGGGCGTTGTTCCACTCCAGGTCGTAGGTGGCGCCGTTGTCGCGCTCCAGGGTGGGGGTGGTGTTGCCGGGCACGGCGCGGTCGTCGATGTAGCCGGGGCCGATGGACGGTGCCCAGGCCATGCCGTGGTCGCGGCAGTACGCGGCCGGGCCGGCCCACTGCGGATTGTTGCCGGCCGCGATGGCGTCGTAGGTGTACATGCCGCCGAAGTGCGCGACCTTCGACACATCCGTGGTCTGGGCGAGCACGATGGCGCGGTCGGCCACCTGGTCCAGCGGGGTCCAGTCGACGATGCGCAGGGATTCGAAGGCGTAGTACAACCTCTTCGACCTGGACGACTTCACCTTCACCACCGGCTGAGCCGGGACGAGCCGGGCCGCGCCGGAGGACCCGAGGGGACCCTCCGGACGGCCCGCGCGGCGGGGAGGAGAACGCCGACTCCTCCCCGCCGCATTTCTGTCCCCGATGTCAATTCTCTTTGTTGACACAGTCGATGGAAAGCCGCTTATTTTCCTCCTGGCAGAGCGTCGAACCGCTTCTTTTGCCGAGTAAAACAGCAGGTCGAAGGGGCGGTTCAAAGCCGTGCTCCGGTATTTCAGCCGAAGCGTTGACGTGATAACACACATGGTTTTACATAAACGTCACGCGCACTTTCCCGGAGGTAAGCAGGAGGAACGGCCGACCATGCACGACGACCGCCACACCGTGGAAGAGCGCATCGCGAAGTTCATCGCCGAGCGCCTGCGCCCGGCGCTCCACAGCGACCGCGTCCCCCTGGAGGTCGCCGCCTGGCACATCCCCGGGGAGCCGGTGCCGGTGGCCGACGCGCTGCGCGCCGAGTACCGGCCGTTCATCACCGGCGGCAGCTGGGGCGGCCCCTGGTCGACCACCTGGTTCCGGACCACCGCGACCATTCCCGAGCGCTGGGCGGGCCGCCGGGTGGAGGCCCTGTTCGACCTCGGCTTCGACCTCTCCCACGGCCCCGGTGGCCAGGCCGAGGGCCTGGTCCACACCGCCGACGGCACCCCGCTCCAGGGCCTGCACCCCCACAACCGCTCGGTGCCGCTGACCCCCCGCGCCGTCGGCGGCGAGAGCGTGTGCCTCCTGGTCGAGGCCGCCGCCAACCCGCCCATCGCGGGAGCCACCGGCATCGGCACCCACTACGGCCACCGGCTCACCGCGGGCGAGGAGGAGCTGTACCGGCTGCGCCGCGCCGACCTCGTGGTCCGCGAGGAGGACGTCTGGCAGCTCCTCCACGACATGGAGGTGCTGGACGAGCTGATGCGCGAACTGCCCCTCGGGCTGCCGCGCAGACACGAGATCCTGCGCGCCCTCCAGCGGGCCGTGGACAGCGTGCCCCCGCGCCGTATCGCCGCGGGCGCCGCGGCCGCCCGCGAGATCCTGCGCCCGCTCCTGGACCGGCGGGCCCATGACTCCGCGCACACCATCGCCGCCGTCGGACACGCCCGCATCGGCTCCGGGTGGCTGTGGCCGCCGCGCGAGAGCGTGCGCAAGTGCGCCCGGACGTTCTCCAGCGTGGCCGCGCTGGCCGAGGAGTATCCCGAGCTGGTCTTCGCATGCTCCTCCGCGCAGAGTTACGCGTGGATGCGCGACCACCAGCCGTATGTCTTCGAGCGGATCAAGAAGGCCGTCGCCGACGGCAACTGGGCGCCGGTGGGCGGCATGTGGGTCGAGGCCGACGGCAATCTGCCCGGCGGCGAGGCACTGGCGCGCCAGCTGGTCCACGGCCGCCGCTTCTTCTCCCAGGAGCTCGGCGTGGAGACCGACGGCGTCTGGCTGCCCGGCGCCTTCGGCTGCACCGCGGCCTACCCGCAGCTGGCCGCGCTCGCGGGCGCCCGCTGGTTCCTCACCCGGAAGCCGTCGTGGCACGAGACCGGCCGGCCGCCCCACCACACCTTCTGGTGGGAGGGGATCGACGGCACCCGGATCTTCACCCACTCCCCGCCCGTGGACGACAACGCCGCCCTGTCCGGCGCCGAACTGGCCCACGCCGTCGCCCGTTACGCCGACAAGGGCGGCTCCACCCGCTCGCTGGCCCCCTTCGGCTTCGGCGACGGCGGGGGAGGGCCCACCCGCGAGATGCTGGAGAAGGCCCGTCGCCTGGCCGACCTCGAAGGCTCCCCGCGGGTCCGGGTCCGGACGCCGTCGGACTTCTTCCGCGAGGCCCGCGGGGAGTACCCCGACGCGCCGGTGTGGCGCGGTGAGCTGCACTTGGAGCCCCACCGCGGCACCTACACCAGCCAGGCCCGCACCAAGCGCGGCAACCGGCGCGGCGAGGCCCTGCTGCGCGAGGCCGAGCTGTGGGCGGCCACCGCCGCCGTCCGCACCGGCGAGCCCTATCCGTACGAGACGCTCGACGCGCTGTGGAAGCAGGTGCTGCTCCACCAGATCCACGACATCCTCCCCGGCATCTCCATCTCCTGGGTCCACCAGCAGGCCGAGCAGACCTACCGCGCCATCCACCGAAGCCTGGAGCGGATCGTGGCCGCGGCCGCCGGCCACCCGGACCCCGCGGAACCGCTCGCCGTCCTCAACGCAGCCCCCCACGCCCGGCGCGAGGTCGTACCCCTCGATGAGCCGCCCGCCGCGGGCGGCCCGGTGCAGAAGCTCTCCGACGGCCGGTACGCCGTACTCGCCCAGGCCCCCGCGCTCGGCGCCGCCGCGCTCGGCACCGGAAGCGCCGACACCGCCGACCGGCCGACCGTCACCGCCCGTCCCGCAGACGGTGGCGGATACGTCCTGGACAACGGCGCGCTGACGGTGCGTATCGACGCCGACGGGCTGGTCCGGTCCGCCTACGACCACGCCTGCCGCAGAGAGGCCATCGCACCCGGTGGCGCCGGAAACCTGCTCCAGCTCCACCCCGACGATCCGGTGCGCTTCAGCGCCCGGAACCTGGACGCCCAGTACCGCGACGCCCACCGCGACCTGGACACCGCCACCGCCGTCCGGCTCGAGGACGAGGGTCCGCTGCTGGCCCGGGTCCGCGTGGAGCGCACCACCGGCCGGTCCGTGGTCGTGCAGCGCCTCGGCCCGGCCGCGGGCAGCCGGATCCTGGAGGTGGACACGGACATCGACTGGCGGGAGGAGGACGCCGTCCTCAAGGCCGCCTGGCCCCTGGACGTACACGCCGAACGCGCCGCGTCCGAGATCCAGTTCGGCCATGTCGAGCGGCCCACCCACGAGAACACCAGCTGGGACGCCGCCCGCTTCGAGGCATGGGCGCACCGCTGGATCCACGTCGGCGAACACGGCTGGGGCGCGGCCCTGCTCACCGACTCCACCTACGGGCACGACTTCGGCCGCCGCACCCGCGAGGACGGCGGAACGACCACGACCCTCCGGCTCACCCTGCTGCGCGGCCCCCACAGCCCCGACCCGCACGCCGACCGGGGCCGCCACCGCTTCCGCTACGCGCTGTGCCCCGGCGCCGACATCGGCGACGCCGTGGCCGGGGGCTACGCGTTCGGCCTCCCGCTGCGCCCGGCCACCACCCGGCTCACCGGACCGCCGCTGGTCGCGGTGGGCGATCCGGCCGTCGTGGTGGAGGCGGTCAAGCTCGCCGACGACCGCTCCGGCGATGTCGTGGTCCGGCTCTACGAGTCGAGGGGCGGCCGGGTCCGCACCTCCCTCGCCGCCGGTTTCGCCGTCGCACGCGCCCAGGTGACCGACCTCCTGGAGAACCCCACGGGCGAACTGCCGCACACCGACGGCGTGCTGGACCTCGAGCTGCGCCCGTTCCAGATCCTGACCCTCCGGCTGGCGCGCGGGGCGTCGTGAACCCGCCCCGCCAGGACACCGCGGGCCTGCCCGAGGAGGACCACAGGCTGCTCCGGAACTGGGTGGCGGAGGGCGGCCCGCGCGCCACCCGCGCCGCCGTCGTCCTCCTCGCCTCCCAGGGGCTGCGCAACGCCGAGATCGCCCGGCGGCTGGAGGTCTCCCGGCAGACCGTGGGCCACTGGCGGCAGCGCTTCGACACCTCCGGCATGGAGGGCCTGCGCGAGCGCCCCCGCCCCGGGCGGCCCAGCATCATCGACGAGGCCGAGGTCATCACCCGTACCGTCCTGGCGCCCGACGGCAGCGGCGCCTCCCGCGCGGTCGCCCGCGAACTCGGCTACAGCCACGCGGCCGTCGCCGCCATCCGCCAGCGCTGGCGGGTCACCCCCGGCAACGCCACCGTCCCCGTCGTGCCCACCCGGCCCCCGCTCCCGGAGGCCGAGGTGTGGGTCCTCGGCCTGTACCTCGACACCCATCGGGCACTGCTGCTCGTCGGCACCAGCCCGGCCGCCGACGAGCGGCACCGCGCCGCCTCGCCCGGCGCCGATGTCATCGCCGCGGTGGACGCCGCCGTGGAGGCCGCGCTGAAGGCCTTGTCCATCACCGCGATCCGGTCCGCGAGGGTGAGCGCCTCGATCTGGTCGTGGGTGACGTACAGGATCGACACCTCGGGCAACTCGCGGTGCAGCCGGGCGAGTTCGGCGAGCATGCCGGAGCGCAGCCGGGCGTCGAGCGCGGACAGCGGCTCATCGAGGAGGAGGACGTCCGGGCGGATGGCGAGCGCGCGGGCGATGGCCACGCGCTGCTGCCGGCCGCCGGACAGCTCCCGCGGATGGCGGCGGGCGTAGGCCGCCATGCCGGTCATCTCCAGCGCCTCCGCCACCCGCGCCCGCAGCTCGGCCTTGGGGACCTTGCGGGCCTTGAGGCCGAACGCCACGTTGTCCTCGACCCGCAGATGCGGGAAGAGCGCGTAACTCTGGACGACCATCCCGATGCCCCGCCGGTGCGGCGGCAGATCGGTGACGTCGCGGTCGCCGAGGAAGACCCGCCCGGAGGCGGGCCGTACGAACCCGGCGACCGCCCGCAGCGCGGTGGTCTTGCCGGATCCGGACGGCCCGAGGAGCGCCATGACCTCGCCGGTCGCCACGGTGAGGTCGAGGGCGTCCAGTACGACATTGCCGTCGTAGGCGACGGTGACCGCGTCGAAGCGGATGCCCATCAGCCGACTCCCCGCAGCAGGGCGGGCAGTTCGGCGACCGAGTCCAGCACATGGGTGGCCCCGGCCGCGCGGAACGCCTCGTCGCCGTGGGCCCCGGTGCGCACACCGGCCACCAGCCCCGCCCCGGCCCGTACCCCGCTGACCATGTCGTAGGAGGTGTCGCCGACGACGGCGACCTGAGCCACACTCTCGGTGGCCTTGGTCCGCAGGAACGCCTCCAGCACCATGTCCGGGTACGGCCGCCCGCGCCCGCCCGCGTCGGCGGGGCACAGGGTGAGCGGCACCAGGTCGCGCCAGCCGAGCGCGTCCAGGATCGCGTCCTGGGTGACACGGGCGAAGCCGGTGGTCAGGACGACGGTGCGGCCGTCGGCGGCCAGCGCCTCGATCGCCTCGCGGGCGCCGGGCACTGGGGCGATCAGACCGCCGTCGACGAGTTCGCCGTACGACCTCTCGAAGGCGGCGTTGGCGCGCCGGGCCAGATCCTCCGTGTCGAACAGATGGCGGAAGACGGAGATCTTGGACTCGCCCATGGTGGCGCGGACATGGGCCAGCTTCTCGGCGTGGTCGGGGGTGCCGGGCTCGACGCCCAGCTCACCGGCGGCCGCGTCGAAGGCGCGCTCGACCAGGCCGCCGTCGGCGACGGTCGTACCGGCCATGTCGAGGGCCACCAGGCGGATGTCGGGGGTGGGGGTGGTCATGTGTGTCACCAGCCCACTTCGTTCGCGGTGGTTTCGGCTATCGCGGGCGAGCAGGTCATACCGCGCCCGCCGGGCCCGGTGACCAGCCAGACGCCATGGCGCACCCGCTGGCGGTGCACGACCCGCCCGGTGTCGGTGCACTGGGCGTACACCCCGGCCCAGCGGCGCCGGACCTTCGGCAGTGGCCGGCCGAGCAGGGCCTCCACGACACCGGTGAGGTGGTCGTAGGGGTCCTCGAGGGTGTCGAAGGCGAAGGGGTGCTCGTACTCGTGGGTGACGCCGATGGTCAGTCCGCCGTCGGCGCGCTGCACCATCAGCAGCTGCATACGGTGCTCCGCCGCGGTACCGGCCTGCGGCCGCCGCCCGTTCAGCTCGTCCAGGGCGGGGGAGGCGTACGCCGGGTAGTAGCGGAAGCTGTCGGCGTCGGCGACCGAGGTGGTCAGCGGCTCGCCGAGCGGGCCGGTCTGCATCATCTGGAGCCGGACGCGGCGCACCGGCAGGTCGGGACCGGCCAGTTCGCGCACCAGACCGCCGAGCCAGGCGCCGGTGCACGGCACGACGGCGTCACCGGTGTGCACCTCGCCGTGGTCGTCGCGGACGGCCCGCTCGCCGATCACCTCCCGCACCTCGCGGCCGGGCAGGAAGGTGTAGCGCGGGGACCTCAGCAGCTCGGCGCGCAGCGCCACCTGGGCGGTGCGCGGCTCGACGGCCGCGTCCCGCTCGCAGTACAGGGCGGCGTCGAACTTCCCGCGCAGGGCGGGGTTGAGGGCCCGGGCCTCGCCCGGGGTCAGCAGCTCGTAGCCACGGGCGGCGGCGTCCGCACGGACCACGGCGGCCTCCGCGACGGCCACCTCCAGCTCGCCGCGCACCGGGGTCAGGGAGCCGTTCGGGCGGAAGCCCAGCGCCGGGACGCGGCCGCCGATCTTCTCCCACAGCTCCCGGGCCCGCAGCGCGGTGTCCAGCTCCTCGCCGCTCGCCCGGCCGCTCACCCAGATCTGGCCGAAATTGCGTAGCGAGGCGCCGCGAGCCTCCGTCTCGCGCTCGATCTGTACGACCTCGTGGCCGCGTTCCACTGCGTGCCAGGCGTGCATGGTGCCCACCACGCCGGCTCCGACGACTATCACTCTCACGTCCGTCACGCTCCATGGGTTCGGGGAACCGGAGGAATCCGGCTGACAACGAGAGCGTGAACCGGGCATCACATTTGGGCTAGACCCGTTATCTTTTTGTGATCTCACAAGAGGTGCTAAAGGTGGGCTAAAGGGTCATTTTTCAGCCGCGCAGATGTGTCGTGAAGGAGAACCGGTCACCCCGGTACAGCGTCCGCACCCGCTCCAGCGGACGGCCTTCGGTGTCCCGTGAGACCCGGTGGATGAGCAGCATCGGCAGGGCCGGCGGGGTGCCGATGAGCAGGGCCTCGCGCGGTGTGGCCAGGACGGTCTCGATCCGCTCGTCGGCGTCGCCGAAGCCGATGCCCCGCTCGGCGAGATGGGCGTAGAAGGAGGAGTCCGGATCGAAGGCGGTGTCCAGATCGGGCACGCGGGCCTCGGCGACGTATGTGCTCTCCAGCCCGACCCGCTCATCGTCCGCGAGCAGCACCCGCTCCAGATGCCAGACGGGCTCCCCGCGCGTCAGACCCGTCTCGGCGGCGAGCGCGTCGGGGCAGGGGAAGCGGTCGAGGGTGACGAGCGAACGCCCGGGGGTGCGCCCCTGGCGCCGTACGCCCTCGGTGTAGCTGGCCAGCGACAGCGGCTGCGCCAGCTTGGGCCCCGCGACCACCGTGCCCCGGCCCTGCCGGCGCAGCTTGCCCTCCAGCACCAGCTCGCGCAGCGCCTGGCGCACCGTCTCCCGGGCGACCTCGAACCGCTCGGAGAGATCGCGCTCGGTGGGAATGGGGGTGCCCTCGCCCAACTCGTCGACGAGCCGGGCGATATGCGCCTTGACGGCGTAGTACTTGGGCACACGGCCGTGCTCCGGGATGCCGGAGCGGACGGGGGCGCCGGGGGCCTGGTCGTTCGGGTAGTCCACGCAGAGATCGTCGCAGACGGAGGTGCGCGCCCCGGCGGCGGTCGCGAACAGTGCCGACCTCGGCGGCGGTCGCCGCCGTCGCGTGGACCGGCACGCCGTGGCGGGAGTGCTCGTTCCGGCGGTACGTCACCGACTGGGAGTTCCGCGAGTACGCCCGGCTCAGCCGAGGCGGCCGGGGCGCTGCTTCGGGGCGGCCAGGGCGGGGATCTCGGGGTGGTCGCGCAGGGCGGTGACGACCGCGTTCACCGCGGCGCGCTGTGTCGTGCCGCGGCGCACCGCGATGGTGACGTTGCGGTGCACCGGTGTGCTGAGCTCCCGGGTGGTGACGGCGTGGTCCGGTGTGATGGCGAGGGCGGGCAGCAGTGTGATCGAACGGCCCGACTCGACGTGTCGCAGCACCATCAGATAGTTGCTGAACCGGCATGCCACCCGGGGTTCGAACCCCGCCTCGCGGCACAGCCGTACGGTCAGATCCGCCATGTACGACTGCGGTCGGTCACACGCCCAGGTCTCCTCCGCGCAGGCCGCGAGGTTCACCGTCGTACGGCCGGTGAGCGGGTGGTCGCGCGGCAGCACCAGCACGATCGGGTCGGTGCCCAGGGGGATGATCTCGAGGTCCGCGCCCCATGACAGGCCGACGTAGTCGGTGGTGGTGACGATGACGTCGGCCTCTCCCGAGCGGAGGGCCGGGCCGCTCTCATGCGGCTCCAGCTCGATCAGTTCCAGGCGGAGCCGCGGATGGCTGGTGGCCAGCCGGGTCGCCGCCGGTACCGCCAGGGCGTAGATCGCGCTCTGGAACGCCCCGAGCCGGACGGTGCCGATGGGCTCGTCGTTCAGGGCGTGCAACTCGGCCTCGGCCTCGGCCATCTGGTCCAGGATCTCCCGGCCCCGGCGGGCCAGCAGCAGTCCTGCCGGGGTCAGCCGCACCTTCCGCCCGGTCCGCTCCAGCAGCTGGCACCGGGTCTCGGTCTCGAGGACCGCCAGCTGCTGGGACACCGTCGACGCGCTCAGATGCAGCGTCTCGGCGACCGCGCGCACGGTGCCCAGGGTTTCCAGCAGGCTGAGCAGCCGCAGCCGGCCCGAGTTGAGCATGCCCCGATTGTAGATCGAGCTGTACGGTTTCGCCGAACAGATCGGTCGGATCTGTGCGATGGACGCGCGCAGCGACGCATCCCTACCGTCGGTCATATGGATCCCGAGACTGCCGGTGGCGCCGCCGAGCGCCACCTCATCCGCTATTCCGGCAAAGCCGCGTTCACCTCCGAGGTCATCGCCCGCGCCGCGGGCACATCGGTGTTCACCGAGAGCGGTCGTGAGCTGCTCGACTTCACCTCCGGCCAGATGAGCGCGATCCTCGGCCACTCCCACCCGGCGATCGTGGCGACGGTGCGCGAGCAGGTGGCCCACCTCGACCATCTGCACAGCGGCATGCTCAGCCGCCCGGTCATCGACCTCACCCGCCGGCTCGCCGAGTCCCTGCCCGATCCCCTGGAGAAGGCGCTGCTCCTGACCACCGGGGCGGAGGCGAACGAGGCCGCGGTGCGGATGGCCAAACTCGTCACCGGCCGCCATGAGATCGTCTCGTTCGCCCGGTCCTGGCACGGGATGACCCAGGCCGCCGCGAACGCCACCTACAGCGCCGGGCGCAAGGGCTACGGACCCGCCGCGCCGGGCAACTTCGCGCTGCCCGTCCCGGACCGCTTCCACCCCGAGATCGTGGACGCCGACGGCTCGCTCGACTGGCGCCGCCAGCTCGACATGGGCTTCGACCTGATCGACGCCCAGTCGGTCGGCAGTCTCGCCGCCTGTCTGGTCGAGCCGATCCTCAGCTCCGGTGGCGTCATCGAACTCCCACCGGGCTATCTCGCCGCCCTGGCCCGGAAGTGCCGGGAGCGGGACATGCTGCTGATCCTCGACGAGGCCCAGACCGGGCTGTGCCGTACCGGCGACTGGTACGCCTTCGAGTACGAGGGCGTCGTCCCGGACATCCTCACGCTGTCCAAGACGCTCGGCGCGGGGTTGCCGCTGGCCGCCGTGCTGACCAGCGCGGAGATCGAGCAGCGGGCGCACGACCTGGGGTTCCTGTTCTTCACCACCCATGTCAGCGACCCGCTGCCGGCCGCCGTCGGCAACGCCGTCCTGGATGTCCTGGTCCGCGACCACCTCGACAAGCGTGCGCGCGACCTCGGCGCGGCACTGCGCGGTGGGCTCGATGAGCTCGCCACCCGCCACGAGGTCGTCGGGGACGTCCGCGGCCGTGGCCTGCTGCTGGGCGTGGAGCTGGCGGGCGATCAGGTGCTGGGCGAAGGTGGCGCCGACCGGCTCGGCGCGGCCGTCACCCGGCGCTGCTTCGACCTCGGGCTGCATATGAACATCGTCCAGTTGCCCGGTATGGGCGGCACCTTCCGGATCGCGCCCCCGCTGACCGCGAGCGATGACGAAATCGCCCGCGGTGTCGCCATCCTCGACCAGGCGCTCACCGACGCCGTCCGGGGGCTCTGAAGCCCGGGACCCCGGAGGGTCCGGGCCTCCGACGCCCGGGCCCTCCGAGGGCGTTCGGCGGTGTCCGCATGACAGATGTCATGCGGACTCATGACACACCGCACTCCAACCGGCCCCGCCGCGCGGGAAACCTGGAACCCATGGACACCGTTATCGAAACCGCCGATCTGCGTCGGCACTACAAGGGCTTCGAGGCCGTACGCGGTATCGACCTCACGGTCGCCCGCGGTGAGCTCTTCGCGCTCCTGGGGACCAACGGGGCGGGTAAGACCTCCACCCTGGAGGTCCTGGAGGGCCAGGCCACCCCGACCGCCGGGACCGTCCGGGTGCTCGGCCGCGACCCGTACCGCGAACGCGCCGCCGTCCGCCCCCGTATCGGGGTGATGCTCCAGGAGGGCGGCTTCCCGACGGAGCTGACGGTCACCGAGACCGCACGCATGTGGGCGGGGTGCACCAGCGGCGCCCGCCCCGTGGCCGAGTCCCTGGAGATGACCAGGCTGTCCAAGCGGGGGACGGTGCGGGTCAAGCAGCTCTCCGGTGGCGAACGCCGTCGCCTCGACCTCGCCCTGGCCCTGCTCGGGCGGCCCGAGGTGCTGTTCCTCGACGAGCCGACGACCGGCCTGGACGCGCAGTCCCGCCGCGACACCTGGGAGCTGATCCGCGAGCTGAAGGAGCAGGGCACGACGGTGGTGCTCACCACGCACTACCTGGAGGAGGCGGAGCAGCTGGCCGACCGGCTGGCGATCATGCACGAGGGGCGGATCGCCACCTCGGGGCGGGTGGCCGACGTGGTCGCCGAGCGGCCCTCGCGGATGACCTTCGAGCTGCCCGAGGACTACTTCCTGGGCGATCTGCCACCGCTGGCACCGCTGGGTGTGATCAAACAGGAGGCGGCCGGGCGGACGGTCCTGCTGGAGACCGGCGATTTGCAGCGTACGGCCACGGCGCTGCTGCTGTGGGCCCGGGACAAGGACGTGTCACTGCGCGGCCTCGACGCCCGGTCGGCCACGTTGGAGGAGGCGTTCATGGAGATAGCGAAGGGCCTGGAGCAGGAGGGGGCACGATGATGACATCAGCAGCCGGTACGGCACAGGCGCCGACGGCCACACGTGCGCGGCGCACCGCGGCCGACCGTATGTCCGCCCTCGGCCGAGCCGAGTTGACGCTGCTGGTGCGCAGCAAGGCGTCCCTGGTCACCGCGGTGATCCTGCCCAGCACGATGGCGTTCGCGATGCGTGGCATGGTCGAGGAGCTGGACCTGGGCGGCACCGGCCTTTCGGTGGCCACCGTCATGCTGCCCGCCGCGCTGGCCACGGCGCTGCTCTTCTCCGTCTACACCTATCTGGTCGGCGTGTACGTGCTGCGCCGCGAGAGCCTCGTGCTCAAGCGGCTGCGCAGCGGCGAGCTGCACGATTCGGAGATCCTCGTCGGCAGCGCGCTCCCGGCGTTCCTGCTGGCGGTCGTGCAGTCCCTGCTGCTGGCCGGTGGGATGACCGCGTTCCTCGACGCGGATGCCCCGGCCGCCCCGCATCTGGCGGTGCTCGGCCTGCTCATCGGGGTGGCGATGCTGGTCGCCGGGGCGGCGCTGACGGCCGCGTTCACCAGGACGGCGGAGAGCGCACAGCTGACGTTCCTGCCGTTCCTGCTGGTCACCCTGGGAGCCTCCGGGGTCTTCGCACCGCGTGAGGTGATGCCGGACACCATGGCCGACATAGCCTCCTGGCTGCCGTTCTCGCCGGTGATGGATCTGCTGCGGGGCGGCTGGACGGGTGAGCTGGCCGGTACGGATCAGATCCGGGCGACCCTCCTCGCGCTGGCGTGGACGGGCCTGGCAGTGTTCGCCGTGCGGCGGTGGTTCCGCTGGGGGCAGCGGGGTTGAGAACGATGGAGCCCGAGGTGACGTGGTCGGCGACCATGAGCGTGGAGACCTGGGTGGAGCGGCTCGGGGGCCCGGACGGCCCCGAGCGCTACCGCCGCTACACCCTCTTCACCATCACCTTCTTCGCCGTCGCCGAGGCCGCGCTATGGGTGTTCTGGGGCAAGACGTCGGACGCCGGCACGCCCGAGTCGGCCCTGGTGGTGGCGCTGGGCGCGGCACACGTCGGTGTCCAGGCGCTGCTCTCCCGGGCCGCCCTGCGCCACTACCTCGGGGCCGGACCGCGCCCGGTCCGGCTGGTCGCGCTGTACATCGTCGCCACCGTGGCCATGGCCGCCCTGGGCTGTGCGCTGCTGGCCACCGGCCGCATCGGGGACCCCGACCTGGCGTCGTACCTGATCTGGCTGCACATGTTCTACGCCGGTCCGCCGATGCTGGCGCTGCCGCGCGGCCCCGGGGCGGTGCTGGTGGGTGCGGTGCCGGTGGCGGCGCTCGGTGCGGCGGCGGCGAGCGGGCTGTCGGGCGAGCGGCTGGCGATCACGGTGGGCACCACCCTGCTCATGGTGCCGTTCATGGCCATGGCGATCCGGGTCTCCGGCTGGAGCGTGCGGCTGATCGAGGAGCTGGCAAGGGCCCGCGAGACACAGGCGCGGCTGGCCGTGGCGGAGGAGCGGCTGCGCTTCGGCCGCGATCTGCACGATGTGCTGGGCCGCAACCTCGCGGTGGTGGCGCTGAAGAGCGAGCTCGCGGTGCAACTCGCGCGGCGCGGCCGGGAGGAGGCGGTGGGCCAGATGGAGGAGGTGCAGCGCATCGCACAGGAGTCACAGCGGGAGATCCGCGCGGTGATACGCGGCTACCGCACCGCCGATCTGTACACCGAACTGGCCGGGGCCCGGTCCGTGCTCGAAGCGGCCGGGATCGACTGCCGGATCGAGAACGGCCCGGCGGCGCGGCTGCCCGCGCAGACGCAGGCGGCGCTCGGCTGGGTGGTCCGCGAGGGAACGACGAATGTGCTCCGCCATGCGCAGGGCGCCTCGCGCTGTGAGGTGACGGTGCGCGCGACCGTCTCGGACGCGGTGCTGCTGGTGATGGAGAACGACGGGGCGGGCACGGCCCCCGTACCGGGCACCGGAAGCGGGCTGCCGGGGCTGCGCGAGCGCCTGGCCGAAGTGGACGGCACGCTGGACGCCGAACCGGGCCCGGACGGGACCTTCCGGCTGACCGCGAGGATTCCCTGGAAGGCGGCCGACGAATGATCAGGGTTCTGCTGGCGGACGACGAACACCTCATCCGGGGCGCCCTCGCCTCACTGCTGGCGCTGGAGGACGACATCCTCGTGGTGGCGGAGGCCGGTACGGGCGACGAGGCGCTGGCCATGGCCCGGGCGCACCGCCCCGATGTGGCCGTCCTGGACCTCCAGATGCCCGGATATGACGGGGTGTCGGTGGCGGCCCGGCTGCGCGACACGGTGCCGGAGTGCACTTCGATGATCGTCACCAGCCATGCCGGGGCCGGGGCGCTGAAGCGGGCGCTGGGCGCGGGTGTGCGCGGCTTCGTGCCCAAGACGGTGTCCGCGCGGCGACTGGCGGAGATCATCCGTACGGTGCACACGGACGGCCGCTACGTCGACCACGAACTGGCGGCCGACGCGATCGCGGCGGGTGAGTCGCCCCTCACACCGCGCGAGGCGGAGATGCTGTCGCTGGCCGAGGGCGGAGTACCGGTGGCGGAGATCGCGTCCCGCGCCGCGCTGTCCCCCGGGACGGTGCGCAACTACCTGTCGGCCGCCGCCGCGAAACTCGGTGCGGAGAACCGCCATATGGCGGCTCGGGTCGCCCGCGAGCGCGGATGGCTCTAGGAGCGCTGTGTCCGGTGGCGTCGGCTCCCTGACGCCACGTCTGCCGCTCGCGTGGCGGCCTTCCACAGGGCCGCGCCCCTCGGCCCGCGGAGGCATTCAGCGGACCCATCAGCGTGTCGGGGCGTGGTGGCCGGGGCGTCGGGGTGGGATGGGCACGGCGCACAACGGCCAACGGTTCGGTGCCGGCCGAGGTGTTCCGGGCATCGAGTTCCGGCCCCGGCGGCGCCGCGACACCGATTCTCCCCGGCTCACCTCCGGAGACAGCGATGGGATCCCGACTGATCCGCCGTGCCGTCCTGGACATCGTGAAGTGACCGATCCGGGGCAAGTGACCGATCCGGTGGGAGCCCCACGATCCTCGCGCGTCGCCCTTGTACTGCCTTTGCCTCGAGTTCGCTGAGCATTGGCCTGAGCTTGTTTGCATACAGGAATGGACCACATCACCTTCCTGGTGGCGGTCGTCATCGTCACGGCCCTCGCTTTCGACTTCACCAACGGATTCCATGAGCCGGTACGGGCCCTCCACCCCGCCCTCGCTCACCAGCAGGAACGATCCGACCTCGCGGGAGTGGTCGCCCATGCACGCCACGATGTACCACCTGCCGCGGAAGTGGTGCAGCTCCGGGGCCCACACCTGGCCGCGCTTGCCGAACCGGTCGTCGTACCAGTACCGCTGCCACGGCGCGACGACCGTGCGCCCCGGCCGGTTCTCACCGGCGAACCCGGGCGACCACACCTTGCCCTTCTCGGCGCCGGGCCGGATACGCGTCGTGTCGGCCGGCCGCCATGGCCCCCGCAGGGACGGGGACACCCAGACGAAGATGCCGTCGTTCCACGGGGCGGCCGCGTCGAGCCCGGGTACACGGGTGGTGCCGGTGGCCACGTACACCGGACGGCCGTGCACCACGAAGCAGTCGACGTAGGTGTCCCGCATCCAGACCACGCCGCGCTCCCGGTCGCGGGGGCGCGGTTCGAGCGGGAGGATGAAGGAGTTGTCCTCGCGCGGCCACAGGTCCGGCCGGGTGTCCGCGATGCCGTAGGGCCGGGGTTCGGGCCAGTTCGGCGGGTGGCGACAAAAATACCGTGCCGCGCCGGTGTGCTGATGGGACGTACCGGAACGTATACCGCGAAAGTCCCTGGCCTTCGCGTACGGTGAGTGCCGTGAAACTGAGGGATATGAGCTATCGCCTTGGCCCGCCGAGCGGGCGACTGCTGATCAGGACCAGCCGTACCGGGCTCGGCCGGAGGGCGGGGCACGATCTGACGATCGAGGCCACCCGATGGTCCGGGGGCGCGACGGTGGTCGGCGGCGCCCCCGAGGAGTCGTCGGTGAGCGTGACGGTCGAGACGGACTCGCTGGAGGTCCGGGAGGGCAGCGGCGGGCTGAAGCCGCTCACCGATGGCGACCGGGCGGATATCAAACGGCTGCTGGAGGGCGAGGGGCTGCTGCACACCGCGGCGCACCCCGTGATCACCTTCCGCTCCACCCGCGTCATCGGGACGCCCCAGTCCTTCGAGATCACGGGTGACCTCACCATCAAGGGCCGTACCCATCCGGTGACGGTGCACGGGAGCGGCGACCCCGACGGGACGCTGCGCGGCTGGGCGTCGGTCACCCAATCCGCCTGGGGGATCAAGCCGTACACCGCGTTCCTGGGCGCGTTGAAGCTGGCCGACGAGGTCCGTGTGGAGTTCGAGGTGACCGCCCTCGAACCGGCGCCCGGCCCCGGACAGAGCTGACCGGCGTGGCGGACCGAAGCGATCCGCCACGCCGGGCCGCGGGCCGTGGCTATGAGGTGTGGGTCCGGGCCGCGGCTTGGCAGCTCTCCGCGCCCTTGCAGCGCTGGAGCTCGGTGAGGGTGCGGTGCAGGGCGTCCCGTTGCACGGGCGACAGGGCCGCCGCCCGGTTGGTGAGCTGCTCGGGGTCGGAGTCCAGTGCGTAGAACTCGCGCTGTCCGTCGACGTACTCGACGTAGAGCGAGTCCTCGGTGCGGATCGCCCCATAGGTCGGCGGGTCGCCGCTGTCCTCGGGCGCCGCGTCGGGATCGTCCTTCTTGACCGTGGAGTGATGGTGCTCGACCAGGACGGCCTCGCGCCACTCCTCCTCCGTCCGGCCGTGCATCAGATCGCTCAGGCTGCGTCCGTCCACGGTGGACGGCGGCGCCACGCCCGCGAGGTCCAGGAAGGTCGGGTTGAGATCGACGTTCTCCGCGAGCCGCGACACCTTCTCACCGGCCGGAACGTCGGGTCCGGTGACCATCATCGGCACCTTGACGTCGGTGTCGTAGGCGGTCTGCTTGCCGGGGCGGAGCCGGTGTTCGCCCATGTGGAAGCCGTTGTCCGACCCGAACATGAGGTAGGTGTCGTCCGCCAGGCCCTTCTCCTCCAGTGTCTTCTCCAGCTGGCCGATCATGGCGTCGACGGCCTGGACGGAGCGCACTCGCTTGGCGAACTTCCGGTCGATCCCCTGCTTCTCCTCCGCCGTCAGCGGCGACAGGGTGCTCTGCCACTTCGGCGCGTCACCGGTCGCCTTGTCGTAGGCGTCCGTCCGGGGAGCCTCGAGCCCGGGGAACTTGTCCTTGTCACGCGGCGCGGGGGTGTACGGGCCGTGCGGTGCGAACGTGGCCACCTCCAGCATGAACGGCTTCTTCTCCGCCGCCGAGGAGCCGATGAAGGAGGTCGCCTTCTTCGACAGCACATCCGTCAGATAGTCCTCGGGGGCCTTCCCGTAGGGCACGACCTTGCCGTTCTCGTTCAGGTCGTAGTCGTACTCGTTGTAACCGGCCCCGGCGACGTCCCATTCGTCCCGGCCGGAGGGGACATAGGGCTTGGAGGTGCCGTTCTTGTCCTCCGGCTGATACCCGTTGAGGTACTTGCCCATGAACCCGGTGCGGTAGCCGGCGCGTTGCAGCGCGGGCCCGAAGGTCTTCTCCTCGTTGCGGTTCTTCATGAACGCGCGGTAGCCGCCGTCATCGCCGCCGTTGGTGAAGACCCCGGTGTTGTGCGGGTACTGACCGGTGAGGAGCGATGTACGCGACGGGCAGCACAGCGAGTCGGTGGCGAAGAAGTTGGTGAAGGTCGTCCCCTTCTCCCGCATCCGCTGTACGTGCGGCATGTACTCCACGAGGTTCCACGCCAGGTCGTCGGTGAGGACGTACACGATGTTGGGCTTCTTGCCCGAACGCGAGGCGTCGGCGTCGGCGGAGCCACCTTCATCCGCCGTGTTCATCACTCTGGCGCATGAGGCCAGCAACGCGATCGCCAGGGCCGCACACAGGGCGGCGAGGACACGTGGACGGCGACTGCCGAACATGGCGCAACCTCCTACGAGTTGTGCGTCTTCGTCGCCGGGACCGTAGGAGAAGGCTTTGTGTGATTCTTGTGAGGCGGCCGCCCAGGGCCATGGGCGGCCCGGGGCGCCTGCCGTGGGTTCGCGGGCTCAGGGCCGCGGTGCCGCCGCCGAGGGCCTCGCGGCGTGTTCTTTGACGAGTTCGTACGAGCGCAGGCGGGCGGCCAGCTCGTAGACCGGTGTGACCAGCATCAGCTCGTCCGCGCCGGTCGCGTCCGCCACCTCCGCCAGGCGCCGTACGACGGTCTCGGGTGTGCCGTACGCCTGATGGGCCCCGAAAGCCGCCAGCCCCGCCCGCTCCTCCGCGGTGAACGGGTGCGCGGCCGCTTCGGAGGGCGAGGGGAACGGCACCTCGCTGTGCCCCTTGAGGAGCCCGGCCTTGACGACGTTCATCGGGCCCGCCAGCCGCCTGGCCTCCTCCTCCGTCTCGGCGCAGATGGCTTCCACGCACACCAGCACACGAGGGCTCCCGCACCACCGGGACGGTGAGAAGCACGCACGGTAGTGGCCGAGCGCGGCCTGGGTGTTGTCGGGGCGGATGTGGTGGGCGAAGGCGATCGGCAGGCCGAGCTCCGCGGCGAGCTGGGCGCCCGCGGTGCTGGAGGCCAGCAGCCACGGCTCCGGGAGCGGGCCGAGCGCGACCTCCTCGACCAGGAAGCGGAGCGTGGAGGCCACGTCGTCCCGGTACTCCTCGTCCGTCGTCGGCCCGGCGCCGCGCCGCAGCGCCCGGGCCGTGGACTCGTCGAAGGTGCCGGGGCCGCGGCCGATGCCCAGATCGATCCGGTCGGGGTGCAGCGCGGCGAGGGTGCCGAACTGCTCCGCCAGCATGATGGGGGCGTGGTTGGGGGCGAGTACGCCTCCGGAGCCCAGCCGGATGGCCGATGTCGACGCGGCCGCGTGGGCGGTCAGGACGACGGGCGGGAAGGCGCCGATGGCGGGGGAGTGGTGGTGCTCGGCGTACCAGAGTCGGAGATAGCCGAGGGCGTCGAGACGCTGGGCGAAGGCGGTGGTGTCACGGAGCGTGTCCACGGCCCGCGTACCAGTCTGGACCATGGCGACTTCCAGCGCGGAGAGCGGCACATCGATCATGCGGCGAGCATACGGAGTACCGGTCGCCGCGGGCAGCCGTTCCCCCGATGAGCCCGGGTCTTCGCGACCCCGGTGGCCGGGGAGGCGCGCCGGGCGGCCACCGGCGGTCCGCGTCGAGCCGCACACCGTGCCGTCCGGGTGGGGCTGCCCGCCGCCGCCCCGTGGCACGCTGGTCATCAGGGCATGTGTCCGGACACGGGGGAGCACGAAGTGGACGAGGAACCGCGCCGGGACGGCGGTGAGGACGGCGCGCGGGCGCTGCGGGTGTGGGCCGCAACCGCCGCCCGCCAGGCCGGCGGTGTATTACGCCGAGCGGCGGACGACCCGGTGCGGCCCGCAGCGCTGGCCCAGACGATCGAGCATCTCGCTGCCATCGAGCGGCTGTTGCCCGTGGACGATCCGCTCCGGGACGAGTTCGTGCCCCTGCTGGGCGTGATGATGTGCGTCCGGCTGGGCACCCGTGGGGCGGCCGATACGCCCGAGGACGCCCGGCTCGAACGGGAGCGCGCACTGCGCCATCTGCGCTGGGCCGACCGCACCAGGCCGCTCACCGACCCGTTCGCGGTGAAGGCCCGGAGCGCGCTGCTCCAACTGCTCGTCCCGGAGCACTGCGCACGGGCCACGCACGCGTGGAGCCGGGCCCGCCGCCAAAAGCCGCCGCTCCGGGCCACCGGCCCGCGGCCGCCGACCGCGTCCACGCCGACCGCGTCCACGCCGACCGCGTCCACGCCGACCGCGTCCACGCCGGCCGATCTGGCGGAGGCCAGGGAGGTTCTGGAGCGCCTCGTGGCCGGTCCCGAGGAAGCGGACCTGCGCGGGATCCTCGGGTTCCTCGGGCCGGAGATCGGGCTGACGCCGTCCCGCTCCTCCGGCTTCTCCGCCCCGTCCGCAGGGAGTTCCCCGGCCAGTTCCCCGGCCGCCGCGGAGCGGCCCGCCGAGGTGGCGACCGGGGAGCCCGCCGAGGACCCGCTGGCCGACGCCGTCCGCGGCGTGCTGGGCTGGGCCGCCGAGGACGTGGCGCGGTTCACGGAGCTCATGGTGTGGCTGTACAGGACCGCGGACCGGCTCACCATCTCCCCCGAGGAGGCCGAGGGGGAGGTGGCGGCCCTGGGCCTGGACCGGCCGGTGTTCGCACCGCTGCGCGAGCTGCTGACCGGGCTCAGGTCGGGCCAGGGCGACCGTCAGGTCCTGGCCGAGCGTGTCCGCCGCGGCGCGGAGGTCGCCCGGCGGGCGCTGCGGGAGCTGCCGGCCCACACACCCGAACGGGCCCGCATCGCCAGGCTGCACGCCGTCCTGCTGGTGTGGGCCAACCTCCTGGTGCCCGGCACGATGGACTTCGGCGAGCTGGACGAGGCCATGTCGGAGCCGGGGCCGGCCCCCGAGGACCGCCCCGGCGGCCCGGGGCGTCTCGGTTTCGAGCAGCAGCTCGGCACCCTCGTCGATGCCGTACGGGTATCCCAGACCGGTGATCTGACGCATCTGGAGACGAGCGCCGGCCGGATCCGGGCGATGGCCGACGCCCTGTCCGAGGGCCGCGAGGAGGCCACGCTCGCCCGTCGCGCCCTGTCCTTCGGCATGGCCGGGCGCCTCCACGAGGCGGTGACGCTCGGGGGCGGCCTCGACGCCGCCGACGCCGCCCTGACCGTGGCCAGAGAACTGCGCGCCGCCCACGACGACGAGGGCGCGGTGCCGTCCACGAGCAGGCTCACCGCGGTGGTGTTCGTCGCCCAGCACGAGCTGGCCCTGGCCCGCCGCAGCGGGGACCTCACCGGGCTGCCCCGTCTGATCGAGGAGCTGACCGGCCTGTACGACACCCTGCCGCCCGACCAGGAGAACCGCTTCGCCCTCGCCGCCACCCTGGCCGAGGTCCATCGGGAGCAGGCCGCCCGGGACCAGGACCCGGCCGGATTCCGCGCCGCGGCCCGGTATCTGAGGGAGGTGGTGGCGACCGACGTACGGGAGCTCGCGCCCATGCTCGCACCGTACTTCCCGGCGGTGCGCGTCTCCGCGCTGCTCCAGCTGACCATGATCGAACCCAGCCGGGACGCGGCCGACCGGGCCGTCGCGGAGGTCCACCGGACCCTCGAAGGACCGCAGCCCACCCCCCATGAGGAACTCCGGCTGCGCTACCAGCTCGGCCGGGCCCTGCTGCACACGGCCCGCCACCTCGACGACCCGGACCTGCTCGATCTGAGCATCACCGAGCTGTCCCGGGCCCGCGAGCTGATCGTCGGAGGGGACGGCCTGCCGCACACCGCCGACGCCCTGACCCAGCTGTCCGAGGCCCACTGGCTGCGCCGCCGGCGCGGCGGGCCGAGCGCCGGCGAGGACCGGGCGGCGGGCCTCGCCGCCAGAGGCGAGGCGCTGACCAGGATCTCCTCGGACGTCCTCCTCCAGCCCGGCTCCGAACACGGCCTGGCCGTGGCCCGCTTCGGTTCGGCACAGGCGCTGTGGCTGGCCTACTGGAGCACCGTGTGCGGCCGTCCGGCCGACGCCGTGCACGCGCTGGAGCTGGGCCGGGCCCTGGTGTTGCGGTCCGGCGCCGCGTCCCGTGGCATTCCCGAGATCCTCGAAGCCCGGGGCCATCCGGACCTGGCCCGGCAGTGGCGCGCCGAGGTCGCCGCGAACCCGCTCCGGCCCGGCAGCGAGTCCGACCTGGGCCGGGCCACCGGCCCGCAGATCCCGGGCAGCCTGCGCCGCAGGGCACTCGAAGCGCTGGGCGCGGGCAGCGGCGCGGACGCCCGGAAACTGCTCGGCCCCCCGGACCTGCCGGCGCTGCGGGCCGGGCTCACCGCCGCCGGTGCCGATGCGCTCGTCCACCTCGTCCCCGGGCAGAGCCCCGGCATGCCGGGCTTCGCCCTGATTCTGCGCCCCGGCACCGGCGACGCACCGCCCGCCGTTCTGAAGCTGCCGCTGCTGACCCCCGGCAGCCCGCCACTCGAGCGCTACCTCGACGCCACCGCCCGGCGTTCCCGGACGGACGCCGACGCCACCGACGAGGCGGGGCGGCAGGCGGAGCGGGACGGGGAGTGGGAAGCGGCGCTGCGCGAGCTGTGCGACTGGGCCTGGCCCGCCGCGATGGGTCCCGTCCTGGCGGCCGTGGGCCCGCTCCACCGGCCGTCGCGGATCGTGCTGGTGCCGTGCGGGCCACTCGGCGCGGTCGCCTGGCACGCGGCCCGCACCCCGTACGGGACCGACGGGCGCGAGTACCGTTACGCATGCGAGGACGCGGTGTTCAGCTACGCCCCCTCCGGCGCGGAGTTCCTGCGGGCCACTGCCCGGGACCGGCTGCCCACCACCGCCGGGCAGGTCCTGGTCGCCGACCCCGAACTCAGCCTGGTCTGGGCGGAGATCGAGGCGGAGGCGGTGCGCGTGGCCTGCTACCCCGACGGCCTCCGCTACGGAGAGTTCCCCACGGCCGATGTCAGCGACGCGCCGGGCACACCGGAGGACATCCTCGCCGTGCTGCCCGGCGGCGGCTCCCCGGTCGCCGTCCTGCACATCTCCTGCCACGCCCTGGCCGGTCCGGACCCCACGCGCTCCGCCCTCTGGCTCGCCGCCCCGCCCGCGGGGCCCGAGGACTCGGGGCGGCTCAGCGTGGCCCATATCCTGGATGGCGCGGTCGGCGCCGTGGGCGCCGCCGCCGGACAACCGGTCGGCGCGGGCCCGCTGGTGGTGCTCAGCGCCTGCGAGACGGACCTCAGCACCCGCGACCACGACGAGGCCCTGACCCTGTCCACCGCCCTGGTCGCCCGTGGCGCGGCCGATGTCATCGGCTCGCGCTGGGCGGTCCTCGACGCCTCGACGGCCCTGATGATGGCCGTCTTCCACGATTTCGTCAGCACACATGGCCTCGCCCCGGCGGACGCCCTGCGCGCGGCCCAGCTCTGGATGCTCGACCCGCGGCGCGAGCCCCCGCCCACCCTCCGCGGCCACCTCCGCGGCGAAGCCGCCCGTACCGACCTCGACCGCGTGCACCTCTGGGCCGCCTTCACCCACCAGGGCAACCCGTCGGCCCGGGGCACGGGGTGACGCCGGAGGCCGGGCCCGTACCGGTGCGGCGATCGGCGGGCCGAACAGCCCCGGCGGCCCAGGGGGTGGTGCCGATCCGGCGGGGGGCTAGCCGATGACGAACGGGAGCTTCGCGGCCAGATCGCCCAGTTCGGCCCTCTCCGCGTCGGTCGGGGCCCGCCGCCCGGTGCCGACCAGCAGCGCGTCCTTGTCGGACCACGACGCGGGGAACGCCGCCCCGGCGATCTCCTCCAGCATCCGGCGCGATCCGGCGAGGCTCTCGGCGGGAGGGTCCGCCGCGCCCGGGAGGTGGGCGATCAGATCGAGGTGGTGCAGGGTCCACTCCAGGACGTATGCGGAGAGGTAGTCGCCCGCGGTGAGCACCACATCGCGGGTGCCGACCCGGAGGGCCGGGTCGGCGAGGCCGGCCGCGCGCCCGGCGGCGGAGCCGACGTCGTCGAGGTGGAACTTCAGCAGCCACGGCTCCTCGTACGCGGCGGCCAGCCGGACGATCAGCGCGTCGAGCGGATCGTCGCCGGCCGGCGGCGTGTCGGCCACCTCCCAGTAGGTCACCGCGTCGCGCGTCGGTTCGGCGTCGGTGGGTGTCACGAGGGTGATCAGGACGTCCTGGGCGTCGATGACCAGGTGGCACACCAGGTCCCGGACGAGCCAGCCGGTGCAGCCCGACGGCCGAGCGAAGTCCTCGTCCGCGAGCTCGGCGACCGCGGTGCGCAATGCCGTCCATGAGTGTGAGAAGAGGTCCACGGCCGCAAGTCAATCAGATCGGCGGACGTCGGCCGCGGTTCGGTGGCGGCCCCGAAGGTGTGCGGAGGCTGTGCCGAGGCGCGGTCGGCCACGATGGCGCCCCAGACGATCGGCGGCACCACGAAGGCCGAACTCGGGCCCGGGAACGGGGAATTGGGGACTCGGTCCCGCCAGGGGCGGCGGCGTCACGACACGCCGATGCCATCAGGTCAGGTGTCGTAGTGGCGGACGTCGTCGAGGTACTCGCGCGCACGCTCCCGCACCAGCGGGGGCAGCTCACCGGCGGCCAGATCCGCGAAGGTGGTCTTCTCCAGCACCTGCCGCAGACTCGCCCGCACCGCGCGCCACACATCCGGCAGCACCGCCGCCGCGCCCGGGTACTCCAGCCCGCTGAGGCCCACGTCCCGCACATTGGCCAGCGGGCCGTCCATGGCGCGGATCGCGTCGGCGAGGGTGATCTCCTTCGCCGGGCGCGCCAGCAGATATCCGCCTTCCGGGCCCCGCACACTGCGCACCAGATGGGCCAGACGCAGCTCCCGCAGGATGCCGAAGAGGAAACGCAGTGGAATGTCCTGCCGGGTCGCCACCTGCTCGGCGGTCAGGGGAGAGCCCTCCGCGGCCGCCAGTTCGGCCATCGCCCGGACGGCATAGTCCGACTTGGCTGTGATCCGCACCCGCGCAAGTTATCACGCACGTCCGTTTCATGGGGCCGCATACAACCGGCTTGGGGCCAGGCCCCGCTTTTCCTTCTCCCATGAGTTCACAAAGTTCATTGAATTGGTGAACTTAGATGGCTACGGTACCGCTGCGTGAGCGGGGCATCGGTCTCGCTCGCCCACCGGTTCAGGGGAAGCAGGAGGTATCACATGGCATCGCCAGAGCCGTGTACGACGTCAGGGCCGTGTAAGAAGACCGTCGCCATCGTGGGGGCGGGTGCCGCCGGGGCGCTGGTGGCGATCCAGCTCTGCGAGACCGCGGCACGCCGCCGTATCCCGTTCGACCTCCTTCTGATCGACCCGGCCCCCGAGGCCGGCCGCGGCACCGCCTACTCCACCCTCGACCCGCGCCACCGCCTCAATGTGCCGGCGGGCAAGATGAGCTGCTACCCCGACGATCCGGGACACTTCGTGCGGTGGCTGTGCCACCACGGTGAACCGGGCGTGCGCGGCGGCGACTTCGCGGAGCGCTACCGCTACGGCGCCTATCTCGCCGACACCCTCGGCCGGGCGATCATGGCGGCGCAGGGCGTCGTCGGCGTCCGCCGGCTGCGCACCCGGGCCACCGGCTGCCACTGGACCACCCAGCCCGGAGGGGACCCGTCCGCCCGGCTGGAGCTCGCCGACGGCGGCACCGTCGAAGCGCACCACGTGGTGCTCGCGACCGGTCCGTCCCGCGCCACCGCCGAATGGGCACCGGCGGACCTGCGCGGCAGCGACCGCTTCATCGCCGACCCCTGGGCGCCGGGCGCCCTGGACGCCGCGCTCGGGCAGGGCCACAAGGAGGATGTACTCCTCGTCGGCACGGGGCTGACCTCGGTGGACATCGCCATGACACTCGACCGCCCCGGCCGCACGGTGCACACCGTCTCCCGTGGCGGAAGGCTGCCGCAGCCGCATGCGGTGGACCCGCTGCCCGCCGCCGCGTGTACGACACCACTGCCCGGTCTGTCCCTGGCCGCGCTGCGCGCCGAGGTACGGCAGCACATCGGCCGGGTGATGCGCACCCACGGCGACTGGCGGCCCGCGGTGGACGGGCTGCGCCCGGTCACGGCCGAGATCTGGGCGTCGATGTCCACCGCGGAGCGGGCCGAGTTCATGGCCCGGGACGGCTCCCTGTGGAACACCCACCGCCACCGCATGCCCCCGGCCACCGCCGAGTCGGTGGGCCGTATGCGCCGCACCCGGCGGATGCGCACGTACCAGGGGCGGCTCGCCTCCGCCTCGGCCCGGCCCGACGGCTCCCTGACGGTCTCCCTCGCCACTGCCGATGGCCCGCGCACCCTGCCCGTGGGCTGGGTGGTGGACTGTACGGGGCCGGGCCTGCGGCTGTCCGGGACGGCCGACCCGCTGTGGCGGAGTCTGCTCGACCAGGGCGCCGCGGTGCCCGGCCCGCTGAGCATGGGCGTGGCCACCGACCACGGGCGGCTGCGGGGCGCCGACGGCGGCGCCACCCGCCCCCTGTGGACCCTCGGCGCGCCCCGCCGTGGCGAGTTGTGGGAGACCACCGCCATCCCGGAGATCCGCGAACAGGCCGCCGCCATCGCCGAGGCCGTCCTCGACCCGTGGACGGCCCCCGCCCTCCCCGCCGACGGCGGCCGCGCCCCGCGCCGGGCGCGTCGGCCCATGGACACCTCGGGCTTCCCCCTCAGCACCCACGCGGCCGCCGCCACCGCCTACCGCCTCGGTGTGGACCGGCTGCTGAAGGTCCGGGCCGGGGCTCCGCAGGCGCTCCGCCGCTCCGTGGCGCTCGACCCCGGATTCGCCCTCGGCCACGCCGCGCTCGCGCTCATCGGCCATGAGTGCGGCGCCGATGTGGATGTCTCGCGCGCCCTGGCCGACGCCCGGCGCGCGGTGCGCGAGCGGGCCGATGACTACGAGCGCTCCTTCGTGGACGTCGTCTCCCGCCGTGTTCTGCGCTCGCCCGCGGACGGCGACGCCGCCCTCCTGCGCCATCTGGAGGAGTACCCGGGCGATGCGCTGGCGCTCGCCGTCGCGGTGCCCACCATCGCCTTCTCCGGTCTGCGCGATCTGGACGGCACCACCGCGCTCCGCGTGGTCGAGCGGACCGCCCAGGCCCATGGAGGGGGCTGGTTCCACACCTCCCTGCTGGCCTTCATGCGCCAGGAGCAGGGGCGTTACGACGAGGCCGGAACCCTGGCCGAGCGGGCCCTGGCCGCCGAACCCGCCTCCGGCCACGCGATGCACGCCCTGGCCCATGTGCACTACGAGCGCGGCGACCACGAGGCGGGCCGTGAGCGGCTCGAACGATGGCTGGCCCACCAGGGCCGGGGCGGCACCCACCGCGCCCACTTCTCCTGGCACGCCGCGCTGCACGAACTCGCCCTGGAGGATACGGCGGCGGTCCGCCGCCGGTGGGCGGAACAGCTGTCCCCGGGGAAGGTCCACGGGGTCCGCGCCCTGGTCGACTCCGGCTCCCTGCTGTGGCGGGCCCGGCTGGTGGGTGCGTGGCAGGGCCCGTTCCCGATCGGCGACGTGCTGGACTCGGCGCCCGCGGCCGTCCTGGAGCGCCCGGCCACCGCGTTCGTCGCGCTGCACGCCGCCATCGCCCTCACCGCCGCGGGCGACCTGGCGGGGCTGCGGCGGCTGCGGGTCCACGCCCTGCGCGCCGATGAGGTGCAGCGGAGCGTCATCGCCCCGCTGTGCACGGCCTTCGAGGACATCCTCGAAGAGCGCTGGGCCGAGGCGGCGCGCGGATTGGAGCGCCTGCTGCCACGGCTCCCCGGTGTGGGCGGCAGCGCCGCGCAGCGCGAGATCGTCGAGGAGACCCTGCTGTTCGCGCTGGTGTCGGCGGGCCACCGCGACGCGGCCCGGGACCGTCTGGAGGAGCGGCTGGACCGCCGTTCCTCTCCCCACGACCGGCGACGGCTGACGGCTCTCTCCTCCTGACGGCTCTCTCCTCCTGACGGCCCTCTCGTCCTGACGGCTCTGTCGTCCTGAGCCCCTCTCGTCCCGACCACCCTCATCGTCCCGACCGTCTTCCCGCTCTGCCCCCGGGCGCCAAGCCCCGGGGCCTGTCGGGGAGTTGGGAGTCGGTGAGGTGGTTAGGACGGTGACATCGATGGGGATGACAGTGGACCAGACCACTTCCGTCCCATGTCTTGACCGTGAACGGACAGCCGGTATGGTCTAGACCTAGTGCGGCGCGGATTCGCGGCCGCCTGAACGGCCATGAAACGTTCCGACACAGCCACCCCCCACATCCCCCCACATCCCCACCTTCGGCAAGGGCTTCGCGCCTGGCGTGGGGCCCTCGCCGCGAAGGAGTTGGCATGAACATGAAACGCAAGCTGTCCGTGGTCATCGGCGCGGGGATAGCTCCCATGATCGCGCTGAGCCTCCCCACGGCCGAGGCGAGCGCGCACGGCTACATCTCGACCCCGCCGAGCCGCCAGGCCCAGTGTGCGGCCGGGACCGTGCCCTGCGGCGACATCAAGTACGAGCCGCAGAGCGTCGAAGGCCCCAAGGGGCTGACGAGTTGCAGCGCTGGTAACTCGCGGTTCGCCGAGCTCGACGACGACAGCAAGGGCTGGGCGGTCACGCCCGTCCCGTCCAAGGCCGACTTCACCTGGAAGCTGACCGCGCGTCACTCGACCAACACCTGGCAGTACTTCGTCGGCGGCCAGAAGGTCACAGAGATCGACGACGGGGGAGCGCAGCCGGGTGAGACCGTCACCCATCAGGTCGACTTCGGTGACCTGAAGGGCCAGCAGAAGGTGCTCGCCGTCTGGAACATCGCGGACACCTCCAACGCCTTCTACGCCTGCATCGATGTGAACATCGGCGGCTGAACGCCGACGGCCGAATGCGGGCGGTTGAACGCAGGCGGTTGAATGTGAGCGGTTGAACGTCGGGCCGGTCGTCACCGAGACGACCGGCCTTCGCCGTTGCCGCCGTAGCGCCGGGAGCCGGCTACCGGGGGCCGTACGTAAGCCTCCGCAGCAGCTTCTCGGCGGGCCCCGGAAGCGAACGGCGCTGGAGGGCATACGCCCCGGCCACCGTGGCGAGCCAGATCAGGATGGCGCTCAGACACGCGGTGAGCGTCGGACTGCCGGTCCGCTCGCCCAGCGCGAGGGCGAACGGGGAGAGCAGCAGCACCCACGCCAAGGACTGGCACAGATAGCCGCTCAGCGACCGCCGGCCCAGGGCCGCCAGCGCCGCCACGGGGAGTTTCGGCCGCGAGCCGGAGCGGCCCTTGGACAGGCGCAGGGCGAGGAGTCCGAAGAGTGCCACATATCCCGGGCCGCCGAACTGCCCGCTCACCTCGTACAGCATCAGGAACGCGTCCGCGGTGGCGCCGTCGACATGCACGAACCCCGCGCTGACCAGGCCGATCGGCGCCCCGCCCGCGAAGGCGATGCCGAGCCCGATCACCGCGGTGCGGATCAGCAGCCGCCGGTGGCGGGCCGGGTCCTCCAGCACGCCCCGGCGCGCGGCCCACGCGCCCAGCCAGACGATCACGATGAACGGCACCACGGTCAGCGTGTGGATCGGCCACTCGCCGAGCCGGTCGGCCACGGACGCGGCGTAGTCGGGTGCCGAGAGCGAATCCACATCGCCCGTCGGCACACCGGCGGACCCCGACCCGCTGTTCGCGGCGCGGTAGCCGGCCATGGCCGCCACGACGGCGACGTACACCGTCATACCGCCCCACAGCCACAGCACGACGCGCTGCACCCGCTCGCCGCGGCGCAGGAGCAGCAGGGTGAAGAGGATGCCGACGATGCCGTAAGCCCCCAGGAAATCACCGAAGTTGAGCAGCGCGGCGTGGACGAGGCCGAAGGCGACGAGCCATGCGTTGCGCTTCAGCAGCACCGAGCGCGCCGCGCCGGGGCCGGTGCCCGCCGCGTCCTGTCTGCGGGTGAGCTGCACCAGCCCGTAGCCGAACATCACGGCGAACATCGGATAGGCGCGGGCGTGCACGAAGACGAACATGACGAGGTTGAACGGGCGTTCCCAGCCGTGCGGGGACCCCTCGGCGCCCGGCTGGTTGCCGAAGGCGAACACCGCGGCATTCGCGAGCGCGATGAACAGCAGCATGGTGCCCCGGGCCAGATCGGGGGCCAGGGCCCGTTCGGTCCGGCGGACTGGGCCCCGCGCGGGGCCCGGGGCATGGGACTGCGTCGATATGGCGGTCACCGGGATCTCTCTCCGTCCTGTCGTATTGAGGGCCCTTCGGGCAAGGGGACGTGAGCGAGCCCTCGGCGCCCGGCTTAGTATAAGCAATAATCTATATGAGCGATACTAAGTAGCCGTGCGCCATGATGTACCTGGTGAGAAACCGAGGTACGAGAAGGAGAAGCGCCATGTCGGCCGACCAGGAGGAGGCGCCCGCCGAGCTGGCCCGCCTGTGGCGGCTGCCGGTCCCGGCCTCGGGCCTCGGCCGGCCCGCCGCGCTCGACACCGAGCGCGTGGTGCGTACGGGGGTGGAGCTGGCGGACCGCGACGGGCTGCCGGGCGCGACGCTGCCGAAGATCGCGAAAGAGCTGGGCGTCTCCCCGATGTCCCTCTACCGCCACGTCGGATCCAAGGACGAGCTCCTCGTCCTCATGCGGGACCTGGCGCTCGGCTCTCCGCCCGATGTCGAGACCGCCCCGGACCGGTGGCGTGCGGGGCTACGGCAGTGGGCCGTCGCCCAGCGCCTGGTCAACCACCACCGCCCCTGGCTCCCCCGCCTCCCCATCGCGGGGCCGCCGACGGGACCTCATGAGATCGCCTGGATGGAGGCGGGCCTGAGCGCGCTGAGCGGCACGGAGCTCGACTGGGCCGCGAAGGTCGGGAGTCTGAGCCTGCTCAGCGGCTATGTGCGCCACGCCTCCCTGCTCGCCCAGGAACACGCGCAGGGCAGAAGCGGAACGGGCCTGAGCCAGGAGGAGACCGAGCGGGTCTACGGCCGGACCCTGGCGCGGCTCATCACCCCGGACCGCTTCCCGCAGATGGCGCTGCTCCTCTCCGCCGGCCTGTTCGAGGCGGCGCCGGACGGCGCGTACGACGACCCGGCCACCGACCACGACTTCGTCTTCGGCCTCGAACGCGTCCTCGACGGGATCGCCGTGGCCGTCGACGACGCGCGGACGGCTACGGGGCGGGGCCCGACGCCGTAACGCGGGGTCGCCGACGGATCAACTCGGCGCGGGGGCGGTGGCCCGCCCCCGCCGGGCGACGATCGCGTTCACGGTCTTGCCGCCGCCCGGCTCCTCGGTGACGGCCGTGGCCATGGCCATACCGCAGATCATCGGCCAGCCGAATCCGCCGCCCGCTCCCCGGACATCCGGAGTGCGCCGGTGCGGCGGTACGCGGCTGGCATCGCCGACGGCGATGGCGATGGCCTCCGGGTCGGCCGACACGCGCAGCGAGCAGTACCGGCCGCCCGAGTGCCGTACGGCATTGGTGACCAGCTCCGAGACGATCAGCATCACCGCCTCGACGGCGCTCCGATCGGGCTCCGGACGCAGGCCCTCCAGGAAGGTGCTGGTGAGTTGGCGTGCGTACGAGGCCGCTTCGGGGCGGCAGTCCAAGGTGGCCCGCAGCGCGGACGGCGAGGCGGCCGTCCGCCGGGCCGTGGCGGTGTGCATGATGCTCACCTCGTTTCATCGGGTGTGTTCGCGCGGCCTGATTGTTTCCACGCGCTTACCCGATGGGGCGCTCCCGAAAAGGGGTCCCTCAGGAGTCCTTTCCGTAGCTGCGCGGTGCGGAGGTGGACGGGGGCAGATCGCCGTTGAAGCGGGTGTCCACATAGTCGGCGAACCGGAAGCGGCGCGGGGTGAGCTTCAGCTTCGCGAAGGTGTCCGCGATCTCCTGCTCCGAGGCGACGGCGGGCTTGTCGACCGCGACGTACACCCGGGTGCCGTTGGTGCGCTTCACGGAGTCCAGCGCCACCTGGTACGGCAGCCCGGTCTCCTTGCCCCACACCTTGGCCCATGCCTCGGGGTGCTGGTAGACCCAGTCCTGGGCCCGGCGCAGCCGCCCGAGATAGTCCTCGATGACCTTCGCCTTCTTCTTGTCGTCGAGGGAGGAGGGGTTGGCGACCTGGAAGTTGAGGCCGTTGACCACGCCCTGACCCGTGGTGAGCACCCGCGCGTCCGACTGGCGCAGCGCCTGGGAGGTGTACGGGTCCCAGACGGCCCAGGCGTCCACCTTGCCGCGGGTGAAGGCGGCCAGGGCGTCGGCGGGCTGAAGGAAGTTGACCTTGACGTCCTTGATCGAGAGCCCGGCCTTGGCGAGCGAGGCGACCAGTTGGTAGTGGGCCGAGCTGCCCTGCGCTACCGCCACCGACCTGCCCTTGAGGTCGGCGGTCCGCTTCAGCGACGACCTCTTCTTGACCAGGATCGTCTCGCCGTCGGCCGTGCCGTGCTTGGCGGCCACGACCTTGATGTGGGACTTGGCTGCCGCGGCGAAGACCGGCGGGGTGTTGCCGACCCCGCCGATGTCCACGGCCTTGGCGCTCACAGCCTCCAGGATCGGCGGGCCGGAGGTGAACGTGGACCACTTGATCTTGTACGGGAGGTTCTTGAGCTGCCCGGCGGCGCGCAGCACCGCCTCGTCGTTCCCCTTCTGGTCACCGACGTTGAGGGTCACATCGCCCTTGCCGTCGGTATTGCCGGAGGAGCCGGAGTCGTTGTGCGAGTTCGAGCTGACGCAGGCGGACAGCAGCAGGGCGAGCGGGAGGGACAGGGCGGGGACGATTCGCCGTCTCATGTCAGCAGGGTCCGTTCGGGGAGATCAGAGGGTTGCGAGATCGCGAGGTGTCGCGCGGGCGGGTACGGGATCGTGCCGGACGGCCGTCAGGCCACTTTGTGGACGGCCGGTTCGGGCGCCTTCACACCCAGCCGGTCCAGGAGCTCGGTGCGCAGCTCGGCGAGGAGCGGGTCGGCGATGTCGCGCGGCCGGTCCCGGTCCACCCGGACCTGGTGCGCGATGACGCCGCCGTCCATCACCAGTACGCGGTCGGCGAGCAGCAGCGCCTCCTCCACGTCATGCGTGACCAGTAGCACCGCACAGCCCCGCCGCTGCCACAGCTCGGCGACCAGCTGCTGGGCCGTGATCCGGGTGAGCGCGTCCAGCGCGCCGAACGGCTCGTCCAGCAGCAGCAGATCGGGCTCGCGCACCAGCGCACGGGCGAGCGAGGCGCGCTGTGCCTCACCGCCGGAGAGGGTCTTGGGCCAGGCGTCGACCCGATGGCCGAGACCGACCTCGTTCAGCGCCCGCTCGGCCACGGCCCGCCCGGGGCGGCCCGGCAGCCCGAGCAGCACATTGCGCCAGACCCGCTTCCAGGGCATCAGCCGCGGTGCCTGGAAGGCGACGGCCTTGCGGCGTGGCACCAGCACCTCGCCCTCGATCTCCCGGTCGAGCCCGGCGAGGACCCGCAGCAGCGTGGACTTGCCACAGCCGCTGCGGCCCAGCAGCGCCACGAACTCACCCGCCCCGACGTCCAGTTGGAGATCGTCGATGACCGCGCGGCCGTCGAACGAGCGGGTCAGCGAGCGGACCCGCACCGCGGCATCGCCGCCGTCCCCGCCCCTCTCCTCCGTCGCACCCTTCTCGTCCGTCGTCTTCTCCAGCTCCTTGTCCACGGAGCTCACGTGCCGGTGAAGTTCGGTCGCCACTGCAACAGCAGCCTCTCCAGGGTGCGGACGATGAAATCGGCGAGCAGGCCGAGGGCGGCGTAGACGATCAGGCAGACCACGATCACATCGGTCTGGAAGAACTCCCGTGCGCGGTTGAGCAGAAAGCCGATCCCGTCATCGGCGTTGATGGTCTCGCCGAACACCAGCGCCAGCCAGGCGGTGGCGAGGGAGTAGCGCAGCCCGGTCATCGCACCGGGGAGCGCACCCGGCAGCACCACATGGCGGATCAGCCCCCAGCGGCCGAGCCCGAGCGAGGTCCCGGCCTCGATGAGCTGGGCGTCCACACCACGGATGCCCGCGTAGACATTGAGATAGAGATGGAAGGTGACGCCCAGCGCGATGAGCGCGATCTTCGGGGCCTCGCCGATGCCCATCCAGATGATGAACAGCGGGATCATGCCGACCCAGGGGATGCTGCGCAGCATCTGCACACTCGCGTCGACGAGGTCCTCACCGAGCCGGGAGAGCCCGGAGATCAGCGCGAGCGAGACGCCGATGACCCCGCCGAGCACCAGCCCGATCAGCACCCGCTGCACCGACACCAGCATGGCGTGCGGGAGGGTGCCGTCCTCGACCAGGTCGGAGGCGGTACGGGCGATGGTTCCGGGGGAGGCCAGGGTGTCGGAGGGCAGCACACCGGTGGCGCTGGACACCTGCCAGAGCACCAGCAGCAGTAGGGGTCCGGTCGTGCGCCGCAGCCAGCGCGGTACGGTGCGGCGGCGCGCGGAGAGCGGCACGACCGGTTCGAGAACCGGGGACATGGGGGCTCCACAAAGCGGGTACGCCTCGATGCCCCTGCGTACGCCGGTACGGCCCGACCATCAGGGCCGGTACGGCGGAACGGGCCGGAACGGGGCGTTGCCGAGGCGGAGAAGAAGCGGGGGAGGAAGGGGGAAGGTCAGCGGTGGCCGGGACACGCGGCGGACGCCACCCGCAGCAGGTCGATATGACCGCGCGTGGTGAGCAGGGCTGACGTATACATGCTCACGAAGCTAGCGAGGACGTCCGGAACCGGTCAACGCCTGTCTTGCCCCTCGGACCTTTGTTGCGGGAGTTTTGCGGGGCGGCGTATCAGGATGGAGCCATGAGCACATTCCGTACCCACACCATCAGCGTCACCACCGGTTCCACCGAGACCGTCGCCGACCTCACCGCCGACTGCGAGGCGTATCTACGGGAGGTGGCGGGCGGCGGTGACGGCCTGCTCAACGTCTTCGTCCCGCATGCCACGGCCGGGATCGCGATCCTGGAGACGGGCGCGGGCAGCGACACCGATCTGCTCTCCGCGCTGCGCGATCTGCTGCCCCCGGACGACCGCTGGCGCCACCGCCACGGCAGCCCCGGCCACGGCCGTGACCACGTCCTCCCCGCCCTTGTGCCGCCGCACGCCACCCTCCCGGTCATCGGCGGCGGGCTGGCGCTGGGCACCTGGCAGTCGGTGTGCCTGGTCGACACCAACCGCGACAACCCCGAGCGCCAGGTCCGGCTGAGCTTCCTGGGCTGATCGACCGCCGTTGGGCCAGGCGGTCGATCGCAAGGCGGAGCGTCGCCCTCGTACTGGGCGTACTCGGGCGACGCGACAACGCGGCGAGCGGCCGTGCCAGGCGTCGGGAGCAGGGCGCGCCCCCTTTGACGACTGACGACTGACCCTAGGCCCAGCAGCCGTTGACGGTGGCGGCGAGGCCGTCGAGGGTGTCCTTGGTCGCGGCCGGGTCGGCGGAGGATTCGTTCTCGATGAAGGAGAAGACCTTCCACCGGCCGTCCTGAGCCTTGGTCAGGCCGCTCAGGGCGATGGCGCCGGTCAGCGTGCCGGTCTTGGCCTTGACCTGGCCGACGGCGCACTGGGAGTCCGCGGTGTCGAAACGGCCCCACTCGGGGCCCAGGGTGCTGCCCGCCTCGCCCGCCACGGGCAGACCCTCGTCGATGGAGCGCAGCAGGCCGCGGTAGCGCGGGTCGGTGACCAGGTCGAGGATGTCCGCGACGGTCTGCGCCGGGATGCGGTCCGCGCGGGACAGCCCGCTGCCGTCGTGGATCTGGAAGTTGTCCATCGAGACCCCGTAGTGCCCGCTGAGGACGTCCCGCACCACGGCCGTGCCGTCCTCGAACGTGGCGGGCCTGCCGGCGCCGAGCGCGGTCATGCGCAGCACCGTCTCGGCGATGTCGTTGTCGCTCTTCTTGAGCATCTTCTTGACCGTCTCGGACAGTGTGGGGGACAGATGGTGTCCCACCGGAACGTCCGTCGCCGGGGCCGTGCCGCGGGTGACCTCGCCGTCCACGGTGACGCCCTGGTCGGCGAGTTGTCGGGCGAAGACCTTCCCCGCGTCGATGGAGGTGTCCGCGGACAGCTTTCCGTCCACCACCAGGGAACGCACCGGTGAGACCTGGTCGTCGTAGTACGAGTCGTTCCACCCGGTGGCGAGGGTCGGCTCGGCGAAGAGGCTGTCGTCGACGCGGACCTTGACCGAGTCCAGGCCGCCGAGCTTGACCCCGGCGGCGGCCGTCTTGGCGAGCTCGGTGAGGTCGGCGGTGGTCAGCAGGCGGTCGCCGCCGCCTATGAGGGTGAGCGTGCCATCGCCGTAGACCACCTTGGTGGTGAACCGGTGCTCGGGGCCGAGCACGGTCAGCGCCGCGGTGGCGGTGGCCAGTTTGGCGTTGGACGCGGGCATCAGCGCGGTGTCGGCGTTGTGCCCCCAGACGACCTTGTCGGACGCGGAGTCCAGCACGACACCGCTGAAGGTGTCGCCCAGACTCGGGCTCTGGGCGCGGGTGTTGAGGTTGTCCGCGATCCGCTGCTCGGCGGGGTCGAGCCCGTCGGCGGCGGCCACGGACTGGGTCGTCGCGGTGGTCTTGGCGGTCTTGTCGGCGGCGAGCGCGGAGGGAGCCGACAGCAGCGCGCCGGTGACCGGGACGGCCGCGACGATGAAGGCGCGGCGCAGCGCGAGGCTCATGGGCTTGGCTTTGCGATGACGCGCGGTGGACGAGGTCGCGCTGGACATGGGGGCTCCGCGGCGCGTAGAGGGACATTGGGGGGTGTGAAGCGAAGCACTCACTTTAGCCATGGCTGAACGGCTTCGTCCCCGAGGCCGGTGGATATGTGGTGAAGCCGTTGCGGAGATACGCCACCGCACCCACTCCTCCGGTTTTTCACGAGATGTTGCGACCACCGTTGAGAACGATCGCCTCGCCGTCCGTATCCATCGGCGTCGCGCTGTGCCTTCCAACTCCGGGACGGGTGGTGGGGGCGCGGTCCGACGCGGCCGAGGGCAAGGCGTCCCCGGCGTATGGAGACTGCCGATGAGGGGCGAAGGATGAGGAACAAGAAGAGACACAAGCGATCCAGGGTCATCGGGCTGACCGTGGTCGGAGTGACCGCACTGGCCGTGGGTGGCGGGGCTCTCCTGATGACCGACAACGACGCTTCCGCCGCCCGCCAGTCGGCCGGGCAGCGGCAGACATCGGCACGAGCGGCGATGACCGTCAAGTGCCCGGATGCCGCGACCCGGCTGTCGAGTGTGCCGCAGCAGGCGCGGCCCACCGTGGACAAGGAACTGGCGACGATGGACAGCCAGGTGGCCGACGCCTACCAGCGGTTGGCCGCGCGCGGCGCCGGTGCCGACCAGGACTGGGTGCGCACCCGGGTGCTCGAGCCGCTGACCGCCCAGCGGCGTGGCGCGCTCAACCGCATCGGGAACGAGATGGACCGGGTGTCGAGCCGCCCGTCCGGCCTGGGCACGCTGGCCCCCTGCACCGTGCAGGAAGCGCCCCCCGCCGCCACCCCGGCAGGCGCCGCCCCCGCCGCGGGAACGGCCGCCCCCGCCGCTCCGGCCGCGGGCGCCCCGCCGCAGTCCGGCCCGGTGCGGGCGGACTTCGTGGACATCCGCAAGGTGAGGCCGAACGTCAAGAACCCCCGCACCCGGGCCAACGCCTCCCGCGGCACCTTCTCATCGCGCTGCGGACGCAATGAGAACAAGCACTTCAACTCGGACAACGTGATCGTCGCCCCCGGTGTGAGCAACGGCGCCCACCATATGCACGACTACGTCGGCAACCGCGACACCGGCGCCTTCTCCACCAACGACGGCCTCGCCGCCGCCGGGACCACCTGCACCAACGGCGACCGCTCCACCCACTACTGGCCGGTCCTGCGGCTCCAGGACGGGACGAAGGAGGTCGACGCCGACCAGCCCGGCGGCGGCACCGAGGGCAATATCGGACGGATCCTGCGCCCGGCCACCGCGTCGATCACCTTCCGTGGCAGCGCGGTCTCCAAGGTCGTGGAGATGCCCAGGTTCCTGCGCATCATCACCGGTGACGCCAAGTCCTTCACCAACGGCACGGCCAACGCCAACGCCTCCTGGAGCTGCACCGGGTTCGAGAACCGGCAGCTGAAGGACAAGTACCCGCTCTGCCCCAAGGGCAGCAAGGTGGTCCGTACGTTCGCGTTCCAGAGCTGCTGGGACGGTAAGAACACCGACAGCGCGAACCACCGCACCCATGTGGCCTTCGCGGACGCCAAGGGCACGTGCCCCAGCGGGTTCAAGGCCATCCCGCAGCTGATCCAGCGGATCACCTACAAGGTGGCACCCGGCTCGCTCTTCGCGGTCGACAGCTTCCCCGAGCAACTGCACAAGCCGGTGACCGACCACGGCGACTTCATCAACGTGATGTCCAACTCGCTGATGAGAAAGGCCGTGAAGTGCATCAACACCGCGCGTAGGTGCGGCTGACAGCCGCCTCGACGGCCCGGTGCCCCGGCCGGATCGGGATCCGGCCGGGGCACCGTCCGCGGAGCGGGTCAGTCCTCAGGAGTGCCCTTGGGGAGCTGACGCCAGGTGACCTCGGTGTTCGCCCGGAAGGCCCAGTCGAGCATCTTCTTCGCGTCCGGGTAGCGCTTGGGCGCGTTGAGGATCACGCCCACGACGGTGCGCCCGTCCCGCTTGGCCGCGAACACCAGGCACCTGCCGGGCGCGGTGCCCGTGCCCGTCTTGATGCCGATCGCGCCGCTGTACGAACCCAGCAGCCGGTTGGTGTTGTTCCAGTAGTACGTCCTGGTCCTGCCGTTGGCGGCCGGCGCCTTCTGGATGGTGTCGACGGACTTGACCACGGTGCCCAGAGTGGAGTTGCGCAGCGCGTGCCTGGCCAGCTTGGTCATGTCACGGGGCGTGGTGTAGTTCTGTCCGCCCTGCGAGATGCCGTCGAAGGTGTCGTAATGGCTCTTGGTCATCCCCAGCGCGGACGCCTTCTTGTTCATCTGCGCGATGAACGACTTGGTGCGCTTGGCGGTGGTGTCACCGGTGCCGAACGTATCGGCGAGCGCCATGGCCGCGTCGCAGCCGGACGGCAGCAGCAGGCCGTACAGCAGCTGCTTGACCGTGAGCTTGTCCCCCTTCTTCAGGTCCGCCTTGCTGCCGCCCACACGCGCGGTGTAGTCGATGTACGACTGCTTGACCGTGACCTTCTTGCCGAGGTCCAGCCCCCGGCTGTCGAGGACCACGACCGCCGTCATGAGCTTCGTGGTGCTCGCCATCGGCCGCTTGGTGTCCGCCGCCTTGGCCCACAGCTGCTTGTTGGCGCTGTTGTCCAGCAGATACGCGCCCTTGGCGCTGACCCCCGTCGGACCGCTCGCGGCCCCGGCGGCCTGGGCCGCGGTCGCCGGCGCGGCGACCGCCACGGCCGCCGCCGAGGCGATGACCGCCGTCCCCCAGCGGCGGATCGCCTTACCCCCACGTCTTTCCATACGCCCTCCGTCTCTCCTGCGACATGCCGGTGAATGTCCGGGCATGTGCATGCGCATCGTCTCACCGGAGGGCCGGGGACCGTGTTGCGGGGTGTCGGCCGCGGGCTGTCGCGCTCCGGGGACCGGGGGCGTCAACTACCGGCCGTGGTCCACTCATAGGCCCGCCGGGCGTCGAACTCCGGCTGTCCGCCCCGGAAGAGCAGCCCGGCGGAGGCGAACGGCTCGCCGTCCGGAGACGGACCCGCCACGTACGGAACGGCGATACAGCGCATCCCGGCCCGCCGCGCCGCCTCCACCCCGGGACCGGCGTCCTCGACCACCACACACCGGCCCGGATCGACGGACAGCAGCCGCGCGGCGGCCAGGAACACATCCGGCTCCGGCTTGCCGCGGCCCACGTCCTCCGCGGACACATACAGGGGCAGCAGCGCGTCCAGCCCGGTGGCCTTGAGCGCGGTCTCGATCGCGGAGCGGGACGAGCCGGAGGCGACGGCCAGCGGATGCCCGGCGGCCCTCAGCAGCTCCACGAAGTCGCGCATCGCGGGAAAGACCTCGGTCGTGGCGGCGAGCTCCAGATAGTGCCGGTTCTTGACGGCGAGCAGCTCCTCCACGGGCGCCTCGATGCGGTACCTGCCGCGCAGGGTCTCCAGGGTCTCGCGGGTGCCGATCCCGATGAACTGGGAGTGCTCCTCCCAGCTGAAGCCGGTGATCCCGTACTGCTGGAGGGTTCGCCTCCCCGCCTCGTAGTAGAGGGGCTCGCTGTCCACGAGCGTGCCGTCCAGGTCGAAGATCACGGCGGGCATGGTGTTCATGGGGACAGCATGCCAAGAAGCCGCCACGGCCTTCGCCGGACGGCGTGTTGGTCTAGACCGCTCTGTTACCGTCGGGCCCGAGCGGATACCGGAACCGGAGTCGGCGGAAGGGGAGTGCGGTGGGCGCGACAGGAAGCGGACGGCGGGCGTATATCGGGTCCTTCACCTCGGCGGGGGGTGCCGGGATCACCGTCGCCGATGTCGACGACGAGACCGGCGCGCTGGGGATCCGGAACTCCACGGACGTGGTCGTCAACCCGTCCTATCTGACGCTCGCCCCCGGCGGGCGCATTCTGTACGCGGTGAGCGAGACCGACGACGGCGCGGTCGCCGCCCTGGATGTCACCCAGGATCCGCCCTCGCTGCTCGGGGAGCCCGTGCGGGTGCGGGGCGCGGCGCCCACCCATCTCGCGCTCGCCGGCGGGCAGCTGCTGACCGCCAACTACGGCTCCGGCAGCGTCACCGCGCTGCCGGTGCTGGCGGACGGCCGGCTCGGGGAGCCCGCGTCCGTGTTGCGGCACGAGGGCAGCGGGCCGCATCCGGAGCGGCAGCGGGGGCCGCATGCCCACGCCGTGACACCCGATCCGTCGGGCGGCTGGCTGCTCGCCGTCGACCTGGGGATCGACGCGGTCCAGGTGCACGCGCTGCCCGGACCGCGTCCGCACCGCGAGGTCCGGCTGCGCCCGGGGAGCGGCCCGCGCCATCTGGCGTTCCATCCGCGCGGCGACCACGCGTATGTCGTCAACGAGCTCGATCCGACGATCACGGCATGCCGCTGGGACGCGGCGTCCGGCGTGCTCGAACCGCTGGGCGAGACCCGTGTGCTGCCCGACCGCACGGACGCCGAGACCTACCCCGCCGAGGTCGTGGTCTCCGGGGACGGGCGCTTCGTATGGGCCGCCAACCGCGGTCACGACAGCATCACCACGCTCGCCCTCGACGCGTCCGGCGACCGTATGGAGCTGGTGACCACCACGCCCTGCGGCGGCCACTGGCCCCGCGATCTGACGCTGGATCCATCGGGCCGCAGGCTCTACGCGTCCAATGAGCGCTCGGGAGATATCACCTGGTTCGGCATCGACCCCTCGACCGGGGTGCCGCACCGCGGCGGTTCGGTCCCGGCCCCGGCGGCGTCCTGCGTGGTCTTCGGCTGACGTCCGCCGACGGCGGGTACGAGTGGGGTCGACCGCCACGAAGGGGCCGGCGGATACGAGTGGGGGCGGTGACCTCGGCGGTCGCCGCCCCCGCTGTCTCGTCCGTCCTTCGCCGCTTCGCCGTCGTCCGTCGTGTCAGCGCATCGCCGGTGACGCCTGTTGCAGCGTGATGCCCATCGCCGCCGCGTACTTCGCCAGCACCAGCTTGCCCACGGCCGGGTACTCGCCCAGCGCCTCGGCCGCCGAACAGCCCGCCTCCTCGGCGGCCGCCGAGATCAGCTCGGCGGAGACCTCCGGGCCGATGAGGTACGGCGCGAGGGCGAGCCGGGCGGAGCCGGCCGAGCGCAGCTGCTCGGCGACGCGGACCACGGCCCCGTCCACGTCCAGCGCGGCGGCCATCACCGGCACCGCGAGGCGCGCGGAGAGCAGCATGCCGGTGATGCCACCGGCCTGGGCCGCCTCGTCGCCGCCGACCGTGGCGAGGATGATGCCGTCCGCGGCGGTCGCGACCGTGAAGAGACGGGCGCGGTCGGCACGGGCCAGGCCCGCCTCCGACAGACGTACGTGCAGGGCCTCCGCGAGCAGCGGATGCGGGCCGAGGACATCGGTGAGTTCGGCCGCCGAGCCGCTGCTCATGATGGCCTGGCGTATCCGGCGCAGCTGTGCGTTGTCCGGGCCGGCGAGCAGCGGGACCACGACGGCCGCGGGGCCGTCCGTGGGGGCCGTGGGGACGGGCGGGACCTCGTTCACGACCTCGCCCGCGGCCTCGGCCGCCGCGATCGCCTCCGCGGCCTCGTCGGCGAGGGCCTTGGCGGCCTCGGCCGCCTGCCGCAGACGTTCGGGGTTCTCCTGGGCGGCGCGCGTGAGCACGGCCTCGAGTGGCGGGTACTCCTCGCCGTCCCCGTCCAGGAAACCGATCTGGGCGTCGAGCCCTGGCATCTCGGAGCGGGCGAGGCTCGCAAGCTCCTCGGCCAGGCGCCGAGCGCCGTCGCTCGGGGCACCCGGGACGGCCAGCACCAGCGGAGGCGCGCCGAGCGGTGCGGCGGCGGGCTCCGGTCGGCGGTGCCGTCCGGGCTGGCGGGGACGCGGCATTCGTACAGGCAGGCCGGACGCGGGCCCTGTGGGGGAGCTCATGGCGCCGCATGTTAGTCGCTCTATGGGCTCGGCTGTTCGGGAGGGGGTGACTGGGGGCATCTGTCCCACTTTGTCGGCTGGTGTTGTGTGTTGATGTGCGTTCAGCGGCCATATGTGTTCGAAGAATCGACCATGTGTCCGGAATTGCCGGTCATGGTGTCCCATACGGGGTGCCTCATGGTGAGCGCCCGTACGGGACACCCGTGCCGTGCGGCCCATTTCGGGCGCCCGGTGTGTCCTGCTCGCGTCGTGGCCGCGTTGTGGCCGCGCGCCGCGCCCCGTACGGGGCGGCGTAAGGGGCGTCGCACGGTTGCGTACGGGGCGTCGTACGGGGCGACGCTCAGACGACGGTGAGCAGCGCCGGGTCCCGTGGCAGCCGCAGCCCGTCAGCGGCCAGCGCCGCCGCGACGCACAGCGCCCCGTCCAGCGGATCCCCGGCCGCCTCCGTGACCCGGACCCCGGGCAGCCGCGCCGCCAGTTCCTCATGTACGGGCGTCAGCAGCGGCGCGCCCATCCGGAACAGCCCACCGGCGAGCGCCACCTCGCTCGACTCCAGCCGGGGGCAGACCGCTTCGGCGGCCTCGGCGACATGGCGGGCGGCCGCCCGCAGGATCGCCTCCGCGACCGGATCCTCGCTCGCGCACCGGCCCACCTCGGGGGCGAAGGAGGCCAGGACGGCGGGCCGGTCGGGGCGCGGATACAGCTTCCCCGGCAGTCCGGCAGCGGGGCCGAACACGGCCTCCAGACGGGCCAGCAGAGGCTTTGAACCGCCGTCGCGCCCGTCGTACGCGCGCATGGCCGCCTCCAGGCCCGCCCGGCCGATCCACGCACCGCCGCCGCAGTCACCCAGCAGATGGCCCCAGCCGTCGGCGCGCCGCCAGCCGCCGGTGGCCCGGCGGGCGTCCGGGTGCGCGGCCGGGGCGTCCGCGCCGTGCGGACCGTGCGCACCACCCGGGCCGCCCGCGCCGGGCACACCGGACGTGCTGCCCGGGACGCTCGTGCCGGATGCGCCGCTCGTGCCGCCCGTCCCGGACGCGTCGCCCGTCCCGGACGCGCTGCCCGCGCCGGACGTGTCGCCCGCGCCGCCCGAGCCCTCCGTACCGCCCGGCCCGCCGCCCGAGCCCTCGGGCACCGCGCCCAGGGCGATCAGGCCCGTCCCGGCCGCGACGACCGTACCGGGGCGCTGGCCCAGCGCCCCGGCGTAGGCGGTCACCGCGTCGGCCGCCAGGGCGAGCCGCCGTACGCCCAGGGCGTCGGCGAGCGCGTCCGGGAGCCTGGCGCGCAGATCGTCGCCGAGGGTGGCCATGCCCGCCGCGCCGACGCAGACCGCGCCGAGGCGCCGTGCCCCGGCCTCGTGCAGCAGCTCCCGGGCGGCGGGCAGGACCCGCGCCAGCAGGCCCGCCGCGTCGATGCCCCGGTCGCCGACCGCGGCGGGTGTGGACGAGGACCACGTCAGTGGCGCGGACCAGCTCGGTGGCTGCCCCGCGGAGCCACCGAGTACGTCCGTACGTGCCACGCCCACCCGTACGCCGGAGCCGCCCGAATCGATCCCGAGCACATGCGTCGCCGCATCGCCGGGCGCCGTATCGCCCACCGGCTCAGCCGAATCCGCGCGAGTCCTGCTTGAGCGCCGTGTCCACGGTGAGGGCCGTGGCGATCACAAGGCTCAGCAGCGGGTCGGGCAGCTGGCGGTGGATCTGGAGGACGTAGCTGTCCGCCGTCGTGAACATCGTCTTCGCCAGGCCCTCCCAGGTCTTGGTGATCCGGGCGATCTCGCTGTCGGTGTGGTCGACGATGGCGAAGTTCCAGGCCCGCCAGTTCTCCGCCTTGATGGCGCCGATCTGCTGGCCGTCGACGTGGATGCCGAAGTTGATTTTGCCGAAGACGTTCTGCTGGACGATCTCACCGACCGGCTGTCCGTCCGGGCGGGCCACCAGCACCTTGGACTTCACGAACTTCGCGGGCCGGGTGAGCACCAGATGCGGCTGCCCGTTGGCGTCGCGGATCTCCAGCTTGTGCGTCATGAACTGGTCGAGGCTCGAGACGAACCGCGCGACCTTCTTCATCGTGCTCTGGCCGACCTGGACCACCGAACCGATGGTGCGGCCCTGCTGGTCGAAGACGCTGTACTCATTGGTGAGCTCGATCAGCTTGGCCTTCTGGTTCACCACCAGCACCGGTTCGGTGAACAGCGAGCCGCCACCGCCCGCCGTGGGTCCCACATGTGCCTGCTGCTGGACCTTGGCGGGGTTGGGATTGGGCGGGGCGGCCTGCTGAGGCGGGGGCTGTCCGGGCTGGCCCGCGTGGGTATGCGAGGTCCACTGGGCGCCGTCCCACCAGCGCAGCTGGTTCGGCGTGCCCTCGGGGTCGGCGTACCAGCCCGCGGGGGTGTTCGGATGCGTTGTCATGACGGGCAGCCTACCTGCAGCCTACCCCTCGCCCACCTGGAACGATCGGGTCAGGGAAGGCGCCAGTCCACGGGTTGCGCTCCCTGCTGTACGAGCATGTCGTTGGCGCGGCTGAACGGACGGGAGCCGAAGAACCCGCGGTCCGCGGACATGGGGGAGGGATGCGCGGATTCGATGGCCGGGAGGCTGCCCAGCAGCGGCCGCACGTTACGGGCGTCGCGGCCCCACAGGATGGCCACCAGCGGGCGGGCGCGCTCGGCCAGCGCCCGGATGGCCTGCTCGGTGACCTCCTCCCAGCCCTTGCCGCGGTGGGCGGCCGGGCGGCGCGGGGCCGTGGTGAGCGCCTTGTTGAGCAGCAGGACGCCCTGCCGGGTCCAGGGCGTCAGATCGCCGTTGGACGGGCGCGGCAGACCGAGGTCGGTGTGGAGCTCGCGGTAGATGTTCTCCAGGCTGCCGGGAAGCGGCCGGACCTCGGGCGCCACCGAGAAGCTGAGCCCCACCGCGTGTCCGGGCGTCGGATACGGGTCCTGACCCACGATCAGCACCTTCACCTCGTCGAAGGGCTGCTGGAAGGCGCGCAGCACATTCGGCCCGGCGGGCAGATAGGTGCGGCCTGCCGCGATCTCGGCCCGCAGGAAGTCACCCATCGCCGCGACGCGTTTCTCGACGGGCTCAAGTGCCTTGGCCCAGCCCGCTTCCACAATTTCATTCAAGGGTCGTGCTGCCACACCGCGTCACTCTAGTGGCTCAGCGCGTGGCCGCGTGCCGCTTCGCGATCACTCTCAGCCGATCACGGCGGCCCGGACACACAGCACATCCGGGAGATGACGGGCGATCTGCCGCCAGCTCTCGCCCTCGTCGGCGCTGGCGTACACCTCGCCGTTGCGATTGCCGAAGTAGACCCCGGCCGGATCGGCGTCATCGGTGCGCAGCGCGTCTCTCAGCACCACCCCGTAGTGGGGCTCGCCCGGCAGCCCGGCGCACCGCTCCTCCCAGGTGGCGCCCGCGTCCTCGGTGCGGAACACCCGGCAGCGGTACTCCGGGGGATAGCGGTCCGAACCGTCGCTGGCCGGGAAGACGTAGACGACACCGCCGCGGCGCGGATGGACGGTGACCGCGAAGCCGAAGTCCGCCGGGAGGTCCTTGCCGATCTCGGTCCAGTGCGTGCCGCCGTCGTCGCTGCGGTACACCCCGCCGTGGTTCTGGAGGTAGAGCCGGTCCGGGTCGACCGGATCCCGGGCGATCTTGTGGACGCACTGCCCGAACTCCGGGTACTGATCCGGCAGGAACTCCGCCTTGAGCCCGCTGTTGGACGGCTCCCAGCTCTCCCCGCCGTCCGCGGAGCGGTACACCCCGCCGGAGGACACGGCGACCATGAGCGCCCGCGGGTCCCTCGGATCGGTGACGACGGTGTGCACGGCCTGCCCGCCGAACCCCTCGCCCCACTCCGGCCGCTGGGGGTGGTCCCACAGGCTGCGGACGAAGGCGAAGGTCTCCCCGCCGTCCTCGGAGCGGAACAGCGCCCCGGGCTGGGTGCCCGCGTAGACCACCCCCGGCTCGTCGGGCCCGGCCGGCTGAAGCTGCCACACCCGCTCCAGCGAGGTGCCGGTGCCCTCCGGGAACTTCACCGCGGGCTCGGCGGGCTCGTGCCAGGCGGCCCCGAGGTCGTCGGAGCGGAAGACCGAGGGGCCCCAGTGCGAGCTGTCCGCACCGGCCAGCAGCCGGGGGCGGTCGCCCCGGGTGTCGATGCCGACGGAGTACACCGCCTGCATGGGGAAGTGGGGGCCGGTGAGGTCCCAGCCCCCGCGGCCGCCGGAGCGGCCGAGGAAGAGACCCTTGCGGGTGCCGATGGCGAGCAGGACATCGTTCATGACGGCTCACTCCTTGGAGCATGAGATGGGGAGCATGAGATGGGCGGCGGAACGAGAACGGCGAAAGGAGATCGGGGGGTGGCGGATCGGTGGGCGGATCGATGGAGGAGAAGGGGATGTGTCCGTCATCACAGAGTCTGCACCCCACCACTGACAACGGGCCGGAAGCCATCCGCGTCACCCGAGGTCACATGCGTCACAGCAGGTCACGGCCTCATACGAGGGATTTCGTAATTTGACGATCGTCGTACTACGGTAGTTGCCGTACAAGGCGGCGGTCCGGCCGGGCCGCGCGAGGAGAAACGGAGACGTTCATGAGTGCCCTCTTCGAGCCCTTCACCCTGCGGTCGCTGACCATCCCCAACCGCCTCTGGATGTCGCCCATGTGCCAGTACAGCGCGGACCCGGACGAGGGCGCCGGCGTTCCGCACGACTGGCACTTCGTCCACTACGGCGCCCGTGCCACCGGTGGCACGGGGCTGATCCTGGTCGAGGCGACGGCCGTGTCCCCCGAGGGCCGCATCAGCCCCGGAGACCTCGGCATCTGGAACGACACCCAGGTCGAGGCGTTCCGTAAGATCGTCGGCTTCCTCAAGGCGCAGGGCACCGTCCCCGGCATCCAGCTCGCCCATGCCGGCCGTAAGGCGTCCACCGACGCTCCCTGGAGGGGCGGCGAACCGCTCGCCGCCGACCAGCGGGGCTGGCAGCCGCTGGGGCCGAGCCCGGTCCCGTTCGACGAGGGTCACCCGGTGCCGGACGAGCTGTCCGAGGAGGGCATCGGCGAGATCACCCGCCAGTTCGCGGCCGCCGCGCGGCGCGCGCTCGCGGCCGGTTTCGAGGTGGCCGAGATCCACGGCGCCCATGGCTATCTCATCGGCGAGTTCCTCTCCCCGCACAGCAACCACCGCACCGACGGCTACGGCGGCTCCTTCGAGAACCGCGCCCGCTTCGCCCTGGAGGTCGTCGACGCGGTCCGCGCGGTCTGGCCGGAGGAACTGCCGCTGTTCTTCCGTATCTCGGCCACCGACTGGCTGGAGGAGAACGGCTGGACCGCGGATGACACCGTCCGGCTCGCCGCCCTGCTGAAGGACCACGGAGTGGACCTCCTCGACGTCTCCAGCGGTGGCAACGCCGCCGGTGTGCGCATTCCGGTGGAGCCGGGCTACCAGGTGCCGTTCGCCGCGCGGGTGCGCCGGGAGACCGGGCTGCCGGTGGCCGCGGTCGGGCTGATCACCGAGGCGGAGCAGGCCGAGAAGATCGTCACCAATGGTGAGGCGGACGCCGTCCTGCTGGGCCGCGAACTGCTCCGGGACCCCTACTTCGCCCGCCACGCGGCGGCCGAACTGGGCGGCCGGGTGCACAGCCCGGACCAGTACCACCGAGCGGTCCGGTAGCCGGGACCGCCGCCATCCCGTTCGGGCTCGGAGTAGTACGGCGATCGTCAAACTACACTGGAGGTCCCGGAACGAGGCGATGAGGAGCAGCCGTGCAGACGCAGACCACGCCGACCGCGCCCCAGCCCCAGACGACCGGGCGCTCGCTGGAGCATCCGCGGCGCGAGGAGATCCGCCTCGAGGATGTGCTGCACGCGCTCTCCGAACCCATGCGGATGCGGGTGGTGCGGACGCTCGCCGAGGAGCCGGGCGAGCTGTCCTGCTCGGTCTTCGACCTGCCGGTCAGCAAGTCCACCACCACCCACCACTTCCGGGTGCTGCGCGAATGCGGTGTGATCAACCAGATCTACCGGGGCACCGCCAAGATGAACGCCCTGCGCCGCGATGACCTAGACGCGCTGTTCCCCGGTCTGCTCGACAGCGTCCTCGCCGCCGCGGCCCTCCAGGAGGGGCGCGGCGGCGGCGATCGGGGCTGAAGTCCGCCCGGCCGGCAGGTGGTTGAAGAGCAGGTTGAGCGCGATCGCGGTGACACACCCGGCGCTGATCCCGCTGTCCATCACCGTCTGGAACCAGTCCGGGAACTCCTTGTAGATCCCCGGCACGCCGACCGGCAGCAGCCCCACGGCGGCCGACACCGCGACCACGGTGAGGTTGTGGTTGTCCCGGAAGTCCACCCCGGCCAGCGTGCGCAGCCCGCTCGCCGCGACCGTACCGAACATCACCAGGCCCGCCCCGCCCAGCACCGGGGCCGGGATCGCCGCCACCACCGCGCCCAGCTTCGGGGCCAGACCGAGCAGCACCAGCATGCCGCCCGCGGCCGCCACCACCCAGCGGCTGCGCACCCGGGTCATTCCCACCAGGCCGACGTTCTGCGCGAAGGCGGTGTACGGGAAGGTGTTGAAGACCCCGCCGAGCACGGTCGCGGCGCCGTCCGCGCGCAGTCCGTTCGCCAGCCGCCGCGCGTCGACCGGGCGCTCGGTCAGCTCGCCCACCGCGATGAAGTCGCCGGTGGTCTCGGTCATCGTCACCAGCGCGACGACCAGCATCGACACCACGGCCGGAGTCTCGAACACGGGGGTGCCGAAGTGGAACGGGGTGGACACGCCGACCCAGTCGGCGCCGCCCACCCCGGAGAAGTCGGTGAAGCCCAGCGGTATCGCTGCCGCCGTCCCGGCCACGATCCCCACCAGCACCGCCACCCGGCTCAGGAACCCGGGCGCGAAGCGCTGCACGGCCAGGACGAGGACCAGCACCCCGGCGGCCAGGCCCAGGTTCTTCGGCGCGCCGAAGTCCGCCGCGCCCTGGCCGCCGGCCGCCCAGTTGCCCGCGACCGGCAGCAGCGAGAGACCGATGACCAGTATCACCGTGCCGGTCACCAGCGGCGGGAAGAACCGCAGCAGCCGCCCGAAGACCGGCGCCAGCAGGATCATCGCCACCCCGGCCACGATCACCGAACCGTAGATCGCGCGCAGCCCGCCGCCCTCGGTGCCGATCAGCACCATCGGGGTGACCGCCGCGAAGGTGCAGCCCTGCATGATCGGCAGCCGGACGCCGAACCGCCACAGCCCCACGCACTGGAGGATCGTGGCGATACCGCACAGCAGCAGATCGGCGTTGATGAGATACGCCAGATCGGCGGGGGACAGCTTCATCGCCCCGCCGACGATCAGCGGCACGGCCACCGCGCCCGCGTACATGGCCAGCACATGCTGAAGCCCGAAGGCGGTGAGCCGGCCGGGCGGCGGCACCTCTTCCACGGGATGGCGTACGGACGTCATGGCGGCTCCTCGCGCGGCGCAGGGATGGGCGACGGATCAGGGTGACGCGACCGTAGAAGGCTTAAACAATCTGTTGATTTCAGGGGTGTTGCCGCCGTGTGTCAACCCCCTTGGACCGCGCGGAGACCCGCGAACCACCGGTCCGACCGCAGGGAGCCGGGGGCCGCCGCCGGGCGCCCGGCGGCGGTTCACCCGGCCCGGTTCACTCCTGTCCGCGCGCCGCGCCCAGCAGCCCCGTCCAGTCCGGGATCTTCACCTTCGTACGCCCCAGCGCCTCCCCGAGCGCCTCCTCGGCCGCCTCGATCCGCAGCCAGCCGGTCCACTCCACCGGCTCCAGTCCCGCCTCGCGCAGCGCCCGCAGCGGATCCGCCGCCACCGGGCGGGCGGTGAGCGCGTCCGCGTCGGCCAGCAGCGAGGCCACGGTCTCCTTCGCGCACGGCCGGTTGGTGCCGATCACCCCGGTCGGCCCGCGCTTGATCCACCCCGCCACGTACTCCCCGGGCGAGGGCTCGCCGCCGCGCAGCACCCGCCCCGCCGCGTTGGGGACCGTGCCGCGCTCCTCGTCGAACGGCAGCCCCGGCAGCGGCACACCCCGGTAGCCCACCGACCGCAGCACCAGCGGCGCCTCGATGTCCTCGAAGACCCCGGTGCCCGCGACCCCGCCGCGCCCGTCCGGCGCGGTCCGCTCGAACCGCACCGCGCGCACCGCGCCCTCGCCGAGCAGCGCCACCGGCCGCAGGAAGAACCGCAGATGGATCCGGCGCGCCCGGCCCGAGGGCTCGCGCCGCGCCCAGTCGCGCAGCACCTCCACATTGCGCCGGTTGAGCCGGGGCAGCCCCGACGGGTCCCCGTACGCCGGGTCCAGCGCCAGCTCCTCGGGGCGCACCAGCACATCGGCGCCGGTCAGCGAGCCCAGCTCACGCAGCTCCTTGGTGGTGAACTTCGCCTGCGACGGCCCGCGCCTGCCCACCATATGGATGTCCGAGACCCGGCTCTCGGACAGCGCCCCGAGGGCCGCGTGCGGCACATCGGTGGGCCTCAGCTCCTCCGCCCCGCGGGCCAGGATGCGCGCCACGTCCACCGCCACATTGCCCACCCCGATGACGACGGCGGAGCCCGCCCCGAGCGCGAAGGCGTCGCCGGTCGCGTCGGGATGGGCGCTGTACCAGGAGACGAAGTCGGTCGCGGAGAAGCTGCCCGGCAGCTCCTCGCCCGGAACGCCGAGCCGCCGGTCGGTCGCCGCGCCCACGCAGTAGACCACCGCGTGGTAGAGCCCCAGCAGCCGCTCGGGCACCAGCGGGGGCGGGCCCACATGCACATTGCCGAGAAAGCTGACCCGGGGGTGCTCCAGGACCGCGCGCAGCGTGTTCTGGAGCGACTTGATCTTCTCGTGGTCGGGCGCCACCCCGTAGCGCACCAGTCCGTACGGACAGGGCAGCCGGTCCAGCACATGCACCGACACCTCGGGGACAGCCTGCTGCTGGACGAGCGCTTGGGCCGCGTACACCCCGCTCGGCCCGGATCCGACGACCGCGACGCGAAGCACGAAGGAGCTCCTTCCGCAGGATGTCTCCAGCATCCCACCCTGCGGGGCGCCCTGTCCGGCACTACGCGCCGGGGACCGGTCCGGGTGACGCCTCCGGCCGTGATCCCCGTGCGGCCTGGTCCGGCCCTGACGCGGCCCCCTACGGCCGCGGACGCCCGAGAGGTCAAGCTCCGCACCCCGGCGCCGCGAGGCACCCCCGGCGCCGCGAGGCACCCCCGGCACCGCGACGCGACCCCTACGGCCGCGGGCACCCCGCTACGTCATCTGGCGCATCCGCCGGATCTCGCTGCTCTGCTGCGCGATCACATCGTTCGCCATCTCCTCCACCCGGATGTTGTTCCCCTGGGCCAGCAGATCCGTGGCCATGGAGACCGCGCCCCGGTGATGGGTGATCATCAGCTTGAGGAAGAGCGCGTCGAAGTCGGCGCCCTTGGCGGCGCGCAGCCGCTCGAGCTGGGCCGCGGTGGCCATCCCCGGCATCTTCGCGTCATGGCCCTCGTGGCCGCCCCCGTCGCCGCCCTTCGGCTCGCCGCCGTCCGTCTTCTGCCAGGCGCGCATCGCCTCGATCTCCGGCTTCTGCCCGGACGCGATGCGCTCCGCGAGCCGCTCGACCTTCGCCGACCCGGCCCGGTCGGGGGCGAGGTCGGTCATCACCAGGGCCTGCCGATGGTGCTCGATCATCATGCGGACGTAGGAGCGGTCGGCCGCGTTGGGGGAGTCGTCGTCCCCCGCCTTCGCCGCCTCCTCGGCCGACAGCTTCTTCGCCGCCTCGCCGGGCTTGCCCGGCGCGATCACCGCGGGCTTTCCGTCCTTGCCCGTCGCGGAGTCGGCCCCGCCGCCGCTCTCCGCGTCACAGCCGGTCAGGACGAGTGCCAGAGCGGCCACCGCCGCGGCGGCCGCGAGGGATGCGGTGTGGAGCGTCGTACGGCGATTCAACACCGTGGCCTCCTGGGGCGCTTGGGATCCGCGGACCGTCTTAGCACGTCAGCGACGCCACCGGTCCGGGCGCGTTGGGAAAATCTCTTTACGAACATGTTGCTACCTGTTGTGGTGTACATGGATAGAGCGATACTTCCCCCGGTCCGTGAACCGTTCAACTCCGAACGGAGACGGCGACAAAGGGAGGACGCAGTGAAGCCGTGGGAAAGACCTCCGCAGCGGCGCAGATACCTCGGCGCGGCCGCGGCCGCCTTCGGTCTGGTGGCCACTTTGCTGGCCGCGGGCCCGGCGGCCGCGACGCCCGACCCCGGTGACGCTCCGCACAAGGAGCGGGTGACCAGCGGTCAGCAGGCGGAAGCCAAGGCCGCCATCGAGAACGGCGACATTCCCGGCGTGGACCAGATCGTCCACAGCGACAATGTCAGCCACCTCACCAACATCCCCAAGCAGGACCTCAAGGGCGTCAACTCCGACCTGGCCTTCCAGGGCAAGTACGCCTTCGCGGGCAACTACGACGGCTTCGTCATCTACGACATCAGCCGGCCGAAGAGCCCGAGGATCGTGAGCCAGGTGCTCTGCCCGGGGTCGCAGAACGATGTGTCGGTCTCAGGGGATCTGCTCTTCCTCTCCACCGACTCCTCGCGCAGCGACAACTCCTGCAACAGCACCACCCAGCCCGCGACCGAGAAGTCCTCCTGGGAGGGCATGAAGGTCTTCGACATCAGCGACAAGCGGAACCCGCGGTACGTCGCCGCCGTCGAGACCTCCTGCGGTTCGCACACCCACACCCTGGTGCCCGAGCGCAAGGACGTGTACATCTACGTCTCCTCGTACTCGCCCAGCGTCACCTTCCCGGACTGCCAGCCCCCGCACGACGGCATCTCCGTCATCAAGGTGCCCCGCAAGGCGCCCGAGAAGGCCGCCGTCATCGACTTCCCCGTCCTCTTCCCGGACGGCGGAAACCCCGGCCAGCCCACCAACCCCGGCGTCTCCCAGACCACCGGCTGCCATGACCTCACCACATTCCCCAAGCTGAAGCTGGCGGCGGGCGCGTGCATGGGCGACGGCATCCTGCTCGACATCGCCGACCCCGCGAAGCCGAGGGTCATCGACCGGGTCGAGGACAACGTCAACTTCGCCTTCTGGCACTCGGCCACCTTCAACGAGCGCGGCACCAAGGTCGTGTTCACCGATGAGCTGGGCGGCGGCGTCGCCGCGACCTGCAACGCCGAGGTGGGACAGAACCGCGGTGCCGACGGCATCTACGACATCGTCGGCAAGGGCGACAAGCGCAAGCTGGTCTTCCGCAGCTACTTCAAGATCCCGCGCCACCAGGCCGACACCGAGAACTGCGTCGCCCACAACGGCTCGCTGATCCCGGCCAAGGGCCGCGACATCATGGTCCAGGCGTGGTACCAGGGCGGCGTCTCCGTCTGGGACTTCACCAACTCCGACAAGCCCAAGGAGATCGGCTACTTCGAGCGCGGGCCGCTCTCCGGCGACACGCTCATCACCGGCGGCTCCTGGTCCGCGTACTACTACAACGGCTACATCTACTCCAACGACATCGACAAGGGCTTCGACGTCCTGAAGATCGACGACCGGCGCACCGACAGCGCCGCCTCGGTCCGGCTGGGCGAGCTCAACACGCAGACGCAGCCCGACTACCGCTGAGGTCCGTCCCTCCCCCATGAGTCACCTCTGAGTGCTCATCGACTCCCGTCGGGCGGTTCCTCGCCCGGCGGGAGTCCGAGCTCCCAGTCCAGTCCATAGCGGTGGAACAGCTCCGCCCGCAACCGCTCGGGCGGCATCGGCGCGCCCGGCAGCAGCACCGCGACCACCGCGCCCATCAGCAGGGCGCGCAGCAGCCGGTAGTCGGTCTCGGGGTCCTCCGAGCCGTACCGCGTGACGGTGTCCCGCAGCAGACCGGCCAGCCGCTGCTGCTCGGGGCACTGGATGAAGCCCTCGGCCGTGAGGATCCCGGCCATATGCGTCCGCATCAGCCGCGGCCGGTCCCGGGCCAGCCCGAGGATCGCGTCGATGGCCCGCGCCAGCAGCTCCCGCCCGGCGCCCTCGCCCTCCGGACGCGGCTCCCGCTCGAGCCCCCGGGCCAGCTCCATGTGCATCAGCCGGTGGACGGCCGTCTGGAGCAGCTGCCGCTTGCCCGGGAAGTAGTACGAGACCAGGCCGCGGGCCGCTCCGGCCCGGTCGGCGATATCGGCGAGGGTGGTCGCCTCATAGCCGTGCTCGCCGATCAGCTCGACCGTCGCGTCCAGCAGACGGACTTGGGATCGGCGGCGCAACTCCTCATTGACCGACGGGCTTCGGGGGACCATGCTGTAACTCCTGCGTTGGCTGGCTGTCAGCCAATATACTCAGGGGGCGTTGGGTTGTCCGCCGATCCTCTGGGGGGCGGCCGCATGTCTCCGCCGGTTCGGGCGACACGGGGGGATCGCCCGAACCGGTGGGTGCGGCTGCGGGGGCTCCTTCGGGGCCCCGTCCTCGGGGAGCTCAGGAGGTCGCGGCGGCGTCCGGCAGCAGGCCGAGAATCGCGCGCAGGGCGTCCGGGCGCCGGTCCACCGGGAGATGCTCCACCAGGTGGACCCGGCAGCCCAGGGCCGCCGCTCCCGCGTCCGCCCGTTGGTCGTCGCCCACCATCACGGCGTCGCCCGGGTCCACCTCCAGCGCGTCGCACGCGGCCTGGAACAGCCCCGGATCCGGCTTCTGGACGCCGTGCTCGTACGAGAGCGCATAGGTGTCCACCAGCCGGTCCAGACCGTGGGCGCGGAAGACCGGGCGCAGATCCCAGCCGATGTTGCTGACCACCGCGATCCGTACCCCGCGTCGGCGCAACTCGCCCAGCACCTCGGCGGCGTCGGGATAGGGCCGCCAGGCGGCGGGCTCCATATGGCGGTCATACAGGGCGTCGTAGAGCCCGGGGCGGGGCAGCGGCACCTCGCGGGCCAGACCGGTGTAGGCCGCCCGGTGCGACTCGGCACTGCGGTCCCGTACGCCCCACACCTCCTCCAGGGGCGGCGGCACCGCGAGTGGCGCCGCGCCGCCGGGAAGCGCACCGGCGTCCTCCAGGGCCCGTGCGTACCGTACGAACTCCTCCTCCGGGAGGACGGTCCGGCTCCGCTCCAGCACGGTGCGCAGCCAGGACTCGGTGGACTCGATTCGGAACAGCGTCCCGGAGAAGTCGAACAGCGCGCCCTTGACGGTCACGGTTTACACTCCCTCGTCTCTGATCTGGCCAGGAGCCAGAACTTCGGGCATCGTATGCCGAGGGCACGGCCCCGGATCGGTCCCCGGCGCATCCGTTTCGGCCGATTTGCAAGCAGATAAATCCCGGCCGAATCAAGGCGAAGGATTTAGGGGCATCATGAGGCGGCGGCCGTTTATGGTCGCGATGTCGTGGTGATCATATGGGGGACAATCCCCGCAACTCCGCGACCGAGTCGGGGCATGCGATATCTGCTGAGGGCGAGGCGGTTGCCGGCAATGACACATGACATGACTTTGGGGCAACCGGGGGATGACCGCGGGTTGGGCACTTGCCGATCCGGAGCCCGCCGTGGCGGGCTCGGAGCGGTGACCGGCCGGGGCGGCTGCTGGTAAGCCACCAGCTTCGCGAAGAGCGGGGAATGCCACCGGGTCCATAACCGGTTCACACTCTGAGGTGTGTATTCGCGTCGGCAGGCCGTGAACGCTTTTCTTCCGCGGGTCGGCGCAGGCGGTGTCCCACCCTTCTCCGGGTGCGGGCGGGCCGCCCGCTCGGTCAGGCGTGTTCACACGGGGGCAGGAAACCGTGGCTGAGGTCACAATCGGGTGAAGGTATCGCTCCGGTTGTGTCTCTGCTTATATGAACGTCAAGGACTCGGGCTCCACCGGAGGTGATCCACATCAGAAAATTCGCCGCCGTCGGCGCAGCGGATGTCTGTCTCGTCAGAGAAGTCTTCTTCCGCGGGGTGGGATGACCGCGGAGATCAACTCATCGCTCAGACGCAACCCCCACAGCGAGGACTGATGAGTATGGGACTGACAGATTATCAATCGAGGCTCCGCGACGTTCTCGGCACGGCAGCAGGGGGAAACGGTGGGCTGCTCCAGGTGGTCGGGGGACCCGGAGTCGGGAAGACCACCTTATTGAGCAGTCTGGAGGAGCAGGCGGCCGAATCGGACGTGGTCTGTCTTACGGCGTCCGGATTCGCGGAAGACACCGCCATCCCCTTCAATATCGTGGAACAGCTGATCCGATCCTCCGCGGCCATGGGGGAATTGGACGTCGTGGCGCGCTGGCGGACCGCGGGGGAGCGGTATTCGGAAGCCGAACACGGCATGCTGACCATGCTGGTCCGTGAAATATCGGATGTGCTGCACCGCATCGCGGGCGGCAAACAACTGGTCATCGCGGTCGATGACGCCGAGCATGTCGACTACCCCTCCCTCATGTGCCTTCTGCATATCGCCAGACATGCGTCCGGCACCCGTACGCTCGTCGCGATGACCAGTGGGCGGACACATCATCTGTGCGCCCGTGCGCAGGGATTCCACAACCTCTACAAGATGGAGATCGGCACACTTTCCGAGTCCGGGGTCGTGCGTCTGCTGGAGCGGCACGCCGACGCCGACCTGGCGGACCGGATCGGCGCCTCCTGTCACGCCATCAGCGGTGGCAATCCAAGGCTGGTGAAGGCGCTGCTGCACGACCATCTCATATCCGCTCCGGACGGATCGGAAAGAGAGGTCACGGTCGGAGCGGAGTTCCGGGATTCCTATCGCTGGAGCCTGTTATGCCATCCGTCGCTGCTCCAGATGGCACAGATCCTCGCCGTACTGGGCCCGTACGGCAGCCCGCGGCGGGTGGCCGGTCTGCTCGAATGCGGTGAGGAGCGCGCGGCCCGGGCCATCGATGTCCTCGACTCCGCCGGGCTCCTGGAGGACGGATGCTTCCGGCACCCCGCGGCCCGATCCGTCGCGCTGGAAACGCTGGCGGTGGAGGACCGGGCCCACCTCAGCGCGAAGGCGGCCGAACTTCTGTATGCCGACGGGGCCGACCCGATCGCGGTCGCGGAGCTCCTGGTCGCCGCCGGTAAGACGCCTGATCACAAGGGTGTGGCGGTGCTCTGGCACGCGGCCCGGAAGAATCTCGACGAGGGTCGTACGGAAGAAGCGGTCGCCGGTCTGCGGCTGGCCGCTCGCGCCGATCTCGGCCGGCGGGAGCGCTTGGACATTCGCATGGCGCTGGTCGGCGCGTTATGGGCCGGCAATCCGGCGGCCGCCGAACCCGAGCTCGACCGGCTGATGGCCGCGATACGGGCGGAATCCCCCGAGGACATTCCCGAGCAGTATCTGTGCTTCCTGCTCTTCATGGTGCTGTGGTTCGGCCGGTTCAGCGATGTCGAAGAAGCCTTCACATGGCTGTCGGGCAGTGGTGACTCCGGTAATTCGTCCAGTATGGCGGCGCTGCGGGTGACCCGGCAGTGGGTCACCTTCCTCAAACCGACGCTGATCCACCACTTCCCCGACCAGGATCCCTCGGACAGGGAAGTCGACGGGCTGTGGGCGGCCAATCTGGAGCACGGACTCCAGCTCTCCGTGGACGAACTCGGCATGGAGATCGGGCATCTCAAGGATCTCCGGCAGATGGCGGACTTCTCCCCCGACACCATGCACCTGTTGTCGCCCTCCAACCAATTCTGGTTCGCCTACGCGTACGCCTGCCGGATCGTCTGGGCACTGGCCGCGAGGGGAGAGACGGAAGCGGCGGACCGGCTGTGCGGGGCGCTGTTCACCGCGGCGGACAAGCTCAATATGAAGACGCCGTGTGCCGTCGCCCTGTCCATGCGTGCCTATATCCAGTGCCGCGATGGGGACTTCACCTCGGCCATCGATCTCGCCGGCACCGCGCTGAGGTCCATCCCGCCACGCGGCTGGGGCGTCGCCATCGGGTTACCGCTGTCCGTGCTGGTGGCGGCCCACACCGCCATCGGCAGGCTGGACGAGGCCCAGCGGTATCTGCGCTACTGGGTGCCGAAGGAGATGTTCGACAGCGTTGTCGGATTGGAGTACCTCCGGGCCCGGGGGCAATACTGCCTGGCCACCAACCGCCCCTATGCCGCGCTGAACGATTTCATGGTGAGCGGGATGCTGATAGACCAGTGGCCCGTGGACTTCGGTGATCTGGCACCCTGGCGCATCGACGCCGCCGAGGCCTATCTGCACGTACATGAACCCGCGGAGGCCAAAAGGCTCGCCCTGGAAGAACTCAAGCTGTCGCCCGACCGCCCCATGAGCACCCGCGGCAGAGCGCTGCGCGTACTGGCCATGGCCGAAGACCCGGACAAACGCAGGCTGCTGCTCTACCAATCCGTCAAGTGCCTGCGCGAGCACGGCGACCGTTATGGACTCGCCCGCACGCTCGTCGAGCTCAGCCGGGACTTCCTCAGCACCGGGGAAACCCAGCAGGCGCGCGCCACCTGGCATGAGGCGCAGAAGCTGATGGACGAGTGCGGAATGAGCGCCCAGCACGAGAGCCGACGGGACCCCGTCATGGGCGGCGCCGAGAGCCCGGCGGACCCTCAACCGCCGGGAAATTCCGAGGACTCCGGGGAGCCCGGGGTACCCGAGGAAACGGCCCCCGGCACATCGGCCGAAGATGCCGAGCCACCCGTACTTTCGGAGGCCGAGTGGCGAGTGGCCACCCTCGCGGCGTCGAGAATGACCAACCGGCAGATCGCCAAGAGCCTCTACATCACCGTCAGCACCGTGGAGCAGCATCTGACCCGCGTCTACCGCAAGCTCTCCGTGGGAAATCGACAGGATCTGTCGCGTCGCCTGTGGCCGCTCATAGGAGCCACCGGATCGTCCTCCTGCTGAGCGTCCCGCCCCGCCCCGGGGCAAGGGGGGATAGGGGAGTGATTAGGGGAGTGGAGCGCGGACGCACGCACCAGACTTGGCAATCCGCAGGGCGGCGCAGTGGTGGCGATGGAGCGACGGACGGGACGGACGGATGGACAGGACTGACGAGATACGCGACTACCCCGAATTGCGGGCTGCTGCATGCCCGTTCTCACCCCCGCCGGGTTACGAGGAACTGCGTGAGCGGTCCGCCGTCACCCGGGTGCGGATGTGGGACGGCAGCACCCCCTTTCTCGTCACCGGCTATCACGAGGCGCGGGCCGTGCTCGGCGACAGCAGGTTCAGCGCCGACGGCACGCACAAGGGGATGCCACGCTTCACCAAGTTCGAGGTGCCGGCCGAGGTGTTCAACCTCGGGAGGATGGACGATCCGGAGCACGCCCGGATCCGCCGCATGCTCACCGCGCACTTCACCATCCGGCGCACCGAGGCGATGCGGCCGATGATCCAGGGCATCGTCGACGGCCTCCTGGACCGGCTGATCGCCGAGGGGCCGCCGGCCGACCTGGTGGCCGACTTCGCCTTCCCCCTGCCGTCCCAGGTGATCGCCGTGATGCTGGGGGTCTCGGACGCCGACTTCGCGGAGTTCCAGCGGGCCTCGCAGGGCGTCATGGACTTCACCGTGTCGACCGAGGAGATGGGCGCCGCGCTCGGCGTCATGGTCGACTACGTCAGCCGGATGTGTGCGGCCAAGCGCGCCGCGCCGGGAGACGACCTCCTCAGCCGGCTCATCGTCGACCAGGAGCTGACGGGCGGGCTGACCCAGCAGCAGGTGGTCGCCACCGCCCTGGTGCTGCTGCTGGCCGGCCACGAGACCACGGCCAACATGATCGCCCTGTCCAGCGTCCTGCTGCTGCGCCACCCCGAGCAGCTCGCCCGGCTGCGGGCGGATCCCGGGCTGATGCCCAACGCGGTGGACGAACTGCTCCGGTACATCACGATCGTCCAGGAAGGCACCGGACGGGTGGCCGCCGAGGATGTCGAGGTCGGCGGGGTGCAGATCCCGGCGGGCGAAGGGTTGATCATCAACCTGCCCAGCGCCAACCGCGATCCCCACTTCGCGGACGCCCACGAACTGGACCTGGGCCGGCCGAACGCCCGTGAGCACATCGGGTTCGGCTTCGGTGTGCACCAGTGCCTGGGGCAGACCCTCGCCCGGGTCGAGCTCCAGATCGCCCTGGAGACCCTGCTGCGCCGGCTGCCGGCGCTGCGCCTGGAGGTCCCGCTCGACGACCTGGCGTTTCTGTACGAGTCGATGAACTTCGGCGTCGCCCGTGTGCCCGTCGCCTGGTGACCACGGAGGCCGGCGCGGCCGCCGGAACGACGGAAGACTGAGGGAGAGGGGAACACCACGGTGAAGGTCTCGGTGGATCAGGAGAAGTGCTGTGCGGCCGGCCACTGCGCGCTGGCGGCCCCGGAGGTGTTCGACCAGCGGGAGGAGGACGGGGCTGTTGTCCTGCTGGACCCGCGTCCGCCGCTCGCGCTGCGCGACGGCGTCGCCGAGGCGTCGTTCCTGTGCCCGGCCGCCGCGATCGCGGTAGAGGACTGAAAGCGCCCCACACCCGATTCCGGCCCCGGCGAGACAGCTTCTCGCCGGGGCCGCGCAAGCGATGGGAAGGCAGTCTTGACCACGTCGACCTCCAGTCCGGCCGCCAGTTCCGCCGCTCCTTTCCGGCAGGTCACCGTCGCGCTGGCCGAGCGCTCGTACACCGTCCACATCGGACACGGTGTGCAGCGGCTGCTCCCGCGGGTGGTGTCCGCCCTGGGCGCGCGCAAGGCGGTGGTGGTCACCGCGCGGCCCCCGGAGCAGACGCCCGACCCCAAAGTGCCCTCGCTCGTCGTGTCCACGCGCGACGGGGAGGAGGCCAAGGACCTGGCCGCCGTGACGGACCTGTGCCGCCGGTTCGTCGAATTCGGGCTGACCCGCTCGGATGTGGTGGTGTCCTGTGGCGGCGGCACCACGACCGACACGGTGGGCCTGGCCGCCGCCCTCTACCACCGGGGCACACCGGTCGTCCATGTGCCGACCTCGCTGCTGGCCCAGGTGGACGCGAGCGTCGGCGGGAAGACGGCGGTGAATCTGCCCGAGGGCAAGAACCTGGTCGGCGCCTACTGGCAGCCCGCGGCCGTGCTCTGCGACCTCGATCACCTCACCACCCTGCCCGAACGGGAGTGGCGCAACGGCCTCGGTGAGATCGCCCGCTGCCACTTCATCGGCGCGCCCGATCTCGACGGGCTGCCGCTGCTCGACCAGATCGCGGCCAGCGTGACGCTCAAGGCGGGCATCGTCGCCGCGGACGAACGCGACGCGGGCTTGCGGCACATCCTCAACTACGGACACACACTGGGGCATGCGCTGGAACGTGCCACCGGGTTCGCCCTGCGGCACGGGGAGGGCGTGGCCATCGGTACGGTCTTCGCCGGCCGGCTCGCCGGTGCGCTGGGCCGTATCGGCCCGGGGCGGGTGGCCGAACACCATGATGTGGTCGCCCGTTACGGCCTGCCGACCGCGCTGCCCGCCCAGGTCTCCGTGGCCGAGCTGGTGGAGCTGATGCGCCTGGACAAGAAGGCCACCGACGGGCTGACGTTCGTCCTGGACGGCCCCGACGGGCCCGGACTGGTGCCCGGGATTCCCGAGGACACCGTCAGCGCCACCCTCGCCGCGATGCCCCGCGAGCCGGCGGGGTGACACGGCGCGATCCGGAAGGGGCGACCGCCACGAAGCGGAATGGCCGGAACGGGGATACGCCACGGCATTCATCGCCTCTTCGCTTTAGGGGCACGCCGCCTCGATAGGGGGTTGACCGTGCGGCGTGCGTCCCGGATAACTGAACAGCGCGGTGTGCTGGACGAGATGCGGTGGGGCGGGTTAGGGGGCGGAGGTTCCGGTAGGGGTTGATGCTGATGTGGACGCACTGATGGAATCGTTTCCCGATCAACGTTCGGTCTGATTCAAGGATCGCGAGTCCGCATTTCGTCGACCTCGATCGGGGACCCTCAACATGCCCTTCAGCTATGCCATGCCGGTGAATACCGAGCGGAATTCCCGTCCGATGGACACGGTATTGAATGCCGCGGCGCACCTCGGACACGCGTTCGGTGACTCTTTGGTGCGCCCCGGGCAGGCTCTTCTCCTGGACGGACCGCTGGCATGCGGTAAGACCACCCTGCTCCGGTCGTTCTCCGAGCGGGCCGCGGCGGCCGGCCGGCTCGTCATCACGGCGACGTGTTCCCCCTCCGAGCGGGATCTTCCCTTCGGTGTCGTCTCCCAACTGGCCCGCGGCGCCTGGAAGTCACCGGGCGGCCCACCCGAGGTGCCGGGGCTGCCGGACATCCTCCGCGGGACCAGCGACCCGGTGGACCGGGCCGAGATCGCCCGGCTGTGCCATCGGCTGTGCACCTCGCTGATCGACTACGCGGAACACACCCCGCTGCTGCTCGCCGTGGACGATGTGCGCCACAGCGATCCGGCCTCCGCGCACTTCCTCCTCCAACTGGTGCGGCGGCTGGACTCGGCACGGATCGCCGCCGTGTTCACCGATGATCTGAGCCTGCCCGCGCCCACCCTGCCGCTCCGCTACGAACTGCTGCGCTCCCAGCGCATGCACCGGATCGGCCTCGGCCCGCTCACCCCCGACGAGGTGGCCGACGTGGTCGTGGCGGAGCTGGGGGAGACCGCGAGCCCCCGCTCCGGCGATGTCTACGCCGCCACCGGTGGCAACCGGCTGCTGCTGCACACCCTGCTGGCCGACTACCGCGAGCATGGCGAGGCCCGCCAGACCGGCTATGGCCAGTCCTTCCTGAGCTGTCTGCACCGCAATGAGCCGATCTTCCTGGACGTGGTGCGCGCGCTGGCCGTGGTGGGCTTCTCCCTGCCCGCCACCGACCTGGCCTGGCTGACCCGACATGAGCCCGAGCCCATCGGCCAGGTGCTGGCGGCGCTGACCGGCGCCGGGCTGATGGACGAGGGCGCGTTCCGGCAGGAGGCGGCGCGGCTGAGCGTGCTCAACGACATGCCGGCGCGGGCCCGCAGGACCCTGCACCAGCGGGCCGCGCGGCTGCTGCACGACCAGGGCAGGCCCGCCACCACGATCGCCCGTCATCTGGTGCGGGCCGGGCGGATCCCCGATTCATGGTCGCCGGAGCTGCTGCTGGAAGTGGCCGAGCAGGTGGCGGTGGGCGAAGAGGCGTCCGTCGCCGTCGACTTACTGGAGCAGTCCCTCGAACAGTGTCCGCACCAGGAGCGGCGCGCCGCCTTGCAGGCGAAGCTCGCCGAGGCGGAATGGAAGATCAACCCGTCCACCGCCACCCGGCACCACACACCGCTGTACGGCGCCGTCCGCGCCGGCCGGCTCGGCCTCCCCGACAGCGTCACCCTGCTCATGCAGCTGCTGTGGAAGGGCGGGCTGACCGAGGTGGAGGGGCTCCTCGCCCATCTGCGCGAGGACCCCGCCGCCACCGACCAGCTCCATGCCATCGAGGCCGCGCTCACCTGCACCTACCCCTGGCTCGCGGAGCGGCGGCCGGCCCCGGCGCACCACGGTGGCTCCGCCGCGACGCGGGCGGCGGTGTGGCCACGGGCCGGCACCGTACTGGCGGACGTGCTCACCGGCGGGCAGACCCATGACACCGTCCGGCGGGCCGAGGAGGTGCTGCGCGAACTCCAGCTCGGCCACGACCCGGCGTGCCAGGAGCAGGCCGGGCTGTTCGCCCTGCTCGCGCTGGTCTACGGCGGCCGGATCGACCTGGCGTCCGCATGGTGCGAGGGGGCGCTCGGCGAGACCGGCGCGGGGCCGCACGTCCCGATGCGGCAGGCGGTGCTGGCGGCGGCCAGGTCGGAGATCGCGCTGCGCCGAGGTGACCTCGCCGAGGCCGCGGAGCGGTCCCGGGCCGCCCTCACCCACGCCTCCCCCGGCGCCTGGGGTGTCGCGGTCGGGCTGCCGCTCGGCTCCCTGATCCTGGCGTGTACGCGGATGGGCCGGCACGAGGAGGCGGGGTTCCACGTCGCGCAGACCGTGCCCAACGCCATGTTCAAAAGCTCCTACGGGCTGCACTACCTGTACGCGCGCGGCCACTACTTCCTGGCGGCCGGCCGGCACCAGGCCGCGCTCGCGGACTTTCTGCTGTGCGGCGAGCTGCTCACCGACTGGGGGCTGAGCAGCGGCTGTGACCCGGTGCCATGGCGGATCGGCGCGGCGGAGGCATGGCTCGCGCAGGGCAACCACGACCGGGCCCGGATCCTGGTCTACCAGCAGCTCAGCCGTCCGCATACGGACGGCGCCCGGGCCCGCGGGCAGTCCTTGCGCCTCCTGGCCGCCACCAGCTCGGCCAAGCGGCGGCCGCAGCTGCTCAACGAGGCGGTGGGGCTGTTCACCGAGCAGGAGGACAAGTACGAGCTGGCCCGCACGCTGTGGGACCTCAGCCAGGCGTACCACGCGCTCGGCGAGAAGAAGCAGGCCCGCCGGACCATGCGCCGGGCCTGGCATGTGGCGAAGATGTGCGACGCCGCGTCGCTGTACGAGGAGTGGCTGCCGGCGGACGACCAGTCCCAGGCCGTGGCGCCGGCGCCGAAGGCGGACGCCGGGATCGAGCGGCTGACGCACTCCGAACGGCGTGTCGCGTCGCTGGCCGCCATGGGCTACACCAACCGGGAGATCGCCGGGAAGCTGTATGTCACGGCCAGCACGGTGGAGCAGCATCTGACCCGGGTCTTCCGCAAGCTGGACATCAAGCACCGGGAGCAGCTGCCCACCGAACTGTACGCGGACCGCATGGAGTTGGCGTGACGGCGGCGCCCCGGCCGGAGCGCCGCCCGGCACCGACATGAGCACCGACCGCGAACGGCCACTTCCCGGGAGGGCCCCGGGAAGTGGCCGTCAAGGCAGGCGAGGACTCAGCGTTTGACCGCGAGCGTGATCCCATCACCCACGGTGAGCATGCTGATCTCGACGCGTCCGTCCTCCCGGAGCAGTTTGTTCATCTCGCGCAGTGCCGTGGTGTCGGCGTCCTGTGCGGCGGGGTCGGTCACCCGGCCGAAGAAGAGGGTGTTGTCCAGGACGATGAGGCCGCCGCGCCGGAGCATCGCCAGTGACTCCTCGTAATAGTGCGCGTAGCCGGTCTTGTCCGCGTCGATGAAGACCAGGTCGAACTCCCGGCCCGCCCGCCGCAGTCCGGCCAGTGTGTCCTTCGCGTCACCGATGCGCACATCGATGCGGCCCGCCACTTCGGCGCGCTCCCAGAACGGACGCCCGAGCCCCGGCCACTTCTCCGTGACGTCGCAGGTGATCAGCGTGCCGTCGGCCGGCAGGGCCCGCGCCATGCACAGTGTGCTGTAGCCGGTGAAGGTGCCGATCTCCAGCACCGAACGGGCGCCGACGAGCCGCACCAGCAGCCCGAGGAGCTGGCCCTCCTCGGGCATCACCTGCATGGCCTGTGCGGCCGGCAGACCCGCGGTTTCCGCCCGCAGCCCGGCCAGGACCTCGTCGTCGCGCAGGGACAGTTCCCGGACATAGCCGAGAATTTCTTCGGTCACATCGACTTGCTGAGCCATTGGACTGCCACACCCCGCAAAGGTGGAAAGGGAAGGTCCGGGGAAAGTCAATGCGGCCAATGCTAGGAATCCGCCGGTGTGCCGCGCAATGGCGTCCCGCGGAATGCCGGAACCCGTATTCCGGGCTGAGGGGGGTGTAGGGGGGATCATTAGGGGATTTGCGTGACCGCCCCGAGAATATCGTGAACGCGACAAGCGCGTGTCATGGTCGGCACGTTGTTCACAACGCGCTGCGGAGGCGATTGATGAGCGGACATGCGGAAGCGCACCGGCTCACGGTGCTGGGTGCGGGAACAATGGGACTGGGGATCACCTCTCTCGCCGTGGGGCACGGAATCCCGGTGACGGTCGTCGAGGTGGACGAGGCCAAGGCCGGCCGGACGCGGGCCGCGGTCACCGAACGGCTCCGCATGGCCCAGCTCATGCGAGCCCTGCCCGCCGACCGGCCGCCCGGCGAGCTGACGGTCACCGCGTCCCCGGCCGACGGCCGGGAGGCCACCGCCGTGGTGGAGGCCGTCACCGAGGACACCCCCACCAAGGCCAAGGTGCTCGAAGCGGTCGCCGGGCTCACCGGCGGGCGGGTGCCGCTGATCTCGAACACCTCCTCCATCCCGATCGACGAACTGGCCGGGTTCATCGCCGATCCGGCACGGCTGGTCGGCACCCACTTCATGAACCCGCCCTATCTGATCCCCACGGTGGAGGTGATCCGCGGCCCCCGTACCGGGGAAACGGCGATGGCCGCCGTGACGGATCTGCTGCGCGCGCTGGAGCGCAAGCCGGTCGTCGTCGGCGACGGGCCGGGGTTCGTCACCAGCCGGGTGCTGCACCCGATGATCAACGACGCGATCCGTGTGGTGCAGGAGGGCACGGCGACGGCGGAGGCCGTGGACGTCCTCATGCGGGACTGCCTGGGCCACCGCACCGGACCGCTGCGCACCGCGGACCTGATCGGCCTGGACAACCTCGCCGACTCGCTGCGCGTGCTGCATGAACGCACCGGCGACGCCCGGTGCGCACCGAGCGAATTGCTGCTGGAGAAGGTCCGCGACGGCCACCTGGGCCGCAAGTCGGGCCGCGGGTTCTACGCATACGGGAAGGAGTTGGCGTGACCATCTCATCCGAGCAGGGCAGCCACACCGCCGAGACGGTGGCGCAGGAGGTACAGCAGTTCCTCGAACAGCGCACCAAGCAGACCTGGGACCCGGACACCGACCTGTTCAGCACCGGCGCCGTGTCCTCGATGTTCGCCATGGAACTGGTCGTGCACCTGGAGTCGTCCTTCGACGTGGTGATCAGCGGCCCCGATCTGGCGCTGGACAACTTCCGTACGGTGAACGCGATGACCGCGATGGTCCTGCGGCTGCGCGGGGTCAAGCCGTGACCGACGCCGCCACCGACCACGCGGAGCTGGTCAGCGGGTTGATCGGGGACCGGGCCGACGCCTGGGACCTGGCCGGGGAACTGCCCCGCGACCTCCTGGTCAAACTCGGCGCCTCCGGTGTGCTGTGCGCACAGGTCGGCCCCGAGCACGGCGGCACCGGACTGGACAGCCGGGCAGGCGGGGAGCTCACCGCGCGGGTCGGCGCCCGGTGCAGCTCCCTGCGCAGCGTGATGACCTCGCAGGGCATGGCGGCGTGGACGGTGCGCAGGCTCGGCGGCACCGAGCAGTGGGACACCTTTCTGCCCCGGCTGACCTCCGGTGACCTGGCGGCGGTCGGATTCAGCGAACCCGGCGCCGGCAGCGACCTGTCGGCGATGGAGACCGAGATCGCCGACGACGGCGCCGAGGTGGTCGTCACCGGACGGAAGGTGTGGATCACCGCCGCCCACTACGCCGATCTGCTGCTGGTGTTCGGGAAGTACCGGGGCGGCGCCACGGCCGTGGTCGTGCCCGCCCGGACACCCGGAGTGCGCATCACACGGGTGGAGAACCCCCTGGGCTGCCGCGCCGCCGGTCACGCGAACATCACCCTGGACGCGGTCCGGGTGCCCGCCGGGCATGTACTCGGCGGCACCGGGCTGCCGCTTCCCCTGGCGACCACCGCCGCGCTCACCTACGGGCGCATGTCCGTGGCCTGGGGGTGCGTCGGCATCCTGCGCGCGTGCCTGGACGCCGCCGCCACGCACACCGCCAGCCGGGAGCAGTCCGGCCGGGCGCTCGCCGAGCACCAGTTGGTGGCCCGGCACCTGGCCGAGCTGTACGTCGCGGAGCGGCACGCCACCCGGGCCTGTGAACACGCCAGCGCCTCCTGGGACACCGGTTCGCCCGACATGGCCGTCGACGCGGTGCACGCGAAGTACGTCGCCTCGCGCGAGGCGGCACAGGGCGCGGCACGCGCCGTACAGCTCCTGGCGTCGGCCGGGGCGTCCGACGGCCATGTGGTGGCCCGCGCGTACCGCGACGCGAAGCTGATGGAAGTCATCGAGGGCACCAGCGAGATCTGCCAGCTCGTGCTCGCCCAGCACATGCGGAAGAAGGTGCGACCATGACGGAGGGGAAGCCCGTGAGCGAGCCGACGGCGGCCGTCAAATGTCTCGTCTGGGACCTCGACAACACACTCTGGCGCGGCACCCTGCTCGAGGACGGCGAGGTGCCGCCGTTCGCGTGGGTGCGCGATGTCATCACCACCCTCGACGATCGCGGCATTCTCCAGTCGATCGCCAGCAAGAACGACCACGACCACGCCTGGGCGCGCCTGGAGGCGCTGGGCCTCGCCGAGTACTTCGTGCTGCCGCACATCGGCTGGGGGCCCAAGTCGGAATCGGTGCGTGCCATCGCGGAGCGGCTGAACTTCGCACACCGTGCCATGGCCTTCGTGGACGACCAGCCCGCCGAGCGCGCCGAGGTCGGCTACCGGCTCCCCGAGGTGCGCTGCTACACCGCCGAGGACGTGGCCGGGCTCACCGGGCTGCCCGAGTTCAGCCCCGCCGTGGTCACCGTGGACTCACGGCAGCGGCGCACCATGTACCAGTCGGGGTTCCGCCGTGACGCCGAGCGGGCGGAGTTCGGCGGACCCGACGAGGAGTTCCTGCGCACCCTGGACATCGAGATGGCCATCTCCCGCGCCACCGAGCGGGAGCTGTCCCGGGTCGAGGAACTGACCCTGCGCACCAGCCAGATGAACGCCACCGGTGTGCACTACTCCGACTCCGTACTGCGCGGACTGCTCACCGACCCCGCGCACGAGATGCTGGTCATCACGATGGCCGACCGGTTCGGCCCGCACGGCGCCGTCGGCATCGTGCTGCTGGAACGCCATCCGGCGGTGTGGCATCTGAAACTGCTCGCCACCTCCTGCCGTGTGGTCTCCTACGGCGCCGGGTCCACCCTGCTGAGCTGGCTGGCCGACCAGGCGGCGCGTGCCGGGGTGCACCTGGCCGCCGACTTCCGGCGCACCGACCGCAACCGGATGATGGAGGTCGCCTACCGCTTCGCCGGGTTCGCCGATGCCGGCTGCGCCTGCACCGCCGCCCTCGCGGCCCCCGGCGAGGAGGGCGTCGAACGCCTCCACCTCACCCCCGCGTTCCAGCCGGCCCCGACCACGCTGCGGCTGACCGCGCCTGAGCTCGCCGACGCGGCGCTGCCGCGCTCCCGGTGACCGGCGGGCGACTCCCGCCCCGCATCCTCGCGTTCGCCTCCGACTGGTTTGGGTGATCACTGTGCTTGTGCTCGGGCTCAACGGCAACTTCTCCGCCGCGGACACCGATGTGGTGCCGCGGCTGAGCGAGGTCTTCTTCCACGACTCGGCGGCCTCCTTGATCCGCGACGGCGAACTCGTGGCCGCGGTGGAGGAGGAGCGGCTCAACCGGATCAAGAAGACCACCAAATTCCCCATCAACGCGGTCCGTGAGTGCCTGGCCCTGGCCGGCGCGCGGCCCGAGGACGTCGACGCGGTGGGCTACTACTTTCCCGAGAACCACATCGACACCGTCCTCAACCACCTCTACACCGAATATCCGCGGGTGCCCCTGCGCTACTCCCGGGAGCTGATCCGGGAGCGGCTGAAGGAGGGCCTGGACTGGGACCTGCCGGAGGACAAGCTCGTCTACGTGCCGCACCACGAGGCACACGCGTACTCCACATATCTGCACTCCGGCATGGACTCGGCGCTGGTCCTGGTGCTGGACGGCCGGGGCGAACTGCACTCCGGCACCGTCTACCGCGCCGAGGGCACCCACCTGGAGAGGCTGGCCGACTACCCGGTGCCCAAGTCACTGGGCGGGCTCTATCTGAACGCCACCTATCTGCTCGGCTACGGCTTCGGCGACGAGTACAAGGTGATGGGCCTGGCCCCCTGGGGCGACCCCGCGACCTACCGCGACACCTTCTCCAAGCTCTACACCCTCCAGGACAACGGCGAGTACGAACTGCACGGCAACATCATGGTGCCGAACCTGGTCAGCCCGCTGTTCTACGCCGAGGGCTTCCGGCCGCGCCGCAAGAGCGAGCCGTTCACCCAAGCACACCGCGACTTCGCCGCCGCGCTCCAGGAGGCGGTCGAGAAGATCGTGCTGCACATCCTCCAGCACTGGGCGAAGACCAGCGGGCTGTCCCGCCTCTGCTTCGGCGGCGGCGTCGCCCACAACTCCAGCCTCAACGGCCTGATCCTCAAGTCCGGCCTCTTCGACGAGGTGTTCATCCACCCCGCCTCGCACGACGCGGGCGCGGGCGAGGGCGCCGCCTACGCCGCCGCGGCGAGCCTGGGCACTCTCCAACGGCCCCGGAAGCGGCTGCTCAGCGCGAGCCTCGGCCCGGCGCTGGGCGCCCGGGAGCGGATCAGGGCACGGCTGGCCGACTGGGCGCCGCTGATCGATGTGGAGTTCCCCGAAGACGCCGTGGAGAGGGCGGCCGGACTGCTCGCCGAGGGCGAGGTGCTCGGCTGGGCGTACGGCCGGTCCGAGTTCGGCCCCCGCGCCCTGGGCCACCGCAGCATCGTCGCGGACGCACGCCCCGAGGAGAACCGGACCCGTATCAACGCGATGGTGAAGAAGCGCGAGGGCTTCCGGCCGTTCGCCCCGGTGGTCACCGCCGAAGCCGCCCGCGACTACTTCGACCTCTCCGGCGCGGAGGGCAACCACGAGTTCATGTCCTTCGTGGTGCCGGTGCTGCCGGAGCGGCGTACCGAGCTCGGCGCGGTCACCCACGTGGACGGTACCGCCCGGGTGCAGGTCGTCTCGGCCGAGTCGGGCGAGCGCTTCCACCGGCTGGTACGGCGGTTCGGCGAGCTGACCGGCACCCCCGTGCTGCTCAACACCTCCTTCAACAACAACGCCGAACCCATCGTGCAGAGCCTCGACGACGTGGTGACCAGCTTCCTGACCACCGACCTGGACGCCCTGGTGGTGGAGGACTGTCTGGTGCGTGCCCAGCCCTCGCCCGATCTGGGCGTTCTGGTGCCGCGGTTCCGCCCGGTCACCCGGCTGGTCGAGCACAGGACCAGCGGTCCTGACGCCTCGGCGGGCACGAAGGTCCACGAGATCCACCTCGACTACGACGGCGGCCCGTCCGCGAAGGTGTCGCCCGAGCTGTACGAACTGCTCGGCGCGGTGGACGGCACCACCACCCTCGGGGATCTGGCCAAGGCCGTGGGCGGGCTGTCGGAGGCGCTGGCCGCCGAGGTGTTCGCCCTGTGGGAGCAGCGGTTCCTCACCCTCGTCCCGGCCGGGGAGCTCCAGCCGGCCCAGAGGTCCGCGGACGACGGCGCGCGGGGGCGCTGACCCGATGGTGGCGGACCCGATCACCGAAGTGCACCGGGAGATCAGCCGGCTGCTGACGAAGCTGAGCCGGGCCGGTGGCGGGCGGCCGGACGCCCTCGTGGAGGCGTGCGTCGCCTGCCTGGAGGCCGCACAGTGCACCTCGGCCGCCGCCACCGGGCAGGAGGGGGCGGACACCGGCGCCCAGGAGGCGCTGCACGCGGTCAACGCGGCGGCGCTGGCCATCAGATACGCCCTGGTCAAGGCGGGCGATGAGCGACGTCTCGCGGCGCGTACCGGGGAGAGCGTGACCTCCGATACGTGATCGCTCCGCTGGGGCGCCGTGGTCTGTCGTCATGCCGTCTGCCGGCCGCGGCTCCGTCGTGGCTGGTCGCGCCCACGCGGCGGAGCCGCACATCGACAGGGGCGCACCAACTGGTCCCCTTCCCCCACGGCACTCGGGGAAGGGGACCAGTCATGTTCGGGTGGGGGAGTGCCTCAGGACGGGGTGGCGGTCGGGGTGAGTTGTTCCGCCAAGTCGTCCACCAGCGAGGGCAGTTCGGCCTTGTCGCCCGCGATTCCGAACACGTAGAAGTCCGGGCGTACCAGCACCGCCGGCGCGCCCATCTCCGACAGATACGGCAGATACCGGCCCTCCACGTCCCGAGCGTCCCCTGGTTCCAGGTCGGCCGCGGGCGTTTCCGCGGGCACCACACGCACCAGCCGGGCCCCGATGTTGTCGAGGAACGTCCGCTGCCGCGCGTCCAGCGCCGGGACCACGTCCTCGCCGTACAGCAGGATGAAACCGGTGCCCACCACATCGTCGAACAGCCCGGTGCCGCCCGCGCGGCCCACCCGCCACTGCGGGGCCGCCTGTCCGGCGTACGGCGCCGGCCGGCCCTGCCCGTCCCGCCGCAGCAACCCGTCCACGAGCGGGCGCACCACCGAGCGGCGTGCGGCGCTCGGCCCGATGTTCCGCTTCCGCGCGGCCAGCATCGCCGCGTCCCGGTCCGCCGCCGCGGCCGGGTCCGCCATGCACACCACCCGGCCCAGGCCCACGGACATCTCCACCGCGTGCCGCACATGCGCCCGCCGCTCACTGGTGTAGGTGTCCAGCAGCGCCGGTGCCGCGTGCCCGCTCAGCACCAGGTCCAGCTTCCAGGCCAGATTCGCCGCGTCACGGAATCCGGAGCACATGCCCTGCCCCGCGAACGGCGGCATGAGGTGCGCCGAGTCCCCGGCCAGCAGCAGCCGTCCGGCCCGCCAGTGCTCCGCCCAGCGGGCCTGGAAGGTGTAGACCGCGTGCCGGTCCAGGACGCCGTTGTCGGGCGTCACGTCGAACAGCCGCAGCAGCTCCCACGCGCTCTCCACGGTGCCGAAGTGCGCGGGGTCGTCCGCGGGCACCCGCATGAACTCGTACCGCCGGTGTCCGGGCCCCGCGGACACCGCGGTCCGCGGGCGGGCCGGATCGCAGATCTCCAGGTTGTTCGGCCGGAACTCGCGGTGCTCATGCAGCCGCACATCGCAGATCAGCCAGTCGTAGGAGAAGTCGAGGTCCGTCACCGTGGTGCCGACACTCGCCCGCACCAGGCTGTTGGCGCCGTCGCAGCCGACCACCCACGAAGCGGTGAGGTCCGTCCTCTCGCCGTCCGGACCGACCACGGTCAAGGTCACCCGGTCACCGTCGTCCGCGAGTCCCACCGCCTCGTAGCCGCGCAGCACCCGCAGCCGCGGCAGCGTCGCCCCGTGTTCGATCAGCGCGGACTCCAGGGCCGGCTGATAGGCCGACAGCGCCTCCGGCCAGGTGCAGTGCCCCCGGTCGGCGACCTCGTGGTCGATCAGCGTCTCGCCCTTGGTGTTCTGCCAGGCGTGGTCCCGCGCGGGTTCGGTGAACTTCTCGAGCGAGTCGCCGATCCCGGCCGAGGCCAGGATGCGCGCGGCCTCACTGTCGAACCCGACCGCCCGGGGGTGCCGGTACGGCTCCGGCCAGCGCTCCACCACCGTCACCCGGCGGCCGCGCTGGGCCAGCAGCACCGACAGCAGCTGCCCCACCGGTCCGTACCCGACGATCAGCACATCGGTCTTGGGCCCGCCGTTGTCCGTGTCCCGCGCGACGTCCACCGCCGCCTCCTTCCCGCTCATTCGCCCGCCAGGATCAGATCGACCGTGTCCTGGAACTCGTCCGCCTTCACCAGCACCTTGGTGCGCTCCACCCCGTCCTCGACGGTGAAGCAGCGCCTGCCGATCAGCACGATCTTTCCGTTGTCCGTGGCCCGGCTGCGGAAGGTGGTCCCGGCGAGCACCGAGTCCTGTGCGTAGTCGTCCAGGCTGTCCAGCCGCACCGCGTCCCAGCCGGACGGGTCGGCCAGCTCCGGCCGGAACCGGTACACCGGCTGCCAGTCGCTCTCCTTGGGCCGTCGTTCCACCACCCGGTAGCCGTAGTGTTCGGTCACGCGGTAGGCACAGCCGTACTGGTGCTGCTCCTCCTCGGACAGGTGCAGCGGCTCCGAATAGGACGGCCCGGGGAAACCGACGTCCACCAGGTGGGTCCGCCCGTCGAGGCGGACCAGGTCGAAGGTGTGCTCGCGCTCCGGGCCGAAGGCCCCGTTCGCCTGCCGTACCGCCGCCGCCACCATGCGCACGTCGTAGCCGAGTTCGGCCAGCAGCGTGTGGAACAGCCGGTTGAGCTCGTAGCACACTCCGCCATGGCCCTCGGTCACCACATGCTCGAACACCAGGTCCAGCGGGACGTTCGTCAGATGCCGTGAGGCCGGGAGCCGGTCGGGGGCCGTCGAGTTGTCGTACGGGACCGCCATGAGATGCCGTTTGTGCAGGTGCCGGAGGGTGTCCAGGGTGGGTGCGGGTGTGGACTCCACCCCGATGCGCCGCAGGTACTTCGCCACGTCGAACATGCTCGTCTCACCTCTCCGTGCTCTGGTCGTCGTCTTCCGCCGCTTCTCGGGCCGCCACGGGTGCGTTCGTGGCATCCAGCGCGAGCTGCTCCTGGAGGTGCTCGGCGGCCATCGACGGGGTGGGGTAGTCGAACAGCATCGCCGCCGCGAGCTGGAGGCCGGTGGCCGCGTTGAGGCGGTTGCGCAGTTCCACCGCGGTCAGCGAATCGAACCCGATCTCGAACAGCGGGTCGTCCGGGCCCACCGCGTCCGGGGTGGGGTGTCCGAGGACGGCCGCGGCCTCGGCGCGGACCAGTTCGGTGAGGCGCTGGTGCCGCTGGGCCGGGTCGAGCGCGGCCAGCTCTTGGGCGAGGGACGGGGCGGCGTCGGGCCGGGCCGAGGCGTGGGCGGTGGGGCGGTGGTGGCCGCGTACGAGGCCGCGCAGGAGGGGCGGGAGTGTGTGGGGGTCGGTGTTGTTCCGGAGGGCCGCGAGGTCCAGCTCGAGCGGGATGAGATGGGGGTGCGGAGTGGTGAGCGCGGTGTCCAGGAGGCGCATACCGTCGGCGTCGGTCAGGGGGATGACACCGCTGTGCCGGGTCCGTTGCTGCTGGGCGGTGGTCATACCGGCCGTGAGGGCGCTGGTGGTCTCCCACAGGCCCCAGGCGAGTGAGGTGGCGGGGAGCCCGGCGGCGTGGCGCTGCTGGGCGAGCGCGTCGGCGTAGGTGTTGGCGGCGGCGTAGTTGGCCTGGCCGGGGGTGCCGAGGGCGCCGGTGGCGGAGGAGAAGACGACGAACGCCGCGAGGCCGAGGTCGCGCGTGAGTTCGTGGAGGTGGGTGAGGGCGTCGACCTTGGGGCGCAGAACGGTGTCGAGGCGCCGTGGGGTGAGATCGGTGAGCAGGGCGTCGTCCAGGGTCCCCGCAGTGTGGACCACGGCGGTCAGCGGATGGTCGGCGGGGATGCCGTCAAGGACGGCGGCGAGTTGGTCGCGGTCGGCGGTGTCGCAGGCGGCGATGTGGATACGGGCGCCGAGCCGCGTCAGCTCCTCGCCGAGCCGGGCCGCGCCGGGGGCATCGGGCCCCTGGCGGCTGACCAGGAGGAGGTCGCGCGCGCCGTGCTGGGTGATGAGGTGGCGGGCGGTGAGGGCGCCGAGGGTGCCGGTGCCACCGGTGATGAGAACGGTCCCTTCCGGGGCCAGGGCGAGGGGCTGGGACGGTGTGCCGGTGGGCGCGGCGGTCAGGTGGGGCGTGTAGGCGGTGGCGTCGCGAAGGGCGAGTTGGGCTTCGGCCGTGGTGAGCGCTGTGGGCAGGGTCTGGTGGGAGTGGCCGTCGACGTCGATGAGCCGGACCCGGCCGGGGTGTTCGGACTGGGCGGAGCGGACCAGGCCCCAGACCGCGGCCGCGGCCGGGTCGGTGACCTCGGCGGTGTCGTGGACGGCCATGGCGCCGCGGGTCAGGACGACCAGGCGGGTGTCCGCCAGTTCGGGCCGGTTCACCCACTCCCGCAGCAGATCCAGCACCCGGGCGCAGAGCGCGTGCGTACGGTCGATGGGCCCGGTCTGTTCGGGGACCCAGGCGGACACGTCGGCGACGAGCACCTCGGGCCGCTCCCCGGCCCCCGCGACCTCCGGGACATCGGCGTAGCTCGACGGGGCGTCCGGGAGCCCGCTCTCCCCGACCGTGGCCCAGCGCGCTTCGGTGGCGCCGAGGCCGCATTCGGCCCATTCGACCGCCCACAGGGCATTGCCGCCCGACGCGGCGGCCAGCGCGCGCAACTGGTCGGGTGTGGTCTCCCGGAGCTGGAGGGACCCGATCGTGGCGACCGGCACACCCCGCGGATCGGTGATCCGCACGCACAACCCGTCCCCGCCGGACACCGTCGCGCGCACCCGCACGGCGGTGGCGCCCACGGCGTGGAGCCGTACGTCGGTCCACGCGAACGGCAACATCGTGGGCCGCTCACCAGCGGACTGGAAGCAGAAGTTCCCGGCGTGCAGAGTGGCGTCCAGCAGCGCCGGATGGATGCCGAACCGCCCGGCCACCCCGGTCTGCTCCTCCGGCACCGACACCTCGGCGAACACCTCGTCGTCCCGCTTCCACACCGCCCTCAGGCCACGGAACGCCGGGCCGTACTCGTACCCGACCTCGGCCAGGTGCTCGTAGAACCCCTCCAGGGCCACGGGCTCCGCACCCTCGGGCGGCCACGGCAGCGCGGCCTCGGCCTCTTCCGGCGGGACGGCGGCCCCCGTGGTCAGCGTGCCGGTGGCGTGCTCGGTCCACTCCCGTATGCCCTCCGGGCGGGAGTAGACCCCCACCTTGCGGCGCCCGCGCTCCTCGCCGCCGACGAGCACCTGGACGTGCAGGGTGCCCTCGTCCGGCACCGTCATCGGCCGGCTGATGACCAGCTCCTCCAGTACGGGGGTGTCCGCCTCGTCCCCGGCACGTACCGCCAGCTCGACCATCGCCGTACCCGGGAGCAGCACGGTGCCGGAGACCGCGTGGTCGGCCAGCCAGGGGTGGGTGGGCAGGGAGAGACGCCCGGTGAGCAGCACACCTCCGGTGTCGGGCACGCTCACCACGGCCCCGACCAGCGGATGGCTGGTGTCCTCGAGACCCACGGCACGGACATCGCCCGGACCGCCACGGTCCAGCCAGAACGTCTCGTGTTGGAAGGGGTAGGTGGGGAGCGGGATTTGGGAGGGTCGTGATCCGGTGTACGCGGTGGGCCAGTCCATTGGTGTTCCCCTGGTGGACAGTTCTGCGAGGTGGGTGAGGAATCGGGTGGGGGTGTCGTCGTCGCGGCGGAGGGTGCCGGTGACGGTGGTGTGGGGGGTTTGGCTTGCTTCGAGGGTTTCTTGGATGGCGGTGGTGAGGACGGGGTGGGGGCTGACTTCGACGAAGGTGCGGTAGCCGTCGTCGGCGAGGGTGCGGATGGTGGTGTCGAACTGGACGGTCTGGCGGAGGTTGCGGTACCAGTAGTCGCCGTCGGCGGTGTGGGGTTCGGTCCATTGGCCGGTGACGGTGGAGAGCCAGGGGATGGTGCCGGGCTCGGTGGTGGTGTCGGCCAGGGCCTGGTGGAGTTCGTTTTCGATGGTGTCGACGTGTCCGGTGTGGGAGGCGTAGTCGACGGGGATGATGCGGGCTCGGATGCCTTGGTCGGTGTAGTGGGTGTGGAGCTCGTGGAGGGCGTCGGTGTCGCCTGCGATGACGGTGGCGTTGGGGCTGTTGTGTGCGGCGATCCAGAGTTTGCCGTGCCAGTTGGTGAGGTCGATGGTGTCGGCAGGGGCGGCGAGGGACATCATGCCGCCGTGTCCGGCGAGGTGGTGGGCGATGGTCTGGCTGCGGAGCGTGATGATTTTGGCGGCGGTGGGGAGGGTGAGGTGTCCGGCGACGCAGGCGGCGGCGATTTCGCCTTGGGAGTGGCCGATGACGGCGTCGGGGTGGATGCCGGTGGACTGCCAGAGCGCGGCCAGGGAGACGACGACGGCGAAGGTGGCGGGTTGTACGACATCGACGCGGTCGAGCGAGGGAGCGTCGGGTGCGCCGGTGATGACGTCGATCAGTGACCAGTCGGTGTACGGGGCCAGGGCCGCGGCGCATTCGTGGAGTCGTTCGGCGAAGACGGGGGAGGTGGTGAGTAGTTGGGCTCCCATGCCGGCCCATTGGGCGCCTTGGCCGGGGAAGACGAAGGCGGTTTTGCCGTGGGTGGTGGCGTGGCCGGTGGTGAGGCGTGGGTGTGGCTGTCCGCTTGCGAGGGCGGTGAGTGGGGCCGTGGTGTCAGTGCTTTCGGTGGTGGTGTCGGTGAGGATGACGGCGCGGTGGTCGTGGAGGGTGCGGGTGGTGGCCAGGGACCAGCCGATGTCCACCGGGTGTGCGTCGGCGCCGGATTCCAGGTGGTCCAGGAGGCATTGGGCCTGAGCTCGCAGGGCTGTGGCGGTCTTGGCCGACAGCACCAAGGGGGCGATTCCGCCGGTGGCGACCAGACCGGGGGTGTCCGTACCGTCGTCCACCTTCGGTACGGGCTCAGGGGTGGGCGCCTGCTCCAGGATCACGTGCGCGTTCGTCCCACTGACCCCGAAGGAGGAGATCCCGGCTCGGCGGGGGTGTCCGTTCACCGGCCAGGGCCGCGCCTCGGTGAGCAGGGACACCGTGCCCGACGTCCAGTCCACCTGGGCGGTGGGTTCGTCGGCGTGCAGGGAGCGCGGAAGTGTGCCGTGCCGCAGCGCCAGCACCATCTTGATGACGCTGGACACGCCCGCGGCCGCTTGGGTGTGGCCGATGTTGGACTTCAGCGAGCCGAGCCACAGCGGCTCGTCACCCTGCCGCTCCTGGCCGTAGGTGGCCAGGAGTGCCTGGGCCTCGATGGGGTCGCCGAGGGCGGTGCCGGTGCCATGGGCCTCGACGGCGTCCACATCGGCCGCCGTCAGCCCGGCGTTCGCCAGCGCTTGCCGGATCACCCGTTGCTGGGAGGGGCCGTTGGGAGCGGTGAGGCCGTTGCTCGCCCCGTCCTGGTTGACCGCCGTGCCGCGGATCACGGCCAGTATCTCGTGCCCGTCGCGGCGGGCGTCGGAGAGCCGTTCCAGCAGCAAGAGCCCTACGCCCTCGGACCAGTTGGTGCCGTCGGCGCCCTCGCCGAAGGACTTGCAGCGGCCGTCGGACGCCAGACCGCGCTGGCGGGAGAACTCCACGAAGGCGCCGGGCTGGCCCATGACGGCGACGCCCCCGGCGAGTGCCATCGTGCACTCGCCGGAGCGCAGGGCTTGTACGGCGAGGTGGATGGCCACCAGCGAGGAGGAGCACGCCGTGTCCACCGTCACCGCGGGACCGGTCAGGCCGAAGGTGTACGACACCCGGCCCGACGCCACGCTCGTCGCGCCGCCCACCCCGAGGTAGCCCTCCAAGCCTTCCGGCGCCGCGCCGGGGCCGGTGCCGTACCCCTGGCCGCTGGCGCCGACGAAGACGCCGACCTCCTGGCCGCGCAGTGACGTGGGAACAATCCCGGAGCCTTCCAGGGTCTCCCACGCGGTCTCCAGCAATACGCGCTGTTGCGGGTCCATCGACAGGGCCTCGCGCGGGGAGATGCCGAAGAAGGCGGCGTCGAATCCACCCGCGTCGGTGAGGAATCCGCCCTCGCGTACATAGGACTTGCCCACGGCGTCCGGGTCGGGGTCGAACAGCCCGGCCAGGTCCCACCCCCGGTCCTGCGGGAACGGGCCGATCGCGTCGGTTCCGGCGGCGACCAGCCGCCACAGGTCCTCGGGGGTGCGGACGTCACCGGGCAGCCGGCAGCCCATGCCCACCACGACGACCGGATCCTCGGCTCCGTCCGGAGCGGACCGGCGGCGGTGGGTCGGCCGGGGCGCGGCCTCCACGGTCCGCCCGCCCAGCTGGTCGCGCAAGAACTCGGCGGTGGCCAGAGGCGTCGGGTGGTCGAAGACCAGCGTCGCGGGCAGCCGTAGCCCGGTGGCCGCGTTGAGGCGGTTGCGGAGCTCCACCGCGGTCAGCGAGTCGATTCCCAGGTCCCGGAACGCCTGTTCCGGACCGATGGGGTCGACCGAGGGGAACCCGAGCACCGAAGCGGTCTCTTCGCGGGTCAACTCGACGAGCAGCCGCTGCTGTTCGGCCGTGGGCAACCCGGCCAGTCGCCGTACGAGCCCGCCCTCAGCGGCCTTCGGCACCGGCCGGGCCGTACGCCGGGCGGGTCGGACCAGACCGCGCAGCAGCGGCGGTGGCTCCGCGGCCTCCGCGCCGAGGGCCGCGAAGTCGAACCGCGATGGCATCAGCAGCGACAGCCCCGACGCCACCGACCGGTCGAACAGGTCCAGCGCCTCCACCGTGGACAGCCCGACGATGCCACCGCGCCGCACCCGGTGCAGATCGCCGGAGCCCAGCCCGGCCGTCATACCACTGGTCTCTGCCCACATGCCCCACGCCAGCGAGGTGGCGGGAAGCCCACGCGCACGCCGCCACTGCGCGAGGCCGTCCAGATAGGCATTGGCGGCCGAGTAGTTGCCCTGACCGGGCCCGCCGAGCACTCCGGCGGCCGACGAGTACACCACGAACGCCGCCAAGTCCTGATCGCGGGTGAGGTCGTGGAGGTGGGTGATGGCGTCGATTTTGGGGCGGAAGACGGTGTCGAGT